>NZ_KI912608.1:0-1243481 GCF_000519265.1 Desulfonatronum lacustre DSM 10312
TCGCCCCCATCGCCATGGAACTTGGCGTGCGCTTCGCCATCCGCGAAGGCGGCCGGACCGTCGGCGCCGGCGTCATCTCCGAAATCGTCGAATAGGGTATGACTATGAACAGCGACCGCATCAGGATTAAACTCAAGGCCTTTGACTACAGAATTTTGGACAAGGCCGTGGCCGAGATCGTCGACACGGCGCGGAATACCGGAGCCGGACTTGCCGGGCCGATTCCCATTCCGACCAATATCCATAAGTACACCGTGAACAGGTCCGTGCACGTGGATAAGAAGTCTCGGGAACAGTTCGAGGTCCGGGTTCACAAACGTCTCCTGGACATTCTGGAACCGACGCAACAAACCGTGGACGCCTTGGGAAAACTCAATCTTCCCGCCGGCGTCGACGTGGAAATCAAGTTATAACGGGGGCAAGTCATGTCGAATACACTGGGAATCCTTGGCCGAAAGCTGGGAATGAGCCGAATTTTCGGGAGCGACGGAATGGTCATCCCGGTAACGGTGATCCAGGCCGGGCCGTGCCCCATCGTCCAGGTCAAGGAACGCGCGAAGGACGGATACTCCGCTTTGCAGGTCGGCTTCGAAGAGTCCCGGCCCAATAAGTTGAACAAGCCGCTGAAGGGCCATTTGGACAAGGCCGGAAGCGGGTATTATCGGCATCTGCGTGAATTTCGTCTCGAATCCGTCGAAGGGTACGAAATCGGACAGGCTCTTGGGCTGGAGATCTTCACGCCTGGTGAAAAGGTCAAGATCACCGGCAACTCCAAGGGAAAGGGCTTTGCCGGCGTTGTGAAGCGCTGGGGGTTTCGCGGTGGATCAGCGTCTCACGGCGCTGAAAAAATCCATCGTAACGCGGGCTCCATTGGGTGCAACACCAAGCCCGGACGCGTCATCAAGGGAAAGAAAATGGCCGGTCACATGGGAGACCGAAAGACTTCATACAAGAATGTCGAGGTCGTGGCCGTCCGTGCGGGTGACAATTTGCTGCTGGTCAAAGGGCAGATCCCCGGGCCGAAGAACGGGCTTGTGATTGTCAGAAAGCAACAGGCGTAAAGAAGAAAAGGTGGATGAAATGGCTGTGGTCGATATTTTTAATCAGCAGCGACAGGTTGTGGGTGAATTGACGCTGGATCCCGAGGTTTTCGAGGTTGAAGCGCGCCCAGAGATTCTCCATTTGGTTGTACGGTCGCATTTGGCCGCGAAGCGCTCTGGAACCGTTGGCGTAAAGACCAGGTCCACTATTCGCGGCGGCGGGAAAAAGCCTTGGCGGCAAAAGGGAACGGGCAGAGCTCGGGCTGGCTCGAATCGCTCGCCTCTGTGGCGTTCCGGTGCGGTCACCCATGGCCCCACGGCCAGAGATTACTCTTTCAAGGTTAATAAAAAGGTTCAAAAGCTGGCCATGCGCATGGCGCTTTCCGCTCGCCTGGCCGACAAGAATCTGACCGTGGTGGACGGCATAGGACTTGAAGAGGTTAAAACCAAGACGTTTAATCAGTTCGTGCAACTGTTCGACATGCCGAAGGTCTTGATTGTTCTTTCGGAAGTGGATAACAAGCTTACGCTTTCGTCCCGGAACATTCCCGGGGTGTCCGTACGAACCGCCGACGGCGTCAACGTCTATGAAGTGTTGCGTCATCCGCGGCTGATGGTCTCCGCCGCTGCCATCGAATCACTTCAGAAAAGGTTGAAATAACCATGAACTACACGCAAATTTTGCTTCGACCGCATGTCTCCGAAAAGGCGACGCTGATCAAAAGCGCGGCCAACCAGGTGGTCTTTCAGGTCCATCCTTCCGCCAACAAGATTGAAGTCAAGAAAGCGGTGCAGGACGCCTTTGACGTGAAGGTCAGCAAGGTCAACATCGCACGGAAAAAGACGCTCACCCAACGCAAGGCCAATCGTCGACTCGCTCGCGATACCGGTTTCCGGAAAGCTTATGTGACCCTTGCCGAAGGCGAAAAAATCGATTTCTTTGAAGGGGTCTAACCAATGTCTATACGTAAGCTCAAACCGACTTCTCCCGGGACACGGTTTCAATCCGTATCGGAGTTCGCCGAGATCAATCGTGGCAAGCCTGAAAAGTCGTTGACCAAGGGACGCGCCAAAAAAAGCGGACGAAACAACCTTGGGCGGATTACTTCCCGCCGGAGAGGCTCCGGTCACAAGAGGCGTTTTCGGGTCATCGATTTCAAACGAGATAAATTTGATGTTCAGGCCAAAGTGGCCTTCATTGAGTACGACCCGAACCGCAGTGCCCGCATTGCCTTGCTGCATTACGCCGATGGCGAGAAGCGGTATATTTTGGCCCCTGACGGCGTCAAGGTCGGAGATACCATCGTCGCCGGAAACAAGGCGGATATTTTTCCGGGCAACGCCATGTACTTGTCGAGAATTCCCGTGGGAACGATCATCCATAACGTGGAGATGACGCCCGGCAAGGGCGGTCAGCTTTGCCGCAGCGCCGGGACCTACGCGCAACTCGTGGCCAAGGAAGAAAAGTATGCCTTGCTGCGGCTTCCTTCCGGTGAAGTGCGTAAAATTTTGGCAACCTGTCGAGCGACCGTTGGGCAGGTCGGCAACACGGACCACGAACAGGTTTCCATTGGAAAGGCTGGACGAAATCGCTGGCTCGGCCGTCGTCCCAAGGTTCGCGGCGTGGCCATGAACCCGGTGGACCATCCTCTTGGCGGCGGTGAAGGCAAGAGTTCCGGTGGCCGGCATCCCTGTACGCCATGGGGGAAACCGACCAAGGGCTATAAGACCCGCAATCGCCGGAAGCCCTCTTCGAAGCTCATCGTCAAACGTCGCGGCCAGAAATAGGAGTCACGGATATGCCACGATCAGTAAAAAAAGGTCCTTTTGTCGACGGGCATGTGCTCAAGAAAGTGACCAAGGCCAATGAAACGAATGATCGGAAAGTGATCAAGACATGGTCACGTCGTTCGACGATTGTTCCTGAAATGGTTGGGCTGACCTTTGCCGTGCATAACGGCAAGAAGTTCATCCCCGTCTTTGTTACGGAAAACATGGTTGGTCATAAGCTTGGTGAGTTTTCACCCACCAGGACCTTTCATGCCCATGCCGGTGGCAAAAAGAGCGCTGTAAAAGGCAAAAAGTAGTTCTGGAGGCTTGTGATCATGGAAGCGAAATCTGTCGCGCGGTTCGTGCGCATCTCCTCACAGAAGGCTCGGCTGGTGGCCGCCAATGTTCGGGGAAAGAATGTCGAGGAAGCGCGGAAAATTTTGAAGTTCACTCCGAAAAAGGCCGCCGCCGTATTGGACAAGGTATTGCATTCCGCCATTGCCAACGCGGAACAGCTCGGCGGTGTGGACGTAGATACGTTGTTCGTTAAAAACATCATTATCAATGATGGTCCTTCATGGAAACGTATTCGCCCACGGGCCATGGGACGCGCCTATCGGGTCCTGAAGCGGACAAGTCATATCACTGTCATTGTTGAGGAAGCGTAGGAGGATAAAGAATTGGGCCAGAAGACGCATCCCATTGGGTTCCGGCTTGGGTACACCAAGAATTGGCAGTCCAGGTGGTTTAGTAAAAAGGATTACGCAGCGTTTGTGCATGAAGATCGCCTGATACGTAATTTTTTGAAAAAGACCTTGTACCACGCCGGTATTTCCAAAATTGAAATTGAAAGAGCCGCCAGTAAGATCAGGCTGATCCTCTTTACCGCGCGACCCGGTATCGTAATTGGACGCAAGGGCGTTGAAATCGAGAACTTGCGGGCAACCTTGAAGAAAAAGTTCCAAAAGGATTTCGCTCTGGAAGTCATTGAAATCCGTCGACCGGAGACCGATGCTCAATTGGTCGCGGAAAACGTCGCGTTGCAGCTGGAGCGCAGGGTGGCTTTTCGTCGTGCCATGAAGCGGACCGTCGGGTTGGCGAGAAAGTTCGGCGCGGAAGGGATCAAGATCAATGTCGCCGGACGACTGGGCGGCGCTGAAATCGCCCGGAGCGAATGGAATCGTGACGGACGCGTTCCGTTGCACACCTTGCGGGCCGATATTGATTATGGGCAAGCCATTGCAAAGACCACGTACGGCGTGATCGGCGTGAAGGTTTGGATTTTTAAAGGCGAGATTCTCGATGAGGTGATTCAGTAATGTTGAGTCCCAAAAAAGTTAAATTCCGAAAGCAACAAAAGAACCGCATCAAGGGTTCGGCCCTCCGCGGCAGTTTGGTGGTTTTCGGCGACATCGGGCTGAAGGCTTTGGAGCCCGGGAAGTTGACCAACCAACAGATTGAGTCTGCTCGTATTGCCATGATGCGGCACATCAAGCGTGGCGGAAAAGTCTGGATTCGGGTTTTTCCCGACAAACCCATTACCGCCAAGCCCGCTGAAACCCGCCAGGGGAAGGGAAAAGGCGCTCCTGTCGGCTGGTGCGCGCCGGTCCGGCGAGGTCGGGTTTTGTACGAAATCAAAGGGGTCAGCCTGGAGCTTGCTTCCGAGGCCCTGCGTCGGGCTTCCTATAAGCTGCCCATCAAGACCAGTATCGTGTTGCGGGAGGCCTAAGTCATGAAATCTAAAGAACTGCGCGAACTCTCCAGCACGGAACTCAACGAAAAGCTTCTTGAATTTCGCAAGGAACTGTTCAACCTGCGCTTTCAGCATAAAACGGCTCAGTTGGAGAACACGCAGCGGCTGCCTTATGTACGAAGGACCGTGGCCCGAATACTGACGGTATTGTCTGAGCAAAACGCTGGAGCAAAATCATGAATGCTGAGTTGAAACAGAAGACCAAACGCACGGAAGTCGGTGTCGTTCTCAGCAACAAGGCTGAGAAAACCATCGTCGTCTCGGTGAACAAGCTGGAAAAACATCCTTTGTTCAAGAAGTACATCCGAAGACGGAAAAAAATGATGGCGCATGATGACCTTAATCAGTGCAACATCGGTGACACCGTCGAAATTATTGAAAGCCGACCCTTGAGCAAGCGCAAGTGCTGGCAACTCAAACAAGTACTGCAAAAGGCTGTCTAAGAGGCTATTATGATCCAGGTTCAATCTTTACTCGACGTCGCCGACAACTCTGGTGCCAAGAAGGTGTTTTGCGTCAAGGTGCTCGGCGGGAGTCACCGCAGATACGCATCCATCGGCGATATTATCGTCGTTTCCGTCAAGGAAGCCATGCCGCACTCCAAGGTCAAGAAGGGCGAGGTGATGCGTGCCGTCATCGTCCGGACCAAAAAGGAAGTCAATCGGCCGGACGGATCCTTCATCCGGTTCGACAACAACTCAGCCGTACTTCTGAACAAGCAGAACGAGCCCGTGGGGACACGTATTTTCGGCCCGGTCGCTCGGGAGTTGCGATCCAAGAATTTCATGAAAATCGTTTCCTTGGCTCCAGAAGTACTGTAGGTAAGTATCATGAAAAATCGAAAGATCCATAAAAACGACAAGGTCATGATCATGGTTGGAAAGGAAAAGGGAAAGATCGGCAAGGTCTTGAAACTTTTTCCTAAAACGGAACGTGTCCTCGTTGAGGGTGTAAATAAGGTCAAGCGGCATTCCAAGGGCAATCCCTACAAAGGGGAGGCCGGCGGGATCCAGGAAAAGGAAAATCCTTTGCACTTGTCCAATGTGACGCTGGTTTGTGATAATTGCGCCAAACCCACCAGGGTTGGGTACAAGATCATCGACACGGACAAAAAAGTGCGTTTTTGTAAAAAGTGTAACGAAATTATTGCGTAAGGTGCGTCATGTCTAGGCTGCAGGAAATATACAAGAGCAAGGTCGCCCCGGAACTGATGAAGGATTTCGGGTACTCCTCTCCGATGGAGATTCCTAAAATCCAAAGCATCAGCCTGAACATCGGCCTTGGTGAGGCTTCTCAGAACAACAAGCTGATCGAAGACGCCGTTTTGGAGCTGACCCAAATTGCCGGGCAGAAGGCCGTCGTCACCAGGGCGAAAAAGTCCATCGCGGCCTACAAGCTGCGCGAAGGAATGCCGGTCGGTTGCCGCGTCACCCTGCGTCGGGAGCGCATGTGGGACTTTTTGGATAAGTTGGTGTCCTTCTCCTTGCCTCGTGTCCGTGACTTTCGCGGCATTCCGGATCGCGGCTTCGATGGCCGAGGCAACTTCACCATGGGCATCAAGGAACATACCATATTTCCCGAGATCAACATGGATCGCGTCGACCGGGTTAAGGGTATGAACATCACCATCGTGACCACTGCTTCCACCGACAAGGAAGGCAAGGCCCTTCTGCAGTTGTTGGGCATGCCATTTAAAAAATAACGCAAGGAGGATGCTTTGGCTCGCACCGCTCTTAAAATCAAGGCCGCAAGAAAACCAAAATTTTCAACTCGCGCCTATAATCGCTGCCCCTTGTGCGGCCGGTCTCGTGCTTTTTTACGGCATTTTGGTATTTGTCGCATCTGCTTTCGCAATATGTCCCTGGCAGGAGAATTGCCCGGGGTAAGAAAATCCAGTTGGTAAACGAGGTCTGCCCATGTTGCTTAATGATCCCATAGCGGACATGCTTACGCGAATTCGGAACGCCCAAAAGGCTCTGCACAAAGATGTCCACTTCCCCGCGTCTCGGATGACGGAGTCCATTGCCGCTATCCTCAAAGATCATGGTTTTGTTTCAGATGTAGCTCGAGAGGAGCGCAATATCCGCGTCGTCCTGAAATATCTCTCTTCCAAGGGTGCTATTTCCGGATCTCGACGGCTGAGCAAGCCCGGTCTTCGAATTTACGTCGGAGCGAAGGAAATACCCGCCGTTCAGAACGGTCTCGGCATCGCCATCCTTTCCACGCCCAAAGGCGTCTTGGAAGGGCGAGCCGCAAGTGCCGAGAATGTCGGCGGTGAACTCCTCTGTGAAGTTTGGTAAGGAGAAGCGATAATGTCACGCATTGGTAAGAATCCGGTTCCGGTGCCCAAGGGCGTCGAGGTCCGTGTCCACAAGGACGTGATCGAAATCAAGGGGCCCAAGGGGGAGCTGAAAACTCCAACCCACGCCAAGATTTCGTATGAGTTGAAGGACGATGCCGTACATCTGTCTCGGGTAGACGATTCTCGGTCCGCCCGGGAACAGTTCGGTCTGCGGCGGACCCTCCTGGCGAATTCCGTTCAGGGAGTGACCGAAGGCTTTCAAAAAATTCTCGAGGTTATCGGCGTCGGGTATAAAGTCGCTGTTGATGGCTCAAAAATCACCCTGAACGTCGGTTTTTCTCATCCAGTCGAGTACAGCCTGCCGCAAGGCATGTCCGCCAAGGTCGAGGGAAATAAGCTGACCTTGCAGGGAATCGACAAAGAGCAGGTCGGCGAAGTTGCCGCGCAAATTCGTCGCTTCCGCCCGCCTGAGCCGTTCAAAGGCAAGGGAATCAAGTACGCGGATGAAGTGATTCGGCGTAAGGCTGGCAAAACAGGTAAAAAGTAGGATTAGTTCATGAAATACACTAAAAATCAAGCCAGGATGCGTCGTAGGCAGCGCATTCGGAAAAAAATTAGTGGTAATGCCCTGTGTCCTCGCTTGGTGGTCTTTCGTTCCAATGCATACATTTATGCGCAATTGGTCGATGACGCCAACGGCCATACCCTTGCTTCATCTTCATCCTTCAATCTGTCGAAGGACGGCGGCGTAAGCGGTTTCACGCGGGACGCAGCCATGCAGGTCGGGAAGGACCTGGCGAGCAAGGCCAAGGAAAAGGATATCCACCAAGCCGTATTTGATCGCGGCGGCTACATCTATCACGGGAAGATCAAGGCTCTTGCCGATGGCGCTCGTGAGGGCGGACTTAAATTTTAATGGGGACCTTCATGGAACAGACGCAGTTAGGGTTCATTGAGAAAATCGTGTATCTGAATCGCGTGGCCAAAGTGGTCAAAGGTGGTCGTCGATTCAGCTTTAGTGCTCTTGTCGTCGTCGGCAACGGCAAGGATTCCGTTGGATACGGCCTCGGCAAGGCCAACGAGGTCCCTGAGGCGATTCGCAAAGCCACGGAAAGAGCGCGGAAGACCATGCAAAAAATCAATCTTGTCGATGGAACCGTTCCGTACAAGGTTGAAGGACAATACGGCGCCGGACGCGTGGTTTTAAAGCCCGCCTCCAAGGGAACGGGAATCATAGCCGGTGGCCCGGTTCGAGCCGTCATGGAAGCCGTCGGCGTGAGCGATATTTTGACGAAAGCCATTGGGACCAACAACCCGCATAACGTGTTGAAGGCCACCGTGCAGGGCCTTGTCTCCCTCCGTTCCGCGGAACAGGTGAGCGCCTTGCGCGGACAGAACGTCAGCCTTGCCCGTTAGGGCGGTTTTCTACGATACCGTCTCCATCTTCAAGCACGTAAACGCGCGGGGAAATTCTTACGCGCGGCCCCTGGAAGGACACTATGCAATTACATGATCTCTATCCGTTTTATGAAGAGCGCAAAAACAGAAAGCGTGTCGGACGAGGGTCCGGCAGCGGCTGGGGATGCACTTCCGGCAAGGGAAATAAGGGACAAAAATCCCGCAGCGGGGGAACCAAGGCGCCCGGTTTTGAAGGCGGTCAGATGCCTCTTCAACGGCGACTCCCCAAGGGCGGATTCAAGAATCCCTTTCGAACGGAATACGCCGTCGTCAATTTGGATCGGTTGTTGGAATTCTTTCCGCAAGCCGAGCATATTTCCCTGGAAGCCATTTATGCCGCTGGATTCGGCAAGCGCGGACTGCCGATCAAGGTTCTGGCTAGAGGGGATATCTCCACCGCCGTTCAGGTAGAGGCGCATCGATTCAGTAAACAGGCCATAGAGAAGATTTCCAAAGCCGGTGGCCAAGCCGTTGCCATGGAAGGCGAACAGAGTGCAGCAAACAACCAGTAAATCCGGTGGTCTGGCGGAATTAAAACGCAAGATCCTGTTTACGTTTTTGCTCTTGGCGACATGCCGGATCGGGGTGCATATTCCCGTTCCCGGGGTCGATTCCAGGGCCATGGCGGATTTCTTCGCCAGCATGCAGGGAACACTGTTCGGAATGTTCGACATGTTCGCCGGCGGCGGGCTGAGCAATCTGTCCATTTTTGCCTTGGGCATTATGCCCTATATCTCTGCATCGATCATCATCCAGCTGTTGACGGTGGTCAGTCCGGAGTTAAAGCGCCTCAAAGAAGAGGGGGCTTCCGGGCGGAAGAAGATAACGCAGTACACCCGGTATGGAACGGTAATGATCGCCGCTGTTCAAGGCTTGGGCATCGCTATCGGGATCGAGAACATGACCAGCCCCGGCGGGGCTGCGGTGGTCATGGACCCAGGCTGGGCCTTCCGCCTGACCACGATCATCACCATGGTGTCCGGGACCGTCCTGTTGATGTGGATTGGTGAACAAATCACCGAATACGGCATCGGCAATGGAATTTCATTGATCATTTTCGCCGGTATCGTCGCCCAGTTGCCGGGGGCGATCATCAATACCTTTCGGTTGATGAGCGCGGGCCAGATTTCGTTGTTCGTCGCTCTGCTCCTGGCTTTGCTTGTCGCCGGCGTATTGATCTTCATCGTTTTCATGGAGCGAGGACAACGCAGGATACCCATCCAGTACGCCAAGCGGATGCTTGGCCGAAAAATGTACGGCGGACAGACGACGCATTTGCCGTTGAAGATCAATACCGCTGGAGTCATTCCCCCGATTTTCGCGTCCTCCATGTTGATGTTTCCGGCAACTTTGGCTTCTTTTTCTCAGTCCGAGATTTTGAATAGAGTTTCGATGATGTTTGATCCCGCGACGATTCTTTACAATACTGTGTTTGTCGCGTTGATTATTTTCTTTTGTTATTTTTATACGGCTATTATTTTTGATCCCAAGGATATCGCCGAAAATATTCGTAAACAAGGCGGCTTCATTCCTGGTATTCGTCCCGGTTTGAAAACACGAGAATACATCGACACCGTTCTTAGTCGGATAACCCTTTGGGGGTCGTTGTACATTTCTGCCATCTGCGTTTTGCCGATGTTGCTCATTTCACAGTTTAACGTTCCTTTTTATTTTGGCGGCACAGGCGTGCTGATCGCGGTGGTCGTCGCCATGGACACCATGAGCAAGGTCGATTCGTATCTCATTACCCATCAGTACGAAGGACTGATGCAGAAAACACGGATTAAAGGCAGGCGGTAGGTGTGAAGAAGTATCTGGGCATCTATTTGAAAAATGAGAAAGAGATCAACATCCTCCGCGAGGCGAATCGGATCGTTTCCATTATTCTGGATGCATTGCAGGAAAGCGTCAGACCCGGCATCAAAACCATCGATCTTGAGGATATTGCCCTGACGTGGTGCTCACGGTTCAATGTGAAGCCGGCTTTCAAGGGGTATCGTGGTTTCCCATACGCAATATGTTGCTCGGTCAATGAACAAGTTGTTCACGGCTTTCCCTCTGATCGGATACTTCAGGAAGGCGACATCGTCAGCATCGACTTTGGAGTCATATACCAAGGATTTTATGGGGACTCCGCTCGGACGTTTCCCGTGGGCGCGATTTCAAACAGCACCCAGACGTTACTTGATGTTACTCGTGACGCACTGGATATCGGAATACAGTCGGCCGTCGTCGGTAATCAGCTCTATGACATATCTCGCGCTATTCAACGGTATGTCGAAGACCAAGGTTGTTCGGTGGTCAAGCGATTCGTGGGACACGGCATCGGTAGAAGCCTGCACGAAAAGCCTGAGATTCCAAACTTTATTCCGCAACGATATTCCGACATACCGCTGAAGACCGGCATGGTTCTGGCTATTGAGCCCATGGTCACGGCGGGCAAGGACGAGGTTGAGATCCTTTCCGATCGTTGGACGGCTGTGACTAAAGACAATAGCCTCGCGGCTCATTTTGAACATACCATCGCCTTGACTTCCAATGGTCCTGAAATATTGAGCAGGAGTTACGCGGAATATGGTCAAGGAAGAAGCCAATAAAAGAGATGGCATGAAGGTTCGAGTGGAAATGTCTTCGTACGATCTCAAATGAGGTCGGATCACTTATCGATTGAATAACCGTTGGAGTACCAAATGAAAGTCAAACCGTCCGTGAAGAAAGTTTGCGACAAGTGTCAAATCATTCGCCGCAATGGAATTTTACGGGTTATTTGCGAAAACCCCCGTCACAAGCAACGTCAAGGATAATGGAGGAACACCGTGGCACGAATCGCTGGGGTTGATTTGCCCAAGAACAAGCGAATGGATATCGCTCTGACCTACATCTACGGAATTGGTCGAGCTACTGCTTTAAAAGTCCTGGATGCGACGAGCATCGCTTGGACGAAAAAGACCGACGACTTGAACGCGGACGAGATCAACGACATTCGTAAGGAAATTGAATCCACCTATAAAGTAGAGGGTGATCTGCGTCGTGACGTGACCAGCAACATTAAACGCCTGATGGACATTGGTTGCTACAGAGGTTTGCGGCACCGCAAAGGCTTGCCGGTACGTGGTCAGAGCACTCACGCCAACGCTCGAACGCGCAAGGGACCGAGACGGTCCATCGTCGGGAAGCGGAAAAAGTAGCCGACGATTTTAAGGGCTGTTGAACAATATTCAATCAGGAACATACAGGGACAGGAGCAAGAGAAGATATGGCAAGACCTGCTCGAAAAGCCGGCAAACGGAAAGAGAAGAAGAACATTCCAGTAGGAGTCGCTCACATCCAGGCCAGCTTTAACAACACCATCATTTCCTTTACAGACCAGAAGGGAAACGTCGTCAGTTGGGCCAGTTCCGGAATGGCCGGCTTTAAAGGATCACGTAAAAGCACCCCCTTCGCGGCGCAATTGGCCGCGGAATCCGCCGCGCGCAAGGCGCAGGAACAAGGAATGCGTACCGTCGGCGTTCTGGTCAAGGGACCGGGGTCCGGCCGTGAAGCCGCCATGCGGGCCATTAACAAGGTCGGCTTTCAGGTGACCTATATCCGTGACATCACGCCGATTCCGCACAATGGTTGCCGTCCGCCCAAACGCAGAAGAGTCTAATTCAGGAGAGGGGAGGTAGGAGATTTTGGCCAGATATACTGAAGCAAAATGCCGATTGTGCCGCCGGGAAGGCGCAAAGCTTTTTTTAAAAGGTGATCGCTGTTTCACCGACAAATGTGCTTACGAGCGGCGTTCATACGCACCCGGAGAGCATGGCCGCGCACGCAAGAAATTCAGCGACTATGCGTTGCAGTTGCGGGAGAAGCAGAAGTTGCGCCGAACTTTCGGAGTTCTCGAGCGTCCGTTCCGAAATTATTTTTCCAAAGCCGACAAGCAGCGAGGCGTGACCGGCACCAACTTGTTGGTATTGTTGGAAACACGCTTGGACAACGTGATTTATCGCATGGGGTATGCCAACTCTCGCGACCAAGCCCGACAGTTGATCCGCCATGGTCATTTCACACTGAACGGCCATAAAGTGAACATCCCCTCCTTACGGATGCGCATTGGAGACGAGATCGTGGTCAAGGAGTCGAGTCGAAAGATTCCCGTGATTCTGGAAGCCCAGCAAGTCATCGCCCGACGCGGAACTCCCGCTTGGTTGGAAGTCGATGGTGCTCAGCACAAAGGCAAACTTGTCTCTGTTCCGACTCGCGAAGATATATCTTTTCAGATCAACGAACAGCTCATCGTTGAGCTGTATTCAAAATAATCTTTGCAGGTGCATAGAATGTTCATTCGTAAAGGCGACAAGCTCCTCAACACCCGCAATTGGACGGAATTGGTCAAGCCCGACCAGCTTGTCAAAGACAAGCGCTCCTCCAATACCTACGGCAAGTTTATCTGCGAGCCGTTGGAACGCGGATTTGGGACAACCATTGGCAACGCCCTGCGTCGCGTCCTGCTGTCGTCCATGCAGGGGGCGGCCATCGTCGCCGTACGCATCGAGGGCGTCCAGCACGAGTTTTCGACAATTCCAGGAGTTCTGGAGGATGTCACGGATATTGTGCTCAACCTGAAGCAAGTCCGATTGGCCATGACCACCGACGAGCCGCAACGTCTTCAGCTCACGGCGAACTCGAAAGGTGCCGTCACCGCCGTCGCCATCCAGGAGAATCAGCGGGTTAAGGTTTACAATACGGATCAGCTCATTGCCACGTTGACGGAGGACATCGATTTTCGCTTGGAACTGGAAGTCCGGATGGGCAAAGGATATCTCCCTGCGGAAATGCATGAAGGGGTGGACGAAGAGATCGGGTTGATCGCCTTGGACGCGAATTTTTCTCCCATACTCAAAGCCGCCTATTCCGTGGAGCAAGCGCGAGTCGGCCAGATGACCAACTATGACAAGTTGGTCATGGAAGTCTGGACCGACGGGTCGTTGCGTCCCGATGACGCCATTGCCTACTCCGCCAAGATACTTAAAGATCAACTCTCCGTGTTCATCGCCTTTGACGACAGCGAGGATGAACAGGGAACAACGGACGCCGCGGACCAAAACATCGATCCGCTTTTGTTCAAGTCCATTGAGGACCTTGAACTATCCGTAAGGGCAACCAACTGCCTGAAGAGCGCCGGGATTTCCATCTTCGGGGAATTGGTTCAAAAGACGGAAAACGAAATTTTGGAAACGCGGAATTTCGGTCGCAAGTCGCTGGAGGAAATTCGGCGCGTGGTCAATAAAATGGGCTTTGATTTTGGGACCGACGTTCCCAACTTCGAAGAGAAATATCAGGAATGGCTGAAGAAGGAAGATACTCATGAGACACAGGAAGAGCGGTAGAAAGTTCAACCGGACCCCGGCTCACCGAAAGGCCATGTTTCGGAACATGGCCAGCGCGTTGATCCAGCATGGCCGTATTCAAACCACGGAAGCCAAGGCCAAGGAACTCCGCGGCGTGGTCGAAAAACTCGTGACCAAGGCAAAACGCAATGACCTGCATTCCAGACGGCTTGTGTACAAGGTATTGGGCGATCATGCGTTGGTTAAACGCTTGTTCGACGAGGTTGCTCCCTTGTATAGGGATGTTCCCGGCGGATATACACGCGTATTGAAGCTTGGGGCTCCACGCCCGGGAGATTGCGCGCCTTTGGCTTTTATCGAATTTACGAAGCATCAGGCCGTGACTGGGCAAGCTGAACAGGGAGTAGCCCCCGCGACCACTGCTCCGCAAAGCGCGGCTCCACTCAGTCCTGCGTCCGAGGAAGCCTCTCCGGCTTCTCGGGAAAAGTCCGCTGAGTGAACCGTCGAGATGCATGATAAAGGCAGAGCAATTGCTCTGCCTTTTTTTTGATTTGGTTGATAGTTAAAAGCTATTGTTTGGATCGTGAATATGGATATGCGTCAACTGCGAGCCTTTGCCAAGGTCTATGAACGCAGGAGCTTTTCCCGGGCGGCGGAAGATATGGCTTTGTCCCAACCAACCATCAGCGCGCATGTGGCCTCGTTGGAACAGTCCATCCAGGTTTCGCTGTTTGATCGCTTGGGGCGCAGTATTTTACCGACCCAGGCCGCTGATATTCTCTATAGACACTGCGCGTCCATCTTCGCCTCCCTGGACCGAGCCGAGTCCGAAATTCGTCTGCTGTCCAACGACGTATCCGGCGAGTTGAAGCTGGGAGGAAGCACTATTCCCGCAAACTACTTGTTCCCCGAATTGCTCAGCCGTTTTTTGCGAAGATATCCCAATGTGCGCATCTCGCTGGCCGAAGGCGATTCCTTGGATATCCTGGACTTGATTTCACGGGGCAAGCTTTGTGTCGGCGTGGTCGGCGCCAAGGACGAATCGTCGGAACTGGAATTTCAGGCCCTGGTGGACGACTCGCTTGTGGTCTTGGCGGCGCCAAGTTTTTTATCCGGACGTCGTCCACCCTTCAGCGTTGAATCCATTGTTAAAATGCCTTGGGTGGCGCGCCAACCCGGATCCGGTACGCGACTTGCCGTGGAGCAGGCTCTGGAAAAAGCAGGATGTCCGCCCAAGGAACTAAACGTGGTGAGCGTCGTGGACGGCACGGAAGCCTTGTTGCGTTTCGTGCGTTGCGGCATGGGAATTTCCGTCAGCTCCCGTCTGGCCGCTCGGGAATACCTTCAACGCGGAGAATTGACCGTCGTCAGTATTCCGGAACTGCACTTCGAGCGCAGTTTTTTCGTTGTCCACCATCCCTTGCGCCACCAGTTTCCGGTCGTACGGTATTTTTTGAAATTCGTCACCGAAGCAGCCGAAACGTTGGAACAACCCGAGGCGAGCCAGCATCAGGCCGAAGGGAACGTGTTCGACTTGGTGCGCCGATCCGGTGGCCACTTTGGTTCACTCCATCATCAACAAGGGTGAGATTATGATCAATCTTGATGCATGCGCTCTGGTCCGCGGCGTCAGTGCCGCCGGTTGAGCCTCTAAAATATCTCCAGGGGACCTGGAGAGCGTTTTGAAAGACCTCGCCATTCGTTCGGACGAGCGCGTACTTTCAGGAACGGCACATGCCGAGGACGCGGCGATACTGCGTTTTCCGCCGAACATGGCGCTGGTTCAGACCGTTGATTTCTTCACGCCCATTGTCAACAATCCTTATTGGTTCGGGCAAATAGCCGCGGCAAACTCCCTTTCGGACGTCTATGCCATGGGCGGGACCCCGTGGTGCGCCATGAACATCGTCTGTTTTCCGATCAAAAAGCTTTCCAAGGATATCCTTAAGGAAATTCTGCGCGGCGGATTGGACAAGATTCAAGAAGCCGGCGCGGTGTTGGCCGGCGGTCACAGCGTCGAAGATCAGGAGGTCAAATACGGTTTGGCGGTCACCGGCTTCGTCGCTCCGGAAGGCTTCGCGACCAATGGCGGTTTGCGTCCCGGCGATCAGCTGATCCTGACCAAGCCGTTGGGCTCCGGCGTCTTGGCCACGGGACTGAAGGCCGAATTGCCCGGCGCGGAAGAGCTGGAAAAGCTTTTGTACCACTGGGCCGGGCGACTGAACCGAATTGGTGGGGAAGTCATTGCCAAGCTGGGATTAAAAGGCGCCACGGACGTGACCGGATTCGGCCTGGGCGGTCACCTGCTGGAAATGGCCAATGCCTCGGATGTGCGGATTATCCTGGAAGCCGAAAGCGTCCCGGTTCTGGATCAGGCCATGGAACTGATCGCCATGGGCATGCTCCCGGCCGGGAGTTTCGCCAACAAAACGCATTGCGCCCGGCAGGTGGAAATCAAGCCCGACGTGGATGCTCTGCGCGCGGACTTGATTTTCGACGCTCAAACTTCTGGGGGCTTGGTGCTAGGGGTTGCCGAGGAGCAAGTGGCCGAGGCCCAAAGGATGCTCCAAGAGGGTGGGGATCTGAGCGAAGTCATCGGGCGGGTCGTTCGGCATCAGCCCGGGGAGCCACGCCTGGAGATCGTGTAGTTGCACGGCCCCGGGAGCGACGAATCAAACGCCGTTCGTTCCGCCCGGGTTCAGGGATGCGCGTCTGTCAGCCCTCCACGACAGTCCTTGCAGCGTCCGAACAGGAACACTTCGTGGTCCTCCAATTCAAACCCTTCCGGAACCATGCGGTGCAGGTCGGCGGGACATTCGTGGACTTCGAAGACGCGGGAACAGACACGGCACTGAAAAAAATGGTGGTGCGAACGATGCGCGTCTTCGTATCTTGGGATTTCACCCGGAATGCCGATTTGTAAGATTGCGCCCTGTTCCAGCATGTCTCGAACGGTTCGATAGACCGTGGCAATGCCCAAGCCTGGCGAGTAGTCTAAGGCCGCCCGGTGAATCTCGGGGATGGTCAGCGGTCCCATGGCTTTGCCAAGGGCCGATTGAATGCCTTGGCGTTGTTGCGTTTTTCGTTTCATTGTCGGCCTTTTTGCGGTCGCTTCCGCTCGGGGCGTTTTTGTCGTGGTCGCCCTCTCCTCTCTCTTTCTCCTTCACCATTAGCCCGGAAGGCTATCAATTGACTCTCAACAAAGCCTGTTGCTTGCCATTGGTTTGATGATATCGCAAGATCAATATCATCGAAAGGTAAAGAGGATAGGCTTACCGTATTGCGTACCGTAACCGGGAGGATGTGAATATGCGCAATTGGAGTTTAAGGTTGGGGATTGCTTTGATCGCGTTCTTGTTCGTGACGCTGGGCGCGGAATCGGTTCGGGCACAGCCTTTTGAGGTGTTCGTGAGCATTGCGCCGCAAAAGTACTTCGTGGAACGCGTCGGCGGACGGTTCGTGAATGTGTCCGTCATGGTCCCGCCGGGAGCCAGCCCGCATGTTTACGAGCCGAATCCGGCCCAGATGCGGACCTTGGCCCAGGCCAAGATATATTTTGCCCTGGGGGTGGAATTCGAGAAAAATCTTTTGCCTAAGATAGCCGCGCTTAACCCTGAACTGCAGCTCCTGCACACGGATGCGGGCATCGATAAACTCTCCATGATCCCCCACCATCAGCACCGTGATTACGGGCACGACCAGGGAAAGAACCACGATCACGGACCCGAAGATGCTAACGGAAAGAGCCACGGCCATGATCATGGGCATGGGCATGGCCAGGGGCATGAACACGCTCACAACCATGGTCATGGCCAAGACCGCGGCAACGACCACCAGCATCACGGCGGACTGGACACCCATATCTGGCTTTCACCGGACTTGGTCCGCATCCAGGCGCGGCACATCCTCGAGGCCTTGACGGCCCTCGACGGTGCTCATGCTCCGGTATATGAAGCCAACTTCAAGGCGTTCATGGCCGACCTGGACGCCCTGGACGCGGACATCCGCCATACCTTGGCTGGAAAGCAGGAGGCGGCGTTCATGGTTTTTCATCCCGCCTGGGGATACTTTGCCCGCCATTACGGGCTGGAGCAGATCCCGGTGGAGCTGGAGGGCAAGGAACCCAAAGCCCAGGACCTACAGCTACTGATTCAGCGGGCCAAGGCAGAGGGGATTCGCGTTGTCTTCGTCTCCCCGCAGTTCTCCACCCGTAGCGCGGAAACCATTGCCTCGGCCATCGAAGGCCAGACCATCGCCATCAACCCGTTGGCCGAAAACTGGATGGAGAACATGCGCACCGTGGCCGAAAAGTTCAAGCAAGCGATGCAGTAACGGAGTTTTCCATGTCCTCCCCAGTCGTGCATGCCCAGGGCGTGTGTTGCGCCTATGACGGACATCCCGTCCTGGAAGACGTGGAATTGCGTGTGCGCCAGGGAGACTTTTTGGCCGTGTTGGGGCCCAACGGCGGAGGCAAGACCACGCTGCTCAAAGTCTTGCTGGGCATCCTGAGGCCACACAAGGGCGTCGTCTCCGTGCTTGATGCGGCCCCTGGGAAAATGTCCCGCAAGGTGGGGTACGTTCCGCAGCACACCAATGTTCACACCCAGTTCCCCGTTACGGTTGAAGATGTGGTGCTGCTTGGTCGTCTGCCTCACCGTACCTTTTGGCGCGGTTTCGACGCTGCAGACCGGGGGGCGGCGCGCCAAGCCCTGGAGCGGGTGGGCATGTGGGATTTGCGTGGTCGGCGCATCGGCCGGCTTTCCGGCGGTCAGCGGCAACGTGTCTTTATCGCCAGGGCGCTGGCCAACGCACCGGAATTGCTCTTCCTGGACGAACCCACGGCCAGCGTGGACCGGGACTTTCAGACCGCGCTCTACGATTTGCTCAAGGAATTGAACGTCTCCATGACCATCATCGTGGTCAGCCACGACCTCTCCATTCTCTCCAGTTACGCCACGTCCGTGGCCTGCGTGAACAAGACGCTGTATTACCACGACCGGGCCGAGTTCACCCAGACCATGCTTGAATCCGTCTATCACTGCCCCGTGGAGCTGGTGACCCACGGGCCGGTGCCCCACCGGGTGCTCAGGGAACATCGCTGCTCATGACGCCGGATTTTTTCCAGTACGAGTTCATGCGCAACGCCTTGACGGCCTGTTTGCTGATCAGCGTCTGTTGCGGGGTGATGGGGGCCCTGGTGGTGGTTAATCGTTTGGTTTTTCTTTCCGGCGGGATCGCCCACGCCTCCTATGGCGGGGTGGGGGCGGCAATCTATCTGGGCGCTTCGCCGTATCTCGGGGCCGCGTTGTGCGCATTGCTGGCTTCCCTGGTCATGGGCGGGGTCAGCCTGGGCGCGAAACATCGCAGCGACTCCACCATCGGCGTGATCTGGGCCGTGGGTATGGCCGCGGGGATCATCCTGGTGGACATGACCCCCGGGTACAACGTGGATTTGATGAGTTACCTGTTCGGGAGCATTCTGTTGGTGCCCGATACCAACCTGTGGCTGATGGCCGCGTTGAATTTGGTGGTGCTGGGCTGGGCGCGGCTTTTCTATCACGACCTGCTGGCCATGTCCTACGACGAGGAACACGCCCGGGTCATGGGCGTCCCGGTACGCGGCTTGTATTTCAGCCTTCTGGCCCTGGCCGCGTTGACCGTGGTCACGGTCATCCAGGCCGTGGGCCTGATCCTGGTCATCGCGCTGTTGACCATTCCGGCCGTGATGGCGGAAGGGTTCGCAAGGTCACTGGGAACCATGATGGTTTGGTCCGTGCTGCTGAGCACAGTGTTCTGCGTGAGCGGATTGCTTCTGGCCTACTACCTGAATCTGACCGCCGGCGCGGCCATCGTCATGGTGGCGGCCGGTGGGTTCTTCATATCTCGTTTTTTTGGAAAAATGAGAGGAACAACTTAAAACCATTGACACGCTCCTCAATAAAATATCCCCTCAGCCCTCAGCCCTCAGCCCTCAGCCCTCAGCCCTCAGCCCTCAGCCCTCAGCCCTCAGCCCTCAGCCCTCAGCCCTCAGCCCTTGTGGGAGGAAAATAAAGTTGGTAACTTTTGTCGCTGGGAAGTAAGCAAATACGGGCAGTGAAATTTCTGAAAAAAAATAAAGTTGGTAACAAATCGCTTACTCTCACTGTCAGACTGCCAAATTTTGTAAAATAAAGTTGGTAACTTTTGTAATTGATTTGACTATCAGCTACCGCTTGTAGTGTGGTAGCAAACCAAAATTGTCAATGCCTTGTGCTGTGACCGACCTTTTTTTTGCCCGTGTCCCGTTATCCTGCTCCCAGCAGATCACCCCAAAGCAACCTTCGCCTTGCACTCAGCTGATATCTTGCCCTCTTCTCTCATGTTATGAACTCCATGTAGATTGTCCAGTTAGACCACAGACCACTGTACTAAAAAAAAACATAACCATGCTCGGCAAATCATTAAATAATTAATGATTTGCCTTCTGTGGCCAAGGCTGTTCATTTAACTCATTCCCCCCTTGTGCATTGGCGTATAAGACGTCAAGCAAAATAGAATGCATTCCGGCACTTGCAAAAGGTATCGTCCTGAGCTACGGCAATTGTCAAAATAAACTTCTTTGATAGGCTAGGATGCCGTTTTCTTGTTGCATTATGCTATTCCGATGAAATGACCAGCTATCCTTGCAAAGTAGGGAAAGTATTTGGGCGATGTGGATATATCAGGAAAGTCTAATTACAAATTAAACAATATCAATCTTGAATTGAAACGTTAATGATTTGGAGGTGATTTGATGTCGCAGATAGATGAAACGAAGAAAGCATTTGAGAGGATGCAAAATTTTGATGTCTCATTATTGCCAAGAAGTGGTGATTTGGGCCAAGAGCTGTCTTTTTCTGCTGCAGTCGAACCAGCCAAAAGATTAATAGAATTGTACTCAAGAATAAGTCTTTCTGCATTGGATGATTTTCCTGAATCTGAACTTAATGGTTTAGAAAACCACGCAAACGCTGATTACAATCATTTTAAAAATATAATTGACTTTAAGGTTCAAGGAACACCAAACCCAGATCAAGTTAGAGACCAATACGTAAAAGCCATTGAAAATAGGTATGCACCAAGCTTCCAAAAACTAAAAGATATAATATCGTATTCTGCTTGTAGAACAACAGATTTTAGACTCATAGAGCATGAAGCACGTGGCGTTTTTCAGAAAATTGAAGATAAATCTGAAGAAGTAACCCGACAGCTAGAACAATCAAAAGAGCAGGCTGAGAGTATTCTTGAAGAAATACGTAAAGTTGCTGCTGAACAAGGTGTATCTCAACAAGCAATATATTTTAAAGAAGAGCATGTTTTTCATGACAATGAAGCAAAAAAATGGTTGAAATATACTCTAATAATGGCTTGTATTTTAGCTGGTATCTCACTTTTGTTTGTACTTGCAAGTAAATGGGATTGGCTTTCCCCCAAGGATAATTACGAGGCTCTCCAACTTATAGCGAGCAAAGTTTTTATTTATGCAACTTTATCCTATCTACTCTACTTAGCTGGTAAGAATTTTCTAAGTCACAAACATAATGCAGTTCTTAATAAGCATAGACAAAATGCGCTTATGACTTTTAAGGCAATCAGTGATGCTGGAAACACTCAAGAATGTAAAGAAATAATTTTGGCTCAAGCATCTTATTGCATGTTTAACCCTCAAGAGACTGGATATATAAAAGTAGTTTCCGGTGATGGGAGAATGAAGACGTTCTTGGAGTCAATACCTAAGACTACAGTTAAAATAGACAGCTAGCAGATATTAAATTTAATATTATCTTTGATTACTAAGACGATCGAGACTGTAGATTCATATCTTTGCTGAGATTTAAGTAAAGAGAAAAATCTTGGATTATGCCATGACAAATTTTCTGCCCATTATAACCCGTCAACAACAAAATGCATTACTTATAAGACCGATCATCGAGATTGAGGTGGAAAAACGCCTCCTATTCGGGGGGCTAGGGATTGATCCCGACATGATTGATACACAGTATCTCGTACTTCAACTCATAGACTATATAGCTGAACGCAACGCTACCGATGAAGGAGCAAGGCGTGATGATATATACGAGACCTGCGGCCAAATGGTACTAGACATGGCACCTAATGCCACTGAAGACGAAGTGAGGTTGATTCTTCGCAAGGTTTTGGATCGTTTAATTAATGCTCCAAACAAGCGATCAAAGTTCATCTTTAACTACTTTGATGGCGAAGAGAGGAAATTCCGGGAGCACTCGTTCTGGCTTGTGGAATTCAAACAAAATCACGTCCATGAGCCATACGCCTATTATGTGACCGTGGAGGCGATGACCCTCTTTGCATCCATGCTCAGCGTGAACCTCATGCTACAGCAGGAGGCCCATGATGCCATGATCTCCCGTCTCCTTGAAAAGGGTCGCATCGAGGAGTCTGTCGTTATGGCCCAGAGCGCGAGACAGATTTCCAGGGATATGAGTTTTTTGCTACGCCAAAAGGTTCTGCTTATTCAGCGAAACCCCCGGTATGAACAGTGGATTGACGAGGTGTCGCCTTCAATCACCGAGGCACGTCAGCACATCTCGGGGCGTTTGGAAGAGGAGGGTGCGATTTTACGGCAGATAGCATTCATTATGGAGACTTCTGAAGGGGAAAAATTGGAACGATTGGTGCAATTGAATGAGATCGTCCAGGAGTGCCGCAACAGGCACAATGACCTCTACATCAAAGTACTACAAACTTTGGAGAGTTATTTGGAGCACCAACTTACTGCCTTGCACACGATTAAGCCCTCGACTCTGCCTGATTTGGAAACTCAAATCTTACCGGAACTCATGACTCGACCTCTTGCGGATCTCCTCCGGATGTCGAAAGAGAAGAGCTATGTGTTTTCCGCAGTGGAGTCTCCCAAAATCCTTGACCTTTTGACATTGTTTGAAGCATTGCTAGAGGCCCAGAGACGTGAACAGGGTCGACCTGTCGAGGACGAGCAGTGGGAGCAGATAGATGTGGAGGCCCTTTTTCGTGATCGTTTCACCATGGAGCGACAAAAGTTCATCCATGACAAGGTGGTGCAGATTCTGCGATCAAGCGGGAAGGTGAGCATCCTAGATATTCTCACAATGATGGAAAATGACAAGAAATTTGAAGATGATGACCTGCTGTGCGCCATTTTTAAGATGGATTGTGCCTTTTCAGATCCGGAAATCTTTAAAGGCTTGGCGAGCCTAAATGGCGACTTCGCACATAGAGTAGCCTCGGGCAGCAACTTGTTGTTGGATCTTCGTCAAGATACGGAGGATAGAATAGGTGGAGTATGACCCCACTGCGGGCAATGCGGCCCGCCTTATTCACAAGGCTCTCGCCCCCCGGCCTAATCCCCACAGGGATGATGTTTACCGAGGGTTGCTCAAACTTTATGCTGAAAACACCGATTTCCAACTTCTCGTAAACAATATCGCCTACGGTTTTGAACTCAAGGTCCTTTACGGAACATCTTATGGTCTTGTACTTGGGGCGATGAGCAAGGACAGCAGATGCTCTGTACGTCTGACGGAAATTAACAATTACTTTAGCGAAGTAGATAAGGCAGCGCTGGTCATCTGCTTCGCGGTCGTGACTATGGCCTTTTTCCCTACAGCCCATGATTTGGAAGACCCCGATTTTACTCCCAAGCCACACTTACTTGACGACATTTTGTTTCACCTCAAGGGATTCATCGATCGGTTCGCAAACAAGGAAAAAAGTGACCCAGAGTCGGTTGATAAAATAATGAAACCTGGATGGCGGTTTCTCGCGGAACTCCCTGACGGAGAACCCGATAGCAAAAGTGGCTCCAAGTTCACCAAAAGCGGACTACTTCAGATCGTGGCGCGATTTCTTCGAAACTATGGGTTCCTCGAAGTGGATGAAGAAGATGGATTGGTCATCTACAACGCAACACAACGTTACAAGATTCACGCCAGGGAACTTCTTTTTAGCGAAATATTTCTGTGGATTTTGGATAATTCGGTAGAACAATCTAACCATTAGCTAGCCGGAAGATGGATAAAAGGCGAAAGAATTGTGAAACATCTGCTACGCTATTATTTACACAACGTCGGCGTCTCCAATGCTTGGTTCAACGATCTGCTCGTGGAATGCTGCAACGAAACTTCAGAGAAGCCCCAGGACACGGTGATTGTTGCCGACAACCAGACTGGCAAGACAACAACCTTGTCGTTGCTCTTTACGGTACTTCAGCCGAACGAGCAGAGGTTCATTCAGGCATCTTCTCAGGATTCGAATCGTAAGTTCGCAGATTATTTTGATTCTACCTATTTGCGCCCTGGAATCATGGTTCTGGAATTTGATTCCGGAGCAACCAACGCCCGAGGGATTATTCCCGGTTTAGCTTTTGCCACAAAACATTTCCTAGTTGGACAAGTGGTGGTGATGGATGCACAGGGAGGGTATCAACGAAGATATTTCTCCATTCGTTGCCTGCGCGGCGTAACACTCAAGGCACTTATCCACGGGGATGAGCCATGTAAAGGTCTAGCATTAAACGCTTTGGCATCATTATCCCACTTCAAAGAGTGGGTAGTAGAAATGCGGCAACGGTTCAGGGGCAGACGTGATGATCCAAACGCTGAATGTGACTTCGAGATTTTCGACGCGCAAGGAGTCTGGATCAGACACCTGTGCGATTCATTCGGAATTGATCCAGAACTTGTAAACGTGCAGGTCCAGATGAACCTGCGTGAGGCTGGCATCAAGGATGCCGAAATGTTCAAATATAAAGATGAACGGGATTTCCTACGCAAGTTCATGAAGTTCTGCCTTAACGAGGGCGAGTCAGATAAAGTGGTCGAATCAGTGCGGCAGGGCTTGGAGCGAATTAAAGAAATTCCCCGGTATGAGAAGATGCTCTTTGCGCTTGAGGCCATCCAGCTTAAGTTTCAGCCATTCAAAGAAGCTTCCGAACGCTTAGTCCAGGCCCAGGCTGCACTAGCTCAGGAGCAAAGCAAGGGGCTGGGGCTCAAGCGTGCTGCCGAACTGGAACGTGATTTGGCTCTTGTGGCCCAGAGTCAACACGAAGGAAATCTTCTGCGTGTAAAGGAGGATTGGGTGAAGGCCAATCAGGAGCTCGTCCAGACCCAGAATCAAATACGCGGCATCGAAGACTTTCAGCGTGGAGTCCAGCACCGCATATTTACAGAACAGTATGAGCAGGAGCGCAATAACTTAATGTTATTGAAGCGCCGCCATAACCTCCTTATGGCCCGAGAGGTGTTGAATAGCCTGGATACATTGCGGGCGCAGACTAAAAATTATCTCGAGTTGTTGAACCAAGAACAAGCAAGCATTGCAGATCTAGCTGAAGGAGTCATGGTCGCCGGTAGGGATTGTAAGGTTGCCATAACAAACAATGTTTATGAAATAAAGAGCGAAATCAGTAAATTGGATGATGAGATCAAGAAGCTTGATTTAGAGGTGCGCGGATTTGCAACACAACGGAAGAAAGCAGGTCGCGAGTTATCCGATACGGTCTCTCTGGCCTCAAGTCTTGATCAGAAGCTGGAAAATGGGAAGTCCGAACGGGAGCACCTTGTCAAGAAGAATGTGCTGCTGGCGGACGAATCAGCGGCGGCTGGACTCACACGTCTGAGGGTGCAGCGGCAGGCCCTTGACGCGGACGTGGCGGCTCTGGATGAACATGTCTCGGAGCTTCGCAAGGAGATTGCGAGGCTGGACAAAGAGATTGAGAACGCTAATCCACGGCTGGAGAAGCTTGGCGGGAACATTTTGGAGATCCAGAAACGTCTTGACAAAGAGGAGTCAACTGCGAAGCATCTGCGCGAATTGTGTCGGGAACTGGGACTTGCGGATACCACAGAAATCGACCTGAACTCGCCACTCATCAGGTCTGGCCTTGAGGAGCGGAGGTGTAAGACCGGTGAGTCCTTTGCCCGGTTGCACATTGAGAAGGAGGCGCTGGCAAAAGACAAACGATGCATCGAGAGCTTCCATGTCCGAGGGGTGGACCACGACGTGACAGCGGTCGTGGAGCAAATCCGTGCCCGCGGTGGAGACGCCATGCCATATAGTTTGTGGCTGGCTAAGCAGTATCCTGATGAACCTGCCCAGGCCAGAAATCTTTTTCTTTCAGATCCTGCCCGGTTTTCGGGAGTGCTGGTGCATACTAGTAAAAAATTTAATAAATTACGTGAAGATACAACCTTTTCTGAATCTTTGCCATTAACACGGACAGTGACTGTCTCGCTCCCCAGTCTCGAAGACAGGTCTACGCTTGAGGATCAGTTCGTGCTTGGGCCTGATGGGGATGCACTCTATAATGAACGTGCGGCGCAATTGCTTCTGCACGCGCTGGACGGCCAGGTGGCCGAGCTCGACCAGAATATCTCACAACTGGAAGGACAGCGGAATCGTTTTGATAGGCTACAGGCCGCGCTTGAAGCATGGAGCCAAGAGTTCGGAGATGGCAGGCTGAAGTACACTAGGGACTCCCTGGATCGGTTGAAAGAGGAAAAGGCCACGTTTCACCAGCGGTTGGCTGGTATAAAAAACAATATTATCGAAAAGAAGGATCTCCTTCATCAAAAGGAAGAAACAAAACGCGAGTTCATAGGGGAAGTTAACTCAATCCTTTCGCTCCAAGATAGTGTCGAGCGCTACAAGAGAGAGCATGAAGATCATCGAGCTAAGTATGAGGAGAAACTGATTGAAGCAAACCACAAAATCAAACAGTTAGAGCGAGAGCAGGAAGAACTGGATAAAGCCAGCGAGAAGGCTATCGCAATAAGCAAGCGGCTGGAGCAGGATAAATTGCCCCTTACGGCACGTCGCGGAAGCTTGTCCCAACAAATGCAGCAAATACATATGTCGCATGAGTTGATCCCTGGACAAGTTGTTGCCGAGTCCATCGAAGAGCTTATGGCAATTTATGAAAATCGATACACGCATTACCAAGCTGCGGCATCTGGAAAAGTCGTCCAGTACCAGGATTTGTTGAGGGCTTTAGAAAAACAGGTTCAAGAAAAAGAACAAACATTGAAGACGAAGTATGCCGATCTAGCGGAAGAAGAGATACGTGCGGTTCAAAGCGTGGACTTGACAGCCGACCTTTCACGGCTTTCTCCAAAACTTGAAGACCTGGAGCTCCAAGTTAATTATTTGTCCAAACAACGAGACAAGTTAGAAAATGAGAGGCAAAACTGGCGCAAGATTTGGAAGAAACAAAAGGAAGAGTACTGGCCTCCCGAGGACATGGACGAAACCAAAGCGACTACTGGATGTGTTGTCGCTCTATTGCAAGCTACTCAGCACCAGGAAAAGGATATTAACCATACATTGATTGCTCTTGCCGCAACCCGTTGTGAAATAGAGAAAGCACTTCAGGAATCTAAAGACCGGCATAATACCTTTGTGGTCGCTGTTCGCAGCCTTGAGATCATGGAACATCCCGAACTTGCTCCTGAACCTATTACGGGAACGCTTGAAACTGCTCAACTTGACGCAATAGTTGAAGCTGCAGTGAAAGGAAAAGTTGCTGCAGAACGAGAAGTAAACAAAGCACAAAATAAAGCTTTCTCCAGTCACAAGGAATTTCGTAATATTCTCGATGACGAGCAGGTCAGAAAATACGCACAGCACGAATGCGCGATCATAGCCGCCAATGGCGTTGAGCATTTTGACTCCTTCTGCGAACAGTCCGTGAATGTCTCCCAGCACCTTGCCAATAGGATTCGGGCTGTGGACCAGATGATCCAGGATAAGGAAAGCGACATAGAGATTTGTGCTAAAGCCCTGCAAAAGCTGGTCGAAGACGGCATCCGACTTTTAAAGCGCGCCATGGGCATTACTATTCCTGGAGGTGTTGAACGCATCGGTGGGCAACCGATTCTCACTTTAAGGCAGGTTGCACTCGACCTGCAGGCTCCATTGTTTGATCTCATGAAAGAGCGCCTACGCCAGATGGTCAGGGACGGGGATTCTCCTGAGAACGGGCAAGCTATGGTGGCTAATACTCTCTGGCACATCACGGCAGAACGAAGCAGAAGTCTACAGATCAAACTGCTCAAGCCGGAACCCACGCTTGATGGCTACAGCCTCGTGCCAGTTGGTAAGTTAGCATTATCAGGGGCCGAGGGGATCACTGTAGCCATGATGCTCTACTTGGTATCGGCCCGTCTTCGCGCTGAGGCCCACGGACGTCAAGTTGGGAGTTGCGGCGTCCTGCTCATGGACAACCCTTTTGGTGAGGCCAACAAGCCTTGGCTCGTGAAGATCCAACGTGCCTTGGCCCAGGCTATGGACATCCAGCTTATATATTTCAGCGGTGTCAAAGACCCAAATACTCTATATACGTTTTCGCGTCATATTCATATGCGTCAATCCGGTCGACTTGAGCGGACCACAGGGCGACAGTGTGTAGAGGCAATTCGTTTGCAGGTACATGAAGATGCTGGAACATAAGAGTCAACTCTTTTTAAGCACATTACAGGCCCATCCACGAGCAAGAGTTCCCTATCAAACAGTAGTTGAGGCCTTTCTCAATGCCTATCCGGAATATGATGAGCTTGACCGTAATGTTCATCACGACGTGATGGATGAACTGGAGGCAATGGCACAGAAAGGACTCATTGGCTTCCCGAAGAACCGCAAGAACTGGAATATTCAGACGACGCCCCACCGACCAGATTGGATTAAAGCCATGGCCGTAGCAAATGGTGGCTCTGAAGAAGGCAGTGAAAAATGCGTGGCTTGGTGCCCAGAATTGGCAGATATTCAGGGCATGTTGAATGCTTCTCAGCGTGAAGCGTTACAACGCATCAACGAGTTTCTTATAGCACGACGGGGTCAGTTCGAACCTGTGCCATTTCGGGAGCGTGCACTTGAAATATTCGGGGACGAACACTATTTCGATAACAAACACAATATAAGAAATGGGGCTATATTTGGGGGGCGTCTTCCTCTTTCAATAATCGGTGCACTTGATATAGGTGATCCTCTGCCTTTTGAACGTCCACCTGATTATCTTGGAGCGAAGGGAAGACCGGTGCTTGTGGTGGAGAACCAACATTCTTACTGGAGTTTGAGTCGCGCTAATGCTCGATATGGTTGGTTTGCTGCTGTGGCTTATGCTGCTGGCAAAGCGATATTCAAAAGAATCACAATGCTTGATCAAATTGGGGAACTAGTAGGTAGTACAACCTATCGATATCTTGGAGATATAGATCCAGCCGGGATCGAATTTCCGGCCAAGGTGGATGAGAAACGTCGTGCAAACGGACTCCCTCAGCTAAAACCAGCGGTTGCTGCCTATCAGTGGCTTCTAGATCATGGCAAGAGATTGGACTTGAAGGGAAAAAAAGAAGGGTTCGAACCCTATTTTCAGTGGTTTGATTGTGCGCCAGTTATAGTGCCAAGGTTGCTTATACTATTTTCATCTGGCCAACGAATAGCCCAAGAAAGCCTTGGTTATGAAACGTTGTTAAATGAAGGCAGTACCCTATTTTCATAAAATGCTGGCATATGAGGGATCTCAAAATTGTACAATGCATTTTCATCTACGTGAGAATCTGTCACCTCACAATTCGGGATGAGATTTCAAAAAACCCTCGGCAACTCTCGCCAGTCCGATGTGTACCGTGGGCTCAAATGCGCCTGCCGCATCACCCAGCGCTGGCCCGTTCCTTCCGCGGCCACGCGCATGGTCATGGCTCCCCATTTGGCGTTGACCCGATCCATGGTGTCCATCAGAGCCTTGCTCCGCGCCCGTTCTTCCTGTGACGGCTCGAACAGGTTCAGCCTGCGGCCCTGTTCTTTTTCGATTCCGAATACCATCACCCCGGCCTTGCGGTACTCGTAGCCGGGCTTGAAAATCTGCTCCAGGACTCTCCGGACAGCCCTGATCAGGGCTGGCGTGTGGCTTGATGGCACGGCCAGGGAGACGGTGGCCGCGTTGCTGTATTGCGGTCTGTCCAGGCGGAAGCGGTCCGTGAGCACGAAGACCTGAAGCTGCCCGGCCAAGCACTTCTGGCCGCGAAGCCGCTCGCCCACCCTGGCCGCATATCCGGAAACAATTTGCTCAAGCTGCTCCTTGTCCGTGACCGCCTTGGCAAAAGTGCGCGAACAGACGACGCTCTTGGGCGTGGCTACGGTCTGATCCAACGGGATACACGGGATGCCCTGAAGCTCCAGCAGGGTGTGCATCCCGTTCACGGTCATCCGCTTCTTCACCCAATCCTTGTCCAGCTTGCTGAATTGCAAGGCGTTGCGAATGCCGAACTCGCGAAGTTTCTTGCTGTATCGTCGCCCGATGCCCCAAACGTCCTCGATTTCAATCCCGGCCAGAATCCGGTCCTGATCCGGATAATCCGCAAAGCTGAAGGCCCCTCCGTGCTCCAGGTTCTTCTTTGCCACACGGTTGGCCACCTTGGCCAAAGTCTTGGTCGGGCCGATGCCGATGGATACCGGGATGCCGGTCCATTGCAGGACCGTGGCCCTGATCTTGCGGGCGAGGTCCAGGGGATGGCCGTGCATCCGGTCCAGACGCAGAAACGCCTCGTCGATGGAATAGATTTCCATGTCCGGGGTGAACCGGGAAACCGTGTCCATCACACGCCGGGACATGTCACCGTACAGGGCGAAGTTGGATGAAAAAACGTGGACTCCGTGCTTTCTGAACAACGGCTGGAACTTGAACGCCGGTGAGCCCATGGGGATGTCCAGGGCCTTGGCCTCGTTGGACCGGGCAATCACGCAGCCGTCGTTGTTAGAGAGAACCACGATGGGTTTGCCCCGCAGCTTGGGGTTGAACGCCCGTTCGCAGGAAGCGTAGAAATTGTTACAGTCCATCAGGGCGAAAATCGTCGAGGGTGGCATGGTCAACCTTGAGTAGCGTCAGTTAGCAGGACCGGGACGATGCATTCCGGATCGTTGTTCTTGGCGTTGTTGATCCTGGCGCTGACCGGCTGCATCAGAGTGGGCATGCCGGTGAAGGGCTGAAGCAGGGTGTCAATCTGCTCCCGAGAACTCTCCAGCGCGAGCCATGTTGGATATTCCTCGGGCCTGATAACCACCGGCATCCGGTCATGGATGAGCGCCACCGCCTCGTTGGAATTGGTGGTCAGGATGGCGCAGGAGTCGATGACCTCGCCCGTCATTGGATTCTTCCAGGATTCCCAGATTCCGGCCATGGAGAATAGTTCCAGGTTCTCGAAGCCAATCAAGTATGGCTGCTTTTTGGTTCCGGACTTCTTCCACTCCAGGAACCCGTTGGCCGGGATCAGGCACCGCCTGTGCCGGATAGCGGAACGAAAACTGGATTTATCCCAAGCCGTCTCGGACCGGGCATTGATGCTCTTCGGCGCTTTTGTCAGGTCGCGAGTCCAGGAAGGGATCAGGCCCCATCTCAGGCGAGCAAGGCTCCGGCCTGAAGATCCCTGGCGCAGCACCATGATTTCCTGCCCCGGCGCTATGTTGTAGCTCTGCTGGATGGATTTCCCGGGTCCAGGAAGTCCGTAGTGCTCGGGGATGGCCAGGGTGATCCAGAGGACAAAACGTCCGCACATTGTGGCAGGCCTCTCTTCCGGTGGTGTCAGGGCATCTTGCGGATCACGCTCGTCACCACGCCCCAGACTTCGCAGTCCATCTCGGGCGTGAGTTCGATCTCCGGAAAGTCGTCATTGGCCGGAACCAGAAAGGCGTGCCCATTGCGCCGTTTTAACGTCTTGACCGTGAATTCACCGTAGACAATGGCGATTACAATCTTGCCGTCCGCGGCCTCGACGGACTTGTCCACGACCAGCACGTCCCCGTCATGGATGCCCACCCCCTGCATGGAATCGCCAGACGCCCGGACCAAATACGTGGCAGCCGGGTTCTTGACCAGGTACTCGTTCAGGTCCAGGCGCTTCTCCAAAAAATCATCAGCAGGTGAGGGAAAGCCCGCTGTCACGGGCGACAGGAACAGCGGCAGTTCAACATCCAGACGCTTGGTGACGCCAGAAATCAGGGCCAAGTCCTTAGATAAGGGAGTCTCTTGAATTTGGTTCATTGAACAAACTTCACGCTGGTTTGCATGGCGAAATTCTAGCGATCCGCGAGTGGTGAGGCAATGGCCTCGCAGTCCAGGATGTTTTCAGGTGTCTCGCTGGTGCTTTTTCCACTCTCCGTGCCCGTTCTTGATTGTCAGGGCCAGCTGGACAGGTACATGGTAGAGCAAAGTTTCGCAAAGAGCTCAAGTTGCCAGGTGCTTCACGCTACGCCCTATGCGGTGCACTTCCAGAACACCAAGTATCGCTATCTCGTAGTACTTCAAGCGCTTGGCCAGCCCTGGAAGGTCTACACGAGTTCCGCTCACCATATCTTCAAAAATTTCTCACAATCCGGCCTTGGCCAAGACTTCCTGTTGCAAATTCAAGTTTTGATCTGTAGTAAATACACGACTTTGGATGTGGAATTGCATAACGGTCTGACTTATTGCAATCCTTGTGGAGCCCTCGCCGGTGGCATCCCCGTCCGTCACCCAAATGAAGCACCAGAAAGCCAAGCCCATCAAGGCATGGCCTAAGCCATCCCCGTAGGGGTCTGCCTTGATGGGCTTGAGCTCGTATCTCCAAGGGGCGAAACTAGTCTCCGTCACTACATGATTTTGTGGTCAATTCCATTCCATGATCGAGGAACCCGGGCATTTATCACTTGAATTCAGCATGCTGGCGCAGTCCAGCCCCAAGTCTCATAGCGTATTTTCCAGTCATCGCAGAACATGGTATGGGGTGATAATAAAAAAATAAGCACAATAAGCCGATGGAGGATATATTCTAGATTCTCCCAAATAGTGCTTAATTTCATCGTTATCCAACAAAAGTTGATAGGTTATATATGATTGAAGAGCTAGTTGATTATCTTTGTAAATTATTTCCAGGTACAAATTTAGATTTGAAAACTAACAAACGAAGTAATGAAGAAAATGGAGTTTACATAGGTAAAGGTAATAAGAGCCTTGAGATCATTCACGATAAAAAACTATATAGAATTATAAGACCTGAAAACTTCTCAAAAATAGAAGAAAAGTGCGTAAAAAAAGCTTTACTGAAAATTTATTCATTCGAGAATAAAGATATTAATCCTTTAATGAAAAAAGTAATAATAGAAAATTTTCTGGACAGTATTATATTAGAAGAATTTATAGGGTTTAATCAAAAGTTTGATGATATTAATAAATACTCTGACCAATTATTTGATGAGATATTAAATTCAATATATTTTTGGAGGAATAAAACTTACGAGGGAAATAAAATATCAATAGGGATTATAATTACACCAGAAAAAAACGACTCCGAGATAAGTATATTTGATACTATTAGAAGTGATTATTTCGCTCCAATCACTGACGGAATGAATAGTTTTATAAGGATAGATATGTATGGAAAAATAATTGGATATGAACAGTTTGATCAGTTCTATGATAATACACTATTACCTTATAGATTCAGCACTATAAAAGAATTAAGGAAAGAAAAAGTTATAATATTAACACGAATGGGAGATATACTTTTAATTTCTGATGGTAGTTTAAGATATTCAAAGAAAAGTAGGCAATGGATACAATATCATGCTGAAAAAATCATCATGAGGTTAACAGCAAGGGCTAATATTAAGGATAATCAACTAAAATATGCTATTTATCAGACTGGTTTAGATGTTTCATTTGCAAAAACTGGTTGTGTTATAGGAGTAATAAATGATGCAAATATAAATTTTAATGAAAATTTAATAGATAGCGAAATGATAAAAGACAGTAGATATATCAAAAAAGTAGAAATTTTAAATAAACTATCTAACAAAAAAAGATTTCAAGATTTGAGAAGATTATTGAGAAAGGAAATGGCAGGCATTGATGGTTGTTTTGCTATTGATAATGAAGGAAATATTATTAGCATAGGTGCAATATTAAAAATAGGGGGAGGAAGTTTAGGTGGCGGGCGTACAGCTGCCGCTGTTGCGATTTCTAAATATGGGATTGGTATCAAAGTATCAGAAGATGGATACATACAACTATTTAGAGATGGCCATAAAGAAGAAGCGTTTAGAATTGAATAAATTTATGGTATATCACTTGAGTTCAAAACATTAGTCGAATAATCTTTGATTTTTAACTAGATGTGCGGATTTGGCTTTGCAATCTGCAAACAATACTAGCTGATATAATTCAGCATTCTTGAATAGCGAGCCGCACAAGGCCCATAGAATTGTGTAAAGTAACCCTCTATTTTAAATGTTTTTTCATGATTGCCACCTACAGAAATGGCGATCCAAATTTGCTTTATTACTACATATCGAAAGTACACAACTGGGCAAGACGGCATGATAAAAATTGTGAAACTTCAGTAGATTTTATTCCTTAAAAATATCTTCTCGACGTGAAGCAATTTTATCTAATATTACTTCATAGCTAGGGTGAGAAATTGCGACAGTTCCATTCTCATGAATTTCTCCGCGAATAGGCATTCCCAAAAACAGTGCCGTAAAGCATAATTTGCTAGGAATTTGAGGTAAATTAATATTGATGCATTTGATTGCTTCTTGAACATCTTTTGAACTAGCTAGAGACATCGTGCACTTCAAACTATCCGAAATATTAAATTGATTGTACGATATCTTTACTGTCATGAATTTTTCAAACAACGTGTTAAGCATATTTGTTGTAGATATGATGTTTAATTTGCAATCGCTGACTGTAAACTGAAGTTTAGTTTTCGATAATAAATATGTTATAATGGTTGATGCTCGCCTTGATGGATTTATTATTAGGATTATATGGTTACTATATATAATAAATGAAGTGCTAAAAAAAGTATATCGATCAAGTTCAATTATTCCATTTACAGGATCGTCGATCTTCTCTGTGTATATAATTTTTTCATAATAAGTAGCTTTTATTTTTTTTTTTGAGTAATCATTTATCTTGATTCCGCGAAATTCTTCATTTGTATATCGCGCGCTATCCAACATTTTCTGTAGGTCTTCCCAGTTTGATGCGAATGAATAAGGAAATAGCTTAGCTCTTATCATTTGTTACTTCCTGTTTTGAAAATCTAGCAGCTTCTTCTAATTTGGACTTATAAGAAATTTTTTCTGGTTCAGATAATTTTTTCCTTGTTGTGCTAAAGGTAGAGTTTTCTTTTTTAAAAGTATATGCACCTTTTACCGCATATTGAAACCCCTTGCAATCTTGGGGATCAGAAAATCCAGCTTCAAATTCGACAAGCTGGTTAGGTACACATGCTATGTCTAAAGACTTCCATGTTAAGTTCGAAATGAAGAAACCTTTATCAACAAAATCTATGTATTCTTTTTGGCTCAGTAAGGCTTTTCCCTTGATTGCTACTTCTCTTATAAATCCAGCTAATTCTGGAGTTGGAAGAACCTCTTCACCGTTGTCTGATTCATGTTCCTCATCGATAGGGGCTCCACCAAACCGTGAAATTTTTACTCCTGAAACATCATCTAGCTGTAGGTCTGCAATACTATTGATTAGAGCAAAGAAGAAGTCGTTTCTTTTTTTTCCATCTGCTACATTCGCTAACTCTATCTCATCAACATCAAGATTTTCATTTTCTGCCCTTTCTATTTCTTGAATTATCTTTTGTATTAATTCTTTGCATTTTTCGTTTGCAGCTGTCCTAATATTAGTTTCTATAATATTGTGTGTAAACTCAATTCTATCCTTTCTGATAACCTCTTGAAGCATAGTAGCTTTGCCATAATCTATATCTTTATATTCATATTCAATTATCAATGTCGGAGAATTTGGATTAGTCAAAATATTAATTTTTTCTCCAATATTAGCTAGCTGTGTAGACAAAGCTTCAACTGAATTATGTATCTGGTCATAAGTTAGAGCTTTTTTGATCTGTTTTGTTGTAATTTTTTCTCTTCGATAGTCCTGTTCAATAATTTCGTACAAATTTACTATATCGTCATGATCAAATGGCAATTGCGAAACATAGTTCGCTAATTTTTGTCTTTCTTCATTTTGCGATACTAAGATATACTTTTGCTTTGCCATGTCTATCAAGCCATGAGCACCGATTTTGCGACCCTTTGCCATCAATGTATCAAAAATATCAATAGACGTGACATGAAATTTCCTACTCATTTCTTAAACCTATTTCCTTGCTAAAAAAATGAGGGACAACTCTGTTGATATGCTCATAATTTATTAGAGGATTAAGTTTCTTTGCGAAATTTTCATCAACTGTTTGTTCATATATCTTCAAAGCTTTTTGAAAGTTGTTTCTTGTCGTTTCCTTAGAAAATGGGATGAAAATTCGAACTTTATTAACACTCTGCAGGCAATTGTATTTTCTTAGATAATCAAATAAATGCTGAAAATTTTCAAACTCATTTTCTTTGTCTTCCATATACACGTCAAGACCTCCAATTGTGTTTGTTTCTTTTGGCTCAGAATATCTATAAATGTGGAAAGAACCACCTATCTGTTCAATCGTAAGCGGAAGTCTTGCTGGATCGTGATATATATTCCGTATTGGTTGTTCAGGATAAAAAAAACCGCAGAATTCTTCATCAGGAAGGTCCTTCTTGCCGCGCAGCCGTTCAATATTTGAACATATATTTGCAAGATAACATATTTTCTTAGGTCCAATTACGGAAATAACATTACCCTTATCGATTACTATCTTTTCAGTAGCCTTTTTGAATAGTTCAAAAAAATCACTATCATACTGATTGTCATTATTAAAAATAAATAGCATACCTTTTATATTAATTGGATCGCTCGTATGTACATAATTTTTGTTCCAGTCTATGCTTTTACGGGCGCATGTAAGTGATTCGTTGAGATTCTCTATAGCTTTTTTTAGTTCTAGTGGTTTTATTGAATTTTTTGAATAGCTTTTTAAATCACATAATATATGAGTTATTTTATCTTCATACGGCTCTGCATATGCGAACACAACATCAGCAGGATGTGTCTTCCGATTATGTGATTGTTCGACACAAGAGAAATTTTCATTGCGTGGACCATAAATAGACCAACCAAAATGAGTTGTTATCTCTTTGCTTATTATTTCAGCCATGGATGATATATTCACTGTTTCCGCCATGTTATGTTTCCTTCGAAAAAGTTATTTGTGCTTTTGTTTGGCTTGTGCTCTTTTTTCTGTTCATAAAAAATAAATAGCGTAATTATTTTAAGTTGACAATAGCACGCTTAATCTAATGCGTATAGCAGGCTTTGAATGAATGATGTCCCTGCAAAAAATCAGCGCCAATTATGCAGACAGCCCCCAGTGTTGCCCCTGTAGGGGGATTCTTTTACCGTTTTCATCGAGTGTGAAGTCAATGACTCCAAGGCCATCCGGTGCTTGCCCCGTGGGCGGACAAACCAAGTTGACTTCGTGTTTTTGAGTTCCTGGTGATTGTCATCAATATCGTAACGTTGACAGCCAACATGCATTATGAAGATTCCATAAAAAAGTTATCCTAGAAGGGGTATGCATAATCAGCCTTTCTTAGCAATAGGTGAGAATATCAGAATCAACCCTCCATCGCTAGGAACCCCTCTCACAAACTCCAACACAGAACATCACCAATTCCACCAGAGCTCTTATTCCCGCTATTTGCTCGCAATGCTCTCTACAACCATCCCGAAGACTTCCCGGATGCGCTCGACTCAATGGAAATTTTGCCTGAAAATATGGCAAAACCAGGGTCTCGCTTGTCGTTGCACCAAGCCTTAACAGCCGCCGGCTCTGGTCGACCGAAAGAGCCCAGGGCCTCGGCCTACCTTGGGCAACGAAAAAACATAGAACCAGCTACTCTCAGGCTCAATAATACTGCACGATATACCCATACGCCTTGTCGAACAGGTCCTGATCCTTGATCTTGTATTTCACGTAGATCACTTTGCGCAGGGCTTTTTGGACTTCTCTTTCACCGGCTTTGGTGTGCTGCCAGCCGGGGAAGCGGACGAGGCGGACGATTTCGTCGATGTCGGCCACGATGCGTTCAACCATCACTGGAGTGTTGCCGCCTTTCACTTCCATGAACAGGTCCGTCAGGGCGGCCTTGGCTTTTGACTGCTCATCAACAGGGTCCACCTGTTTTTCGGCCTGGACGACCTCTCTGGCCAGAGTCAGCAGTTCCTTCAGGAAGTCGATGCTGTGCAGCAGGCCCTGTTCATGGCGTTCCTTCAGCTTTTCCAGGCGTTCTCCCAGGGCGACGAATGACGGATTGTTCTTGTGTTTGCGCAGCCGGGCGATGAGCTTGATTTCGATTTCCTTGGATTTCTTCCCTGGATCATCGACATTGAGAAGACTTTCAAGCACTTCGGCGTCCATGACCAGGGTGTCCAGGTCATCACGCACGGTTTCCAAATGGACATTCTGGTGGACCAGTTCGATGGTCTTGGCTCCAAGTGCGTGCCAGAGCAGCTTGCCATTGCCGCTGGGCGGCTTCACGGACTCGTATACCTGGGACAGCCATTTGTAGTCGGTTTCGTAGGGGCCGAGGCAAGGGTCAGGGGAGAGAGCTTCCCAGACACGGGAGAGCACCGAGTATTGGGCCGCGAAAAGGTCCCGTGTTTCGTTGTTCGGCAGGCAATCCTGGGCAGCGATTAGGCCTTCGTAGCCGCCCACGGAGCGATCCACGCCGGGAAAGAAGGCCAGGCATTTCACGAAAAGGCCGGGAAGCTCCTTTTTGAGTTCATCCAGGTTGGTGATGACCTTCTGGACCGCCTTTTCGTCAAAATCCAGGGCCGTGGCCACGTCGTCGAAGATGCCGAGGTAGTCGACGATCAGGCCATGGGTTTTGCCGGGGAAGATTCGATTGGTCCGGCAGATGGCCTGCAACAGGCTGTGGTCCTTCATCAGCTTGTCCAGGTACATCACCTGCAGAATGGGTGCGTCAAAGCCGGTCAGCAATTTGGATGTGACGATCAGGAACTTGAGCGGATCGTTGGGGTCCCGGAATCGGTCGAGCAGCTTTTCTTCTTCGTCCTTGGACAGCTTCCATTCGGAGAACCCTTCGGATTTGCCGCCCTTGGCATGCATGACGATGGCGCTGGCTTCCGGCCCGACCAGTTCGTCCAGAACCTTCTTGTAGAAAACGCAGCATTCCCGGTCGAAGGTGACCACCTGGGCCTTGAATCCATTCGGCTCCACCTTCTCCTGGAAATGTTTGACGATGTGCCGGCAGATCGCGTTCACGCGGGCGGGCGCTTTTATCAGCATGGCCATTTTCGCGGACCGCTTGGCCAACTCGTCCCGGTCCTCGTCGTTCAGGCTGTCGGTCAGTTGAGCATAGGCCTCGTCAATGGCCTCCTTGTTGATGTGCAGTTTCACGTCCACTGCTTCGAAATGCAGCGGCAAGGTGGACTTGTCACGGATAGAGTCCTGGAAGGAATAGCGGCTCATGTAGCCGTGTTCGTCCTCGTCCGCGCCAAAGGCCCAGAACGTGTTGTGGTCGCGCTTGTTGATCGGCGTACCGGTCAGGCCGAACAAGAACGCATTGGGCAGGGCGTTGCGCATCTTTCGGCCCAAATCGCCTTCCTGGGTGCGGTGGGCTTCATCCACCATCACGATGATGTTTGACCTTTCGTTCAGGCGGTCATCAGCTTCCGCGAACTTGTAGATGGTCGTGATGATGATTTTGCGGGTATCCGAGGCCAGCAGCCGTTGCAGATCTTCCCGGTTCTCGGTCCCGGTCATGTTCGGGATGTCCGCGGCATTGAACGTGGCGGTAATCTGGGTGTCCAGATCGATTCGGTCCACCACGATCATCACCGTGGGGTTGCCCAGCTTGCGATGCATGCGCAGTTTCTGCGCCGCGAAGACCATCAGCAGGGACTTGCCCGAGCCCTGGAAGTGCCAGATCAAGCCCTTTTTCGGATAGCCGTTGACCACGCGGGCGACGATCAGATTGGCGGCCTCATATTGCTGATAGCGGCAGATGATCTTGATGCGCCGGTGTTTCTTGTCCGTGGCAAACAGGGTGAAGTTTTGCAGGATGTCCAGCAGAATATGAGGCCGGAGCATGGAGCGAATGGATCGTTGCACATCGGCCAGGGTGCCTTCGGATTTGTCGTCAAGGTCATGCCATGGCCCCCAGATATCAATGGGCATGCGGACCGAGCCGTAACGGAAGCACTTGCCCTCGGTGGCAAAGGAAAAGACGTTGGGCACGAACATTTGTGGTACGTTTCGCTCGTAGCCGTTATGGATGTCACTGGCCGCGTCCACCCAGGTCACGGCAGGACGCACCGGCGTCTTGGCCTCGCCGATGACCAGAGGAATTCCATTGACCAACAACAGAATATCAAAGCGCCGCCCGCCGTCTCTCGTAGGGTAGACCCATTGGCTCGTCACCACGTAATCGTTATTGCTCAGGTCTTCGAAGTCGATCAGACGCACCGGCGTGTGTTCGCCGCGTTCGCCAAAGGGCATGGATTTCTCACCCCGCAGCCACTCGGCGAACAGCTCATTGGCCCGCACCAGCCCTTCGCTCTGCACCGACAGCGGAATGGTCCGCAGGCGATAAAGCACCTCGTCGGCACGCTCGGGCTGGGCCTTGATTTCCGGGTTCAGGCGGATGAGGGCATCACGCACCATCGATTCCACCAGCACATCGGAGTGCTGGCGGGGCAGGTCCTCGGAGGACACGAAGCGCCAGCCTTTGACCTTGCCGCCGTAACTGGCAAGTTCTTCGGTCAGCATATTCGAAGTGACGCCGCCGCAGAGCGTGTCGAGAACCATCTGCTCGACAGTGTTTTCTTCGTTAAAATTTGCCATTCAGCTCAACCTCTCGCCAATGAGGAAAGCTTCCTGCTTTTGAACCGAGAAAGAATATCGTCAGTCCCTAACCTAGCTTCTATAATCCTATTTGCTGCAAATTCTCGCCATTCTATGACTCCTGGTGCTTGGAAAGCATCCCACAAAGAACGTATAGTCTTCAAACAATCCTCAGCAAATTTTTTGAAATCTTCGACGCTGATGAAATAGACATTTTCGGTATGCGGATTTGCGGCGTAATGCAATTTGTCAGTTGTCGAACACAATACGACAGAAAAAACTACACCAGGGTGCTCTTCGGCAAGCGTTTCGGGATGCGCCTTCGCTTGCAGAGTTTTAGCCTTAGAAACGAGCGGATTGTCGCCGGTTGCGGTGTAGTCCTCAAAGACAACACCTTGTCGCCCAAAGATCCACCAAGGATCCGGATCACCGGATCGCTCAGTGTTGCCCGATTCAAAGCCCAGTAAGCGACCGAGTTTAACCTGTGCTTCTTCGAACGGTTTCGATTCCGAACTTGAAAGACCCTCCCTGATAGCCTGAAAATATTTTTCAATTTTTGCGCTGCCGGACTTTCCAAACCGCTCGAGAACCCCTTCAATACGCTCAATGCGTTCTCCGTAGATGACTTCGACAGGTACTTCCTGTGATTGATTGGAGATCAGTTTTTGAATCTGTTTAAGCCATGGCAACGCGTTGGCGCATGAAAAGGCTGCTGAAAAATGCTCTTGAGCTACCTGTGTTTGTTTCGCTTGGTAGGCGGCTGAACCTGCAAGGTAATTCCAAAGAGCAGAATATCCCTTCAGTTCAGGTCCTCCTGCAATATTGGCAAGCACATCTTTTGCCGAAGAGAGAGCACTATCAAAATCACCAGCCCAAAGGGCATCGTTAAATTTAACTTCATGAACAACCGATTTTCCTAGCGGATTTGCGGAAGGTATGGGCGATTGAGCCAGTTTATCTCTTGTCTCCAATATATGGTTATCGGCCGTTTTCCACTCTGGTCCATGGGCAATGAATATATCGATATTTTCTCCAAATGCAGTTGGATCATCGACATTTGACTGATCAACACCAAAATTGACTTCGGCCTGAAGCTCTGGATGCAATGTATCTCTCTTTTCCGGCATATGGAAATATTGATGCACCTTGTCGCCGATAATAACTACGAGTGAATAGTCCGTTGATGAGCGTGTACACCTTCCTACAGCTTGTGTAATCCTGGTGCGGATGCGGACCTGAAAAAGAATTGAAGAGCCTAATCGATTAGTGATGAAGCGTTCTTGAAGGTTTGTTGATTGAGGGAGGCCATAGATAATCAAGTATCTGCATTCGTCACCGATCAGATCGATTCCATCATACCTATTCGCCAGAACGGCTATTGCGGAACTTGTCTGAGTGAAGGACTTCTTAGAAGCTTCTAATTGTGCGGCGTCAAAGAGCGTATGCCTTTTCGTCGTCGGGAGTGACATAATGACTTCTTTGACTTTGTCGACGTCGCGGTTACTTGGGGTGAGGACGAGTGCTCTGTCAAATTTCGTAACCCAGGAAATCGCGTGATCCAATGAAGTCGCTTCATCCAATTTCCGCATAGGGAACACGAAAAAACGTCGGCCTATTCCTTGCTTATCCCAGCCCTCTGGAGCAGGTATCCGTTCGATAATTTTACGGCCGAAAATTCTTTCTAAGTCTCCACCTTCGCCTAGAGTTGCCGACATGTAGATGCGCTGTCGAGCACTCTGAAATGGCGAGAAGCTCTTCGTAGGGGCTATAAGAGGGCGAATGAGAATTGAGTTGAGGGTGTAATAGATATGGCATGCGTGAAGACGATCTCTGATCATACGCCATCGATAACAGTAGTCCTCTAAGCTTTCACTATCTCTGCAAGCATTGTCCATGAAAACTGTCAGCGATGTCATACAATTAAGTAAATAAGGAGTCGGGACTTTATTGACAAATAATGTGTCAAAAGAATCATCAGTCCACTGATCATAAAGGAGTTGATCACTCTCTGTTGTGTAAGGTGCGATTGTTTTCCATAGTGCATCGAATATTTTTTTATCCTGATAGCGCCGAATTTCCAAAGACCAGAAACTTGACACATAATTTTCAGCAGCATGCGCATCGTCAAAAATTAATGTGTGAACCTCGTTGAAAAACGTATTTGTATTGAATAGAGCACTATAGGTGGCAACGCCAATTGATTCGCAATTGTTGAAAGCCGTTTTATTCGCCTCCGTATAGTGGTGTTTCGATCCAGAAAAATCAAGAGCGTTGATGCCATATTTTTCACAGGACTGCTCGACAACCTGATGGACAAGCTGTTTGGTTGGGCAAAGTATTATGCATCGCTCACGTTTTGTTCTTCTGCGCCACTCTGCGATTAGAAGACCAACTAATGTTTTACCGCTGCCGGTGGGCAATTCAAGTGCAATATCTCGTTTATCAATATGATCCATGTATTTACGAAGCATGTCTGCTTGCTGCGCAAGAAGTCCTTCGACAGTACGATCTCGCAGATCACGGAACAACGTTTCAGGGTCTTTGATCGAAACAGAAGATTTTTGCTGGATTTTAAAAGCCATACGGTAAGCCTCCTGGATTCCTGTTGCACATAGAGCCGTGACTGACTGGCGAGATATTCGAGAACCAGTCGAAGTAACTCTGTCATAGAAAGTATCGAGAATCACCTGTTCGGGTGTTTTCTTCGTTAAACATGGGCGGTTCCAATCGTTTCATTACTGAACAGCGAGAGCATTCTTTTGGTCTTCGAAACGTGATTTGCTATTGCCCCTATATACCTCTTTTGATCATTGAATTCTGAAACAATCTTTTTCTGGATATAAATGTTTGGAACAGGGAATCTGAATTCAGCAAGGGTCTTCCTATTGATCTTTTTCATGCTGTTACTGGTGCCTGAAGCAGTCTTCATCATGTGACGTCTACCCCGATTGGAAAGAAGCACCAATTCGAGATAAGCAGGAAACGCTTTCTGTGTATTTACTGGCAACCGCATCATAGTATCAGGGAAGGAAACATCCGCACGATCTTCGTCAAAAATTCCTGCAAAACCAACTAAATCGACAGTATTCGAACGTGAAATGAGTAAATCACCTTTATATAGGGTAGCTCTACTCATTTTGTTTGTTTTTGTGACAGGTTTTAGATTTCCTCGGACATACCCGTTTGCGGAAAGGGCTGCTAACGACAATACCCAGTGGCCAGTTTCATCGGATGATGGAGGAGCTGAGCAGCCGCTCTCTGGGCTGCCGGAAAGGACTTCTGGTAGCGACATTTCAGGACAATTCAGAGTTTCTAGAGTGTGCTCAAAGCGAAATTGAGAAACAGTGTGAATGTTGTTAAGGGCCTCTTGATAGGCCGATGCCGCCTCATCAGCCGCCCACAGGATTTCAGCAATGCGCTTCTGTTCATCAAGCGGCGGGAGCGGGAACTCCTCCACTTGCAACGTTTTCCAGTTTATCGTTGGCGAGAGCGAGCCCACTGATATTTCAATGGCCCGTTTCATGAACACGTCGGACTGCAGAAAGAACGGCAGAAAGTCTGGCAGAATCATCGTGGGGATTGCCCGGATAACCATGGCGTGGGCCGAGCAGATTCCATCAAACTCAGCCACGGCGAGTTTGCGCTGATAAGCCCGGCGGCGACCGAAAATCACGTCGCCCTTTTTGAAGGTTAGCTTCTGCCCGGTAACATCGGACGGATGACCCCATTGGCGCAGATGAATCGTGCTGGGATCAAGATGTTCTAATCCGACATAAACGTCGGTCTTCGCATCTGCCGGGTCCACCCGCACCGCAACGTTCTGGGCGATGTCGCCGAACTTGACCATGCGCCAGCCGGGTTTCAATTCATTCATGCGCCACCCCCATGCCGATGCTCCTGATGCGGAACTTTGACGCATTGATCGAGCTTTCTGTGCAGCATGGAAATCAGGGTGAGGTAATCAGCGGCGTCGGTCTCTCCCTGCCACAGGATTTTGGGGCCATGTGCCAGTGGGTTACGAATCGCCGCTGAACATCCCTTCAGAAGCTGTGCAAATCCTTTATGTTCCGACTTTTCGGTTTCAGTCTGAAGGGTGTTGAAGGCAAGAGATGGCTTTTCAACCGAGAAAACCCTGTCAATCAGATTCGTACCATCGGCTTCAATTCCGGAAAGATCACGGATTCTCTGAAACAATCCTTTGCAGGCCTCAAACACTGCATGGAAGTAGTTTTCCTGCATAAGTTCTGGTTGGCAGTATTTGTAGACTTCAGGATGAGTGTTGCGGGGGGCCAACTTTTTTCGAACACCCTGTGCTCGTGCCTCTGCTTCATCCAGGGTTCTGGCTTGAGTTGTATGTCTGAATTGGCCGTCCTTGCCGTATTCGAGGCCGTGCAGAATTAAAACAGCGTTCAGTTCGCTGCGATGGTGTTCGAAATCATCTCGTTTTCCAACGAAGCGTGTTGGGACAAGGTAGGATCTGATGAAAGCAAGAATCTGATTGGCGCTTTTTGTCGTTACCTGGCTTTTCAGAAATATCGAATTAATGCGCCGCCACTTGGTGGATACGCCAGAGTCATCAAGTAGACGGTTTGTCTGGAGATAACGACTGATGTCTGTTCCTGATCCGGCCTCTCCTAGCACTTTGGCAATGGCCTCAACTGTACCCGGATCAAAAGGAGGGTGTGCACTCATTCTTCAATCCCCTCAAGCAAGGCAGCGATCTCTTCCGGCTGGGGCAGTTGTCCCCTCAATTCCTTGGGCAGCGTCTTGGTGATTTCATAGGTTGCCACGCCGATGGGTTTGCGGGCGTCGTGCAGGGCATATTCAACTATGGTGCGGCTCTTTTCCTTGCAGAGAATGATGCCAATAGAGGGATTCTCGTCCTCTTGGCGTACCTGCCGATCCAGCGCGGTCAGGTAAAACTGCATCTTTCCGACGAACTCCGGCCTGAATTTGCCGATTTTCAGCTCAATGGCCACCAGACAACGCAACCGGCGGTGGAACAGCAGCAGGTCGAGGAAGAACTCTTCGCCATCGACCTCCAACCGGTACTGGCTGCCCATGAAAGCGAACATGCCGCCCATGGCCCGCAGGAAGTCTTCGATCCTGGCGATCAGCGCCCGTTCCAGCTCCCGCTCGCTGTGCTTCTCGCCCAGCTCCAGAAAATCGAAGGTGTATTCGTCCTTCACCGCCAATTTGGCCTGAGCCCGCAACTCCGGCGTCAGCGCCTGGTCGAAACTGGTCTGCCCGAGCAGAGATTTTTCGTAGCTTTGGTTGTCGATCTGGTGAATGAGGACGTTCTTGGACCAGCCGAACTTTCGGGTCATGCGGATATAGAATTCTCGTTCAAGAGGGTCCTTGCAGCGCTCCAGGATGGCCAAGTTGTGGCTCCAGCCGATTTCTCGCACCAGTGGTGCGAGTTTTTCCAGACCAGCGTACGCCTCGAAAAAAGCCTTCATTCGCCAGAGGTTGGAGGCCGAAAAGCCGCCCACACCGGGAAACTCCGTCCGCAGATCGGCGGCGAGCTGTTCCACCACCGCCTTGCCCCAGCCTTCAACATCCTGCCGCTCCACGATCATCCGTCCGATATCCCAGTACAGCCCGATCAGCTCGGTATTGACAGCTTTCAGCGCGGCGTACTGCGCCGACCGGATGCGCTCTTTCACCTCGGCGAGGAGGTGCGTGTAGCCCGGGCTTGGATTGTTTTTGTTCAGTTCGCTCATTCTTTTCTCCGCTTTCATGATCGTGGCCCTTTTCCACCGGAGGCCCCTATCAATTCCCGACGTCAGGAAATTGATCCGTGTGTTGCCCAAGCATCTCGAAAAGGCCATGCATCGACTCCCGCAAAGCCAGCGAGCTTTTCTGCCAGTTTGCAATGGCGTGTTTGAGGTTGACCGTTTCGGCTGCCCCATTGCCATTGCCATTGCCATTGCCATTGCCGTTCCCGTTGTCCGCTCGAACGTAGAGCGGGATGCTGAGACTGCTGCCTTTCTCCCGGATTTCGTCATTGGCAACCACGCGGGCAAAGCCGTCCTCGTCGCCGAAGGCCCGGTAGGCGGAGACTATGCGTTGAATGTGGTCGTCAGTAAGGAAGCTCTGTGCCCGCTCGCGGGTCACCTCGTTCACGGCATTGATGAAGAGCACCTTGTTCCTGCGATCCTTGGGCTTGTTCATCCGGCAGATGACGATGCATGCTTCCATGGGCGAGTTGTAGAAGAGGTTCGGACCGAGGCCGAGCACGCATTCCACTACGTCATGAACGACCAGCTTTTCGCGCATCGCAGATTCTTCATTACGAAAGAGGACGCCGTGCGGGAAGAGAATCGCGCAGCGACCGATCTTGGCCTTCATGCTCTTGATGATGTGCTGCCAGAAGGCATAGTCGGCCCGGCCCTGAGGCGGGGTGCCGTAGATGTTGCGGCCCCAAGGGTCGGCGGACCAGGCGGCGCGGTCCCATTGCTTGATGGAATACGGCGGATTGGCAAGGACCACGTCGAACTGCATCAGCCGGTCGCCCTCGACAAAGGCGGGATTGGTCAAGGTATCGCCCCGGACGATGCGGAAGTCCTCGATGCCGTGCAGGAACAGGTTCATCCGGCCTATGGCTGAAGTGAGCAGGTTGCGTTCCTGGCCGAAGAGACGCAGATTTCGCCATTCCTTGTTTTGCCGTTTCAGCTGGGCGACGGAGGAGAGCAGCATGCCCGCCGAACCGCAGGTGGGGTCATAGATCGACTCGCCTGGTTTGGGCTCGAGCATCTCGGTCATCAGATGGACCACGGTGCGGTTGGTGTAGAATTCCGCGGCGGTGTGACCGGAGTCGTCGGCGAATTTCTTGATCAGAAACTCATAGCCCACGCCAAGTTCATCCTCCGGGCAGTTGGCCAGGGACAGAGTCTGGGTGCTGAAGTGCTCGACCAGCTCGCGGAGCATGTGATCCGGCAGCCGGTCCTTGTTGGTCCACTGGGCATCGCCGAAGACGCCGTAAAGGGTGTCCGGATTGCCCCGCTCGATCTCTCGCAGGGCGTCTTGAATCACCGTCCCCACGTTTGCGACCTTCGTCCGGGTGGTCTTCCAGTGGGCTTCCTCCGGAATTTGAAACCGATGCTGCTCGGGCAGAGCGGCATATTCCAGATCACCGCCGGATTCCTCCAAAGCGTCAGCGAGTTCTTCATCATAGACGTCGCAAAGGCGCTTGTAGAAGAGCAGCGGGAAGATAAACTGCTTGTAATCCCCGGCATCGATGTAGCCACGCAGCAGAGTGGCAGCGCCCCAAAGGTAGGATTCAAGTTGGGATTGGGCGATGTGCTTGGTCGTCATATCACCCAACTTCTTTTTGAGGACAGTCCTGGCTTTTTCTGCGGCTTCACGTGTAAAGATTTTGTTATTCGCACCGTAATCTTTCGGCCAAGATCCCTGTTTTTTGACCGTCATAACAAACCTTCCCTATTGAGTAGGGACTTCAGTCTATCTTCGGCCGCATACGCCGCCACCAATGATTCCTTGAGGTTGGAAATAGCCTGTTCGACGGTCATGTTTTCTTCCTCGATGACCGGTTCCACATAGCGCGGGATGTTCAGATTGAAATCGTTTTCCCGGATTTCATCCAGGCCGACCACTCGACATGCGCCCTCGACATCCTGGTAATCCTGATACCACCTCAGAATCTTGTCCACGTGTTCGGGCAGAAGTTCGTTCTGCGCACGACCGGTCTTGAACTCTTTCGAGGCATCGATGAAAAACACCTTCCGTCGATGTTCCTTGGACTTGGTGTTCCGAAAAACCAATACGCACGGCGCAAGGCCGGTGCCGTAAAAGATGTTCTGGCCAAGTCCGATCACTGCTTCCAGGATGTCCATTTCCAGCAACTTGCGTCTGATTATGCCTTCCTTGGACATCCGGAACAGCACGCCATGGGGAAGCACCACGGCCATGCGACCGGTTTTGTCGGCCATGGACTTGATCATGTGCTGCACCCAGGCGAAGTCACCCGATTTGGCAGGAGGAAGGCCGGCGAAGTTTCGGCCATAGGGATCGTTGACCCAGACGTCGTCACCCCACTTTTCCAGGGAGAAGGGGGGATTAGCGATCACGCAATCAAACGTCGCCAGGCTGTCGCCTAGGTAAAAGGCAGGCTGTCTCAGGGTGTCGCCGCGTTCAATGTGAAAATCCTCGGCACCATGGAGAAAAAGGTTCATTCGGGCAATGGAGGACGTGGTCAGGTTTTTTTCCTGGCCATAGAGCTTGCCCAGCATGAGATTCTCGTCGCCTCCATGATCCTTGACGTAGTGCAAGGCCTCCAGAAGCATGCCCCCGGTCCCGCAGGCCGGATCATAAATGCTGTCACCGGCCTTGGGTGCAAGGATGCGAACCATCAGAGCGACCACGGAACGCGGCGTGTAGAACTCCCCGGCCTTTTTGTTCGTGAGGTCGGCGAATTTTTTGATCAGATATTCATAGGCTTGACCGAGGACGTCAGCTTTGCAGTAACCATTGCCCAAGTTCAATGTTGAGAAATGCTCGATCAGATCCTTGAGCAATCCGTCGGAGAGGCGGTCCTTATTGGTCCACTGGGCGTCGCCGAAGATGCCGTGCAAGGTGTCCGGATTGGCCTGTTCGATGCACCGCATGGCTTTTTGCAGCGCATGGCCGATATTGGCGCTCTTGGCTCGAATATCCCGCCAGTGGCAGTTTTCTGGAATCTGGAAGCGATGATTCTCCGGAAACTGCGCAAACTCAACGTCACCGTTGGACTCTTCCAGAGCAACGGCATATTCTTCGTCATAGACATCGGAAATTCGTTTGAAGAACAGCAGCGGGAAGATGTAGGTCTTGAAGTCGGCAGCGTCGACGGGACCACGGAGGATGTTGGCGGATTCCCAGAGATGTCCGGATAGGGTCCCGATATCCAGATCGACTGAATTGTTATTTCCGTTCCTCCTGCTCATTCAACTTGATCCTGTCTGGTTTTGTCAGCGCGGTAGCATGTTCACGTCATCTATCATCTTACAATGATTGCTCGAACGTATTAGCAGGCAAACATTAAAAAATTACATCTCCAAATATAGACGTTTTGCCCAACCATGAATAGAATCCTGGTCCAATGAAGGTTTTTTTGACGATGTCTTAGGATGGGATATGCGTTTGTAGTTACTTCCAAACATTTGATTAAGAAATGATGTAGGCCATACTAAAGAGTTCTTCAATAAATTAAGTTCTAGTTCATCAATGAGTATGTTCCAGTTTGTAATTGAATTGATATTTTTTAAGAGCAATGTTGATAAACATTGTTTACTATCTGATGTGTCAACTTCAATTAGAGCGTATACTAAATTATTTTTCTTTACGAAATAAACGGCAAGACAGCGGGGATTGCCATCGTCAAGCAAGTGTTTAGAGCATCTTTTAATTTTTCGAATTTTCTTAATTTTTTTAAAAACATGTGTGCAGTTGGGCATCTTTAACAGCAGGGAAATCATTAACATAAATAATTTAAATTTATTGACATATAGGTGAGTATCGTCGCTCATATCTTCCAGCCCGTCATAATCAGCCGAGCGTAGCGTTCCCAGAATACTCCCTTCATCCGTGCTAACTTCTTCTATCCATGCTTTGGATGTGGTGTTTGTGGTATCTACATTTCTACAGCCAGCGGACCGCTTTTTTCCGACAGCAATCCGCGTGGTTTTAATAGGTTTCGTAAATGAAATAGATACAAGAGGAGTATTAATACGTTTTACAGATGTATCAGAAAAAGGCTCTTGATGATCATCAATTAGAGATTCATTGTCTGGTGGCAGTGGTGTAGATGCAATACGACCGTTTCCAGATTCACTCTCTGAAAATTTTGGATCATGAAACTCAACAAATCTAGGATAATTACAATTTATATTTAATATTTTGTGAATTTCAGTAATGAGAAATTTTTTTGAGTTTTTATCGTAACGGCCACGAAAAGTAAGCTTAGCATTTTCAAGGTTTGGCGGGTCGAACTGAAAATTCCACCTGCGGTATTTATCATTCTCATAACCGTTGAGAAGTTGATATTTATAAATACTTTCGAATGATCGCCGTGCATCATCGTCTGTTAATATCCATGCCAAATGACGTCTGAGATTATGATCTTCTCTGACGTATTGTGGTAATGAGCAGCACGGCAAAATAGTCACCGTGGCCTCGCTCGTACCATCAAATCGCTGAACTTCAAAATCTTGACTTAATCCTTGATGAATTAATGATAGTCTTGTCAAATACGCGTTATGATAAAATAGTACTCGAGCGAGTTCAAGCTGTGGCAAATAATACTCATAATAATCATCTTTAAAAATAAAGCACAATTGCTTTTTATCTTGATATGGGATTGTCGGGATACAACTGGAATTGATTCGGTCCGTTCGCCAATCGTGAAATTTATTGACCAGCAGTTTTCTTTCAAAACCGGCAGGATTGTGTTCTGCAGTCGGATTCAAAACTCTAAGTCTTGCAAGTGCTGGAATTTGAGAGATTCCAAAAAAATCAGTAGGTTGCTGAGGATTTAAGCCAACATTTATCTTCCAATTTGAGTTTGTTGTATCACGGAAAAGTGAACCAATGCTTGTAATTGTACTGTCTTGTTGTACATTTTTGAATTTCATTTCATTGTACCAAACTATTTATATATTTTAGCGTAGCCCTTTTCATTCTCTCTTCGCTCAGTTTCGAAATTCTTAGTAAGCGCCACCTTGATGGTGAATCATAACTCTGACGTAACTCTTCTAATGCATTTCGTAGTCTTCGAATCTGATAATCTTCAACGCTTTCGGCTTGAGCATCGAGAAATGCCTTTGAAAGAGGCATACGGTTGAGATTCTTTTCGTATGTCGTGGAAAACCCAACCATCTTTTGAAAATACGCTTTAGAACGTCTAGGCCCATCTGTGTTGTCCTTCAGTAAGACATCCACTTGATGAAGAGCTTGTAAAAATACTTGATCTCTTTCACTCCAATTCACTTTGCACTTTGATGTAAGGTTTGAGCGGTCATAAGCATGAGATGCATTAAAATCAAGTAACCAATTTGAGTGTTTCCGATAAAGTCTGGCGTAAAGGGCTGGGGCAATTTTTCTTGCCCTTGTGGGAGGATGGCATGACAAAAGCCGTTGCCAACTTTCTTGGTCTGGACTAAGATCAAAGTTACTGATTTTATTGATCTCAACTGGTGGTTTCCGCTTATTGGCAGGATACTGCTGAACTTGATCGAGAACACTGTCGATACGCCATGATTCGCCGATTATTGCTTGATTCACCACGATATGTTGAAGATAGCTGAAACATTTTCTGTGTTTACGAAATATTGATCGCACCCAATCCTCTTCATCATCGTCTGACTCAGCGGGCGTAAGATTATATCTTGCCAGCCATTCAGTTGGCCAGAACCGAAGCACTTTTTCTTTAACAGCATGATGGTTTATGTGTCCGGTCCCACGATTAAGCCCATGTTGAAAAGCCAAGTCCTGATAATAAGCCGTCCATTGCTCATGAGATGAGGATGGTCGAGCGGGACGTTCAAGTAATTGCCGTACTTGGGTTGATATCCGTGTCGTTATGGATGCGCAAGGAATTTGCGGAACTTGAGGACAATATTCTGGTGCTGCAGCAATGAACCTATGACGTTCGGCATTTGATCGGGATAATTGCGTGTTGATCAAATATCCGTGTTTTGAACATGATTCTATCCCAGGAACTTGCCAATCTCGTATCCAATAATATTCACCATGTTCATTCTTTTGTGCCAAAAGGCAGAGTGGACAATAGCAAATATATCGAGGAACTTTAATTCGGGACGCCGTAACTCCTAATGCCAAATGTACTGCCCCTTGAGATTTTCCACGCATCCACTCCAGGCATCGCTTACGGCGTTCTTCAGGTACAAAAGGTGCGTAAATAGGAAAAAGGGTGTGGTTGTATATTATTCCTTCGGCACTGTATTTTGTTGGTAGTAATCGAGATACTGCTGAAAGATGATTGGGTAAATCAATTGTGGCAATGATTCCACGCGACTGAAATATTTCATCCAGCAGCTCTTTTGGACTTGTTATACCTTGTCGAATACCAGCTCTGGCAATGGTGCTGTAAATTAGCTCATCTGGATATGGTAAGGGGAAATTCAACACTTCTAAGCCATGGAACGCAGCCAATTTTCAGTGTCAAAAAGCAAGCGTTCACGATTTAAGCAATCCTGGAATTTATCTTCAGTATCAGCCTGAGACCGCAGAAAGCGTAGATCTCGTGAATCCAAAGTATGCCAGTCTTTCATCTTAATTATTTTGGCCTTTGGCTTCGGCGTCACTTCCTTATTATTACCACTCTGGCTCCATTCGATAACCAGCATCATCCAATCTTTCATGCACAAACCAGGGTGTTCATTTAGTGCCCTGTTTATTAGAGGCTCGAGTAAGCCTGAATCAAAACCCATGTCAACAAGCATATTATGTAATCTAATCGCTATGCTATTTCCTTGATACTTGGGGACGGAGTTAATTTTGTCCTGCTTAGATTGTAAAAGATTGCTAAGTTCCAAAATTTTTATATCCACATCAGGAATTGTCAGATCTGAAAAGCGCGTGATTTTCGATATATCCCCTGAGCGCAAAGCATCAATCATAGGATGGATAGGTTTCAGTTCGTCATGATATACTTTCTGCATTAATTCAGGGGTAATCCGTTCGATTCCAGTTACTATTGCACGTATCTGTGACAGAACAAACAATTTAATGACTATGTCCATGATTCCCTGAGAAAGATCATACCATGTTTCACGGAGATCATTAGTAATGTCGGTTGCCTTGGTAAGCCACTGGTACTTCCACAAACAGTTGGTGAAGGCTCCCCATTCTGTTTTAGACACATTCTCATCCGATTAAGGTTTACTCAGCGGCTCCCATAAAATTGCTCCAAATCCTGCTCCTCGGCGTGCCGATCGTAAATCCATTTCGAAAATTGGCCTCGCCTTGGGAGTACCAACCATCACAATCGGAACAGAAATCTCGTTCACCAGTGTGACAAAAAAATTGAGCATGCGCTCTGCGCCACCCGAGTTCTTGACATTTAAATGCTGAATTTCATCAATAACCAACAAACCAATCGCATGTGTGTTTGCAATTTGCGCCATTAATGCGATAAGTGTTTCAACACTGTGTCTTTTTTGTACAAATCGGCGGACATAATTTGTGGCCATGATCAAATCAATTTCTCTGAAAAAGTTATGACACAAGCTTTTCAGTGAACCGTCATGGGGACAGTCTATCTTGAGAAAAACAACTTGTATAAAATTATAGTTCTCATGATAGATCATTTGTGGATATGTGCCGAGAATACGATTCAGGGAAATTGTTTTTCCCGATCCAGAACAACCAATAAAAACCATGCTTTTCGCGGTGGACTGAATATGTTCAAACCGAAAAACTCCGAGATCTCCTTGCTGTATACGTTCGTACCCATTCTGAATGTGGGAATTCAATAGGCCAGTAGCGAGATTCCGTCCGACATAACCTTGACGTATCATAACTGAGAGTTTGGATTCCAGATGGACATGACGAGATAATGGCTGGAAGAAGCCATCCAATAATTGAGATATTACATGGATTCGTGTTTGTCCGGCGAGGTAAATGTCTGTCGGATTAAATTTTATATTGCTGGACAATCCTATTTTCAGTTTTTGCAGGTCTAAAATGGGAGGCAACGCTTCGATAAACGGGTTTCCTTTAAACCTATCAACTCCAGTATTTTGATAAACTGCTTTAACCATCCTTTCTGGTAGCGTCATTCTTTGTCTCCAAAAAGATCATCGATGAAGCTAGGATATGCATAATCTTCAGGTTCTTGATGTAAATTGGTAACAGTGGCTTTGGATTTTGGCTCGGGTTTGTTTTCCGTCGATAAGCGCTGCTGCCGCTCAATATCGCGTGCTTCACGCCGGTTGTTGCCAATGTCAGTCAGCGCTTTCCTTTTAGTTGGCCCCAGATGGGAAGGGCGTAACTTCTCTGCGTTTTTAATTGTTTCCTGGATAGAGTTTTCCAGATCCTTTTTGCTATGTTGTTCAAGCATTTTCGCAGCGCCTGTTGATTTTTTGATTTGCTGCTTGCTTTCCCATAGTTCCCACATGGATCGCCCCCTATATTCTCTTGAGCGATCGGTCAAATAGCATTCCCAATAATCGGGTTTTCCTTTGTCAGGAAATAGATAAATATGTTCCGCAATCCCTGGATCGTAAGCAGCCACGAATGGACCTGGCCTTTGTTGCCTTGTTCTGTGTAACCAGCCTGAAGCTATGAGTTCTTTGCAGGTGTAAAAAGCACCAAAACATCGGATACCTAGATCTGAAAGTGTTACTTTTTCGCGGGGAAGTAGTGCAATTTTTAAATCAGTCTCAGAGGCATTCTTAAGACGACCGCTACGATTTTGGATTCCCCATTGCCAAATGCGAATCGGGACAGCTGGAAGATCGGTAGGCATATCAGATTCGCGATCATACTTAGTCAGAACGGAGTAAAGGTTTCGATGCAGGATCGACCCAACGATAATTTTTGTGAAATCCTGCATTGTTAATGCCGCATCTAGTCGATAATCTTTTCCGCCTTGTTTTTTTATGGTTGTTCCTGTGACAACCCCGGGGGCATATGGCTTGAAATCGGCTTGTATCGTGCAAAAGTACCTCTCTACTATGCCTTTGGCATCACCACGATATGGAGAAGCAGTCTCAATTCTCACTCCAAATGCCTGTTCAAGATATTCTATCTGATGGCCAAGTAGTTCGCCGCGATCTGCAAGAATTGCCTCTGGTAAACCAATTGAAGGCCATTCTTCGGATTCAATGTCATACCCAAATCTTTTACAGATTTTGGTCTTATCCGTCATTGCATTGATTAAGGCCAACATGGCTGTTGCGTAGGATGGATTCTCAAGTCCGACATAAAATCCAGTTATCATCCTGCTGAAAACATCAACAACAACGTACAAAGTTGGTCGTCCGATGATTCTTTGCCTGTCTGAGGATAATAAATATATATCTGCGATGGTAGCATCAATTTCATATCGCGCACCTGGCCCATGAGTGTTGACGGTTGCTGTGCTCAATAAAGGTCTAATATCTTTATTATACTTTATCCTGTTTGCCCTTAGGCGGATACGATCTGGCCGATTATATTCTCGTTCGTAAAAATATCGCAGTTGTCCAATTGTGGGATAATCCTCTTTTGGAATGTTAGGATTGATGGATTCATAGATGCTCAAGAAACGACGGTGAGCATAGGCTATAGGCTTTTTTTTCTCTGTGAGGTAATAACGATCAAGAACGATACGGAATAAGCGCTCGATGTCGGCATCAACTATGGACCCTTCCCCAGGGGTGGTGCTTCTAGGGCGTCCCAGTTTTTTTTCAGAGTTGGAACGTCTTTTCCCCTTACCTCCTGAATTATCGTAATCCGGAAGTAGGGCGTTGGGAGTTGACCCACGTTGCCAATACTGGCGGAGATAAGAATATATTGTTTTTTTGGCTATTCCACTTTGGTCACTAGCCTGTTGAACCAATGCTCCTCTACCAGTCCTATTAAAAATATTAGGATTTTGTATCAGGCTTTCAATGACCGACAAGCGCTTGTCCCGTACCTGCTGAGAAATGGAACCTTGCTCTGGCAGTTGAGTAACAAGATGTTTATAGGGATCATCCACGTTTCTCATGCATTCTGAAAGGATTGCAGCCTCAACCTCCGATGCTGATATGTATTCTGGAAAAGAATGAATTGAATCAATATTAATCAATACATGTCCATCATTAGTGATGTTCAGAACCCGATGTCGTGTTTCTCCGTAAGTGATTACATCATTGATTCGCAGCATAACGATCCCGTAAATATAGGAAGTCTGATGATGCTTTCAAATCTCCAACAACCAAAGATGTCCAAGGATTTGCAATATCGAACAGAAAAACCCTCAAAGCCATAAGCGAGCGAATCTTTTGCAAAGATTCACCGGGTTCAAGCGAATATGCTTGATCCAGCATCATTGCAGCCTGAGTAATTTTTTTTGCTGGTTCTGCAAGGAAGAAATTCAAGTATAGAGGTGCTATATTGAGCAGATCCTCAATTCCTTCAAGCTTAACTTGGGAGGGGTAAAGCCAGGCTATATTTTTTGCTACGGTGTTTGGTATTTGTCTTTCTGTCAACAAGTGCCAAGGAACGTTATGCTTTTTCCAATATTGCCGCTCAATTTCAAGTTTTTCAATGACTCTGGGATTATAAAGATCAGATGATGTCTTTACTTGTATCGCCATTCTTGGAAGGTCTGGCTTGCTGGTATCAACAAGAAAATCCGTCGACATCACCTGATCTTTACCCCGCACTCCAGGGTGACGAATGCAAGCTTTTCTTGCGATCTCCAATGTGTCGTCAAGTGAGAGGGGGAATTGCTCCCGGATATCCGTCACGACTGGATTCCAGTCAAACAAAAAAAAGGCTTTTAGCTCAAGGTCAGAGAGCAGATGATGGGTTCGTTGTGCCTGGATTCCCCAAACACGATGGGACCTGCCTAAGGAAGGCAGGTCCCTTATCGTCAGCCAAGGCTGATAATCTTTGCCGGTGCCTTCTCCACGTCCCTGCTTTATCCACTTGGAGGAATGGGAATCGAGATTGATGATGGTCATGCTCCGAACCTTTTGAAATCATGATTTGATACCGGAGCGAAGTTACCAACTTTATTTTAAAGTTACAATCTTTATTTTTAAGTTACCAACTTTATTTTACTCCCACAGCCCTCAGCCCTCAGCCCTCAGCCCTCACTCCACCGTCACGCTTTTGGCCAAATTGCGGGGTTGGTCCACGTCCTTGCCCAGGTAGACGGCCATTTCGTAAGCGAACAACTGCAAGGCCGGCAGGGCCAGAAAGGTGTTCAGCGGGCCGTAAACCTGAGGGATCTCCCAGGAGTGGTCCACGGTCAGATCGAATCCGGACTGGCACAAGGCGATGACCCGACCGTTGCGGGCCTGGACTTCAACCAGATTGGAAACGACCTTGGGCAGCAAGGCGTCATTCAAGGCCAGGGCAAAGGTGGGGAATTCCGGCTCGATCAGGGCGATGGGGCCGTGCTTCATTTCTCCGGCCGCATAGCCTTCGGCGTGGATGTAGGAGATTTCCTTGAGTTTCAAGGCGCCTTCCAAGGCCAGCGGGTAGGCCGGGCCCCGGCCGAGGTAGAAAAAGCTGTGCGCCGTGCTGTATTCCGGGGCCAGTTCCTGGGCCTTGCCGCGCAGGCGAGGCAGTTCGGCTTCCAAAACTTGGGGCAGGCCGAGCAGCCCGGTGATGATCGAGGTCTCCACTTCCCGAGCCAGTGTTCCCTTGCGTCGGCCCCAGTACAGGGCCAGCAGGGTCAACAGGACGAGCTGGCTGCACATGGCCTTGGTGGAGGCCACGCTGATTTCCGGCCCGGCCTGGGTGTAAATCACGCTGTCCGCCTCCCGGGCTACACTGGATCCCACCACGTTGCACAGTCCGAGCACGGGCACCCCGTGCTCCTTGGCCAGACGCATTCCGGCCAGGGTATCCGCGGTTTCTCCGGACTGACTGATGGCCAGGACGAGATCGTCCGGCATGAAAAGCGGGTTGCGATATCGGAATTCCGAGGCGATTTCCACGCGAACCGGAATTTTCGCCCACGACTCCAGCAAGTGTTGGCCCCACAGCCCGGCATGATAGGACGTGCCGCAGGCCACGATCTGGATCTGGCCCGGGACGGGTATGGCCTCCAGCTCCGGCAGGGTCACGGACAAGGCTTTGGCGTCCACGCGTCCGGCCAGGCAATTGGCGATCACCGCGGGCTGCTCGAAGATTTCCTTGAGCATGAAGTGACGGTAGCCGCCTTTTTGCGCGGCCTGAAAATCCCAGGTGATGTGGTGGACCTTCTTTTCCAGGGGTGCCAGAGTGGCGGCATCAAAGACCTGCCAGGAAAAAGGCTCCAACTCCACCAGTTCGCCGTCCTCCAGAAAGACGACGTCCCGTGTATAGCCCAGAAACGCCGGGATGTCCGAGGCCACGAAGTTTTCTCCCACGCCCACGCCCAGCAACAGCGGGCTGGATTTGCGGGCCGCCCAGATTTTGTTCGGCTCATCCAGGTTGAGAAAGGCTGCGGCATAGGTGCCTTCAACTTGAGCTAGAGCCTTGCTGAACGCCTCGCGTAGAGTGACGTCGGAGGTCCAGAGCTCGGCGATAAGCTGAACCAGCACTTCGGAGTCCGTATCCGAGAAAAACGTACGTCCTTTGTCTTTGAGCATTTTTCGAAGCGACTGGTAGTTCTCGATGATCCCGTTGTGCACCAGGGCCAGGCGGCCTCCCGGGTCGCGATGGGGATGGGCGTTGCGTTCCACGGGCAGGCCGTGGGTCGCCCAGCGGGTATGGCCCAGGGCCGTGGTGGCGTGAAACATGTCCTGGCCGTTGAGACGGGTTTCCAGCTCGCACAGCTTGCCCTCGGCCCGAATGACGTGCAACTCGTCGTGCTGCGCAAAGGTTACGCCCGCGGAATCGTAGCCGCGGTACTCCAGACGCTTCAGTCCTTCCACGATGATGGGCACGGCCGGTCTGTGCCCCGCATAACCGATGATTCCGCACATGGTTGATGGTCCTCGCGACGTTTGCTGGTGAAGGGAGACGATTCGACCCTGGGACGTTCTACCAAAACGCGTTTTGAAAGCGGTTTCTTCTTAGCCTCTGAACCATGAAAAGTCATCCGGAAACAGATACGAGGGACCGGGACTCGTCCTGATTCGTGCGGCCTCTTCGCGGTCTTGCTCCCGGCATCGGGGTCATGTAGGTATGGGCTGTTCGGCGATGTGGCTCTGACCCATGGTCGTCGGACTGGCCCCGCACAATATCGCCGCTGATCATTTCCTGCCGGTTGTTTCAGAGCTATCAGAAGTACTTTTCAGACCTCGCATAGGCGGTACATCGAAATAAGGCACTTCGTCGGAACGGAGGGAAGACCGCATGGCCGGCAATTGGGCGGAGCAGTTCCGCGTTACGACATATTCCATCTCCTGGAACCTGCTGTTGATCACGATGGGGGCCTTGATCCTCGCCTTCGGAGCCAAGGCCATCGTCGTTCCTCAGGAATTCATCAGCGGCGGCGTGACCGGGGTCGGCTTGATTCTGAGTTACGTGGTCGGAATTTTCCCGCCCGGTGTTTGGCTGCTGATCCTGAACATCCCTATTTTCATTCTCGGCTGGATCTGCGTCAGCAGGCGGTTTTTCTTCTACAGCCTGTACGGCATGCTGCTGCTCAGCCTGGGGCTTGATACCATCCCATGGACCCTGATCATTGAGGACACCCTGCTGGCCGCTCTGACGGCCGGAGCCATTATGGGAGCCGGGTCGGGCATCGCCTTGCGGTCCTTGGGATCCCTGGGCGGGCTGGACGTTATCTCGGTCTTCTTGAGCCAGCGTTTTAATCTCGGGATCGGGAAATTTTCCTTCGGCTTCAACATGGTCCTGTTTTTCGGGAGTCTGTTCTTCATCGGTCTGGAGCAGATGCTGTACTCGGTGTTTCTGGTTTTCGTCCACGCCATGGTTATGGACTACTTCCTGGGCATGTTCAACCAGCGCAAAATGGTGCTCGTGGTCTCGGAAAAGCCCGACGAACTGGCCAAGGCCATCTTGAGCACCATCAACCGGGGCTCGACCTTTCTTTACGGTCGCGGCGCCTACACCGGTAAACGCAAGAAAATTCTGTTGACCGTGGTCACCAGCTTACAGCTCAAGCGTCTGGAAGAAGTCATCTTCACCATCGATCCCAAGGCCTTCACCATCGAGGAAAATACCCTGAACGTCATCGGCCAGGGTTTTTCCCGGCGCAAGGTCTACTGAGCATGACCCTCGTGCGCGAAGATATTATGAAAACAGAGCTCATGGAGGGCAATCTGTTGTCGGCCAGCCGACAGACGCACTCAGGTTTTGGTGCTATGGCTTCTTGAAAAATTCTTCCCGCATCCGTCACCCACAACAAAGGAGAGCGCCATGGCAGAGAAGCTACCCCGAAGAGCAGAGGACCTTTCCATTTGGCCGGACGCCCAAAAAATGATCGAGAAGGCCAGACGCGACAACGTGGAAACCGTCTGGGACAGGCTGGCGGAGCAGCGGCCGGCCTGCACGTTCTGTAAGCAGGGTCTGAGTTGTTCCAAATGTGTCATGGGACCGTGCCGGATCACCCCGGGCAAGGGCAAACGGGAGCGCGGCGTGTGCGGAGCGGATGCGGACTTGACCGTGGCCCGAAACTTCGGCCGGTTCGTGGCCGCGGGAGCGGCCTCGCATTCGGACCACGGACGGGACCTGGTGGAGACGCTGTTGGCCGTCGGCCAGGGCAAAACATCGGACTACGGCATCCGCGACCCGGAAAAACTGCGTCGCATCGCGGCTGAGGTGGGCGTGACCGTTCAGGGCAAAAGCGACAAGGAGATCGCTCGGGCCCTGGCCGAAACGTTCATTGAGGACTTCGGCTTTGCCACGCCCTCGGTCTCCTTTGTCGCCCGCGTCCCTGGAAAGCGTCGGGAGTTATGGGAAAAACTGGGTATCACCCCCCGGGGGATCGACCGGGACGTGGTGGAAATGATGCACCGCACGCATATGGGCGTGGACAGCGACGCGGTGAGCCTGTGCCTGCATTCGGCCCGGGTGGCTCTTGGAGACGGCTGGGGCGGCTCCATGATCGCCACGGAGCTGTCGGACATCCTTTTCGGTACCCCTACTCCCAGGAAGGCCCAGGTCAACCTGGGCGTGCTCAAGGCGGATCAGGTCAACGTGGTGGTCCACGGCCACAGCCCCATCGTCTCGGAAATGATCCTGGCCGCGGCCCGGGATCCAGAATTGATCCGGAAGGCCAAGTCGTCCGGAGCGTCCGGGATCAACGTGGCCGGCCTGTGCTGTACGGGCAACGAAGTGCTGATGCGCCAGGGCATTCCCATGGCCGGCAACCATCTGATGACCGAACTGGCTCTGGTCACGGGCGCGGTGGACTGCATCGTCGTGGACTACCAGTGCATCATGCCTTCCCTGGTGACCATCGCCGGCTGCTACCAGACCCGGTTTATCTCCACCTCGGACAAGGCCAAATTCACCGGGGCCGAACATGTGGAGTTCAACTACGCCAACGCCCGGCAAAAGGCCGTGCAGGTGGTGGAGGCGGCCATTGAGGCGTTCACCAAGCGCGACCCCGGCCGCGTGGATATCCCCGCCGAGCCGGTGGAATTGATGACCGGCTTTTCCAACGAGGCCATTCTCGGTGCGTTGGGAGGCACTCCCGGCCCGCTCCTGGAAGCGATCAAGGCCGGACAGATCCGGGGAGCCGTGGGCATCGTGGGCTGCAACAACCCCAGGCTGAAGCACGATCACGTCCATACAGAGCTGTGCAAGGAGTTGATCAGGCGCGACATCCTGGTGCTGATCACCGGCTGCGCCACCGTGGCCATGGGCAAGGCCGGGCTGATGGTGCCCGAGGCCGCGGACAGAGCCGGAGAGGGTCTGAAGGCCGTGTGCACGTCCCTGGGCATTCCGCCGGTTCTGCATGTGGGCAGTTGCGTGGACAATTCGCGGATCATTCATCTCTGCGCCATGCTGGCCGACGCCCTGGGCACGGACATCAGTGACCTGCCCGTGGCGGCCAGCGCCCCGGAATGGTACTCCGAAAAGGCCGCGGCCATCGGCCTCTACGCCGTGGCCAGCGGGATATACACCCACCTGGGCCTGCCGCCGCATATCACCGGCAGCGAAACCGTGACCAATCTGGCTTTGAGCGGCCTGGAAGGCGTGGTCGGGGCCTGCTTCGGCGTGGAGGCCGATCCGCACAAGGCGGCGGAGGCCATTGACGCGCGGATTTCGGCCAAGCGGCAGAGCCTGGGGTTGACGCCGTAAGTTGAACCTTCTCGGGGGATGGACGCCCGTCCCCCACATCATCCCCATGGGAGCGAAGCATGAAAATCGCGGTCGCCGGCAAGGGCGGGGTGGGCAAGACCACCATCGCGACTTGGCTGGGAGACTTTCTGGCCAGAAGCGGTCATGACGTCTATTTGGTGGACGCGGACACCGCCCTGTCCTTGGGCCAGGCCTCGGGCCTGGAGCGGGAAAGCCTGCCCAAGCCGCTGGTGTTGCGCACCGATCTGGTGGCGGAACGCATCGGCTCCGGCTTCATGCACCTGAACCCGGACGTGGGGGATTTGTCCGGTGATTTGGCCGTGGAATTGCCCGTGGAATTGGCTGATTCCGGTCGCGACGGCGCGGGGCGCAAGCGACTGCTGGTCATGGGGACCGTGACCGGCGCGGGAGGCGGTTGCGCCTGCGGAGCCAATTCCCTGCTCAAGGCCCTGCTGGCCCATTTGGTGCTGGAAGCTCGGGAATGGGTGGTCGTGGACCTGGAGGCCGGAGTGGAGCATCTGGGCCGGGGCACGGTTGCGGCCGTGGATGGACTGGTGGTGGTCAGCGAACCGTCTCGCCGCGGGCTGGACACGGCCGCGGAAATCGCCCGACTGGCCCTGGGCCTGGGGCTCAAGCGCCAAGCTCTGGTGCTCAACCGTCACCAGGAGCGGGACGAATTGCCGGACATTGCCGGGCTGCCGCCTCTGGCCGCGTCCATCCCCGTCCTGCCGAGCCTCACGGCCCGGCAACTGACCTCCGGAAGCGTTCTGGGCCTGGAAGAACGCTCATCTCTCGTCGACCCTCTGTGTCGGAAGATTCTCGCCGCGTTGCGGTAGAATGTTCACGGGCGTGTAGTCCCGCGGGAGATGGTGTGCGCGGGATCGGCACTACTCCAGGGTCGGTGCTGTACTATGAATTCTCTTCGGGGATACAACGACGCACCAGCTCTGGGCAATGGGTTTGCCGGTCAAAAAGGAGGACGATATGGCCACCGACAGGCGACATGCGATGCGGGGCGGGCGTTTGCCGAGAGGGCGCGGGAGATTGGTCAGGCCGACCGTGGCCCTGCTGACGGACTTCGGGCTGGATGATCCGTATGTCGGGCAGATGAAGGGCGTTTTGGCGGGCCTCGCGCCCGAGGCCTCGGTCGTGGACGTCAGCCACCAGGTCCGGCCCTTTGACGTCATGCAGGGGGCCTTTTACCTGGCGGCCAGTTGGCGGTTTTTTCCGGAAGGCAGCGTGCTGGTGGGCGTGGTGGACCCAGGGGTGGGGACCGAGCGTCGTCTGGTGATCGGAAAACGGGAAGGCCGTTTTTTCCTGGGGCCGGACAACGGCCTGCTGGCCCTGGTTTTCGGGCCTGAGCCCAAGAGGCTGGCTGGGGAGGAGCCCGGAGAGCGGGCCTGGGAACTGACCATGCCGTCCGCTTCGGGGGCGCGTTCCAATACCTTTCACGGTCGGGACATCCTGGCCCCGGCCGCGGCCCGGCTGGCCCTGGGCGTTGATCCGCGGCGACTGGGACGACCGTTGGATACGGAGACGTTGCAGCGTCCGGCCTGGGCCTTGCCGGAGCAGCGGGGCCGGGAGATCACGGCCCATGTCCTGCATGTGGACCGGTTCGGCAACTGCCTGCTCAACCTGCCCGAACGTCTTTGGCCCGAAGCAGGGATGGAGCGAGTCGAACTGCTCGCGCCCCTGCTTCAGCCGCTGGTTCCGGTGCAGACCTATGCCCAGATTCCGGCGGGCGGAGTCGGGGTGCTGGTTGGAAGCCAGGGCTATTGGGAGCTGGCGGTCAACCAGGGCAGCGCCGCCGCGGTGCTCGGACTCGCGCCCGGAAAGCGGGTCGTCTTGGACTGCACCGGCACCGCTTTTCCGCCTCACATGTCGTAAATCGTCTCATCCCGGGCCGGCGCGCGCAGGGCGCGGCGCAGCTTTTTGGCTCCGGCGGGGCTGAAGTCCATGTTTTCGAACATGTCGCCCATTTCCGCTTCGACCTGTTCAGGGTCTTCCCCGGCTTCCATTCTGGCCAAAGCCTCCTCCATGCCCTCCCCGAAATGCATGCCCGTGACGTCGCAGAGCTTGCGCATCAACTGGGCCGCCTGACGGGGATCATCCTCGTCCATGCCTTCGGCCTCCCGGGCCATCATGGCCATGGCCCGTTCCAGCTTGGCCTCGTCCAGGCCGGAAAGGTCGGGCATCCCGTCCATGCCGTCCTCACCGTCTCCGGTATCCGGACGATTTTTGGAAATGGCGAACACGGAAACCTGTCGCTCCAACTCCGGGCGTCCGCACTTGGGGCAGTCCGGCTGCTTTTCCGTGTTGATCCGCGGAGAAAAGAAGTTGTAGATGGTGTGGCAATCCTGGCAGTAAAACTCGTAGAGAGGCATTGTTTCTCCATGTATCCTGTTCAAATCCCATCGCCACCGCTGAACAGCTGCGAGCTGGGGCGTTGTTGGATCAGGCGGGAGCCTGGAGGGACGCTTTCGGTGACCCAGACGTTGCCGCCGATGACCGAGCCCTTGCCGATGGTCACTCGGCCCAGGATGGTCGCGCCGGAGTAGATGATCACGTCGTCCTCCAGGACCGGATGCCGGGGCAGGCCCTTGATGATCTGGCCGTTGGCGTCCTTGGGGAAGCTTTTCGCGCCCAGGGTCACGCCCTGGTAGAGCCGGACGTTGTCGCCGATGATGCTGGTTTCGCCGATCACCGTGCCCGTGCCGTGGTCGATGAAGAAGTGGTTGCCGATTTCCGCGCCGGGATGGATGTCGATGCCGGTCTTGGAATGGGCCATTTCGCAGATGATCCGGGGGATCATATCCACGCCCAGATGATAAAGTTCGTGGGCGATGCGGTAGTGGGTCAGGGCCAGGATGCTGGGATAGCTGAAGATGATCTCTCCAGGCGTTTTGGCCGCCGGGTCCCCGGCCAGGGCGGCCTGAACATCCGTGGCCAGGAGGCCGCGAATCTTGGGCAAGGTGGTGATGAACTTGGTGGCCAGATCCACGGCCAGGTCCTGGCAGTCCCCGCAGTCCTCCTCCTCGTTGATCCGGCACAGGAAACAGTACCCGCGCCGGATTTGTTCCGTGACCAGTCGGTAGACCCGGTCCAGCCCGGCCCCGATGTGGTAGCTCAGGGACTCCGGGGTGACCTCGGAGTCGCCGTAGTAGCCGGGAAAGAGGACGGCCCGCAGTCGCTCCACGATTTCCGTGATCGCCGGAACCGAAGGCATGGGCTGGTCGTGGACCGGAGCGCGGCAGACGTCCTTGCAAGAGTCGGGTGCGCAGAGTCGGCTGACCACGTCCCTGAGCGGGGCGATGTTCAATTCCATCATCTCTGGGGTGTTCATGATATGTCTCGGAGGATCAGCAGGCGCAGCCCGCCGCGGTCTCGTCGTTGCCGGTGAAGGGAGACATGGCCCGCAGCCTGGACACGATGCCGGGCAGTTCGCGCAGGACCAGATCGATTTCCTCGTCCGTGGTGTACCGGCTCAGGCTGAAGCGGATGGAGCCGTGGGCAAAGGTGAAGGGCACGCCCATGGCCCGGAGCACGTGGGAGGGCTCCAGACTGCCGGAGGTGCAGGCCGAACCGGAACTGGCGCAGATGCCGTGCTGGTCCAGCATCAGCAGAATGGATTCGCCCTCAATGTACTTGAAGGCCAGGCTGGTGGTGTTGGGCAGGCGGCTTTCCGGGTCTCCGTTGCGGCGCACGTCCGGCACCGTGTCCATGATCCCCTGCTCCAGGCGGTCGCGCAGGGCCTTGACCCGTGAGTTTTCTTCGTCAATCCCGGCTGCGGCCATTTCCATGGCCTTGCCCAGGGCCACGATTCCGGCCACGTTCTCGGTTCCGGCCCGCCGCCCTTTTTCCTGGTGCCCGCCGAGCATGAAGGGCCGAAACGGCACGCCCCGGCGGACGAACAGCGCGCCCATGCCCTTGGGGCCGTGCACCTTGTGGGCGGAGAGGGCCAGGAAGTCCACGGCCAGCTTCTGCAGGTCGATGGGCAGCTTGCCCACGGTCTGAACCGCGTCGGTGTGTAGGAGGATGCCCCGGCTCTTGACGATTTCGGCGATCCGCTCCAGAGGGAAGATCACGCCATTTTCATTGTTGGCGTGCATGATGGAGACCAGGGCCGTGTCCGGGCGCAGGCTGTCCTCCAACTCCTGCACGTCCAGCCTCCCCAGTTCGTCCACCTTCAGATGGGTGACCTCGTACCCGGCGATTTCCAGGTGGCTGGCCACGTTCAGGACCGCGGGATGCTCCACCCGGGTGGTCACAACGTGCCGCTTTTCCGGTTGGGAGCGGACAGCGGAAAAGATGGCCGTGTTGTCGCTTTCCGTGCCGCAGGAGGTGAAGATGATCTCTTCCGGGGAGCAGCCCAGCCCCTGGGCCGTGCGTTCCCGTGCCTCACTGATGAATTTGCCAACGTTGCCGCCAAAGCCGTGCATGCTGGAGGCGTTGCCGTAGGCCTCCCGCAAAAAGGGCAGCATGGCCTCCAGAACTTCCGGGGCGACCCTTGTCGTGGCGTTGTTGTCCAGGTAGATCACGGTCATGAGCGCACCTCCTCCACGATGATGTCCGGGTCCACGGCATCGCGCAACCGGCGTTGGACCAGTTCCTTGATGGTCAACTGGCTGGAGGGACAGCCCGAACAGGCCCCGCGCATGGAGACCAGGACCTTGGCACCTTCGATGTCCAGAAGCTCGATGTCCCCGCGGTCCTTTTTCAGGCTGGGCCGGATTTCCTCGTCAATGACCTTGGTCACCAGCTGCATCCGTTGGAGGTTGGTCAACTTGCGCTTGGGCGCGGCGGGCTTGGGTTTGGCCGGCTCCGTGCCCCGGGTTTCGGCCAGGATGCGCTCCAGGTCCAGGACGCATTCGCCGCACCCTCCGCCGGCCTTGGTGTAGTCGGTGATTTCCTCCACCGTGGTCAGATCGTTTTCGGTGATGGCCCGGCGGATCTGGACGTCCGTGACGCCGAAGCACTTGCAGACGATTTCGCCCTCGGGTTTGACCAGGGGCTCCAACTCGCCGCGAAAGCGCTTCAGGGCCGACTCCAGGGCTTCCTGGCCCATCACGGAACAGTGCATCTTTTCCCTGGGCAGGCCGCCCAGTTCCATGGCGATCTCTTTATTGGTGATGGCCGCGGCCTCGTCCACGGTTTTGCCCTTGAGCAGCTCCGTGAGCACGGAACTGGAGGCGATGGCGCTGGCGCAGCCGAAGGTCTGAAACGTAGCGTCGGTGATCCGTCCCGTGTCGTCGATTTTCAGAAACAGCTTCAGCGCGTCGCCGCAGGCCAGACTGCCCACCTCGCCCACCACCGTGGGGTCGTCCATCGGGCCGGCGTTTCGGGGGTTGAGAAAGTGGTCGCGCACTTTGTCGGTATAATCCCACATGGCTGGAACTCCTGGAAAGACTGTTCGTGTTTGCTGTACACCATGAACCTATGCTTTTTGGACGTTGTGTTCAATAGGCTTGTCATGGTCCTTTGATCCGGCTATATTTAGATATTCCGGGATGTAACATGCTGTTATTTTAAATTGTGAAAAAGTCTGAGTAAATCAATCGGCAATGAAGAAGTCGGTCAACCAAAGGGAGTGGTCATGAACAAGCGTTTCGTGATGGGCGTGGTGCTGGGTTTGCTGGGAGTCGCGATGCTCGTTTGCGGGCCGGTTTGGGCTGGTCAGGACGAACGTGATTCCGCCGTCGAAAAAATTCTTGGCGGTCGGGCCACGGACATCAGGAATTGGCCCTGGGTCGTGGGCGTGCTGCATGCCGGAGTGGACGACGAGTTCCGGGCCCAGTTTTGCGGCGGTACGCTGATTTCCGATCAGTGGGTGCTTACTGCGGCGCACTGCGTGGCGGACCAGAGCGGGGCGGTGAAATACAACCCCGGCGACCTGCACGTGCTCAGCGGCCGAACGGACTTGCGCGGTCAAGGAGGGGACCGGATCCCCATCGCGCGGATCGCCGTGCATCCGCGATACAACGGCAACACGAATGAATCCGACCTGGCCTTGCTCCAACTGGCCAGGGTGCCCGCGGATGGAACCATTTGGGGCGCTTTGCCGCTGATTCCACCCGGAGACCCGGCGGGTCTGACCAATCCCGGCGCTTCGGCCTGGGTTGCGGGCTGGGGAGCTTTAGGGCCGAGAGGCGGCTTTCCTTCGGTGCTCCAGGAAGCACAGCTGCCCATTGTCAGTCAAACCGCCCTGATTCTGGCCTATCCGCCGCCGCTGTTCTCTATCACCGACAACATGATCGGCGCCGGTCCCGGTGACGGTTCGAAGGACACCTGTCAGGGGGACTCCGGAGGGCCGATGATTGTCCGCAATGAGACGGGCAACGCCTACTTGGCCGGGGTGACCAGTTGGGGATTGCAGTGCGGAACCTCGGGGATCTACGGCGTCTATGTCCGGATGGCCAACTACTGCGGCTGGGTCAAGGGCGTTTCCGGTGTGGGCGATTGCGCCGGGGACGACGGAGGCGGCGGTGGATGCACCGTTGCGCCGGGCCGGGGCCTTGGCGGAGAGTGGCTGATCCTGGCGGCTTTTTTCGTGGTCTGGACGGTTGGGCGACGCTTCAGGGAAACTCGCCCCATGTCCCTCAAATCGAGGGCGAACTCGCGTTAGTCGCATTGCGAAGAGGTTGGAAATGCAGGAAGTGGTTCGTGTGACGGTGATCCCACGACGAGAGATGGTCGTGGTGGTCAATGCCGGTTTGGAAGCGCTATGTCGGTTGCGGAAGACTCCGCAAGAGGACGCCAAGCGTTTGCAACTGGCCGTGGAGGAGGTCTTTCTCTATGCCCTGAGCACCATCAAGACCTCCAAACACAACGCGGACATCTCCGCCCGCTTCCGGGTTCATGATGATGGATTTCAGGTGGTGATCGAGTATCCGGGGATACGTGGTCCGCTGGACCACTATCTCCGGGCCGATCACCTGCATCTGTTGCAGGTCAAGACATTCGAGGCGTTGGGGTTGTGCATCGCGCGCAAGCTGATGGACTCCCTCGAGGCCCGCTACTGGCCCCAGGAAGGCATCAATAGTTATGTTCTGTCCTTGAACGCGCCAGCCGGTAAGGGAGATACCGCACCCACCGAGTCCTGACGCTGACCCTCCTTCCTCTCTTTTCCCTTCCCAAACGCGGCGGTCACGTCTTTGAGCCCGCAGCCAGCCGTTTCTGAGCCAGCTGAAGCGCGGCGATGCGGCCCAGGGTCCAGACCATGCGCTCGTACAATCCGGTCAGTTCCAGAAACGCCGTCCGATCCCGGATGTCCATGTTCTGCTCGCCGCTCAGGTAGACGTTGCGGATGGACTGGAACACGTCCCCTTTGTCCTGGGTCAGCAAGACCAATTGCTCGGCGTCCGTTGCTTCGTCGGAGGATTCCGCTTCGCAGACGGTGTGCAGAAGAAAGTCGAGGCCCTGGAGGAAGGTGCCCTGGAAGGTCGAGCGCAGGTTTCCGGTCCACTCCCGGCAGCACAGGGAAAACTGGAGGAGCAGGCCCTCGAAGGCTTCCAGTTGTTTCTGCTTGTTTTGCAGGACCAGCAGCAGTTCGAGGCCGTTATGGGACAAGGGGCGGCTGACCAGCTCGCTGCTTTGAGCGTCGATCTCCTTGGATACGGCCAGAAAGGAAGCGTGCAGGGCCTCCAGGACTTTGCCGCGGTCGTCCCGGATCTGATCCAGGAGGATGGCTGAATATTGCGGCAGGCGGCAGGTCAGGCGGGCTTGCTCCCTGGCAAGGAGCCCGAGGTGCAGTTCCGGAGCGTCCGTGAGGTCGTCGCGCAAAAAGCGGGTTCGAGACCATTCCTCTTCCCTCGTGGCCGGCCAGACGCGCTCGATGCTCCGGGCAAAGGGCGTCAGGAGCAGGGACAGGACCACGGCCCCGCCCCAGTTAAAGAGCAGATAGACAAGGGCCGCCTGCTGTTCCAAGGGCAGGGCCAGACTGTTCACCAGGGCCCGGACCAGCGGGATGCCTGCCAGATTTTCCAGATAGAACAGCGTGACGAAGACCACTCCGGCGAAGAAGTTGAACAGGACCTGGGACATGATCAGTTGTTTGGGGGTCCCGCGGATGGCCGTGGCCAGCAGCCAGCTTATGGCCCCGGAGCCCACGTTGGTGCCGTAGATGATCATCATGGTCTGCTCCATGGAGAACAGCCCGACCTGGGTCATGGCAATGGCCAGGATGGATACCGCGGTGGAGGACTGGCAGAGCGCCGTGAGCAGGACTCCGGCCAGAAAGGCGAGCAGGTAGGAGGAATGGCCGGCCATAAGCACGCTCTCGAACCAGGGCATTTGCGCCAGGGGCTCGGCCCCGGCCCGGAGCATGATCAGTCCGTAGAAGAGCATGGCCCCGCCGAACAGGGCCTGGGACAGGGCCTCAAGGCGGCGCGGGCGCTTGAAGGCGAAACTGATCCCGGCTAGGCCCAGGAGCAGCAACACCACGATCTTGATGTCCAGCACGGCCAGCAGGATCATGATCCCGATCCCGGCATTGGCCCAGAAAATGACCAACATGCCCAGTCGGACCTGAATCATTCCGGCCCCGGCCAGGCTGCCGGCAATGAAGGACAGGGCGGACATGGACTGGGTCAGGAATCCGGCCACGAACCCCACAAGTCCGGCCCGGCCCGGCGTTCCCACCCACTTCGCGAAATGCAGCCGGAACCGGCGTCCGGCCATCTGCTTCAAGGCCGTACTGAGCAGATGCAGGCCGACGAAAAAGACGCCGATGCCCCCGATGAGGTTTCCGATCCCTTCCATTGTCGGCCTCGTGGTCAGATAGGGTTTAGTAGAACCCGACTCCCCGAATATTGTGCGCGGTCATGGCCATCATGATTTCCCGGATGGCCCGGTCCACTTCCCGGCCGATCAGGTCCAACTGGGCCAGCTTGGTCAGCCGGGGCATGACCTGGGGGAGTTCCTGGTCCGAAAACAGGGTCTCGACCATGCCGCAGGAGTGGACGAGTCCGACGAGCACCGCGTCGCGGTACTCCGGGATGTCTCCGCCAAAAAGCAGGTCCCGCAATCGGGCCCGGACTTCCTTGACCTCGCGGTCGTCCAGCAGCGGGTAGCGGCGTTGCGGAAAGACCCAGAGAACTTTGCGGTCCTCGATCTTGAGCACGCCTTTTTCCACCAGGCCTTGGACGACGCGGTCGCGCAGGTTGTCGATCTTCCAGGCGATCTCATTCAGCCAGAAGGCGGCGGGCTGGTCGGCTTCTCCGGTTTGGATGCGTTGGAGAACGTCGTCCAGCAAGGGGTCTCCGGTGGTATCGGGCGTGGAATTGGGTGTGGGATCCGGGGCCACCACGAACAGGGCGTGCAAGTCCGTGTCGATGCGGTTCATCACGGCCAACTCCATCAACAACGCCCCGGCCAGGGCGGTGCGCAGGGCCTGTTCCGGTACGGAAGAGAGAAAGGAACCTTTCTTGTCGTCCAGGCTCAGCAGCAGGATTTCTTCGGCGAATGTCAGCATGAGAGAGGTCTCCTTGCACAAAAGTGGAAAACGCGCGCCAGGGGCTCGAAGCGGGTCGGCGCGGCGTACTTGAGGTGCTTCCGTACAGTCACAAGGGCTTTCAGCGCAAGTCCTTTTTGTAAGTCGACCAAAAGCTCTGGGAACGGATCGGGGCAAGATCTCACTTGGGGAGATTTGCGCTACGGCGTCTCCATGGGTAAGAAACCCGACCGGTATCCACACTTTTCATAAGAAGGGCAACACAACATGACCAACGCCATCATTTTTACGTATTTATTCGGGGTTCTGCTCATCGGAGTCCTGGCCGGGCGGGGCATTTCGAACCTTTCCCAGTATGCCGTGGCCGGAAAATCCTTCGGCTCGATGGTGATTTTCGCCACCTTGTCCGCCTCGTTTATCGGCGGCGGGTTTTCCATGGGCAACGCGGAGAAGGTGTTTTTGTTCGGCGTCGTGAACATCGTGGCCCTGTGGGGCTTCAGCCTGAAGGAAATCCTGGTGGCCGCCTTCATCGCCCCGCGGATGGGCCGCTATCCGGACGCCATTTCCGTGGGCGACATCATGGAGGTCCATTACGGCAAGGCGGCCAAGGTGTTTTCCGGGCTGTTCGGCTTCATTCTCTGCGCCGGAATCCTGGGGGCCCAGATCGGGGCCATTGGCTACGTGACCAATCTTTTTCTGGGCATTGAGCGGATCTGGGGCATTTTGCTGGGCTGCGGCATCGTGATCACCTACGCCACCGTGGGCGGGATGCGGGCCGTGGTCTGGACGGACATCGTCCAGTTCGTGATCCTGGCCGTAGGGCTGCCCCTGACCCTGTATTTCGGCGTGCAGTATGCCGGCGGGTGGGGCCTGGTCCTGGACAGCGTGCCCGCAAACCACCTGACCCTGCCCGCCGAGCCCCTGGCGCTGGTGGCCCTGGCGTCGCTCTTCCTGACCTTTGTGTTCGGCGAAACCCTGGTTCCGCCGTATCTGCAACGGCTGCTCATCGGCCGAAGCACCCAGGACGTGGCCAAGGGCACTTTGTACAGCGGGTTGTTTTCCATTCCGTTCTTCGCGGTCACCGGGCTGATCGGCCTCGTGGCCCTGGTTCTTGATCCCACGATCAACCCGAATCTGGCCTTGCCCTTCGTCATTCAGCAGGCCCTTTCCCCGCTGTTGCAGGGGATCGTCATCGCCGCGGTGATCGCCATCATCATGTCCTCGGCGGACTCCTTCCTCAACGCCGCGGCCATCTGCTGCATCAACGACGTCATCAAACCCCTGCGCAAGATCCCCATCCCGGAGAATCGCGAAGTCGCCCTGGCCCGGGCCCTCACCTTGATCGTGGGGATTCTGGCCGTGATTTTCGCCGTGTCCATTGAAAGCGTTCTGGACATCCTGATCTACTCCTACAACTTCTGGGCCCCGATCATTCTCGTGCCCCTGGTCATGGCCGTGACCGGGCGAAAGGTCAGCCAAACCCGCTTTCTGAGCGGCGCCGCAGGCGGCATCCTGGCCTTGCTGATCTGGAACTACGCTCTGGGCGCTCCCTGGGGCATCCATGGCCTGGTGGTGGGCGTGCTGGCCAACCTGACGGTTTTCGTCCTGGTGGATCGGAACGGACGGGAAGGGGTATGAGGCAGCAATTGAAACCAAAAACTGGAGAGTAAGTAATGGACGTGCAAACCGTTTATCCCGAGAAGCGGCTCAGCTTTCCCGAAGCTGAAGCCAAGCTGACCTGGTTGACCCTGCTTTTGGACGCCTATTCCATCGTGGATCAAGGCGTGGACCTGGAGCTTGCCGGACAGGCCAAGGCCGAGGGCCGTAAATTGGCCTGCCGCAAGGGCTGCGCCAACTGTTGCCGGATTCATGCCGCGGTCCCGGTCTATCCATTGGAAATGGCCGGCATGGCCTGGTACTGTACCGAGGAAACGACGAGCGAGACCCGGGAGACCCTGGTCAGGCAGTTGGAGGATTTTCAGGAAGGAGGCCCGTGTCCGTTTCTGGTCGCCGATGCCTGCGCCGTCCACGCCCTGCGTCCCATGGCCTGCCGACAGTTCAACGTGTTCGATACGCCCTGCGCCGAGGACGAGGACCCGTTCTACAATCGCCGCCAGGACGTGCTCACCCCTTCGGAAGCCTTCAAGAACAAGGCGTTCTGGGTAACGCTGCCGTTTTACGGCATTGTGGACGAAAAGGACAAGGAAATCGCGATCAAGGAAAACCACATCCATCGCCAGGTCCGGGTGCTTCAGCAGTGCAACTGGAAGGAGCTGGCCAAGAAAATGCGCTGGTTCGATGAGCAGCGGCGGGGATAGATGAACCGCCCGACGGGAGCGGGTGGTTCTCTTTCATCAAGTGTAGACAGGTTTGAACCATCCCGGAGAAAGCATGCAGGAATTTCACGAACTGATGAATGATTTTTTGGAGATCGATTGGTGGGGGTTGGGAACGTCCGTGACCGTGGTCGTGGTGGCCCTGGCGTTCGGTTTGATGCTGCACGCGGTGCTGTTTCACGTCTTGCTCCGGGCCGCGCCGGATCAGTCGGATCAGTCAGGCCAGTCGGGCCAGCCGGACAGGGTGCTGGCCCTGATTCCCCGGCACATGGCCGCGCCCTCCCGACTGCTTTTCCCGCTGCTGATCCTAACGGTGGTCGCGCCGACCCTGGTCATGTCCGAGGAACTGCTGGAGACCTTTCGGCACTTCCTGAGCATGGCCTTTATCATGGCCGTGGCCTGGTCCCTGATCCGTTTCACGGCCTTGCTTCAGGACTTGGTGCTACGCCGGTTTCAGATCAACATCCGGGACAACCTGAAAGCCCGCAAGATGCACACGCAGCTGGGGATTTTGCGGCGGATTTTGATTTTCGTCATTTCCGTGATCGCCGTCTCCTCCATGCTGATGACCCTGGAAAACGTCCGCCAGATCGGGGTCAGCCTGCTGGCCTCGGCCGGGGTGATCGGCATCATCGCCGGTTTCGCGGCCCAGCGCAGCATAGCCACCCTGTTCGCCGGAATCCAGGTGGCCCTGACCCAACCCATCAGGCTGGACGACGTGGTCATCGTGGAAGGGGAATGGGGGCGAATCGAGGAGATCACCCTGACCTACGTGGTGATTCGGATCTGGGATCAGCGCCGGTTGATTGTGCCCATCACCTATTTCATGGAGCGGCCCTTCCAGAACTGGACACGGGTTTCAGCGGACATCCTGGGCACGGTGTTCCTGTATGTGGATTACACCGTGCCGGTGCAGGAGGTGCGCCGGGAGCTGCAACGGATTCTGGAGGACAGTCCGGGCTGGGACGGACGGGTGGCCGGACTGCAGGTCACCGACGCCAAGGAGCGCACCGTGGAACTGCGCGCCCTGATGAGCGCCGAGGACGCCGGCGTGGCCTGGGACCTGCGCTGCCATGTCCGGGAGAAACTGCTGGAGTTCATCCAGCGCGAATATCCTCAGGCCTTGCCGAAGGTCCGGGCTGAAGTCGAAACAGAGGGCAAAGCATGAACTTTTTTGACGTGCCGGGAATCACCTGCCTCGTGGCCTCACCCGGAGGCGATCTGTCCGTGACCCCGGCAGCGATGAACATCGTTCTGGATGGATGCGACCAGGGCACGACCTACGGCGACTATTTCGCGGCCATCACCCGGATGCTTGCCCGCGACGACAGGGCGGTACCACGGTTGTTGGCCGGGAGCCTGGATCGCCCGACCCCGCCGGACGAGATGGTGATCCGCGCGGAAAAGCATGGCGCGTTGTACCACCCCGCGAGTCTGGAGCTGGTTTGGCCCCAAGGGGCAGAGGGCAAGGCCGGGGACGGCTTCAGGGCCAGGTTCGCGGTGCTGACCGCGATGTCCCCGCGAGGACGAGACGCCCTACGCCGGGAAGCCCTGGTTCTGGAAAGCCTGCAACGGACTCCTGGCGGGGCGTTCCTGCCCCGGCCCCTGGCCTTCCGGGATGACGAGGCGGTGACCTTTCTCACTGTTCCCTGGTTTGCGGGGTTTCACGAGTTTCATGTCGCCGGGGACGGTGGTTTTTCGCTCTGGGATCATGACCAGGGAATCCGGCGGCTGGGTGCCGAGCAGGCCCGTGAGGTGTTTTTCCAGGCCGGTCGGATTCTAACCCTGTGTCTCGACCCGGCCACCGGAGCCTGCGTCCACCCATGGAGCCATGCCGCCGGCGATTTCATCGTCCGCTGGGATGATGACGGCGTGCAGGTCCGGCTGACCACGGCCAGGAGCCATGATCCGTTGATCGAGACGGAAAATTCGCTTTCGGCTTTGCTGGCCTTTGTCCTGGATCTGGCCCTGCGAATGCGCCTGGACCGGGTGGAGGGCGTCGGGGAGTGGGCCTGGCTGGATCAGGAACTGATGCAGGCCGCGCTCTGCGGGTTTTATGCCGCGGTGGGAGATCGTGGAACGGACGCAGGGGCCTTGCGCGGCTTGGCCGATCTGCTGCCGTCGTTTTCCGCCGAGGAACTCTGGGAAGGACACGAGCCGCTGCTGGGCCTGTTCTCCCGCGCCGAACTGGAAATTATTCTGCCCCGGCTGGAGGCGCATTGCCGTGAGCTGGCAACGGCAATGCGTTTCGCCGACACATCTACACGTCCAGCAGCATCTCCAGATCATTGCGGGTGATGTTCTTCCAGACGTCCTGGCCGGGGATGATGGATTCGGCCACGTTGCGTTTCTGGTCCTGCAGTTTGAGGATCTTTTCCTCCACCGTGTTTTCGCAGATCATCTTGTAGGCAAAGACCTGCTTGGTCTGGCCGATGCGGTGGGTGCGGTCGATGGCCTGGCTTTCCACGGCCGGGTTCCACCACGGGTCGTAGTGGATGACGTAGTCCGCGGAGGTCAGGTTCAGGCCCGTGCCGCCGGCCTTGAGGGAGATCAGGAACAGGCGGATGGATTCGTCGTTGTTGAACTTATCCACCTGCTCGAAGCGGTCCTTGCTGGAGCCGTCCAGATAGGTGAAGGGGATGTCCGTGGTTTGCAGCCAGCCGCGAATGATGTGCAGCATTTGTACGAACTGGGAAAAGACCAGTACCTTGTGTCCGTCCTCCACGATGCCCGTGGTCAGATCCTTGAAGGCTTCGAACTTGCCGGAGCTGATGTTCGTGCTCACTCCGGGCATGTCCAGGCGCAGCAGCCGCGGGTGGCAGCATATCTGGCGCAGTTTGAGCAGGGCGTCCAGGATGGACATCTGGCTCTTGGCCATGCCCTGTTCGTCGATGTTTTTGAGCACCTGGTCCTTGAGCTTCCTGGCCACGGCCGAGTACAGTTCCATCTGTTCGTCTTCCAGGGCGCAGTAGTAGACGTTCTCCACCTTGGGCGGCAGATCCTTGGCCACGTCGGCCTTCTTGCGGCGCAGGATGAAGGGTTTGACCCGCATCCTGAGCTGTTCCAGGGACTCCTCGTCCCCGTCCTTGATCGGTCGGACGAATCCGCTGTGAAAGGCGTGCTGGGACCCAAGAAATCCGGGCATCAGGAATTCGAACAGGGACCACAGTTCCAGCAGGTTGTTCTCAATGGGCGTGCCGGAGAGACAGAGCCGGAACCGGGCGTTGAGCCGGCGCACGGACCGGGCGGTGATGGTGTTCGGGTTTTTGATGTTTTGGGCTTCATCCAGGATGACGCTGTTGAATTCGTGCTTCATCAACTCGTCCATGTCCCGGCGCAGCAGGGCGTAGGTGGTGATGACCAGGTCGGCTTCCGGGATCTGTTTGAACAAGGGTTCCCGGTTGATGCCGTAGATCAGCAGCCGTCGCAGATTAGGCAGGAACTTCTGGGCCTCCCGGTCCCAGTTGGGCAGCACCGAGGTGGGCACGACGATCAGGTTCGGGCCGTCGTGCTTATTGGAGATCATGTGCTGGATGAAGGCCAGGGTCTGCACGGTCTTGCCCAGCCCCATCTCGTCGGCCAGGATTCCGCCGAAGCCGTACTTGCGCAGAAAGTTCAGGTAGCTCAGTCCCTGGAGCTGGTAAGGCCGCAAGTCGGCCTGAAGTTCCTTGGGGGCCTCGATTTGTTCCACGGATTCGAAATCGTGGATCTTCAGCCGCAGATCCTGCCAGAAATCGTCCGTAGAGGCCCCAGGGATATCTTCCAGGATTTTGTCCAGGACCGGGGCCTCGAACTGCTTGAACTTGCGCTTGAGCGGCTTGTCCGGATCAATGCCCAGGGTTTCCAGGCGATGACCCAGGCTTTTCAGCCAGGACTCGGGCAGGCGGGTGTAGGAGCCGTCCTTGAGCTGAACATAGCGTTTGCCCTGGGTCCAGGCCTTCCAGATCTTCTCGATGGGCACCCGTTCGCCGTCGTAATCCACGGAGATGTCCAGGTTGAACCACTTGTCCTCGGCCTTGTCGTCCTGGGTTTCCAGAATGGCGACCACCTCCGGATCGGCCAGCCGGACCTTGTAGCGGTTCAGGCTCTGCTCTCCGAACATCCGGTATTCCTGCACCATTCCGGGATAGGCGTCCAGGAGAAAGGTGATGGCCTCTTCCGGCTCCAGAAACCAGATATCCGGACTGCGGGCTTGGAAATTCATGGAGGTCAGCTTGCTGATCAGCGCGGCTTCCTTTTCCTGGTCCCGACGCATGAGGTAGGCCTTGCCTCCGTGTTGGTAGCTTCCGGTCTGCAAGTCCGGGTTCGGGGCGTCCAGGGTGATTTCGCCGTGCTCCGTCATGTAGGTGTTCTGGATTTGTAAGGTCAGGAAGCTGCCCTCTTCGTCCAGGAAAAGCTTCGGGTCGTGGGTGGCCGGGACGAAGATCGGCTGCATCCGTTCCAAAAAGTCTTCCTGCCCGATGAGGTCCGAGGAAGGGATTTTGGTCCAGACCCGGTCCAGGAATTCGGCGATATCCCCATGCGGGACGATGGGCTGCTGTTCCACGAGATCCTGGACCAGTTGCGGGTCCAGGCCGGTCTGGACGGGCAAAAACTGCTGCCGCCAGCAGACCCAGAGGGGAAACTGACCGTAAAAGTAGAGCTCCTGCCCAGTGATGGAGAACGGGATTTTTCCTTCCCGGCCCAGCAGGAGGTCGAAGTTCAGGCCGTCCTCGGAAAGTTGGGGCCGGACTTGCAGGCGCAGGGTCTTGCTTTCCACGCGCACCGGCTGGTCCGTGTCCTCCCAGCGCAGGTAGTATTCGTTTTTAATCCCCCAGAGAAACCAGGTCAGCAGGCCTTGGGGAATGTCGACCCGATGGCCGAAGTATTCCAGATGCTGTCCGATGCGTTCCGCGATCTGGGGCAGTTCCGGGGAAAGTTCGGCCCATTCCGGGTTGCGGACCAACTGCTCCAGAGTGACCGGGACCGTGACCTGGGAGATGCCGGACTTGTTTTGTCTGGCCCGGAAAAAGGCCACCTGCAAGCGTTTGGGTTCCGGATAGAAGCGCATGATGAAGTACTGCTTGCCCGGTTCCGGCTCCACATCCATGGCGAAAAACTGGCGAAACGTCTTGCGCCACTCGGTCCGGGGCTTGGGCATGTCCTCTTGATTGTCGCTTTGCAAAGAGGCTACAAGATGCAGGGCCGTGGCGGCTACATGCCGGCAAACGCCGGAGAACGAGTCCGGGCAGTTGCAGAAAAAACTGGCGTTGGGATCCTTGAGGTTGATGCCCAGTTCCGCGTTGTAGACCTGGAAGTCGTCCGTCTGAAACTGGCCGGAGACGTCCCAGTGGTCGTCGAATTTTTTCAAGGAGACCTTATAGTCTCCTTCCGCCGCGATCAGCGCTTGCGCGCCGGAGGCGATGTATTCCGGAACGTTTTCCTGGATAAACCGTTTCGCGGCCGAGAGCACTTCGGCTTCTTCACCTTTAACCATGTGTGATCCAAGCTCCTTCTTCGTGGTCGTACTTGTATAATAATCGATATCAACGTCGTTTGCGCGGCGATCTGATCAGGGTTGGTCCATTTAATCAAAATGAGGGAATGTCGCAAGGGCGGCGAAAGAATTGCCTCCCATCCATGGGAATACGGCGTCGCGACGCTGAATGAGCGGAAGGCCGCTCGGTTATTTTAACGAACCATCCAGTTGGAACGATTCAGCGTGACATGCTGTTTCGTTTTCCGTAACAGGCAAGCCATAATGATCCGTATTCACGAAATTCTGGACAAAGTCTCCGGATACATGTCTCCGGAAGACATGAACCTGATTCAAAAAGCCTATGTCTTTTCCGCCGCGGCCCATGCCGGGCAGACCCGGCTTTCCGGTGAGCCGTATCTTTTCCATCCCCTGGAAGTGGCTAATTCCCTGGCCGAAATGAAGCTGGACAAGGCGTCCATCGCCGCGGGTCTGCTCCATGACACGGTGGAGGACACCAAGGTCACCATCAAGGAGGTCGCCGCGGAATTCGGCAACGACGTCGCCAAGATCGTCGCCGGCACTACCAAGATCAGCAAGATGAGCTTTCACTCCAAGGAGGAGGCCCAGGCCGAGAATATTCGCAAGATGATCCTGGCCATGGCCGACGACATCCGGGTGCTGATGGTCAAGCTGGCGGACCGTCTGCACAACATGCGCACCCTGGAGTTTCAGAAAAACATCAAGCAGCGCCTGATCGCCAAAGAGACGTTGGACATTTACGCCCCTCTGGCCAATCGACTCGGGCTGTATCGGGTCAAGGTCCAGTTGGAGGATTTGAGTCTGCGCTATCTGAAGCCGGACATATACCAACAAATAGCCAGCGGCGTCCAGCAGCATCAAAGCGTCGGTCAGGAGTACATCGGCAAGGTCATCTCCATGATCGACGAATTGCTCGCGGCCAACAAGATTTCCGGGCGGGTCAGGGGGCGGATCAAGCACATCTACAGCATCTATCATAAAATGCTGCAACAGGGACTGAACCTGGACCAGGTTTACGACCTGATCGCGTTTCGGACCATCGTCGGCTCCATCAAGGACTGCTACGCCGTGCTGGGGCTGGTCCACTCCTTGTGGAAGCCCGTGCCCGGACGGTTCAAAGACTACATCTCCATGCCCAAGAAGAACATGTACCAGAGCCTGCACACCACGGTGTTCGGGCCGGATGGAGAGCGCATCGAGATCCAGATCCGCACCGAGGACATGAATCGGCTGGCCGAGTACGGGGTAGCGGCGCATTGGCAGTATAAGGAGGGGGGAAAAGGCAAGGACAAGGACGCGGATCGTTTTTCCTGGCTGCGTCAAATCCTGGACTGGCAGCAGGATCTGGAAAATCCGCGTGAGTTCATGGCCTCCTTGCGTATCGACCTGTTCCAGGACGAGGTCTACGTGTTCACGCCCCGGGGTGATGTCAAGGAGCTTCCGGAAGGCGCGACACCGGTGGATTTCGCCTATCTGGTGCATACCGAAGTCGGCAATCACTGTACCGGGGCCCGGGTCAACGGGCGGCTGGTCCCGCTCTCCACTCCGCTGCACAACGGCGATACCGTGGAGATCATTACCGATCCCGGACGCCATCCCAGCAAGGATTGGTTGAAATTCGTCAAGACCGCCAAGGCCAAGGCCCGGATCAAGCATTGGGTGCGCACCGAGGAGCGGGACCGGAGCATCGCCTTTGCCCGCGAGGTTCTGGAGAAGGAAGGCCGCAAGGTCGGCGTGAACATGGCCAAGGCCATGAAGGACGGTCGGTTCGACAAGGTCATGGAGGAACTGTCCTTCAAGACCCCGGAAGACCTGCTGACGGCGGTGGGCTATGCCCGGATCACGCCCAGACAGGTGCTCAACCGGATGCTGCCCGCGGAGCAGAAAACGACCGAAGCGCTGGAGGAACGTCCCGCCTCGCGGGCGGAATCCGCCAAGTCGACCAAGTCCAAGGGGATCAGCATCAAGGGCGTGGACGACATCCTGGTCCAGTTCGCCAAGTGCTGCAACCCGTTGCCCGGCGATCCCATCGTGGGTTTCATCAGTCGGGGACGGGGCGCCATCGTACATACGATGGACTGTCCCAACGTGGGGCTCCTGGAGCCGGAGCGGATGCTGGACGTGTATTGGGAAGGGGACCAGAGCAAACCCTTCCCGGCCAAGATCCGGATCATCTGCAAGAACGTCCCCGGCGTCCTGGGCGAGATCAGCACCCTTATGGCCGGAGAGGGCGTGAACATTGATTCCGGCTCCTTCCATTCCAGGCCGGACGGCAAGACGGAGATGCTGTTCCAGGTCGAAGTGCGCGACTCTGCCCAGCTTTACGGCGTCATCGAGACGATCAGCAAGCTGGATTCCGTGGTCGAGGTGGTTCGTCTCACGGAAAAATGAGCCCGCTCATACGCTCATCCTTCCAGCTGATGGACGGCCACCCGCTCTTGGGGCAGGCTTTGTTTGGCGATGTCCACCAAATGTCCGTGATGCGTGAAGAAGATCACCTGGGTGGACGCGGCGATGTCGTGCAGGAGTTTGAGGGTGGCGGCGCAGCGGTGGTCGTCGAAGTTGACCAGGATGTCGTCGGCGATCAGGGGCAGGGGCGGATTGGTTTGCAGGTAGCGGGTCAGGGCGCCCAGGCGCAGGGCCAGGAAGAGTTGGTCCCGCGTGCCTTCGCTGAGTTGGATCATTTCCAGTAACTGCGCATCGTCCGCCGCGGAGCCGCGGGCGGCCTTGACCACCGGCTCCCCCTTTTCGTCGTAGTCGGCCAGGAGGCCGCTGAAGGATCCCAGGGTCATGTCCCGGAAAAAGCGGGCCGCGGCTTCCAGCACCGGCCCCTGGTTGGCCTCCCGGTAGCGCTCGATTTCCGTGGACAGCACCCGTGAGGCCAGACGCAGTCGGACGTACTCCTGAACGTCGCCTTGGAGCCGGGCCTTTACGTAACACATCTGCTGATGCACGTCCGCGGCCTGAGAGGAGCCGTCCAGTCCGCGCAACTCGGCGTTGACCCGACCGATCTCGGCCATGCACGCATCCCGCCGGGCGCCCAACTCCTCTTTGCGGGTTCGGATGCCTTCCAGTTCCGCGCTCAGTTCGTCGAATCGGTGCTCCCGGGCCGCTGCGATGAATTCGTCCAGGGAATCGCCTCCGGCCAATTCCGACAACCGCTCCTCGATTTTTCGCTCCTCGTCGATCATCCGGGCCTTGATTCGAGAGGCGCTTTCCCGGGCTTGCAGGTCCTGGGGCGAAGCGATGCCGGCCTCGGCGCAGAGCGCGTCGAGTTCACGTTCGCTCTCCTGGATGGTCCTGGCGGCGTCGTGCAGCTCCTGCTCCAGGCGACGTTCCTCGTCCCGCAGGGCCTTTTGACGGTGGGCCTGATCCAGCTCTTGTTCCAGCCGTGCATGCAGCTGACCGATGATTTCCAGGGCTGACGGCTGATCGTCGTCGGGCGAAGCCGTGGCGAAACTCTCGTCGCCGACGCGTTCCGACAAGGGCGAGAGGGGCGCGACATGGCGCAGAGCCAGGACCTGTCCCGCGAACAGGCGGTGGTCGTCGTGGATGTTTTGGATGCGTTGGCGGATGTCCGCGAGTCGGATTTGGGCCTGGGCGATTTCTTCCAGGGTCAGGGTCAGGGCCGTTGCCGCTTCCGGGTCGATCCCCTCCGGCAGGCCGGCGGCGCGAATTGTCTTCGTCCATTGCGCGGTCCACGCCTCCATGGCCAGGACCGCCTTTTCCCGAAGGCGGGCCGCCGTATCCAGGGAGCGATTCAGCTCCTGGAGGCGATCCTCCATCTCAGCGCGTTCTGTGATCTGTTTTTGCAGGTTTTTCAGCGTGTTTCGGGCTCTGGCCAGGACGGCGGCATAGTCCGTTTCGGCCGAAGTCTGATGGCCGAGGTGTTGGAGAGCGTGGACCAGTCCAGCGGTCACGGAGTTCATTTCCGCTTCCATGGCCGCATGGGCGGCCCGGCGTTCCCCAAGTTCCTCAAGCTGCCGGCGCAAACCGAGGACCTTGATCGACCAGGCCTGCATCTCCCGGGGGGAGAGAGGGGCGATGTTCAGAGGGCGCCACAGCTCGCCCCACTGTTCCTGAAGATGCACCCAGTCTTTTTGGAAATCTTCCAGCCGTTCAGCATTGACGCGCAGTTCCTCGTCCAAGCGAGCGGTTTCTCGGCGGAGTTCCATGGCCTGAGCCACGCCGGAGGCGTTGGCGTACAGTTTGTCCGCCAAGTCGTCGGCCATGTCCATGGCGGTTTCAAAACCTTGGGCCAGCGAGGCCGCCGAAGGAACTTGGTCGATGAACGCGGCTTCCCGGTCCGGGTCAACGTCGCCCTGAAGCCAGGCGTTTTGGATCAGTTCCCAGCCAAAATCACGCGTTGTCCTGGCCTGGGTCAGGGCCGCGGGGTCCGGCAGCTCTCCGTGCAGCTCCAGACGCTCCAGTGCGGAGGTCTTTTCCCGGCGGGCCTTTTCCAGGCGGGAGCGGTCCTGTTGAAAAGTTTCGATCCGTTCACGCAGGGACTGGAATTGGTCCGCGAAGCGCTCCAAGGTTTCCGGCATGGGCAGGGCCAAATGTTCCAGATCGGTCAAAGGGCCTTGCCACGGTCCCAGGGACTTCGCTTCCTGGTCCACGCGGCGGGCCAGCTTTTCGACCTCGGACCAGGCTTCGCGCAGACGTTTGGTCGGGTTGCCCACTTCCGCGGCCCGATCCAGGGCCGCTTCCAGGGCCAAAAGGTCGGGTCGAGGCGGCAGGTTTTCCAGCCGCTGCCGCAGATCGGCCGCCGCGGCCTGGGCGTCCTGCTCACCCCGGGCCGTGGAGGCCATGTCCGCCCGCAGGGCCCCGTGTTCCCGGCTCAGAGCATCCATCCGAACCTTCAGTTGTCTGGAAATCGGGGCCGTCCGCTCCCCAGTCGTTGCCTCCGGCCCCAGGGAGTGAATTTTTTCCTGGGTCTGGGCGTGCAGGACGGCTTGGTCGGCTTCCAGTTGACGGGCCTCTTTCAAGGCTTTGCGCAGGGCCGTGGTTTCGCCGTACAGTCGCCGTACGTCCTCGGCCGCGCCCAGCAGTTCCCGGTTGACGTTCCGTTCTCCCAATTCTCGTCGCGCTTGCTGGAGACGAAAGTCCAGGGCGTCCCGGTCATGGCGGGCCTTGGTCAGGGTTTGCTGGACCCGGGTTCGGCGCTCGGTGAAGTCCTCGGCCAGTAAAGGCACGTCCGCGATCTCTCCCAGACGGCGGATCAGGGCTTCACGGGGATCAATATGGCGCAGGGCCTCCCGGTACCGTTCCAGGCGAGCCTTGGTCGTGTCCAGGCCAAAGAGTTCGGCTTGCAGTTCCCGTTGCTCGGCCTGGAGCTTTTTGAACTCGCTCTGGAGTTTTTTCCACTGCGACGGACGAACGGAGAGTTCCCGGAGGCGTTTGGTCAAAGCGGACAGTTCCCCGACCTGCTGGTGAATGGCGGAGGTCGGGGCGCGGGGCCGAAACAGCTTGTCCCGGCGGGCCTCCAATTCGGCCAGGATTCCTCGCAGGTCGGCGATTCCCGAGGCCGCGGCGAACAGGGCCTGGCCCAGGTTGCCCTCGGCCCGCAGCAGACCTTCGGCGCCGAGGCGCAGTTTATCCTGATCCAGCCCGAACATCCGGCCGAACATGTCCTGGGAGACCCCGCCCAGCAGCCGGGTTAGCCGGGCCTGGTCCACCGCCTGCCCTGTGGCGTCCAGCAGGTCGTTCTTGCGGCGCTTGAAGCGTGTCAGGTCCAGAATTTCGCCGTTGTCCAGCCGCAGGGTCGCGCCCACGCACAGGTTTTTGTTCGGATGCAGATGCGCGTCCGGACTCTGATGCGGAAAACCGAACAGCAGGCAGGTGATGGCCCGCAGGATGGTGCTCTTGCCCGCCTCGTTGGGACCATGGACCAGGTGCAGTCGGTGCTCCGGCCCGTCGAAGCGCAGTTCCTTGTCCGTGAACCCGCCAAAAGCCTTCAGTTTCAAGATTTCAATGCGCATGAGGAATATCCGCTCGGGATGGGGAGGCGGAAATCGTCGTGAGCAAGGGCAGGAGCAGATCCCGGGCATCCCGGATCAGGGCCGCGCGGACCCGAGGGTCGTCCATATCCGGCGGCTCCACGCCCGTGGTGACGAGTTTGGCCGTCAGATCGCGCAGATCGGCTTTGAAGTCGTCCAGCCCGGCGGGGTCCTCTTCCAGGTCTTTCAAGGCTTGAAGCAGGGCGGCTTGAGGGGTGTCGCCCTCGGCGATGTCCTCGATGTTCACGTCCGGAGTCGTGTCCAGAATCACCTTTTCAACCCAGACTCCGCGGCGGGAGACGTCGGTGGCGGTCAGTCGGATCTGGGCGACGAGCCGGTCCGGGTCGCGCACGGCCTGGGCGTGCAGCGGGGTTTGGCCGTAAAGGCGCAACCGGATGGCGGTCAGGCGGTCGTCCGGTCCGGCCGTGAGCGCGTCGCGCAGCCCGCTGGTCACGGCCAGGCGGAGGTCGTCCAGGTCGCGGGCCCCGGTCAGGTCCAGGTCCAGAAGCATCCAGCGCAGCACGTCCAGGATCACTCGTTCGGTCCGGACCGAGCCGTCCGGATGGACGTCCACCCGGACGCAGCCTTTGGCCCCGGCTTCCCGAATGTGCCGACCCTGGATACAGCCGCTGTAGACCACGTGCGGATCGCGGTGGACGATTTCGTGGTCGTGGACGTGGCCCAGAGCCCAATACTGGTAGCCTTTGGCCGTCAGGTCGGTCAGGGAGCAGGGAGCGTACCTGGCATGCCCGGCTCGTCCGGTCATGGCCGTGTGCAAGAGTCCGATATTGAACAGGTCGGGCAAGGGGGCGGGGTAGGTCGCGGCCAGGTTGTCCAGGATTTCCCGCCCGGCGTAGGAGCGGCCGTGCACGGCCACGGGGAGGTCCGGAGAGCGCCAGGTGTCGGCTTTGGTCGAGGACAGAACGTGGACGTTTTCGGGCAGGCGCAAGGAAGCCGTCATGGGGTTGTCCGCGTCGTGGTTGCCCCGGATCATGACCACCTGAATGCCGTGCCCGCCCAGTCGGGACATCTGCTCGGCGAAATGGAGCAGGGTCTGGTAGTCCGGGCAATCGGCGTCGTACACGTCTCCGGCCAGGACGATCAAGGGAACGGCGTTGTCCACGGCGTAGTCCACCAGGTTGGCCAGGGCCTGACGGGTCGCTCCCCGGATTTCGTCCACGGGCGCGCCTTCATATCTGGACAATCCGTGCAACGGGCTGTCCAGATGGATGTCGGCGACGTGGAGGAAGGAAAACATGCTGGAAGGGCTATCGGTGAAGCTGCGCGTACAGCGTCTCCGGAGCGATGTCCGCCCCGTTGGGCCAGGCGATTGAGCCTCCCTCAATCCTGGCTCGTTGAAACAAAATCTGGTCTTTGAGCGGTTCGAAGATCGGCCCTTTGTCGAGGTAGCCGGAAAAGTCGATTTCTCCGGCAACTCCGTCGTCAAAGACGATGTGATAGGTGTAACGTCCTTTGTAGGTGATCTGGGTTACGTCATTCATGTTCCACATGTCGGACCTCATCGCAACGGTTCGATAGCGTTCAGTCGTTGATTGGCCTGTGCCAGATTCCAATTTTCTTCAAGGGACTGGGTGTTCAGGTCGATCCAGTCCCGGACCAGTCTGGTGGCCGTGCGGGATTGCAGATCGCCCTTGATGACGTTGCCGTAGAAGTCGAAGATCGCCTTGTTTCCCGAGTACTCCGTATGGATATGAGGAGGGGCGTGATCTTCGAAGAACATTCGAATGATGATGCCGAAAAAGCGGGATATCTCTGGCATGAAGAGTCCGTCGGGGAATGTCCGTTGGTTACCCCTTGACGCCGGGATCCGTCTTGGCTCTGGCCCACCAGGTAAGCAGGCCCAGGGTGAAAAAGGCGCCAGGGGGCATGATCATGATGGTCCAGGAGTGCCACCAGAGGTCCCTGGCCGGGAGTGGAAAGCCGAGGATGGTTCCGAAGCCGAAGGGTTCGCGGATCAGGGCGATAGCGATGAGCACGAAGGAGTAGCCCAGGCCGGTGGCCAGGCCGTCCAGGAGCGAGGGCCAGGGGCGGTTCTGGCTGGCAAAGGCCTCGGCCCGGCCCATGATGATGCAGTTGGTGATGATCAGGCCCACGTAGGGGCCGATGAAGCGGTGAATGTCCGGGGCCCCGGCCCGGATCATGATGTCCACCATCATCACGAAGCTGGCGATGATCAGCACCTGGACCATCATCCGGATGCGCTTGGGAATGTAGTTGCGCAGGATGGAGACGGTCAGGTTGGACATGGCGGTGGTGAAGATCACCCCGGCGCACATCAGCAGGGTGTTGGTCAGCAGGTTGGTCACGGCCAGGGCCGAGCAGATGCCCAGGACCTGGCGATAGACCGGATTTTCGGACCAGATGCCTTTCTCGAAAATGGTTTTGGATGTCTCGGCCATGGCTTAGCCCTCGGGGTCGGCGGCGTGGGAAGCGTCCTGGTAGGCCTGCCGAAACCGGTGCAGGTCGTTGTTCAGCATGTCCATCAGCGCCTGGGAAGTCCCCGTGGCGCCGGTGATGGCGTCAACACGGTTGGGAGCGTCGGGATCCAGGGCCTGGCCGATGATCACCCGACGGTCCCGGGGGCGGTCCCAGGCAATGCTCAGGCCCTGAAATTGTTCGAGAAACCAGTCCTCCTCAATCCGTCCTCCCAGTCCAGGCGTTTCCGCGTGCTGGAGAAAACGGATGTTGCGCACGGTGGTCAGGTCCGGGCTGAGCACGATAATGCCGCGAATCAGGTCCCAGACGCCCTGGCCCTGGAAGATGAAGCCCACGTCCGCGTCGTGGTCGTCCGCCTGGTCGCCCGCTTGGTCGCCCGCTTGGTCTCCGGTGTCCGTGATCCGTTCGAAAACCGTCCAGGTGCGTTGATCCGCGGGCAGGGTCTTTTCCCGGATATGTTCCTGTACAGCGGCGGCATAGGCTTCCGCGTCCCGTCCCTCGACGTTCAGGTCAAAGGCCTGGGCGATGGTCCGGTTGCGGTGGAGCTGTTCATTGCGGGCCAGCATGTCCTTGGTGCCGTGATGGACCAGGGATACTCCGGCACCGAAAAAGACGCTGATGGCCAACATGAAACCAAGCACATAGGGGAGGGAGTCCTTTTTCATGCCTTTCCCCCTCCTGACGCGACTTTCGGCTTGGGAGCGGGCGTCGTGAAGCGCTTGATCCACAGGTCCAGGGAAGGAGCGATCATGTTCCCCAGAAGGATGGAAAAGGCCACGGCCCCGTAAAATATGCCGTAGGAGCGGAAAAAGACGATCATCATCCCGATGAACAGGCCGTAGATCCACTGCGACTTGGGCAGCTTCGGGGCGCTGACCGGCTCGGTGACCATGAAGACGGCGGCAAAGAGCAGGGCCCCGGAGAACAGTGTGAAATGCAGGGGCGGGACAGTTTCCACGCCGAGCCCGTAGCGGAGGAAAAGGCACAACGCGCTCGCGCCAAGGATCGGCGGGATCATCAACCGCCACTGGGCCGTCTTGGTGTACAGCAGGTAGGCCGCGCCGAGCAAAATGGCCGCGGCGCTGACCTCGCCCATGGAGCCGGCCCCCAGGAGCAGGGTCTGCTCCCCGGCCTCGAAGAATCCGCCGATGGCGCCGGTGAACAGATCCAGGAAACCGACCTCGTAATCAAAACTCTTGCTTGCGACCATGGGCGTGGCCGAGGTCATGGCGTCCACGACATCTTGTCCGCTTTGGCGCAGATATTCCGGCAACTCTTCCGTCGCGGTCATGCTCCAGTGGATGAACCCGCCGGGAAAGTCCCGGAACACGGGAACGAATTGGTTGGTCATCTGCAGGGGGAAGCTCAGCCAGACAAAGGCCCGGCCGACAATGGCCGGATTGAAGACGTTCTTGCCGAACCCGCCGAACAACTCCTTGCCGAACAGGATGCCCACGACAATGCCCACGGCCGTGATCCAGAAGGGAATGCTCGGGGGCAGGGACAAGGCGTACAGCGCCCCGGTGACGAAACAGGCCTGGGTGACCTTGCCGCCCCGGCGCGAAGCCATGAACCATTCGGTGAGAAAGGCGAAAAGCATGGAAACGGCCAACACGGCCAACACGCGCAGACCGAAAAAATAGGTCGCGGTCACGATCACGGGCAAGAGCGCGTAGAGCACTTTGACCATGATTTTTTGTTTCTGGATATCAGGGAGTTTGATGGGCATTGGAGTAGCGGTTGGGGATCAGGGAAGGCGTCCGGGTTGGAAGGAATATCCGGAATGGCGCATCATCACATGTTGCTTCCCATTGAGGGGTTTGCCTATCAAATCCACCCGGAAAAGAAAACCGTGAACAGCACGGCGAAGACCAGGGAGGGGAGCATGTTGGTGACGTTGATGGTCTTCAGTTCCAGCAGGTTGATGCCGATGCCCATGATCAGCAGGCCGCCGGTGGAGGTGAGCTGGGCGATGATCGGCTCGGTGAACAGGCCTTGGGCCTGCCCGGCCAGAAGGGTGATGGAGCCCTGGTAGAGTAGGATGGACAGAAAGGAGAACAGGACGCCGATGCCGTAGGTGGAGGCCAGGGGGATGCAGATGAAGCCGTCCAGGATGGATTTGGTCAGCAGGATGGTCCGGTCGCCGCGGATGCCTTCGTCGATGGAGCCGAGAATGGCCATGGACCCGATGCAGAAGAGCAGGGAGGCGGTGACGAAGCCGTCCGTGAACCGGGCGTCCTTGGAGCCGAGGCGGCGTTTCAGGGCGTTGCCCGCCGCGGTCAGGCGATCGTCCAGGCGGATGAGCTGGCCACAGAGCGCGCCGCAGAGCATGGAAAAGACCAGGATCAGGATATTGGTGAAGCTCAAAGCCATGTGCAGGCCGATGACCAGCACGCAGAGCCCGATGGAATGATAGACCAGGGTCCGATAGCGGTCCGAAAATCGGCCGCCGAGCATCAGGCCGAGCAGGCTGCCGAGGATGATGGCCCCGGCATTGATCAGGGTTCCGATGGGCATGGCCGCGTTGTCTACCGCGAAGGGCCGCGGAAAACAATCGGGAACTCTCCCGGATCACGCGAGGGTCGCTCCGGGTGAAAGCTATTTGTCGTCGGATTGTTCAACGTTCTGGCCGATGGAGAATGCCGGTCCGAGATACTCGCCGAGCCCATGATAGGTGCGGATTACCGGGCCGAAGGCCACGGGGCGGAGCTTGTCCAGGTCCGGCAGACCGTCCGGGCCGAGGATCGCTTCGTCGGCCTTGATGTCCAGAATTTCACCGATAAACATGGTGTGCAGCCCCAGTTTCACGGTCTGGAGCAGCCGACACTCGGCCGCCAGGGCGAATTCCTGGATGTACGGCGCGTCTACCAGGGTGCTTTTGACCGGGGTCAGGCCGGTGGCGGCGAACTTGTCCGCGGTTTTGCCCGAAGCGATGCCGCAGTAGTCGGCGAGCATGACGTCCTGTTCCGTGGAGACGTTAACAGTGAAGGCCTTGCGGGCGGTGATGCAACCGTAGGTATAGGTGACCTTGCGCAACGAGATGGTCAGGCACGGCGGCTTGGAGCAGCAGACGCCCCCCCAGGCGATGGTCATGATGTTTGGTTTGTCCTGCTGATCATAGGACCCGACAACCCACACCGGGGTCGGGAAAACAAGGGGCTTTGCTCCGAGTGACTGCTTCATGGGGACCTCCAGGAAACGAATGTTGGCGAACGTTTCAGATAGCATGCTTACGTGCGTGATCGCACTTGATTAACGCATTCCGGCTGATCTGGAAAGGGCGCGAGGATTGACCCTTTGTGCGTATTTGTGGGAACATCCCGCTTTTGCTTCACTGGAGGATATTGGTGGAAAGGGTGGATGGCTCGATTCCTTCATCCTGCGCAGAGAAGCGCTTGAACGCTCTCATCACAAGGGTTGGATCATGGAAAAACACCTGCTTCTGGCTGTCGGCGATGATCAGAGCTCCTTGCAGGCCGTTCGATTCGTAAATCATTTCTTTGGCCAAAAGCATGCGGTTCGATTGACCTTGTTGTATGTGGCGCCTCAACCGCCGGCGGTGTATCTCGACGACAGCGACGTCTATCATCGCAAAAGATGGACCGAGGATTGGAAGCGGGGACAGGAGCATCGGGCCCAGGAGTTGCTTGCCCAGGGCAAGACCGCGCTGGTGGATTCCGGCTTTCTCGCCAAAGGCATCTCGACCAAGTTCATTTTCAGCCAGTACGGTTCGGCCAAGGACTTGATCCAGGAATCCGCCAAAGGTCATTTTGACGCCTTGGTCCTTGGACGTCGCGGGCTTTCCCGTTTCGAGGAGCTGTTCGTGGACAGCGTCACTAAGCGGATCATGAACGAGGAATTATCCTTTCCGATCTGGGTCTGCCAGCGCCCGGAACGGAGGCGGAAAAACGTGCTCGTAGCGGTGGACGGCTCCGAGCCCTGCGTCCAGATCGCCGACCATGTCGGCTTCATCGTGGCCGATCAACCCGAGCAGAACGTCGTTCTCGCGCACATCCCCAACAGCCAGATTCCGGAGTCCGAATACCAGGGCTTTTTTGAGCACGCCCTTGCTTCCCTCTTGGAGAACGGTGTTTCCAGGGAAAGAATTCAGACCAAGGTGCTGAGTGGGGCAAGCCCTGCTTTTGCCTTGCAGCAGGAAGCCGATACAGGACGATATGCGGTTGTCGCCGTGGGCCGCACGGGGGCTTCGGGGCCGGGTTATTTTTCCATGGGTTCGGTCAGCAGGACCCTTTTGGCCAAGCTTGAAGGGGCCGCTTTGTGGGTCAGTCCCTCGTTGTGTCGCCTCAAAAGCTGAATAGGTGATTCCGATAATTTTTAAGGGTCTTGAGAAATACTTCATGGCATCAGAAAAAGGCACGGTTAAGCAATCCTGGCACTCCTTGGATGTTTCGGAAGTGCTCCGGCGGCTGGAAAGCGACGAAAAAGGACTGAAAGGCTCTGAAGCAACCCAGCGGCTGGAGCGGTACGGGCCGAACGAACTGCCCATGGTCAAGGGGCGCGGCGCGCTGATGCGGTTTCTGGCCCAGTTCAACAACGTGCTGATCTATCTCCTGCTCGCCGCCGCGGTGATCACCGGTCTGCTCGGCGAGTGGCTGGATATGGGCGTGATCCTCGGCGTCGTCCTGATCAACGCCCTGATCGGGTTCGTTCAGGAGGGCAAGGCGGAAAAATCCCTGGACAGCATCCGCAACATGCTCGCCCCGTCGGCCGTGGTCTTGCGAGACGGCAAGAAGCAGGACATCCCGGCCACGAACTTGGTCCCTGGAGACGTGATCCTGCTCAGGGCCGGGGACAAGCTGCCGGCCGACGTCCGGCTTTTCAACGTCCGGGATCTGCAGATCGAAGAAGCGGCTTTGACCGGGGAATCTGTTCCAGTGGACAAGATCGCGGACCCGGTGGAGCAGGACAGCTCTCTGGGGGACCGTTCCGGGATGGGCTTCTCCGGAACCATGGTCACCTACGGTCAGGGACGAGGCGTGGTGGTCGGCACGGGCAAGGATACGGAGATCGGACGGATCAGCGAAATGCTCTCGGGCGTCCAGTCCTTGACCACTCCGCTGATCAAGCAATTGGCCCGCTTCGGTAACCTGCTCAGCGTGGCCATTATTGGCATGGCCGCGGTGACCTTCGCATTCGGCTACCTGTTTCAAGGGTTTGCTCCGGGCGAGATGTTCATGGCCGCCGTGGGTCTGGCCGTGGCGGCTATTCCCGAGGGGCTGCCGGCCATCGTGACCATCACCCTGGCCATCGGGGTGCAGCGCATGGCCCGGCGCAACGCCATCATCCGCAGCTTGCCCGCGGTGGAGACCTTGGGCTCGGTGACCGTGATCTGCACGGACAAGACCGGTACCCTGACCCGCAACGAAATGACCGTGCAGACCGTGCGCACAGCGGATCGCACCCTGACGGTCTCCGGTGTGGGGTATGCGCCGAAAGGTCATTTTCAGCAGGACGACGCCGAGATCGATCCGCACAAGGACGATCAGGACGTGTTGGCACTGCTGCGCTACGGGTTGCTCTGCAACGAGGCCGAGGTGGCGGAGGTCGAAGGGCAGTGGAAGGCCCAGGGCGCACCCACCGAAGCGGCTTTGGTAACCGCGGCGATGAAGGCCGGGCTTATCCAGAAGGAGGAAAACGACCGCTCCCCTCGCGTGGACGTGATCCCGTTCAGCTCGGAGCATAAGTTCATGGCCACCCTGCACCGTGATCCGGAGGGCGGGGGGCTGATCATTCTCAAGGGGGCTCCGGAAAAAGTCCTGGAAGTGTGCGACACCCAATGGACCGGGAGAGATCAGGCCAAGCTGGACCCCGAGTTTTGGGCGCAGGAAGAGGAACGGATCGCGTCCCGGGGGCAGCGTCTGCTGGCCCTGGCGGTGCGTCGGGTGGACGACGGCAAGGACCGATTGACCATGGACGACGTCCAGGACGGGTTCACCATGCTGGGGGTCTTCGGCATCATCGACCCACCGCGGGATGAGGCCGTGGAAGCCGCGGGCAAGCTGATCGGCGACTGTGAAACCAGGGTGAACTGCTACAGCGCAGGGATCAACGTAAAGATGATCACCGGCGACCACGTGGTCACTGCCAAGGCCATCGGTCTCAAGCTGGGCATCGGGGACGGCGAGACGGCCCTGACCGGCAAGGACCTCGACGCCATGAGCGACGACGAGCTGCGTCAAAGGGTTACGGACGTGGACGTGTTCGCCCGGGTCACTCCGGAGCACAAGCTGCGCATCGTTACGGCGCTGCAGGCCAGAAACAAGATCGTGTCCATGACCGGCGACGGGGTCAACGACGCTCCGGCCCTGAAACGGGCGGACGTGGGCGTGGCCATGGGCCGGAGCGGCACGGAGGCGGCCAAGGAAGCTTCGGACATGGTCCTGGCGGACGACAATTTCGCCTCCATCGCCAATGCCGTGGAAGAGGGCCGTACGGTCTACGACAACATCAAGAAGGCGATTCTGTTCATCCTGCCCACCAACGGCGGTCAGGCCCTGGTGGTCATTGCCGCGATCTTTCTGGGGCTGGGCATGGCCGACGCGGTGAACGGGTTCAGCCTGCCCATTTCGCCGCCCCAGATCCTCTGGATCAACATGGTCACCGCCGTTTCCCTGGCCCTGGCCCTGGCTTTCGAACCGGCGGAACGCAACGTGATGCGCCGACCGCCGCGCCAGCCGGATGAACCCCTGGTCTCCAGGTTCTTGCTGTGGCGGATCTCCTTCGTGTCCGTACTGTTGACCATCGGCGCCCTGGGCCACTATCTGTTCATGCTGGACAGCGGCTCCTCCCAGGCACTCGCCGCCACCGCGGCCATCAACACCCTGGTTTTCGGGCAGATATGCTACCTCTTCAACAGTCGGTTCATCCATGAAAGTTCCCTGAACCGGACTGCGTTTTTGGGCAGTTCCGCGGTGTTGTGGTCCATCCTGGTGCTGGTGGTGTTGCAACTTGCCTTCACCTACGCCCCTCCGATGCAGTTTCTCTTCCGTACCGAGGGACTGGGTCTCGGGACATGGCTGCGAATTTTCGTATTCGGCAGCATTCTCTTTTTGCTGGTCGAGGGGGAGAAGTTCCTGTGGCGACGCTCCGGGGCCGTCCATTGACCGCATCAATTGGAACAGTCGTCCGGCTTTTTGAAGACATTTTTTGTTTCAAGGCGGAAGCTGCGCGTGTACGGCCCACAGGCACGTCTTTCTTCCGCGCACCATATCAACCCAAGGAGTATGCATCATGACTCGCTATCTGCTCACGTTGGCAACGACCCTCGTTCTCGGCGCGGCCTCTCCCGCCTGGGCCGCTGATCCCATCAAGATCGGCGCGATCCTTTCCGCCACCGGCCCCGCTTCCTTTCTCGGCGAACCGGAGCGCAACACCCTGCACATGCTCCAGGATCAAATCAATGAGCAGGGAGGGCTGCTGGGTCGGCCCCTGGAAGTGATCATCTATGACGATGAAACCGAGGTGAACAAGGCCGTGTCCGCGGCCAACAGGCTGCTCAGCCGGGACCGGGTCGTGGCGGCCATCGGCGCGACCACCTCCGGCAACACCCTGGCCGTCATGCCCCGATTCTCCTCGGCCCGGATTCCGCTGGTCTCCATGGCCGCGGCGGAGCGGATCGTCAAACCCATCAACCCTTGGGTCTTCAAGACACCCCAGTCCGACCGTCATGCCGTGATCAAGATTCTTGAGCACGCCAAATCCGAAGAGCTCAGCAATATCGCCATCCTTACGGTCTCGGACGGCTTTGGCCAGGCCGGACGGGAGGTCCTGCAGGAACTGCTGCCCGCGTACGGTATGAATCTGGTGGCCGATGAGATCTACGGACCCCGGGATACGGACATGACCCCGCAGCTGACCAAGATTCGCGGCCTGAACCCGGACGCGATCATCGTCTGGGGCACGAATCCCGGCCCGGCGGTCATCGCCCGCAATCGCGTCCAGCTGGGTATGCAGACGCCCATGTACATGAGCCACGGAGTGGCTTCCAAGCGGTTCATCGAGCTGGCCGGCGAGGCGGCCGAAGGGTTGATTCTGCCCGCCGGTCGGTTGGCCGTGGCGGACCAGCTGCCCGAGGACCATCCGCAGAAGGCCTTGCTTCTGGAGTACATCCAGGCCTATGAGGCCCGGTTCAACGCCGAGGTGTCCACCTTCGGCGGCTACGCCTACGACGCGTTGATGCTCATCGTCGAGGCCGTCAACCGGGCCGGGGAGGCCACGCCGCAGGCCATTCGGGACAAACTGGAACAGGTCAGCGGGTTCGTCGGCACCGGCGGCATTTTTGAAATGTCCCCCGAAGATCACAACGGGCTGGACGAACGGGCCTTCGTGATGGTCCGGATCACGGACGGAGATTGGGAGCTGCTGGTCGAATAATGGACCTGGGAACCTTTCTGCAGTTTCTGGCGGCGGGCCTGACCGTGGGCAGCACCTACGGTCTGGCCGCCCTGGGATTCACGATCATCTTCAACACCACGGGCATTATCAACTTCGCCCAGGGCGAGTTCGTGATGCTGGGCGGCCTCTTGGCCGTGGTCTTCATGCACTGGCTGGATCCCGGCCTGCCCGCGGCGGTGGTTCTGGCCGTGCTGGCCACCACTCTGGTGGGGCTGGTCATGGAACGCCTGACCATCCGCCCGGTCCAGCACACCTCGGTGATCAACCTGATCATCGTGACCATCGGCGTGTCCATCACCATCCGCGGGCTGATGATGCTGCTCTGGGGCAAGGACACCTACGTGCTCCCGGCCTTTTCCGGCACCACGCCCATTCCACTCCTGGGCGCGACCATCGCGCCGCAGAGCCTGTGGATACTGGGCATCACCCTGCTGGTTCTGGCCGCAATGCGCTACTTTTTCAGTCAAACCATTTTCGGCCGGGCCATGCTGGCCTGCTCCTTCGAGCCCAAGGCGGCCCGGCTGATGGGCATCAGCGTGGAGCGGATGGTCATGGCCTCGTTCATGCTTTCGGCCTTCGTGGGCGCGGTGGGCGGGGTCATCCTCACCCCCCTGACCATGACCTCCTACGACGTGGGCGTGCTCCTGGGGCTGAAGGGCTTTGCCGCCTGCATCCTGGGCGGCCTGGGCAACCCCTTCGGCGCCGCGGCGGGCGGACTGCTCCTGGGCGTGCTGGAAGCCTTCGGCGCGGGCCTGATCTCCTCGGCCTACAAGGACGCCATCGCCTTCGTGGTCATCCTGGCCATCCTGCTCTGGCGGCCTTCCGGCCTGTTCGGGGCGCCGGACACGGAGAGGGTGTAGGCCCATGAAGTCCTCAACTCTTCGCCAACTGGCCCCTGTGGGCGCGTTCTACGTCCTGGTCCTGGCCACGCCGACTCTGCTGTCGTACGACTATTATTATCTGAGCATCTTGAACATGGCCGGGATCATCGCGATCGTCGTCATGGGGCTCAACCTGCTGTTGGGTTTTGCCGGGCAGATTTCCCTGGGCCATGCGGCCTTGTTCGGGATTTCCGCCTATACCACGGCGGTGATGACCGCCACCTACGGGCTGCCCCTGGCCGTGGGCATGCTCTCCGGAGTGGGGCTGACGGCTATCGTGGCCCTTGTGGTGGGCATGCCCGTGCTCAAGCTCAAGGGCTACTATCTGGCCATGGCGACCCTGGGCTTCGGGCTGATCGTCTACATCTTCTTCAACGAAGCCATTGCCCTGACCGGCGGGCCCTCGGGTTTCGTGGGCATTCCCCAGCTTCAGGTCGGCTCGTTCGTCTTTGATTCGGATTTGTCCTACTTTTTTCTGGTCTGGACCACGGTCACCCTGGTGTTGCTGATCTCCCTGAACCTGATCCACTCCCGGGTCGGTCGGGCCCTGATGGCCCTGCACGCCAGCGACAAGGCGGCCCAGTCCATGGGCATCAACGTGGCCCGCTACAAGCTGTTCATCTTCGTGCTTTCCGCCGTGTTTGCCGGAATAGCCGGGGTGCTCTACGCGCACTACCTCAGCTTCGTGGCCCCGTCCTCCTTTGGGTTTCATTTTTCCGTGCAGCTGATCACCATGGTCGTGCTGGGCGGCATGGCCAGCTTGTGGGGCGGCATCGCCGGGACGGTCTTCCTGACCGCCATGCCGGAGTTTTTGCGGGCCTACGAAAACTTGGAAGTGATCATCTACGGGCTGATCCTGATCCTGTGCATGATGTATCTGCCCCAGGGCATGGCCGGCGGCGTCTCCAAGCTGATTGCCCTGATTCGCGGGAGGTTCGGGCATGCCCGGTAGCAATGGAGCTGAGCGGATCTCCGCGGGCGACGTGATTCTGAACTGCCGGGAAGTCCATGTCCGTTTCGGCGGGGTGATGGCCTTGACCGACGTGGATTTTCAGGTCCGCGAAGGAACCATCACCGCCTTGATCGGTCCCAACGGCGCGGGCAAGACGACGTTGCTGAACGTGGTCAGCGGGATGGTCCCTTGCTCGGAAGGCGCGGTAAAACTCCTGGGCCGGGACATGACCCGAAGCCCGGCCTGGGAACGGGCCAAGGCCGGAGCGGTGCGCACCTTCCAGAACCTGGAAGTCTTCACCACCATGAACGTTCTGGAAAACGTGATGACCGGAGCGCATCGGGTGGTCCGCTACGGAGCGCTCAGCGCCCTGTTCAAGACCCCCGGCTTTTTTCAGGGTGAGCGTCGGTGCCGGGAATTGGCCGAGGAAAAACTGGCCTTCGTCGGCCTGGAGGACGACTGGACTCTGCCCGCCGGGGAATTGCCCTATGGTCGACAGCGCCTCCTGGAACTGGCCCGAGCCCTGGCCGCCCAGCCGCGCATCCTGCTCCTGGACGAACCCGCAGCCGGCCTGAACACCACCGAAACCCGCGCCCTGGCCGAACTGATTCGCCGTATCCGCGACGAACTGGGTATCACCGTGGCCATCGTGGAGCACGACATGGACCTGATCATGGGCGTCAGCGACGCCATCACCGTCCTCCACTTCGGCCGGGTCATCGCCTCCGGCACCCCGGCGGAGATCCAGAAGAATCCGGAAGTTGTCGCGGCGTATCTGGGCGAGGAGGCGGAGTGAGTTCAAAGAGCCAGTGGAACCGGAAGCCAGGAGCCGTGCTGATTTTTTCTTCCAACGCGAACAGTTTGTTCTTTGTCTAAGGAGCCCTGGTATGATGAATTTGGATATCGCTAAAATGACCGTTCCGGAGAGAATCCAGGCCATGGAACAACTTTGGGATTCTTTGTCACCTCAGGAGAGCGAGATCGAATCACCGCAATGGCATTGGGATATTCTCGACGAAAGAGTGCGGAAAATTGAAAACGGTACCGCCGAGTTTATTACCCTTGACGAGCTTGCAAGCCTCAAAAAATGAAAAAGATTCAGCAAGTCATTGCGTTACGGGAAGTCAGTGGAGATCTTGTTGATGGGAAACATTTTTATGATTTCATTGAGCCGGGGGTCGGAGATTATTTCTGGGACAGTATCATGGCTGATATGAAATCTCTTCTTCTGTATGGTGGCATTCATCAACGCATGCACGGCCTTTATCGCATGCCCGCCAAGCGCTTCCCCTATTCGATATATTATACGATGGAACAGTCGAATGTTTATGTAGTCGCCGTTTTGCCGATGCGCCGGAGTCCGCACGGGATCGTGCAAACACTGACGGGTAGAACAAAGAAATAAGGCCACGTAATCCATGCTCGTTCTGAAAAACGTCGACGTCTTTTACGGCAGGGTGCATGCCATCCGGCGGGTTTCCCTGCATGTGAACCAGGGGGAGATCGTGGCCTTGATCGGTGGCAACGGGGCCGGGAAGACCACCTTGTTGACCACCATTTCCGGATTGCTCCGGGCCAAGGGGGGCAGTCTGGCCTTCGAGGGCCGGGAGATTACCCGGGAGCGTCCGGAACGGATCGTGGTCGCGGGAATTTCCCAGGTGCCGGAGCGGCGTCTGGTGTTCAAGCCCATGAGCGTGGAGGACAACCTGCTCCTGGGCGCGTACCACCGTTACAGCCTGAAGAACAAGGCCGCGATCCGCAAGGACATCCAGGGGATCTACGAGATGTTTCCGGTCCTGGGGCAACGCAAGGATCAGCCCGCCGGCAACCTTTCCGGCGGGGAGCAGCAGATGCTGGCCATTGGCCGGGCCCTGATGGCCAAGCCTCGGATGCTGCTTCTGGACGAGCCGGGCATGGGGTTGGCCCCGGCCCTGTCCCAGATGATTTTCCGCCATGTGGCCGAGTTGCGCGATGCCTTCGGTCTGACCGTGCTGTTGGTGGAACAGAACGCCAAGAGCGCCTTGAAGATCGCGGATCGGGGCTATGTGTTGGAAACCGGGCGGATCATCCTGCAGGGGCCGTCCGAGGAATTGCTGCTGAATCGGGACGTGCAACGCGCCTATCTGGGGCGGGATGTGGAGGTGCAATGATGTTTGAGCCGGAACTGGAGAGCATGGGGCGGGAGGAACTGGAGCAGCTTCAGCTGGAACGGTTGCAGTCCACGTTGACCAGGGTTTCGCGCAACGTGCCGTTCTACCGTAAGAAGTTCGAGGAACTGGGGCTGGACCCCTACGACTTTACCTCCCTGGACGATGTCCGCCAGCTGCCGCTGACCACCCGCCAGGACCTGCGGGACAACGCTCCTTACGGCCTTTTCGCCGTGCCCTTGCGCGAGGTCGTGCGCTTGCAGACGTCCTCCGGCTTTTCCGGAGGGACCACGGTTTTCGGTTACACCCTGAGCGACATCCGGAAGTGGTCGCGGCTCACGGCCCGGGTCCTGGCCTCCGGCGGGGCGAACAAGGAAGACGTGGTCCATGTGGCCCATACCTACGGCTTGTCTACCATGGCCTTTGGCATGCATTACGGCGCGGAGACCCTGGGGGCCACCGTGGTTCCGGTCTCCAGCGGCAACGCCCGCAGGCAGGTGGGGATCATCCTGGACTACCGGGCCACGGCTCTGGCCTGCATCCCCAGTTACGCCCTGTTTCTGGCCGATGTGATGGACGAGATGGGCGTGAACCGCAACGCCCTGCCCCTGCGTTGGGGCTTGTTCAGCGGGGAGGTCTGGTCCGAGGCCACGCGGCAAGCCATCCAGGAGCGGCTGAACATCACGGCCACGGACAACTACGGGGTCAGCGAGGTCATGGGGCCGGGCGTGGCCGGAGAATGTCTGGAGCGGCGGGGTATGCACATCCAGGAGGATCATTTCCTGGCCGAGATCATCGACCCGCAAACCCTCCACCCGGTCCCGGCGGGGCAGGTGGGCGAGCTGGTGTTGACCACCTTGACCAAGGAAGCCCTGCCCATGATCCGCTTCCGCACCGGAGACCTGACCCGGCTGATCCCGGATCCCTGCTCCTGCGGGCGAACCTTCACGCGCATGGAGCGCATCCAAGGCCGCAGCGACGACATGCTGATCATCCAGGGGATCAACGTCTATCCGGAACGGATCATGGCCATCCTGGCCGAAACCCACCATGTCCAGCCGAACCATCTGATCGTGGTGGACCGCCATGGCGGACTGGACAAGGTCATGCTTCTGGTGGAGGCGGACATGGTCGAGCCGGACCAGATCAAGACCCAGCAGCGTTTCATCGAGCTGACCCGGCAGCAGCTGGCCATGGAATTGGGGCTGGTCTTCGAAGTAAAGCTGGTGGAACGCCAAACCATCGCCGAACTGGAAACCGGCAAGGGGCGGGTGGTGGATCGGCGGCGACCGTAGCAGTCCGTTGAAAAACTCCCAATTGCCGCGTCGCCGTAAAAAGTTCAAACCCTCACGTACCAGGAAATACGCTTCGGCCTTGATTCGATTGTCAGGACGGCAAATCGAAAATGTGGCAAAGCCACAGCCCGCAGGGGCCGGACACAGGACGTGTCCGGATAGCTTTTTGTGCTCCTTGCACTTGGGGTTTTTGAACGGACTGCCGAGGAAGGGGCCTAACAGATACGCGGAAGCTGCTCACCTTCGAGCATGTCCAGCAGGCGGCGCCCGCCCAGCGGGGTTTGCAGGACCACCCGGCCAGGGTGGTCGGGCTGGATGTCGCCGATGTGGGCGGCGTTGGCGCCGAACTCGTCCCGGCGCATGATCTCCAGGGCCTGTTCGGCGTATTGGGCCGGGAGGATGCAGATCAGTTTGCCCTCGTTGGCCAGGTAGAGTGGGTCCAGGCCGAGGAAGGAGCAGCCCGCGGCCACCACGGGATTCACGGGCACGGCCTCCTCGCGGATCAGGCATTGCACCCCGGACTGCCCGGCGATTTCGTTGAGCGTGGTGGCCAGACCGCCCCGGGTGGGGTCGCGCAGGACGTGGATATCCGGGATGGCGGCCAGCAGCTTGGCGATGAGGTGGTTCAACCCGGCGCAGTCGCTCTCAATCGGGGCCTCGAAGCTCAAGCCTTCCCGGGTAGCCAGGATGGTCAGACCGTGGTCGCCCATGGTTCCGCTGACCAGAATCGCGTCACCGGGAGCGGCCCGGTGGCCCTGGGGGCAGGGCTGCACCAGGATTTCACCGATCCCCGTGGTGTTGATGAACATCCTGTCCACCGCGCCCTTGGGCACCACCTTGGTATCGCCGGTAACGATCTTCACCCCGGCCCGGTTCGCAGCCTGGGCCGTGGACCGGACGATCTGCTCCAGCACGTCCAATTCCAACCCTTCCTCCAGAATAAACGCGCAACTCAAATAGAGCGGTCGCGCCCCGAGCATGGCCACGTCGTTGACCGTGCCGTTCACGGCCAGTGAGCCGATGTCCCCGCCGGGAAAGATCAGCGGGGTCACGGTGAAGCTGTCCGTGCTTATGGCCAGGGGGCCCGTGGCCTGAATCAAGGCCGCGTCGTCCAGGCGGTCCAGGACGTCGTTGCTGAAATGCTTCAAAAACACGTCCTTGATCAAACGATGCGAAGCCTTGCCGCCGCTGCCAGTGTCGAGGAGAAGTCGTGGTGTGGTCATGGAGATGTTCTATGCTGTCCAAGGGTTGAGAAGCTTTGCGCCAGTTGACTGGAAATCTTTGGTGTTGCGAGTAACGAGTGTCAAGTTATGTGCAAGAGCAGTCGCCGCGATTAATGCGTCTCTATCAGGCTTGGGGTTGGGGACGTGTAGCTTTGCGCAATGTCGCGCAACAAGAAGGTCAACGCTGAGAATGCGTTGCCTGAAAGCAGGAAGAACTTGCTGTTCAAGCCAGCTTCGCAAAAGCTTGCCTTGAGTGGTGTCTCGGCGCTCGACCAGTTGGATGCCGATTTCAATTTCGAGAATGGTAATTGTGGAAATGAACAAGCCATGAGTTGGTTGACTTGCAGCCCAAGAAAGAACGCGAAGGTCCGCTTTGCCGGACTTGGCTTTTCGCAGTTCGGAGACAATATTCGTGTCGAGGAGAAACATCAGGAAAAATCAGCTGGCTGATAAAGCGTTCCAGAAAGTCGCCTTGGTTCGAAGTCAATCTCAGGGCGCTCCTGCATGGCAAGAAGCTCAAGGATGTTGTGACGCCCTTGAGCCAGTTCCTGGAAGTCTTCGATGGTCATGAAGACATACGTTGGAAGGCCTGCGTCCGTTATGAAGACAGGCCCGTACTGTGCTGCATTCTGGATGTCTTTTGTGTTATGAATGAAGTCTTGGGTGGTAAGTGTCGTTGTCATGTTTTGGCTCTCGAAATGAGGCTTGGAAATTTAAGCGATACGATTAAGGATGTTCCGGTCCGTAGCTGCGGAAACGAGCCATGCTTTGGCCAGCTCCTTGGTCATAATAAAGAAATCCCATTATTTTGTATTTCTCTGGCAAACGAGCTGTTTTGCGTGAAAAAAAGTTTATTCATGGGCTCGGTATGGACCAGCAGGTCAATGCTGATTTTTTGGCGAATATCCTGAATCGGCTTGGAAACTTTTCTGACTAATTGTCTCTTTTCTTGGTAATTTTTAGGAATAAACTGGTCCTTGGTCACGACATAGACATCAAAGTCGCTGTCCTGGCCGGGAGTTCCATGGGCATGGCTTCCGAAAAGGACAACCATTTTGGGATCAATGGTTCGAAGCCTTTCGGCAAGCATTTCTTCAATTGTTTGTGTTTCTTTCATTTTTCAACCGTCGGATGGCCCAGCTTATCTATGCTTCCAGTAATCGGGATCTCGGTGGAGGTGCATGACCGCTACGACGATGATTTCATCGGGACGTTCCCGGAAAAGGACGCCAAAGGGGAATGTCTTGGTGAGACATCGGCGGACATCAAGCTCCACGACGGGGTAAAGGCGAGGATTGACAACGACACGGTTGACTGCGTCCTGAACGGCCGTCAGGAATCGCTTGCCGAGATCGGGTTGCTGCTTTTCGTAATATGTAGCCGCTTCGGTCATCTCGATTTCCGCATCGGGGTAGAACCTGACTTTTTTCATGTTAACGAAGAGTAAGCTTTGGCGAAGACCTTTTCCGCATCGCGAAGGTCTAGTGTTTCGCGATCCATACGGGCGCAACGCCGTCGAACCTCTTCCTTCCATGTGACGGACAAAGGTGGAGTGTCGGGCACATCAAGACTCTCGATCAGTTTCTCGGCCACAAAGGCACGTTGTGCCGGGGGGAGGGCCATTGCTTCGGTTACGACTCTTTCGGCGATGGTAGCCATGATGTATATCTCCTATTGGAGAATGTTTTATGAATAATTCCGTTAGGCTGCTTCTTTTGCGCGATGCCTCGGCCATAAGTCGGTTCTTGAAACGGCTTTCCTTCCTTCTTCAGTAAATCCAACCATCATCGACTATTTCACAAAGCTCCGCGTAACACCTTTCTCGTTGTTTCCCTAGTAGCACACTGTTGGGATTCGTCTTCGTTGTGCTCAAACCGGACCACGTTATCTGTAAAGATCAAAGGGCGCAAACTATACCTTTCGGCTACAGCAACCACGAGCTGTCTAGTCGTTCCAGATGGCAACTCCAACTTCCTGTCAATCTCGCGGAAGTGCAGCAATTTTCCCTGCTGAACAAGCTCCTCTCGTCCAGTATCGATAGACCCATACTTACGCTCTTGATCGTAGTCTGGATGGAATAATTGAGTGTCAATTATCTCCATCAACTCTTCATTACTGTAACCAGAATATTTACCTGAATACAGTGTTCTTTCATTTAGGTCAACGTCCTTTACCTCAACCTTCGCATACTTTGGGATTCGTGAGGTTATGTTTGATGACCTAAATGACGAGATTTTTCCAAATCCAAACTGATCGATTAGTGCCTCAAACAACATTTTTAGGTCTGCAGCACGGCCAAGAGACAGGGCTTGAAGGCGGTTCAATGGAGGTGGAAGTGTATTTAAGTCAATTTCAGACACACATAGTGGATAAATATGGCAGTCGCCTGAGCGACCATTGGACCATGTTGCACCAAGTTCAAACCATAGCCATGGCCTTTCTATCGAAACTGGAGTCACAATAGCAATTACAGCCTGAGCTTTATTGAGCTTTTGTTCGATATCTGTAAGCCAGTCGGTGCCCACGGCTATCGATCCTGGCGAGCTCGTGCAAAATACACTTACGCCTTTTGCAAAAACCTTTTCAATCTCAGCTTTTACAGCATTAGCAAATTCGCCGTCACTGGTAGCGTGACTGATAAATAACTTCGGTTTTTCTATTTCGTGATTCATGCATTATCCTTTCATAAAACCTTAGTATGATATCCTGACCTTACGAAAAATCACATTCCATTTCAGAAAAGGCATGGGCACCCCCTCCAATCAAAAGACTGCATGCGCGTAAAGTTCAGCATTTACAATGGTTACCGATTCGCGCCAGTCATGTCTCAACACTCAAGTCAGTCAACTTTTTGTTTTGCTCTGAAGTCAGCATAATGCGGCCGCCGCACAATCAGGGAAAAGGAGCAATAAAGCCGACCTCAAGCCTTTTTCCGCCAAAAATCATGAACTACAAAACGGCTTGAACCTCCGCCCTGTCACAGCGCATACTTATAATACGCCGCGCAGCTTCCTTCCGTGGACACCATACAGGGGCCGACGGGGGTGGCGGGGGTGCAGGATTTGTTGAAGAGGGGGCAGTGGTTGGGTTGCATTTTGCCTTTGAGGACGTCGCCGCAGCGGCAGCCGGGCAGGGGGGGGAGGTCGTGGACTTGTACGTCCAGGGCCGTGAGGGCGTCGAAGCGTTGGTATTCGCCGGCCAGGGCCAGGCCGCTGTTCGGGATGCGGCCCAGGCCGCGCCAGAGGGCGTCGGAAACCTTGAAGACCTCGAACATGACTTCCCGGGCCTTGGGGTTGCCGTCGTCGGCCACGGCTCGGGAGTACTGGTTGACCACCTGGGGGCGGCCGGTCTTGCGTTGGTCGATGATCAACAGCAGGGCTTGGAGGATGTCCAGGGGCTCGAAGCCGGTGACTATCGAGGGAACGCCGTGCTGTTCGGCAAGGAAACGGTAGGGCTCGACGCCGATGATCGTGGAGACGTGGCCGGGGAGGATCAGGGCGTCCAGGTTGACCTCGGGATCCTGGAGCAGGGCGGCCAGGGCCGGGGGGACGAGCTTGTGCATGGCGAAGACGAGGAAATTGTCCAGGCCTTGCTCTTTGGCGACCTTGATCGTGGCGGCCACGGTGGGGGCGGTGGTTTCGAAGCCGACTCCCAGGAAGACGATCCGGGACTCGGGGTGCTTGCGGGCCAGGGCCAGGGCGTCGAAGGCGGAATAGACGATTTCGATCCGGCAGCCTTCGGCCTGGGCCTGCTTCAGGCTGGTTCCCTTGGGGCCGGGCACGCGCATCAGGTCGCCGAAGGTGGCGATGATTACGCCGTCCTTGCGGGCCAGTTCGAGAAAGGCCGCCACCTCGCCTTCATGGGTCACGCAGACCGGACAGCCGGGGCCGGAAAGATGGCGGATCTCATCCGGGAGCAGGGAGCGCAGGCCGCTTTGAAATATGGCCACGGTATGCGTACCGCAGACTTCCATGAAGGCCAGGGGACCGGGCAGCTCGGCCCGAATTCTGTCCAACAGGTTGCGGCACAGGGCCGGGTCCTTGAATTTGGCCAGCATGTCCGATGCGGTATTCGGGGCCATTGTTTCGTCTCCCCTTAGAGGACTTGAAGGTTCAACCCTTCCTGAAACAGCTTCAGGGTCTCCAGGGCGTCTTCCCGATCCAGGCGGCGCAGGGCGAATCCGGCATGGACGATCACGTAGTCGCCGACCGAAGCCGGGTAGTCGATGATGTCCAGGCGCACCTGGCGCTTCACTCCGGAGATCTCCACGTCCGCGACGTTCAGTTCAGTATTGATGCTTTTTACTTCCATGGGTACGGCTAAACACATGAGGTGTCTCCTTTTGCATTTTCATTGCGCTGTTGATAAGCTCGATAACTTGGCCTGTCAAACCAATAGCGGGTCGGTAGAGGTCCGTAAGGGAGCGCCATGAGCTTGGACGTCGTCAACAAAACCGAGGGTGCCCTTGTTCCGTTTCCGGACGGCTCCGAATGGACGGAGCGGGCCCGGACGCCCTCTGTTGAACAGTGCCGGGAAATGTGGGCGCTTTGGGAGATGCCGGTGCACATCCAGACGCACAGTTTGCTGGTGACCCGGGTCGCCCTGGGCATCGCCGAAATGGTCAGGGAGAAACTCATCACGTTGTTGGATATCGATCAGGTCCTGGCCGCGGCGATGCTCCATGACGTGGCGAAGCTCTACACCATCCGCCACGGCGGCAGCCACAGCCAGATCGGGGCCGCGTGGGTCCAGGAACGGACCGGAAACCCGGTGGTGGCCAGGGCGGTGCTGCATCACGTGGACTGGCCCTTTGCCATGGATGTGCACCGCTACCCGGTTTCCCTGATCGTCTGCTACAGCGACAAGCGGGTCCGGCACACGGAAATCGTCACCCTGGACGAGCGGTTCGCCGATCTTCAGGAGCGCTACGGCGTGAACGCCACGGCGCGGCAACATATTCAACAGTCCCTGGAGCAGGGGCGGGCCATTGAGCGCCTGCTCGGCGAGGGATTGAAGGTGGAACTCGATGCGTATTCTTTTGATTGCCGGCGGATGGTCTGACGAACGCGAGGTTTCCCTGAGCGGGGCTGTGGGGATAGAGGCCTCGTTGCGCCGCCAGGGCCATGCGGTGACGCTCTTCGATCCGCGTGACGGCCTGACCAGGCTGCCACAACTGGTGGAGGATTTCGACTTCGTTTTTTTGAATCTGCACGGGGCCCCCGGAGAGGACGGCCTGGTGCAGGCCATGCTGGACCGCCTGGGCAAGCCTTACCAGGGCAGCGGGCCGGCCGGCTCGATCCTGGCCCTGGACAAGGCAGCCTCCAAAGCTTTGTTCGTCCAGAACAATCTGGCCACTCCTCCGTGGTTTTTCGTGCCCGTGCGCTTTGGGTCGAACCATGGCGATCGCCCGGGTTCCGGCCTGCTTGCCGATATGCCGTGTCCATTCGGTCCGCCCTACGTGGTCAAGCCCAATCTCGGCGGGTCCAGTCTGGGGATCGAGGTGGTGCGCGAGCACGGCGGTCTGGCGCCTGCCGTGGAAAAGATTTTGAGGGAGGGACGCGACGTGCTGGTGGAGCAATACCAGCCCGGAGTGGAGGTCACCTGTTCGGTCCTGGGGGACGAGGCCTTGCCGCTGATCCTGATCCGTCCCGGCGAGGGGGCGACGTTTTTCGACTACGACAGCAAGTACGTTCCCGGCCGGGCCGAGGAGATCTGCCCGGCTCCCTTGCCCGGAGACGTCAGCCGGGCCATCCAGGCCGTGGCCCTGCACGCGCACCGGGCTCTCGGCCTGCGCGGGTACAGCCGGGCGGATTTCATTTTGCACGAGGGGCAGGCCCATCTTCTTGAAGTGAATACCCTGCCGGGAATGACCGCCACCAGCCTACTGCCCCAGGCCGCGGCGGTGCATGGCCTGGACTTCGACCACCTGCTGGCCCGGTTGATTGAGCTGGGGGTGCGGGGGTGTTGAGCGCTGGAAACGACAAAGAAAGAGAAGAAGGCATGAACGCGAGAAAAACCGTTTTTTTGATCGCCGACGGCATGGGTGACTGGCCCGTGGACGAATTGGGCGGCAAGACGCCCATGGAGGCCGCGGACACCCCGCACATGGACGCCCTGGCCCGGGAAGGCGTGGTCGGCCTGTGCCGGACCATTCCTGAAGGCATGCCGCCGGGATCGGACATCGCGAACATGGCCCTGTTGGGCTGCGATCCGGCCATGCACCATACCGGGAGAGGACCCATCGAGGCCGCGGCTCAAGGCTTGGTTCTGGAGGCGGACGATCTGGTCTGGCGCTGCAATCTGGTCCGGGTCAGCTCCCTGGAGCCGGACGGCGTCATGCAGGACTACTCCGCCGGGCACATCGACACGCCCACGGCCACGGCCCTGGTGGAAATGCTGCAACGCGAGCTGGGCGGGACGGACGCGGTTTTTCATCCAGGGGTCCAGTACCGTCATCTGGTGGTGCAACCGGGTCGGGTCAGGGCCGCGGAAGCCGCGTTGGCCATCCGTCCGCCCCACGACATCCTGGACCAGACCCTGGGGCCGGATCTGGCCGCGTACCAGCACTGCCCGGAACTCTGGCGCGTGGTGCGCGAGGCCGCGGTTCTCCTGGGCAATGCCGAACGCAACGCCTCCCAGGCCAATGCCGTTTGGCTGTGGGGCCAGGGACGCCCGCTGCATCTGCCGGACTTTCAGGACCGATTCGGACTGACCGGAGCGGTGATTTCCGCCGTGGATCTGGTCAAGGGCCTGGGCCGGGCCATGGGTATGGCGGTTCTGGACGTACCCGGCGCCACCGGGTACCTGGACACGAACTACGCCGGGAAGGTGGCCGCGGCCCTGGATTTTTTAAAGCAGGGCGACTTCGTCTTCCTGCATGTGGAGGCTCCGGACGAGTGCGGACACCAGGGTGGCCTGGACAACAAGGTCCGGGCCATCGCGGACTTCGACGCGCAGGTGGTCGGGCCGATCCGGGACGGGCTGCGAGGTCTGGACGTCGCGATCCTGGTGGCCTGCGACCACTTCACGCCGCTGATCAAGCGGACCCATGTTTCCGATCCCGTGCCCTTCCTGTTCTGGCACGCGGACGCCAAGGCCTCGGGCGTCCCGAGTTTCAGCGAAGCCCGGGCCGCGTCATCCGGGTTGATGCTGGAACGGGGCGAGGATCTGCTGCCCTGGGCGCTGCAACGATCCGCACTTTAATCCGTTCTTTTCGCCTCTTTCCTTGCCATGCTCCTTGACCAACTTCCGCAATTCCTGCTGTCCGGCCTGACCTCCGGCAGCATTTACGCCCTGGTGGCCGTGGGGTTCTGCATCATCTACAACGCCACGGGTTTGGTGAATTTCGCTCAGGGTGAGTTCGTGATGCTTGGGGGCATGCTGATGATCGGGCTGACCCAGGACATGGGCTTGGCCATGCCGGCGGCTTTTGTGACGAGCATCGCGGCGGCCATGCTGCTGGGCGTCTTTCTGGAGCGGGTCCCCCTTGGCCTGGCCCGGTCCCGCCACGTCCTGATCCTGGTGCTGGTCACCGTGGGTTTTTCCATTGCCGCACGCGGGGCGGCTTCCTTGATTTGGGGCAAGACCGCCCGGGCCTTGCCCGCGTTTTCCACCGAGGCCCCGCTCTTACTGGCCGGTGCGGTGATCTCTCGTCAGGCCCTCTGGATATTGGCCGTGACCATGACCTGCGTGGCCCTGCTGCATCTCTTTTTTCAGCGTACCTCCGTGGGACAGGCCATCCGGGCCGTTTCCGACAATCGTCACGGCGCGGTCCTGGTGGGCATCCCCGTGGCCCGGATGGTGATGGTTTCCTTCGCCCTGAGCGCGGGTTTGGGGGCCACGGCCGGGATGCTCATCGCGCCGATCACGGGCATGCACTACAGCGCCGGGGTGATGCTCGGGCTGAAGGGCTTTGCCGCGGCCATTCTCGGAGGATACGGCCATGTCTGGGGCGCGGTGGCCGGCGGGCTGCTGCTGGGGGTCCTGGAATCCCTGGCGGCCGGATTCATTTCCTCGGCCTACAAGGACGCCTTGGCGTTTCTGATCCTCCTTTGCGTCCTGTGGGTTCGACCAGCGGGATTGTTCGGCCAGGCCGCGACGAGACGGGTGTGAGGGGAAAGGATGAGCGAAGCGAAACCAGGATTGCGGATGAACAGGAATGAGAGGGGGCGTCGAGAGGGAGGCAGGGCGCGGTTGGCGTCCTGGACGCCGTATGCGGCCCTGGCGGTGGCCGTGCTGGCTACGCCCTGGGTGGTCACGGACACCTATTTACTTTCATTGGGCAGCCTGATCGGGGTGTTCGCCCTGGCCGTGACCGGCCTGAACCTGCTCATCGGCATGGCCGGGCAGGTTTCCCTGGGCCAGGCCGCTTTCTTCGGTCTGGGGGCGTACGGTTCGGGCGTTCTCAGCGTCCATTTCGGGCTCCCGGTGGGAGCGGCCATGCTCGTCGCCGTGGCCGTGGCCTGCCTCGTGGCCCTGGTTTTGGCCGTGCCCACGCTCAAACTGGAAGGCCATTATCTGGTCATGGCCACCCTGGGCTTCAACATCATTTTTACGATCGTTTGCATCCAGTGGGAAGCCGTGACCGGAGGCACTTCCGGGCTGTTCGGCATTCCCGGCATGGAACTGGCCGGATTGAACCTCAGCGACGACCGCAATTTCTTCTATCTGGTCTGGGCCGTGCTGCTCCTGGTGCTCTGGCTGTGCGCCAACTTTCTGCGCACCCGCCCGGGCCGGGCCTTGCGCAGTCTACACCAGGGCGATCTGCTGCCGGCTTCGCTGGGCGTGCCGGTGACTCGCTACAAAGTCGGCCTGTTCGTGGCCGCGGCCCTGCTCACCGCCCTTGCAGGAGCCCTGTACGCCCACTATTTCCAGTTCATCAGTCCGCACAGCTTCGACATGTTCGTCTCTCTCCAACTGGTGACCATGACCGCCCTGGGCGGCCTGGGCAACCTTTGGGGCGGCATCTTCGGCGCGGCCTTCCTGCTTCTGCTCCCGGAATGGCTCCACGCCTGGCCCGACCTGATGATCCTGCTCCACGGCTTGATCCTGATGCTTGTCCTGATGTTCTGCCCCAAGGGACTCTTGCCGGCGGTCGTGGAGGGTGGAAAGCGAGTGGTGGGCGTTCTTCGAGGGAGCCGGGGAAGGAAGGGCATTTGATGGTTCGTTGCCTGCAAAATTTAACGGAGAGGCGTCGAAATGGAAGCACATAGGGAAGTCATCGTTCCAGATGGCCCATCTCATTGCATCAAAATTCCACAATGGGCGATAGGACGCAATGTTGAAGTCATTGTAATCCCGGTCGCTGATGGCAAGGAATCGCAAATTCAAGATGCAAGAAAGGACCATGTCAAAGGCCCGCTCGCCGCATTGGGATTTGCCAAGCGATTTCGAAAAACCAGATCCACGGATGATTGGATGCGTGAACTCAGGGAAGGAGAGCTATCTTAGTGGGTTGGGTCGTGGATACCTGTGTTTTGATCGATGTGCTTGATGAAGACGCACGCTATGGAAAGGCTTCCGCCGTGACCTTGCAGGGGATGCTGTCTCAAGGATTGGTTGTTTCTCCGATATCTTTTATCGAACTGTCTCCTGCTTTTATGGGAGACCTACATGCGCAACGGCTTTTTTTAGACGAGTTGTCCGCAGCCGCGGACTTCAGGGCGGTCTTTCCCGACTTGATCATTGTCGATCCAGGGCAAGAGGCTGAGTCTGGACAGTTGGGAACGCATCACTCATGAGCGACAACGGATCACATCTCCTTTCCCTGCGCGACGTCTCCCTGCGTTTCGGCGGCTTACAGGCGCTTTCGAACATTACCGTGGGCGTGTCCTCGGGGTTGTGGACGGCGTTGATCGGGCCTAATGGGGCTGGGAAGACGTCGCTTTTGAACGTGATCTGCGGGCTGTACGCGGCTCAGCGCGGGGAGGTGGTTCTGGGCGGGCAGCCTTTGGACGGGTTGGGCGTGCATCAACGGGCCGCGCTGGGGTTGGCCCGGACGTTTCAAGCCGTGCAACTCGTGCTGGAGATGCACGTTCTGGACAACCTACTCCTGGGGCTGCATTGTCGCGGTCAGGTTGGATTGTTGGGCCATTTACTGGGCAGCCCTGGCAGTCGGCGGGAGGAGCGGGCCTTGCGGGAGACGGGCTTGGCCGTGCTGGAACGCTACGATTTGGCCGACGTCTGGGACCGGCCTGTGAGCGAGCTGTCCTTGTGGCAGCGCAAGCTTCTGGAGCTGGCCAGGGCCGTGGTGGGCGAGCCTCGATTGCTGCTTCTGGACGAGCCCATGGGCGGGTTGACCATGGCCGAACGGGAAGCCATGGCCGAGCTGTTGCATGATCTGCGCGGCCGGGGGCTGAGCATGATCATGGTGGAGCACGACATGGACATGGTCATGACCCATACGGATCATGTCCTGGTGCTGCATCATGGCCGGTTGCTGGCTCAGGGGCCGCCGCGAGAGATTCAAGCCGACCCGGACGTGATCGCGGCCTACCTTGGGGAGTAGGGGGGAATAGGGGAACATGCTGCGCATTCGCAATGTGAGCGCCGGATATGCCGGGATCGCCGTGCTGCACGGGGTCAGTCTGCACGTGGCCCAGGGCGAGACGGTTTGCCTGGTGGGGGCCAACGGGGCGGGGAAAAGCACCCTGTTGCAGGTGATCAGCGGTTTGGTCCGGCCCTTTTCCGGCGAACTGCGGTTCGAGGACGTTGATCTGACGACCTTGCCGCCCCACCGGATCGTGGCCGCTGGACTGGTCCAGGTTCCGGAAGCCCGGGAGCTGTTTCCGTCCATGACCGTGCGGGAGAATCTGGACCTGGGAGCCTTCGCCCTGCGCCGGGCGGCCCAGGCGGAGATTCGGGCTAATCGTTCCAGATTGCTGGAACTATTTCCGGTTCTGGGGCAGCGTCTGGAACAGAAGGCCGGCACCTTGAGCGGCGGCGAGCAGCAAATGCTGGCCATTGCCCGGGCCCTGATGGCCAAGCCCCGGCTGCTGATTTTGGACGAACCGTCCCTGGGGTTGGCGCCTTTGGTGATCAAGGAGATTTTCCGGACCTTGCGGGATCTGCGGACTGAAGGCCTGACCATCCTGCTGGTGGAGCAGAACGCCCTGGCGGCCATGCGCATCAGCGACCGGGCTTACGTCCTGCAGGCCGGAAGGATGCTGCTCAGCGGCACGTCCGAGGAACTGCAGGGCAACGATGATTTTCGCCGGGCGTACCTGGGCCGGGACTACAAGGCAAAATGGGAGCGCTGATCATGGAGCACGCCATCTGGAATCCGCAAGCGGAATGCATGGATCGGGAGAGCCTGGGGCAGGTCCAGTTGGAACGCTTGCAGATGACCCTCAATCTGGTTGTCCGCAACGTGGATTTTTACGCCAAAAAATTTCGGGAGATCGGGCTGCTGCCCGAGGATGTCCGGGACGTGAGCGACCTGGCCGGGCTTCCGTTCACGACCCGGGACGACCTGATCCGGGCCTATCCCTACGGCCTGTTCGCCGTGCCGCTGCGCAACGTGGTCCAGTTGCGGCTGGCCGCTTCCAGCGTCGAACCCATCGTGGTGGGCTATACGCGGCAGGACCTGCGGATGTGGACCGAGCTGATGTGCCGGGCCATGACCGCGGCCGGAGCGGGGCGCACGGACATCATCCAGGTGGCCTTTCACTATAGCCAGTTTCCCGGAGCCTTCACCTTCAATCAGGGCGCGGAATCCCTGGGCGCGGTGCTTACCCCGGCGGCCACGGTGTCCGGGGCCTTGCAGATCAAGATGATGCGGGACTTCCGCTCCACCGTGCTGGCCGGCACCCCGGCCTTTGCCCTGAGCCTGATCAAGACGCTTCAAGATGTGGAAAGCCGGACATCGGCTGAAGGCTCAGGTCAAGGGGAAAGCGGCTCCGGGCTGCATCTGCGGGTGGGCCTGTTCGGGCCGGAGGCGCTGCAACCCCAGGTGCGCGGGCTGCTGGAGCGCGGCCTGGGGCTCCGGGCGTATTCGGTCTACGGAGTGGCGGAAATGATCGAACCGGCCCTGGCCGCGGAATGCGTCCAGCAAAGCGGCATGCATCTGGCCGAGGACCATTTTTACGTGGAGATCGTGGACCCGAAAACCGGACAGCCACGGGCCCCCGGCGAGGAAGGCGAGGTGGTGGTGACCAGCCTGACCACCCAGGGCTATCCGCTGATCCGTTTCCGGACTGGGGACATCAGTAGACTGCATTTGGCGGCCTGTCCCTGCGGCAGGACCTCGGCCCGGCTGTCCCCGGTTTTTCGGCGCAGTGACGACGCTGTCTCGGTTCGCGGCATTCGGGTCCATCCCGGACTGGTGGAACAAGTGATCCGGGACGTGGCGCCGGAGTCTCCGGATTTTCGGTTGGTGATCCAAACGGTGCACGGGTTGGGCGACCAGGTGGAACTGGTCCTGGCCCATCCCGAGGACGGCCCACTGCCCGGGGCGACCCTGGAGACCCTGCGCGCTCAACTTCGCCGCGTCCTGGGCCTCGGCCTGCGCCTGCGTCAAGTTCCGGCCAATCGCCTGCCGCTGGCCGGATTGACCTACAAAACCACGTTTCAGGAGCGCGAAACTCCGGCTTCGGAACTCCCGTTTTGAGGGGTGGGTTCAGGATTCAGAATTCAGGTTGCGTAGCTACGCATTTTGTAACTACTCAGTACATTTTTTGTCCGCTCTTGCTCCGGCAATCGGTATCGGGGTCGGCGCTTCGCTATCGGAGTCGGAATCGAAACAGGAAAAATTAGAACGCATCCCAGCGTTTTCGATCCCGATCCCGATCCCGATCCCGATCCCGATACCGACCCCGGCAACAGAATTACTCTGTGCTGAGTAGTTACCGCATTTTTTTAAGTATTTCGAGAGGAACATACATGTCGCGGAGTCCGGTTTATTTCTCCCTGGTGCTGCATTTTCATCAGCCCGTGGGCAATTTCGACCATGTTTTCGCCAATGCCTACGATTTGGCCTACAAGCCGCTGTTGGATCACCTGTGGGACTATCCGGATATCCGGGTCGGGCTGCACTTTTCCGGTTGTTTGTTGGACTGGCTGCTGGAGCATCGGCCCGCGGTGCATGAACAGGTGGGCCGACTGGTACGCCGCGGGCAGGTGGAGATTCTGGCCGGCGGGTATTACGAGCCCGTGCTGCCCATGCTTCGGCCCGAGGACGCCCAGGGGCAGGTGCGGATGCACATTCGGGCCATGGAAGACCTCTGGTCTGTCACGCCCACCGGGCTTTGGCTGACCGAACGGGTCTGGGAGCCGCACCTGCCGTCCTGGCTGGCGCCCTTGGGCCTCCGCTACAGTCTGGTGGACGACAACCATCTGCATCGGGCCGGAGTGCGATGCCTGCTCGGAACCTGGCTGACCGAGGACTGCGGCCATCCCTTGCGCCTGTTGGTCAACCTCAAGCCGCTGCGCCGATTGATTCCCTGGCAGCCTCTGGACGCGGTCTGGGCCATGCTGGGCGATTTGGCCGCCTTGGGCCGGGACGTCGGCATAGCCCCGCTGGCCTGTCTGGGGGACGACGCCGAGCGATTCGGACTGTGGCCCAGAACCCACGAGCATTGCTGGGAACAGGGCTACATGCGCCGCTTTTTCGACGGGTTGCTGGAGCGGCGGGACTGGATCAAGACGGTCACTCCGACCGAGTACATGGAGCGTCACGCGGACCAGGGCCGGGTCTACCTGCCCACGGCCTCTTATCTGGAAATGATGGACTGGGCCATGCCCACCCAGGAGGCCGCGACCCTGGGGACCTATCGCCGGGCCTGCGAGACCCAGGATATTTCCCGGTTTCTGTCCGGCGGGTTCTGGCGCAACTTTCTGGTCAAATATCCGGAAGTGAACTGGCTGCAGAAGCGAGGGCAGGATCTTTCCCGGGCCCTGGACGGGCTAGCCGTGGAACGGGGCGGGGACGCAGCCGTGGAGTCGGGTCGCAAGCGGGTTTGGGCCAGCCAGTGCAACTGCGCCTACTGGCACGGGGTCTTCGGCGGGGTCTACCTGACCCATCTGCGTCAAACCAATGCCGCCAATCTCCTGGCGGCCCAGGAAGAGTCCGGCCTGTGGCCATCTCCCCACTGGTCCGTTCGGGACGTGGACGTGGACGGACGTGAGGAACTACATGCGCGGTTCGGTCCCTGGCAGCTCTTTCTGAGCCCGGCCAACGGGGCCGCGGCCAAGGAACTGGACTACCTGCCCAAGCGCCTGAATCTGGCCACGGCCTTTGCCCGCCATCCCGAACCGTATCATCAGGCCCTGCGGGAAGCCGCGGAAAAAGGCGAGGTGATCACGCCGAACCATCCGCAATGGAAGGAGTTCTTCCACATCCATTCCGCGGAGGTCCGGGCCAAGGAACCGGGGCTGGAACGATTCCTGGACTATGACCGGTTCGACCATATGCCCTTCGCGGATTATCTCCTGCCCGACGAGACCAGTCTTGATGATCTGACCCACGGACGCTTCCAGCCCTTGGCCAGCTCTTGGCAAACGGCCATGACCTGGGAGGTTCGGGAACTGAAGGAGGGGATGGAGGCGGCGTTTGCGGGCCGGATGGCTTTTACTGAAAAGTCTTCCGAAGAGTCTTCCGAGAAGTTTTTTGGGGTGCCTTCCGAGAAGCCTTTGGGAAAACCTTCGCGATGGCTCGATGTGGAGAAGTCCTTTCGGTTGTTCACGGATCGGGTGGAGGTGGATTACCGGATCACGGCATGCGGGGGGGATGTCCGAAACGCGATCTGGGTCACCGAGCTGGCCTTGGGCCTGACTTCGCGGTGTACCGGACGATCGCATGGCAATGGCGGTGAGGAAGAGGAGAAAGACCTCGAACAGTCCTGGAGTTTCGCTGCTCTCGCGGACGTGACCTTTGCCTGTCCCTATTCCCAGGGCCGGTTTCTGGTGGAGGTCAGCCCGGAGGCCACGTTGCGCCATGTTCCGCTGTGGGCCGTGACCAAGTCCGAAAGCGGCTTCGAGCGCACCCCTCAGGGCTCGGCGTTTTATTTCTGTCGTCCTCTGCGACTGCTCTCCGGCGAACAGGAACGGTTTCGTCTGAGGTTGCGGTTCGTCGAGTAGGGGCAGGCCACGGACCTGCCTCTACGGAACGCGAAGTGCCGAGATTATCGAAATGTTGCTCCCCGAGCCTTTGATCACTGGTGTTCTGATCCGGCGCTATAAGCGCTTCCTGGCGGATGTCCGCCTGGAGAGCGGCGACGTGGTCACGGCGCACACCCCGAACACCGGGTCCATGCTCGGGTGTTCGAGTCCGGGCAGCCGGGTCTGGTTGAGCCGGGCGGAGAATCCCAAGCGCAAGTATCCCTGGACCTGGGAGCTGACCGAGTCCGAGTCCGGCATGCTGGTGGGCATCCATACCGGACGGAGCAACGGCTTGGTCTGGGAGGCCCTGGCCGCGGCAAAGGCGCCTGAACTGGCCGGATATCGCCCCGTGCGCCGGGAGGTCGTGGTGGAACACGGACGGATCGACATGCTGCTGGAAAATGCCGAGGGCCGGGCTTGCTACGTGGAGGTCAAGAACGTCACTGCGATGGAGGAGCAGGGTACCGCGATCTTTCCGGACGCCGTGAGCGTCAGGGCGTCCCGGCATCTGGAAGCTCTGGCCGAACTGGTCGCCAAGGGACACCGGGCCGTGATTTTTTTCTGCGTTCAGCGCGGGGACGCGCGAAAGCTGTCCCCGGCGGACGCCATTGATCCGGTTTATGGTCGGACCTTGCGCCGGGTGTTGGCCCAGGGCGTGGAGGCGTTGGCTTGGCGGGCGGAGGTTTCGCAACGGGCCATTGTCCTGGAAACACCGTTACCCGTGGTTTGTTGAAGAGGATGACGGAGGAAGAATGACGACGAGAACGCCCTTGACGCACCGAGGCTCCATGATGGACGAATACTTTTTCGAGGAGCGCTGTTTCATCAGCGAATGGTGGAACTCCGTACAGGACGCAGACGTGTCCGTGGCCAGGGCCCGCGTCCTGCCCGGCGTCACGACCCGCCTGCACCGTCTGCGCGGCATCATGGAGCGGTACATCATTCTCGAAGGCCAGGGCCTGGTGGAAATCGATGGGCGGCCTGCCGGAACCGTGACGCCTGGAGACGTGGTCCTGATTCCCCCAGACGTTTCTCAACGCATCAGCAATCCCGGGATTTCAGACCTGCTTTTTCTGGTCGTGTGCACCCCTCGATTCGTCCCCGAGGCCTACGAGGATTTGGAAAGCCCGGACGGCATCAAAACGGATCAATGATCCCGTGACCATTTTTTTTGTAACATCTCAAGCCATAGCGACCACGGCTCCCAAGCCAAGAACCCAAAAGGAATCCTGACCATGACAATTGAACGCTTTGAAGAACTGAATCTATCCGAGGAAACACTGAAGGCCATTCAGGAAATGGGTTTTGAGGAGCCGTCGCCCATCCAGTCCCTGGCCATTCCCATGCTGATGCAGGGCCGGGACGTCATCGGCCAGGCCCAGACCGGAACGGGGAAAACCGTGGCCTTCGGCATTCCGGTCCTGGAACAGGTCGACCCCGCAAGCCGGGACATCCAGGCCATCGTGCTCTGTCCGACCCGAGAATTGGCCATCCAGGTGGCCGAGGAGCTGAATACTCTGGCCAAATTCCGCAAGGGAATCACCGTGCTTCCGGTTTACGGCGGGCAACCCATCGACCGGCAGATCCGAGTGCTGCGCCAGGGGGCGCAGGTGATCATCGGAACCCCGGGCCGGGTCATGGACCACATGGATCGAGGGACCATCAAGCTGGACAAGATTCGGGTCGCGGTCCTGGACGAGGCGGACGAGATGCTGGACATGGGGTTTCGCGAGGACATCGAGAAGATTCTCCAGGCCGCGCCCACCAATCGCCAGACCGTGCTCTTCTCCGCGACCATGCCTCCTGAGATTCTGCGCCTGGCGGACACGTACCAGACGGACCGGCTGCTGGCCAAGGTGTCCCAGAAGGTGCTCACCGTGCCGAACGTCGAGCAGTTTTTCTACGAGGTGCCCCGTGGCTCGCGGCTGGAGGCCATGTGCCGGATCATCGACGTGTTCAACCCCAAGCTGAGCATCGTTTTTTCCAACACCAAGCGGAGCGTGGACCAGATCGTGGAGCACCTCCAGGCCCGAGGGTACATGTCCGAGGGGCTGCACGGGGACATGAACCAAGTCCAGCGCGACCGGGTGATGGGCAAGTTTCGCTCCGGCAATGTGGAGATTCTGGTGGCCACGGACGTGGCCGCCCGGGGCATCGACGTGGATGATGTGGAGGCGGTCTTCAATTTCGATATTCCCAGCGACGTGGAGTACTATGTGCACCGTATCGGACGCACGGGCCGGGCCGGGCGAACCGGACGGGCCTTCACCTTTGCCTCGGGCCGGGAATTCTACAAGCTGCGGGACATCCAGCGGTTCACCAAGGCCAAGATGGTCCAGCGCAGCGTGCCCAGCGTGGGCGACGTGGAGCAGGCCAAAACAGAAAAGTTCCTCAGCGGGATCCGGGAGAGTATGGTTCAGGGTGGTCTGGAAAATCAGGTTCGAGTGGTGGAGCACTTTTTGGAGAACGAACAGGTCTCTTCCCTGGATATGGCCGCGGCCATGCTGAAGATGCTCATGGGCCCGCCCAGGGAAGAGCAGAATGACGCGCTGCTGTTCAACGAGCAGTCCCGCGGTCGGCCCGGAGACCGGGATCGGGACCGGGATCGCCCTAGTGGCCCCCGCTTTCGGGAGAGCGGACCGCAGCAGGGCATGACCCGGCTGATGCTCAATGTCGGCCGCAATCAACAGGTGGAAGTGCGGGACGTGGTCGGGGCCATTGCCGGAGAAACCGGTCTCTCGGGCAGGCAGATCGGCAAGATCGTGATGCAGGACAATCGCTGCTTCGTGGAAGTGCCCACGGAATTCGCCAAGGACGTGGTCCGGGTGATGGACGGAAACCAGATCCGGGGGCAACGGGTCGAGGCCAAGGAAGTCTCCGATGGCGGACGAGCCGACGACGACCAACGCCCTATGCGCAAGCGACCGGCCACGGTTCGTCCGTTTCGGGCCAAGCGACCTAACTCGCAAAGCTGGGACAGGTAGGCGCGGCGGGCGCGTTTACACCAGGGCTCGCCAAAGACGCTCGGCCAAGCTCGCTTGACGCTGATCCAGACGGGTGATCCCGGCTTGGGCCGCGGCATTCAGAGCCTGGGCGAACTCCTCGCCGGTGAGCGGACGGCTCAGTTCCGGGAATGCGTTCGCGTTCCCGCACGGTCGGTATTGGTCCATGATGTTCACGTAGGTGTTCTGGGAGATTTTCCGGGCCAGGAATTCCATCCACTGTGCGGTTCCGGCCAGATCTTCCGGCATTACCAGATGCCGGACAAGCAGGCCGTGGACGGCGACGCCCCGATCGTCCAGCTCCAGGTCGCTCACTTGGCGGTGCATTTCTTTGATGGCTTCCCGGGCCCGTCCCGGGTAGTCCTCGGCCCGGCAGTACCGGGCGGCGGCTTCCGGGGCAAAGAATTTGGCGTCGGGCATGTAAATGTCCACCACGCCGTCAAGTCGGCGCAACGTCTCCAGGCTGTCGTATCCGCTGGAATTGTAGACCAGGGGCAAACACAGCCCCTGGTCCGCGGCAATGACCAGGGCTTCGAGGATCTGGGGCACGATGTGGGATGGGGTGACGAAATTGATGTTGTGGACGCCTTGAGCCTGCAATTCCAGCATGACGGCGGCCAGCTGTTCCGGAGTCGCCTCCGGAGCGTTCTTCCCGTGGTGGCTGATGTCGTGGTTCTGGCAAAATACGCAGGCCAGGTTGCACTGGGCGAAAAAGATCGTTCCGGACCCACCGCTGCCCACCAACGGCTCTTCCTCCCCAAAGTGCGGGCTGTAGCTGGCCACCTTGGCCCAGCGACCGATCCGGCAAAAGCCCGATTCCCCTTCGAGCCGGTTCACCCGGCACTGCCTGGGACACATGGCGCAGTCCCGTAGCGCCTCCACCGCCTCGGCGGCACGGGCGCGCAGTTCTCCGGCGGCGTGGAGTTGGAGATAGCCGGCTTCCGGCGTCTTGGTCATGCCGTCCTCCTTGGTTTGCGATCACGCTCCTTTCCCAAAAAACTACCCAGGGACAAGGCGAATGTCACGGGCTCGGATCGCGTTCACAATTCCGAACCCTGGTTGCGGGAACGAAAGCAACGCGAAGCCAGGACTTGACGGCGTGGCCAAAGGCAGGGAAAAGAAGAGAAGGCATGAGGCTCTGATTTAGAATCCATTCCAAGAGGTTTCCCGCCATGTTCATTTTCAGAAAATTCGCTCTCTCCGTCGAAGCATGGATAATCGGCATCGGCCTTTTCGCGTTGTTTGGAGTGATGGATATTTACGCGGCGTTGGTCTTATGATGGGACTTGGTCTCCGCGAAACGTTTTTGACGAGCAATTTCGCCGGCTGGATTTCACCGGAAACGGCGACATAACTTGTCGTGGTCCATGCGGTAACAATGCCCGCGCCCTGGAACGGATACCGTTCCAGGGCGCGGGCATTTTTTCGTGATGGAGGGAAGAGTGCGTGAATGGAGCCAGGCGGTTATAGACCGCTGTCCCTGGAAAGCGAGTCCGCGTTGCGATACGCGTTGTAGACGTCTTCGTTCAGCGGATAGTCCCAGGAGCCGCTACGCAGTTCGATGGTCCCGCCGAATCCGGTCTTGAAGCGGAACAGTCCGTAAAAAGGATGGTCCGGCGCGGCCCCGGGCGAGACCGCTCCCATATCGTAGCGGGTGCAACCTCGGCTTCTGGCCAGCCGCATGGCGGCCCAGTGCAGGGCGTAGGAACCCATGAACGTTCTGTTGGCCGTGGAGGAGGCACCGTGCAGGAAAACGGCGTTGCTCCCGGAAAGAGCGACGATCGCTCCGGCCAGCAGGTCGCTTTCATGCCCGGCCAACAGGAAATGCAACTCCGAAGTGTTGGATTTTAGGGCGTGGGCCTGGAACAGAGCCGCGAAGTGGCGATAATCGCAGGAGGGAAAGCCGTTACGTTTGGCGGTCTGGCGGTACAGGTCATAAAATGAGGGCAGCTTGTCCATGGAGGCCGGGGTTACGACGACGCCCTTGCGCCGGGCCAGCCCGATATTGTAGCGGGTCTTCGCCTTCATCCCGGCCAGAATCTCCTCTTCCGGACGACTGATGTCCACGACCAGGGAACTGGCCACGGTCATGTCCATTTCCGCCTTGCGCAGGTTCCAGTGCCTGGTGCCGATGTTCATGCGCATTTCCCGGATGCGCGGTTCCGGAAAGGCGCTCCAGCTTTTGGCGTGCATTTCCCCGGCGTACCGGGACTCCCAGGGCAGGTCGTAACGGATGAAGGCCACGGAAGGGTCCAGATGGCGGATCAGCGCTTCGGAAAGTTCTTCGAGGTACTGGCCACGATGATCCCCGGGCGGAGCGTGCTCCGGCCCCTGGGGCACGAAGGCTCCCAGGCTATCCCGACCCACGGGCTGGAGCAGGACCAGGACGTCGCCGCGATTGTCTTGGGCCGGGTTGGAAGTCGGCTCTGGGGTAAGGATGTCGAAGGCCACCGGCCTACATCCCAGGCGGGATTTAACATGAGCCCAGTAGTCGGACTGGAACAGAATGTCCGTGGGCAAAAGGGACTGGGTCTTTTTGGGAGCGAGGCGGACAGACATGATGGTGATGGATTCCGTATGAACGGTTGAACGAAAACGGGCAAGGGCCGTGGAAACAAACAAAAAGGGTTTCGGCCTTGCGGTCGAAACCCTTAGTTTTGCCATGATAGGGAGAAAACCAGGTGGCCTTGCGATGCAAGGCTTTTCTCAAGGATCCTCCAGGGGCAACGGAACGGAGACGCTCTTATCTGATTTCAAAGTTGTTGGCAACTATTGATTATTTCTTGAGTTTCTTGGCCAGGAAAACACGCAGTGGGCAGCGGCAGAAGTAGTCGTGCCCGAAGGACAGGGCGAACGCGCAATCCAGGGGAGTATCCTCACGGCACTTGATATAGCCGTCCAGCCCGAAATCTCGGGCTTCGCAGAGATCTTCGAAATCTTGCTGCTTGCATCGGAATTCTTTTGGACACTCAATTTCGGACATGATCCGCTCGATGGTTTCAAGGTCTTGTTCATTCATACGACTGGGCTCTCTCTGTCGTTACGGCGTGTTTTCAAAAGCGGGTCGGCAACGACCTGGGCGATAGCTTGGGCGAATTCCTCTGCAGCTGGAAGGTGTTCGCGCAGCCAAAGTTCGGGTTCGATGAGTTCCAGTTCCATGACCGCCAGCTTTCCGTGTTCGTCCCGGACCATGTCCACTCGTCCGTAGCTCGGGGCCGGTTCGCAGGCGGCCATGGCGCGTTGGGCCAGTTCCACGTGCTCTCGTGTCGGTTCGAGGTGGTGGACCGTGCCGCCGTGGTCGTCCTGGACCCGGAAGTCTCCGGCCTTGGGAACCTTGCGCACGGCGTGGGTGACGCGGCCGTTGACGACCATCACCGTGTCCTCCCCGGTTTGGATCACGTCGTGGATGAACGGCTGGAGCAGGAAGGCCTCGGCGACGAGGAGCGGACGGACCTGCTCCTGAAGCGCGTCGGCGTCGTCGCGATGGACCCGGTAGGTGTGGCGGGCGCCGCCGGAAACGCAGGGTTTGAGCACGGCCTCCTCCCATCCGGCGACTTCGAGCAATTCGCGCAGACTCTGGGGGGCGTCGGGTTCGAGAAGCCGGAACGGGACCACCGGAACGCCTCGGGCCTGCAAGTCCGCGAGATAGTGTTTGTCCAGGTTCCACCAGATGGTTTCCGGGGCGTTGCACAGCCGGGTCTGGGTTTGGACGCGGCGCAACCATGCACTGAATTCGACTATCCGATCAAAGTAGTCCCAAGTGGTCCGGAAGACGGCGCAGCGAAAAGCCGACCAATCCACGTCCGAAGCGGCCCAGTCCAGGCGGACCGAGGAAAGTCCGAGTGCCGCGAGGGCGTTTTGCAGCAACTCGTCGTCACGCAGGATGTTGCGCAGATACCAGTCGTCCGGGGCCGCGTCATTGTATGCGTAGCGGCTCTCGGTCAGGAGGGCCACGTCGGCTGTGGGGTGGTGGGGTACGGGGGGCATTTTCTCGTCGTCAGGGATAGAGGGTTTTGGTTTCAGAGGGATGAGTCACGGCTGTTTCGGAAGAAGAGGCCGCGTGTCGCGGCGTTTTAACAGCATTGAGGAGCGCTGCTCTTCGGAAGCCATGTCTGGATGATGTAGGCGGCGCAGCCGACGCCGGGCGTCACGCTCATGGCTTCGGTGGGGCAGTTCAGGGCGCAGGCCCCGCACTCCATGCAGGCTTCGCGGTCCTGGACGTGGGCTTTGTCGTTTTTCAGCGTAAAGACGCGGTGCGGGCAGACTGCGACGCAGAGGCCGCATCCCACGCACTTTTCCTGATCATAGGCCAAGGTGGCCACGTTTTGCAGATGACGGAATTGTTTCATGGCATGCGTCCTCACTGAAGGTTTCCCCAGATAAAGCAGATCACGGACACCACAGTGGACCCGGCGAGGATGGGGATGGCCGCCCGCATTTCCTTTTCCACGCCGGAGGGCGACGTGTAGGGCGTGGAGCCGGTGAAGTTCAGGGCCGTCCAGGCAGACAGGGTCATGGTCCACAACCCCGCTCCCGCCAGGACGGGCCAGGCCGGAGTCGGGAAGAGCAACGGCAGGGCCAGGGCCGGGATCAGTCCCAGGCCGGCTCCGGCCAGGGAAAAGAGGCGGGTGGGCAGCCGGGGCAGCAGCAACGGAAAGGCCACCGTTCCGCCCAGCAGGCCGAAAAGGGTGGCCGTCGCGGCTACGGCCCAGCGCTGGAAAACGGCCCCAGGGGCAAACTCCGTCCCAATGAGGCCCAGCACCGCCGCCGCGGCCAGGACCGCGAGAATCATTTTCCAGCCCAGGACCAGCTCAACGGGTACCACGGCAAGCCGTTCCCTAAAGGTAAAGGTGATTTCCCGCATGGCCTCGTCGGGACCCTGATCCAGAAAACGCGGCAGATCTTCGGCCCGGATCGGTCCCAGGACGGCTTCGAATCCCGTGGCCTTGCGCACGTCCCGGAGCCGGACGCCGTTGGCGGCCAGTTGGGGCAGAATCAGGCGGCGATGGGACACGACGCGGTCCAGGCCGGCCTTGCGGACCTGGACGGCCACGGCTTCGGCGTTGAAGGAGCCCTTGCCCCCGGCGCACCAGACATTGATGCCACGGGTGTCCGCCACCAGCAACCAAGCGTTCCGCCCATGCAGGGCGAAGCGGACCGTGTCGAAGGTCAGCTTGTAGTTGGCCGTGACCACGACCGGGGCGTCTGGGGACGGGGCGCCGACGGCGTAGAGCCCCGGATTGACGGTATAGTTGTTGCGATCCAGTCCCAACCGGGCCCGGCAGTCGCCGAGGCGGTCCCACAATGTTGGACACGTTCTGACGCGGGGAACGCGCCCCGGCGGGGTGGTGATGAACCCGTCCACATAGGGTTCGATGCGATAGCCCGGCAGATCGTCGGCCCCCGCACCGGGGGCCGGAGGCGGGCCTCAGCACGGTGCGGCGCCTGAATCGGGGCTTGGCCCGGTGGCGGGGGAAAGACCCGGAGTCGGGGTAGCGGGCAAGGGCGGGGCCATGGGAAAGGGCTGTAATGGTTTCATGACGCTTCCAGCTTGGCGATGAGGTTCTTGAACAGAGTCAGGCGTGATTTGTCCACGCAGTAGCAAATGCGTGGCCCGTCGATTTCCCCCTGGATCAGCTCGGCGTCCTTAAGCAGCTTCAGGTGCTGGCTTACCGTGGATTGAGCCAAGGGGAGGATGTTCACGAGTTCGCCGCAAACGCACCGGTCTGCTTGCAACAGGTGGAGCAGGATGGTCACTCGGGCCGGGTGGCCCAGGGCTTTGCAACATTGGGCAATGATCTGAACGTCGGTCATGAGGCTCCCCGAATTGCTTTATCGTTAATAAACGATAAGGCGGGGGAACGTCAATTCATCATCGTGAGAGGGTCGATGCACTGCTGCGAGCGTCGGCCTTGTAAGTTTGACGGGTTGGGGTTCAACCGCTATCTTTTCTAGTTTGTTGACGACTTGCCCGCCCCTGGGCGGAGAAAAGGAGAGCGTGATGCGGGAAAAGGTCCAGGCGGTGCTGGAGACGATCAGACCGCATTTGCAACGAGACGGGGGAGACGTGGAGCTTGTGGACGTCTCGACGGACGGCGTGGTCACGGTGCGCCTTACGGGGGCCTGCAAAGGGTGCCCCATGTCGCAGGTAACGCTGAAAAATGCGGTTGAAAAGACTATCCTGAAGGAACTGCCTGAGATCACGTCGGTTCAGGCGGCTTAACGGGCTACCGGAAGAACCGGATTTTCGGCGGGCTTCGGCCCGCTTTTACTTTCACAAGGAGCAGGCAATGACCCAGATTATCACGCGATTTCCGCCCAGCCCCACCGGGCATCTCCATGTGGGCGGGGCCCGCACGGCTTTGTTCAACTGGCTTTGGGCGCGCAAGAACGGCGGGAAGTTCATTTTGCGGATCGAGGACACGGACGTGGCCAGATCCGCCGAAGAGATGACCCAGGGCATTCTGGACGGGATGCGCTGGTTGGGGCTGGATTGGGACGAAGGGCCGTACTTTCAGAGCCAACGGGTGGATTTGTACAACCAGCATATTGACCAGTTGTTGGAGGCCGGGCACGCTTATTTCTGTTCCTGTACTCCGGAAGAGGTGGAGGCCATGCGCGTCGCGGCCCGGGCCGTCGGGGCGGTGCCCAAGTACGACGGTCGGTGTCGGAATAAGGGATTGGAGGCCGGGCCGGGTCGGGTGGTCCGGTTCAAGACGCCCACGGACGGGGAAACCCGGTTTCGGGACTTGGTCAAGGGGCCGGTGGCGGTGCCCAACACCCAGTTGGACGACATGGTCCTGCGTCGGGTTGACGGCATGCCGACCTACAACCTGGCCGTGGTGGTGGACGACGTGACCATGGGCATGACCCACATCATCCGCGGCGACGACCACTTAAGCAACACGCCCAAGCAGGTCCTGCTGTACGAAGCCCTGGGCCGTGACCTGCCGCTGTTCGCCCATGTGCCCATGATCCTGGGGCCGGACAAGAAAAAGCTGAGCAAACGCCACGGAGCCACGTCGGTGACGGCCTACCGGGACATGGGCTATCTGCCCGAGGCCATGGTCAACTACCTGGTCCGGCTGGGCTGGTCCCACGGGGATCAGGAAATTTTCAGCCTGGAAGAGCTGCTGGAGCACTTCAGCCTGGATCATCTGGGGTCCGCGGCCTGCGTCTTTGATCAGAGCAAGCTGCTCTGGCTGAACAACCACTACATCAAGAGCGAACCGGAGGACCGGGTGGCGGCTCTTTTGGCCGACCATCTGACCGACCATCTGGCAGGGCGCGGCCTGGATGGAGCGGACGAAGCGTATTTGCGCTCCATTGTTCCGTTGTTGCGGCCCCGGGCCGGGACCATGGTCGAAATGGCGGAAATGGCGGAATTTTTCGTGGTGGAGGACGAGGCCTTGCCCATGGATCAGGCCGCTGTGAACAAGTTTTTGACGCCCGAGGCCAAGGAGCATTTCGGTCGATTGCGCGAGTTGTTGTCCGGGGCGTCGAGCTTCGGGCAACAGGAGTTGGAGGCGCTGTTCAAGAACTATCTAGAAGACCAGGGCGTGGCGTTCAAGGTTTTGGCTCAGCCCTTGCGGGTGGCGCTGACCGGAAAGACGAAAAGTCCGGGGATTTATGAAATTATGGAAGTCCTGGGGAAGGATCGCGTGCTTCGGAGATTGGCCAGGGCGGAGCAAGAGGGAGCTGGTTTGTAATCAGGCCGCGGATGTGGCCTTGAAAAAACGCTACGCGACGTAAAAGGGCGACCCTGAGGGTCGCCCTTTTACGTCTTAGTGTTCGTCGATTAGATTACGCTTCGGCTGCTTGCCGCGCAACGGGCTTGACCACTGCATCGGAACGGATGCACCGGGTGCAGACCTTCAGGCGACGGGTTTCGCCGCTGGGCATTTGCGTCCGGACCTGCTGCAGGTTGGGCATAAAACGCCGCTTGGTTTTGTTGTTGGCGTGGCTGACACTGTTTCCGGTGTGGGGACGTTTCCCGCAGATGTCGCATACTTGGGACATATTCGTACTCCTCAAAAGGTTGACATGTGCTCGTCTCCATGTGCTCGGTGCGGAGCTGAAGCGCATGATGGACGTTGAATCGAAGGAAGGGCGACATGCGGCGCCGCGGCTTCCGTTCCTGTCGCTCTTCTCTTATTTGAATGGGGCGCTCGGTGGCTCCCTTGCTGTGTGCAGGGGAGCATGCCGCGGACGCTGCGCATTCGCGAAAACGGAATCGAACGTATTAGCCGGACTTGGTTTCTTTGGCAAGAGATTTCTTGACATGCGGACCAGGGAAGAGATACGAAGCCCCTTTTGGGAGAGAGAGATGATTGAACTGCTTGTCGAGACCACGAATCTCCCGGTCGACGGCCGGGAGTTTTCTTTTGATGAACAGCGCATTTGGGCCGACCCCATCGCGGAGTTTCATCTGCCGTATCGGATTGCCGAACCGTTTTCAGCGGTGATCCGCGTCGTCCCGCACGCTGACGGTTGCACGGTGGAAGGAACACTGCGCGGTTCGCTGGTTCTGTCTTGTGATCGATGCGTCGAGGAATTCACCTATCCCGTGACGGCCGAGTTTCACGAATTCGAGGCCTATCCCGGCGGCGTCTCCCGGAGCGATGCCCCAAACGACGTTTGGTGGGTGGTGGCCAAGGATGGCCTGCACTACCTGGACGTGGCCGGATTCCTTTGGGAGCAGTTCCAGTTGGCCCTGCCGGAGAAGCCGTTGTGTACGGTTTTGTGTCGCGGGATCTGCGCCGAATGCGGGGCGAACAGGAATCTCGACGAATGTCGGTGCGCCGCCTCTGGGAGCGACCCTCGCCTTGCCGCGTTTCGCTCCATGAAACTTTCGTAAACCCTTAGTTCATAAACCATAACCCCCTAATTCATTTCAAGGATACCCTCCATGGCACTTCCCAAGAAGAAAACTTCTCGTTCCAAGCGCGGCATGCGTCGGTCCCACGACGTCGTCGCCATCCCCAATCCCATTTACTGCGAGTGCGGCGAGTTGGCGCTGTCCCATCGGATTTGTTCCGCTTGCGGCTCCTATAAGGGTGTGAAACGTATCGCCGTCCAAGAGCCGGATGCCGCAAAATAAGCCCTGCATCGCCGTGGACGCCATGGGGGGCGATTTCGGTCCCTCGGTCGTGATCCGCGGTGCGCTGGACGCGCTGCGTACGCAAGACATCCGGGTGATCCTGGTGGGTCGTGAGCCGGATATCCGCGCGGAACTGGCCGCCGCGAAGGCGACGGACGCCGACGTGGAGGTGGTGCACGCCGAGCAGGTCATCGAGATGCAGGACAAGCCTTCGGACGCCCTGCGCCGCAAAAAAAACAGCTCGGTGCAGGTCGCTTTCCGGCTGGTCAAGGAAGGTCGGGCCGACGGGGTGGTCAGCGCTGGAAATTCCGGAGCGACCTTGGCTTGCGGCATGTTCATTCTGGGCAGGATCGACGGCATTGATCGACCGGCCCTGGCCGGAATCCTGCCCACGGAAAAAAAGCCCATGGTGCTCATCGACGTGGGTGCCAACGTGGACTGCAAGCCGCACAACCTCTTGCAGTTCGCCTTGATGGCCGATGTTCTGGCCAGGTCCGTGCTGGGGGTGCCCAAGCCGCGGGTCGGCCTGATGAGCATCGGCGAGGAAGAGGGCAAGGGCAATTCCCAGGTCAAGCTGGCCTTTGATCTGCTGCGCAAATCCTCCCTGAACTTCAAGGGCAACGTCGAGGGCCGGGACGTGTTCACCGGAGACGTGGACGTGGTGGTCTGCGACGGGTTCGTGGGCAACGTGGTCTTGAAGTTGAGCGAAGGCTTGGCCGTTTCTCTTGGCCGGTTGCTGAAGCGGGAACTCATGGCCGGTTTTTGGTCCAAATGCGGGTGTCTGTTCGCCAAGGGGGCCTTGCGGCGTTTTTCCCGGCGCATCGACTACGCCGAATATGGCGGGGCTCCCCTGCTGGGTCTGAAGGGCATCGGCATCGTCTGTCACGGCGCTTCCAACCCCAAGGCCTTGAGCAGCGCGATCCACATGGCCGCGACCTTCGTGCGGAATCGTTCCAACGACCATCTGTCGGAAGAACTGGCCGCGAATCGGGATATCGTTCAGCTCAGTCGGGCTGGTACAACCTTGTCGTCGAGCAACGGGCAGGGCCTTTTGAGCCGAGTGCCTGAGAAGTCCTTGGAGAAGACCTCGGAGCAGACCCCAGAACAGCCGTCGGGACAGCCGTCGGCCGAAGGTTTTACGGTGCGCCAAGGCTCGGAGCACGAGTTCAGGCAAGCTCCCGGCGTGGTCAATTGAAGGCCTTTGTAGATCCTTCCGGACGGTTTCAGCCCGTGATCATTTTTTCCGTGTCTTCTTACCTCTCACTTTTTTCGCGCATCAGCGCGCGGTCGTGACTATGTCGGCACATATTATCGGAACTGGGGCCTTTGTTCCTGAACGGGTCGTGACCAACATCGACCTGCAAGGGTTGGTGGACACCAACGATGAATGGATCGTCAGCCGGACGGGAATCAAGGAGCGACGGATCGCCGAGCCCGGACAATCCTGTTCCATGCTGGGCGTCGAAGCCGCCAAGCGGGCTCTGGAGGACGCCAAGATTTCCGCGCGGGACGTGACCCACGTCCTGGTGGCCACCTTTTCTCCGGACGCCTACATTCCCTCCACGGCGTACATCCTGCGTGAAAAGCTGGGCATTCCCCGGGGCATGGCCATGGACGTATCGGCGGCCTGCACCGGTTTTCTGTTCGCCTTGGAGACCGCGCGGGCCTTTGTCGCCCTACACCCCGAAGCCGTGGTCCTCGTGGTCGGCAGCGAAGTGGTTTCTTCCCGACTGAACTGGGAGGATCGCGGAACCTGCGTCCTGTTCGGCGACGGAGCCGGGGCGGCGGTGGTCACGGGCAAGCCTTCCCCGGGCAGCGCGGAGGTGCTGGACGTGCTCTTGGACGGCGATGGGTCGCTTAGTGATCTGTTGGTGGTTCGCGGCGGAGGGTCGGCGACCCCGATGAAGCTCGGCCAGACCGTTTCCGAGGATTTTTTCGTTCAGATGCAGGGCCGGGAGATCTTCAAGCACGCCGTGCGTTCCATGGCCGCCATCTGTCAACGGATACTGGAAAAAAACGGACTGACCCCTTCGGACATCGACCTGGTCGTTCCGCACCAGGCCAACATCCGGATCATCGAGTCCCTGGCCGGTCGACTGGACGTTCCCATGGACAAGGTGTTCGTGAACATCGAAAAATACGGCAACACCTCGGCGGCCTCCATTCCCCTCGCCCTGGCCGAAGCCCGGGAAAAGGCATTGATTCCCCCGGGAAGCAAAGTTATGTTGACGGCCTTCGGCGGCGGACTGAACTGGGCCGCGGCATTGTTGCAATACTGATTCGAATATCAAGACGACGGGACTGACGACATGAGCGAATTGATCAAGACCGCCCTGGTCACCGGGGCCTCCAGGGGGATTGGCCGGTCCGCGGCTTTGCGGCTGGCCCAGGACGGATATCAGGTCTACCTGACCTATGTCAGCAAGCCGGAATTGGCCGAGGCCGTCCAGGGGGCCATCGAATCCCACGGCGGCAAGGCCGAGGCGTTTCGGTTGGACGTGGGGGATGCTCAGGCGGTTTCCGCTTTTTTTCAGGAGCACGTCAAGGACAAGGTTCGCCTGGAAGTACTGGTGAACAACGCCGGGATGACCAAGGACAACCTGATCATTCGGATGAAACCGGCGGATTGGGAAGCGGTTCTGCGCGTCAACCTGACCGGAAGCTTCGTCTGCCTCCAGGAGGCGGCCAAACTCATGATTCGCCAGCGCTATGGACGGATCATCAACATCTCTTCGGTGGTCGGCCAGATGGGCAACGCCGGGCAGGCCAACTACGCTGCGTCCAAGGCCGGCCTGATCGGGCTGACCAAGTCCGCGGCCCAGGAGTTGGCCTCGCGGGGGATCACGGTCAATGCCGTTGCTCCCGGGTTCATCGATACGGACATGACCTCGGGCCTGTCCGAAGAGATACAAAACGTCTACATGGAACGGATTCCCATGCGCCGCTTCGGCCAAGCCGAGGAGATTGCCGACACCGTTGCTTTTTTGGCGTCCGAGAGCGCCGGGTACATCACCGGACAGGTGATCGGCGTGACGGGCGGCATGTACATGTAGAGGACGACGTTCGTCATGGACTGTATTCCGCGGTACGGTGCGGAAGAAGCAAACAAACCACTTACTTTTTTCAGATGAGAGGAGAACAATTATGTCAATGGAAGAAAAGGTCAAAAAAATCATCGTCGATCAGCTCGGCGTTTCCGCCGATCAAGTGACTCCGGACGCAGCCTTTGTCGACGACCTGGGCGCGGACTCTCTGGACCTGACGGAACTGATCATGGCCATGGAAGAGGAGTTCGGCGTTGAAATCGATGATGAAGACGCTCAGAAAATGACCAAGGTCAAGGACGCGTTGGCCTACATTCAGTCCAAGGTGGCCTGATCCGGTTCTCCGAGGCAGCCTGCAGATGTTTCGGGCGTCTTGTGATCCGCTTCGGCACGATCACGGGGCGCTCGTTTTTTTCCCGTCAGCCGGACAAATCAAGGTGGAAGCATGTCCAGAAAGAGAGTAGTCGTCACCGGTCTTTCGGCGGTCACGCCCTTGGGCGTGGACGCACGGACCAGTTGGGAAAGGTTGATCAAAGGGGAGTCGGGTATCGCCCCGTTGACCCGCTTCGACGCCACGGATCACGCAACCAAGATCGCCGGGGAGGTCAAAGGGTTTGAGCCGGAGAAATACATGCCGGTCAAACAGACCCGCCGGATGGAACTGTTTGCGCAGTTCGCCGTGGCCGCCGCCAAGATGCTCCTGGAGGACGCCGACTGGACCATCCCCGAGGACCGGGCCCACCGCACCGCAGCGATCATCGGATGCGGCATCGGCGGGCTGGACGCCCTGGAGCGCTCCCAGACCACCATGCTCAAAAGCGGGCCGCGGAAAATTTCTCCGTTCTTCATTCCGTCCCTGATAGCCAACATGGCTGCCGGGCAGGTGTCCATTTTTACCGGGGCCAAAGGCAACAATCTGGTCACCACTTCGGCCTGCGCCTCGGGGCTGCATTCCATCGGCACGGCCTTTTCCGAACTGCTGCTGGGTCGGGCGGACGCTGCCATCTGCGGCGGGACCGAAGCCTGCCTGACGCCCTTGGCCATGGCCGGGTTCAACGCCCTCAAGGCCCTGTCCACCCGCAACGACGAACCGCAACTGGCTTCGAGGCCTTTTGAAAACAATCGCGACGGATTCGTCATGGGCGAGGGCTGCGGCCTGCTGCTCCTGGAAACCCTGGAACACGCCCAGGCCCGTGGGGCGAAAATTCTGGCCGAGGTGGTGGGTTACGGCGCTTCGGGCGACGCCTTTCATATCACCGCCCCGGACGAGGACGGCTCCGGCATGTCCCTGGCCATGCGGGCCGCCCTGGACGAAGCCGGGATCGCTCCGGAGGAAGTGGACCACATCAACGCCCACGGCACCTCCACCAAGCTCAACGACATCACCGAGACCCGGGCCATCAAGAAGGTTTTCGGCAAGCATGCGGCTTCCATCGCCATCACCGGCAACAAGTCCATGATCGGCCATCTGCTTGGCGCCGCCGGCGGGGTGGAGAGCGTTTTTTCGGTCCTGACTCTGCGCCACGGCATGATTCCCGGGACCATCAACATGGTCGAGCCGGATCCCGAATGCGATCTGGACTACGTCTCCGACGGCTCCAGAAAGGCCGACATTCGATACGTACTCTGCAATTCCTTCGGTTTCGGCGGGACCAACGCCACTATTCTGTACAAGCGCTGGGACGGTTAGTTGAAGCGGCGGGTGGGCGGATTCGATTCGCATTCCCACCCGCCCCCCCTTCGTTCGCGCATCCTCCCGGCTTTCCGTGAAGTCTGGAGGACGCCATCGTCAATTCAATCCTCGGAGAACTGCCATGAACCTTGACGAACTTCGCCGCCACGACCCGGAAATCGCCGAAGCTGTGCGCCTGGAAGAACTGCGGCAACTGCACAAGCTGGAACTGATCGCCTCGGAAAATTTCACCTCGCCGGCCGTGCGCATGACCATGGGCAGCGTGCTGACCCACAAGTACGCCGAGGGGTATCCGGGCAAGCGCTATTACGGCGGCTGCGAATACGTGGACATGGCCGAGACGCTGGCTCAGGAGCGGGCCAAGCAACTGTTCAAGGTTGAATACGCCAACGTCCAACCCCATTCCGGCTCTCAGGCCAACATGGCGGTTTATTTCGGGGCGTTGCAGCCCGGGGACGTGATCCTGGGCATGGACCTGTCCCATGGCGGGCACCTGACCCACGGCAGCCCGGTGAATTTTTCCGGCAAGTTGTACAAGGTGGTTTTTTATGGCGTCAGCAAGGAAACCGGGACCATTGATTACGACCAAGTCCGGACCATGGCTCGGGAGCACCGACCCAAGGTTATCGTGGCCGGGGCCAGCGCCTATTCCCGGGTGATCGATTTTCCAAAATTCCGGGAAATCGCCGACGAGGTTGGAGCCAAGTTGATGGTGGACATGGCGCATATCGCCGGACTGATCGCCGCGGACCTGCATCCTTCGCCCGTGGGCAGTGCTCACTTCATCACCACAACAACGCACAAGACATTGCGCGGACCGCGCGGCGGGATGATCCTGTCCACGGACGAGTTCGGCAAGCTTTTGAACTCCCAAATTTTTCCCGGAATTCAGGGCGGCCCGTTGATGCACGTGATCGCCTCCAAGGCCGTGGCCTTCGGCGAAGCCCTGCGCCCCGAGTTCGCCACGTACCAGCAACAGGTGATCAAGAACGCCCAGGCCATGGCCAAGGCTCTGACCGACGCCGGATTCGCCCTGGTTTCCGGGGGGACGGACAACCACCTGATGCTCATGGACCTGACCAACAAGGACATCACGGGCAAGGATGCCGAGATCGCCCTGGACAAGGCCGGGATTACGGTGAACAAGAATACGGTTCCGTTCGAGACCCGCTCTCCGTTCGTGACCTCCGGAATTCGCCTGGGCACCCCGGCCTTGACCACGCGGGGCATGACCGAAGAGCACATGGTCCGCGTCGTGGAGTGGATCGTGAAGGCCCTGGATCAGCGCGACAACGACACTGAACTGCAGCGGATCGAGGTCGAGGTGCAGACCTTCGCGTCTCAGTTTCCGTTGTTCGCTGGGTAAATCGGTAGTTGATCCATTTTTTTTCGGATATTGTCTTTAATCTTGAAGATATTCAAGGAAAACACCGTCTGATGCGACTGCCGTGGCCGGAATACTTCATGGGTATCGCCAAACTGGTGGCCGAACGATCCACCTGTCTGCGGCGCAAGGTCGGGGCGTTGGCCGTGCAGGGCAAGCGGATCCTGGCTACGGGATACAACGGCGCTCCGGCCGGGCTGGAACACTGCCTGGATATCGGCTGTTTGCGGGAACAGATGGGGATTCCCTCTGGCCAGCGGCATGAGCTGTGCCGGGGCCTGCACGCCGAGCAGAACGTAATTATCCAGGCCGCCACCCACGGGGTTCGGCTGGAGGGCGCGCAGATTTACTGCACCACCCAACCGTGTCTGATCTGCACCAAAATGTTGATCAACTGCGGCGTTGAGGCGATCTTCTTCGAACAGGGGTACCCCGACGATTTGGCCGTGAACATGCTGCGTGAGGCAGGAGTGCGCTTTGAACAGCTTTGTTCTCCCTGACGATGCCGAGAAAATCATGCTCCAGGCCGCGGCCCTGGCCGAGCGGGGCAAGGGCCGGACCGCGCCCAATCCGTGTGTCGGCGCGGTGCTGACCCAAGACGGCCGGATCGTGGCCCAGGGGTATCATCGCGGACCGGGGCTGCCCCATGCCGAGGTGGACGTCTTGCAAGACGCCGCGCGGCAAGGGATCAATCCTCAAGCGTGCATCCTGTGGGTGACCTTGGAACCCTGCAATCATACCGGGCGTACTCCTCCCTGCACCCAGGCCATTCTTCAAGCCGGTATTAGGCGGGTCGTGGTGGGTACGGCGGACCCCAATCCAAGGGTGATCGGGGGCGGCATCGATTCTTTGCGGGACAACGGAGTCCAGGTGGTCGTCGGCGTGGCTGAGCAGGCTTGTCGGGACCTGATCGCGGACTTCCGGACCTGGATCGACTCACCACTTCCCTACCTGTATCTCAAGCTGGCCTGCACCCTGGACGGTCGGATCGCCACTCGTTCCGGAGATTCTCAGTGGATCAGCAACGCCCGGTCCCGGGAAAAAGTCCACGCTCTGCGGGAACGGGTCGGAGCCGTGATGGTCGGGGCGGGCACGTTCCGGGCGGATGACCCCCGGCTGACCTGTCGGCTCTCCGAAGCTGATCGACCGCCGAACCGACCGCCTGACCGTCCGTCGGACCAACTGGCGGACCCGCGGACCCAACCCCTGGCCATCGTAGTGGGCTCCAATCTGCCAAACACGACAAACTTTTTTCTGTTGCGCGAGCGCCCTGGGGAAACCATTTTCTGGACCACCGAGGCCGCGGCGCAAAGCACGGCGGCTGAACGGCTGCGCGCCCTTGGGGCACGTGTCTGGGGAGCCGGAACCGGCGACCGTGTTGATCTGGAGTCCTGTCTGATCCGGCTGCGCTCCGAGTTGGGCGTGATGGACGTGCTGTGCGAGGGCGGGGGGGGCTTGGCTCAGCATTTGATCACCGCCGGTCTCGTGGGAGAATGGTGGTTGTTTCTGGCACCCAAGACCCTGGGCGACGCCCGGGCCGTGCCTGTGCTGTCCGGGGCCGAGGTTCCGCGAATGGCCGATGCGTGGTCCTGGCGGACCAGCCGGGTTCAAGAGCTTGACGGAGATTTTCGGCTGGTGCTGCGTCCGGAACCGACACTGGATCATGGTCAAGACGCTTCATGTGAGGAGGGCGGATGTTCACCGGCCTGATTCAAGGACCGGGCAAGGTTCTGGGCGTCACGGGCCGCCAGGGCGAGGGAAGCGGCAATCGGGAAACCCGCCTGGAGATTGGCCCGGAGTCTCCGATCCGAGACTACGTTCGCGGAGAGAGCATCGCTATCAACGGCGTCTGTCTGACCGTGGAGACGTTCGCCCCGGACCGGTTTTCCGTGTTCGCCTCGGCCGAGACCTTGCGGCTGACGAACTTGGGCGGCCTGCGGACCGGGATGCGGGTCAACCTGGAACGGGCCCTGGCAATGGGCGACCGGCTGGGCGGGCACCTGGTCAGCGGCCACGTGGACTGTCTGGCCCGGGTCGGAGAAACGCGCCAAGTGGGCCAGTCCCGCTGGTTTCGGTTGCTTTATCCCGAGGAGTTTTCTCCTTTGGTGGTGATCAAGGGCTCGGTAACCCTGGACGGGATCAGCCTGACGGTCAATCAGTGCGGCGAAGGATTTCTGGAAGTGAACATCATCCCGGAGACCTGGCAAAACACGACCATTTCCGAATGGCGGCCGGGCCGGGACGTGAATATGGAAACCGACCTGATCGGTAAATACGTGCAGCGCATGCTGGGCCCTTGGGCCGGAACGTCGTCGCGTCCCTCGGGGACGACCATGACCGGAGGCGGCGGGATCAGCGAGGCGTTTTTGCGCGAACACGGCTTTTAACGACCGGCGAAGGAAAGAGGAACTGAATATGGCACTGTGCAGCATCGAAGAGGCCATCGAGGACATCCGCCAGGGGCGGATGATCATTCTGGTGGACGACGAGAACAGGGAGAACGAGGGCGATCTGACCATCGCGGCTCAGAGCGTGACCCCGGAGATCATCAATTTCATGGCCATTCACGGCCGGGGATTGATTTGTCTGGCCATGGAGCCGGAGTTGGTGGAAAAGCTGGATCTGCCTATGATGGCTTCCCGAAACGAATCGCGGTTCGGCACGGCCTTCACCGTGTCCATAGAGGCCCGTGCCGGAGTGTCAACGGGGATTTCGGCCTATGACCGGGCCACCACGATTCTGACCGCCGTGGCCGACGACGCCAAGGCCGAGGACATCGTCTCCCCGGGACACGTTTTTCCGTTACGGGCCAAGAAGGGCGGGGTGCTTGTCCGGGCCGGGCAGACCGAGGGCAGCGTGGACTTGGCCCGTCTGGCCGGCATGAAATCCGCGGCGGTGATCTGCGAGATCATGCGCGACGACGGCAACATGGCCCGGATGCCCGATCTGGAGGAATTCGCGGCCAAGCACGACATGAAGATCGCGTCCATCGCCGATCTGATCCGCTACCGGATGAAGCACGACTCCCTGTCCGTGCGCCGGGTAGGCGAGGCCAATCTGCCCACCTGCAACGGAGGAGACTTTCGGGTTTTTGCCTATGAAAGCGACTTGGACAACAGTGTCCACTTGGCCTTGGTCAAGGGCGAAATTAATCCGGAAGAACCGGTCCTGGTCCGGGTGCACAGCCAGTGTCTGACCGGGGACGTCTTCGGCTCCCTGCGCTGCGATTGCGGCCCCCAGCTTCAGGCGGCCATGCGGATCATCGCCGAGGAAGGCAACGGAGTGATTCTGTACATGCGCCAGGAAGGCCGCGGCATCGGTCTGGCCAATAAGATCAAGGCCTACTGCCTCCAGGACAGCGGTCGGGACACCGTGGAAGCCAACGTGGACCTGGGCTTTGCCCCGGACCTGCGGGACTACGGGGTCGGCGCGCAGATTCTCGTGGACCTGGGCGTGAGCAAGATGCGGTTGATGACCAACAATCCCAAAAAGATCGTCGGCCTGGAGGGCTACGGTTTGGAAGTTGCCGGACGGGTTCCGGTGGAAGTCCAGGCCTGCGAGCAGAACTTGCAGTATCTGCTGACGAAGAAGGAAAAAATGGGACACATGCTGGATTTCAAAGCTGACAAGGAGAAGGCCCATGCATCATCTTGAAACCATTGAAGGCCGTCTGGACGCCACCGGGCTGCGTTTCGCGATTCTGGCCAGCCGGTTCAACGACTTCATCGTGGACCGCCTCGTGGGAGGAGCCGTTGACTACCTGGTTCGGCACGGCGCGGCCAAGAGCGACATCACGCTGGTCCGGATTCCCGGGGCCTATGAAATGCCCCTGGCAGCCAAGCGGCTGGCGGAGACGAAACGCTTTCACGGCGTCGTCTGCCTGGGCGCGGTGATTCGCGGAGCCACCCCGCATTTCGACTATGTCTCGGCCGAGGTTTCCAAGGGCTTGGCCCAGGTGATGCTGGACACCGGGGTCCCCGTGGGCTTCGGCGTCCTGACCACGGACACCCTGGAGCAGGCCGTGGAACGGGCCGGCAGCAAGGCCGGCAACAAGGGCGTGGACGCCGCGGCCGCGGCCCTGGAAATGATTCGCGTCCTGGAACAGGTCTGATTTATCTGGCCTGATAAGGGATATGGCTATTACTGAATTTTCGTGGTGCAGGCATCCTGCCTGCACTGACAGGCAAGATGCCTGTCCCACCATTTTGACATGCCTCCTGCCCACTCTCGCGGAGCAAAAAATGCGGGCGAGGTAAAAAACGGTAAATTGAGACCCGCCAACTCCCTAAGAGGATCAACGAGAGTAACTACTCAGCACCGAGTAGTGCCGTTGCCGGTGTCGGTATCGGAATCGGGATCGGGATCGAAAACGCTTGGAAACGTTCAAAATTTTTTCTGTTCCGATTCTGATTCCGATAGCGACCCCGACTCCGATTGCCGGAGCAAGGGCGGATACAAAATGTGCTGAGTAGATACCAACGAGAAACCATGGAAACCCCGAAAGTACACCGACGAGCGGCCCGCAGGCGGGCCTTGCAGTGCGTCTTTGCCCTGAGTTTTCAGAAATTTGAAAATGCGGAGCAGATTCGGCGGGCGTTTTGGGCCCTGCCCGTGGACGACGACGAGTCGGACGAAGGAAGCGGACCGGGTGAGGTCGGAAAGGCCGGGGCCGGATCGTCCAAAGAGACGATATCACAGACGCCGCTTCCAGAGGATCAGGAATTCGGCCTAGGCTTGGTGACCGGCGTTTTTGGTCGGCTGGACGAGATTGACGCGTTGATTCGGCGTTTTTCCAAGCACTGGAAGATCGAGCGGATCGCCAAGGCCGAACTGAGCATTCTCCGGCTGGGCGTTTACGAATTGCTGTACGAACCGGAGATCCCATTGCGGGTGAGCATCAACGAAGCCGTGGAGTTGAGCAAGGAGTTCGCGGACGACCAGTCCTTTCCTTTCGTGAACGGCATTCTCGACGCCGTGGCCAAGGCGGTGAGCCATGGTGAGTTTGGGATTCGTAAGCAGTTCTGACCGCTGTCCCGACCATGCTCGCCATGTCCGCGTCCTGCCCGGCGATGCATCCTCTGTCTCGTTCATGCCGGCCGACGTCGAAATCGCCCCCGATCCGCTTGGGCGGACGCGCTGGCTCCTGTCCTGGTACGCTCCGGACCTTGTAAACGTCGAAAACTGGGCCAGGGGCATGGCGTCGCAATTGGTGGTTCTGGCCTGGAACCCCTGGTGTCTGGATGTGGAATCCTTGGCACGGACCTTGGACCTGTCGACGGATCGAGCCTTGCTGCGCTGGGGGGAACCGTTCTGGAGCACCTACCACGGTGATTTGCAGGCGGACGTTGTGGTCTATCTGGCCGTGGGTGAGCATCGCCGGTTGGTCTATCAAGCGGTTCGCCACTGGGAGTCCCGGTTCACGCATCTCCGGTTCGCCACAGAGCACGATCTGGACGGGGGCAAGTCTGATGGGCGGTAAGGTTTTGGGCGACTGGCAGGACAAATTACTCTCTTGCTCACATTCTGCGGGACCAGATCAAAATCGAAATCGGTATCGAAATCGATGATGAAAAAGTCACTCTAGTATATTTTGATCAAAGGCTTTTTTCGATTTCGATTTGAGATCCATAGATTTCTTACGCATTATTTCGAGAACTAAATTGCCCCGGGGGCGACGGGAGATGGATATGGACAAGGTGATGGAGCGGTATGATCCGCAAACGGTGGAAGTCAAATGGCAGCGCATCTGGGAGGACCAGGGCGCGTTTCATTCGGAACGCGACGCCTCTCGTCCCAAGTACTACGTGCTGGAGATGTTTCCCTATCCTTCGGGGCGGATTCATATTGGTCACGCCCGTGTGTATTCCATCGGCGACGCCGTGGCCCGTTTGAAGCGGATGCAGGGGTTCAACGTTCTGCACCCCATGGGTTGGGACGCCTTCGGTCTGCCCGCGGAGAACGCGGCCATCAAGCACGGAGTGCATCCGGCCAAGTGGACCATGGAGAACATCGACACCATGCGCGTCCAGCTGCAACGCATGGGCTATTCCCTGGACTGGCGGCGGGAGGTGACCACCTGCCTGCCGAATTACTATCGCTGGGAACAGCTTTTTTTTCTCAAGTTTCTGGAAAAAGGACTGGCTTACCGACACAAGGCGCCTCAGAACTGGTGCGACTCCTGTAACACGGTGCTGGCCAACGAGCAGGTGGAGGACGGCCTGTGCTGGCGCTGCGATACCCAGGTGGTCCAGAAGGAACTGACCCAGTGGTTCTTGCGGATTACGGATTATGCCGAGGAATTGCTGCGGGACCTGGACGAGTTGGAGGGCGGATGGCCGGAGCGCGTGGTGAGCATGCAGCGCAACTGGATCGGCAAGTCCATCGGCGCGGAGATCGTTTTTCCTCTTGAACAGCCCGCTTCGGACGGGACGGCCTCAGTCCGGGTGTTCACCACCCGGCAGGACACGGTGTTCGGAGCCACGTTCATGAGCCTGGCCGCGGAGCATCCGCTGGTGGAAGAGCTGATTGCCGGGACGCCGCAAGAAGCCGAGGTCCGCGCGTTTTGCGACCGGGTTCGGAGCATGGACAAGGTGGTCCGGGGGGCCGAGGATCTGGAAAAAGAGGGCGTGTTTACCGGTAGGTACTGCCTGAACCCTTTCACCGGGCAACGCATGCCCATCTGGGTGGCCAACTTCGTGCTCATGGGCTACGGCACCGGCGCGGTGATGGCCGTCCCGGCCCATGACCAGCGCGACTTCGAATTCGCTCGCAAGTACGGCCTGGAGGTTCTGCCGGTGATCCTGCCCCACGGGGAATCTTCTCTGGACGGCGCGACCATGGACGCGGCCCGGCCCGAGCCCGGGACGCTGATCAACTCCGGGGATTTTACCGGCCTGGACAACGAGCAGGCCAAGATCGCCATCGCCGATCATTTGGAACGCGATAAGATGGGCAAGCGGGCCGTGAACTACCGTCTGCGGGATTGGAACATCAGCCGTCAGCGCTATTGGGGCGCGCCTATTCCGGTGATGTACTGCGACGCCTGCGGCGTGGTTCCGGAACGGGAGGAAAATCTGCCCGTGGAATTGCCCCTGGACTTGCAGGTCCGCCCGGACGGACGTTCCCCGTTGCCCGACGCAACGGACTTCGTGAACACGGTCTGCCCGCAGTGCGGCGGTCCGGCCCGGCGGGAAACGGACACCATGGACACCTTTGTCGAGAGTTCCTGGTACTTTCTTCGCTACACCGCGCCCTGGGAACACGGCCAGGCATTTCGGGCCGAGGATCTGGACTACTGGTGCCCGGTGGACCAGTACATCGGTGGGGTGGAGCACGCCATCCTGCACCTGCTCTATGCCCGGTTCTGGGTCAAAGCCCTGCGCGACCTTGGCTATATCCGGATGGACGAGCCGTTCAAGGCGCTTTTGGCCCAGGGCATGGTGCTCAAGGACGGGGCCAAGATGAGCAAGAGCAAGGGCAACGTGGTTTCCCCGGATGAAATGACCGCGCGGTACGGCGCGGACGCGGTGCGTCTGTTTCTGCTCTTCGCCGCTCCGGCGGAACGCGATCTGGACTGGAGCGACTCCGGGATCGAGGGCGCCCAGCGGTTCACCCATCGGCTGTGGCGGCTGGTGATGGACTTGGAAGGGGACCTCCTGGCCGCAGTGCCCTGCTCGGCTACCGACGAGGACGTCCAAGCCGCGGGAGCGCCCGAGGCCGCGACCCTGCGCCGCAAGGAGCACGCCACCGTGGTCAAGGTGGCCGGTGACATCGCGGATCGGTTTCAGTTCAACACGGCCATCGCCGCGGTCATGGAACTGGTGAACACCCTGTACCAGACCAAGGACGTGCTGCGGAAAACAGAGCCGGGGCGGCGCGTGCTGTCCTCGGCCGTGGCTTCCACCCTGGCCGTGCTCTCGCCGGTCACGCCGCATTTGTGCGAGGAACTCTGGCAGCGTCTCGGGCACGCGGACCTGCTCTCCGGCCAAGCCTGGCCGACCCACGACCCCCAGGCCCTGGTCCGGGACGAAGTGATCATCGTGGTCCAGGTGGACGGCAAGGTCCGCTCCAAGCTCACCGTGCCCGCCGACGCCGCGGCCGAAGACGTCCAACCCCAAGCCCTGGCCAACGAGAACATTCAGAAACACCTGGCCGGTCGCGAAGTGGCCAAAATGGTCTTCGTCCCCGGCAAGCTGCTGAGCATCGTCACGAAGAAGTGATTGACGGCTCAGTTTTCGCGACTCTGTAGGCTCGTCAGAGCCTCCTGATCGTCTTGGTGACCCACGCCATGTCCCGCCCTCCATTTTTTTTCTGCGTCTGTCCGGACCCCTGGATGATCCAGCGGGAGATTCATGCCAGGGTTCAGGCCGCCGGGTGTGGGGAGTGGAGCCGGACGACGCATTGGGCTGACGAGCCGTTGGAATCGGGCTTCTGGACCACCCTGTCCATGCCCGGTCTGCTCAGCTTGCTGGGTCAGGGGCGGGTTTTGGTTTTGCGGCGGGCCAACGTCCTGACGGTCAAGGTCTGGTCCGATTTGGAGCCGCTTTTGCGTAAGGGCAAGCCGGACTTGTGGGTCTTTTTCTGCCTGGAAGGGGAGTGGAAGGGCAGGGAGTCGGCTGTGCCGGCAGTTCTGGCCAAGCAGCCCTATTTCAAGGCGGCCCGGAAAAGGCAATGGGTCTGGGAGTCGCCGGGCATGACGCCCCAGACCCTGCGCAACGAATTGAAGGCCTGGGCCAAGCGGCGCGGGGTCGGGTTCGCGCCGTCCGTGGAAGAGACCCTGGCCGGGTTGTTGCCGCTGGACGGGGCCCGGTTCGGCAACGAGCTGCAAAAACTGGAGCTGGCCCTGGGCGAGCGGCGGCGTGTGGAAGCCTCGGACCTGGGGCTGTTCGGCGAACCGACCTCCCTGGACAACTTCGCCTTTCTCCGGGGGATGCTTCAATCCTCGGCCAACCTGGACGTTTGGCAAACCGTGCTGCTGGACCGGGAAATCAGCAACTCTGGAATGCTGATGCCCGTGCTGGGGCTGCTGCAACGGGAGATGCGCATTCTCTGGCTGCTCAACGCCGGCGAGGACAGCGCCGTCAACCTGCCCCCCTACATCAAGGGCGAAAAGAAACGTTTGGCCGCACAGTTGGGCGAGCAAGGCATCGCCCGGGTCATCGACCTGGTCTTTCAAGCCGAATCCGATCTGAAATCCGGCCGCAAACAAGCCGACCAAATCCTAGAATACCTCGTCTCCAGCCTCTCCCAGCGCCCCGGCTCACACCCTTGAGTCGGACCCTCGATCCTTTTGCTCCGCCTCATAACCGCCTCCTTCACAAGCACGAGCACGGTGACGGTCAGATTCTATCCCGTTGGGAATTTCATCAATCAACCGTGAAGCCCGCCCCGAGTCCAGTTTGCTTTCTCGGGCTTTGCTGATACGAGACGGTTTGTTGTTGCTTTTTTTGCATTTATAGGGCGTTTTCCGGTTCAACGAGGCCTTTTTTGTTGCCACACCCTCCATTCATGCCTATATGCCATGGATAAACACTACATTGGACACCGAAAACGACTGAAAGATCGCCTTGCCAGGAGTTCCCAGGGCTTGGCGGACTATGAAGTCCTGGAGTTGCTGCTTGGTTACGCCTTGCCCCGGAGGGACACCAAGGAGCTGGCCAAGGCGTTGCTGGCCCGGTGCGGATCGCTGCGCGGACTGTTTCATGCCGCTCCAGAGGACTTGGCGGACGTTCAGGGGATGAGCCCCAGCGTGAACGTGTTGCTGAGCGTCTGGCGCGAGTTTTGGAGTCGGGTCCAGGAAGGCTTGATCCAGGACCGGGAAGTGTTCAGCCATCCCCGCATCGTGGCGGACTTCGCCATCGCCCGGCTTGGCCGGGAGCGGACCGAGCAGTTCTGGGTGGCCCTGGTGGACAACAAGAACCGGCTGGTTCACTGGCAACGGGTCAGCCAGGGTACCGTGGATCAGACTCCGGTCTATCCCCGGGAAATCCTGCGCTTGGTTCTGCAGCACCAGGCCAGTGGGCTGATCCTGGTTCACAATCATCCCGGCGGAGATCCGAAGCCTTCGGTCCAGGACCAGGAGTTGACCAAAAAGATGCAACGCGCGGCTCAGGAGATGGACATTCGCGTTTTAGACCATATAGTGGTCACGGACCACGACTATTTCAGCTTTCAAGCCCAGGGGCTGCTGTGAGCCGCTCGGCGAGGACGAACCGGTGAACATCTTGCATGCCCATGTACGTGGACGGGTCCAGGGGGTGTATTTTCGAGGCTGGACCCGGAGCCAAGCCCAGCGTTTGGAACTCAGCGGCTGGGTGCGCAATCTCCGGGACGGACGGGTGGAGGTTCTGGCCCGGGGCGATGAAGCGGCGTTGCGGGAGCTGGAGAAACTGCTCTGGCAAGGACCTTCCTTCAGCCGGGTGGACGACGTCGCGGTCTCGGCCGTCACGGAGGAAGAGCTAACCCCGGAGGGCTTTCATATCGCCCCGACGGTGTAACGAGCACGGCGGTCCGAAGATTGACTTGAAGATTGACGTGGTGATGGCCGTGGCTATGGCCGTGACGCTACGCTGGATTGATGTAACGATACGATTTTCATAAGGAGTATGTTGCGAATATGAGTACGAAAAACGAAAAACACCAATTGGACGTCGTCGGCGATTCCGAAGAGCAGGAAGCGCATGTGAAGCACGGGTCCGAAGTGGAGCCCGTTTCCGAATCCGAGGATCGAGACGGAGGCAGTGTGGGGCAGGAGATGCCCAAGCACGTTCCGCTATTGCCGGTGCGGGACGTGGTCGTTTTTAATTACATGATCCTGCCGCTGTTTGTGGGCCGGGAGCGATCCATCAACGCAGTGGACGCGGCCCTGAACAGCAACCGGCATATTTTGATTTCCACCCAGAAAGAGGAGAAGACCGACGACCCCGGGCCGGAGGAAGTTCACTCCGTGGGCACCCTGGCCACGATCATGCGCATGCTCAAGATGCCCGACGGTCGCTTGAAGGTGCTGGTTCAGGGCGTGACCCGGGCCCGGATCACCGGTTACGTGCAGAACGATCCGTTCCACATGGTGGAGATCGAGCCCATTGAGGAGGGTGAGGTCCGCGAGCCATCGCCGCAACTGGAGGCCATGGTCCGCACGGCCAGGGAGCAGAGCGAGAAGATTCTCTCCCTGCGCGGCATCGCCTCTCCGGACGTGTTGGCCGTGTTGAACAGCGTGGAGGAACCGGGCCGACTGGCGGACCTGATTGCCTCCAATCTGCGAATGAAGATCGAAGACGCCCAGGAAATCCTGGCCTGCGAGGACCCGGTTCAACGCCTGGCCCTGGTCAACAAGCAGTTGATCAAGGAGGCCGAGGTCGCGGAGATGCAGGCCAAGATCCAGAGCATGGCCAAGGAGGGCATGGACAAAGCCCAGCGGGAATTTTTCCTGCGCGAGCAGCTCAAGGCCATTCGCAAGGAGTTGGGCGACTCCGCGGAAGGGGAAGAGGATATTGAGGAACTGCGCACGGCCCTGAAAAAGGCCGGATTGCCCAAGGAGGTGCGCAAGGAGGCGGACAAGCAGCTCAAGCGGCTGGAGTCCATGCATCCGGAGTCCTCGGAAGCCACGGTGATCCGGACGTATCTGGACTGGCTCGTGGAATTGCCCTGGAAAAAGCTGTCCAAGGACCAGTTGATCATTCAAAAGGCCAAGACCGTCCTGGACGACGACCACTACGGCCTGGACAAGGTCAAGGACCGCATTTTGGAATACCTGAGCGTACGCAAGCTCAACCCGGACATGAAGGGGCCGATTTTGTGCTTTGTCGGCCCTCCCGGCGTGGGCAAGACCTCCCTGGGGCGATCCATCGCCAGTTCCCTGGGCCGTAAGTTCGTGCGGATGTCCCTGGGCGGCATTCGGGACGAGGCCGAAATCCGCGGCCACCGCCGGACCTACATCGGCTCCATGCCCGGACGGATCATCCAGAGCATCAAGCAGGCCGGGACCCGCAATCCGGTGATCATGCTGGACGAGGTGGACAAAGTGGGCACGGACTTTCGCGGCGACCCGTCATCGGCCTTGCTGGAAGTCCTGGACCCGGAGCAGAACTCCACCTTCAGCGACCACTACCTGAACGTACCGTTCGATTTGTCCAAGGTCATGTTCATCTGCACGGCCAACGTCCTGGACACCATCCCCTCGGCCCTGCTGGACCGGATGGAGGTGATCCGCATCCCCGGATACACCGAGGCCGAGAAGATCAAGATCGCCAGGCGCTACCTGCTTCCCAGGCAGATCAAGGAAAACGGCCTCAAACCCGAAGACGTGGTCATCTCCGACCAGATCCTCAGCAAGATGATCCGCGAATACACCCGGGAGGCCGGATTGCGGAACCTGGAGCGGGAGCTGGGCTCGGTCTGCCGCAAGCTGGCCCGCAAGGTGGCCGAGGGCGAATCCGGATCGTTCACGGTCACGGCCAGGATGCTGAACAAGCTCTTGGGAGTCGCCCGGTTTCTGGAGAATGAAAAGGACAAGGAACTCTATCCCGGCGTGGCCCTGGGCTTAGCCTGGACCCCGGTGGGCGGCGAGGTGCTGCACGTGGAGGTTTCCACCATGCCCGGAAAGGGCAAACTGATTCTGACCGGACAGCTGGGCGACGTGATGAAGGAAAGCGCCCAGGCCGCCCTGAGCATTGCCCGCAACCGGGCCGGAACCCTGGGATTGGAGCCGGATTTCGCTGAAAAGAACGACATCCATATCCATGTCCCGGCCGGGGCTACGCCCAAGGACGGCCCGTCCGCCGGCGTCACCCTGGTCACGGCCCTGTTCTCGGCCCTGACCAACACACCGGCCAGGAACGATCTGGCCATGACCGGAGAGATCACCCTGCGCGGGCGGGTGATGCCCGTGGGCGGGATCAAGGAAAAGATCCTCGCCGCCGTGGCCCACGGTCTGAAAGTCGTGCTGATTCCGGCTCAGAACAAGAAAGACCTGCAGGAAGTCCCCGCCGACCTGCTGCGCAAGATCAAGGTCCGGTACGTGGAGCACGTGGACGAAATCTGGCCCCTGGTCGTTTCGAAAGAGAAAACGTAGCCCGAAAAAACGGTGCTCCAAACATAAAAAAGGCCGCCTCTGGGCGGCCTTTTGACGTGGATGTTTGACCCCGCCGGACAATTTCGTCGACGGCAATCAATCCAGTTCGCTGGGTGATGCACGCTCCGCGAGGTTCTCGCGGCGGATCAGGCGTCGGCGTTCAAGGGGGAGGAACAGGTCGAAGCGCGTACCTTTATCAACGTTCGAGAAAACTTCAACCTTGCCTTGATGGCTGTCCACGATGCGCTTGAGAATGGCCAAGTCGATGCCGGCGCTGTGGGTTTTGGTGCTGAAAAAAGGTTGGAAGATCGAGGCGATATCCGCTTCCGGAATGCCGGGGCCGGTGTCCTGAACGCTGAACACGTACCACGGTTCACGGGTTGCTCCCGTAACCCGGATTTCTCCTCCGTCATGGAGCGCGTCCGCGGCGTTTTCCATGAGGATGGACAGGGTTCTGGAGATCAGGTTCTGGTCCATGAGCAGGTTAGCGGGTTCCACTTCGATCAGGCAGCGCACCCCGGAGGCCTCCAATTTTTCGGAAAAGATCGAGACGCCCATCTCCACCACCAGTTCCGCCGGCGCGGAAAAGAAGGCCGGTTTGGGCGGGTTGGTGAAGAAATCGATCTTGCGAACGATGTTTTCGATCTTCTTCAGGTTGTCCAGGATGCAGTGGTAGGAGGTGTCGTCTTCGTCCGTGGTCTTGCAGGAGGTATACATCTTGCGCAGATAGCCGCCGATGATCAGCAAGGGGTTGCGGATTTCATGGCCCACTCCGTTGGCCACCCGGAGCAGATCTTGGTAGCCGATCTCCTGAAGGAGCTTTTCCATTTGCTTTTCGTGGTCAATGTCCAGGATATGGGCCAGAAGCAGACGGCCCCGTGGATGCTCGTATCCACGCAAATGGAGCATGGCCATGAATCGGGTTCCGCTGCGGCGAAGCAGCATGGCCTGTTCGTCCACGGCCCCTTTTTCCTCGACCAGGTGCAACAGGTTCGGATACAGAATGTCCTGATCCTCGGGAGTGAAGAGCATGCTCAGCCGCTTGCCGGTCATGCTTTGCGCCCCGTGGCCGAACATGGTCTCCGTCCCGGGATTGGCGACGAGGATGACGCCGTCGGGTTCGCAGACGAATAGGGCCTGGGGCGAGGACGTCAGCAGGTCGCGCAGGAAGTGCGGACAGTCGATCCGGTCCGTGGGAAACCACGTCATGAAGCCTCCTGATGAGAAACAAGTCGAGAGAGGCATCCGCGAGATCCATCCCGTCCGGGATCAGTGGTGAGGATCAGATTGAGGGCGGATGCCGTATTGATCACACTAACAGGAAAACCGGCTGGTTCCAAGGGTGTTGCCCTGAAGAGACGATTGTTGCTATGTCATGAAACGGAGTATCTACTCAGCACATTTTGTGTCCGTTTTTGCTCCGGCAATCGGGGTCGGAATCGGTATCGGTATCGAAACAGGAAGAGTTGAGAACGCATCCCAGCTTTTTCGATCCCGATCCCGATTCCGATTCCGACCCCGGCAACAGAATTATTTTGTGCTGAGTAGTTACGAAACGGATTCGTAAAACCAAATCAAACTCATAATTGCAAGGAGGACGTCATGAAGGAAATACACGCGAAAGCGCGTGCGCTGATGAAGGGATACTGCCGGGTCTGTCCGGTGTGCGACGGCCGGGTGTGCGCGGGCGAGGTGCCGGGCATGGGCGGCCTGGGTACGGGATCGTCCTTTCAGGACAATATCCGGGCCCTGGCGGAAATTCATTTCAACATGCGTTGTCTGCACGACGTGGTCACGCCGGATTTGTCCGTTTCGCTGCTGGGCTTTGATTTGTCTCTGCCCGTCCTGGCCGCGCCCATCGGCGGGGTCTCCTTCAATATGGGCGGCGGGGTGCCGGAGGATGCGTATATCCTGGCCAAGCTGACGGCCTGCGTGGAGGCCGGGACCGTGGGTTGCACAGGCGACGGCGTGCCGGACTTCATCCATGAAAGCGGTTTTGCCGCGGTCAAGGCCCTGGACGGGAAAGGCATCCCGTTCATCAAGCCCTGGGAGGACCAGGAATTGTTCACCAAGCTGGACAAGGCCCTGGACGCCGGGGCCGAGGTGGTGGGGGTGGACGTGGACGCCGCCGGGTTGGTCACGCTGCGCAAGATGGGCCGACCCGTGGCCCCCAAGCCGGTGTCCGAACTGGCGGCGGTGATCCGGCGGACCAAGGCCAGGTTCGTGGTCAAGGGGGTGATGACGCCGGACGAGGCCAAGCTGTGCGTGGATGCCGGGGCCGCCGGAATCGTGGTCTCCAACCATGGCGGACGGGTCCTGGACGGAACGCCGGGCACGGCCAGGGTGCTGCGCGAAGTGGCCGACGCCGTTCGCGGCCAGATCGCCGTACTGGCCGACGGCGGAGTACGCTCCGGCGCGGATGTCCTGCGGATGCTGGCCCTGGGGGCGGATGCGGTGATGATCGGGCGGCCCTTTTCCGTGGCCGTGCTCGGCGGCGGCAAGGAAGGGGCGGCGCAATACCTGGAAAAAATCCGCCAGGAACTGACCCAGTGCATGGTCCTGACCGGCACGGCTTCGGTTCGCGCCGTGGATTCTCGGATTATCCGCCGATAGGTGTAGGGGCACGGCGCGCCCTGCCCCTACTGTGCCCGCCCTGCATGCTGAAGGGCCCGTTCACCAAAACAAAACAGCCGGGATTCCCAGATGTCGTTTGGGAATTCCGCCTGTTTTTATGCTTTTATAGCGGATGCTCGTCAGGCAGCTTCTTCCATGTCCTTGACGATGGCCAGTTCATCGGCGGAGAAAATTTTGTCGATGTTCAAAATGATGATGAATTGTTCTCCGTTCTTGCCCATGCCCTCGATGAATTCGGTCTTGATCCGCGTGCCCAGGCGCGGGGCCGGTTCGATCTGATCCGGCTCCAGGTTGAACACCTCCTGGACCGAGTCGGCCAGGGCTCCCAGGATGGTCGATTCACCATCCACGTCCACTTCCACGATGATGATGCAGGTATTCACGGTCTGTTCGGTCTTGGTCATCCCGAACTTCAGCCGCATGTCCACCACGGGCACGGCCCGTCCCCGAACATTAATCACCCCCCGCAAAAAAACCGGCGTGCGCGGCACCCGGGTGATGTCCGTATACTCCAACACCTCCCGGACCTTGGCAATGTCCATGGCGTAGAGTTCCTTGTCCAGGGTGAAGGTCAGATATTGGTTCAGCGTGGCGCTCTGTTTTTCGGTCATGCTGGGTTCCTCCGAAGAGATGGGAACGGGGTTCAGCAATTCACCGGTTCAGCGGCTTGCATGAGGCAACCATGAACCGTTGAACCGTGAACCCCGAACCACGATCTAAAACTTTTCAAACTCGTCGTCATCCTTGCCCATGTCCAGGGCGAAACCCTGGCCTTTGGGCGCCTGCTTGCCCGCCGGAATGGGCGCGGCGGCTCTGGCTCCGCCGCCGAGCAGATTGCCCGCGGGCTTACGGGGGTGGGGGACGCGTCGCATGGAGCCGGACTCGCTGTTCATTTTAAAGAAGGCCATGGTGGCTTGGAGTTCCTCGGCCTGGCTGGAGAGTTCCTCGGCGGTGGAGGCCATCTCCTCGGCCGCCGATGCGTTCTGTTGGATGACCTGGTCCAGTTGTTGAATGGCCTTGTTGATCTGTTCCACGCCGATGCTCTGTTCCCGGCTGGCCGCGTTGATCTCTTGGATTAGTTCCGCGGTGCGCTGGATGTCCGGGACGATCTTGACCAGCATTTCCCCGGCCTGCTCAGCCACCTGCACGCTGGACCTGGACAGTTCGCTGATCTCCGTGGCAGCGGAGCCGCTGCGTTCGGCCAGCTTGCGCACTTCGGCGGCCACTACCGCGAAGCCCTTGCCCGCGTCTCCGGCCCGGGCCGCTTCGATGGCCGCGTTCAGGGCCAGCAAATTGGTCTGTCGGGCGATTTCCTCAATGATGGAAATTTTCTCCGCGATTTGCTTCATGGCCGTCACGGTCTGAGACACGGCCTGCCCGCCTTCCTGGGCGTCCTTGGCCGCCTGCAAGGCGATCTTCTCGGTCTGCGCCGCGTTGTCCGCGTTCTGCTTGATGTTCGCGGTCATCTCTTCCATGCTGGAAGAGACTTCTTCCACCGAGGCCGCTTGTTCCGTGGCGCCCTGGGACATTTGTTCCGCTGAAGCGGAAAGTTGCTCGCTGCCCGAAGCCACGTTCTCCGAGGCCGACTTGACCCCGCCCACGATTTCCCGGAGCTTGGTCTGCATATCCTGCATGGCCTTGCCCAGCACGCCGATTTCGTCCTTCTGGTCCACGTCCAGGCGGGCATCCAGGTCGCCCTCGGACAGGTCCTCGGAGAAGCGCACGCCCTGGCTGACCGGGCCGGTGACGGCCCTGGTCAGGATGATACCCAGAGCCATGGCCAGGATCACGCCGATGACGACCCCGGCGATGGCCACGGTCTGGGCCATCGCGGCGTCGGCTTCGGCTTCGGCAACGGCTGTATCCGTATAACGCTGGTTCAACTCAAGATTTTGGTCGAGCAATCTGATTGCTTCGACCTGGCGCTCGCGGACTTCAACCATGGCGGTTTGGGTCATATTGTTGAACATGGCCTCAGCTTCCTGGGCCACGGCCAGCAGTTCTTCGAACCGGGCAAAGGTTTCGTTGGCCATCGGGATGGTTTCACGTGCCAAAATTTGGTTTGCCGCTGCGGTGTCGCCGGTGTTCACCAGTCGCTTGATGTTGGCGATGGAAGTGTGAAACGGGTTGTGCGAGGCAGGCATCCGGCGAAGGATTTCCTGCAAGCGCGGGTTCTCAGTGCGGAAGGTGGAGAGCCAGCGTCCGAAGTTGCAGCCTGTGGGATCCTCGCCGCCCTCAAAAGTCTGGTCGCGGGTGATCAAGGCATAAACCTGACCGACCAATGCGTGATGGTCTCCGCGAAACTGCTGCAGGTTCGCACGCAGGACTGCGGGATCGTTGATGCCGGTACGTTGCAGTTCGCGGCCCATCTCAATGAACTGGTCGTTTACAGCCCGCCAGGCGTCCAGGGCCGTAATCGTCTGCCGCCACAGGGCGGCTCCGTCGGCCGTGGCCGGCATCGCCTCGAATTCCTCGCGCAGTTTGGCGATGGCCGCGCGTTGGCGGGTCAGGTTGTCGAATTGGCGTTGCGTATCCTCCTGGCTCAGGCCCGGGATGAGCAGGGTGCGCTGGGCCACGCGCAGGGATTCGTATTCCTTTTCAATGTTCTGCAGGGCCTGAATGCTCGGCAGGCGAACAGCTCCGACCTCTTCGATGTGCCCGGTCAGGTTGCGGGCTTCCCACCACCCGAACGCCCCCACGATGAAGACGATCAACGCTACGACGGCAAACCCACCGATGAGCTTCACACCAAGACGAATGTTTTTCATAGCCCTTCTCCTCACTTGCGATTGGCGACCTAAAGTTGCTGCCCCGGACACACCGGTTCACGTTATCCGTTATCGGCGGTAATGAAAAAAACTTTACCCTTTATTGTCCGTCGATACGGCGTTTTGTATTTTTGCGCGTGAATATCTTGCCTGATGGCTTCGCGCAAGCAATTTTTTTAGTCGGGATCCGAATTTTGGAGATTTGCTGACATTGATGCGGAGTTGAGATACATGCCGAGTGCTGGCCATGAAACGGTCTGAGGTGGTTTGCGATGTTGTTTTGGTTGTCCCTCACATTGGATATCAGCGGCTGGGTCGTGCGTTTGACCATGATTCCGGTTGTGGCCATGCGTCAGCGCAACCCCGCGACGTGCCTGGCCTGGCTGGCGGTGATCTTCGTGATGCCCTGGCTTGGATTGATCGCCTACGTGTTGTTGGGCGAGCAGAGCCTGGGCTTTTTGCGGGTCCGCGAGCGCATGAAGCGGCACAAATCTTTTGATGCCATCCACCGCCATCATGCCGTCCTTCCTGAAGTTGACGACGTTCGGGTCCGGCGGGATCATGAGATTTTGGTCCAACTGGCCGAGCGTCACGGCGGGCTGCCGCTTCTGGGAGAAAACCGGGTAGACCTGCTGGCGGACATCGACGATGTGGTCCGGCGTTTGGTCGCGGATATCGATCAGGCCCGGGAGCATGTTCACCTGCTGTTTTACATTTTTCGCGACGATGCCATGGGCCGAAAGGTCGGAGATGCGCTGATCCGAGCGGCCAAGCGCGGTGTCCGCTGTCGTTTGTTGGCGGATATGGTCGGGTCCAGGGGGATGTTCAGCGGCTTGGGAACGAAGCTCCAGGAAAACGGGGTCCAGGTGGTGGAGGGCTTGACCGCGAATCCGCTCCGGATGCGCCTGGCCCGGCTGGACATCCGCAACCATCGCAAGCTGGCGGTGATCGACGGCAGCGTCGCGTATACCGGGTCCCAGAATATCGTGGAGCCGGTTTTCGGCCATCGCAAGGCCGGAGCCTGGCACGACGTGATGGTCCGGATCGTCGGTCCCAGCACGCGCCAATTGCAGTCCGTGTTCGTGGAGGATTGGTACCAGGAGACCGGCGACGCCCTGGACTGCGCGTCACTTTATCCGCCGGTCCTGGAAGAAGGGGAAGTGGCGCTGCAAATCGTGCCCACCGGCCCGGATCTGCCCACCGAGGGATTCCAGGATTTGCTGATCCAGGCTATCCATTCGGCCCAGCGCAAAGTGGTCATCACGTCCCCGTACTTCATCCCCAACGAGGGCATGCTTACCGCGCTCCGTCTGGCCGTGGGGCGCGGAGTGGTGGTGGACCTGATCCTGCCCCGACGCAGCGACCATCCCATGGTGGACCTGGCCAGTTACCATTATTGCGGCGTCTTGTTGGAGCACGGCGCGAACATTTTTTTGTTCGACGACGGGATGCTGCATGCCAAACTGCTGCGCGTGGACGACGCCATGGCCATGATCGGTTCGGCCAATTTCGACATCCGCTCGTTTTACCTGAACCTGGAAGTGGTCCTTTTTCTTTTTGATCAGGAATTTCTGTACACGGTCCGTCAACTGCAAAGCCAATACCGGTCCCGATCCGAAAAAGTCGACCCCCAAGCCTGGAACCGCCGTCCCCTCCCCCGCCGCCTCCTGGAATCCATCGCCAAGGTGTTCAGTCCGTTGTTGTAAAACTTGCTGTCGCGGTGATTCACTCGGTCGTGATGCAGTGCAGGTGTGCGGAGGTCGCGCCTGTGACGAATCGATAGGATATTCGCCTGTCAAGTGTTACGAAGCGTCCATTCTGGTGGACAGCCAATGCCAGCAGGTAGGCGTCCGTAACTTGTCGATGTCCAAGAATTTTGGGCCATTCAAGGATATTCTCATCCAACAGACTGATATCCGCGGTCCAAAACCTGTGTGATGGATGTCGTGCGGCCTCGGCAAGCCGTTGAGCTACTGCTTGTGCAGGCAAATTCCCAGGGTATGCGGGCTGGGACATGATGCGTATACAGCCGTTCTGAGTGATGGGACAGGATGCCCATCCGGAATGGATTTCCTTTTTGAGCCACTCAGAAACCGGGATGTGGTGGATATGGCCGGCATCCAATACGGCGATCAGTACGTTGACGTCCAGGAGAGCCCGCATCAGACACCCTCTTGATCCCGCAAGGCATTGACTTGATCATTCCCCACGACATGACCTCGTGGAGGGAAGGGGCGAAAACCATAAAGGGAAGAGGAAGAAGGGGCTTCTGGTCGGTTATGATCCAGTGAATTCGAGAGGGCTTGTCGGGCCAGTCCTGAGAGAACTCGACCGACGGAAACCTTTTGGACCCGTGCAAGCTCTTTGGCCACGCTTAAAACATCTTCTTCAATATCCAAAGTTGTCCGCATAAAAAACTCCTGCTTTGGTGGTGCCAACGTATCATGATGCTATTGCATCAATGGCTGCTCGTCAATCCGACTGATGGCTTTTACATGTCGTATTTCGCTTGACGGGCAAGCGTTTTTGGCTTTGTAGTACTTGGGTTCCACATGCAACCAAATATACGCGCCATGCCGGTCGGGCATGGGCAAGAGGGGAAGGGCCGTCGTGAATATTGTGCGTCGATTGTATGACTGGGTGTTGAGTTGGGCCGCGACTCCGTATGGGGCAGCGGCTCTTTTCGTGTTGGCGTTTTTCGAATCCTCGTTCTTTCCAATTCCGCCGGACCCGTTGCTGATCGCCCTGATTCTCGGAGCCCGGGCCAAGGCGTTCCGGTTCGCCGCGGTCTGTTCCGTCGCTTCGGTCAGCGGGGCGATGCTGGGATATGCCATCGGCCACTATTCCTGGTGGACCCTCAGCGGAGAATTCACCGCTCTGGCTCAGTTCTTCTTCAATACTGTTCCGGGGTTCACAGTGGAGAAGTTCGCCATGGTTCAGGGGCTGTTCGAGACCTGGAATTTCTGGATCATTTTCACCGCCGGGTTCACGCCTTTGCCCTACAAGGTGTTCACCATCGCCGGCGGAGCTTTCGACATCTCCCTGGTTCCGTTCATTCTGGCCTCCCTGGTGGGCCGCTCAGCCCGGTTCTTTCTTGTGGCCTGGCTGATCTGGCGCTTTGGCGCACAGATCACCACGTTCATCGACAAGTATTTTAATCTTTTGGCCGTGCTGTTCACGGTTTTGCTGGTCGGTGGGTTCATGGTGCTGAAGATGGTGTAGGGGAAGAGCGGAAGGAAGAAGAGGGACGGGCTGGCACGCATCGAAATCGTGATCGAAATCGATTTCTGGCAACCTTCCGATTTCGATAGCGATTTCGATCACGATTTCGATCACGATTTCGATGCGAAGAGTTCCTGAGGATCAAGAACAAATTTGCCCTGGGGGGATTGTGGAGAAGGTCAAAGGGTATCTCAATGCCAATGATCGGCTGGCCCGGTTTTTGGGGATCGAGATCGTGGACATCGGGCCGGGGACGGCCACGGCCCGGATGACCCTGGCCGAGGAGCATACCAACAGTCTGGGCATGGCCCATGGCGGAACCCTGTTTACCCTGGCGGATCTGGCCTTTGCCGCGGCCTGCAACTCCCACGGCAACGTGGCCCTGGGGGTGCAGGTGAGCATTCATTATCACCGGCCCGTTTCCTCGGGCGTCCTGACCGCCGAGGCCAGGGAGCTGACCCAGGGCGGAAGGATGGCCAGTTATCTGGTGGAAGTTCGCGATGAGTCCGCCAACCTGGTGGCCTCGTTTCAGGGGCTGGCCTACCGGAAGAAGGAACCGCTTCCTTGCTGAACCATCCCAAGGGCGGAACGGTCCCGCCTCCTCCTCCGAAAAAGATCAACTTTGATCCCGCCGCCTCGCCCACCAAGGCCATCTGGCGGCTGGCCTGGCCTCAGGTGGTGATGATGCTGTTTCACTTCCTGATCGGCTTTGTCGACGTCTGGGTGGCCGGGCGGATCAGCCGGGACGTGCAGGCCAGCATGGGCATGGTCAGCCAATCCTTTTTCATCTTTCTGGTGGTGGCCATTGCCGTGAGCAACGGGACCGTTGCCGCCATCAGCCAGTCCTACGGCGCGGGGCTGATCCACCGGGTCCAGCGCTACGTGGGCCTCAGCCTGCAAACCGCCGCGGTCTTCGGCGCGGCCTTCCTGGTCTTCGGCTACGCCTTTCAGGGGTCCCTGATCCGGATTCTTCAGACCCCGGAAAGCATGCTCCCGATCATGACCTATCTGCTCAGCGTTTACCTGCTGATTCTGCCCGCCTACTATCTGTTCATCATCGGCAACGCCATCCTGCGGGCTCAGCAACTGGTCCTTTATCCGCTGTACTGCATGATGTTGGTGGCCGGGCTGAACACCTTCGGAGATTTCGCCCTGGGGCTGGGCATGTTCGGCTTTCCGGATCTGGGGTACAAGGGGCTGGCCTGGAGCACCTTCGGCTCGGTTCTGGCCGGCGGGCTGTTCAATGTCTGGGTTCTGCGCCGCAGAAGGCTTCTGGTGCGCAGAAGCTTCGCCCCCTGGAAATGGATTCGGTGCGCCTTTCCCTACTTGTTCCGGGTGGCCTGGCCCGCCGGGGTGATGCAGTTGGTCTGGCACTCCGCCTACATCACCTTGTTTTCCATCACCGCCAGCCTGCCCGCGGGCAGCGTGGTGGCCTTGGCCGGGATGAGCGCCGGAATGCGGGTGGAATCGCTGATGTTCCTGCCTGGTTTCGCCTTCAATTTCACGGCTGGAATCCTTGTGGGACACTACCTGGGGGCCAGAAAACCCGAGGAAGCCAAGCGGATGGGCTACCGCATCCTGGGCCAGGGCCTGCTGGTGATCTGCCTGCTGACCGTGGTCCTCTGGCAATTCCTGGAACCCATCGCCGCCTTCGTCGCCCCGGACCCGGAGGTCCGGGACGAGGCGGTGAACTACCTGCGCTACAACCTCGCGGCCATGCCCTTTCTGCTGATCTCCATGATCCTGGGAGGGGCGCTCACCGGGGCCGGGGCGACCATCTACCAGTCCCTGATCATGGGCGGCTCGGCCTGGCTGGTGCGCATCCCCCTGGCCTTCGTCCTGGGCCATCTGATCTTTGCCCAGGCCACCGGAATCTGGCTGGCCATGTTTCTGTCCATGGCCGTCCAGGCCCTCTGCGTGGCCTACGTCTACCAGTTCTGGAACTGGCAGCGCTTCGCCATGCGCAAGCAGCGGTGAGGGAGGCAAGAAGGTTACTGTACCCGAACGTCCGCGGCGATGACCCCGAGGATGCGACCTTCGGCATCGCGGAAGGGCGTGGACACGGTGATGCAGGGTTCTCCAGAGGCTTGGGACGTGTAGACATTGGAGATGTAAGGGATGGGGGTGCGCATGGCCTCGGTGAACCAGGGGCGGGCGCTCCAGTCTTTGCCGAAGGCATTCCGGTCCGAGGAGGATTCCAGGCTCGGTCTGGGGATGTTCGCCGTGAGCTGGATGCCTTGGGCGTCGGTGATGTAGAGCAGTTCGAGAAAATTATTGCGGCGGACGGTTTCGCGCATCGTTGTTTCCATCGCCTTACGGTCCAGGGAGAGGACCTCCTTGGAGCGGGCCAGGGAGTCGACCAGCTCTTGCACGGCCCCTTTGCCGATCAACTCGAAGACCCTGGTCAGGGTGATCAGGTCCCGAACTCGGCGGGAGAGGTTGTCAATTTCAGAAAGGGAACGGCTCATGTCGTCCTGGGTGGTGGTGGAGATGGAGCTGACCTCGGTCAATGTCCTGGTAATCTCCTCGCTGGCCTTGGATTGCTGATGCACGGCCTCTGCGATGGATTGGGCTTGAAGGGCCGATTCCTGGGACAGATCGACGATTTCGGCCAAAGACGCTCCGGATTCGTTGGACAGAGCCACGGTCTTGTCCACCAGATCCATGGTTTCGCGGACCTCTTGAACCGCTTTTCGGACACGGGTTTGGATTGCCTGCACTTCATGCCCCACATCCTTGGTGGCGTTCATGGTTTTTTCGGCCAGCTTGCGCACCTCGTCGGCCACCACGGCGAAACCACGCCCGGCGTTCCCGGCCCGAGCCGCCTCGATGGCCGCGTTCAGGGCCAATAGGTTGGTCTGGTCCGCGATGTCCGAGATGACGTCCATGATCCCATCGATGGTTTCGGCCTGACGCCCCAGTTCGGCGATGGAGCCGGACAACTCGCCGCCCTTGTCGGCCACGGCCGTGACCGCGTCCAGGGTTTCCCGAACGATTCGCGCTCCGGCCTCTGCCCTGCTTCGGGCCTGGGATGAACTGGTTGAGGCGTCCCCCGCGTGGCGGGCCGCTTCCAGAATGGAGGCGTTCATCTGCTCCATGGCCGCGGCGGCTTCGATGGTGTGCCGCTGTTGACGCTGGGCGCCCTGGTCCGCCTGGTCCACGGCTGCTTTCAGTTTCTCGGCCTCCCGGGTGATCCCGCCTACCGATTCCCGAAGCACGTCCACGGCGGACCGAATGGTCCCGCAGCGGGCCTGTTCAGCCCCGGACAAGGTTTGGGACAGGGCTGTGCTTGTGGATTGCAGTTGCCCGGAAAGGGAGTGGCGCTTTGCGGTTTCCTGATGGTTACGCCGGACCACGTCTTGATAGGCCGACACAAGCCCGGCCAGTTCCCGCTCCAGGCCATCCAGGTTTGGAAAATGAATTGTTTCCGGTGAGTTCGGGGCGGACCCGGGTAGGTCGGCCTGTTCAGGGCGACCGGAAGTGTCCGTCGCGAGGCGCAGCAGATGGATGGCGCGTTGGACATTTTTGTCTCGACGATGGCCAAGGCCGAGGACAGCCCCCAGGCTGAGCAGAGCCGCCGGAATCAGAGCCCATCGAAGCTCTGCGAGGGTGGTCCCGTGAAGCAAGGAAAGGACGAGCAGGGCCAGAAAAATGCCGGCCAGGATCAATGTGAGCGAAAGATGTGATTTCATGGCTGTGTTTCAGTGACGACGCAGAGGTTTGATGGTGAACGACGCTCGTGACGCCAAGCACGAGAGAATCGTGCTTGGAGCGGAACATCGGAGGCGCGGAACACCCGGCTTGCTGGCACGAATACTGAGTGTTGCTTGAAATGTAAAACTGAGCATCGATAAGGCTTGATGGCATCGAATACATTTTGGAAAGCTGCTTTTCCTGGTTTTTGGTGGATTGGCTCGGTTTTTGGGGTGGTCTGTTTTGACGGAAATGGATTTTTCGCAGTTCTGTTGCCGTGAAGGCGAAGACAGGGGATGAGCATGGAGTCGTCGATTTTTTTGTTTTCAGAAAATATACCCGAACTGTTCCACGGCTCGACACCCGAGGGCATGGCTTCGGTCCATCCGCTTTGGGACCGGGCAATGCGGCAGTGGGGGCCGTGGCGCGAGGGGAGGGCGGCCCTTGATGACCCTGACGGCGGCGTTCTGGGGATCACGGGATGGACCGCCGATCGAAACGGGACGGGTAATGTCTTTTTGTGTCGAGACTGCTCATCGGCCTTTGACCTGGCCTGGAGGTTGAACAACTGGGGCTTGCTGGCGGAATGGGACGCAGTGATCGCCGTGACCCAGTGGACCGGGCGGGGGCAGGTTCGGCGGCCGTGGCAATCGCTGCCGGGCAATCTGCATGTGGTCTGGCGAACGCCGTTGGTTCCGAGCGACTGGGACGGTCTGACGTCCCTGGTTCCGGCCTGGCTTACGGCCCGGGTTCTTGGAAGCCTTGGCTGGGAGGTTCGGCTGAAGTGGCCCAATGATCTGGTCTGGAACGGGTGGAAGGTCGGCGGGATTCTGGCCGAGCAGCGCGGAGAAGCCGTGATGGTCGGACTGGGATTGAACCTGGCCGCGGCTCCGCCTCCGAACATGCTCCGGGATGGCGCGACGTTTCCGGCCGGGTCCATGGGCGGTCGAATCGGTCCGGCAACGTGCTGGGATCGGCTTGTTTCCCAGTACGAATCTTGGTACAGATACAACTTGCCCGTACTCCGGCCCGAGCATTTCGCCGAGGCCTTTTCGGACGTTCTGCTGTGGAAAGGACGCTCCGTTGTCGTCGCGGACCACGACGAGGGCCATGCCGAACTCCGCGGGGTGGTGCTGGGATTGGCCGCTGACGGTGGCTTGCTGCTTTCCGTGGACGGTCAGGTGCGCCGAATCGCCTCCGGGGAGATTCGGCCCCTTGCGTAAGATTAAGGATGTGGGGGCTAGGAAAGTTGAACTGGAAAGTGGGGCGGGAGAGGGTAACGGCGAAACCGGTTTTTCTCACGCGACCAGGTCCGCAGGTTGCGACACCAGGACTATAATGAAACCGCACAACCGAGGAAAGGGATGATTGATGGCAACGAAGACATTTGAGCAAGTGGCCAGGGAAATTGAAGGAAAGCCGATTCTCGTGGCGAACCGGGGCATTCCGGCCCGGCGGATCGTCCGCTCCATTCAGGAGGTTTTTCACGCCATACCGATCATGACGGCCACGGACGTGGACAAGACCGCGCCGTTCACCGCCGGGGCCCAGGAATTGTTGCTGCTGGGGGAGAATCCTCGGGCGTATCTGGACATCGATCTGATCATCCGCAAGGCCAAGGCCCGCGGCGTGATCGCCATTCATCCCGGCTGGGGCTTCGCTTCCGAGGATCAATCCTTTCCGGAGAAATGCGCCGCCGCCGGGATCACCTTCATCGGGCCTCCGCCGGAAGCCATGCACTTGCTCGGCAATAAGGTCGAGGTCCGGAAGCTGGCCAAAAGGCTGGGTGTCCCGGTGGTTCCCGGCTCCGACGGTGCGGTGAGCGTGGCTGAGGCCAGAGAGATCGCTTATTCCTTGGGGTTCCCGGTGATGCTCAAAGCCGAGGGTGGCGGCGGCGGGCGGGGCATCTACGAGGTCTTCAAGCCCGAGCAGTTGGAACGGGCCTTTGCCAAAGCCTCGGCCCTGGCCGAGGCCTCCTTCGGCAACCCCCGGCTGTACGTGGAGAAGCTGCTGACCTCGGTGCGGCATATTGAAATTCAGATCGTGGCGGACCAGTACGGAAACTCCCACGCCCTGGACGAACGGGACTGCACGGTGCAACGCAACCATCAGAAGCTGGTGGAAATAACTCCCTCGCCTTGGCCGAAGTTTACCCCGGAACTGCGGGAACGGTTGAAGAAATACGCCTGCGAGCTGTCCACCAGCGTGGGCTATTACTCGCTGGCCACCGTGGAATTCCTCCTGGATGAGAACGCGACCCCCTATTTGATTGAGGTGAACACCCGCTTGCAGGTGGAGCACGGCATCACCGAGTGCCGCTACGGGATCGACCTGGTTGAGGAGCAGATCGCCATCGCCTTCGGGGCCAAGCTGCGCTTTTCCAAAAAGACCACCCTGCCGTCCAACCATGCCATGCAGGTGCGCATCAACTGCGAAGACCCGCAGCAGAATTTTTCACCCAACTCCGGGACACTCACCCGGTATATCTCCCCGGGCAGTCAGGGCATCCGCGTGGATTCCTGCGTTTCCGTGGGCTATGAGTTCCCGGCCCAGTACGATTCCGCGGCCTCGCTGCTCATCGCCTATGGCCGCGACTGGGAAAAGATTCTGGGTATCATGAGCCGGGCCCTGCGGGAATACATCGTCGGCGGGGTGAAGACGACCATCCCGTTTCACCGTCAGATCATGCTCCACCCTGAATTCCGGTCCGGCGACTACGACACCAATTTTATCGCCAAAACCCCGGAACTCCTGGAATACGTGGACAAGGAGCCCCAGGCCCTGCGCCTTTCCCGCCTGGTGGCCGAGATTTCCGCCCACGGCCACAACCCCTACGTCCAACTCGGCGAATACCGGGGCCGACATGACAAGCGCGTGGGCCGGTTCTCGCCGGTGCTGCCGCATATCGACTTCGAGGCCCATAAGCCCGCCTATCCTCGCGGAGACCGGTTGGCTCTTCTGGACTACATCCGGGATTCCGGGCTGGTCCACTTCGTGGACACCACCACCCGCGACCTGACCCAGTCCAACAGCGGCAATCGTTTCCGGCTGGCCGAGGACCGGCTGATCGGGCCGTACCTGGACAACTGCGGCTTCTTCTCCCTGGAAAACGGCGGCGGGGCCCACTACCACGTGGCCATGCTGGCCAACATGACCTACCCCTTCACCGAGGCCATGGAGTGGAACCAGTTCGCGCCCAAGACCATGAAGCAGATCCTGATCCGCTCCACCAACGTTTTGGGGTATAAGCCGCAATCCAAAAACGTGATGCGCTTGACCGGGGAAATGGTCTGCGAGCACTACCACGTGATTCGCTGTTTCGACTTCCTGAACCACATCGAAAACATGCGTCCCTTCGCCGAAGTGGTGTTGAACTCCCGTGAGCATATCTTCGAACCGGCCATTTCGATGTCTTGGGCCCAGGGGTTCGACGTCCCGCATTATCTGGGCGTGGTGGAGGAAATCCTGGACATGGTTTCCGGGGTCACGGGCATGGACCGGACCAAGGCCACCCGGCATTTTGCCCTGGGCTTGAAGGACATGGCCGGGGTCTGCCCGCCGCGGTTCATGCGGGAGTTGGTGGGGGCGATTCGCGGCAAATATCCCGAGCTGGTGATCCATTATCACCGCCACTACACCGACGGCCTCTTCGTTCCCGCGGTGGGCGCGGCGGCCCAGGCCGGGGCGCATATCGTGGACGTGGGCATCGGCGCGGCGGTGCGCTGGTACGGCCAGGGCGAGGTACTGTCCACGGCTGCCTACCTGGAAGACGAACTGGGACTGAAGACCAACCTGAACAAGGAGATGATCCGGACCTGCGGCTTCGTGCTCAAGCAGATCATGCCTTACTACGACCGCTACACCGCGCCGTATTTCCAGGGTATCGACCACGACGTGGTGGAGCACGCCATGCCGGGCGGGGCGACGTCTTCTTCCCAGGAAGGGGCGATGAAGCAGGGCTACATTCACCTGCTGCCGTACATGCTCAAATTCCTGGCCGGGACGCGCAAGATCGTCCGGTACCACGACGTCACGCCCGGATCTCAGGTTACGTGGAATACGGCGTTTCTGGCCGTGACCGGGGCGTTCAAGCAGGGCGGCGAGCGGGCCGTGCGGCGGATGCTCCAGGTGTTGGAAGCCGTGACCACCATTCCGGAGGCTGAACTGTCTGACGATATTCGTCGGGCCCGCCTGGAGCTGTACGTGCACAGCAATGACGCGTTTCGTAATCTACTGCTGGGCAAGTTCGGGCGGCTGCCCCTGGGTTTTCCGGCGGACTGGGTCTACGAGAGCGCCTTTGGTCCGGACTATCGCAAGGCCCTGGCTCAGCGCGTGGAAGCCTCTCCGTTGGACAACATCGCCGACGTGGACCTGGAGACGGAACGTCAAACCCTATCCACGCACATCCAACGCGACCCCTCGCATGAAGAGTTCGTCAATTATCTGAACCACCCCGGCGACGCCCTGAAGACCATCGAATTCCGGCAGCGCTTCGGCGACCCGAACCAACTTCCCTTGGACGTCTGGTTCGAGGGGCTGGAACCCGGACAGGAGATGCAGTTCCTGGACAGCGACGGCAAGCCCCGTACCATGATGATTTTGGACATTTCCCGCCCGGACGCCCAGGGTGTGAGCGTGATCCGTTATACCCTGGACTCGGAATTTCTCACGCACCAGGTCAAGGTCGCCGAGGCTTCGGGCAAGGTCCTGGAAGGATTGGAGATGGCCGTTCCAGGCAACCCTTACCATGTCGGATCACCCTGCAACGGCGACCTTTGGGTGATGCACGTCAAGCCCGGGGATGTGGTCCATCAAGGCGAGGAACTGTTTAACATTTCCGTCATGAAACAGGAGAAGTCGATCCTTTCCCCGGTTCACGGTCAGGTGAAGCGCATCCTGAAATTCGCCAACTACACCGAGGATCGCAAGATGGTTCCGGTCCGCGAGGGCGAGTTGCTGGTGGAGCTCAGCGACATGCCTCGTCTGTGCGGTGGATGTTCCTGCCCTCTGCCTCCTTTAGACGAGGTGAACTTTTGCCCGTCCTGCGGCCATCAACACGGTCAGGAAGGCTGACCGGCAAAGCATCACGCGGATTGACTTCGAGTTATTTGAAACGCTAAGTGTACACCGGTATTTGCTTGTTGAGATCGTTCGGAGATTTTCACGACATGAATGCCATGGAAACCGACTGCCCTTTCCCCGGGATGAAGTTGCCGCCCGTAAAGCCGGACGTGCCGTCAAGGAGGAGTGAGAATGGCCAAATCAGACAAGGATAAAGGTTCGCCCCCCAAGGAGAGCCACGTCGTCGCAGATGCCGAGGTCAAGCCCGTCAAGGGGGCGAAAAAGGCTGAAATCGCGGCGATTGAAAAAAAACTCGTCCTGAACGGCGAGGACATCGTCACGCTGGGCGAGCCCGCGGAACTGCTGGTGGGGGGAAAGAACTACAACACCGCCCTGATCAGTCAGGTCGAAAACATCCGGGCCCCTCAGTTCAGGGCCATATCATCCATTGTCTTTCATCGGCTGCTTGATGAGACCAAGGTCAACGCGGCGTTGATCCGGTCCACCGTGGACAAGGAATACGACCGGATCAGCTGGAGCGATTCCGACATCAACAAAGACCCGGAATTCATCAGGCACCTTGTGCGCCGCTTGGCAAAACAGATCAAGGATTCCGAAAAAGGGAAGGAAAGCCAGGTCAAGCTGCGGACCTTCATCAACAACATCGTTGAAGGCTTCGCCGTTTCTCCCGAGGGAATCGACCAGCTCCGCAAGCGTTCCGTGCTGGTCCAGGTGGCCATTTTGGCGGTTCAGATGCCCGCGGATCTGGAGGACGCCGTCAAGCAGTCCTACATTGATATCTGCAAGGAAGCCGGCTTGGAGAACATCCCCGTGGCCGTGCGCTCGTCAGCTGCCGGAGAGGACAGCCGCAAGAAGGCCTTCGCCGGGTTACAGGATACCTACCTGAACATCGTCGGCGAGCAGTCCGTGGTGGAAGCCTACCAGTGGGACTGCGCCTCGGCCTACAACCTGCGGAGCATGACCTATCGTCGGGAAGCCATTCTGGACATGGTCGCCCTGGCGGAGCGCACCGGCGACGAGTCCATCGTGGAGAACGCCAAGAAGGAATGGGCCATCGAGAACACGTCCCTGTCCGTGTGCATCATGCGGATGATCAATCCGATGATCTCCGGAACGGCCTTCAGCGCGGACACCTCCACGGGTTGTCGGGGCACGGACCGTCACGACCTGGTCTCCATCGACGCCAGCTACGGCCTCGGTGAGGCTGTGGTCAGCGGGATGGTCACCCCGGACAAGTTCTACGTTTTTCAGCGCGACGACGGAGTGGAAATCGTACTGCGCTATATGGGTTTCAAGACCAAGAAGATCATTTACGCGGAAAAAGGGGCCGGCACCGTCACTGCGGACGTCCCTATCGACGAGGTCTTCCGCTGGTCCCTCTCCCTGGCTCAGGCCGAGGAACTGGCCAGGGGCGTGCGCTGCATCAGCAAGAGCTACGGCGGAATGATCACGGATACCGAGTTCTGCATCGACAGTTCGGACCGGATCTGGTTCGTCCAGGCCCGACCGGAGACTCGTTGGAACGAGGAACTGGAGAAGCATCCGCATACGATTTTCATGCGTCGGCTGGAGGTCGATCCGTCGGCCATCCAGAAAGCCGAACTCATTCTGGAGGGTAACGGGGCGTCCCGCGGGGCGGGGCAAGGGATCGTTCGTTTTCTGCGCTCCGCTCTGGAGCTGAACAAGATCACCAAGGGCGACATTTTGGCCGCTGACCGAACCGACCCGGACATGGTGCCCGGAATGCGGATCGCCTCGGCCATTCTCGCCGACGCCGGCGGAGACACCAGTCACGCGGCCATTACCTCCCGCGAGTTGGGAATCCCGGCGGTGATCGGCATCCAGCGCCTGGAGACGCTCCAGGGATTGGACGGCCAGGAAGTGACCGTGGACGGCTCCCGGGGGCGGGCCTATCGAGGTTTGCTGCCCCTGGTCGAGGTGGGTGGGGAGATCGACGTCAGCGCCCTGCCGAAGACCAAGACCAAGATCGGCCTGATTCTGGCCGACGTGGACCAGGCGCTCTTTTTGTCCCGGTTGCGGGAACTGCCGGATTTCGAAGTCGGTTTGCTCCGGGCCGAGTTCATGCTGGGCAGTGTCGGGGTTCATCCCCTGGCCCTTGAAGCCTACGACAACGGTCAGCTTCAGGTTCTCGTGGACAAAAAGCTGACCGAGTTGAACAACGAGTTGACCAAACTGGTGCGGGAACAGTTGACCCAGGGGATCATCACCTTTGATCTCAAGTTACGCCAGTACGTGGGCATCGTCACCGGCCTGAGCAAGGAGATCGAAACCCTCACCGAAAAAGGCGGGGACAAGGGCACGGATCAGGTCCTGGCCATCCACCGGCAATTGCGGGATCTGGACGTCAAGCTGAACGAGCATTTGGAGTTGGCCTCCCACAAGCTGGAACAATTGAAAACCGCTCCGGATCTGCGCGAGCACGTGATTACGATCATGGGCTTTTCGGAATTGCTCGACAGCACCCACGGACTGGATGAAGGACGACTCAAGCATCGCCAGGAAATCGAGGACAGGGTCCAGGGGATTATCCAGCGGATCAAGGACGAGCCGGTGGTCGTGGACATCATGAAGCGCATCGACGCCATGCGCACGGAAGTCGCGTTGCGTTCCGGTCTGGAACGGGAGCGGGAAGAAGTGCGCACCCTGCCGCAACGGATCAAGGACCTGATTCGCTCCAAGGGCTATCGGTCCGGCAAGGAACACTACATCCAGACCCTGGCCCAGGGCCTTTCCCTGTTCGCCATGGCCTTTTACGGCAAGGAGATCATCTACCGGACCACGGATTATAAGACCAACGAGTACAGGAACTTGATGGGCGGTCTGCTTTTCGAGTCCATGGAAGACAATCCGATGCTCGGCTTTCGAGGCGTTTCCCGCAACATCCATGACTGGGAAATCGAGTCTTTCAAACAGGCCCGGGGGATTTTCGGCGGCAAGAATCTGAATCTGATGCTGCCCTTCGTGCGCACCCTGGAAGAGGCCCGCAGCATGCGCCGCTACCTGGAAGGTGTGCACAACCTCAAATCCGGGGACGACGGCCTGAAGATCATCCTGATGTCCGAAATTCCCAGCAACGCGATCTTGACCAAGCAATTCATCCAGGAGTTCGACGGTTTCTCCATCGGCTCCAACGACATGACCCAGTTGGTATTGGGCACGGACCGGGACAACCCTCGATTGCGGCATATCTATGACGAGGAAGATCCAGCCGTGGTCTGGGCCATCCTGAGCACGATCTTCACCGGACAGAAGTTCGGCAAAAAGGTCGGGTTCTGCGGGCAGGGCGTTTCCAACAGCAAGATCATTCGCGGTCTGGTCTGCATCGCCGGCATTGTGTCGGCCTCCGTGGTGCCGGACACCTATGCCCAGACCAAAAAAGACGTCGCCGAACTGGAAGCCGAGGATATCCCCGTTGAAAAGCTGGGCGTGTGGCTCAAGGATCAGCACTTGGAACGGTTGAGAAAGGTCATGACTGAAAACAAGTATGACCACATCTTGAAGAAGAACCGCACGGCCAAGGACTTGATGGATTGGTTCGAGGGCGAGATGACCCGGCTGCACGAACAGCTTCAGGATCAAATCGGCAAGCCTCGAGAGGATTTCTTGCGTCAAGAGATCGACCAATTCCGGCGGCTTTTCCACAAGCCGGCGATCTATGCCAACTGGGATTGGGAGGAGACCGTCCTGGACGCCCTGCGCCATTCCGGGTTCCAGTCGTATGAAGAACAGGTCGCGGCCTTGCGCGAGCAGCGGGTCAAGTACAACCCCGCCGGTTAGATTGTCGATTTTCCCTCATTGCCCTCTTACGACGTCACGTCGGTCTGAGCGGACGAAATGAGAAAGGCCCCGAAAACGGGGCCTTTCTTCATGGCATGAAGCCATCGCCGTGTCCGTTCACGTTCAAGAAAAGCTCATGGCTTCGTAACTACTCACTTGCGTTCCGGCTTGTCTCGATTTTTCAGCCTCGCAACTCCTTCCCCGGCTTCGTAACATCGAACCATTGCCCGAATATACAACAGTCGGCACTTCAGGCGTCCGGCAATGGTTCGATGAACGAATCCTGGCTCAGTCAGACAAGCGAGGCTGAAAAATCGAGACAAGCCGGAACACTCCATGTCTTGCGTGAAAAAGTGCTGAGTAGTTACACGGCCACGAGCTTACGTGTATGGTTGAGGACGGACTGAATGCAACGCAATTGATCCTTCGGGTGAGTGTCGCGGACTCGATTGACAAGACGAGGGTGCTGGGTTTATATTTTCCTCTTTTCCTTGCTCTGGCCTTGGGGGCCAGGGCCGAATCAGACCGCAAGGAGGAGACGATTATGCGGCACTATGAAACATTGATGCTCTTCAGCCCGGACATGCCGGGAGAGCGTCGTCAGGAGATTCTCGCCGGAATGTCCGCTATTGTGGAGCGGGACGGCGGCAAGATCCTGACAGAGGACGACTGGGGGATGCGAACCTTGGCTTATCCGGTGCGTAAGCAGACCCGCGGGCATTATTTCCGTCTGGAATACGCGGCCTCGGGAGCGGTTGTCGCGGAGATGGAGCGGAATCTGCGCATTACGGACGGGGTGTACAAGTTTCTTTCCGTGAAGCTGGCCGATACCTACGAAGAACCCAAGGAGAGCTGAGCATGGCATTCAGAAAGTTCACCCCCCGGAAAAAGTTTTGTCGCTTCTGCGCGGCCAAGGATCTGAAGATGGACTATAAACGTCCCGACCTGCTGCGGGATTTCGTCAACGAACGAGGCAAGATCATCGCCCGTCGCGTGACCGGAACCTGCGCCAAGCACCAGCGGGAGTTGACCACGGAAATCAAGCGCGCCCGGCAGATGGCTCTGTTGTTCTACACGGCCACGCACAGCGTTGAGGCCATGAAACGGACCACCGGCTAGGAGGGAGTTGGTTATGGAAGTCATTTTGCGTACGAATATGGACAATCTGGGCGCTCTCGGCCAAGTGGTCGACGTCAAGCCCGGGTATGGCCGCAACTACTTGATTCCTCAAGGGCTGGCCATGCTGGCCACTCCGGCCAATAAAAAGCGCTTCGAGTTGGAGCGTAAAAAACTTCAGGAAAAATTGGACGCCGTGCGCTTCGCGGCCCAGGAACTGGCCGACAAGATCAGCGCCGCGGCGTTGCGGATTCCCGTGCGCGTCGGTGAAGGCGACAGGCTCTACGGTTCGGTGACCTCCGCGAACATCGCCGATCTGTTGAATGCAGATTACGGTCTGGACGTGGACAAGAAAATCATCCTGCTCAACGACCCGTTGCGCGCTCTGGGCGAATACACCGTTGAAGTCCGGGTGTATCAGGACATTCGAGCCCAGCTTCAGGTTGCCGTGGTTCGTCACGATGCGGACCAGGCGGCCCAGGTCGAAGCTCTGGAAACGGCCGCGGTCGAGACAACCGAGCCCGCTGTCGACGCGACGCAAACGGAGGAGTAGTCTCTCCCCCGTTGGGACCGGCTCGTGCCACGCTCACCTCAAAAAAACACCGTCGCCACAAAGGCGACGACCATCACCGGCAAGACGCCCCCCCAGAACCTGGAAGCCGAACAGGCGGTTCTGGGGGGGATTTTTTTGCGCCCGGACCTGATCGACGCTTTACTCGAAATCGTCGGCGAGGATGATTTCTACTCACCGGCTCACCGGAGTATTTTTCAGTCCTGCATTCAGCTCTACCAGCGCCGGGTGCCCATTGATCTGGTCACCCTGGTCGACCATCTTCAAAGTTCAGGTATCTTGGAAGAAGTGGGCGGTCCGGTGTATCTGGCCTCCCTGACCGAATCCCTGGTTGCCGCCTCCCATGCCGAATCCTATGCCCGGATCGTCCGGGACAAAGCCATTCTGCGGCGGCTGATCGGCGCCGCGTCCGATATCGTCGTCAATTGTCACGAGGGCGGACAGGACGTGGACAAGGTTCTGGACGAATCAGAAGCGGCCATTTTCGCCATTTCCGAGAACAGAACCAAGAGCATTTTTTCCACCACCAAGGAACTGGTTAATCAGGTCTTCGAGCACCTGGAAAAACGGGTCGAACGCCAGGAGTTGGTTACCGGCGTGCCCACGGGCTACCATAAGCTGGACGAGATGACCGCCGGGCTGCAACCCTCGGACTTGATCATTATCGCGGCCCGGCCCAGCATGGGCAAGACTGCTTTTGCCCTGAACATCGCCATGCGGGCCGCTGTGCTCAAGGATGTCCCCACGGCCATCTACTCCCTGGAAATGTCCAAGGAGCAGTTGATGATGCGCATGCTCTGCGCCTGGGGCAAGGTAGATTTGGGCAGGTTTCGGCGCGGTTTCCTGAACGACGAGGACTGGACCCGCCTGTACCATGCCGCGGATGCCCTGTCTCAGGCCTCCATTTTCATTGACGACACCCCGGCCCTGGGAACCCTGGACCTGCGGGCCAGATGCCGCAGGCTCAAATCCGAAAAGAATTTGGGGTTGGTGGTCGTGGATTATCTTCAGTTGATGCGGGCCAGCCGGCGAATCGATTCCCGCGAACAGGAGATTTCCGAAATTTCCCGGACCCTGAAGGGGCTGGCCAAGGAACTGGATCTGCCGATGATCGCCCTGGCCCAGCTTAACCGCAAGGTCGAGGAGCGCAGCAACCGGCGGCCGATGCTTTCGGACTTGCGTGAATCCGGCGCGATCGAACAGGATGCGGACGTGATTGCCTTCATCTATCGCGATGAGGTGTACAACAAGCAGGAAGGCAATCCCAAGAAGGGTATCGCGGAGATCATCATCGGCAAGCAGCGCAACGGGCCGGTGGGCGAAGTGGAGCTGGCCTACCTGGACTCGTACACCGCGTTTGAAAATCTGGTTGACGTCCCGCCGCCCTCGGAAAGTTTCCAATCCGCCACGTAAGATCGTCTCTTGCGCGGCGACCCCCGTAAGACAAGGAGGCAACGTGTTTTTCGATCCCTTGGAAGGCCTTGATCGCGAGGAACTGGATCGTTTACAGTCCGTCAGACTGCAAAGCGTGACGGAAGCGGCGGTGCGTTCTCCGCTGTATGCCGGATTGTTTCAGGAGCACGGCCTTCAGGCCGACCAAGTCCGTGGCCTGGGCGATTTGGCGCGGCTCCCCTTGACCGACAAGGAACATCTGCGATCCTGTTACCCGGATGGGCTGCTCTGTCGTCCCAAGGAGGAAATGGTCCGCCTGCACGCCTCTTCCGGGACCACCGGCGCGGCGACGGTGATCTTCCATACGGCGGGAGACATTCAGACCTGGGCCGACCTGGTGGCCCGGTGCTTCCACATGGTCGGGGTCCGGCCCGGCGATGTCTTTCAGAATATGAGCGGATACGGTCTGTTCACCGGAGGCCTGGGCATCCATTACGGCGCGGAGCGCCTGGGGTGCCTGACCATCCCTGCGGGCGCGGGCAACAGCAAGCGGCAGATCAAGCTGCTTCAGGATTTTTGCGTCACGGTGATTCACATCATTCCCTCCTACGCCCTGCACTTGGCCACGGTGTTTCAGTCCTTGGGCGTGGAGCCCGGCGGGCTGCACCTGAAGACCGCCCTGATCGGCGCGGAACCGCACTCCGAGGAGATTCGCCGACGGATCGAAGAATTGTACGGAGTGAAGGCCTACAACTCCTACGGCTTGTCCGAGATGAACGGACCCGGCGTGGCCTTCGAATGCCCGGAACAAAACGGGATGCACATTTGGGAAGATGCGTTTCTGCCGGAAATTATCGACCCGGTCACGCTGCGACCGGTTCCGGAAGGAGAGGTGGGCGAGCTGGTCCTGACCACGCTGACCCGGGAGGGCATGCCGATCCTGCGCTATCGCACCCGCGACCTGACCCGCTTTCTGCCCGGAGATTGCCCGTGCGGCCGGACGCATCGCCGCATTGACCGAATTGTCGGGCGCAGCGACGACATGATCATCATCAAGGGCGTGAATATTTTCCCGATGCAGGTGGAGCGCGTGCTGATGGCCATTCCGGAAGTGGGGCAGAACTACCTGATCGTGCTGGAACGGCAAGGCTATCTGGATCAGTTCAAGGTCCAGGTGGAAGTGAAGAGCGAATTTTTCGTGGAAGACATGCGGGTGCTCAAAAAATTGCAGGACAGGATTACCGGGTTACTGCGCGATGAACTGCTGATAACGCCTAAGGTGGAACTGGTGGAAGCCCGGAGCCTGCCTTGCTCCGAGGGCAAGGCTCAGCGGGTGTGCGATTTGCGGGGAGAATGATGTCGTTTGTCCTGGCCGGGCTGTTTCTGGGGTTTCTCGGCTTGCTGCTGATGCTGCATGTGTTCGGCCTGCCGGCAAATTGGCTGATTCTGGCCGCCGTGGCGACCTGGGGCTGGATGCACGCGGGGTTCGCGGGGGGGATCGGTTTTTTCGCTGTCCTGTTCGCGCTCTGCGTGCTGGGCGAGGTCGTGGAGTTCGCGGCCCAGATGTGGGGCGGGCGGCGATTCGGCGGAAGTCGGAAAGGCGCTTGGGCGGCCGTTGTCGGGGCAATTATCGGGGGCGTTTTGGGCGCGCCCTTTTTTTTCGGGCTGGGCGCGGTTCCCGGCTCTTTTCTGGGGGCCTACGCGGGCAGCCTGTTGGTCGAACTGGGTCAGGGCTACCCGATGGCGACCGCGCGACGGGCCGCCTGGGGCGCGATGTGGAACAAGGTTTTCGGCACGGTGGTCAAGGTCTGCATCGGGGTCTGGATGATCGTCTTGAGCTTTGATCTGGTTTGGCCCGACTGATCGCGGTCCTCTCTTAAATTGTCTGACAACTCGGGCAGAAGCAGGTGGTCCGACCGGCGATCTTGGCGGTCTGGATGGGCGTGCCGCACTGCTTGCAGGGTAGGCCTCCCCGCCCGTAGACTTGAAAGGTGTTCTGAAACGTCCCCACAAGCCCCGCTGCGGTGCGGTAGTCCCGGATGGAACTTCCTCCAGCGGCGATGGCCTCGGTCAAGACGCTCTGGAGGCTGTCCAGAAGGCGGGCCAGGCGTTCCGGGACGATCCGGTTCGTCGGCGTCGCCGGATGGATGGCCGCTCGAAAGAGGCTTTCATCGGCATAGATGTTGCCGATTCCGGCAATGATCCGCTGATCCAGTAACAGTGCCTTAATCCGGGCCTTGTTCCGACCATTCTTCCCACTGATCCGCCTCGCGAACGTTTCCAAATCCAACCCCAACGGTTCCGGCCCGAGGTCGCGATAAAAGGGCCATCGCTCCAACTCCTCGCTGGAAAACAGGCCGCAGGTCCCGAACTTGCGTTGGTCCTGAAAATAGAGCGCGGTCCCGTCGTCCAGGTTCAACAACAAATGCACGTGCAAGGCAGGAGGAAGGCCCGAGGGCATGAGGCCCAGCCTCCCGGTCATGCGCAGGTGAAAGGCCATCACGTCCTGGTCCGGAAAATTCAGAAACAACAGTTTGCCCCGGCGGGAGACCCCGCGGATGGTCCGCCCTATCACCTTTTGGGCCAAGTCGCCGCCCTTGACCAAATGTGCGGCGATGTGCGGCACTCCGGTGACGGTCCGGCCTGTGAGCAGAGGCCGGAGCCCCCGGGCAATGGTTTCCACTTCAGGCAGTTCAGGCATGGTTGGCGGCAGGAGTCGTGATTCAGGATTCTGGAAGCGGAAGACGGAAGAGTTGGTGGTGAGGTCCTCAGGGGGAGGAGATGGGTATGGTTAAGTGGTCGCCGTCTCGGAGTACCTTCAGGCGCAAGGGGCGTTGTTCGCTTTTGGCCTGAACTCCTGCGCGGTGCAGGACTTCCAGGGTTGTGATGGGTAGGTCGTCGGCGGCGAGCAGGACGTCTCCGGGTTGCAATCCGGCTGCCTGGGCCAGGGAGTTTGGAATCACGCCGGTGACGATTACCTGGTCCTCGACCCAGGCGATGAGCAAGCCCAGACGTCTCGGCGGCTCCGGGCAGTAGAAAAAGAAATCTCCGGCCGTGGGGGCCGGGACCGGACCGCCGCGCCAGGGGATCAGGGACAGGCTCCGGGGGGCGTCGCCCAGCAGTCCGAGTCGATAGGCAATCCCGTGACCGTCTTCCACATGGGCCGCTCCGGTCAGGATGACCATGGTTTCCTCCGCTCCGCGCCGCTGGATCGCGGCATGGGCCATCTGGGTATCCCAGAGGGACTGGATCATCATGAACCGCTCCAGATCGAACCCGGCTTCCATGGTCCGGTCCGGCATCAACTCCACATGCCGAAGGTACTCTTCTTCAATTATGGCCCGCTGCGGCGGGGGGGGCGGGATCAACGTTGCTGGGAGCAGGCCGCGTTCATCGGCGGGGATGGTCTCCAGGCCGTCGGCACGAATCCGGTGCAGCAGGTCCTTGGGCACGTTCAGACCGTAGACCGGAATGCCGGACTCTTTGGCTTGAGCCAGGATCGGACGATAGAAGGAAAAGTTGTAACCCCAGTATTCCTGCCAGCTCAACTGATCTTCCAGTTCATCCAGGCCGACCTCGCCCCGATGAAACGCGTCCAGGACTTCCTGGGCGGACCAAGGAACCATCTCCAGCCCAACGGCGAGGGGCAGGTCTGATCGAGCCAGGGCGCTCAAGGCATCGGCCTGGAACTGCTGGTCGCAGGCGTTGGCGTGGGACTCGCCGATCAGGATGAAATCGTGGGACGCGACCAGGGCCGTCAGTTCGGATGGTTCGACCTGACGCCCGTCGGCCAGGAAGAGCGTGCCCGGCCGCGGTGTCGTAACGGTTTCGGGGATGGGGGGGCTTGGAGGGAGAAGGCGGGCGCAGCCGACGTTCAGGTTCAGAAGGATCAGGAGAACCAGAACCGTCGGCAGCGCCCGAAGGGAGATCAATCCCACTTGCGCTTGTCCTCGATGGGACGGATTTGAGCTGGAAGCGAACCCGGAGCCACGACTTTCAGGTCCGGTCGCAGGCCGATCTTCTCGCGAAAATGGTGGAAGAGCTCGTTCTCCCGCTTGAACTGGCTGGCCTCAATGTACAGCGTCAATTCGTCGATGCCGCCGGGGTTGGTCACCTCGATCTGCCAGCGTTTGATTTCCTCGAAAGAGGCCATGACCTGTTCGACCTGGTGGGGGTAGACGAACATCCCCTTGATCCGGGCTGTGGTGTCCACGCGGCCGACGATGTTGCCCAGGCGAGGCGAGGAGCGGCCGCAAGGGCAGGGCGCCCGGTCGATGTAGGACAGGTCTCCGGTGGAGAGCCGGATCAGCGGGTAGGTCTTGTTGAAAGCCGTGACCACGATTTCGCCGACCTCGCCGTCCTTAAGCGGAATGCCGGTGTCCGGATGGCAGATCTCCGCGAAAACGCGGTTGGAGACGTGCAATCCGTTCTTGTGGAAGCATTCATAGCCGATGGAGCCGACGTCCGCGGTGCCGTAGCCCTGGCGCATGATGATGTCGAACTTTTTTTCCAGGTTGTTGCGCAGCTTTTCCGGGAATTTCTCGCCGGTGACAAAGGCCACTTCCAGGTACAGGTCCTTGCGCAGGTTCAACCCGGCTTCCTCGCCCTTTTGGGCCAGGTGCATCAGGTAGCTGGGCGTGCCGATGTACCCGGTGATCCGCAGCTTTTGCATGATATCCAGCTGGGTGTTGGTGTTTCCGGGTCCGGCGGGGACCACGGCGCAACCCAGGCTGCGCAGCGGCTCTTCGAACATCAGTCCGGCGGGGGCGAGGTGGTAGTTGAAGGTGATCATGTTTACGTCTCCGGGACGAAATCCGGCGGCGTAAAAGCCTTCGGTCCAGCCCCAGTAATCGTCGACGCGGTCCTCGGGGTCGAAAATGGGGCCGGGGGAGAGAAAAATCCGGCGCAGCTCGCCCAGATCCTTGGTCAGCAACCCACCCAGGCGCGGTCCCATGGTCTGCAAGAAAATCAGTTCCTTTTTCTTGATGATCGGGATGTGCTTCAGGTCGTTGAGCACCTTAAATTTGTCCGGGCTGAACTGGGCCCGGTCGAAGCGCTTCTTGACGTCTTCGGAGTACCTGTAGGCGTAGGTCAGCAGATCCTTGAGGTGGATCTGGTAATATTGCCTGCGTTCGCTTTCATCCAGTACTTCCCGGCGACTATAGATGCCTTCGGTACGGTCTTTTCGGGTCATATCCGGTTCCTCTTTTTCTGTTCACGATTATCCAGTCTTAAGCTATAAACAGTTATAATTAACAACAGGCGACGAGAAAATCAAGTCCGGAGACGCGGGGCTCAGGGCGACTTTGCTCTCTGCAAAATTGCAATAATTCCAGTTTTATAGGCTGTAGGGCACTCAAGGGATACCATCCTGGGTGGGCTGGATATCATCGAAATCGGGAAGTTCTCAGAAATCGATTTCGATCACGATCACGATTTAGATTTCGATTCCGATTCCGATCCGGTAGAGGATGAGAGCTGAGATCAAAAATGCCATGATACGGGTTTTTTAAGACGGTATTTTCGACGGACACGACAAGCAAAAAGGCCGGCTTTCCCTGGGGAAACCGGCCCTATTATCGTGGGGCGCGAGGAGCCTATTAGTCGCCGCGTCGCGATCAATTCAGGTCTTTGATGATCCCCTTGGCCGCCAGCAGTCCGGTGGCCGCGGCGGAGACGATGTTGCCGGCCACGCCGGGGCCGTCCCCAGCCACGAACATGCCGGGCAGGGAGGTGCGCAGGTCGGCGTCGGTCTCCATCTGGGTGGCGAAAAATTTGATCTCCGGAGCGTAGAGCAGGGTTTCGTCGTTGGCCACGCCAGGGACGACGCAGTTGAGCTTTTCCAGCCCTTCCACGAGGTTGGTCAGGATGCGTTCGGGCAGGGCCATGGCGATGTCGCCGCAGGTGACGTTGGAGAGGGTGGGGCGGATGAACCCCTTGGATATCCGGTTCCAGGTGCTGCGCCGCCCGCGCTTGAGGTCGCCGAAACGTTGCAGGATGGGCTTGCCGCCGCCGATCAGACTGGCCAGCTTGCCGATGGACTCGCCGTAGGCCTGGTTGTCCGTGACCGGTTCGGTGAGCACCACTTTGGAGAGAAAGGCGAAGTTGCTGTTTTCGGACTTCTTGTCCAGGTAGGCGTGGCCGTTGACGCAGACGAAGTTCTGGTAGTTCTCCAAGGAAACGTATCCGCCGCGGTTGGTGCAGAAGGTCCGGGTTTGGTCGTCGTATTTCCGGGTCTGGATGAAGAAGGTCGGATCGTAGATCACGCTGGTCAGGTCGTAGAGGATGTCGTTGTGCACCTCCACGCGCACGCCGACCTCAATGCCGCGTTGGGTCAGGTTGATGCCGTGGGCCTGGGCGATTCGTCCGGCCCAATCAGCTCCGACCCGGCCGGGGGCCAGAACCACGTGCCGACACCGCAAGGTTGCCTTTTCGGTGACCACTCCGCCGACGCGGCCCTGGTCCACCAGGATTTCCCGAACATCCTCGTTGGTGCGGATGATTACGCCCTTGCGCTGGATGTGCTCGGCCATGGCCGCGATGTGGTCGGGCAGTTTGTCGCTGCCCAGGTGCTTCTGGCGGATCAGGAGCAGGTCGATTCCGGCTTTTTTGGCTTGTTTGCGGATCTCCCGTGCTTTTTCCATATCCGTGGGGTAGACCGGGCCGTCCATGCCGAATTGGGTGAAGACCGTTTCGGTTTCCCGGATCAGTTCCCTGGCTTGGTCCGGAGAGAGGAACTGGGTCAGGTCCGTCTTGCCGAGGATGTGGATGAAATTCAGCTTACCGTCGGAAAACAGACCGGCCCCGCCGATTCCGGAGAGAATGTTGCAGGGCTTGCAATGATGGCAGGTCGGACTTTGCTTTTGGCCGATGGGGCAGGATCGGCGCAAGGGGGATCGGCCCTTGTCCACAAGCATGATCTTCAGGTCCGTGTTCTCGGCCAGATGGTACGCGGCGAACAGACCGGCCGGTCCGCCGCCGATGATGATCACGTCGGCCGAGGTGGATGTGATGGAGGTGGTCAAAACGTCTCCGGTCAGGTGTGCGAAAAGGTTCAGTGATCGCCGAAGCGGCGCAGCAGGATGGAGTCCAGGTCGCGCTTGGGAACGTGGTGGACGCCTTTTTCGTCTCGCCAATACTTTATGTCGCCGGCCTCGCCGAGACGTTCCAGCACGATCTTTTCCTTGGGCCGACCCAGGGCGATGACCATCAGGATTTCAAAGCCCTCGGGCGTCTCCAGGGTCGCGGCCAGAGCGTCCTTTTTGAGGGAGCCGATCATACATCCGCCTAAGCCCAATTCCGTGGAACCCAGGAGGATGGTCTGGGCCGCGATGCCCAGATCCCAGGCCGAGGTTTTTGCGTAGCGCTGATCTCCAAGGACGATGATGTAACCCGTGGGGCGCTCTCCCTCCTCCGGCCCGTTCCAGTCCTTGAGATAGGCGGCCCAGGCCAAGTGAGGGAAAATTTGGGCGTTGACGTGGGCATCGACGCTGATCATGTACCGCAAGGGTTGCAGATTGGCCGCGGAGGCCGTCAGCCTCGCCGTGTCCACCAAATCCTCCAGGGTTGCCAGCGTGAGCGGGTGGTTTTCATAAAAACGCCGGAAACTGCGGGTCCTGGAAACAAGCTCACGCAGGGTCATTCTCTTCACTCCTTTTCGATCCATTTCGGGCCACGCCCGAGGCCTACATGCAATATGTCGTGGTGTTTCACTATTGTGGCGATTGGTACGTTCATCTCGACTCGCGAAGTGAACGAGAAACATATCACGGCTTGGCGCGTAGGAAAAGTGCCAAGTTTCGTGCCGATTTTTGCCATTGTGGGGGGACAAAAAAACGGCCGGGATTGCTCCCGGCCGTTGGAGGGGCGGTCTAGCGCAACCGTTCGGCCAGCAGTTCGGCCACGTGTTTGACTTCGATGTCCTTGCCCGCGGCCTTCATGCCGCCGCGGATGTGCATAACGCAGCCCGGGCAGTCCGTGGCCACGGCGGAGATGTCTCCGGCTTCCAGGTTGGCCATCTTCTTGGCCAGCAGGGTCTTGGAGATGGCCGGGAACTTCATGGAGTAGGAACCGCCGAAGCCGCAGCAGACTTCCTCTTCGGAGGTCGGCACGTAGTCGTGGGCCATGTTGATGGCCTCCCTCGGCGCTTCGCGGACTTCCAGGCCCCGGCACAGGTGACAGGGGGCGTGGTAGCCGATGCGTTTGCCGGAATGGTTGAACTTCATGGACGAGATTTGCAGGACATCGTGGATAAGGGAGCTGAAATCAATGATCTTGTCCGCGAATTGGGCCACCTTGGAGGCCAAAGCGGTCTCGTTCTCCAGCAGCTTGGGATAGCCGTGCTTGAGATGCGAGGCGCAGGAGGCGCACATGGTCATGATGTAGTCGTACCGGCTCGGATCGAATGCCTGCACGTTCTGCCGGGCCACCTCGACGGCCGCCTGCTTTTCGCCCATCATGTTCACCGGCAGGCCGCAGCAGGACTGCTGCATGGGATAATCCAGCTCCACGGTTCCGGTGGAGGCGATGATTTTCACCGCGGCCTTCATTTGTTCGGGATAGACGAAGTCCTGAACGCAGCCCGAGAACAGGGCTACCCGCAGCGTGGGGTTGACCACCTTGGGCTTGATGGACTTCCATTCGTCGCGAAAGGCCTTGTCCGCGATGGTCGGCAGTTTGCGGAAATCCTGGTCCTTTTCCTTCATGAACACGGTGGGCAGGTGACGGATGTACTGGCCGTCGCGCTCGGCAAAGGGCTTCTGGGCCCAGCGCATGTTTTTGAGCAGGGTGTGGAACAGGGTGCGGTTTTTGAGCACCATGCCCATCAGCTTGGACTGGGCCGGATGCCCGTCCTCGTCCTGGATCATGGCATGGATTTCCTTGATCAGCCGGGGCAGGTCGATGCCCGCTGCGCAGACCTCCTTGCAGGCTCCGCAGTTCACGCAGTTCTGAACCAGGAACTTGGCCTTGTCCTTGCCGTGAAAGAAGTAGGTCATGATCAGGCCGATGGCCCCGATGTAGACATGGCCGTACTTATGGCCGCCCACCAGACGATAGACCGGACAGACGTTGGCGCAGGCCCCGCAGCGAATGCAGCGCAGGATCTGGGCGAAATCCTTGTCCTTGGCCAGCTTTTTGCGGCCGTTGTCCAGGAAGACCACGTGCATGACCTTCTTGTTGTCCGGCGCACTCTTGCACTCGTTGGGACCGGTGATCCAGGTCACGTAGGAGGTGATCTGCTGGCCGGTGGCGTTGCGAGGCAGGGCGCGGAGGATGCGCAAGGCGTCGTGCAGGGTGGGGGTCAGCTTTTCCAGACCCACCAGAGCCACATGGACCCGGGGAAGGGTAGTGGCCAGGCGGGCGTTGCCCTCGTTGGTCACCAGGCCGATGGTCCCGGTTTCCACCACGGCGAAGTTGCTTCCGGAGATGCCCATGTCCGCTTCCACGTATTCCTTGCGCAGCTCCCGACGGGCCACCTTGACCAGCTTCTGGATGTCCGGGTCCTGCTCCTTTTTGGTCACCCCGGCGAAGAGGTCGGCCACCTGGTAGCGGGAGAGATGGATGGCCGGCATGACCATGTGCGACGGGCCTTCGCCGCGCATTTGGATGATCCACTCGCCCAGGTCCGATTCCACGACCTTCAGACCCTCGGCTTCCAGGTGGTTGTTGAGGTGGGTTTCCTCCGCGGTCATGGACTTGGCCTTGATCACCTTTTTACAGTCGTTGTCCTTGGCGATGCGGGCGATGATCCGGTTGGCCTCTTCCGCTGTCTCGGCCAGATGGACGTGGACGCCCATGGATTCGGCCTTTTGCTTGAACTGCCGGTACAGCTCGTCCATGCGCCGGATGCCGTCGTCCTTGGCCTGGGCGATTTCCTCAATCAGGCCCTTGACGTCCATTCCTGTAAAGGCGTTGGCCCGACCGGTACGATAGGCCACGGCAAAGGTGTCCAGGGCCTTGCGCTGAAACTCGTTGCCCAGGGATTCTTCGACTTCCTGGAGATATTCTTCTATTTTGACGGCTGTTTGCATTACGCGTCCTCCCAGAGCAGGATGTGCAGTTCCAATGGTCCGTGGACCCCGATGGCCAGCACCCGTTCAATGTCCGCGGTCCGGCTGGCCCCGGTGATGAAGGCCAGGTAGTTGGGGGCCTTTTGCATCATGGGCAGCAGCTCGGCCTCGGCCTCGTAGCTGGTGGCCCGCAGCTTGGACAGGGGCAGGACCACCACGTTGATCTCGCTGATCATGGTGGACAACCGCAGATCCTCGGAAGAGGAGTCCAGCACCAGGGAACCGGTTTCGGCCAGCCCCAGGTCGGCCACGGCGAATCCGATGTCGATCCCGGCCAGATGGCCGCGCAGGCCGTCGGCGATGAGCTTCACTCCGGCCTTTTCCGCTGCCTTGGCCAGTTCCGCGTACTGGTCGTCGGTCAGCTTGGGCGCGGCCATGACCTTGTCCGCCGCCTTGGCCACGCACAGGTCCGAGGCTTCGTCGGAAATGGCGTTTTCGCAGCCGGAGAGCAGCAGTTGACAGGCGTCCTTGTTCAGACAGACGTCCACGGCGTAGGCGTAGGCCTCGTCCAGTTTGCCGATCCGCTTCACGACAGCGGAAACGGCTTCGGCTTTTTTGGTAAAGAGTTCAATGTGTTCCTGACTCACGCTCAGCCTCCTTATTTCCCAGGACTTCCATGGTCTGGGTGGCGATTTCCAACTCTTCGTTGGTGGGAATGATGAAGATTTTGATCAGGCTGTTGGCGGTGCTGATTTCCGCTGCCTGCCCCCGGGGGGTCTCGGCGTTACGATGAGTGTCCAGCACCGCGCCCAGCCCGCCAAGAGTCGCGCAGGACAGACGGCGGACTGCGGAATCGTTTTCACCGATTCCTGCCGTGAAGCAGATGGCGTCGGCCCCGTCCAGCAAGGCCAGATACTGTCCGATGTATTGGGTCACCCGGCGGCAGAAGACCCGCAGGGCCAGTTGGGCGTCGGCATCGCCCTGGGAGATAAGATCGTGGATGTCGCGCATGTCGTTGCTTCCGCACATCCCCTTGAGGCCGCTGTCCTTGTTCAGCAGCGTGTCGATCTCGCGAATGCTCAGCCCCTTGTTGTCCGCCAGGAAGGCATGCAGGGCCGGGTCCACGTCGCCGGAGCGCGTGCCCATGACCAGTCCGGCCAACGGGGTCAGGCCCATGCTGGTGTCGATGCATTTGCCGTTCTTGATCGCGGCCATGGAGCAGCCGTTACCCAGATGCACGGTCACGCAGGTGGTTTCCTGAAGCGGCTTGCCCAACATCTTTGCGCACTGCTTGGCCACGTAGAAATGGGACGTGCCGTGGAAGCCGTAGCGGCGGATCTTCAGTTCGGTGTAAAGTTCCTTGGGAATGGCGTAGCGGTAGGCTTCCGGGGCCATGGTCTGGTGAAAGGCCGTGTCGAACACGGCCACGTTGGGCACGCCGGGCATCAGCCGCAGCGCGGTCTCGATGCCGGCCAGCCCTCCGGGGTTATGCAAGGGGGCCAGAGGAATCTGGGCCTTGATGCCCTCGATCACGGCCTCGTCCACCAGGGTCGGGGCGCTGAAGGCCTCGCCGCCGTGGACGATCCGGTGGCCGATGCCTTGGATTTCGGAAACCGCGGCGATCACTCCAGTGCTTTGCCCGGTGATCAGTTCCACCACCTTGGCCAGACCCGTGGCATGATCCGGAATGGACATGGCCTCGTTAAAGGCCTGTTCCTGGTCCGTGCCCGGGCGGCGGACATGCTTGACCTTGCTGGTGGCCTCGCCGATGCGTTCCACCAGTCCCGAGGCCAGAACGATTTGTCCGGCCATGTCCAGAAGTTGATATTTGACGGAGGAACTGCCGGAGTTGAGGATGAGGATCTTCATGAATCTTCCCTTCAGATATAGTTGACGTGGTGTTATTGTTAAATTTTTATTTAATATTTTCAGTGTGCTGGGCCTGGATGGCGGTGATGGCCACGGTGTTGACGATGTCCGGCACGGTGCAGCCGCGGGAGAGGTCGTTGACCGGTTTGTTCAGACCCTGGAGCACCGGGCCGATGGCGATGGCGTTGGCGGCCCGCTGCACGGCCTTGTAGGTGTTGTTGCCGGTGTTCAGGTCCGGAAAGATGAACACCGTGGCCCTTCCGGCCACCTGGGAATCGGGCATTTTGGTCATGGCCACGTCCGGGTCGTAGGCCGCGTCGTACTGGATCGGTCCTTCGATGAGCAGTTCCGGAGCCATCTCTTTGGCGATGGTTGTAGCTTCCCGGACCTTTTCGACTTCCTGGCCCGAACCGGATTCGCCGGTGGAGTAGGAAAGCATGGCAATCCTGGGGTCAACGCCGAACTGAACGGCGGTGTCCGCGGAAGCCACGGCGATTTCCGCCAACTGTCGGGCCGTGGGGTTGGGGTTCACGGCGCAGTCGCCGAAGACCAGGACCCGGTCGGACATGCACATGAAAAAGACCGAGGAGACCAGGGAGATGCCCGGCCTGGTCTTGATGAACTGCAAGGCCGGACGGATGGTCTGCTGGGTGGTGGTGATGGAGCCGGAGACCATCCCGTCGGCATGCCCTTTTTGAACCATCATGGTCCCGAAATAGGTGGCCTCGGCCATGGTGTCGTGGGCTACTTCCTCGGTCATGCCCTTGCTTTTGCGCAAATCGTAGTAGGTCTTCCAGTAGTCCTCGAAGTAGTCCGAGGCGGCCGGGTCGATGAACGTGGCCTTGTCCAGGGACAGCCCCATCTGAGCGGCCTTGGCCCGAATGGCGTCCGGCTGTCCGAGGATGGTCAGGTCCGCGATGCCGCGGCGCAGCAGGATGTCCGCGGCCTGGAGAATGCGGGTGGACGCGCCTTCGGGGAGCACGATGTGCCGGCGTTCGGCCTTGGCTTTTTCGATCAGGCTGTACTCGAACATCACCGGGGTGACCTTGGTGGATTTTTTCGTCTCCAGGCGCTGAAAAAGTTCCGCGGTGTCCACGTGCTCCTCAAAAGATCCCAGGGCCGTGGCGATCTTCTTCTGGTCCTCCGGCTCGATTCGTCCGTACATTTCCATCAAGGTTCTGGTGGTCTTGTAGGTGTGCCCCTTGGCCGAGAGAATGGGCATGGGCACGCCGGTCCAGCCGTCCAAAAGCTTCATCACGGATTCCGGAGGCTTGATCCCGCCGGTGAGCACGATCCCCGCGACCTCGGGATAGGTCTGGGATTGCCGGGTGGCGATACAGCCCAGGAGGATGTCCGACCGGTCTCCAGGGGTAATGACCATGGAATTCTTGGAAACGTACTGCAGAAAATTGTTCACCTGCATGGCGGCCACCACGTAGTCGTCCACCTGGACGTCCAGCAGGTCTCCGCCGGCGATCACCTCGGCGTCCAGCCATTTGCGGATGTCGTTGATGGTCGGTTTGCCCAGGGAAGACACCTCGGGGATGGCGTAGGTCAGGCATTCCTCGTGCACCCGGTACTTGCAGCGCAGGCCTCCGATGATTTCGTCCTTGTCCAGGCTCTCGGCCCGATTGACGATGGTGGCCAGGACGTCCAGGCCTTTTTCGGAAAAGGTGTCGATGGCGATCTGGGTCTGGGCCACGATTTGTTTCGGGGTCTTGTTCTGGCCGTTGGCCACCAGGATCACCGGCGAGCCGAGGTTGGCGGCGATTTCCGCGTTGATGTCGAACTCAAAGGCCGAATCTCCGCCGATAAAGTCCGAGCCCTCGCAGAGAATGAAGTCGTACCGGGTTTCCAGGGCCTTGTACTTGGCCAGGATGTTCTCCATCAGCAGGGCGTGTTCGCCTTGATTGATCAGGTCCCGGGCCTGTTCCAGGGTGTAGGCGTAGGCGTCCTGGTAGGTTTCGTTGAGGTGGAACTGGGTCAGGATCAGGTTGGTGTCGTGATCCCGCTTGCCGTTGCCCTGGGCGCTGATGATCGGTCGAAAAAATCCCACCCGCCGGATATGGCGCATGAGCATCTGCATCAGGCCGAGACAAATGGCCGATTTGCCGCTGCGGGATTCCGTGTTGATGACGTAGAGGTTCTTGGCCATGGGCGAGGGTCCTTTGGTTTGAGGTGGTGCAGGGGCGAATCTGTTCTCTCATCGAAATCGAAATCGCAATCGCTATCGAAATCGGAAATGTATCAGAAATCGATTTCGATCACGATTTCGATTTCGATACCGATCCGAATACCCACTAGGAAATGAGAACAAATTCGCCCTTACCCGTTACAACGTTTCCGCGTACAATTCCACCACGTGCTTTACGGGAATCGAATGTCCGGACTTGGACAGCATGTCCGAAATCTGGAGCATGCAGGCCGGGCAACTGGTGGCCGCGATCTTGGCGCCGGTGGCGGCGATGCTTTCGGCCTTTTTGCGCCCGATGACGTCGGACAGCTTGTAGTGCTTGATGTTGAAGCTGCCGCCGGACCCGCAGCAGGAGGGGCCTCCGGGCAGCTCTGCAGCGGCGTATTTGCCTCCGGCGGCCAGGATTTGGCGCGGTTGGGCCGTGATCTTCAACGTGTTCCGCAGGTGACAGGGATCGTGGTAGGCCACCTTGGTCGGGGTTACGGCTTCTTTCGGAGCGACCTTCAGGACGTCGGTAAGAAACTGGCTGACGTCCATGACCTTGTCTGCGAGGTCCTTGACCCGGACCGCGTCCATCTTGTCCCCGTAGTATTTGGGCCAAAGCTCATGAATGGTGGCCGTGCAGGTGGCGCAGGGGGTGATCAGGTAGTCCCATTTACCTTTGGCGAACAGGTCCAGGTTCTGGCGGACCAGGTTGTCGAAGACCTCGGTTTCGCCGCTGGACAGGGCCGGGATGCCGCAACAGGCCTGATTGGGCGGCATGAACACCCCGACCTGATGGTGCTCCATGACCTTCAGCACGGCCTGGCCCACCTGGGGAAAAACCTTGTCCGTGACGCAGCCTGGAAAAAAGGCCACACGCAGACCGGACTTTCCCGGAGGGGTGTCCTTGTGGGGAGTCTGGGAATGGAGTGACTTCGAAGCCAGCTTCTTGAAATGCCGGTCCGCGATCAACGGGGCGTTGAACCGGGCGCAGGACGTTCCGATGACGCTGTCCGCATCCTTGGTGAACAGGCCCTGCAAGGACGACCCCAGGGAGAGCAGGTTGTTCATCAGTTTCGGGTTGGTCAGCAACCGACGGAAGATCAGGCGCTGAGTGGGCGGCAAGCCCAGGTAGCCGGTGAGAATCGCCCGGGCGCGCAGAAAGATGTCCGTGACCTTGACCCCGGAGGGACAGTTGGCCTCGCAGGTGCCGCAGAGCAGGCAGCGCTGGAGCTTTTCATTGACCTCTTCCGGGTCCTTGAGGATTTCCTCGGACAAACCGGAGAGCAAAGCCAATTTGCCGCGGGTGACGTCGGTTTCCCGGCCGGTCTGGGCGAAGACCGGGCACTGGGCCTGGCACATGCCGCAGCGCATGCAGCCGGTGAGCAGGTCGTCCAGCTCCTTAAGCATGGATACGAGTTTTTTAATGTCGGCCATAATGTCCTCCGATTAGGCGAGCAAGGGGCCGAGGATTTTGCCCGGGTTGAGGATGTTGTTGGGGTCGAGCACGCTCTTCATCCTGCGGGAGTAGTTGATGGCCCCTACGCCGTATTCGTTTTTCAGGTATTTGGATTTGGCCAGACCGATGCCGTGCTCGCCGGACAAGGTGCCGCCCAGGGCCAGGGCTTCCTCGAAGATGGCGTCGATGGCCGCTTCAACTCTGTGCCATTCCTTCTGGTCGCGCTTGTCCGTGAGGATGGTCGGGTGCAGGTTGCCGTCCCCGGCGTGGCCGAAGGTGCCGATGGTCAGGTCGTACTTCTTGGCTATCTTGTCCAGGGCCTGCATCATGGCTGGAATTTTGGAGCGGGGTACGGTGGCGTCTTCTAGGACCGTGGTCGGTTTGACCCGGGCCAGAGCCGGAAGAGCGTCGCGGCGGGCTTGCCAGACCGCGTTACGCTCGGCGTCATCCTTGGCCACGCGGACGCTGATGGCCTTGTTGTCCTTGCAGATGGATTCCACCTTGGCCGCGTCGTCCTCCACCTGGGCCGGGTGGCCGTCCACCTCGATGAGCAGCATGGCCGCGGCATCCACGGGCAGGCCGGCCTTGCGGAAGTTCTCCACGGTGCGGATGGTGAAGTTGTCCATGAATTCCAGGGTGGCCGGAACGATCTTGTTGGCAATAATTGCGGCCACGGCCCGGGACGCGTCCATCACGTCCGGGAATACGGCCATCATGGCCTTGTAGGCGGCAGGCGGCGGAACCAGCTTCAGAGTCAGCTTTTCGAATACGCCCAGAGTGCCTTCCGATGCAATCATCAGTCCGGCCAGATTATAACCGGTGACGCATTTCACGGTCTTTCCCCCGGAGCGAATCAGCTCGCCGTTGACGTCGAAAAAGTCCACGCCCATGACATAGTCCTTGGTCACGCCGTACTTCAGGGCGCGCAGGCCCCCGGCGTTCTCGGCCACGTTGCCGCCCAGGGTGGAGACGGCCTGGGAGCCGGGGTCCGGCGGGTAAAGCAGGCCCTTGGCGGCCACCTGGGCCGCGAACTTGGCCGTGACCACGCCGGGCTGGACCACGGCGTAGAGATCTTCCTCGTTGATCTCCAGGACTTTATCCAGCGCAGTGGTCAGGCAGACCACGCCGCCGGGGTGGGGGATGGTTCCGCCGGACAGGTTGGTCCCGGCTCCGCGCACAGTCAGCTTCAGGCCGTTCTCGTTGCACAGCCTGACCACCTGACCCAGGCTTTCGGAATTCTCCGGGCGGACCACGATGGCCGGTTGGGTCTGATCCAGGACCGCGGAATCGTAGGAATAGGCGTGCAATTCGGCAGGCTCGGTCATCACGTTGTCCTTGCCGACGATCCGCTGGAATTCATTCTTTAACGCATCTCTGATCATTGCAAATCTCCTTTGCGTGGGGTTCAAGTTTCAATGGTCACTGCTCACGAAAAGTTTTGGGGCATGAGCCGTGCCCATCAAGCCTTGAAACGAGCCTTGAGCCAATCTGGCGGAGGTTCCCCGGGCGGACGTTGGTCCGCCCGGGGAGGGATGCAGGTTTAGAAGAGGTTGGCCGGCAGGATGTTCAGCAGCAGGATGACCATCAAGCCAACGACCACTCCGTAGAGCAGGAAGGGCCAGAAGGTTTTGCGCAGGATTGCGCCTTCCTGTCCGGACAGGCCGACCACGGCGCACACGGCCACGATGTTGTGGATGCAGACCATGTTGCCCATGCCGCCGCCCACGGCCTGGGCCGCGACGATGATCTGGCGGGGCAGATCAAGCTGAGTGGCCATGCCCCACTGGAACTCGGCAAAGAGCAGGTTGGACACCGTGTTCGAACCGGTGATGAAGGCTCCCAGGCCGCCGACGAAGGAGGCGAACATCGGCCAGCCTTGGCCCACCAATTCAGACAATGCACTGGCCATGGCCAGAGGCATGGAGGGGTAGGCGTTGGGGTTCAGGGCCAGATCGCCGATGCCGGACCCGCGGAAGATGGAGACCAGACCCACGGCGAAGAACAGGGCGATGGCCGGGTTTTTCATCTTCTTGATGGAATCCACCCAGGCGGTCTTGACCTTGTCGCCGGGCATGCCGTGGATGAAGATGGTCAGGATGGCCACGAGCATGAACGGAATGGTGCCGGGCAGGTAGAGGTAGGCGATGGAACCGCTGACGGATTCATAGCCCAGGATGCCGGTCCAGGCGATGCTTTTGGAGGAGAGCCAGGCCTTGAGTCCCAGCTCGTTGATCCGGGTGAGCACCAGGATGATGCCGATGAGCACGTAGGGCATCCAGGCCTTGAACTGGCTCATCCGGGCTTCGAACTTGCAGCCTTCGGCAGCGGTGCTGACCGTGCCGGTCCATTCCGGATCCCAGTTCTTCTGGGAACCGAAGGTCCAGGTGTCCTTGGGCACGGCGATGCCGCGCTTGGCGCCCCAGACCACCACGCCCAGGCCGACCAGACCGCCGATCAGGGATGGGAATTCCGGACCCAGGAACCAGGCGAAGATCAGGTAGGGGACGGTGAAGGCCACAGCGGCGAAGACGCAGAATTTCCAGGCGCCGAAGCCTTCGGACCAGGAGCGGTTCGGGCCGAAGAAGCGGGAGATGAAGCCGAGCATGAAGATGGGCAGGATGAAGATCATCGGCAGGTGCATCAGGGTGGCCCACTGGCCGATGAGCATGCCGAAGGACTCATAGCTGGTGAAGTTCACGCCCACGGCCCCGCTGGCCACGGCGTCGCCCACCAGGTCGCGCAGGAAGGTCAGGCCGATGATTACCGGCGTGCCCACCGCGCCGAAGGTGACGGGGAAGGAGTTGAAGACCAGGCAGATGACCGCCGCGGCCAGGGGCGGGAAGCCCAGGGCCAGGAGCAGCGGTGCGGCCAGGGCCGCGGGGGTGCCGAAGCCCGCCGCGCCTTCAATAAAGGCCGCGAACAGGTAGCCGATGATGATGGCCTGTACGCGCATGTCCGGAGAAATGCTCTGCATTCCGCACTGGATGGTTTCCATGCCGCCGGAATCGCGCAGGGTATGCAGAATTAAAATTGCACCGAAAACAATGATCAAAATGCCGATGGCCGTGATCACGCCTTGAATGGACAGTGCGGCGACGTAGCCGACCGGAAGGCTCCAGACGGCGACGCCGGCCACGGCGGTGACCAACCAAGCCAGCGGCATGGCCTTGGTGGCCGGCCAGCGAAAGCCGACCATCAGCACCAGGGCCAGGGCAATGGGTAATGCGGCGATAAGTGCCAGGACTCCAATGGACATGTTTCAACTCCTCCTTGAAATAAGTTAATCCAACAACCAGGGCTGCAAGCCTTCCACCATATACATCGGCCTTCAGCCCATCTCTTCGCCCGAACATGGTGACGGATCGGGGCGGGACCAGCCTCGGCCGAAGAAAACCGCGACATGTTCGCAGTCCTCTTATCAAAAAACGTGCCTGAATTGTGTCGCTGGATGGCGACGGAAGAACGAGTAAAACCAGATGGTTCGCGAATAATATGTTCCTTCGCGGGCCGAGTTCGAGTCCGGAAAAAAAGACGCCTTGTCCCGACATGAGGCAGGAGACCTCGTTGGCCCCGTATGCCGTGCCCCTATCGTATTCTGAGTTCCCTCGTCGGATTTACTCCTGATCAGCGTTGTTACTCGAAAGCACTGCTTCGGACAAGTCGCCCGGCATGATTCGCAATCGGATGCGAGAATGTCCGAAAAAGAGGATGTGTCTGAAAAAACGGAAAGGCCGACTCGAATCGGGCGGAACATGCAGCCAGAAGACTGAGGACAACAAGAACGCCGGGTCCATAAAAAATGGACCCGGCGTTCTTGTTTGTTGAAGAAGCGCCTCTAAGGCTCAGTGAGGCGATTGTTTGACGGGTGTTACTCTCCCCGCCCGGAGTCGCAGGGTTCGATGTTCGTGTCCGGGGTGGTGTGTTCCGCGGTGTCCGTGAGCACGCAGGCCGGCAGCGGGGCGACATCGGTTTCGCTGTAGGGGTTGGCCTCGGCCATCAGGTTCAGGATCCGCCAACGCTCGTTGACCTCGTGGTCCACGGCCTCGCGCAGCTTCTTGGCGTCTTCGGGGTTGGACTTGGCCAGGGCCGCGAAGCGGTTTTCGGTCAGCAGGAAGTCCTGGATGGTGCCGTCCGGGGCCTTGGAGTCGATGACCAGCGGGTTTTCGCCGCGCAGGGCCCGACGGGGGTCGTAGCGGAACAGGGGCCAGTAGCCGGATTCCACGGCCTTCTGTGTCTGCTCCTGGGTCTTGCCCATGCCCTTCTTCAGCCCTTGGTTGATGCAGGGGGCGTAAGCGATGATGATCGACGGTCCCTTGTAGCTCTCGGCCTCGGTCAGGGCCTTGAGGAACTGGTTCTTGTTCGCGCCCATGCCCACGGCGGCGACGTAGACGTAGCCGTAGGTCATCAGCATCCGGGCCAGGTCCTTCTTGCGGATCTGCTTGCCGGCCGCGGCGAACTTGGCGATGGCCCCGGTGGGCGTGGCCTTGGAGGACTGGCCGCCGGTGTTGGAGTAGACTTCGGTGTCCATGACCAGGATGTTGATGTCCTCGCCCGAGGCCAAGACGTGGTCCAGGCCGCCGAAGCCGATGTCGTAGGCCCAGCCGTCGCCGCCGAAGGACCAGACGGACTTCTTGGTGAACAGGTCGGCGCAGGCCTTGATTTCAGCCAGTTTCGGATCAGAGTTGTCGACCAGCAGAGCCTTGAGCTTGTCGCCGGCGGCCCGGGAGGCGGCGGGATCGTCCTTGCCGGCCAGCCAGGAACGCATGGCCGAAGCCAGTTCGCCGTCAACGCCGTTATTCAGGGAGGCTTCCATCAACTGGGCCAGACGGTCCCGGCGGTGGCGGATGCCCAGGCCGATGCCGAAACCGAATTCCGCGCAGTCCTCGAACAGGGAGTTGCCCCAGACCGGGCCGTGGCCGTCCTTGTTCACGGTGTACGGCGTAGAGGGAGCCGAGGCGCCCCAGATGGAGGAGCAACCCGTGGCGTTGGCAATGACCATCCGCTCGCCGAAGAGCTGGGTCATGACCTTGACGTAGGGGGTTTCGCCGCAGCCCGAGCAGGCTCCGGAGAATTCCATCAGGGACTTCTGGAACTGGCTGCCCTTGACCGAGGTCCGGCTCATGACGGTGTCCTTGAAGGGTACCGTGACGGCGAAGTCGTAGTTGGGGACCTGGGCCGGGGTCTGGGTGGCCAGGGGTTTCATGACCAGGGCCTTTTCCTTGGACGGGCAGATGTCCGCGCAGTTGCCGCAGCCCATGCAGTCCAGGGTGTCCACCTGGACGCGGTACTTCATGCCCTTGAGTTCCTTGCCCTTGGCCTCGACCACGTCGAAGGAGGCAGGGGCTCCGGCCAGCTCGTCGTCCATGGCCAGGACCGGCAGCAGGGCGGAGTGCGGGCAAACGAAGGCGCACTGGTTGCACTGGATGCAGTTCTCGGCAATCCATTCCGGAACCATGATCGCTACGCCGCGTTTCTCATACTGGGACGTGCCGGTGGGGAAAATCCCGTCCGGGGTGAAGCAGGACACGGGCAGCTTGTCGCCCTGCTGAGCCAACATGGGACGCATCACCTTGGAAACGAACTCCGGCACCTGACCAGGGGTTGCGGCCTTTCCGGAGAGATCGGCCCAGGAGGCGGGGTAGTCAACCGAGTGCAGGGCCTCGGTGGCTTTGTCCACGGCGGCGGTGTTCATGTTCACGATCTTGTCGCCCTTGGCGCCGTAGGCCTTTTTGATGGAGTCCTTGAGCATGGCCACGGCCTGCTCGAAGGGCACCACGTTGGCGAGCTTGAAGAAGACGGTCTGCATGATCATGTTGATCCGACCGCCGAGCCCGACCTCCTGGGCGATCTTCACCGCATCGATGGTATAGAATTTCATCTTCTTGGTGGCGATATCCCGCTTCAGGGAATCCGGGAGATGGGTCTCCAGTTCGTTCTGAGACCAGGGGGCGTTGAGCACGAAGGTTCCGCCGGGCTTGGCGCCTTCCAGCAGATCGTACTGGGTGACATAGGCTGAATTGTGGCATGCCACGTAGTCGGCCTGGGTGATCAAATAGGTGGACTGAATGGGGGATTTGCCGAAACGCAGGTGGGAAATGGTGATTCCGCCGGACTTCTTGGAGTCGTAGGCGAAGTAGGCCTGCACGAACATATCCGTGGCATCACCGATGATCTTGATGGCCTGCTTGTTCGCTCCAACCGTACCATCCGCGCCCAACCCCCAGAACTTGCACTGGATGGTGCCGACCGGGGTGACGTCCGGGAAGGACGGATCCAGCGGCAGGGAGCTGTTGGTGACGTCGTCTTCAATACCTACGACAAAATGGTTTTTGGGTTGGGCTTGGGCCATGTTCTGGTAAACCGCCGCGGCCATTCCGGGGCTGAACTCCTTGGAGCCAAGGCCGTAGCGGCCGCCCAGGAACTTCACACCGGTCAGGCCGCGCTCCAGGGCCGCGGTGCAGACATCCAGGTACAGCGGATCGCCCAGGGCGCCGGGCTCCTTGGTCCGGTCCAGGACGGTCACGGTCTTGACCGTGGCCGGAAGGACGTCGAACAGGGCGTCCGGGGCAAAGGGGCGATACAGGCGAACCTTGATCAGGCCGACTTTTTCACCTTTGGCCAGGAGGTGGTTGATGACTTCCTCAATGGTTTCGCAACCGCTGCCCATGGCGATGATCACCCGGTCAGCATCCGGTGCGCCCACATAGTCGAAGAGCTTATAGTTGCGACCGGTCAGCTTGCCGACTTTTTCCATGTATGCGGCAACAATTGACGGCACCTTTTGGTAGAAGGGGTTGGAGGCTTCCCGGCCCTGAAAGTAGATGTCGGGATTCTGAGCCGTGCCGCGAATGTGGGGATGCTCCGGATTCATGGCCCGGGTGCGGTACTTGGCCAAGGCTTCCATATTGATCAGCGCGCGCATGTCCTCATAATTTTCCACTTCGATCTTCTGGATTTCATGAGAGGTCCGGAAACCATCAAAAAAATGCATGAACGGGACCGAGGATTCAATGGCGCACAAATGTGCGATCAGGGCCATGTCGTGGGTTTCCTGAACGGAATTGGAGGCCAGCATGGCGAAACCGGTCTGTCGGGTGGAGTAGATATCCTGGTGGTCGCCGAAAATGGACAGGGCGTGGGCGGCAACGGCCCGGGCCGAGACGTGGAACACGCCTGGCAGCAGCTCGCCGGAAATCTTGAACATGTTCGGGATCATCAACAACAGGCCCTGGGAAGCGGTGAACGTCGTGGTCAACGCGCCGGCGGCCAGAGAGCCGTGTACCGCGCCGGCGGCGCCGGCCTCGGATTGCATTTCCCGGATGGAGAGCACCTGTCCCCAGGCATTCTTGCGGCCCACGGCCGCCCAGTCGTCACAGACCTCGCCCATGGTCGAGGACGGGGTGATGGGGTAAATGGCCGCAACCTCGCTCATGGCGTAGGCTACGTAGGAAGTGGCGGTATTGCCGTCGACGCTCATCATTTTTTTAGCCATGAAACAACCTCCGTGAAATGGGTAGCATTGAGAGGGACCAGTGCCGGGTCCAAATATTCGTTTGCCTGGCCCTACCAAAAAGCGTGCCGAAGACATAACGTGTCGCCCAGTGCATCAGTTTGGAAAAAAAGACGCAGGCGATTTCAGGTGAAAGGGGGAAAGGGCGAGGTGTACGTCTGAAAAAGTGGACGTGACGGACTGCGTCCAAGAAGGAACAAAAGCAAGATTTCATCTTAGACGTCTCGTAATAAAAAATCCAGTCCGGAATATCGCATTGTCCGAAAAAACGGACGACGGCGGGCCGCAACCGTCCAGCCCCGTGGCCGGGAGAAAAATCCTTGCCTTGGGCAAGGGAAGCGGATAACAGAAGCCGGATGCACGTTCTTCAAGGCCTGCTTCAAGACGAATTACCGATCATCAACGATCATTTGGCCCGGGAGACCCGGGAATTGCCGGAATTGGTCCGTGCCGTGGCCGAGCATGTGCTCATGGCCGGGGGAAAGCGGTTGCGGCCTTTGCTGACCATTCTTTTTTTCCGGTGCGTTGCTCGCGACACGGGTGAACGCATTTCGTCCGCGCCTTCTTCTTTTCCATATTCTCCTTCAGGCGGATCGGACATTTATCCTCTGGCCTGTTCCATGGAGTTTCTGCACTCGGCCACGTTGCTGCACGACGACATCCTGGACGCCAGCGACCTGCGCCGCGGCCGGACCACGGCCCATCTCGTCTACGGCAAGACCGAAACCATCCTGGCCGGGGACGTGCTGCTGGCCCTGGCCAACAGGCTCGTGGCCGAGTACGGCGACGCCCGGTTGAGCTGGAGAGTGGCCGAAGCCATCATGCGTACGGCTTCCGGAGAGATTCAGGAACTGGAGTGGATCAAGCGGCCCACCCTGTCCCAGGAGCACTACCTGGAGATCATCACCGGCAAGACGGCCTATCTGATTCAGGCGGCCTGTCATTGCGGGGCCTTGGCGGCCGGCGGGGACGAGCAAGCGGCCCAGACCGCTCTGGACTACGGCATCAACCTGGGTATCGCCTTCCAGCTCACGGACGACGCTCTGGATTACTCGACCACGGCCGAGGTGGCCGGGAAGCCCGTGGGCAATGATCTGCGGGAAGGCAAGCTGACTCTGCCCCTGATTTGTTACCTGGAAACCTTGCCCGAGGCCGAGCGCCTAGAAATTCTGACTTGGGTGCGAGCCCTGGGCGCGGCGGCCGATCCCGGCGCTCTCTCCGTTCAGGACACGGCCCGCCACGGTCGGGTCGTTCAGGCGGTGCGCGACGCAGGCTGCGTGGAAGAGACCCGCGCCCGGGCAGCCCGGTACGTCGCTTTGGCCGAAAAGGCGCTTTCCTCCCTGCCGGAATGTCCGGAACGCATCGCTCTTCTGGAAGCGCTTCAGCACACTCTTCACCGCGAAAAATAATCCCGGCTTTGCGGCTGGGAGCCAATCCGAAATGGTCGCCGCCCTATCCGACGCCGCTTTTTTTCAGCCCGAGCCGAATGCCTTAACTTGGCGCTTCGCAGTCTTTCCGCCTGGAAACCTATCCCAAACGTCCTTGCCTTCTTTCTTTTCTCACGTTCCACCGTGGGAGACAATGAACCGTGAACCCTGAACCGTGAACCCGAAGACTACAGGAGCGCCTATGTTGTGGCGGGTGGAAGTGGGCCTGCGGCCCCATGTGACGGATACCCTCGGAAACCGGGTCAGCCGGAAGATTTCGCAGGAGTTGGGCTTGGCCGTGGGCGATGTACGGACCATCAAAGTCTTTACCGTGGCCGGACTGGACGAAGCCCAGGTCCGTCTGGTCTTGGAGCGCCATGTGCTCCATGACCCCATCTTGCATCAAGCTTCCCTGGAGCCCTTGCCTGTTCCGGAAACCGGATTCGCCTGGACCCTGGAAGTGGGGTTCCGGCCCGGGGTGACGGACAACGAAGGTCGGACCGCGGGCCAGAGCGTGGCCATGGTCCTGGGGTTGCCCACGCCCCGGCCTAAGGATTTCGCCGTGTACACCTCCACCCGGTATCTGCTTTCCGGAAGGCTCGACGAATCCGACGCCCGGCGCATCGCCACGGACTTGCTGGCCAACGAACTGATTCAACGCTTCGACCTGAAGAGTTTGGCTCAGTGGCAAGCTGAACCCGGCTTCCCGGCCCGGGCCGCCCAGGTGATCGGTCGGCCCAGCGACGCGGTCCAATCCATTCCGCTTTCCGGCCTCAGCGACGCGGAATTGCTGGAGATCAGCCGCAAGGGCGTCCTGGCCCTCAGTCTGGAGGAAATGCAGGCCATCCGCGGCTATTACGAGCGGTCGGATATCCGCGCGGCCCGCGCAGCCCAGGGGTTGCCGGAATCCCCTACTGACGTGGAACTGGAAGCCCTGGCCCAGACCTGGTCCGAGCACTGCAAGCACAAGATTTTCAACGCCCGAATCGACTACCGGATCACGAATCCGGACGGTTCCCGGATGGCCGGGGGCGCTTCGAAAACCATCAATAGTCTGTACAAGACCTTTATCCAGAATCCCACGGCCTTGCTGCGTCGGCGCATGGGCGCGGACGACTTCTGCCTGTCCGTGTTCAAGGACAACGCCGGGGTGATCCGGTTCGACCAGGGTCACAACATCTGCGTGAAGGTGGAAACCCACAACAGCCCTTCGGCCCTGGACCCCTACGGCGGGGCCCTGACCGGGATCGTTGGCGTGAACCGCGACCCCATGGGCACGGGCCTGGGCGCGAACCTGCTCTGCAATACCGATGTCTTCTGCCTGGGCTCGCCCTTTTACGATCAGCCCCTGCCCCCTCGGCTGCTCCATCCCCGCCGGGTGCTGGAGGGCGTGCGCGAGGGCGTGGAGCACGGCGGGAACAAGTCCGGCATTCCCACGGTCAACGGCTCCCTGGTCTTTCACGAGCGGTTCCTGGGCAAGCCGTTGATCTTCTGTGGGACCGTGGGGATCATGCCGTCCGTGGTCGCCGGGCGGCCCAGCCATGCCAAGGAGGCCCGTCCCGGAGACGTGATCGTGATGATCGGCGGGCGGATCGGCAAGGACGGCATCCACGGGGCCACCTTTTCCTCCGAGGAGCTGCACGAGGACTCCCCGGCCACCGCGGTGCAGATCGGCGACCCCATCACCCAGCGCAAGATGTACGACTTTCTGATGACCGCCCGGGACCGGGGCCTGTACCGGGCCATCACGGACAACGGCGCCGGGGGCTTGAGTTCCTCGGTGGGGGAGATGGCCCAGGACAGCGGCGGTTGCGATCTGGACCTGAGCCTGGCCCCCCTGAAATACGACGGACTGACGCCCTGGGAAATCCTGCTCTCCGAGGCCCAGGAACGGATGACCGCCGCCGTGGCCCCGGAGGAACTGGACGCCTTCCTGGCCCTGGCCCGGCGCATGGACGTGGAGGCAACGGCCCTGGGAACGTTCACCGACAGCGGGTTGTTCCACATCCGTTTCGGCGACCGGGTGGTGGGCAGCCTGGAGATGGATTTCCTGCACAACGGCACGCCCCAGATGCGCCTGGAAGCCGTTTGGACGCCGCCGGAGCAACATGACGTCCGGATCGAACCCGGCGGTGACATCGACCATGGCGGACTATTGGAACGCATTCTTGGGCGGCTCAACGTGTGCAGCAAGGAGTACGTCATCCGCCAGTACGACCACGAGGTCCAGGGCGGCAGCGTGATCAAGCCCTTGATGGGTATCCTGGCCGACGGTCCCACGGACGCGGCGGTGCTTCGTCCGCTGCTGGATTCCCACCAGGGTTTGGTGGTCTCTCACGGAATCTGCCCCAAGTTCAGCGACCTGGACACCTATTGGATGACCGCCAATGCCGTGGACGAGGCCGTGCGCAACGCCGTGGCCGTGGGCGCGGACCCCGGGAGGATGGCCGGAGTGGACAACTTCTGCTGGTGCGACCCGGTCCAATCCGAAAAGACCCCGGACGGTCGCCACAAGCTGGCCCAACTGGTCCGGGCCAACCAGGCCCTGGCTCATTATTGCCTGGCTTACGGCGTGCCCTGCGTTTCGGGCAAGGATTCCATGAAGAACGACTACTCCGTGGGCGGGGTGAAAATTTCCGTCCCGCCCACCGTGCTTTTCAGCCTGGTGGGCGTGGTGGAGGATGTCCGGGCCTGCGTGTCTTCGGACTTCAAGCAGTCTGGAGATCTGATCTATCTGTTGGGCGTGACCCGCTCCGAACTGGGCGGTTCCGAGCTGGCCGACGAGCTGGCCGACAAGCTTGGAGTGGCTGGCGGACCAGCTACGGGATTGGTCCCCCAGGTGGACGCCCTGGCCAATCGCCGACGCTACCATACCCTGCACAAAGCCATCCGCTCCGGCCTGGTCCGGGCGGCCCACGATCTCTCCGACGGCGGCCTGGGGGCGGCCCTGGCGGAAATGGCCATCGGCGGACGCCTGGGTGCGCGGATCGATCTGGCCCCGGTTCCGACCTGCCCCCACGACCTGCCCGTGACAACCCTGCTCTACAGCGAATCTTCCGGTCGCTTGCTGGTCTGCGTGGCCCCGGATCAGGCATCGGAATTCGAAGCCCTGTTCACGGGCCAAACCCTGGCTCGCATCGGCCACGTGGACCAGAACCCGACACTGCGCATCACCAACGCCGAAGCCCCGGTGCTTGTCGCGTCCGTGGAACGTCTGGCCTTCGCGTGGAAAGCGACCATGGATTGGTGAGTGGGGAAATTGCGGAAATCATCAGTAAATTCAAAGAAATGAGGAGCAACAATTGACCGAAGCGAATAATAGCCAACAATCCCAGATAGCCGGGCCGAATCCTGAACTTCCCGAGGCCGAATTGGCCGGTTTGCCCGAGACGCTACGTGAGGGCTGTGCCCGGGCCGGGTGGTCCGACCTGACTTTGGTTCAGACCAAGGCCATTCCATACGTGCTGGCCGGACAGGACGTCATGGTTCAGGCCCGGACCGGAAGCGGCAAGACCGGGGCCTTTATCCTGCCTCTGCTGGAGCGGATCGACGTTTCCCGTCCGGATTGTCAGGCCCTGGTGCTGACTCCCACCCGGGAGCTGGCCCGGCAGGTGGCCGAGGAGGCCAAGGTTTTGGCCGGGGAGAGCGGGTTGAACGTGGTCCCGGTGTACGGCGGCGTGGGCTACCAGGCCCAGCGGGACGCCTTTCGGTTGGGCGCGCATTTGGTGGTGGGCACCCCGGGCCGGATTCTGGATCATCTGCTGGGCCGCAACCTGACCCTGGATCGCCTGCGCACCCTGATTTTCGACGAGGCGGACCGGATGCTTTCCGTGGGCTTCTACCCGGATATGCGCGAGCTGCAACGCTACCTGCCGTCCTCGGGCTACGACGCCTTCATGTTTTCTGCCACCTACCCGGAAAGCGTGATCCGTCTGGGGCGGGAGTTCCTGAGCGAGCCGGCCTTTCTTGGCCTGTCCGGGGATCAGGTGCATATCGCGGAAATCGACCATTCCTTCTGCGTGGTTCCGCCCATGCAGCGGGACAAGGTCTTGATCCGCCTGCTGGAGATGGAGAATCCCACCTCGGCGATCATTTTCTGCAACACGAAAAACAACGTGGAGTTCGTGGCGGCGATTCTCAAGCAGTACGGGTTCGACGCCGAGGATATTTCCTCCAATCTCACCCAGAACAAGCGCGAGGAAGTCCTGGCCCGGATCCGTTCCGGCAATCTGCGTTTTCTGGTGGCCACGGACGTGGCCGGACGGGGCATCGACATCCCCGGGTTGTCCCATGTCTTTTTGTACGAAGCCCCGGAGGACCCGGAGTCCTATATCCACAGGGCCGGACGAACCGGTCGGGCCGGTGCCTCGGGTTCGGTGGTCACCCTGGTGGACATCATGGAGAAGATCGAGCTGGGTCGGATCGCAAACCGGTTCGGGATCAAGATGCTGGAGCGTCCCGCCCCGGAGGAGGCCGACGTTCTGCCCGCGTTGGAGAACCGGATCACGGTGTTGTTGGAAAATATGCAACGCCGTTTGACCCTGGCCCAAAAAGAGCGGGCCGCCCGCTTTCTTCCAACCATCCCCAGGTTCGCCGAGAGCGAGGATACCGCGGCCCTGCTGGCCCTGCTCCTGGATGAGATGTACCAGCGCTCCATGAACGTCTCTCCGCCTCGTCCCGATGTCGAGGCCGAACCCAAGCGTCGGAAGAAGCCCGTTGTCCAGGTCTCACAGGCTGCCCAGGCCGATCCGTCCGTCGCGGCGGCCAGGAAGAAACGCCGCCGACGCAAGCCCAAGGCCAAGATCGAGGGAGCCGAAACAACGGCCGCTGAAAACGGGTCGGGGGGTATGGGCGGAGCTGAAGGCTGATCGTGATCCTGTAGACAGCCTCTAGGCGGCCTTCTCGTCGGCCCGCGTCACCAGGTCGCACACCGCCTCGAAATCCCGCTCCAAGCGTGGAAACAGGGCCCGAAGTGCGTCAAGGTCGTTGTTGCGGCCCGCGTCTTCCATTTTTCGGGCTGTCTCGGCCAGGAACGGGCAACTGCAGTTCAGGGCCGCGCCCTTCAGGCCATGGGCCTCGTTGCTCACGGCCCGTGCGTCGGCCCGTGCCAGATGGGCCTTGATGGCCGAGATCCGTGCGGCTCCGTTGTCAACCAGAGAACGGAGCACGTCATGAACCAGATCGTGATCCCCCATGACCCGGCCCAGAAGTTCCGGCTTGTTGCAGACAGTGTCGGTTTCCGTGGTCGACTTCATGCCTGACTCTATGCAGGATGCGGTCTTGGAAAGAGACTCGTCGGGTGAGTTTGCCGGTTTCGTCCATTGGATCACGGTTTCGTGCAAGGCCTCGAACCGCAGTGGTTTGGCCAGGTAGTCGTCGAACCCCGCGGCCAGGAACCGCTCTCGGTCTCCATGCACGGCGTGGGCGGTCAGGGCGATGATCGGCGTACGCCGATGGGGGGGCTGAGGGTTGAAACCTGAGACCTGAGGGCCGGAACTCTGACTTCCGGCTTCTGACTCCTGACTCCTTATTTTTCTCGTCGCCTCCAGCCCGTCCATGATCGGCATTTCGATATCCATGAACACCAGATCGTAGACCTGCTTTTTCACGGCGGCCACGGCTTTTTGGCCATTGTTCGCCGTATCCGCGAAAATGCCCATTTTCTGTAACATTTTCTGGGTCACGAGTTGGTTGACCGGGTTGTCCTCCACCAGCAAAACGCGAAGGCCGAGCCGAACTTGAGGAAGCTGTTCCATTTGTTCGGGCCGATGTGCTTCCCGAAGCATGGTTTGACTCGGACTTTCCGAGGCGCATGCGCTGGGCTGCTTAGCGAATTGAGCCGTGAACCAGAAGGAGGATCCCCGTCCCTCGGCGCTTTCCACGCCGATTTGCCCGTCCATCATTTCCGCCAGACGCTTGGAAATGGCCAAGCCAAGGCCGGTGCCTCCGAACTGCCGGGTGGTGGACGCGTCCACCTGCTGGAAGCATTGAAACAGGAGCTGGAGTTTGTCTGCGGGGATGCCCGGGCCCGTGTCGTGAACATTGAAGCGGAGATGTACCATATGGGGTTCACGGTTCACGGTTGGCTCCGGGTTGTTGTCGGAAGGTTTTGCCGTTGGCGCGATATCGCTGGGCGTAAGATTTCTCCTCCCTACGGCGACACCGCCGTTCGTCGTTTCACCAACCGTTGAACCGTTGAACCGTGAACCGTGAACCTCCGCAACAACAACCTCGATCTTCACTTCTCCAGTTTCCGTAAATTTTACGGCATTCCCACATAGATTGAGCAGGATCTGGCGCAGGCGCAGGGGGTCGCCCACAAGGGCGATGGGCACGTCGTCGTGTTTTTGCCAGGCGAGGTGCAGGCCTTTCGTCTGTGCCGTCACGGCCAGCATGTTCACCGTCGCGTCCAGAACCTCGGGGAGGGAAAAAGGCACTACTTCCAGTTCCAGCTTGTCCGCCTCGATTTTGGAAAAGTCCAGGATGTCGTTGATCAGCCCAAGCAGGGCCTCGCCGCTGGAGTGGATCACCTGGGCGTACCTGGACTGTTCCTCGTTCAACTCCGTATCCAGAAGCAGTTCGGTCATACCCACAACACCGTTCATGGGCGTACGGATCTCATGACTCATGGTGGCCAAAAAGCGGCTTTTGGCGATATTGGCCCGTTCCGCCTCGGACCTGGCCGCCTTCAGCTCTTCCTCCCGACGTTTGCGTCGGATGACGTTGACCAGGAGTTCCGCCAGGACCTTGAACAGCTTGATCTCCGTGGCCGACCATTCCCTTCGACGCTGGACCGAGTCGAAACCCACGAACCCGATGCACTCCTGGCCGTCCAGCAACGGCACTGAGAGCACGGAGAGGATGCCTTGGTCCGCCAGATGCTTTCGCAAGGGGTCAGCTTCGGACATGGCGCTTACGTCGTCGATGTAGAAAGGCTCTCCGGATCGGTGGTGGTTGACCTGGTTCGGGGCTTCGTCGAACGAGACGCTTTGGAGGTTGCTGATTTCCGGCTCAACCCCCGGGGGGCACCATTCATATGTGTTGCGCATGGTTTGCTGTTGAAAATCGTAGGAGAAAATATAAACGCGATCGGTCTTGGAAAACGCTCCTACCCGGGCCAGGGCTTCCTGCAGGGCCTCGTCCAGGAAATCCATGGGCACGTTCAGGAAGAGCAAGGAGAGGTCCATAAGCAGGTGCTGCAGGTCGATCTGGTACTGGATCTGCTCGCGGGCCGCGACCCGTTCACTGATGTCCTGGACCGCTGAAAAAATGTGCGGCTCTCCATGAAAATGAATCATCCTGGCGAACATCAGTCCGGTGAGCATCTTTTGGTTTTTCATCCGAAAAGTGGCTTCAAAGTGGGAGCATGCTCCATTCTTTCGCAGCAAGTCCAGGAACACGTCTCGCTGTTCGGGATGTTCCCAAATATTCAGTCCCAGCGTGGTTCTGCCCAGGATTTCGTGACGGCTGAAGCCGCTTAACGTCATGAAAGCCTCATTGATTTCTATGATCTCGCCGTCTTTCATTCGGGTCAGGATCAGCGGGTTGGGGCTGGTATGGAACAGAGTCTGAAAACGTTCCTGGGTCTCGCGCAGGTTTTGTTCCATCCGGTGCCGGTCCGAAATGTCGGACAAGGTCAGCAGGACTCTGCTCCGGTTGTCCGCCGTCAGCCTGGCCGTGGCCGCCAGCAGGACCACGTCCCGGTGACCCTCCCCACTGACCAACGTGGTCCGGAATTCGATGTCCTGAAACGGAACGCCGGTTTGGAGCGTGTTCCGAATGGCGTTGTTCACCTCGCACGTGGTGCAGCTTTCGCCGTATCCGCACCCTCGCGGGTGTTCTTGAGCCCTGATGCATCCGAACACGCCGCAGGCCCGGCCGAGGCGCAAGTCTTCGATGCTCATGCCCAGAAAGTTGCGCATGGCCCGGTTGGCGAACAGGATGCGTTGTTCCTCGTCCAGGGCGCAGATCATGGCCGGGGTGCTGTCGAACACGGCCATGATCTCGTCGGTTGCGGTCATGTTTGCGGTCGGTGTGGGATTTTCAGACATACTTGAGGAGAGGCGGTTGATGACGCAATGAGGAATGCCCTCATACATTTTCGCGACATTACGGAAACGTCGCCGGGGAGGCAAGATATTCATGAGGTTGGACCGGCTTTCCGATGCTGATCAGGCGACGATCCGAAAGTGTTTCGAAAGTATTTTGGGAGCGTTTTGGAAAGTCTTGTGGTTCATTTTGGAACCTTGTAGGGAAAATAGAAGCGGAAAGGTCGAGAGCCTTGAACAACGAGGCAAGGGTCGCGGCATAACGGCTGAGCCAAACACCTGATTATCCGATTTACAGAGGACATCATGCACCTCCACTTTCTTGAGGTCCCGAACTCCACGAACCTGGGCGCGCTGATCCAGCGGGTCGCGGACGATCCGGACGCCCGCTCCCTGATGATTCTGGCTTGCGACGCGGATAATCTGCAGGCCGAGGCTCTGAACCCGGTCCTTCGGTCCTGCCCGAAGCCGGTTTTCGGCGGCGTGTTCCCGCGCATCATCCACGACCGGAAAGCCCTGGAGCACGGGGCTCTGGTGATCGGGCTGCGTTTCGAAGCAAAGTGCGGCGTGATTCCCGGACTGAGCGATCCGGCGGGGGACTATTTCGGGACCATCCTGGACCTGTTCGGCGAAATGGACCCCACGGAGCAGACCATGTTCGTGTTCGTGGACGGGCTGAGCACCCGGATCACGGCCTTGATCGACTCTCTGTTCAACTGTCTGGGCCTGTTGCCCAACTATATCGGCGGCGGTGCGGGGTCCTTGAGTTTTCAGCAAAAGCCCTGCTTGTTCACCAACCACGGGCTGCTTCAGGATGCCGCGATCCTGGCCCTGGCGGACACCCGAAGCTCCATCGGCGTGGCCCACGGATGGGTCCCGATCAGCGATGCCTACAAGGTCACCGAAGCCGATCACAACACGGTGATCAGCCTGAACCGGCGGCCGGCTTTCGAGGTGTACAAGGAAGTCGTGGAGGCCCATTCCGGCCGGACTTTTGCCGCGGAACCGTTTTTCGACTTGGCCAAGTCCTATCCTTTGGGCATTGCCAAGCTGGACGCGGAGATGATCGTCCGCGATCCGATCATCCTGGACGGAACCAAGATGGTCTGCGTCGGCGATGTGGCCGAGGGCGGCCACGTGCATATTCTCAGCGGGAACCCGGACTCCCTGGTGGCCGGGGCGGCTCACGCCCGGGAACTGGCTGAGGCCGGGATTTCCGAAGAAGAAGGCTCAGGCCGGTCGATGCTCTTCGTGGACTGCATTTCCCGTGTCCTGTTTTTGGAGAATGATTTTGATCGGGAGTTGAAGGTGGTGGATGTGGGCCTGCCCATGGCCGGGGCCCTGACCCTGGGGGAAATCGCCAATACCGGAGACGCCTACCTGGAATTTTACAACAAGACGTCGGTGGTCGGAATTTTTGATGACCAGCGTGCCTGAGCGCCTCCCATCTCCACCCTTGTCCCCTATGGCCACGGCCCTGCTCATCGGGCTGTTCGGAGCGGCCGGGGCTTTGGCCCGGTACGGGATATCTTCGGCGGCCTCCCTGCTGCCGGGCCCCTTTCCCTGGGGCACCTCCCTGGCCAACGTCCTGGGCTGCTTCCTTTTCGGCCTGATCTGGGCGCTTTCCGAGCAACGCGCCCTGATCCCCAAACCCCTGGGCCTCGTCCTGCTGACCGGCTTCGTCGGCTCCTTCACCACCTTTTCCACCTACGTCTTCGAGGCCGAGGTATTGCTCCAGCAGGGTCTATGGCTGATCCTCGCCCTGAAAATCATCGGGCAAAACCTGCTGGGCTTCGCGGCCCTGGCCGCGGGGTTTCGGGTCGGGTGGTGGGGAGGGGAACGATGAAACGGCTCGCGGGGTGTCATAATTTCGCTCTCTTCTTGGTGACCTTGCGTCCTGTACGAAGCGGGCGGTTCATTCTTCACGTCAACAGATTTGAACCATCCCGTAAACTCTTCAACAGAACGCAGGTGAGGAGTTACGCTGTCGAAAATCAGAACAGAAATCCGATCACGTAACGTCCGCCGGTAAAGACCAGAATGAAGGCCAGGAGCCACTTGATGGCCTGGGCCGGGACGAATTTTTGCATCCGGGCTCCGGCGTACATGCCGATCATCCCCCCCACGCCCATCAGAATGCCCAGGGTCCAGTCCGGGGCCACGGCCATGTGCGGGTAGAGCGGGGCGATGGCCTGGTAGAAGACGGCCGCCACCACGGACGTGATGAACGTGCTCATCAGGCAGGCTCCGGCGATGGTGTACACCGGCAGCTGGAACACGGCCACGAAGAAGGGGGCGATGATGGCCCCGCCGCCGATGCCGTACATCCCGCCGACAACGCCGACAATGGCGCTGAGCCAGAAGATGCCCATGGTCGGGGCGCTGATGTTCTCACCGTAAAAGGAGTAATCGATGGTCTTCAGCCCGATCTGGTCAACTTTGACTCTTGGAAGGGGCTCTCCGGACCTGGCTTCCTTTTTCCGAAACCCGGCCACCAATTCTTGAAATCGTTTTTCCGATGAAGCCTTGTCCGATCCGGGAGCAGGCCCCTTGATCTGTGAGCGGACCATGATGAAGCCGATATACAGCAGCACCAGTCCGGCAAACGCCTTGAAGTGGGTCGGGTCGGGAAGGTATTTGACCCGCAGGATGACGCCCAGCAAAACGCCGGGCACGGTTCCGGCGATGACCACCCAGGCCAGGGGCCAGACCATCCGGCCTTCCCGGATGAAGCGGTAGACTCCGCTGGGAATGGCCACGATGTTGAACAGGTGATTGGTGGCGCTGACCGCCGGGGTGACGAAGCCCAGCACGCTCATCTGAAAGGGCAGCAACAGGTTGGCCCCGGATACGCCGCCCATGGAGCAGATGAAGGCCACGGCAAAACCGGCCGCAAAGGGAATCCACGGGGCCACTTCGACTCCGGAGACGGGGAAAAGCATGGGGAACCTCCTGGCTTGAGGACGACGGGCAGTTCTGCCTCCGGAGCTTCGGGAAGCTTCCGGCATTCTTGATCCGGGCGATTAACATGAAAAATATTTATTGCGTGTCAGTTCAGGGCTACACCCGGAAGATTGTCGTGTCAACGGGCCGGGCTTGCGGGATTCAGGGCTATTTTGATTTCTGAAAAATATCTATAATTTCAGAGTCGTAGATTGTAGGGTGTTCAAGCCCCCCCCCAAGGGAAGGCCAGCAATCATCGAAATCGACATCGAAATCGAAATCGAAATCGGAATGTTACCAAAAATCGATTTCGATCACGATTTCGGTTTCGATACCGATCCAGAGTGCCCGTGGTTCGAGAACAAAATTGCCCTGCTTGCGGGATTCAAACAGCGATGCCGGTCGGCTGGCGTTGTAAGGTGCCGCGTCATCTCTCTTGCCCGCTCAGGACCACATGCAGCCGGACCAGATGCAGGTCGTCGTACCCGACGGTCCCTTCCAGGGCGTCGAACACCGGGCGGAGGCGGTCCGGGCCGTGTTCGGCGAAGGCATTGAGAGCCCGGTCCAGGGTGTCCGGGGGCAGGGAAATTTGGTCGGCCAGGGTGTCGCCGCGAACGGGGCGGCCGGCCTGGAGGGCTTGCCAGAGGTGGTTGATGATCGTGCCCGGTTTGACCGAGAATGTTTCGCAGAGTTGGGCGATGGTCCGGCCCTGCTCGTGCAGCGCGAGGACTTCCAGGGTCCGGGCGCCCAGGCCTTCGGTCTGCTTGCGGGGGACGGCGGGTTGGGCTGAGGGGAACTGTTCGGCGATGCCGCGCTTTGCGCAGTAATCGCGGATTATGGGCAGGAATTCCTCGGCATAGCGGGCCAGCTTGGCCTCGCCGACCCCGTGGACCATGGCCAGGGCGCCGGGGGACTGGGGAAACAGCGCGGCCATTTCCACCAGGGTGCGATCCGAGAAAATCACGTAGGGCGGGACATTGGCCGCCTCGGCCAGGGCCTTGCGCTTGGCGCGCAGCAGCGCGAACAGATCCGGATCATGGTCCCGGCCCGTCGGGCCGGAGGACGGCGCGGCGGCGTGGTCCGGCTCGGGAAGCACGCCCAGGACCTTGCGGCCCCGGAAGACTTCGTAGGCCTCCGGCCCGAGGCGCAGGCCGCCGTGTTCCATGTCCTGGATCAGCAGGCCCTGCTGGATGAACTGGCGGGCCAGATGCTGCCACTGCTTCTTGGAGTACTCCAGGCCGATGTTGTAGGTGGACAGGGCGTCGTGGCCCCGGCTGAGCACCTTTTCCGAGCGGGAGCCGCGCAGCACGTCGATGACGTGGGTCATCCCGAACATCTCGCCGGTGCGCTTGACGCAGGACAGGAATTTCTGGGCGGCCACGGTCATGTCCTCGGGCTCCCGGCGCGGGGTGAGGCAGTTGTCGCACATCCCGCAGTTTTCTTCCGGATACGACTCGTTGAAGTAGCTCAGCAGGGGAATCCGGCGGCAGACCGTGGATTCGGCGTAGCCGAGCATGGCTTCCAGCTGCATCCGGGCCGGTTTTTGTTGGGCCGGGTCCATTTTCTTGATGAAGGAGGCCGTGGTCTGCACGTCGCCGTAGGTGAACAGCAGCAGACAGTCCGCCCGCAGCCCGTCCCGCCCGGCCCGGCCCACCTGCTGGTAGTAGCTCTCCAGGTTTTTGGGCAGGTCGTAGTGCACCACGTAGCGGATGTCGGACTTGTTGATGCCCATGCCGAAGGCGATGGTGGCCACCATGATCCGGACATCGTCGCGGATGAACCGGCGCTGGTGACGCATCCGGGTGGGGGCGTCCAGGCCGGCGTGGTAGGGCAGGGCATCGTGGCCCCTGGAGCGCAGCATTTCGGACAGTACGTCCACTTGCTTGCGGGTGGCGCAGTAGATGATTCCGGCCTGGTCCGCACGGGCCTGAACAAATTCCATAAGTTGGTCCGCGGCCCGTGCCTTGGGGGCAACCTCCAGAAAAAGATTTTCCCGGTTGAAGCCGGCCAGGTGCGTCTGGGCGTCGCCAATGCCCAGGGCGGCCTTGATGTCCCGGCGGACCAGCTCCGTGGCCGTGGCCGTGACCGCCAGGCAGACCGCGGCGGGCAGCAGGCGGCGAACTTCCAGCAACCGGCGGTACTCCGGACGGAAATCATGGCCCCATTCGGAAATGCAGTGGGCCTCGTCAATGGTCAGGCAGTCCACGGCCACGCTTTTCAGGAGTTCCAGAATTCCGGGCAGAAGCAGGGTTTCCGGAGCCGCGTAGAGCAGTTTGACCTGCCCGGCCCGGATATCCGTCAGCACCGCCTGATACTCGTGCCCCGGAAGGGTGCTGTTCAGAAACACGGCGGGCAGCCCCAGTTCCCGGGCCTGCATCACCTGGTCTTCCATCAGGGCGATGAGCGGGGAGACCACCACGGTCAGCCCCGGAAACATCAGGGCCGGAAGTTGGTAGCACAAGGACTTGCCGCTGCCCGTGGGCATGATCGCCAACGTGTCCCGCCTGGCCAGCACATCGGCAATGACCTCGGCCTGTAATGGCCGAAAGGCGTCGTAGCCAAAGACCTGCTTGAGGATGGTCGCCGGGTCGGCGGAAGCGAACCGGCTCAGGTCCAGGAGCGGAAGGGGCGGCGAAACGGACTCGGGCCGTGCTGCTTCCTCCAGGTCTTGATCCTGGTTCCCCGGCATGTCCGCGTCCGTGAGCGGCGGGGCGTCGTCTTCCGGCGGGGCGAAGCGATCCGTTGGATCGGGCTCGTCCGCTCCGTCCGTCACGCTCACTCCGTCCATCGCGTCTTCATGGCCGGGCTGCTCGCTCAACCCCGAAGCATCCCGCCGTGCCGGCACCGCTGCCTGGGAGATCAGCGCGCCGTGTTCGTCGATATGGACCACGGGCACGCCTTCCGCCGCCAGACTCGTTCCGATCAACAGGGCCCGGTGACAGTGCTCCGGCCTGGCCTCGCAACAGAGCAGGGCCACGCGGGCCTGCTGGGCAAAGGCCTTGCGCAGCCGGGCCAGCCCCCGGCGGAAGGCCGGGGAGTGAGTCGGGGACTGCCGCGGATTGTCCTTGCCCGGCCCAGGTGCCGCGCATTCTTCGGAATCGTCCGGCAAGCCTCCCAGGTCGTCGCCCATGAACACGTAGCGCGGACCGTTCGCTTTCAGCCGCTCTTCCAGGGCTTTCTTGGCGTATTCCGGACGCCGCTTGGAGTACGGTTTGGAGCGGACATCCAGGAGATAGTCGATGTCGTGCGCCCGGAGCAGATCCAGTAGTTCCTCAATGGTTCGGGAGCCGTAGCCGATGGTGAAGATGGGAATTGGATGCATGGGGCGAGGGGCTTGGCGGATCAGGGGGACGTGTCAGGAGAGGTTTTAGGAGAGGTTTTAGCGTCTTCCTCCGGAAAAGGCCCTTTGTCGATCAGGCCGTGATTGCGCAGGATTTCCAGGAGCATTTCCGGCTCAAAGGGTTTGGTCAGATAGGCGTCGGCCCGTTCCTCGAACTGGGCCTTGAGGATGTTGTCATAGTCCGCAAGGCTCGAAACCATCACGGCCTTGGTCCGGATGCCGCCCAGGCGCTGCTCTTCCAGGCGGCGGATCATGCTCAAGGCCTGGTGCCCGTCCAGAACCGGCATCTCGATGTCCATCAGGATCAGGTCGAACAGCTTTTTGTCCTCCAGGGACCGAATAAAGGCGTTCACGGCCTGTCTTCCGTCGGGCACCTGAACGACCCGGCCGTAGGGCGCCACGATCTCCCGAAGATGTTCCCGCATGCTTCGGCTGTCCTCAACAATCAGCGTGCGCATAGACTGTCCTTGTTTTGATGGTGACACGGACTAATCCGGTTTCGATTTGGGACGTTTTTTCGAGACTTTCGCCGAAGGCCCGGCGGGTCGCGGTCGCGAGTCTCTTTTTCGATCCATGCCCGTCGATTCTTTGGAAGAGGCTTGCTTCGGTTTGTCGGAAACGGTCGCCTTGGGCATGGTTCCTTGCTTCGGTTTCGGCTTGTCCGTTCCGGACTTTGTTTTGCCCGCGGTCGAAGACAACTCGGCCACCACGGCATGGCTTTTGGGGTCGCGCCAGGAAGGTTCAGCAAGGCGGACGGGGACGAGATCGCCGGAGCGCGTACCGGGTGCGCCCGGCGCGGAGAGGATCAACAGTTTGCCCTGGGCCGCGCAGCCGTAGCGTCCGATCATTTGTCCGTGGTCCCGTGTCGGAACGGAAAATTCGGCGCTGATGACTCTGGCCGATCCCGCCCCGGCGTCCGGGGCTTTGGGGGCCGGGGCGGGATCGGCCACATCGGGCCCGGCCAAATACGCGTAGCTCAGGCTCACGTCCCGTTTGGTCAATTCGGCTTCCCGGGACAATTCCGCGAGCCAGGGCGGACAGCCGCGGGTGGACAGGGTGAAATGGCACCAGGATGTTTCCCGGTATTCGAGCATCGGACAGGCCTGGTGATGGGTGCAGGGGCCGAGCACGCGCCAGCCCTCGGCCACGGAGCTTTCCCGGACCAGGCTGACCAGCTTCCCGCCGAGGCGGTTTCCGGGCTCCACGAACAGGCACCGGCCGCCGTGCCGCTGATGCGCGGCCACGGTCCGGAAAAAATCCGCGACTTGTTCGCCGAGAGGATCCCGGCGATGCCAGGGCAGTTCGTTCAGGAAATTGGCCGCGGTGAGCAGGTCGGCCCGGGGCAGGTCTTTGAGGCCCACGTGCCACGGGGCGTGAACGAGATGGATTTTCCACCGGCTTTGGCCCTGGGCCAACGTGTTTTCCAGGCTGTTCACCAGGCCGTGGTACAGTTTCCGGCCTTCGCGCATCGGCTTGGGCGTGGCGTCCAGGCAGTGGAAGTGCAGCTCCCTGGTCAACAGGTCCGGCCTGGCCAAGGCCAAAGCCTGGACCACGGTCAGCGGTCCGGAGCCCAGGTCCACGATGGTCGCACCGTCGGGCAGGTCCAGGTCCAGTCCGCCCAGCAGTCGGCTCAGGCGCACCAGGTTCCAGGGCAGGAAGTACCACAGATAGGCCCCCAGGGCCGCCGGAGCGTGCAGGTAGTCCCGCCCCAGAAATTCGGCGCGGTCTTCGATGAGAAACGAGGACAGTTCCTGAATGTTGTCCGCCAGCCTGCGCCGATGGGCGGCCTTCATCGGCATGACCTCCCGCAGCAGGTCGGCGTAGTCCGTCAGGGCCCGCTGGGCAGCAACGGAAAGATCGGGAAACGGCGCGCCGGAGAAACCGGGGGTGCCGACAGGGCGAGATGGGGCGTCAGACATGGCGAAAGACCAACCTTTGCGTGTAGTGTGAAAAAAAATCCGGTTCCTGGCCGATATTCAGGGTCGTGATCATCGGCGCGGTCCTTTCGATCCAGTCCCTGGCCTCGGGGTTGTTCACCAGCAGGGCGGCCCCGGCCAGGGAACTGTTGCCCACGGGATGGATCCGGCGTCGGTAGCCGGGCGGGACGAAACCCAGTTCCTCCAGGGCGGAAAGATCCGCATGCTCGCCCAGGGCCCCGGCCAGATATACGGCCCGCAGCGCCTCCGGTTGAATGCCGCCCTCGGCCAGCAGCCGGGAAAAGGCCAGATTGAAGGCCGCTTTGACCTTGAGCACCTCTTCCACGTCGCGTCCGGTCAGGTAGACGTCCGGACCGAGCAAAAAGCGCCGTTCACCGTCCCGGTCCGCCAAGCCCAATCCGACCCGCCGGGCCAGAGGGCTGTCCCCGGCCGCGAAGCCCCCGGTGCGGTCCAGGAGCCCCAGGCGCAGCAGCCCGGCCAGCAGGGCCAGGTACCCGGTCCCGGAAATTCGCTGTCGATCCGATTTTCTTTGGGCCTCGCTTCTGTTTCCCGCACCTGAGTCTTCCCTGTCCGGGTCTTCAAGGGGCCGGGGCCGCAGTCCAAACGGCGTCACGGCCACGTCCACCCAGACCCCGGGCAGGGCCGCGGAACCACAGGACATGCCGATGCCTTCCAAAGCCGGCCCCATGGGCACGCTGGCCGCTAAATACCGCTTTGGCCCCAGGGCCAGAATGAACTCGCCGTTGGTTCCCAGGTCCGCCAGGAGGAACGGATAGGTCGGCGGGGGGGCGGCGGTGAAATGCAGGGCCGCGAGTCCGGCGCTGAGGTCGCCGCCGATAAACGGCGCTGGTTGCGGCGGGATGTAGGTTCGCCCGCCGTCGGGGCTCCCGGTATCTTCTGGAGCGCCTTCGCTCGCTGTTTCTGGGTTCGCTGTTTCCGGGTTCGTTGTTTCCGGCAGCGCTTCCTGAAAAGGCAGCCTGGTCCAGAATCCGCCTTCGTGGGGCTTCTGATACGGGGCCGCGGCCAGCCCCTTCAGCGGCCATTCCAGCAGCAGGGCAGTCATCACCGTGTTCCCGGCCACGCAGATCCGCTCCACCGGAGCAGGCAGGGCCATGGTCAGTTCGCGCAGCCGTCGCGACACCACGTCCCGGAGCATCCGGGCGTTGTCCGGAGCGGCCAGGGCGAATCCCAGCCGGGACATCACCTCGCTGCCGGCGGCCAACTGCGGATTGAGTTCCCGCCCCTGGGCCAGGACGCCCTTGTCGTCCAGGAATTGCCAGTGCAGGCTGGTGGTCCCCAGGTCCACGGCCAGGGCCAATGACCCGCTGACGGCCCGCTCCAGGGCGATTCCCTTCGTTTCGAAAGCACCGGCAAATTCGGCGGCAGTTCCGGGAAACGCAAACGGCAGCCGGACCCTCAGTCCGCCTTCGGCCTGGCGGCGGCAGGCCAATCGCCCGCCTTGCTCCAGGATCTCCGGGGCCAGGGTCTTCCGTTCGTCCGTCGTTGGCTCGGAATCGCCAGCCACATACACCAGACAATGACCGCATCGCCCCAGACCGCTGCAAAACGGCTTCGTCGGCCAAAGTCCCTCCAGAAACAAGACTTGGGCCAGGGTCCGTTCCGGAGTTATCCGGACCAGTCGGGTGAACCGGAGAGCGTCCTCGACGACAAGCACGTCGGCCGCGCCGGATTCGCTGGTCACCGGACTACTTCTGCTCCTGCTTGGCCATGGTCCCTTTCTCGCCGCACTTGGGACACTTCTGGGGTTTGCATCGGCCTTCCTTCTTTTCACCGCACTTGGAACAAATGAATTCCGCCACGGGGGGGCTCCTTGTCGTTTGGGTTGTTGAGGGTGAATGTTTACGTCCACTTTGCCTTCAAAAAGGATGTCCTCAGGTCAGTCACGCATTGAGACCGGATCGAAATCGGTATCGAAATCGAAATCGAGAAAAGCAGGTGCGTCAATAATTTACGCCGATACCGATCTCGATCTCGATTTCGATTTCGACCCAGAGTTACACCCTGGCTGTTGAATGTGTGGAAGGTATGCGCCCCTACTCCAGGCCGAACGTGACCGATCGCTCCTGGACGTACTGGCGGACATGGCGTTCCAGGGCTTCCCGGTCCATGGTCACGATCCGCCAATTGGCCTGGTATTGGCCCGATTGCACCGAGACGCCCAGCAGGTCGATGGTGTCCGTGGAGACATCCAGGCCCCGCAGATGCCTGTCAAAGGCCTGAATATCCCCGGCGGAGCGCCATCCCTGGGTGACCAGGGTCATCGCGCCTTCGAAGCCTCCGCGAACCCGGTCCAACCGGAAGTAATTGCCCCACAGAGCGGCCCAGGTTTCCGGCAGATCCCGTCCCGCAGCGGTCCAGACCATTCCCTCGTAATCCAGCACGCCTTGCCACCCACCTTCGCTCAAAAACGCGAGGCGCAAAATCAGAGAGTCCGAGCCGTCGTCGTGCACGCCGGAGAGCAGCTCCAAGCTCCGGACCACTTCCAGCTGCTCCGATGCCAGGCCCTGGGGGTCGAGTCGGTAGCCGATTCGGTGGCCCCGTGTATAATATGTACCCAAAGACCGCAGAAAATTTTGCAACGCCTCCCGGTTGACCCGGACATTCAGGTGCAGGACCGCGCCCCATTCCGTGGGCAGATATTCGATTTCTTCCCAGCCCAGGACGTACTCCTCGGCCCGGGACTCCAGAATCCGTTCCAACGCGGCCCGTCGTCCCCCGCTCAGCTCCTCCCGCATCAGAATCTCCGCCTCCTGGGTCACCCCTTGAGCGAGAGCCCGGCGCAGGGCCGAAGGGCGGGGCTCCGAAACACCGGCTTCATCGGCCTCCACGAAGATGCGGACATCCTGCCCGGCCAGTAGAAACGTGGGCAGGCTTGAAAAAAGAACGGCCATCAGCGTGGAGAGGAACCATGTTTTTGGGCTGTTGCTTCGCAAAACGTCGTCTCCTTTCTTCATATGGATCGATATGTGTTCGGGTCAGTCCGAAGTCCGGACCCGACCCGCGGACCCGCTGCAAGGGTTTCCACGAGGCGGACGACCGCGGCCTGGTCTCCGGCCGAGATCCAGTGGACCTCGGGGATGTTGTTGAACCACGTTTCCTGGCGCTTGGCGTAGGCCCTGGTCCGGAACAGCCACAGGTCCTTGGCTTCTTCGAGGCTGGTCTCTCCGCGCAGGTGGGCCAGCAGTTCGCGGCAACCGATGCCGGAAAATCCCGTGGCTTCAGGGTTTGGACAGCCTTCCCAGGCTCGCTGGATTTCCCGGATCGCCCCCAGCTCCAGCATCACGTCGATGCGGCGGGCCAAACGGGCGTGCAGTTCCGGCCGGGGCAGGCGCAGGCCGATGATGAACAGCTCCAGACCCTGGGCCGAGCGGGCATGGGTATGCCACCAGGACAAGGGACGCCCGGAGGACTGGAAGACTTCCAGGGCCCGGCAGACCCGCTGCCGGTCCCGAGGGTGAATCCGGGTCGCGTAATCCGGGTCCACGTCGCTCAATCGGGCGTGCAGGGCTTCGGGACCGTGATCCGCGCATTCCTGGAGCACCGCTTCGCGCACCTGGGCGGGCACGTCCGGAATATTCGCCAATCCGCCGGCCAGGGCGCGCAGATACAGGCCCGTGCCGCCCACCAGAACGGGCATGCGGCCACTCGCCCGATCATTCTCCCGACCATTTTCTTGGCAAGACGCCACCGCTTTTCGAGCCTCGTCCATGAACCTGCCCGCGGAAACGGTTTCATCCATGCCCAGGAAACCGTACAGCAGATGCGGGCATTGGGCTTGCTCAGCGGCGTCCGGCTGGGCGGTGATGATCGGCACGTCCCGGTAGACCTGACGCGAATCCGCGTTGATCACGGTCACCGGAAAATGCCGGGCCAATGTCAGGGCCGCGGCCGTCTTGCCGGTCCCGGTGGCCCCCACCAGGCAGACGATGGGCGTGAGGTGATCGCGGAGCATTTTGGCCTTAATTCCCGCCCGCTGTCTGAATCGGTATCGAAATCGAAATCGTGATCGAAATCGATTTTCTACAAGCACTCGATTTCGATAGCGATTTCGATTTCGATTGATATCTGCCCAACATGGGGGCATCTCCTGAACACCCGGACATTTGCTGGGTTGGTATCATAACGTTGTCACTGAGAACGGAATTGCCCTGGGGCAGGCCTCCGAAAGTTTGACTACCTGGGTACGCGCCAAACCCAAGGCTGTTCCCGCTCAGTCCTTGCTCGTCCCATACTTTTGATGCAGTCGGCGCAGCACGGGTTCCGGCACCAGGCCCTGGACGTCTCCGTGCAGCTTGGCCGCTTCCTTGATGATCGTCGAACTGATGTACAACCACTTATAATCGGTCATCAGAAACATGGTCTGCAAGCCGCGATTCAGGCGGCGATTCATCAGGGCCATCTGAAATTCATACTCAAAGTCCGACGTCGCCCGCAACCCGCGCAGAATTACGCTGCCGCCGCGCTCTCGGACATAGTCCACCAGCAGCCCCTGGAACCCCTCGCCGATAACCCGCGGCTCCGGGGCGAAAACTTCGTCGATCATTTCCAGGCGCTCTTCCAGGGAGAACAGCGGGGTCTTGGGCGTATCCCATGCCACGGCCACGATGATCTGGTCAAAGACTTCCAAGCCGCGCCGGATCAGGCTGACATGGCCGTTGGTCAGGGGGTCGAAGGTGCCGGGGTAGACGGCGATGCGTTTTTTGCAGAAATTTTTGTCCATTTTGGGTTCACGGTTCAACGGTTCACGGTTCAACGGTTCACGGTTCAGGAGGTAGGCGAGGGCGGTCGGGTCGTCCAGATGCAGATGCGGGTTTGACCGTAGGTGCGGTCGGTTTCCAGTTCAAGTTCGGGAAGGGTCAGGGCGGCGGGCGTCCAGGCTTCCTCCACCTCGGCGCAGATCAGGGCGTCCGGGGCGATCCAGCCGTGGTTGCGGGCCAGGGCCAGGGCCGGGGCCAGGAGGTCGCGGCCATACGGCGGATCAAAAAACAAGACCCCGTATCCTCCCGGTCTGGCCTGCCTGGGAGCTCCGGCCAGGGTGCGCAAGGCGTCTCCGGCCAGAATCCGGACGCGTTGTCCGGGACGCTCGAAGGTCGGAGCCTGGTCCCGCAGCAGACGCAGGGCCTTGGGGTCGTTTTCCAGAAAGCACACTTCCGGTGCTCCCCGGCTCAACGCCTCCCAGCCCAAGCTTCCGCTGCCGGCGAACACGTCCAGCACCCGGACCGCGTCCCAATGCACGCCGCGCGAAGCGAGCATGGAAAACAGGGCCTCGCGAACCCTGCCCATGGCCGGACGATAGCCTTCGCCCTCGGTCGTCTTGATCCGGCGGCCCTTCCAGTGTCCGGCGATGATTTTGACCACGGCTGTCTCCGTCTCCAGGACAATTTTGTTCTCTGAAAAATATTTATTATTTCAATGGCGTATATTGTAGGGCGTTCTAACCCCCCCCAAGACTGGGCCAGCAATCATCGCAATCGAAATCGCTATCGAAATCGGAAAGTTGCCGGAAATCGATTGCGATCACGATTTCGATATCGATATCGATTCAGAGTGCCCGTGCTTCGAGAACAAAAATGCCCTGCCTCGGTCTCGCCTTTGTCTTGCCTTTGCATATTCGTCAGGATACTGTCTCGCTTAGAGCCCGTTTATCGGCGTTGCAAGGGCGACCTGCCTTCCTACCCACTCCACGAAACCGAATCAAGCAGCCCCGTCCAGGCCATGAAGTTCACCTCCCTCGAAGACCTCTCCGCGCTGAAGAAGAAGTTCCCCAAGAAGGAGCGCGTCAAACGCATCGTTCCCAAGCCGCGACCAAAAGAAGAACCGGAGAATCCGCCCAATGACGACGCGGACCTGTTCGTCCGGGCCATGTCCGAAGTCACGCCCATCTCCGGCGGGACCAAAGGCCGGGAAGTGCCCGGCGAATCCCGGCTTTCGCAATCCGTGACCACCGAACGCAAGCAAAATTTGGCCGAGAACGACGACCTTTGGGTGGCGGATTATCTGCGCAATTTGGTGCAGGGAACGGTGGAGTTCGAGCTGTCGTATTCCGAGGAATACATGCACGGCTATATCCAGGACCTGGACAAAAAAGTGCTGGGCAAGCTCAAGGCCGGGCAGTTCAGCGTGGAAGCCCATCTGGACATGCACGGATTGAACGCGCTGCAGGCCAGGGACGCCGCCCTCGACTTCCTGCGCGGCCAGTATTACCTGGGGCGACGCTGCGTGTTGCTGATTCCCGGGCGCGGCAAGAACTCTCCCGGGGGCCTGGCCCTGATCCGTGAGGAGCTGCCCCTCTGGCTGACCCGCGAGCCGTTGCGCCGGGTCGTCCTGGCCTTCTGCACGGCCCTGCCCCAGCACGGCGGAACCGGGGCGCTCTATGTCCTGCTGCGCAAGCGCAAGAAAACCGGAGGCAAGGTTCGCTGGGATCTTCCGGCTTCCATGGAGTAATCGCGGCTTTTTGAACGCCGTAAAACCTCGATCCTTCCGAATGCAGGAAATCCTTTTTCTCGGCCTGGCCGGCGCATTGGGCGCCATGTCGCGGTACTGGCTCTCCTCTGCCGTGTATGCGCTTCTGGGCCGGGAATATCCCTGGGGCACCACCACGGTGAACGTCCTGGGAAGCTTCCTCTTCGGGCTGGCCTGGGTGCTGAGCCACGAGGTCGGGGCCATCCCGCCGCAAGCCCGAGTGATCATCCTGGTCGGCTTTCTGGGATCGTTCACCACCTTTTCCACATATATTTTTGAAACCCATCTGCTGTTTCAGGAAGGAAAACGCCTGAAACCGATCCTGAACCTGATCGTCCAGAACCTGATCAGCCTCGCGGCCCTCTACTGCGGTTTTTTGCTGGGCCGGATGTGGTAAGGCGATGATGAGAGAATCCAATGATCCGACTTGAAGATGAAATCCTGACCTTGCTGGAGGCTGGAGAGTCGGCGGCTCTGGCCACCATTGTCGGTCAAACCGGTTCCGCGCCGCGGACTCCCGGAACCCGGATGGTCGTGCGTCGGGACGGTTCCATCCTCGGAACGATCGGGGGCGGACGCCTGGAGGCCGAGGTTATTCAGACCGGGCTGGAGGTCTTGCGTTCCGGTTTCAGCCGACTCCAGCACGTTACCCTGACCGGCACGGACGCCGGCGATATGGACATGATCTGCGGCGGGGAACTGGACGTGCTGGTGGAGCCGTTGCGTCCGGTTTCCCGAACCATGGAGCTGTTCCGGCTCCTGGGCCGCCAGCGCGAACAGGGTGGTGATTGGCTTCTGGCCACCGTGCTCCGGGAGTCTCCCGGTGGTCAGGCCGGGCTGCTCTCCGAGTCGTATCTGGTCCAGCGCTCAGCCTCGGGCTTGCGCTTTTACCCGGAGCAGCCGGACAATCCGGAGCGACTGGCAAGCCTTCCGACAAGCCTTCTGGAAAAGGTCCGGCTCGAATGTCGCCCGATTCTGTGCATGGCCGGAGACTCACGAGTGGTGATCGAGCCGATTCGGGCCAAGGAGACGGTGCATCTGTTCGGCGCGGGCCATGTCGCCAGAGAAGTGGCGATCCTGGCCCACCGGGTGGATTTTCGCGTGGAAGTCCATGACGACCGGCCCGACTTCGCCAACCCGGAGCGTTTCCCGCTGGCCGACGCCGTCCACGTCCCGGAGAACATGGGTCATGCTCTGACCCAGGATGGGTGCCGAATCGACGGGAACAGCTACGTGGTCATCGTCACCAGGGGCCATACGCACGACATGGACGTCCTGGCCCAGGCCCTTGGCACCCAGGCCGCCTACATCGGTATGATCGGCAGTCGCCGCAAGCGGGACGCCATCTACGCGGCCCTGCGCGGGCAAGGCTTCCGTCAGGACAATCTCTCCGGCGTCCACTGCCCCATCGGCCTGGATATCAACGCCCAAACCCCCGCCGAGATCGCCCTGAGCATCGTTGCGGAACTGGTGAAAATCCGCGCGATTGCAAGGTCCGCGATGGGGGGCCGTGACAACCTCCGGCTTCTTGCTATCGAAGGATCGCGAGCGCTACCCGCGAAGCGTGGCCGCTAGACGGAGAGGGTGGCGCAGGAGGTCCAGGGCGTCCAGGATGGAGCTGCAGACCACGTCCGCGGCGGCCAAGGTATGGGCGGCCGCCCCTTCCTCCTGGAGCAGGGCGATGCCCAGGGCCGCTTCCCGGAGCATCAAGGCATCATTGCGGCCGTTGCCCATGGCCGCGGACAGGGTGGGATCGAAAGCCCGCAGATGGTCGGCCTTGGCTTGGGCTTGGTTTTGGGATGGGATGATCAAAAGGTCGCAGGGGAGCGTTCCCAGTGCTTCCCGGACGCTGCCGAAGGTGTCCGCGGTAAGGACGTGGATGTCCAGGTGCCGGGACAACTCCTCCAGGCGCTGTGCGACGCCGGGCAGAAGACGTCCGTCCAGGGCCAGGGTACCGTTGTAATCCAGGAAGAGGTGGGCCAGACGCAGCGTTTTCCAGCCTGGAACGTCGATGTGCAACATGCGTTTTTCCTTCGTGTTCGGTCAGCTCATTTCCACTACTTCCAGAAACGCCTCGATGCGCGTCCGGAGTTGTTCCGTGTCCGACTCCGAGTAGTCGGTTTCAATGTGCAGAAACGGAATGTTCAACGTCTGTTCAGCCAGTGTTTTTATTCCGTGGGCTTCGACGTTGTAGGTGTGGCAGCATTGCCAGGTCTGGTCGACGATGCCTTGGACCTTGAAATCTCGGGTAAGTCTGGAGATCAGGTCGAACCGACCCTGGTTGGGGGTCATGCAGGAGCAGGGGGTGCGCAGGTAGCGGCGGGCCAGGGCCTCGAACGGGTCGACGGTTTCCTCCACAAGAAGGTCGAAATTCTTGAAGCCGGTGCAGTTTTCCAGACAGACCACCACGGCCCCGCTGTCCTCGATCAGTTTCAAGACCTTGTCCGATCCTTTGCCCACCGGGCATCCGGTGAGCAGAATGCGCGGCGCGTCGGGGCCGCGGACGGACAGACCCCGAGCCTTCATCTCGGTCAGTTCCTGAACCAGAGTTTCCAGCAGTCCGGCGAACTCGGGCAGATTCACGACAAACGACGAACTTTCAAAAACACGCATGGCGTCCAGGCCGGAAAGTGGGACCGGATGGTCGTCGGCCAGGTAGGCGATTTCCTTCAGGAGCCGTCGCACCCGGTTGGCGTCACGGATTTCTCGCTGGATCCGGTCCCGGGTGACCCGTTGCCCGGTGGTCTGTTCGAGAAAGGCTTGCATGCGCTGGATCTGGTCCATCCAGAAGGCCAGGGCCGTGGCGTCGTCCTGCAGATAGGGCAGGTGGAGCAGGTGCAGCGGCTTGATGTCTTGGAGCAGCTCGAACATCTTCTTCTTGCCGTCGCAGGTTGTCTCCCCGAGGATGAAATCACTGGCCGCGAAGAAGGGGCAGGTGTCCGTGACGGCATAGCCGTAACTGGATTTGATCAAGGGACAGAGGTTGGCTGGAAGGTGCTTTTCAGCAGCCCCGATGGGCTCCTGCTTCTTTCCGCACAGGGAAACGGGCACGGCCCCGGCGGCCCGGACCAATTCCAACGGCGCGTAGGTGCAGAACACCCCGGCGATTTTCGTACCTTCTCGGCGGGCCGTATCCAGGTCCAACAGGCTCTTTTCCGCCCAGTTCTCGAACCTGGTGAAGCACTGGGGTTTTGGCGTTGTCATGGAAACATTTCCTTGGCTGAAGATTATGGCTGCAATTTGGCCCGGCTGCGATCCATCCAGGCATAGATGGAAACCGAACCCACGACGATCACCCCGTAGGCCATCCGGGTCCAGAATCCGGAGAAGCCCGCGCTGATGATGCCCGCCTCGAGCATCCCGATGATCACCGCCCCGATGAGCGTCCCCACGATGGTCCCCGTCCCGCCGAACACGGACGTTCCGCCCACAAAGACCGCGGCAAAGACCGGCAGCAGATAGCCTTCGCCCTGGGTAGGCCACCAGTTGGCCATTTCCATGCAGACCATGGACCCGCTCAGGGCGGTCAAAGCCCCCAGGAGCATGAACGCTCCGATTTTCGTCGCTCCCACGTTGATGCCCATGGCTCGGGCCGTTTGGGCGCTGTCCCCGGTGAATTTGACGTTCGCGCCGAAGACATGGCGGTTCAGGACCAGCCACAACACGGCGACCAATCCCAGGCACCAAAGCGCCTGGGCCGGGATGCCCCAGAACAGGCGGCCCACGAAGAAGGTATGGGTCACGGTGTCCCGAATGGCCACAATATTGATGGCCAGGCCGGAGCTGACGACCATGGTGAAACCGCTCCAGAAGAACTGGGTGCCGATGGTGGCGATGATCGAGGGCACCCCGATTTTGACGACGATCAGACCGTTGATCAGTCCGATCAGGGCTCCGACGGCCATGGCCGCGACGAGGCCCAGGAGGGGATGGCCTCCGCCGGCAAAGATCATGGAAAAGACGAATCCTGCCAGGGCCATGGTGGAGGGGAAGCTCAGATCGATTTCCCCGCTGATGATCACGAAGGTCGCCCCGAGGGCCACGATGGCCGGAAAGGGGATGATGGACATGTAGGAGAGGTAGATGCGGGAGGAGAGAAAAGTCTCCGGGCTGAGCAGGATGAAGACGCTCAAGACGATACCCAGGATCAGAAAAATGGTGCAGTTGACGTTGCAAATTTTCATGAATGGCCACCTGGCCGAGTCGGGACCTCGCCATCGGCAATGCGGATCATGATCTTGATCAGCTCTTCCAGGGTCGTCCCGTCCTTGGGAAGGTCCAGAGCGATCTTCCCTTTGTCTACGATCACGAACCTGTCCGCTACGGCATGCACCTGGTTCATGTTGTGCGATATGTAGACGCAGGCCTTTCCTTCCCGCTTGATGTGCCGGACAAAGGACAAAACGTTGTCGACCTCGCGCAGGGACAGGGCCGTGGTCGGCTCATCCAGCACGACGATCCGGGAATTGAAGTGCATGGCTCGGCCGATGGCCACGCCTTGCCGCTCCCCGCCGGAAAGGGTTCCGGCTATGGTCTCGGGCCGAAGATTGCTGGCCTGGAGCCCGAGAATGTTCCCAAGAATTTCCCGGGTCACGCGCATCTCGGCCGCCACGTCGATGAAGCCCCAGCGATTGGTCAGGTGTCTGCCCACGAAGAAATTGCTCCACAGAGGCTGCTTCTCTCCCAGGGATTTATCTTGAAAAACAGTCTCGATGCCCAGCTTGCGAGCCTTGGCCACGGTGTGCCCGCGAGGGTCGATGGCTTGCCCGTTGATGTGCATGGTCCCGGCATCCGCCCGGGTCACGCCGGCCAGGATCTTGATCAAGGTGGACTTGCCCGCGCCGTTGTCACCCAACAGGCCGACCACCTCGTTGGAGCCGAGGGCAAAGCTCACGTCGTCCAGGGCTTTGATCTCTCCATAGGACTTGGAGATGTTGGCCATATCCACAGTATAGGTCACGGCATTGCTCCGTAAGTTGGTTCACCCGCTGACTTCATGGAGAGCAGATCATCTGTGATCATGGCTGTTTCTCCGGTTCTGTACTGCCCTGGATAGCAATAACGTCTTGTCGTCTTTTCGAAATAGCGAAATATCATGTCAGCAGCTGACCCTGGACAGGTTCATCATTCGGGAGATGCGATCAATAATTATTGTCAGGGCGATGATCATCAGCAAATAGGTTCCGGCACGCTCGAAGCGGAACCACTCGAAATTGAATGTGAAGAAAAAGCCCAGTCCACCGACGCCGACAATTCCGAAGACCACGGCCGTTCGGACGTTGCTCTCAAATTGGAAGAAGCTGTAGGTCATCCAGTCCCGCCAGGACATGGCCCCCGCTGTGTAGGCAAAACAGTTCAGGCGTGATCCGATGAAGGACTGTTCGAATCGCCTGTACGGAATATTGTCCACGGACTCGCTGAAAACCCGCACCAGGACTCCCATGCTGTGAATGGCGATGGCAATGGTACCAGCCAGCAGCCCTGGGCCGAAAAAGGCGATGAACAGAAAGGCCCACATCACGTCAGGTATGCCGCGTGAGATAAGCCCCGTGCCTTTGGCCACGACCAACTGCGCCATTCGCTGGACACGAACCCACCACGGCGGAGACTCTCCGGAAAAATGCGACGATTCCACCATGAAGGCATAAGAGTGGGGGTAGGTCAGAGCCATGGCCGCAAGCACCCCCATCAATGTCCCGACAATGGCCATGGCCAGAGGGATCGAGGAAGATTTGACGACCCGCCAGACAAACCATTTGCGAAGTTCCAGTTCCCAGGCCACCCAGGCCGAGGGTTTCCAGAACTCTCGAAAACGGTATTCCGCGAACAGGTCCACCGTCTTTCCTTCTGCTTGCAGGGCACGGACCTTTTCCCGGTCGCCGAGGCCGACAGCTTCCAGATCCAGTTCCGGATTGAGCATCCGCTCGAAGAATTTCAGGTTTTGCCATGACTCGGAAGTAATCAGCTTGATGGCCGGTTCCAAGTAGTTGCGACTTTGCTGACTCGGGGGCGCATTGTCGCCCCAGCCCATGAACCACACCGACCAGCACACCACCAGCAGGGTAAAACCCACACCGACATAAGCCCGGGAAAGCTGACCAAAAGTGGATTTTGCCCGCACCGTGCGCGGATGGTTCGGGTCGCTGCGCAGTTGGCGACGGATGAAGTTGCTGGCCAGATCGGCTGTCAAGGTCAGGGCCAAGGTGAACAAGAGCAGCGTCGTCACCTTGGACCAAGCGCCGAACTGAATCTGGTACCAGATGTCGGCGCCAAGTCCGCCCCCGCCCACCGCGCCGATGACGGCGGCGTTCCGAATGGCGCATTCGGCGCGCATCAAGGTGAAACTTTGCACGCTGCGCGCCGCCAGGGGGGCGATGCCGTAAAAGAGGGTCGCCAAGCGGCCTCCTCCGAGGATTCGGACTTGCTCGTACGAACTTTCCTCGACGCTGTCCCATAATTCGCTGTAAACCTTGGCCAGAATTCCGGTGATGTTCAAGGCCAAGGCCAATGCGCCGGTCAACGGTCCGAGTCCGATGACCGCCACCAGGATGACCGCCCAGACAAAATCCGGAACGGCTCGCAGAATGTCCTGGGTCAGGCGGCAGAGAGAACACATCAGGGCTGCTGGACTGCGCAAGGGAAAATGGCGCATCCAGCCACGAGCTTTTTCTTCCCCGACCATTACGTTCTGAGCGGACCCCATGGCCAGCAACGAGGCCAGAACAACGGCCAAAGAGATGCCCAGGATCGCCGCGGAAAGCGTTTGCAGGGTCAGAGCCCAGCTGTGTTTCAGGAATTCCGGGCTGAAATCCGGAGATGAGAAGGTTTTGATCCAAGCCAGCATTCGAGTGAAGGCTTGGCTGCGTTGCTGCGAATCAAGAAGAGAGGAGAAGTCCCATTCAGCCGAAGTGAACGCCCCGGCCACCAGGACGAGAATGATGACCATGCCGGCCCAATGCTTCCAAGGTCGCTTCGAGCCGTACCGATCAAGTTGCCTTGGTTTCATTGGCAGGCTGGACCAGGACACTTTTTTGTTTCGATGCTCTGCTCGTTCAAGTGCATCACTCGATATTCCGCCCCGTAGAGTTCGCGCAGCAGTTCGCCGGATATCTGTTCAGGCGTGCCGGACCAGAAAATCCGACCGTCTTGCAAGGCGATGACCCGTTCAAAATGACCGTGCAGCAGTTCAAGGGTGTGCAGGTTGACCAGAAGCGTGGTGCCCAACGAAGCGGCAATGCCGTTCAGTAGTTCAATGATCTCCCGTCCAAGGCGAATATCCAGTTGGCTGACCGGCTCGTCCGCAAGCATCACCCGGGGCTGCTGCACCAGCAGACGAGCCATGGCCACGCGCTGCTGCTGGCCACCGGACAACTCTCCCGGCATGGCCCAGAGCTTGTCCTGGAGTTCGACCCTGGTCAAAGCCGCCTTGGCCAGGTGCAGATTCTGCGGCCAAATTAAGGAGAGCAAGGCCCGTGGCAGGGACCACCGCCCGAGTCGGCCCATCAGGACGTTGTGTACGACTCGCAAGTGCGGGATCAGGTTGTCTGTCTGGTAAAGGATGCCGATTTCCCTGCGCAGTTTGCGCAACGACCTGCCTCGCAACCCTTTCGTGTCCCGACCAAGTGTCGTGATCCGTCCGGTGGTGGGCTTGAGCACGGCGCTGAGCAACCGAAACAAGGTTGTTTTCCCGGCTCCCGAGGGGCCGATTACGGCCAGCCGTTCCCCTTCGAATATGTCCAGGGAAATGTCCCGCAACACCGCGGCATGTCCGAAGGACATGCCGACATGCTCGAGGTGAAATGCCCGCTTCGTGGCCGGCTCGACGCTTTGTTTCGTCATTGATCGTAAAAGAAGTGCTGCGAGTGATCGCCAAGGGGATGTTCCCAGGAACATCCCCTTGGCGAAGATTCACCTTCAGCCGCCGATGTCCACTCCGGACTTGATCAAGTCCACGTAGCCCATCCATTCACTCATGTCCGCATCCACGAACTGTTTGGATTTCAGATAGCCGAGAGCTTTTTGGCCTTCGGGTGATTCATGCAGGGAGAGCAGCGCGGCATGGATTTGCCCGATAAGTTCCGAGCCCAGCGCTTTGCGGGTTGAGAAGTTGTAATTGGTAAATTTGGGCGTGGTGTAGATAATGGGAGCCTTGAGTTTGAGCTCGTCGGAAGCCCGGTCATACGGTGGCTGGCCCAGTGCGCCGATATGAAATTCCCCATTGGCCACTTTTTGCAGGACCACGTCGTGACTGCCGCTATAGGCGACGGTTCTGAACACCTCTTCAGGATTTTGCCCGCTTTGGTCGGTGAAAAAACTCCGTGGCATCATGTGGCTGGAAGTGCTGCTCTTGCTGCCGAATGTGAACGTCCAGTTTTTGTCCTGTGCCAGTTCCGCCAGTTCCTTCAGGTCGTTGACAGGAGGTATTCCCGCGTCCGCATTGGCGATGAAGTAGCCGATGAATTCCTTGTCGATGTCCCGGGCCGCGATGACTTCCAGCTCATCACCCATCACAATGTACGCCTGAGCCGTGGTCACCGCGCCGAACCACGCCAGATCAGCCTGCCCTGTTGCAAGGGCAGTCACGCTGGCGGCGTAGTTGGCCACATGAACATATTCGGTCGGAATGCCGACTTTGTTTTCGATGTGCTGCGTGATCAGCCCGAAAAATTCGCGCATGTTTTCCGCGCTGTCGTCCGGAATGGCGGTCATGACTAATTTTGAGGGTCTTTCCGCAGTAAAGGCTGGAAGAGTGCTTCCAGTAACGACCAATCCCAGCGTCCAAATCATAATCATTGCCGACAAAATAATTCGCTTCACATTTTCCTCCTGTAAGGTTTGGTGGTAATAATGAAAGGGCCAATTGGTACGCAACGTCTCTTGAATATCGATCAAGAAATTACTCTGAATAACTGGGCCTACGGTGATAATGTCATTTTCCAGGAAACTGCTTCAATGAATCACCGAACTCCCTTCTTCGCCAGGGGCGCAATCTGGGCGATGTTTTCGGCGTCGATCATCCCGCCGCCGGTGTCGACTTCCAGGCCGGTGAAGCCGTATTTTTTGGTCAGGACGATCTGGAGCACTCCGAGGTAGCCCATGAGGTAGGGCTGGGCCTCGGAGACAAGGCTGACGTAGCCGTTCTCGATGGCCGAGGCCGTGGCCGGGGAAAGGGAGAAGCCGGCCACGAAGATCTTGCCCGGTTCCACGGCGGCGGCGCGCAGGAAGTTTTCCATCTGGGAAGTCAGCGCGCCGTGGTCCACGATCATCATTTTGCAGTTTGGATTGCTGGAGAGGTAGCCGGTCACCAGGGGCACGCCCATGGAGGTGTCCTTGTCCACTTCCGGGGAGATTTCATAGTAGTCGACCTTCATGCCCGCGGCCTCCATGACGTCCAGGATGGCCTGGGCCCGCCGACCGCGTTCCTGCAAGCGCTTCAGGCCCCAGACGAATACCTGGTCTCCGGGTTCGAGCTGAGCCCGTTTCAGAGCCTCTTCGGCCAGGGCTTTGCCCTGGGCGTAGTTGTCCGTGCCGACGTAACCGAAGCCCTTGGTCTTGTGGGTGGCAACCATTTTGGACAGTTTTGTGTCCACGCTGGTCACGATGATCCCCTCGGACACCGCCTCGTTGATGAAGGGCTCGTAGGCGTCGTCCCCGGGATGGCCCATGACCACGATGCCGTCGGGCTTGGCGGCCATGGCCTGCTTGAAGTTGGAGATCATTTTTTCCGGGCTCCAGTCGGAATAGAGCAGGCGCAGCGTGACCCCCAGATCATCGGCCGCGGCCTGGGCGCCGTTCTGAACAATGGTATTGTACGGCCCGCCTACGCTGCCGCCGGTGTCAAACCAGATCGTGACGCCTTTGCCGCTGGGTGTTTTTTGCGCCTCCGCGTGGTTCGCGACAAGCATGGTCAGCAACAACGCCGCAAAGAACAGTAAACCGTACCTGGTTCTCATGAGCTGCTCCCTCGATTTCAGGTGAAAAAAGTCACATACCCGCATTAGCGTTGCCTACTTAACGCATTTCCGGACTTGGTGTCTAATTGGAAAAAATAATGCACATTGCACTTGTTGATTGCTTTTTTCGATGTTTGGCAGTGTTTTTCGCCTGTCTTTGAATATGAATATTTTAAAAAAAATAGCGTGTTAGTGACTAAAACAGTGTTCGCGTCTAAATTTTGACGATATTTGTTGTCACCTGCACTTGGATGTGCTGCCTTTTTGTTGAGAATTTGAAGTCAATTTTGAAACCGAATGCCATTGCTTCAATTCAATAGAAAAACTCTATTTGACATTATTTGTCTTTGATCGTAGCAGGCCACATATGCTTAAAACAAAAGATATTCATTCGGGTGCATCGATGAAACCTTGCTGTTTCCATCACAAAGGCATCTGAGCATTCTTTGCTTCGGGGCGAGGTCGTCCCGCTATTGCAATGGAAGCTCAAATCCTTTTTGAACGCCATGCTTCTACAAGCCAATGGACGTCGGTTGACGCCGTCCGACCACCCTCAGCCCCGCTCCACGGGACACCTGTCGCATAGCAGGCGTCCACCTTTTCTATTTTTCTTTACAGATATTCTTTCATTTCTTCGCCGGCCCTTTATCAACTCGTTGATAAAGGGCCGGCGTTCTTTATTGTTCTGGTTTCAAGGAAGCCTTGATTACCGAAAGGAAGCGGATCCCTCGAGATTTGCCGCAGGGATATATCTGTTCACCCTCAACACAAGGAGATGCCATGCAGATCAGCAGAAGGAACTTCATGAAGTTTTCGGCCGTAGCCGGTTCGGCCCTGGCCTTCGGCGGTCTGGGATTCAATCTCAGACCCGCCGTGGCCAAGGCTGAATTGTCGAAATTGCGGGACGCCAAGGAGACAACCTCGGTCTGTTGCTACTGTTCCGTGGGCTGTGGCCTGATCGTCCACACAGCCCTTGGCGGGAAGGGGCGGACCGTCAACGTGGAAGGGGATCCGGACCATCCCATCAGTGAAGGCTCGCTGTGCGCCAAGGGGGCCTCGGTCTACCAATTGGCCGAGAACGAGAACCGGGTGACCAAGGTGCTCTACCGTGCGCCCTATGGCGACAAATGGGAGGAAAAATCCTGGGATTGGGCCATTGACCGAATCGCCCGGAAGGTCAAGGAGGCCAGGGACCAGACTTTCGTGACGAGCAATGCCCAGGGGCAGGTGGTCAACCGTACGGACGGGATCGCCCATGTGGGGTCAGCGGCTCTGGATACCGAGGAGTGCTGGTACCTCCAGGGCCTGATGCGCAGCCTGGGGCTGGTGTACATCGAGCATCAGGCCAGATTGTGCCACAGCTCCAGCGTGCCGTCCCTGGCAGAGTCTTTTGGTCGCGGGGCCATGACCAACCACTACAACGACCTGATGAACAGCGACTGCATTTTGATGATGGGCGGGAATCCGGCGGAATGTCACCCGGTTTCCTTCAAATGGATCATGAAGGCCAAGGAGCGGGGCGCGACGCTGATCAGCGTGGATCCGCGCTTCAACCGGACCTCCAGCAAGGCCGACATCTACGCCCCGATGCGCTCCGGTACGGACATTCCCTTTCTGGGGGGGATGATCAAGTATATCCTGGACAATGAAATGTATTTCAAGGACTACGTGGTCAACTACACCAACGGCGCCTTCCTGGTGAACCCGGAATTCGGCTTTGACGACGGGCTGTTCACAGGCTGGGATCCAGAGAAAAACGCCTACGACAAGTCGACCTGGACCTATCAGTTGGACGACAAGGGCGTGCCCAAGCGCGACCTGTCTTTGAAGGACAAGAATTGCGTGTTCCAACTGCTCAGGAAGCACTACGACCGGTACACCCTGGACCGGGTCTCTGAGACCACCGGCACGCCCAAGGACAAGTTGCTGGAAGTCTACAAGGTGTATTCGGCAACAGGAAAACCGGACAAGTCCGGGACCAACACCTATGCCATGGGCTGGACCCAGCACACCATCGCGGTCCAGTTGATCCGGACCATGGCCATGATCCAGCTCCTGCTGGGCAACGTGGGCAACGCCGGCGGCGGAGTGAACGCCCTGCGTGGCGAGGCCAATGTCCAGGGCTCCACGGACAGCGCTTTGCTCTATCACATCATCCCGGCCTACAATCCCGCTCCCCGGGCGGTCTGGCCCACGTTGGCCGATTACAACAAGGCTAACACTCCCGTCAGTCACGATCCCAAGAGCGCCAACTGGTGGCAGAACCGGCCCAAGTACATCGCCAGCCTGCTCAAGGCCATGTATCCGGACAAGACGCCCGAGGAGAGCTACAACTACATGCCCCGGCTGGACGTGGGCCAGAACTGTTCCTGGCTGGTGATGTTCGACCATATGCTGCAAGGCAAGTTCAAAGGCCTGTTCGCCTGGGGCATGAACCCGGCCGTCAGCGGCGCGCACTCCAATAAGACCAGGGAGGCCATGACCAAGCTGGACTGGCTGGTCAACGTGAACATCTTCCGGAACGAGACCGGCTCATTTTGGCACGGCCCGGGCATGGACCCCGCCAAGGTCAAGACCGAAGTCTTCATGCTTCCGGCCGCAGTGTTCTATGAAAAGGAAGGCTCCATCACCAATTCCGGGCGCTGGGCCCAGTGGCGCCATGCCGGTCCCGAGCCGTTGGGAGAGAGCAAGGCCGACGGGGACATGATGGTCATGCTGCTCAAGCGGTTGAAGGAACTCTACCAGGAGGAAGGAGGCGCGTTTCCCGATCCCGTAGCCGGTTTCACCCTGGACGCCGTGGTCACGGACGGCAGGTTCGATCCGGTCAAGATGGCCAAGCTGCACAACGGCTACTTCCTCACCGACAAGAAGATCGGAGACGTGACCTACAAGGCCGGGACCCAGGTCCCCGGCTTCGCGCTGCTTCAGGACGACGGCTCCACGGCCTGCGCCAACTGGCTGTACTGCGGGTCCTTCACCGAGGCCGGAAACCTGATGGCCCGCCGCGACAAGACCCAAACCGAGATGCAGGCCAACATCGGTCTGTTCCCCAACTGGGCCTGGGCCTGGCCGGTCAACCGACGGGTCCTGTACAATCGGGCTTCCGTGGACCAGCAGGGGATGCCATTTGCCCCGCAAAAAGCGGTCATCAAATGGGAGCAGGGCAAGTGGGTCGGCGACGTACCCGACGGCCCCTGGGCTCCTTCGGAGAGACACCCCTTCATCATGACCACCGAGGGCTTCGGTCGTCTTTTTGGACCGGGTCTGGTGGATGGACCGTTCCCGGAACACTACGAGCCCCTGGAATGTCCCTTTGAAACGCAACCGTTCTCCAGTCAGCTGCATAATCCCACGGCTCTGCACTTTTCCGGGCCATTGGAGAAGCGGGCCGTGTGTGATCCGCGCTATCCGTTCGTTGGAACCACGTATCGGGTCACCGAGCATTGGCAGACCGGGGTCATGACCCGATGGACCCCATGGCTTCTGGAATGTCAGCCCCAGATGTTCGCGGAGATCGATCCGGAACTGGCCAGGCTCCGGGGCATCGCCAACGGGGACAAGGTGATCGTGGAGAGCATCCGTGGCCAGGTGGAGTGCGTGGCCATCGTCACCCCCCGGCTGAAACCCTACAAGGTCATGGGACAAAGCCTGCATATGGTCGGCGTGCCCTGGCACTACGGCTGGGTGCATCCCAAGGACGGCGGGGACGCGGCGAACCTGCTGACTCCGGCCGTGGGCGATCCGAACACCGGTATTCCGGAGACCAAGGCGTTCATGGTCAACATCCGCAAGGCATAGCCGTCCGTTGAAAAACTCCCAATTGCCGCGTTGCCGCGAAAAGTTCAAATTCTCACGTATGAAGATATACGCTTCGATCTTGAGCTTTTTTTGCGCATTGCACTTGGGGTTTTTGAACGAACAGCGGACAGGGACAACTCACACGAAGACTGGAGGAAACTGAGTCATGCAAGGAAAAACGTTTTTCGTCGACCTGACCAAGTGCACAGCCTGTCGGGGCTGCCAGGTGGCCTGCAAGCAATGGAAGAAGCTGCCCGCCGAGGAAACCAAAAACTGGGGCTCGTTCCAGAACCCCAAAGATCTGTCCTTCAACACGTTGAAGCTGGTCCGGTTCTCTGAAGTGGAGGAGAACGGGGAGTTCAAGCACTGGTTCTTCTTTCCGGACCAATGCCGGCATTGCGTGCATCCGCCGTGCAAGATGGTCGGCGACATGTATGACGACACGGCTATTCTTCACGATCCGGAAACCGGCGCGATCCTTTTCACGGACAGCACCAAGAATCTGGACGGCGAGGAGATCCGGATGTCCTGCCCTTACGACATCCCCCGCTGGGATGAAACCAAGGTGCAGGCCAAGTGCGACATGTGTCTGGACCGGGTGCAGAATGGGCTGTTGCCGGCTTGCGTGCTGTCCTGTCCCACCGGGACGATGCATTTTGGGGACCGTGAAGAAATGCTGGAACTGGCCGGGAAGCGCCTGGCCGAAGTCCGGGCCTACCGACCCAACGCCGTGCTGGTTGATCCGGAGGATACGCGGGTTGTCTTTCTGTGCGAGGAAAGCCCCCGCAAGTATCACGGCTACGCCATGGCCCATGCGGACGTTCCCGGGGCGCTGAGCCGGAAAAGAATGCTGGCCGCCGCTGTTTCGCCCGTAAGGCGCTTGTTGGGATAAGGATTCGTCAATTCACAAGGGCCGTGCCCGATCCCCAAATGTTTGGGGATCGGGCACGGCCTTGTCATGTCAACCTTGTAACCAATCGTAAGGAGAAATGAAGAAAATGATTGAGATCACCCCTTCCGTGAAGCAGCAACTGGACAACCGACTTTGTCGGCAAGCCCGCGGCCTCGATTCGCGTTTATCTGGCCGCGGGCTGTGGTGGAGAGCACCTCGCCCTGGCCCTGGACGAGAAGCGGGACACGGACCTGGTCCAGGAAATCAGCGGCTATGCCTTTCTCGTGGACAAGGAATTGAGCGAGAGAACCGGAGCCATCAAGGTGGACATGACGCCGTATGGATTTTCCGTCACTTCCGAGGTCCAGGTGGGTGGCGGGGGGGTGGGGGAGGGTGCTCCGCCTGCTGAGGAGCCGTGTGGTAGTGAATGCAAAAAGGGGCGCGGCTCAGCAGTTGCGTCTCTTTTTACGAATCCCGCCGCAACGCGCCGTGCATGGCCGCGCCCAGAGCGCCGACCATGTCCGGTTGTTCCGGGACGATGATCCGCCCTCCGATCCGTTCCTTTAGCAGATTGACCACGCAAGGGTTGTGGGCCACGCCGCCCGCAAAGCAGAGTGGCTGCTCCAGGCCGACCCTGCTGAGCATGGCCATGGTTCGTTCCACGATGGCCAAGTGGAGGCCCATGGCGATATTTTGCGGTTGTTCACCACGGCCCATGAGGGAGGTGGCCTCGGATTCGGCGAAAACAGCGCACATGCTGCTGATTTGCACCTGTTTGTCCGCGGCCAAGGCGAAGTCGCCGAACTCCTCGATGGGAACTTGCAGCGAAGTGGCCATGATCTCCAAAAACTTGCCCGTACCCGCGGCGCAGCGGTCGTTCATCTCGAACTTCAGCACCCGGCCTTCAGACCCTAAAGAGATGACCTTGGTGTCCTGACCGCCGATGTCCAGGACGGTGCGTGCTTCGGGATACAGTTTGGCTGCTCCCAGGGCGTATGCCTGGATTTCGGTAATTGCATCGCACGGATTCAGGATGCCGTTTTTCACGAACAGCTTGCGGCCGTACCCGGTGGCCGTGATCCGGCGTACTCGCACTCCCGTGAGGATCTCGCGACATTGCCGCAAAGGGTCGAAGGTGGTGGGGACTTTGGCTTGGTGCGTGATTTCCCCGGTCGGGCTGAGAACGACCAGTTCGATGGACCGGGAGCCAATGTCTATACCTGCGGCTCCTTCGGTATATTCGGCGTGTAACATAAGTGAAAATACTTGATCAAAGGTTGGTTTGCCCCCTCCCAAAATCTCTTCCAATCAACGGGGAATCATCTTTGAAATCCTTATCGCAATTTTGGGTTTTATGTCTAATTGTAAATAATGATGCATGATTCCTGATTAGATAGCTTTTTTCGATTGATTTCCGGCATGGACGTTTATTAATGCGTTGCGGCGATTTAAAGAAACTCCTGTCAGTGCCATTTAACATAGAACCGACGTTGAACTGTAACACAACTGTAACCACGTGATTCACGTTGGGGTGATATGGGTATCTCGAACAACGGCGTCCCGGAGCAATTTGCTCTTTCCGATAAACCACGAGAAAAACAGCAGGGGGCACAAGGACAGACATGACGACAGCCATGACCGCTCAAGTCGATTATCTGATGCCGAAAAACGATGTTTCTTCTCCGCCTTCGCCCAACATTCACCCCGTAACACTGAACTATCCGGCATGCTCCAACGGCCGTCCGGACACGTCCTCTCCCAGGGCCTGCGTCCTGATGCGTCCGGCTCCGTACGTCGCCCCCACCATGCCTCTGCTCAATGTTTACGATACCTTCCGCAATCACCCGGATCTGATGGTCTTGCCCGTGGTTCAGGAAGGCAGACCGGTGGGGCTGATCAATCGCTTCAAGCTTCATGAGATGTTCAGCCAACCGTTCACCCGGGAACTGCATGGCCGCAAACCCATCAGCATGTTCATGGCCTCCAATCCGGTGGTCGTGGACAAGAATGTGTCCCTGGACGATCTGGCCCGGATCATCATCGACGCCGGGATGCAGCACATGTACGACGGCTTCATCCTGACGGAGCAGGGAAAGTACGCCGGTATCGGCAACGGGCATGACCTCCTCGGGGCCATCACCGAGCGCAAGCAGGCCCACCTGTTCTACCTCGCCCACTACGACGCCCTGACGGACCTTCCCAACAGGCTTCTGTTCAAGGATCGACTGGGCCAAGCCTGTACCCGGTCCCAGCGCAACGGCCACTCCGTGGCCCTGATGTTTCTCGACCTGGATCGTTTCAAATTGATCAACGACACCCTGGGTCACTCCGTGGGGGATCGGCTTTTGAAAAGCGTGGCGGCCCGTTTATTGGACACCGTGCGGAAAAAGGACACGGTATCCCGACTGGGCGGGGACGAGTTCACGATTATTCTGGATGACGTCGAAACGCCTCAGGACGCGGCGGTGGTCGCCCAGAAAATACTCTACGCCATGGGTCAGCCCTTTGTTCTTGAGGGCAACGAGGTGGTGGTGACCACGAGCATCGGCGTGGCTTTTTATCCCCAGGACGCCGCGAACCCGGAGGAATTGCAGAAAAACTCCGACGCGGCCATGTACCATGCCAAGGAAAGGGGCAAGAACAACTACCAGTTTTTCAAGTCGGAAATGAACCTTCAGGTCAACGCCCGGCTGAGCCTGGAAAACCACTTGCGCAAGGCCGTGGAAGCGGAGCAGCTCCTGCTGCACTACCAGCCCCAGGTGGAGCTGAGCACCGGCAGGGTCGTGGGCGTGGAGGCCCTGCTGCGTTGGCAGCATCCGGAGCTGGGGTTTGTCCCTCCTTTGAACTTCATCCCTCTGGCCGAGGAGTTGGGGCTGATGGCCTCCATCGGCGAGTTCGTGCTTCACGAGGCCTGCCGTCAGAACAAGCAATGGCGGGACGAACTGGGAGTGCGGGTCTGCATGGCCGTGAATCTGGCCGGATGGCAACTGGAGCAGCCCGATTTCCCGGATACCGTGGAGCGCATCCTGCGCAAAACCGGCCTTTCCCCGCGTTGCCTGGAATTGGAGCTGACGGAAAACGTGCTCATGGAGAACATCGAGCAGGCCCAGAGCGCACTGAACGTGCTCGGCCAAATGGGCGTTCTCGTGGCCATCGACGACTTCGGCACGGGGTATTCATCCCTGAGCTATCTGCTCAACCTGCCCATCGACACCCTGAAGATCGACAAGTGTTTTATCCAGAGCATCGGCCAACAGGAAGACGGCGCGACCATCGCCACCGCGGTCATCGCCCTGGCACGCAGCCTCAAACTCAACGTCGTGGCCGAAGGCGTGGAAACGGCAGAACAGCAGGAGTTTCTCCGCGAACAGGGCTGCGATTTCATTCAAGGCTATTTTTTCTGCCGCCCCCTGCCCGCAGCGGACCTCGTTCCAATCTTCGCCAAACACGCGAAAATCCCCACCTCCCGCAAACTCAACTGCCTGGCCGCGGACTGAGCTGAATGCTCGGCGTTCAGCTCTCCGGAGCGGTGGGCAATATGTCGGGAATGCAACGACCCCGCTTTTGTCGTCGACGTCTCTGATCTCGCTTCCCGGCAATGAAATCATTGATACTCCCAAAATGGTGCAGGCAGTTTTCCAGGCTGTGAATCCCGCTGAAAATTGCATGGAGAGGCAGCTTGCGCTAAACACGAATCGGTTCGAAAGCTGACCCGAGTCTGGCAATTGTTCACGTATTGAATCGCGGCTTGGCTGGCGCCGCGGGACTGGTTTCGACGATTCCGCGTTCGTGGAGGTTTTCAGGTATGGGCGACGAATCAGTGCAAAACAAACACTCCGAAAGAGCTAACACCGCTGTGACAGGTCAGCTCCATCATCAGGGCAAGCGGACCGGCAATCTCTATTTCCCGAAATCAGCCGATTTGGCGGCGCTTCTTCAGCCGGTACTCTCGCGGGAAAGCACGATCATCGCCGCGTATCTTTTCGGCTCCGCGGCCAGGGGGCAGATGCGGGTCGGCAGCGACATCGATGTCGCGGTCATCCTTGACAGCCTCGGCCCCAAGATGGATCGTAAACAACTGTTTGACCGGCTTCTCCCCCGTCTTTGCCGCGCCGTCCGCCATGACGTCCATCTTGTCGTTCTCAATGATGCGTCCTACCTGCTCCGAGTCCAGGTCGTCCACGACGGGAACCTGATTCACGTCGCGAATCGGGAAAAAATGGCCCGGTTTCAGATGGTCAGTACGGTCCTTTACGCGGATTTTTCTCCCATTTTGGAAATGACCCGATCCGGGCTACGGCAAAAACTGCGGGAGCGTACTCGTGCTTAGGGACACCCTTTGGGCCAAGATATCGGCACTGGAATTTCACTTGGAGCGGATCAAGGAAAAGAGAAATGTGCGGATGGAAACATTTCTCAACGACCTGGACCGCCAGGAGAGCGTGCTCTTCAATCTGCAAATGGCCGTTCAGAATTGCATCGACATGGCGGCGCACATTGTCAGCGAAAACCGCATGGGCATTGCGGGCAGTACCAACGAGCTGTTCTATCTCTTGGAGGAGCGGGGAATCATCGAGACTGAGTTGACGGAAAAGATGGTCCGGGCGGTCGGTTTTCGCAATTTGGTTGTCCATGAATACGGAAAAGTCGACCTTGAGATCGTCTTTCGCGCCGCACACGAGAATATTGACGACTTGATGGTTTTCTCCGAGGTCGTTGCTGAGCGGTTTGGATGATATGCCAACAGGACGACGGCGCGATTCTCACAAAACACCCGCATATCCCCACCTCCCGCAATCTCAACCACAGGGCCGCGGAATGAGCTGAATGCCCGGCGTTCGGCTCTATTGGTCGACGGCGTCGCGGAAGGCTTCGAGCCCGAAGCACGCCGCTGGGCGCGTTTCGGGCTCGTGTTGGGAATCAATCGCGGCGTGCTCTCAGGCCCAGGCCAGCGCGCCCATGGCCGACTCCCGTTCCCGTTCCTGCTGGCAACACACGCACAGGGTGGAAGTGGGGTGGATTTCCAGGCGCTTGAGGGGGATTTGCTCGCCGCATTCCTGGCAAACGCCGTAAGAGCCGTCGTCAATGCGGGACAACGCGGCCAGGATTTGCCGCGCCAGATTCCTTTCGCGCTGACCGATCAGGATCAGCATGTGTCGATCCGATTCCAAGGAGGCCCGGTCGTTCAGATCCGGGCAAGCCTGATAGATTTCGCTGATCGCCTCGGCCGTGGCCGTGCCCTTGTCCCGAATCTGATCCATCAAGCCGTGCAACAGGTTCCGAAACACAAACAGTTGATCGTGGGTCATAGCGCTCCCTCCTGGTTTTTTTCAGAACACCACTACCAAGGGCGTATGACGAAAACATGTCGGGAATGCGACGTTTTCTCGTCAATGCGAAAGGGGGAGGATTCCCATTGACGTTTGACCTTCGCCTCGGTGCATCCGCCCCTCGGCGCGAGCGATTCATGGTTGGAGCGTGATCGGGAAGACGCCGTACCTGATTGCCACAAAACTGTAACGGAAATGTCGCGAACGGATTGACGCTTTCGGCTACGATCTTGTAGTTAGCCGCCATTAAGGTGACGGAAGGCAGGCTTTTAACCAAATGAAGTTGCATCAATGCGCATTGAGTTGAATCAGATCGGCAAGCTCTTCAAGAGCGCTGTGGCTCTGGACGATATCACTTTTACCGTTGAATCCGGGGAGTTGGTGGTGATTCTCGGGCCGTCCGGGTGCGGAAAGTCGACCTTGCTGCGAATCATTGCCGGCCTGGACGACGCCAGTTCGGGGATGGTGCGGATCGGCGAGCAGGACGTGACCAGACTGTCTCCGGATCGCCGCGGCATTTCCATGGTCTTTCAATCCTACGCCCTGTTTCCACACCTGAGCGTCGCGGAGAATATCGTCTTTGGGCTGCGCATCCGGAGGCGGAGCAAGGCCGAGATCCAGAAACGGCTGAACCATGCCGCGGTCATGCTGGGACTTGAAACCCTGCTGGACCGCAAGCCGGCTCAGCTTTCCGGAGGCCAGCGCCAGCGGGTGGCCCTGGGACGGGCCATCGTCTCGCAGAAGCCGATCTGCCTGATGGACGAGCCCCTTTCTAATCTGGACGCCAAGCTGCGCCATGAAATGCGCCGGGAGATCCTGGAACTGCAACGCGAGCTGCGCCTGACCATGGTTTATGTGACCCATGACCAGGTGGAGGCCATGACCATGGCCGATCGCATCGTGCTCCTGGATCATGGCCGCGTGGCCCAGATTTCCTCGCCGGCGGATCTCTATGCCCGGCCCTCCAGCTTGTTCGCGGCCCAGTTCATCGGGTCACCGCCGATGAACATGCTGGCCCTGGAACCCTTCGGCGAGGGCTGCGCGCTTGCGGGAGGTGAGAGGCTGATCGTCCGGGGCGGGTGCGAGCCGTTGTTTCTTGGGGTTCGCCCGGAGGACGTCCGCCCGGCTGAGGATGGAATACCCGGCCTAGTCACCCGAACGGAGTATCATGGCGCGGACACCCTGGTCGCCGCCCGAGTGAGCGGGCAGGAGGTGGTCATGCGTTTGTACGGCAAGCACGACTATCAGGCCGGAGATGCGATCCACGTGATTTGGGACCGGGAAAGCAGCCACCTTTTCAGCGCGGAGAACGGGGAGCGTCTCGAAGGACTGGAGCCTCGGCTCGTGCTCCCGGAAATCGCCCGCTGAGCGATGACGGGGCGGACTAAAGGTCGAATGTCCAGGGGCATCTTTTCGGCCTCTTTATCCTGAAACCAGAAACAAGGAGAGTTTGCATGCGCCTTATCGCGACCGCCGTGGTTTTCTGCCTGCTGCTCATGACGAGCACGTCTGCTCTGGCCCAGAACGTCAATCTGACCATGTATTACCCCGTGGCCGTGGGTGGCCCGATCACCAAGATCATCGACGAGATGATCGCCGATTTCCAAAAGGACAATCCGGGGATCACGGTCCAGGCCGTGTACGCCGGGAACTACGACGACACGCGGACCAAGGCCCTGGCCGCGCTGAACGCCGGAGAGCCGGTGCAGCTTTCCGTGCTGTTTTCCATCGACGTTTTCGATCTGATGGATCAGGACGTGATCGTGCCTTTTGACGATCTGGTCGCCACCGATGAGGAGCGCGAGTGGCTGCGAAGCTTTTATCCCGCGCTGATGCAGAACAGCACGGTGGACGGGAAGGTGTACGGCATCCCGTTCCAGCGCTCGACCATTGTGATGTACTACAACAAGGACGCGTTCCGGGATGCCGGACTGGACCCGGAGAGCCCGCCGGCCACTTGGGACGAAATGGTCCAGGCTTCGAAAAAGCTGACCAAACGCGACGCTTCGGGCAACGTGACCCAGTGGGGCGTGCACGTCCCGTCCTCGGGATATCCCTATTGGATGTTTCAGGCCTTTGCCATGCAGAACAACCAGGTGTTGATGTCCGGTGACGGCACCGAGGTCTACTTTGATCATCCGGCTGTGGTGGAAAGTCTGGAGTTTTGGCGCGACCTGTCCCATGCCCACGACGTCATGCCCAGGGGCGTGATCGACTGGGGAACGCTGCGCCAGAAATTCCTGGAGGGCAGCACGGCCATGATGTGGCACACCACCGGCAACCTGACTCCTGTCCGCAACGAGGCCCGTTTTGATTTTGGAGTGGCCATGCTCCCGGCCAAACAGCGCCGCGGCAGCCCCACGGGCGGCGGCAATTTTTACGTGTTCAAAAACGCCAGCGCCGAGGAGCAGAAGGCGGCTTTGCAATTCATCCGTTGGATGACCTCCCCGGAGCGGGCCGCGGACTGGTCCATCGCCACCGGGTACGTGGGTGTTCGCCAGGACGCTTACGCCACCCCAGCGTTGTCCGAGTACGTGGAAGGTTTTTCGGCGGCGGCCGTAGCCCGGGATCAACTGGAGTACGCCACCGCGGAGTTCTCCACCTTTGAGACGGCCCGGGTGAAGAAGTTCCTGGACGACGCCATACAGTCGGTGCTCACCGGGCAGGCCCAGCCAGCCCAGGCTCTGCAAGGCGCCCAGGCCGCGGCTGAGCGCGTGTTGCGCGCGTACAAATAGATGCAGTTTGATGGTCCGCCCCGGTCCGGTACTTCGGATCGGGGCGATTCCATCGCAACGGTTTTCTCTTCTTCTTTGCGGCGCGAGGGGTGACGGTGGTTCGCGTTTCCAATCAAGTGTACGGATGGCTGCTTTTTTTTCCGGCGGCGGTGATGTTTTTTCTCTTCACCCACTACCCCATCCTGGCCACCCTGAAGGCCAGCTTTTTCTCCACGCCGCGCGGTGCCCGTCCGGCCAGGTTCGTGGGTCTGGAAAACTACCGGGTAATGTTTGACGACCCGGTTTTTTGGAAGGTCCTGGGCAACAACTTCATCTTTGCCGCCGGAACCATTCCGCTGAGTATCGGCCTGGCCCTGCTGATGGCCGTCTGGGTCAACGGCAAGCTGTCCGGCCGCAGCATCGTGCGCACCGCGTACTTCACACCCACTGTGCTGCCCATGATCGCCGTGGCCAACATCTGGCTCTTTTTTTACACCCCGCAGATCGGTCTGCTGGACGGCTTGACCGGGCTGCTCGGTTTTCCCAGCCGCAACTGGCTGGGTGAACCGTCCACCGTGATGAGCTGTTTGATCGTGATGACCATCTGGAAGGAGGCCGGCTTTTTCATGATCTTCTATCTGGCCGCGCTCCAGTCCATCTCTCCGGAACTGCAAGACGCCGGGCGGATCGAGGGGGCCGGCAGGTGGTACTTCTTCCGCCGGGTGACCTGGCCGCTGTTGATGCCCACCACGGTGTTCATTCTCTTTAATGCTGTAATCAACGCCTTCAAGCTGGTGGACCACCTGTTCATCATGACCAAGGGCGGCCCGAACAACGCCTCTTCGCTGCTACTGTACTACATCTATGAAGTGGCCTTTTCCTTCTGGGATACCGCCTACGCCTCCACCCTGACCATGGCTCTGCTGGCCGTCCTGGCCGTTTTGGCCCTCAGCCAGTTCGTGTACCTTGAACGGCGGACCCACTACCAATGATTTCCGCTAAAATTTCCCACTACCTGGAAAGTTTCGGAGCCTGGCTCCTGGCCCTGATCTGGGCCGGGCCGCTGCTGTACGCGGCCTGGGCCGCTTTTCACCCTCCGGCGTACATCGCCAATTTCGATCTGTTCGCGCCGTTGACCCTGGACAATTTCCGCACGGCCTGGAACACCGCTCCCTTTGCCCGCTACTTCCTGAATTCCTTCGCCTACGTGAGCATGACCCTGGCCGGGCAGTTCGTCTTGTGCACCCTGGCCGCCTTTGCCTTTGCCCGGTTTTCGTTTCCCGGGCGGGACATCGCCTTCATGCTGGTCCTGGTGCAGCTGATGATCATGCCGGACCAATTGATCGTAAAGAATTACGAACTGATGAGCCGCCTGAATCTGGTGGACACCACCACGGCCATTTCCCTGCCCTACATGGCCTCGGCCTTCGGCACCTTCCTGCTGCGTCAGACCTTCAAGCAGATCCCCAGGGAGCTGGAGGAAGCGGCCCGGGTGGAGGGCGCGGGCTGGCTGCGGGTGCTCTGGAAAGTCTACGTCCCCCTGGGCAAGCCCACCTACATCGCCTACGGCCTCGTCTCGGTGAGTCACCACTGGAACAACTTTCTCTGGCCCCTGGTGATTACCAACTCCGTGAACACCAGACCCCTGACCGTGGGGCTGGCCATTTTCGGCGCACCCGAATCCGGCGTGAACTTCGCGATCATCACCGCCGGAACATTGATCGCCGTTGCCCCGCTGCTCATCGCCTTCCTGCTGTTCCAGCGCCAGTTCGTGCAGAGCTTCATGCGCTCGGGCATCAAGTGATCGCCCTGGTCTCAGGGCCGGCATTCACCTGTTTTTGAGTTGGACCACAAGGATCACCGGGGCTCCCGGCCCTTGCCGCGGAGCCGGAGCCATGCCTGGGCGGCCTTGTCGCAAAAAGTTGTCGCGTCGGCGAGGAGCAGGGGGAGGCGTCTGGACAGGTCCGTATAATACGCATCAGGGAACTGGTCCTGGTAGGCGCGGTAGGCGGGAATGCCTCCCTGGCGAAACAATGTCAGCCAATCGGCGAGAATCGTTGAATCCGCCTCCAGGTGGAATTGAAAGCCGTACGAGGCGCGGCCGACCCGGAAGCACTGGTTGGGACACGTCTCCCCCTGGACAAGCAGGGTCGCGCCGGGGGGCAGGGTGAACGAGTCCTCGTGGAACTCCATCAAGGGAGGCAGGGGCAGGGCCGCGCTGATGACCGGATCGTCCTCGGCCGCCGGGGTTGGGTGGTGCTGAACGAATCCGAACTCCAGCCCGGAAAGGGTGTAGGTGGTTCCACCGTGGGCCCGGGCCAGCAGTTGCGCGCCCAGACAGATGCCGGCCACGGGCCGTTGCTTTGCCTCAAAGGTGCGCATCAGGTCCAGGAGCCGGGGGAAGTGCGGGGCCGATGCGTCGTCAAAGGCATGTTGCGGCCCGCCCAGGACCACGAGCCCGGCGAAGTCGTCCAGCTCTTTCGGCAGATCATCGCCGTCCATGGGACGCAGAGTGGTCACCCGTGCGCCCTGGCGCAGCAACGCCTTGACGAAGTTGCCCCCCGGTGCCAGGCGACTGTGCTCAATCACGAGGATACGGACATCCTGGACGTCTTCGGCGGGCCACGGAGCTATGGCGACACGTGTTTCGTAATAGGGGCAGCCGTCGCCGACCCGGCTGGCCATATCCCGGGTCAACTGGTTCAGGCCGTGCCCACCCTTGACCCACCCTCCCCGCTCGGCCACGAGAATGTCCTCACGCATCCCAGAGGCTACGCTCAGACGAGCCTTGACCGCCCCGTACGGACTGAAGACCTTGACCATCCGTCCTTCTTCGAGCTCTAGCCTCGCGGCCTGACACGTGGACAGAACGACTACGGGCAGCGGTTCATGGTCGGCCAGGGTTCGTTCGGAGCAGATGGCGTCATGGGGAGCGACGGTCAACAGGGTGTAGGGGAATTCCGGAGTCTCCGGAGACGGGTCGGGATCGTCCAAATGTTTCAGGAAGCGGAACTTTCCGGACGGAGTCGGAAAGCGGCGGTCCGCGTAGGGAACCATGGGCGCGTTGACCCGGAAGGGGCGACTTCGCAGCGCCTGCAAGTCCCCTCCCTGATCCCGGAGTGGTGCGCAAAGGTCTTCCAACCAGGCTTCCAGATTGCGACAATAGGCCTCGGCAAAGGGAAACCGTCGGGCCAGTTCCTGAAACATCCGGAATTCCGACCGGCACTCGCCCACCGGCTCAATGACCCTGTTCACCGCGCCGACGTAGTTGTGGCCGTAGCTGGCCATGACGTCCTGTTCTTCCAAAAACGTGGTCGCGGGGAGAAAGGCATGGGCGTGGTCCGCGGTGTCGTCCAGGAAGTGACCGCTGTAGACCACGAACTCGGTTTGGCGAAAGGCCCGGCTGACTTTGTCGCTGTTGGGCGCCATGCACACGGGGTTGGAAGCGGTGACGAAAATCATCCGGATTTTCGGGTTCGTCGCGTTCAGAATCTCCTCCCCGATCCTGGGCATGAGCAGGGTCCGCCGAGGCGGATGCAGTCCATTTCCCCACAATCGCTGGTCATAGGGCCCGTACTCCTCGAACCCTTGACTGACGCCTCCTCCGGGAACGCCCAGGTTGCCGCTGAGCGCTCCCAGGGCGTCGATGGCCTGGATGGACTGATGGGCCAAGGCGTGCCGGTGCAGGCCCCAGCCCAGGAGAATGGACGTGGGCTTGGACGTGATCAGGGTGTCGGCGAAAAGCCGGACCTGATCCTGACCAACTCCGGCTTTTCGGCACAGTTCGTCCAGGCTGAAACCGCCCACCAGCTCCAAAAACGCCTCGCCTCCCTGGCTGCACTGCTCCAGGAATGTTTTGTCCTCGGCCCCGGCGGCCAGGATCAGCTTGGCCGCGGCCAGGGCCAGGAAGACGTCGCGGCCCGGCCGCACCGCGATATGGTGATCCGCCAGGGCCGCGGAACGGGTCCGGGCCGGGTCGACCAGCAGAATCGGCCCGCCTCGTCGGCGCAGATCCCGGATGATCGGGATCAAGCCGGCGTTGGTGGAAACCGGATTGCGGCCCCAGAGAATCATGGACCGACTGTTGGCGTGATCCAGCGGGTCATGGGAGACCCGGTCGCCGACACTGAGATTCTGGGCCGCCTGACCCGTCCCGCCGCAGAGAGAGCCGCGCGGGGTGGTCACGCCGCCCAGCAGGCTGAAGAAATAACGGTTGAGCAGCTTCAGGGCCGTGCGTTCTCCGTACCCTTGGTAGGAGAGGATGGCTTCCGGCCCGGATTCGGCGATCACGGTTTTGATCCGCTCGGCTACAAGGTCCAAGGCAGCGTCCCAGCTCACGATCTCCCAGCGGCCATCACGTCGGACCATCGGAGCCGTGACCCGTTCCGGACTGTAGACCCGCCGCACATACCGCGCCGTCTTGCCGCAGGCCGCCCCCCTGGTCAGCGGATGCTCGGGGTTCCCGCTCAACCGGACCAGGCGTCCGTTCTCCACGGTTGCCAAAAGCCCGCAGGTGCTGGGGCAGTCCCGGGTGCACGTCGTTGGGATGATTGTTTTCATGGTCATGGTATTGCTCGGTTCAGTGAAGGAATCCCGCATTCCCGACGAGAGTTCGCGCGGCACTCGCCGAAGTCATGACCGCGATCGTCGGGAGTCTGTGCTCGACATGGATTTCCCGCAAGGCTTCAATGGCTTCGATTTTGTTGCTGTCGGGCTACGATTGATGGTCCTGGGTCTGGGGGGTGGCGTCGGAAGCGGCGGTGGGCGCGACCAGGGCGAGATAGCGGCCCAGCAGCCAGATGGTTCGCTCGAAGAGACTGGTGGCCGCGAACAAGGATTCCTGCACGGCATACGACAGTTCCTCTGTATGGCGCAAGAGACCGTGCCGCAAACGCTCCATGAGTGCGGAACGGTCCGAGGTCATGGCCGCCAGCATGGCCGCGTCATCTTCGTCGAGATCGATTTTATCCGATGCACTCAGCGTTTCGGCCATGGTGCGCAGGATGGCGTGCATCCCTTCGGTCAGGGATCGCTCCAGGTGGGTTCGGTCGCGCAATGCATCCGCGGGCCCCAGCATCCGTCGCAAGGCGAAGAGGCTCTCCCGGAGGTCGCCGAGCACCCTGTTTCGGGCCTGATGGTTCAGGATGCGGTGCATGGTTTGGCGGTCCTGGGTGCGATCGATCAACTCGGAGAGAAACAGCTCGATCTCGCGCAATACGCCGGCATTGCCGTTGTAAAGCGCCTGGATGTCTTTTCGGGCGGTTTCAACGGCCTGGTCCGCCGTGACGATATAGTCGGGCAGGCAGCTGAAGAGGCGGTTTTGCTCCCTGCTGACCAAGTCCAGGGCGGTTTCCGCGTCTCCCAGGGCCTGATCGTAGAGGTAGACCGGTCTGGCCAGTTCCTCCTCCTGGGTGGCCGGGGCCAATCTGCCCAGCAATCTGAGGACCGGCCCCAGGAGCATGGAGGCCAGGATGCAGCCCAGCAGCTGTTGCAGAAGATAGACCCAGGCGGCCTGGAGGCTGATGGACGGAGTGATCCAGGCGGTCAGGGCCTGGACCAGGGGGATGTGCCGCCACTGTTCCAGCCCAAACAGGATGAGCATGATCGCCGTGGAGCCAATCTTGAGGATGACCTGCTGCAGGATGATCCGACGGGAGGTGCCGGTGAGATTGGCGGAAAGAAACCACAAACTGCCCGCGGACCCCAGGCCCGCTCCGTAGATGACCATCATGGTCTGGGGCATGGTCAGCAGTCCGACGCTGGTCATGGCCACGGCCACGATGGAAACCGTGGCCGAGGACTGGGCGACCAGGGTCAACGCCGCGCCGATGCCGAAGACCATGAGATAGGAGTCCGCCCCCAGTTCCAGCAGGTCCCGCACCGCCTGCATTTCCCGGAGCGGGGCCGCGCCTTGCTTGATGAACTGCAACCCCAGAAACAGCAGGGCCACGCCCAGCAGCGCGCCGATGAGATGCCGGAATCGACTTGATCTGTCCAGATTGAAGTAGAACGCCGCGCCGACCATGCCCAGCAGGTACAGGACCAGAACGCGGATATCCACCGTGGCCGCGAGCACCAGGGCCGAAGTGCCCAGGTTGGCCCAGATGACCACGGGCATCGCGCCGCGTAAGGACATGAGTCCGGCCGTGGTCATGCTCGTGGCGATGTAGGCCACGGCGTTGGTGCTTTGGGTGGCGGCCCCGGCCAGAACGCCCAGCAAAGCGCCTCGTACCGGGTTGTTCACGACCTTGGTCACGATCTTCCGGAACTTGCGACCGCTGAGTTGCTTGAGATGGTCCCCCACCAGCTTGACGCCGATGAAAAACAGCCCCAGCCCGGCCGTTATCGTTCCCAGAATTTCGATCAGCATCTCGGGATGCGGTCCGCGGTTCAGCCGCGGCGAACGGCCAGGCCGAGCATGATCAGCAGGAGAATGGTGGTCGCCCCGGCCCCGATGACCAGGACACGAGTGGTTGTCGCGTCCCGGGCCATGAACTCACGGGACAGCTCCAGACGCATCGCGGCGGCGCGGATGAGCAGCTCGTTCACCAAGCCGTCCAGGTTCACGTTCAGTTCCCGGTCGATTCCGCGCAATTCGTGATCCACGTCTCCGGCCTGACCGGCCAGATCCTCCCCCCACAGATTCAGCCGTTCTTCATAGGCCTTCAGGATCAGATCGTGCTCCGCCAAAAGAGGAGCAACCAACCCGGCCTCGGGTAATCGCAGTTCCTCCATGCCCTCGCGCGCAACGCTCAATCTCTCCCGCATCCCGGACGCTTCCCGCCGCATGGCCGCGGCATAGAAGGCCAGATCGTCCGGGTCCGCGCCGCGCAGCAGAACGTTTTTCCACTCTTGCACCTGGTTCTTGAAGTGGACCTGGGCCTGTCTCGCGTTGTCCGATGTTTCCATGAGCTGATTCAGGGTCTGCATGTCCCTGGCGTACCGTTGGCTTGCCAGGCGCAGGCTGAAGAGGCCGGCGGCGCTGTTCACAACGAACAGCAGGATGATCAGTCCAGCCAGGCGAACCAGAAAGCCGCGTCGGTCGGGAAAAGTGGTGGAGGACATGGGGTCGATCTCTTGATGAAGAGGTGATCAAGGAAAAAGGCAATGGGCCATGAACCTGCCGGGAGCGTGAGAAAAGCTGCTCGCAGGGTGTCCAAGTAGTGCCAATGGAGAACCTTGGCAATGCCGGTGAGCCGGAAAAGGCGGGGTCAGCCCTGACGGGGCGAGGGGTTTTTGAGGTTGGTTTTGATTTCCGACCAGAGGTCGACGTAGGACGCGACGCAGTCCTAAGCGTCCGGGGGGCGAAAAGCGTAATTGACGGATATTTTTCTCTGGATGGGCAATGCCTGTCGTGAAAATGTCGTCAACTCGTCACGAAATCGTGATGCATCGCCGTGCGAGCCGCGGTAGGAATGCTTCCGTCCATCCCGGGAACGAGGACCGTCGCGAGGATCATTTGATGTTCGCGGCCCGGGCCGAACAATCAAGCAGCCAAATCAGGAGGAAGCCATGGTGAATCTGGAAAAGGCGCAGGACGAGTATCGCAAACGACAACTGGAACTGAACACCATTCGCAGACAGCATGAAGCGCAGATCAAGGATTATTCGGAGTTCATGAGGACCATCAGACAGCGCGATGGTCGCAAAGCCTCGCGGGGTTAACAGCAACCGAGAAGACGACCCCCCTCCGCTTCCAACCAGGCAAATTCCAACCAGCCAAAAGAAAGCCGACCCCGTCCAGGAAGACGCGGTCGGCTTTCGGCGTTTGGAGGCGTCGCCACGGGCCGCTACAGGCTGGAGGCCAGGACCATGTCCGCGATGGGGCCGCGGGAGTGGGCGCCTTTGAGCACCCTGATGGTTCAGCCGTCCTTGCGTTTCGTGTTCAACAAATGGAGATTACCCAAAAACTGCTCGGTGCAACGTTCCCAGGAGTAGGTTTCGGCATGGATTCGGCAGGCTTGGGGAGAGATGGGTAGGGCCTGGTGCACGGCTTCATGCAGATTCTCGGACAGCCATCCGGTCTTGCCGTGGACGACCACGCTTTGGGGGCCGGTTACCGGATAGGCGGCCACGGGGACGCCGCAGGCCATGGCCTCCAGGAGGACCAGGCCGAAGGTGTCCGTTGTGCTGGGGAAGACGAAGACGTCTGCGGCGGCCAGGTGGGCGGCCAGTTCCTCGCCGCGTTTGGCTCCGACGAACCGGACGTCCGGATAGGCCGCTTTGAGCTTCGCGAAAGCCGGGCCGTCGCCGACCACGTACTTGGTGCCGGGAATATCCAGGCGGAGGAAGTCCTCGATATTCTTCTCCACCGCCACCCGGCCCATGAACATGGAGATCGGACGCGGAGCGTCCACGTTTCCGGCTCGACCCGTCACGTGCTCACCTCTGGCGCGGTTGTCTGAATTGGGGAATCGGAGGGGGGCCAATGAAGAGGGGATCATGGTTTTTGACCGTCGCTTTTTGGAATTTTTCACGGCGTTCAAGGGCCTGAAAAGCAACACCGTCAAGTATGCCCGGTCAATGTTACAGAAAGATGGTGGTTTTGTGGCAATTCTGTCGAACCCGGCATGAGGGGCCATGCGGCGCAAATCGTCATATGGACGGCATCCCACCTATACTATATTCAGCCTCGGTCGCAGGCCTTTCACAGCGGCCTTGCTGACGTCATCAACGCCTCGGCGGGGACGACGTTCGCCTACTCATGGAAGACTAGAAGGCGGCTGGTTTGGGGTAAGGTCGTATTTCGCGCATCATGAGCGGTGAATTAGTAAAAAAAATCTAGTAACTACTCAGCACCGAGTAGTGCCGTTGTCGGTATCGGAATCGGGATCGGGATCGAAAACGCTGGGAAGCGTTCAAAATTTTTCCTGTTCCGATTCCGATTCCGATAGCGACCCCGACTCCGATTGCCGGAGCAAGGGCGGATACAAAATGTGCTGAGTAGATACAAAATCTAGAGGATATCATGCAGCAGCACTCCGATGTCGTTTCGATTACCTTCCCTTCCAAAGCGACCTTGATCCCTGTTTTCGGGGCAGCGATTCGGGAATATGCCACGCTGGCTGGTTTTTCCGCGAAGGATGCCGAACGTCTTTGTCTCGCCTTTGAAGAAGCCGCTTCCTACGCCATTTCGCTGGGTTTTGGGCAGGAGGACGACGTGTTGCGGCTCGGATTGTCCCGCACCACGATCGGCCTTGAGATGGTTGTCCGCTCCAAGGGGCTGCCCCTGGAGGACGAGGCGCTTCCGACCTTCGATCCGCAACGGTTCGCGGTCGCAGGGGACGACACCGGGTTGCACTCTTTTCTTGCCCGGCAAATGGTTGACGAGGTGACGTTTTCTCTACTGGAGGGTGGAGAGCGGGAGATCCGACTCGTCAAGCATGGGGGCGCCCAGGAAGGTGGACAGGACAAGGGACGGGAAATGAGGGCACTGTCGCGGAAGCCTTCCACCGGTCCGCCCAAGCGTCGGACACTGACCAGCCACGCCGTTCGCCTGGGCAAGCCCGAGGATGGCGAAGGCATCGCCCGGTTGGCATTGCGGGCGCATGGCGCGGTGTTCTTCAATGAAGCCATCTATTATCCCGCCCGAGTTCGCGAGATGCTCGAGCAGGGGGAGATGGTCTCCGTGGTGGCTGAAACGGCAAGTGGAGAACTCATGGCGCATTGCGCCCTGGTGGCCGACACGCCGGGAGCGCGCGTGAGGGAACTGACCTATGCCTTCCTGGATACGCGGTTCAAGAGCCCCGGCGTGAACGAGGCCGTGTACGCCTTTCTCAGCGAGAGCGCCCGAACGCTGGGTCTTCGCGCGATGTGCGCCCTGGCGGTCACGAACCATATCCATTCCCAGCGCAACCTCCTTCAGCAAGGATTTAAGGAAAGTGCACTGCTTTTGGCGGCAAGCCCGGCCTCCCGGAGTTGGCGGGAAAAGGACGGGCATGATCCGGGGCGCATCGCCAGCGTCGTGTTCGTCAACTATCTGTGCGGAGGCGACGAGGCCCTCCTCCACGTTCCGGACAGGCACCGGCCCATGGTCAGGCAAATATTCCAGCATCTGGGGAAAAAATATCGCTTTTCCGATGATTCGGGGCGCGGTCTGCCTGAAGGCCCCGCACAGATTTATTCGGAATCCGACTTCAAGGAAGGGTGGACGTGGATCAGCGTCGCTCAATACGGATACGACATCCTGAAACACGTGGGCGACCGGTTGGCATTGTCTTGCGGACAGGGAATCCCGGTCGCGCACCTCGAGCTTCCCTTGGCGGACCCGGCCACCGGAGCGGTGGCCGATCTTGTTGAAAAGATGGGGTTCTTCTTTGCCGGAGTCGGCTTGAACGACGATGGAGGAGAGGTTCTTGTGCTCCAGTACCTGCATGGCGTGGATCCGGGCTACGACTCCACCCACCTTGCCACCCCCTTTGGCCGTGAACTTTTGGAGTATGTGCGCAGCGTGGAGCCCGGCACGTATTCTGATTCGCGTCCGTGACCAGGCTCGGACAGGAAGGGTGAATCTACATCGAAATCCAAATCGCGATCGAAATCAAATCGAAATCGAAATCGGAATCGGAATCGGAATCGGAATCGGAATTAATAAAATGGTGTCTACCATCCCGTAATTGCGTCACCTTCTTGGTCATGACGTTCGATTTCGATCACGATTTCGATTTCGATGCCGATTCAGATAGCGAGTGGGGTCGAGAACAAATCTACCCTGCTCGGACACGAAGGGGAACGCCAGGGGAGGATATCAGGGGGCGAAACGCATTAGCACACTGATTCCGTTGCAAGCGATACGCTCACGAAACTGTTTTCGATTTTTCCTTCCAATGACTCCCGCATGGACCGGATGACCTGCTGGACTTCGCCAACGCGTTGGTCGGGGTCAAATTCCAAAAAGATTTCAATGAAGACCCGCCCTCCCGTTCTCCGCGAGCGGACACCGTGATAGTGGACATACTCATGATAAAATTTCGCCAGTTCCTGGGTGATGATGATCTGGTATTTTTCTTCGAGGGTTCTGTCCAGGAGGTCGAAGAGAGAACTTTTTATCAGCCCGTAAAAGGAATAGATGATGACGCCGCCTAATGCCAGGGATATGACGGGGTCGATATAGAGCGACCATGCGTATTTCCGCAGGAGAATCATGGCCAGCAGGCTGACCAGTATCCCTCCGGCGATGACCGTGTCGGACATGGGCACCCGCCATTGAATGTCCGTAACCGGAGAAGGGATCCTTTTGTGGATCCGATAGTTGCGAATCCAGAGATAGCCGCTTGAAATCATGGATGCCAACATGATCACGGCTCCCATGGCCAGGTGGCCGGGATCAAGAGGAACGGGCGAAACAAGCCGCCCGATGGACGTGTAAATGATGTATCCGACGGAAAGCACAACAAACCAGGCGCCGATCACGCCAATGAGATTTTCAATTTTCCCCGCTCCGTAGTCAAAATTGGCGCCCATCCCTTTTTTCATTTTGTGAAGAATGAAAAAAAGCATGGCATTGGCGAATAAAACGTTGAAATCGCCGAGAAGATCCGCATAGAGCGTCATGGAATTCGCAAGAACGGCAATGACGAGGGTCGGGCCGAGAAAGGCCAGGTCCATGATGACTGAAATGAGCGCCGTTCGTTCCTTCGTGGCGTCGGCGTTTGTGTTGGCTGGCGTGTTCATGTGGGGATTGATACTCCGTAATGTCATTTGGGTAAACCGCCGGCATTGCCGGGAGACTTACGGAGCGAGACAGTTCCTGGAGTACCATTGAAAGCGCCTCACCCCGTCTGCCCGTAATACGCCCAGACCTGGTCGAAGGATTGGCCGAAGGAGCGGGTTTCCATGTAGTTTCGGGCTTGGGCGCGCATTTTTTGGAGCAGGTCCGGGTTGTCCAGCAGGGTGGTTATGGCCTGGCAATAGGCTTGGGCGGTGGTGGAGGGGACGATGAAGCCGGTTTGGTCGGGGATCAGGTTTTCCTGGGGGCCGCCTTCGGCGGAGACGATCACCGGCAGGCCGGAGGCCTGGGCTTCCAGGACCACGTTGCCGAAGGTGTCCGTGGTGCTGGGGAAGACGAAGACATCCGCCGAGGCGTAGGCCTGGGCCAGGGCTTCGCCGTCCAGGTAGCCAGTGAACACCGCGGGCGTGCCGCCGAGGTTGCGCTCCATCTCCTCCCGATACGGGCCGTCGCCCACGATGATCAGCCGCACGTCGTTTCGTTCCCGGGCAAGCTCCCGGAACGCCTGCTCCAGGATGTGCAGGTTCTTTTCCTTGGACACCCGGCCCACATAAAGCAGCCTGGTTTCGTTTCGGAACTGGAAGCGCTTTTCATAAAAGCCGTTGCGCTTGGAGGGGTGGAAGCGATCAATGTCGATGCCCCGTGGATAGACCCGGACCTTTTCCGGGCTCAGGCCCTTGGCGATCAGTTCGTTGGCCGTGGCGTGGGACGGGGCGAAGACCAGGTCCATCTGGTCATAGTACCAGAGCGTGAACCGCCACATCAGTTCCTCCATGGCGGAGTCCTGGGTCAGGCACTGGGTGTATTGGGGCAGGGAGGTGTGGTAGGTGCCGTAGATGGGCAGGTGCATCATCTTGGCCAGGGCCAGGGCGGTCAGGCCGATGGGGCCCGGGGTCGCGGTGTGAATGTGGGTGATTTCCTTGTCAAAGCAAAAGCGCATCATTTCCAGCAGCGGCGGGTAGAACAGCTTCAACTCGGGGTATTCCGGCAGCTCGAAGACCCCGATGGGCGTGAAGTTTTGCACGCCGTCCGCGGCCCGGACCGCCTCGTCCGGGGCGCAGGTGATGATGGTCATGTCCTTGCTGGTGGCCAGGGCCAGGGAAAGCTGCTGCTGAAGGGTCAGGGCCACGCCGTTGACCTCGTAGAAGGTGTCCGTGAAATGGGCCACCCGGGGGGCCGAGGCGCTTCTGGATTCCAGAAGTCCCTTGTCCGCGGCGAGTGATTCCCGGATTTCGCGGCTGAATTTCCGGTCGTGGGCAAACATGGAGTAGGAGAGGAAGTAGGGGGCCAGCAGGGTGTACAGGGCTCCGGCCGAGCCCAGGGAGTGGAAGATGTTGAAGATGCTGCCCTGGGCGATCTTGCGCAGCATGTGGTCCGCGGAATGTTTCAGAACCTGGTTGGCGGAGCGGTTCACAAAGGAGAACCATGCCTTGCCCTGGCCTTCGCGTCCGTTGTCGCTGGAGCGGACGATGGACATCAGTTCCGGGTCGTTCCAGATCAGCCGGGCCGTCTCGTAGCGCAGCAGATCCTGGAGCTGTTCCGGGGGATTGCGGTGGGAGCCGGGGCCGATTCTGGGCCGAATTCTCTGGGACCAGAGGGCGTGCAGGGAGCCCAGCAGCCCGGATGCGTCCTCCCGGCCGGGATACAGGTTGCGGTCGATGAACTTGAGCAGAATGTCCTTGTTGACGTGTTTTCTCAGCTCGAATTGTCGGGCGTAGAACTGGTAGGCGATGCTGTAGAGGTTGTGGGCCAAGGTCTGGGGAGAGGACGAAACGCCCACTGGAATGGCCTCGCCGTCACGGACGCCATTGAGAAAGCCGACTGGGTCCCGGTGTCCGGACATTACCGTGTGCGTCCGGGCCATGTTCAGGGAACTGTGGTCGTCCGAGCCGCCGGTGAGGTGCTTGATCCAGGGTTCCGGAGGCAGGGCGGCCCTGTCGTGGACGTTCTCCAGTCGCTGGATGTCCTCCGGAGAGAGGCCCCCAAGGATGCGCTTCAGGTTGATGTTCAGGTGCTCGTCCCGGGCTCCGTTGATCTCGAAATGCTTGAACAGCAGCAGGAGCTGTTCGAAATGGGCCTTGGTCAGCTTGTCGTTGACCGAGAACAGCGGGTGGGCCAGAACGTGCACTATCCCGGTTCGTTGCAGGTACGCGGCCAATTCGAAGACGTTGTCGCGGTACTTCTGGATTTCCCGGTGCTGGACCTCGGTGATGTCGTAGGCCAGCACGTGGACCTTGCAGCGATCCTCGGGGAAGTAGGCCGTGATCTCCTCGCTGACGAAGGTGCCCGGCAGGTGGGCGATGTCCAGGCTGCCCTCGATGGTGTTGTGATCCGTAATGGTGATCAGGTCCATGCCCTTGTCCCGCAACATGCGATAAATGTGCAACGGTTCGGTGTAGCTTTCCGAACATCCGATTTTTTGCAGCACCCATTGCGATGGTCGCTTGGAGTACTTCGAATGCACGTGCAGATCGGCCTTGGTCGTCGGTTCCATATTCACCTCCCTGGTATGTTGGGGAAGTGGTACCCGGAACAGGTGACGAAATGACGACAAGGGGGTGACCAAAGATGACAGGCTTGTAAAAATCTCGTGACATTTCGGGTTGTCACCGAATCTTCACATCTCGGTCACCCGGCGGTCATGCTTCGGAGCGGGAATAGGATAGTGAGCGGGCGGTAGTTCACTTTCCCTGAACCTTCAGCCGGAGGATGTCCGTGATGAGCGCCACCGCTCCTGCTTCGCATCGCCTGATCGACCTGCCTTCACCCTTTGTCCGCCCGCTGCCCAGCAAATTGTTCGGCCTGGCCAAGCCATCCCTGGAGAAAGTGCTGGCCCTGAGCTATTTGAATCGCAAGTACGGGGAAGTCCTGTCCGGTCTGGATCAGACGCTGGGGGGCCGGGACCGGGTTGATTTCCTGGACCGGTCCTTGAAAGCCCTGAACATCAGCGTGGTCCTGGACGACGCGGAATTGGAGCGCATTCCAAAGGAGGGAGCGGTGGTCGTGGTGGCCAATCACCCCTTCGGGGCGTTGGAGGGGCTGGTCATGGCCGCGGTGCTGCGCAAACGGCGGCCGGATCTGAAGATCATGGCCAATCATCTGTTGGAACGGGTGGAGGAGTTGCGGGACTTGTTCCTGTTTGTCGACCCCTTCGAGGGTGGGGCAAACACGGTGCATGGCAACGGGGCGGCCCTGAAGAAGATTTTGGCCTGGCTGCGGGAGGGCGGATTGTTGGGGGTGTTCCCGGCCGGTGAGGTCTCTCACTTGCAGGTTCGGCGGCGGACCATGGGCGATCCGCCCTGGAACGAATCCGTGGCCCGGATCATCCGCAAGACCCGGGCCACGGCGGTGCCGATGTTCTTCCAGGGAACCAACGGTCCGCTGTTTCATATGGCCGGACTGATTCATCCGCTGCTGCGGACCGTGCTGCTCCCCCATGCCCTGGTGCGCAAAGCCGGTTCGGAAGTCCGCGTGCGCATCGGTCGGCCCCTGGGACCGAAGCACCTGGCCAACTGTCCCACGGACGCCGATTTGATCGGATATCTGCGCCACCGGACCTATCTTCTGCAATGCGGGGCCAAGTCGCGACCGAAACCTGCGCGGTCTTTTCCGCCCTTGTCGGTCTTGCCGTCCTTGCCCCCATTGCCGTTAGGCCCGGAGTGCCCGGAGGGACTGTCAGGGGCTCCGCGCGCCGTCGGGAACCCGTTGCATCTCGAACAGCAAGCCCTGTCCGCGGACCAGACTCTGCTGGAAACCGATGATTTTTGCGTCCATCTGGCCGAGGCCCACCGCATTCCGCATCTGCTGCACGAAATCGGTCGGTTGCGGGAAATGACCTTCCGACTGGCCGGGGAAGGCACGGGCAAGGAAGTGGACCTGGACATCTTCGACGCCCACTATCTGCACCTGTTTCTTTGGGACAAGCGGGAGCAACGGATCGCCGGGGCCTACCGGCTCGGGCGCACGGACGTGATCCTGAAGAACCACGGTGCCAAGGGACTGTACACCACCACGCTCTTCTCGTTCCGGCCCGGGTTCTGGGACAAGGTCGTCCCGGCCCTGGAACTGGGGCGGTCCTTCGTGCGCCCGGAATACCAGAAGAATTACGCGCCACTGCTCCTGCTCTGGAAGGGCATCGCCCGGTTCATCCTGCGCCATCCCCAATACCGCACCCTGTTCGGCCCGGTGAGCATCGACAACGAGTACCATCGCTTTTCCCGGCAACTGATGGTCGGCTTTCTGCGGGCCAACGGCCACATGCACGAACTGGCCGACCACGTCCGGCCCCGCCGCCCCTTTCGCCAACGCCGCCTGTTCCGCCTGGACGACTCCCTGCTGACCATGATGTCCAAGACCATCGACGACATCTCGGACATCATCACGGACATCGATCGGCACAAGATCGGAGTCCCGGTGCTGCTGCGCCAATACCTGAAACTGGGCGGGAAAATGCTCGGGTTCAACGTGGACCGGGAGTTCAGCGATGTCCTGGACGGCCTGGTCCTGGTGGACCTGCTCCAAACCGACCGCCGCACCCTGGATCGGTATTTGGGCAAGGAAGGGGCCAGGGATTTTCTGGCCGTTCATCAGGCTGGGGAAGGAGAGCCGAAAGAAGAGGAGAGCGGATTGAGCGGCGGAGGTCTAGCCGCGATGGCGGGGTGAAGGGGACGGGTATTGGGCTGAACGACGATATCGGATTATCAGTATTCGTGTACTCATCTTTTGGCCGGATGCCCTCCCGTGCTTTCCTCAATCCGACTATCTCCGTCACACAACTGTCATCAAAACATTTGGGAGTTTGTCGGTGGCTATGGAGAAGTCCTGCCTACCTATATTTTCTCCTCAAACACCTCATCAAAAAAAGTATCCTTCTCCAAACCGTCTTGCCATTTCCTGTGTCTTCGCACACTTTCTTCGCGAACATCTCGCGGAATGGACAAAAATCTAAGAGCATCCGTATATCCAAGCTCTTTAAACAGGATTTTTGTTCCCTTTTCCAAAAGAATCGTCTCGTCAGTATGTTTCAGCATGGTCGTTGTCATTTCAGATCTTCCTTTTCACAAAAAAAGATCGGAGAACCGGTCCAGATATCCAGGGTACGCCCAGATTTCCGAAGGCTGGAGAATGGGCAGGCGCGAGGCCTGCCCCTACCTGATATTGCCTGGCTGCCGACCCAAAAGCTCTAACAATCCGGATATGTCCGGCAGGACGATGTCGGCCTGGGAAGCCAGCGACGCCATGGTTCCCGCACCGGTGAGCACGCCGACGCACAGGCGTACCTCGGCCGAGCGGCCCATGATCATGTCGTGCCTGCTGTCGCCCACCACGGCCACATGGCGGGGCGAAAGCCCCACGGATTCGCAGAAAGCCAGGGCCATGCCCGGTCCGGGCTTGGCCCCGTATCCGCTGTCATATCCGGCGACAAAGCTCACGAATTCCTTCAGGGCGTAGCGCTCCACGGTGGCCGAGGCCGAGGCTTCGCTGTCGTTGGTGGCGATGCCCAGGCGCAGATTGAGCCGGGTCAGGTGCGTAAACAGGATGCTTAAATCCGTCACGGGCACGGCGCCGGCCAAGGCCTCCTCGGCAAAGATGGCATCCAGTGCACGCTGCAAGTCGCTCCGAGGGAGAACAGCGCCCAGATCGCGCCACAACTCGGCCAACTCTCCGACATGCCCCGCCGCGATGACCGAGTCGGCCTGAAAACGACACGTCGCCGCGTCATACCCGCCCGCTTCCATCATCACCCGTGCAAGATCTTCACTCCCGCCAGAAGCCATGGCCGCCGCCTTGGTTATGACCGAGCGCCATGTTTGGTGAAAGTCGAACAGGGTGCCGTCCTTGTCGAAAAGGACGCCGTGTATTTGTCTCGCGGGCATTGATGACATGGTTTTACTCACGATTTTCGAGTACGGTGGTTTCGGTGTCGGGTTGGTCGTTGAGGATGACGACGGGGTTGCGACTGAGCGCTGGATTTGCGTGGCGGCTCAGATGTTCAGTTCTTCCCGAACAGAGCTGAGTAGGGTGACGGGGGCGTTCATTTCTTCTGTTTTTGCCGCGCGAAGATCCTTGAGAACCTCGTAATCCTCGAGTTCTTCCCGAACCTTTTGGAATTCCTCGTAAGGTAAAACAACGAAGGCTTTTTTGCCGTCGTGTTCCAAAATACTTGGATTCAAAGTAATCATGCCTTTTTTCCTTCGATTTACCGATAAACTTCGCGACGATGGACAATCCGGTACACGAAAATCGTCGGCTTGACGGAGCGTCAGGACATCTTGGCCAGAAGCGCGGTGAAGTCCGCGCGGATTCGGTCCACGCGGCGGCGGTTCGCGCCCAGGTCCCAGTACCCGGTGCGCGAGGCCGAGCGGATGTGGATGACCGCAGCTTCATGGTCGAAATGGAACTCCAGGTCGTCCTTGAAGCGAAACAGGGCGCTTTGGACCACGGCCTTGACCAGGGAAGGGGATTGCTCGGTGATCTCGGTGCGCGGCAGGTCGCGGAGTACCTGGAGGAGGGTCTTCAGGGCCAGCTGCTCCTGGCCTGGGGGATAGGGCAGAGGCTCCACCCGGCGGGCCGGGTTCGTGGCTTGGCTGGAAACGCAGTTGGGGCTAGTGGGGCAGTCCAGCAACGTCATCTTATTTACCGCCTTGATCCGGGAGCCGGATGGAAAATGTGACATTCATTGGAATTCTCCTGTGCTGGCTATAGAGAACAGGTTTTAAGTTTTCCTGGCAATACCACCAACAGCCCCACTACCTGAAGCATCAGAGCCCCAGACGAAATTCAAATCTACTTTTACCACCTTGCGTTTTGGTGAGATTTCGTAAATTTTTTCTAGCAAAACGGCTTCTGTCTCGTCAGGCAAAGAAAAGACCTCCTGGGCAATGGCACCATCCGTAATTATTGACAACTGAAGTAGGCCCTTTTGTACTAGAAAACGCCCTGCGGAATAGACTTTATTTGGCATCAGCTCCCCGGATGTTTGGGTGCCAAACGGAATTTTTTCCGCCCAAAAAATACTGAGAAATTCTTGATGATGTCCACGGATATTGTCTACCGTATGAGTAATGACCTTAAGTAACTCTGAATTTTCATATTCAATTAGCAGGTTCTTCACGCACGGATCAAGCTTCGCGACAAATTTGCTAGCAGATGTTTGCACTGTTTTATGCATCCACTTCTCTCTGAGAAGCCAGGCAACGCCTCTTTCGCGGAGATCAATCGTTGTTTCAGAACTCTTAAGTCTAGTTAGTAAATCCAATATTTCTTTATCCAGAGCGGGAAGAGAAATGCGTACATTTTCTTTAAACTCCTCGTGTTGCACTTGAGATCTTGATTTATCTTTTAATTTATCAATAAATTTCCAGACTTTTTGCGTCCAAAAAATAACGAGGCAGACGGACAAATATGAGAATGTCAGCGTGGCCATAACAACGATGGGGAAAATATAGTCTTCAGGAATAGATCTTTCTAATGTGACCTGTGATAGCCATGGCCACACGACTAAAGTCACCACGACGCACAGCAAAACTGTCGCGGCATTAGTCGCGGTTACTTTAGAAAGAAAAAAATTTGATAACCATTCTGTCATCACAAAATCCATAAAATTTTAAGAAAAAACTGTCATTTGCTCCATGTGGTGCTAGATAAAATTATTTTGAGGAACAGGTTAATCCTTCCACTTCAACAAACTCTTAAAATGCCCAGAGAACAGGGGCATGGTGGTCTTGTCCATTCTATAAAAGACAATAATATAATACGAGAAGACCAATCTTGTCCAGGCGTAACGGGAGGTTGAATGAAGGGATGGCGATGTAAGGCCTCTGGAGTGGCGACTTGGGGAGGGGCATGTGGGGTCGGCGTTGCGTGACCAGGATTCCCGCATACGCGGGAATCCTGGCGTGGAGGGGGAGCTTTAAAAAGGTATCCGCCCTTTTTGGGGCGGATACGATTTCAGGACATTCGGCGATTCGTCAGGGCCGGATGACATTTCCGGCCAGTTGGAGGCTGGTGACCACGTCCAGCATGTTGGTGGTCTGGCCCACGGCTTTTTTGTCCAGCAACTCGAAGTGGGTCAGGCAGGTGCCGCAGACCAGGATGGTTACTCCGGCCGCTTCCAGTTTTTGCAGCGCTTCCAGGCCGGGGCTGCCTTCCACGGCCAGCCGCACGGCGCCGTTGACCAGGATCATCCGCCACAACTGAGGCCCCATTTCCGGCAGGGTGGCCAGGAAATTGAGCATCAGTTTTTCGCCCAGGCCCGGATCGCCTTCGCCAATTCCCGGAGCCGCCAGGAAGATCAGGGTTTTGGCGCCCTGGGCCGGCGTGGCGGTTTGGCCGACCGGGGCTTTGTCCGCCTGGGCGCCGGCTTCCCGTTCCCCCGTGATCCGCCATTCGCTTTGGGCGGTTTGTTCATTGCCGACCCGGTAGCCTTGATTTTCCAGAAACCGGGTCACGTTCTGCAAGGCAGCCTCGTTGTCCACCACGACGCTCACGGCTTTGGGCTGTTGGGCGTCGATATATTGCTTGCACTGGAGAACCGGTTGCGGGCAGGGGAGGCCTTTGCAGTCGAGATGGGTATTGCTCATGGCTGGGATTCCTTTTGGGCTGTAGGGTTTGAGTTGGAGGATATGAACAAGCACAGCCGGGGGGAAAAATCAAATTGAAGATTTCTATTGGATTTGGTGGTTGTGATTTGGTTTTTCGATAAAGGTGGGGGGAGTCAGAATTCAGGAGCCAGAATTCAGAAATCAGAATTCAGGAGTCAGGAGTCAGGAGTCATGTGGTGTGAGGTAGGTGTCGGGAAGCTGGTACAACTTGTCTTGAAATTGGGGAATCAGAACCGCTGAACCGTGAACCATTGAACCGTGAACGGCTAAACCTTTCTTCCCTTGTCTCCAACCGGCATCCGGTTTAGAAGCCTCGCCATGGGCATTCGCGTCAATCCCCTTTGGTTCGTCACTCCGGCTGTTCTGTTCACCGAAGTGCTGAGCCGGACGTTGCGGTTTTCCCAGGAAGGATTGGAGGATGTGGAGGGGGTGCGGCGGGAGGAGCCCATTGTCGTGCCGTTCTGGCATGACGAGTTGTTTCCCTTGATCCATCTGCACCGCGACCAGGGAGTGGTGGCCGTGGTCAGTCAGAGCCGGGACGGGGAGTTTCTGTCCCAGGTTATGGCCAGGTTCGGCTTTCAGCTCGCCCGGGGCTCCAGCCGTCGGGGCGGGGTGGCCGCGTTGATCGCGGCCCGCAAGGAGATGCGTTCGCGCAACGCGGACGTGGTGGTCACTGTGGACGGTCCGCGCGGCCCCCGGCACAAGGTCAAGGAAGGGGCCGTGTATCTGGCCGCCAAGACTGGCGCGCCGCTGGTCCCCTTGCGGGTGTTCATGTCCCGGTCCTTTGTCTTCCAGAAAGCCTGGGACAAATTCCAGCTCCCCTGGCCCGGCGCCCGGTGCCGGGTGGTTTACGGGCGGCCTTACCGGATTCCGGCGGAGCTGACCGCCGAGGACATGGCCCGGGAGTGTTCGCGCTTGGAAGGGCTGCTCAACGCCCTGGGCTCGTAGTCCCTCAGCAAATCCCGGAGTCTTCATGGATTTTCTTCAAGCCGCGGTCCTGGCCCTGGTCCAGGGGCTGACGGAGTTTTTGCCCATTTCCAGTTCCGCCCACCTGATCCTGGTGTCCGTGTTCACGGGCTGGGAAGACCAGGGGCTGACCTTTGACGTGGCCGTGCATATGGGAACCCTGGCGGCCGTGGTCTGGTACTTTCGCCGGGATCTGTTGGAAATGGCCCGGGATTTTTTTCGTTCCTTGACCGGCAAGGGGAGCGGACCCGGGGCACGATTGGCCTGGGCCGTGATTCTGGGGACCATTCCCGTGGGGCTGGCCGGATTGGCGTTTCGGGACGTGGTGGCCACGCATCTGCGCGATCCGTTGATTCTGGCCTTTGGGCTGATGTTCTTCGGGCTGCTTCTGGGCTGGGCGGATTGGCGGAACAAGGGGGGGCGCGATGAACACGGTCTGACCTGGCTGGACATCCTGATCATCGGCTGCGCCCAGGCCGTGGCTCTGATTCCCGGCACATCCCGATCCGGAGCGACCATGACCGCCGGGCTGTTTCTGGGCCTGAACCGGGAAGCCGCGGCCCGGTTTTCCTTTCTGCTGTCCATTCCGGTGATTTTTCTGGCTGGGGCCCTGGAGGCCGGACAGCTTTTCGGCCGGCCGGAACCCACGCAGTGGGGGATGATCTCCGTGGCCACGGTGCTGGCCGGGATCAGCGCCTATCTCTGCATCCACTACTTTCTCAAATTCATCCGCACGGTGGGGATGCAGCCGTTCGTGGCGTATCGGCTTATGCTGGGGGTATTGTTGGTTTGGCTGTATTGGTAGCGGACGCCGGGAAGCGACCGGATCGGCTCTTTGTTTTGAAGAAAAGTAACTATTCAGCACCGAGTAGTGCCGTTGCCGGTGTCGGTGTCGGTATCGGTATCGGAATCGGGATCGAAAAGGGTGGGGCTCGTTCAATTATTCTCCGTTCCGATGCCGATACCGATAGCGACCCCGACCCCGATTGCCGGAGTAAGAGCGGGTAAGATGTGCTGAGTAGATACGAAGAAAATTGGAACATCTTAATGCAAAACGGCATATTGTATGGAATCGGCGTCGGCCCCGGAGATCCGGGGTTGATCACCCTGGCGGCGGTCAAGGCCTTGTCCGAGGTGGACGTGGTCTTTGCCCCGGCTTCAACCAAGAATGATTTTTCCGTGGCCCTGGACATCATCCGGCCGCACTTGCGGGCGGATGTGGAAATCCGGCGGCTGGACTTTCCCATGACCAGGGACGACGCGGTGCGCAACACGGCCCGGGGCAGGAACGCCGAAGCCGTCCTGGAATGTCTGCACGGCGGACGCCATGCGGCCTTCATCACCTTGGGCGACCCGCTGATCTACAGTACCTTCGGGCATTTGCTGCGGGAACTGCGGGCTCGCGACGGCCAGGCGGAAGTGCGGATTATTCCGGGCGTGACCTCCTTCCAGGCGGCCGCGGCCCGCCTGGAGCAGACGTTGGTGGAGGGCGACGAGAGTTTGGTGGTGGCCACGGGCAACAGCGACATTGATCGGCTGGCAAAGCTGCTGGACGTGGCGGATGCCGCCGTGATCCTGAAACCGGCCAAGCGCTTCCCCGCGCTCAGGGCAGCCCTGGAAGACCGCGGACTGACGGACCGGGCCAGACTGATCGAGCGGTGCGGGCTGGATGGAGAGGCCGTGTACGCGAACCTGGATCAGGTCCCGGAAAAGCTGTCCTATTTTTCCCTGCTGCTTGTCGCGCGCAAGGGTGCTTGAGATATCAGCACGAACTCAGGAAGATTCCGCCGGAAAGACGTAGACTTGGTCCATGAGAACATGGACGTGGACGTGCGCTCCCTCGGGCATGGGGAACAGGCAGGGAACTCGGGCGTGCAGATGGATGTCCTCTCTGGCGTTGCCAAAAGCGTTGCCAAGAGCATTACCAGGAGCATTATTTGGCGCTTCGGGGGGGACCGCCGGGGGCTTGGACGCATGCGGCGCAATGCGCAGGTGGACCAGGGTCGCACCGGGCAGGAGCCGGGTGGCCAGCACTTCCCCCGGCACGGTGGATATCGGCGGGGTCGCGTCTGCCCTGAATATCTGGACCGCTTCCGGTCGAAACATGATTTCAACTTCGGCCCCGTCCTGAAACCCGGCGGAGGCTATCCGTCCAAGCGGGGTGGCGACCTGTCCGCCCCGAACCATCCCCCTGATCACGTTCACATCGCTGAAAAAGGTCGTCACAAAGGCGTTCACCGGCTTGGAGTAGAGTTCCACCGGGCTTCCGGTCTGAACGATCCGGCCCTGGTGCATGAGCACGATCCGGTCACCCATGAACATGGCTTCCTCGGGGTCGTGGGTGACCATGACCGTGGCCACGCCGCTGGATTTGAGCACGTGCAGGGTCTGGTCGCGGATCTGGACCCGGAGCCGGGCGTCCAGGCTGGAAAACGGTTCGTCCAGGAGAATGATCCGCGGGCCGGGAGCCAGGGCCCTGGCCAAGGCCACGCGCTGTTGCTGGCCACCGGAGAGTTCGTGCGGGTAGACCGCCGCGAAATCCTGCATGTTGACCTGCTCCAGGGCCTGAAACGCCTTTTGTCGGCGGGCGTCCTTGGACGCGACGGCCGTCAGCCCGAACAGGGTGTTTTCCAGGACCGTCAAGTGGGGAAAAAGGGCAAAGTCCTGGAACAGAAAGCCGGTGCCGCGCCGCTCCGGAAGCATCTGGCGGTGCTGGTCCGCGATGACGTGGTCGTCGATCAGAATCCGGCCGTGCTGGAGTTCCTCCAGTCCGGCGATCAGCCGCAACAGCGTGGTCTTCCCACAGCCCGACGGTCCGAGCAGGCAGACCACCTCGCCGGGTTGGACCTCGAGGTTGATGTTTAGCAGGACGATTTTGGGGCCGTATGCATGGCGAATGTCGTCGAGGATCAGGGACATGGAAAGGGCCTTTGGCGGTTGTCGTGGGTTGGGAGGAAAAAAATGTTTCGCGGGTCGGTGGTTACGTCTGCCCCGGTCTGGATCTGGCGATCATCAAGCTGGCCAGGATCACGGGGATGATTCCGGCCAGAACAATGGCCAGGGAAGAGCTGGACGACTCCTTGAGCAGGCCGTCCGAGGCCAGCTCGTAGGAGCGGATGGCCAGAGTGTTCAACCCGAAGGGGCGCATCATCAAGGTGGCCGGCAGTTCCTTCATCACGTCCACGAAAACCAGGACCCCCGCCGTGAGCAGGCTGGCGCGCATGATCGGCCCGTGCACCCGGCGCAGGGTCTGACCGGCGGACAAGCCCAGGGTTCTGGCCGCGCCGTCCATGCTGGGCGTCACTTTTTGCAGGCTGGCTTCGACGGTATTGGTGGACACGGCCAGGAAGCGGACCACGTAGGCGAAGATCAGCGCGGTCCAGGTGCCGGTGAGCAGCAGGCCCGTGGAGTAGCCGAAGAGCGTGCGGGCCAGATTGTCCACGGCGTTGTCCAGAAAGGCAAAGGGGATCATGATGCCCAGGGCGATGACCGCCCCGGGGATGGCGTAGCCCAGGGAAGCCGTTTGAACGGCGATCCCGGTGGCCTTGCCCGGAACCAGCCTGCGTCCGTAGGCCAGCAGGACCGCCGCGCACACCGCGGCCAGGGCGCTGATCCCGGCCAGGGAAAGGCTTGTTCCGGCCATGCGCAGATAGCGCGGATCGACGAAATCCCAGGTTTGCCATGTCCAGATAATCATCGCGCCCACCGGCAGAATGAATCCGAAGAACACCGGCAGAAAGCAGACCGTGAAGGCCAGCCCGGCGGAAATGCCGGAAAGCTGGAATCGGGGCAGTTGCCGATAGTAGCCCGTGGTGTGGCTGACCCGTCCCCTTCTGGACCAGCGCTCCAGAAGGATCAGCCCCAGAATGAAGAACATCAGCACCGCGCCCAGTTGGGCGGCGATGGCCGGTTGTCCCAAGCCCATCCATGTCCGGTAGATCCCCGTGACGAACGTGTCCACGGCGAAGAAATCCACCGTCCCGAAATCATTCAATGTCTCCATCAAGGCCAGGGCCAGGCCTCCGGCGACCGCGGGTCTGGCCAGGGGCAGGGCCACGCCGAAAAAGGTGCTCCAGGCTCCCCTGCCCAGGGTCCGGCTGGCGTCCAGGACGCAGACCGATTGTTCCAGGAACGCCGCCCGGGAGAGCATGTAGACGTAAGGATAGAAGACCAGGGTCATCATCACGATGGCCCCGGGCAGGGAACGAATCTGAGGGAACCAGTAGTCCGCCGCGGACCGCCAGCCGAAGGATTCCCGCAGCAGCGTCTGCACCGGGCCGCCGTACTCCAGCAGTCCGGTATAGGTGAAGGCGATGACGTAGGCCGGAATGGCCAGGGGGATGATCAGGCTCCATTCGAAAAATCGCCGCCAGGGGAAGCTGGTCATGCTTACCAGCCAGGCCGTGCTCACTCCAAGTAACAGGGTGCCCGCCCCCACGCCGAGCATCAGACTCAGGGAATTGCCCACGTAGCGGGGCAGGACCGTGGCGGCCAGGTGTCGCCACACCTCCAGGGAGGGAACGAACAGGTGGGCCATGATCACCAGGATCGGCGCGGCCACCAGGGCGGCAAGGCCCAGAACCATGAACATCCAGATGCGCAAGCAAAGACTCCGGCTAATGGAATGAGCCTCGGCGCGGCGCGGGCCGTGCCAAGGCAGGAATTGGGTTCGGCAGTGGTCATGGTCGAGGGCGACAACATGTCGCCCTCGACCATGGGAGAAGATGTTACCTCAGAGGACGGTTCCGGGCAAACGGTGTCGAAGCGGAGAACTTATCGCCAACCGGCGCGGTCCATGACCCGCACGGCTTCGGCATTGTATTTTTCGATCAGTGACAGGTTCAGATCGTCGGCCTTGAACTCACCCATCCGGACCACCGGGCCGCTGGGTTGGACGCGAGGATTCACCGGGTACTCGTTGTTGTCCCGTGCGTAGACGTCCTGAGCCTGCTCGCTGGAGAGGAACTCCAGGAGTTTTAGGGCTTCGTCGATGTTCCGGGCGCTTTGCGTCATAGCGCCGCCGCTGAGATTCATATGGGCGCCGCGATCATCCTGGTTGGGCCACATCACGCTCACCTTGGCGGTGACGTCCTGGTCCGCCGGATCGTCGGAAGCCAGAAGACGTCCGAAATAGTAGGTGTTGGCAATGCCCACGGCGCATTCGCCGGAGGCCACGGAACGAATCTGCGCGGTATCGTTGTCCTGGGGCCGACGGGCGAAGTTGTTCACGAATCCCCGCACCCACGTTTCAGTTTGCTCCACGCCGTGGTGGGCGATCATCGAAGCCACCAGGGACTGGTTGTAGATGTTGGAGGAACTGCGCACGCAGATCACGTTCCCCAGTGCTGGATCGGCCAAGGCTTCGTAGGTGGCGATCTTTTCGGGATTGATCCGCTCGGGATCGTAGTAGATGATCCGGGCACGTGAGGAGAGACCGTACCAATACCCCTCGTCGTCGCGGTACTGGGCTGGGATGTTCTCCTCCAGCACGGTGGAACGGGCCGCCTGCAGGACGCCGGCCTGCTTCGCGGCCACCAAGTTGCCGACGTCCACGGTGATCAGCACGTCCGCGGGGCTGTTTCGGCCTTCGCTACGCAGCCGTTCCAGGAGCGCGGGACCCTGGCCGGTGAGCAGGTTGGCGGAGATTCCGGTCTGGGCTGAGAACTCATCCAGGAGCGGCTTGATCAAATGCTCCTGCCGGGCGGAATAGATGTTGACCTCCGCGGCATGCGCAGACGGGATTGTGGGAAAAATCAAGGACAGGACAAGCAAGGGCAGGGTGAGGAATATGGTTTTTGTTTCTTTCAGAAGCGACATGGTCAGTGAACCTCCGGTTTGATGTGAGAGTAAGGCAATCCTTTTTGTCGAGAAATATCGAGAAAGAAATTGATAGGCACTTTCATATTGGTTGTCAATGTTGCGTTGAGCAGTGGCGAAAAATAATGGGATTTGTCGGACCATTTTTTGACTGGAAATCAGAATGTGCTGAGCAGATGTAACTACTCAGCACAGAGTAATGCCGTTGCCGGGGGTCGGAATCGGAATCGGAATCGGAATCGGGATCGGGATCGAAAACGCTGGGATGCATTCTCAATTCTTCCTGTTCCGATTCCGACCCCGATACCGATTGCCAGAGCAAAAGCGGACACAAAATGTGCTGAGTAGATACAGCAGTTTCCCAACAAAAAAAGCGACTCGGTATAACCGAGTCGCTTTTTTGAAGTATGGAAGTTGTTTTTGGGTGCTATTCCAGCCACCGATTGGCGTAATATTGAAAAATTTCCGTGACCTTGCGGCCATGGACCGGCACGAAGGGGCCCAGGGCCGCGGCGGTCCGGGTGTCGGCCGCGCATTCGTAGGTCCATTCCGTGTATTCCAGTATCCCGATGTAGTTGCCGGGGCCGGTGCTCGCTTGCTTGACGGACCAGGCCACGGAGTCCCGATCCACCTGCATGTAGCGCCCGACGTATCCGGCCCCGTTGTTCACGAACTCGACATTTCCGATCCGGGAGTGGAAATTGCGGTCGATTTTATCGATCCAGTTTTGGGAAAACAGAGCGAATTGTTGTTCAATATAAATTGCCTGCGAGGAGACCGGAGGCGAGTCGAATCCCGAGGCGGCCGATGGAAGGGGGGCCGCCGGAAGCAGAACCGTCAGTAACAGGATCATGCGAAGATGTCGCATAGGTGTCTCGTGAAGGTTGAAGGTCCCCCTCCCCGGACGGGGAGGGGGAAACTGAACAGGAGAGATGTTATTCGAAGCGAATTTCCACGCGACGGTTCAGAGAGCGTCCTTCGCGGGTGTTGTTGTCGAAACGGGGTTGGGTCAAGCCGAAGCCCTGCGTCGTGATGCGGTCCGCGGGGATGCCTTCGTTGACCAGGAAGCTCCGGACCGAGGAGGCGCGACGCTCGGAAAGGCCCATGTTGTAGCTGGCCGGACCGATGTTGCAGGTATGACCATCGACCATGACCTGCTTGCCGGGACGGGACTTGATGATTTCAGCGGCTTCTTTGAGCAGGGGCGCGAATTCGGGCTTGATGTTGTACTTGTCGAAGTCGAAGTTGACGTTGCGGAAGACGATGACTTCTTCCACCGGAGCCGGAGCGGGTTCGGCCACCGGTGCGGCGGGGATAACTTCCACGTCGTAGAAGACCTTGCGCACGAAGTCCGCACGCTTGCCGTCGTCCGTCAGGTCCATGAGGTCCGCGGTGACCGAGCAGGGGTTGATGGCGGCGATCTGCTCCACCATGGCTTTTTCAGCCGCGGTCTGGGCGAAGCTGATCACGTGGAAGCAGATATTTTCGCCGTATTTGGCGTACATGTCCTGCACTACGGGCAGCGGCTTGGGGCCGATGTTGGACTCGCCGTCCGTGACCAGGATCACGGCGCGTCGGTCGGACAGGCCGCCGACAACGGAGTCAAGGGACTTCAGGCCCAGACCCATGGGGGTCAGGCGACCGAAGATGTCGTACTGGGTCTTTACGCTGTCGATGCCCTGGTTCATGCGACCCTTGTTGTACGGGGAGGGCCCGATGTATTCTTGGAAGGGAGCGTAGGTGTACAGCCCGGAGGTGAAGGCGATCTCAGGAATGTCGGCGTTGACGGCCTTGAGGACTTCCTTGGCCACTTCGATTTTTTCCTGCTTGTTCGGATCGTGGCGGGCGGCCAGGGAGCTTTGGGACTCGGAAGGGGCGCTCATGGCCATGGATCCGGAGTGGTCGATGAAAAAGAGAAAATTCTCCGCTCTGGGGACGATCCGTTCGGTTTGGGCCACGGCGGTCGTCGCCATGCCCAGGCAGAGGGCCAACAGGCCCAGGAGGGCCAACAGGGAAACCAGCGGCTTCAGAACATGTTTACGCATCATTTCATCTCCTTTTGCTTAAGTCTTAAAAGCGTGCAGGGCACGACGCCCGTGGTGTCACGGAAAAAAACCGAGAAGGAATACGGTTGGGTCTTTTAGAAAAGTCGCGAAAAAAAGGTCACCTCCTTCTCCAGACAGCGACTACTCGTTACGCCATAGGGTGAAGAATATCGCACCCCGAAAAAAAGCTCAAGAGGGGGTTGATGCGTCCGGTGAAGAATTATGCGGAGAGCTTGGGGGCGAGCTCGGCGAAGAGTCGTATTGGGAAAGCAACGGAGAAGCCGACGCTTCCTTGGGCAGGATGAAGTAGAAATTGTTGCCCATGGGAGTCGGTTCATAGCTCATCCTGCCGCCGTGCAGTTCCACGATCTGGCGGATGAAGAACAAGCCGTGGCCGGTCCCCGGTTCCTGAGCGGTGTTCCCGGCTCGGAACCCTTCCTCAAAGAGGTGATCCCGTTCCTCTCCGGTGATGTGCGGTCCGGTGGTGAAAACGTTCAGCTTGACTCCGTCCAGGCCGATGCCGAAAAAATTGGGCATGTCCTCCCATCCATAGGAGAGAAACTTGACCCACCGACCGCGGGCGTCGCGAACCGGGGCGGCGTACTTCACGGCATTGGAAAACAGGTTGGCGTAGACCTGGGTTATCAGGCCGACGTCCACGACCACCTCGATTTCCTTGTCCGGAACCCCGGCCCAGGCGATTTCGATGCCGCGATCCTCGAACTGGGTCATGAATCGGGCGATCTGCGGATCAATGATCTGGTTCTTGAAGTTGCAGACCCGTTTTTCCAGGACATATCGCCCCTGTTCAAAATGACTTCGGCGCAACAAGGTTTCCAGAAACAGACTGGTGTTGTCGTAGTGGCGCTGAATTTCCCCGAACTGATCCTGGAGCGCGTCCTGAACGTAGTCCATTTTGGCGACGAGTTGCTTCCACCGCGCGTCGTCGACGGACAGGCCGTCCGGGGGAGCTTGGCGCATGTCTCCGGCCAGCTCGCCGAGGGCGTTGATGGTGCTTTCCAGACGACGATAAAACAATTTGAAGTACATGTTGGGCACGATGACATTATGCCCGATGTCCTTGACCAGGCTGCGGATGAACAGGATGTGCTCCTGGTTCTTCTGGCTGATCATCCGATTGTGGAGTTGAAAGCCGACCCGGTTGGCGTATTTTTCCAGAAAGAGTCGGTCGTGGTCGGAAAGGGCGTCCACGGGGTAGATGTCCAGAATGCCGATCAGATGATTCTCGGAGTCGGCCGGAGGAAGGGATTGCAGGTCCTTGTTGCCTTTGATCGGGAGATAATAATGGCCCTCATGGATCGTGGGCGTGGAGAAAGAGGGAATATCCGACGCGGGGGTCGGTTTTTGGCCTCGCTCCGGGCAAATGACGATATGATCGACGCGGTGATCCTGGAACATGTACAGGGTGCAGTCCAGGTTGAAAAAAACTTTTGGGACCAGGGCGCAGACGGTCATCAGGTCCCGAAAGGAATCGAATTCCTGGGCCAGGTCGAAAAAAACGTTCAGGGCCGTGCTTTGCAGGGAGGAGAAGTTGTAGTCCGCGTAGTCGTCGATCTTTTCATGGATGCGTTTCTGGACGGACAGAGCCCTGGGGTATTCCAGGCAAAGCGAGGCGATATCCAAGGGGGTGGGGCTGTGCATATGCTGATCCGAAATAATCGTCTTCGCAATCCGCTTCGAGGTTTTTCGGGTTGAGTCGATCCAGGCCGCGACGGTCAGGGAGTGAAGCCGGGGGGCAGGGCGTCCTTGTCCGGCACGGCGTCGGGAAGAGGAGCGAAGGCGGTGTCCGGCGTTTCCAGGTCAAAAGGGGCGTATTCGGCTTGATCCGGCGAAACGACGTGCAACATCAACCCCATGTCTTGACCATGGACCTTGTAGGATCCAGCGCCGAGGCGCAACGCTTCCATGGGCTCAACGATAATGGCCGACGCGGCGCGAACCGGGCAATGGTATTCGCAGAACCCGCATCCCGAACATTTTCGTCCGTCCACAAAGGGCACGGGCTGAGAATGGGTCGCCACCCTTCGCAGATCAATGGCATCATACGGGCAAACTTCATCGCAAACAAGGCATTTTTTGTTCCATTCCCAGGCCAGACATTTGTGGCGCAGGATCGTCGCGGTTCCGACCTTGGCCCAGGTTTTTTCAGTGAGCGGGAGGTCGCGGATGGCCCCGGTGGGGCAGACCCGGCCGCAGGCCGTGCATTCCGGTTCGCAGGGGCCCCGGCGGGGGGTCAGGCGCGGGCTGAACAGGGCGACGGCTCCGGCCTGGAACCAGATCGGCTGGAGGGTGTTGGTGGGACAGGCCCGCATGCACAGCCCGCAACGGATGCAGCGGGCCAGGAAATAGCGTTCCGGCAGACTGCCCGGAGGGCGGAGCAGGGTTTCCGGAGTAATGTCGCCGGGCAGCATTTCGTCCCGGACCTCCAGCAGTCCGGTGTAGGTCAGGGTCGCGGTCCCGGCCCCGGCCAGTCCGGCCAGCAAGGCCTCGCGCCGTTGCGGGGAAAAGCTCGGCGTCTTTCCGCCGAATTCGCGGGATGGCTGGAACGTCACGGCCTGAACCGGACAGATCCGGACGCATTCCTGGCAGGCGATGCATTCTTCATGGATGGTCCGGGATGGATTCGCCGGGATGGCGGCCATGGGACAGCGCCGCTGGCAGGCTCCGCAGTCGGTGCAGGTTTCGGAGACGGTTCTGCGGATCAACGGCCGTCGGCCCACAAGGGCCAGCAGGGCCCCGGAAGGACAGAGATACCGGCACCAGAAGCGGGGGCTCCAACGGGCCAGGCTGAAAACAGCCAGGAAGAACAGGAGAAGAAACCATTGGGTCGTGAACCTGGGCTGGTGGAGTTCGGCGTAGGCGGCCCAGGTCCAGTCCAGGTGCAGGGCCAGGGGACGCAGGACGTGGAGCGCGGCGTCGCCGAGCAGGGACGCCGCCGGGTGGACCAGAAGGGTGTAGAAGCGAGTGATCAGGGACAGAGGCGATGCGAGGAATACCGTGGACACGCCGAGGACGGCGGCGGCCAGGATGAAGAACAGGATCAGATATTTGACCCGGCGCAATCCGCTGGAAGGCTGGGACGGGGGCGGCAGGATCGGGGCGGAGGGATCGTCCTGAGCCGAGAGCTCTCCGGAAGAGCGGCCCTTCCCGGCGGAGCGCGGGATGCGGGCTAGGCGGTCGGTGAGGTCCAGGGTCGTGCCCATGGGGCAAAGGTAGCCGCAGAAAAAGCGGCCCAGCACCACGGTCAGGGCCAGGATCAGGACCGCCGGGGCCAGGGCGGCGATCCAGGCCCGGTCCGCCAGAACCGTGCCCGCCAGGACCAGGGGGTCCAGGCGGAGAAAGGCGTCCACCGGGGCCCAGTCCGGCACGGGGAAAAAGGCCAGGCCGAGCAGGATCAGGAAGGCGGCCAGGCTCAGGGTTTGGACGATGCGTTGAAACGGGATCATGCCGCGACTTCGTCGATGCGCAATCCGGACAGGTCCATGGTGCCCAAGCCGCGTTCATGGGCCAGCAGAATGTGTTGAACCTGGCGCGGTTCGAAGCGGCGGCCGTACCATTCAAAGAGGCTGACGGCCATGGCGTCCGCGGCCACCACGTCCCTGGATGCGATCACCGTGTTTTCCTGGAGCACCTTGCCGGGTCCGAAGGGGCCGTTGGTGGAGAGCACCCGTGTGGCGTCCACCACCGTGAGGTCGGGCATGAGCAGGGTGGTCAGGTCCACGATGGCCGTGTGCAGATCGAACCGGCGGTGCAGGATGCCCCGGTCCAGGATCAGGCCGAGCATGCCCTTCATGGCCAGGCTGACTCCGGTGGCGGAATGGGATTTGGCCACCGGCGCGGCGATGAGCACGTCGGCGGTGAGCACGTCCTCCATGACCTGGGTTTCGCGGAGCTGTTCGCCCTGAGGGATCGGGACGGAGCGGAAAAAACGGGCCGCGTTCAGGGTGTGCACGGAAACGTCGGGCAAGGCCGCGCAGGCTTCCTGGATGCCGGACTGGACCAGGCACATTTCCGCGTTTTGCAGGGGGTGATCCAGAACGCGCACCCGGGCGGCTCCGGCTTCCCGGCACATCAGGGCCAGTTCGCGGACCACGTCCGGATGGGTGTTGGTGGCCCGCTCCGGCGGTTGGGCAAAACTCATGTTCGGCTTGATCACCACCCGCTGGCCGGGGCGGACAAAGGCGGCCATCCCGCCCAGAGCCTCCACAGCGGCCCTGGTCGCCGGGCCGGGTTCGCCCCTGGCCACGGTCAGGTCCGGTGTTTCGTCAGCTCTTTGGGCCGCGGCCAGAGGCCGGGCGTGCAGCAGTCCGTGGCCGCCTGCGGCCAGGACCAAGGCCGCCGTGCCCTGGGCTTTCAAAAAATCCCGGCGGGAGACGCGGAGGGGGGGCTGGTGGGCAGGACCACAAACAGGACCCAAAACAATATCGGATACCGTATCGGAAAGACTCTCGGAATCGGCGAAACGGCGGGTTGACGGCATGGGGAACTCCTTGGATTGGGGTTCGGGAAGAGAAGCGGAACGCGCCTTTACAATGGCGGACGGGGTGGCGTAAAAAGGCGGTTTGCCGAACTCAGACCGGCAAAACCGACGGCGAACATGGAAAACCATTCATTATTTCATTCTTTTTTTCAAGGCCGCGCCATGGGGTATCTGGACCGGCTGATCGACCTGGCGTTGGAAGAGGACGGACGGGACCTGACCTCCGAGGCGCTGTTTACCGAGAACGACCAGGCCAAGGCCCGGATTCGGGCCAAGCAGGACACCCGGATTGTCGGGCTGCCGATTATTCCCTTGATTTTAGCCCGGTTTCCCGGTGCGGTGCGCGTGAGTTTTCCGGAGGCCGAAGGAGCCCTGGTGCCTTCGGGCACATATGTCGCCCTTTTTCAGGGTCAAGCGCGGGCCTTGCTCAAGGCCGAGCGGGTGATCCTGAACTTTATCGGCCGGCTCTCCGGCATCGCCAACCTGACCCGGGCCTTTTGCGAACGGATTGCCGGGACGGGCGTGCGGCTTCTGGACACCCGCAAGACCACCCCGGGTCTGCGCTATCCGGAGAAATACGCGGTGGCCGTGGTCGGCGGGTCCAACCACCGGCTGGACTTGAGCGAGATGCTGATGCTCAAGGACAACCATATCGACCGGGCCGGAGGGATCACGCCTGCCGTGCGACGCCTGCTGGCGGCCTACGACCCGTGTCCGCCCATCGAGGTGGAATGCCGGACCCTGGAAGAGGTCGCCGAAGCCGCGGCCCTGTCCGTGCAACGAATCATGCTGGACAACATGCGTCCGGAAGAGATGGCCCGGGCCCTGGCCATGATCCCCCAAACCATGGAAACGGAAATCAGCGGCGGCGTCGCCCTGGACACCATCGCCGCCCTGGCCGCCCTCCGGCCCACCTTCATTTCCGCCGGAGCCCTGACCCATTCCGCGGCCTGCGCGGATTTCAGCATGACCATCGATCTTACGCCCAACGCCTGATTTTATAATACGTGCAGCATGAAACAAATAGCTGGGGTGAACTTCAAGTCGAAATCGAGATCGAAATCGAAATCGCTATCGAAATCGCTGATGCAGTCATTCTCTTTGAAGCACTTGTTTTTCTCGATTTCGATTTCGATACCGATTTCGATTCTGACACCGGGGCCAAGTTGACCCGGTAATGTCATTCTTATGCAGCAACATATAGTAATTTTTGCCTTTGTTTAAGCAACAGGATACCTTCATGACCACCGACATCTCCCAGCGTACCCAACGCATCACGGCCCTGCGTCGCGAACTCGGATCATCCCTGGCCATTCTCGGCCACCATTACCAGAGCGACGACGTGATCCAACACGTGGATTTTCAGGGGGACTCCCTGGAGCTGGCCCGCCGGATACCCGGGCTGGACGCCCGGTACATCGTGTTCTGCGGCGTTTCCTTCATGGCCGAAACCGCGGCCTTGCTGGCCAAGCCGGAACAGACCGTGTTGATTCCCGACCCCAAGGCCCATTGCTGCATGGCCGGGACCGCGCCGGATCGCAGGGTGGCCGCGGTTCTGGAGCGGATCACCGCGGCGGGCCGCAAGGTCGTTCCCCTGGCCTATGTGAACTCGTCCGTGGGAGTTAAAGCCCTGTGCGGGCGGTACGGCGGCAGCGTCTGCACCTCGGCCAACGCGGCGATCATGCTCGAATGGGCCTTGGAACAGGGTGACAGCGTTCTCTTCTTGCCGGACAAGAACCTGGGCATGAACACGGCGGATTTGCTGGGCATTTCCAAGCAGGACCAAGCCGTGCTGAACGTGCGCGAAGAGAGCGGTTGGAACGAGGATATTTTGGCCCGGAGGCTGCTGTTCTGGCCCGGGGTCTGCGCCATCCACTTCCGGCTCAAGCCCGAGGACGTGCGCCTAGTGTTGGAGGACGATCCCCGGCCCCTGATTTTCGTGCATCCGGAATGCGATCCGGCGGTGGTGGCCCTGGCGGACGTTTCGGCGTCCACTTCGGGCATTATCCGGGCCGTGCGCGAGGCCCCGGTCGGCGCGACCATCTACATCGGCACCGAGGACAACCTTGTTTTGCGCTTGGCCAGGCTGCATCCGGACAAGCATATCTCTCCGCTGGGGGCCGGGTATTGCAGCGCGATGCTCAAGATCACCGAGCCGAAGCTGCTGGACGCCCTGGAAAATTTGGACCGGCATGAACCAGTCCGGGTGGACCCGGAGGTGGCCCCTGACGCCCGCAAGGCCCTGGAAACCATGCTGGCCGTGATGGAGGGCGCGAAATGACCGACACCATCGAAACCACGGCCCTGGTCATCGGTTCCGGCATCGCGGGCTGCGTCGCGGCTCTGACCATGGCCGAGGCCGGTCTGGAGGTCACCCTGGTTTGCGCCGGGGATCAGCTTGACGAGGGGAACACGGCTCTGGCCCAGGGAGGGATCGTCTATCGCGGCCTGGACGATTCCGCCAAACTGATGGCCTCGGACATCTTTACCGCGGGATGGGAAATGAATTCACCCTCCGCGGTGCGTTTTTTGTGCCGCAAAGGGCCGGAGATCCTGCACAAGGTGTTCCTGGAAAAGCTGGCCGTGCCCTTTGCCCGGGAAGAACTCGGCGATTACCATCTGACCATGGAAGGCGGGCACAGTCGGGCCCGGGTGCTGTACAGCGCGGACTATACCGGACGGGTGATCATGGACAGCCTGATCGTGGCCGTGCGCAAGAGTCCGAATATCCGGGTGATGACCGGGATGACCGCGGTTGATCTCCTGACCACCCACCACCACAGCGGTGCGCTGGAAATCCGCTATCAGATCACCAATCAGTGCGCGGGGGCGTACATTCTGGAGAACTCCACCGGGATGATCCGCCGCTTTCTGGCCGACTACACGGTGCTGGCCACGGGCGGCATCGGACAGGTCTACCTGAACACCACCAATACCCCGGGCTCCCTGGGGTCGGGCTTCGCCATGGCCCACCGGGCCGGGGCTCGGCTGATGAACCAGGAGTACATCCAGTTCCACCCCACGTCCTTGTTCCATCGCGGCCCGCGCAAGTTCCTGATCTCCGAGGCGGTACGCGGCGAGGGAGCGCGGTTGATCAACGTGCATGGCCGCGCCTTCATGGGCGACTACGACCCCAGGGCGGATCTGGCTCCCCGGGACATCGTGACCCGGGCCATTGTCGATGAAATGCTCAAGACCGGGGATGACTTCGTCTACCTGGACGCGGCCAAATATATCCATAAAGACCTTGCGGCCCGCTTTCCCACCATCCACCAGCGCTGCCGGGAATTGGGCGTGGACATGACCAGGGAGCCGATCCCCGTGGTTCCGGCGGCCCACTATTTCTGCGGCGGCATTCTGGTGGACCAGCGCGGCCGGACGACCATCGAACGCCTCTACGCCGGGGGCGAATGCGCCTGCACCGGGGTCCACGGGGCCAACCGGCTGGCCAGCACCTCCCTGCTGGAAGGGCTGGTCTGGGGTTGGGCCATCGGACGGGACGTGGCCTCCCGAATGAAGCGCGGGACCATGCTCAGCGCCAAGCTGAAGGCGTCCATCGCGCCGTGGAAGGTCCTGGGCCAGCGCCAGAACGAGGACCCGGTCCTGGTGGCCCAGGACTGGGCGGCCATCAAGCACACCATGTGGAATTACGTGGGCATCAAGCGGACCACTCCGCGCCTGAAGCGGGCCTTCGACGATCTGCGCGACCTGAACAAGCGCCTGCACTCCTTTTATAAGGAAACGAAGCTTTCCAAACCGCTGGTGGATCTGTTCCACGGCTGCCAGACCGCCTACATCATCACCACCGCGGCCATGCGCAACACCGAGAGCAAAGGCTGCCACTTCCGGGTGGATGAGTGAAACGGCACACGTCTTCCTGGCGCGGTTATCGGGGCCGGTGTCGGCCCGGACAGGGAGAAGTGGGCTTTCAGGCCGTGGTGGAGCAGACGGATTTGTGGGTCGTGGCCCAGCGGGATCTGCGGCGGGAAGTGCTCCAGGCGGTGAACGCTTGTCGTGGGCTGCTTCAGGCGCACATCGCCCGGCAACCGGAATTCGCCGCCAGCCTGGAGCCGGTGCAGGTCCAGGCAGATGTTTCGGAAATCATCCAGGACATGGCCCGGGCCGGACGGATCTGCGGCGTGGGCCCCATGGCCGCGGTGGCCGGGGCCGTGGCCCAGTGGGTGGCCGCCTGGATCGTCGAACACTGCCCCGAAGCCGGTCCGACCTTGCTGGTGGAAAACGGCGGCGACCTCTACCTGCGGTCCGACCGGGAGCGGATTATCGGCCTGTTGGCCCTGCCCGAGGGCGAGTCCAGCCTGGGGTTGCGACTCGGCCCCGAGGATTTCCCCTGCGCGCTCTGCTCCTCCTCCGGGACCATCGGTCACTCCCTGAGCTTCGGCCAAGCCGACCTGGTAGCCGCCCGCTCCCGCGACGCCGCCCTGGCCGACGCCGCGGCCACGGCCCTGGCCAACCTGCTCCGCACTCCCAAGGACATGCCCCTGGTCATGCAACGGGCCGAAGCCTTTGCCGAACACGGTCTGGACGGCGTCTTCGCCCAATGCGGGGATCAGATTGGGGTCTGGGGGCGGATGGATTTGGTTTGCCTGGAGGCGTGATTGGTTGAGGCGGTTGTGCAACTGACCGGCGTAGTTTTGAATGAGGTCGCGTAACTACTCAGCACAAAGCAATGCTGTTGTCGGGGTCGGAGTCGGGGTCGGAATCGGGATCGAAAACGCTGGGATGCGTTCTTATTTTTTCCTGTTTCGATTCCGATTCCGATTCCGACCCCGATTGCCGGAACAAGAGCGGACGTAAAATGTGCTGAGTAGATACGAGGTCGCTTTGTTTAATCTACGATATTCACTCTGGCCCTCTCGTGCTCAAAAGAGGTGTCGATTCCTTTGACAAAGCCCATGAGTTGGGAAATGTCCCGCTCGGGGGTAAGCTGGGCTTGCGGGTTCCTTGCGCTTGACGACGGGCATGTCGGGCTCTTCACAATCTCCAGCAAGTCATGCTTCACGGCCCAGTGGATGCAAAACCGGATTTCTTCCGGGCAGTGCGGGGTGAATTCGGAAGACAGCAGGGTCATTTTGTGGATCAGGCGGTCCAGGGGGATGGGGTTGCGGGCGAGGATGAGGAGGGGTTTGAGCTGGTCCGGGGAAATCAGGTGTTCCAGGCCGGCGTAGATCACGGGAAAGTCGTGTCCGGCGGTGATGCGTTCTCCGGTTTGGGTGCGGATCAGCAGCGTTTGGGGCGTTGGGCTGTTGCTGGGGAAGTTCGCGAAGATTTTGGAGAAGGGGAGTTCCAGGGGGCGCGGGGTGTCGCGGGATGAGCGGGGATCTTCGGCATGGTGGGGCGAGGTGCGTTCCCGGAGGTGGTCCCAGAGCGTCAGGTACTGCTCGATCACCCGGGACCAGGAGAAGGAGGTCCGGACATGCTTTCGGGCCTGGGTTCCCAGGGTGGCGCGCAGTTTTGGGGCGTCCAGCAGTCGGCGCAGCGCGGCGGCGAGGTCCGGGACGTGGACCGCGGTTTGCTGGGCCAGGAGGAACTGGACTTCGTAGTCCGGGATCAGGCCGGAGAGCATGTCGATGTTCGACGAGTCCGGCGGGCCCCAGGTGGGCACCAGCAGGCCGGTTTGGTCGTGTCGGATGATGTCCCGATAACCGCTGTAGTCCGCGGCGATGGTCGGCAGCCCGGCCAACCCGGCCTCCAGGAGGGTCAGACCGAAGGTCTCCTGGGGGTTGTCGGCCAGGGAAAGGAAAATGTCCGCCGCGGCGTAGAGCCGGTGTTTGCGGGCCTCGTCCGGGCTGGGGACGAGGCGGCAGGGCAGGCCCACGTTGTGGGCCAGGGCCGTGAAGGCGCCGGGAAAGTCGTCCTTGGGCTCGACCCAGCCGGCCACCACCAGGAGCACATCTTGCCGAGGGTCCGAGCGTCCGGAGATGCGCTGCCAGGCCCGGAGCAGGGGCAAAAGGTCCATCTTGGAATGGGGAGTGATCCGGCCCAGGACGAGGAGCACCTGGGTCTCGGGCCCCGCGTCCAGCTCGGCCCGGCCCTCTTTGCGCAATGCGACCGGATCAGGGGTCACGGGTTCGTCCATGCCCAGGGGGATTACCGCGGTCTCGGGCTGGGGGAAGCGCTCTTGATCCAGACTGTAGCTCGCGCGGAGATGGTCGAAATAGGCCAGCACCGCGTTTTGTCCGGCCGTGGAAGTGGCCACGACGCAGTCCCTGGGAGTGCAGCCCGGGTGGAGGTGGTCCAGGAATCGGGCCGGGTAGCCGGGATAGCTCAGGGAGTGGGTGACGCTGGTGATGGGGAATTGCCGTGCGGCGCAGGCGTTGCGCAGCCTGGCCAGAGCGGGAGGATGGTTGATGCAGTCCGAAAGATGGAAGCAGTGGTAGTCGGTGGATCGCAGGGACGATGGGAGATCCTGGCGCAAAAAAAAGCGCAGCCGCTTATCCGCGGAGAACTGAGGGAACCGTTGTTGGAAGAGCTGCTGAGTCGAGTGGATCTCCCTGGGGGTAGCCAGAAAAAAATGATATTCGGCAAAAGGATCCCGGTGCAGCAAGGCGGCCAGAAACTGCTCGTTGGCCACCTTGCGGCCCCAGACCGCGCCGGGTTCGAGAAAGGGGTCCAGCGTCGCCCAGATGCGTCGAGAGGGGTTCTCATTCAGTTCTGCGTTCAACATGACACAAACAGCCAAGGCATGCTCAGGGTTGAAATCGAAATCGCCTTCATCTTCATGATATAATTACTTTCTGGTAACTACTCAGCACAAAGCAATGCTGTTGTCGGGGTCGGAATCGGAATCGGAATCGAAAACGCTGGGATGCGTTCTTAATTTTTCCTGTTTCGATTCCGATACCGATACCGACCCCGATTGCCGGAACAAGAGCGGACGTAAAATGTGCTGAGTAGATACGCTTCAGGGTACTCCCGGGTCAGGATGCTCCCCCGGCCGCGCTAAGATCATTGGCGCGGATTTCGGCGCGTTTAATCTTGCCGCTGATGGTCTTGGGCAGTTCGTCCACGTAGTCGATGATCCGGGGGTACTTGTAGGGCGCGGTGAGGGACTTGACGTGGTTCTGAAGTTCCTTGGTCAGTTCCTCGGAGGCTGTGTAGCCCGGAGCCAGGACCAAGGTGGCCTTGACCGTCTGCCCGCGATCCGGGTCCGGGATCCCGGTCACCGCGGCTTCCACCACCGCGGGGTGGGTGATCAAAACGCTTTCCACTTCAAAGGGGCCGATCCGGTAGCCCGAGCTTTTGATCAGGTCGTCCACCCGGCCCAGGAACCACAGGTAGCCTTCCTCATCCATCCAGGCCTTGTCCCCGGTATGATAGAAACCGCCCTTGCGCGCCTGGGCCGTCTTGTCCGGTTCGTCCAGATATCCGGCGAAGAGGCCTAGCGGAGCAGCGGGGTCCAGGCGGATGCAGATCTCGCCCTCCTCGCCCGGGGCGCAGGGCTGGTCGTCGTCGTTGAGCAGGACCACGTCCCAGCCTGGGCAGGGTTTGCCGATGGAGCCGGGTTTGGGGGTCATGAACGGAAAGGTGGCCACTTGCAGGGTGGTTTCGGTCTGGCCGTAGCCCTCGTAAATGGGCAGTCCGGTGGCTTCCTTCCAGGCGTGAAAGACCCCTTCGTTGAGCAGCTCTCCGGCAGTGGTGCAGTGGCGCAGGCTGGAGAGGTCCAGGCCCGAGAAGTCCTGGCGGATCAGGAAGCGGTAGACCGTGGGCGGCCCGCAGAACGAGGTCACCTTGTGTTCGGCCAGTAGTTCGAGCAGCCTGGCCGGGTCGAACTTGCCCCGGAAATCGTGGACAAAGACCACGGCTTGGGCCATCCACTGGCCGTAGAATTTGCCCCAGACCGCCTTGCCCCAGCCGGTGTCGGCCAGGGTCAGGTGGATGTCCCCGGGGCGCAGATCGTGCCAGTGCACGCCGGTGACGTAATGCCCCAGGGGGTAGGTGTGCAGGTGCTCGACCATCTTCGGCGGTCCGGTGGTCCCGGAGGAAAAAAAGATCAGCAGGCTGTCCCGGCCTCCGGCGTTTTCAGCCGGATCCTCGGGCCGGGGAAAAACGTCGGATGCCTGGGCCATGATCGCGTCGTAGTCGGCCCAACCTGGCTTTAGGGCGCTCCCGCCGACCTGGATCAGGGTGCGCAGGCCGGGGCAGTCCGGCAGGGCGGCCTGGACCGCTGGCGCGACCCCGGCGTCCGTGATCACGGCCTTGATTCGGGCGAAATTGACCCGGTAGACGATGTCCTTGGTGGTCAGCAAAGCCGGAGAAGGCACGGCCACCGCGCCCAGCTTGTGCAGGCCCAGCATGGCCACCCAGAATTCCACCCGGCGATGCAGGATGAGCATCACCCGGTCGCCTTTTTTCAGGCCGAGCTGTTGCAGGGCATTGGCCAGCTTGCCGGATTCGGTCCGGAAAAAGCCCAGGGAGAAGTCCCGGCGGTTCCCGGCGTCGTCCACATGGATCATGGCCGGACGGCCCGGCTCCCGTTCGGCGTGCACGTCCAGAAAGTCGAAGGCGAAATTGTAGTTCTCCGGTATCTCCAGCCGGAAGTTGGTCAGAAAGTCTTCGTGGGGATGGTAGGTCGGGTGCATGATTGTCCGCATTGGTTGTTTAAATGATGACGTCCAGAAAAGTGGCCTCGGATTGGTCCAGGCCCCGCAGGGCGTGAGGCGTTCGGGAGGTGAAGTAGAGGCTGTCTCCGGGTTCGAGGATCAGGATCTGGTCTCCCAGGCGCAGTTCCAGGCGGCCGGAGAGCATGTAGATGAATTCCTGTCCGGCATGTTCGGTGAAGGTCGGTTCCTGCTCGCTTTTCGGCGGTACGGTGACCAGAAACGGCTCCATCCGGCGGCCGGTGAAGCTGTAGGCCAGGCTTTTGTAAGTGTAGTCCTTGCGCCGGTCCACGTTCATGCCTTTGTCCTTGCGGACCAGGGCGTGGTTGTGCAGGTGGGCCTCGCCGCCGGAGAGCAGCACGGTCAGGTCCACGCCGCAGTTTTTGGCGGTGTTGAAAAGATGGCTGACCGGGATTTCCACGGTCCCGGATTCGTACAGGGCCACCTTGTCCGGGGTGGATTCGATCCGGGCGGCCATTTCCTCGACGCTGAGGTCCAGGGCCTCGCGCAGACCGCGCAACCGCGGGGCGACCTGGGCGTAGGGCGGGGTTTCGGGGGAAATGTCAGGCATGATGATCGTCCTGGGATGAGGTTTCGTTACTTAAGTGATGAAAAAGTGTTTGTCGACAGGCCGTTCAAAAACCCCAAGTGCAAGGAGCAAGAAAAGCGCAAGGTCGAAGCGTATGTGTTGATACGTGAGAGTTTGAACTTTTTACTGCGACGCGGCAATTGGGAGTTTTTCAGCGGACTGTCAGGGCGACGGCCATGTTGAGAGCGTTACGCAGGCTTTGGGCCGAGGCCTTGCCCTGGCCGACCAGGTCGTATCCGGTGCCGTGGTCCGGGCTGGTGCGGACGTAGGGCAGGCCGAGGGTGACTTGGACGCCGTCGTGAAAGTGCAGCAGCTTGAAGGCCGTCAGGCCCTGGTCGTGGTACATGGCCAAAACCGCGGAGAAGTCGCCTTGCGCGGCCCGGTGGAAAACCGTGTCCGCGGCCAGCGGGCCGACCACGTTCCAGCCTCTGGCCCTGGCCTGGCTCACGGCCGGGGCGATGATCCGTCCGTCCTCGTCGCCGATCCGTCCATCCTCCCCGGCATGCGGGTTCAGGCCGCAAACCGCGACGGGGCCAGGCAGACCCTGGGCGTGCATCGCGGCTCTGGTCAGCTCCAGCTTGCGCAGAATCCGCTCGACGGTGATCAAGCCGGGGACCGCACGCAGCGGGGGGTGGGTGGTGACCAGGCTGACTCGCATCCGAGGCCCCGCAAAGTGCATGCAGACGTCGTCCGGGGTCAACCCGGCCTTGGCGGCCAGAAACTCGGTGTGCCCGGCGAAATTGAATCCTGCCCGCTGGAGCGTGGCCTTGTTCAGCGGGCAGGTGGTCAAGGCCTGGACATGGCCGGATTGCAGCAGGGAACAGGCGGTTTCCAATGCCAGTCCCGCTGCCTGGCCGCCTGCTGTTGTGGCCGCTCCCGGCTGCATCTGGAAGGAGTCGAGGTCTGGAGGCGTATAGAGATGGACGCTTGACGGCTGAACCTTTACCTGTTCCGATAATCGGTCCAAATTGGACAGCCGATGCCAGAACACAGAACTCCCTGACGCCTGCTGGTGGTGCGCCAAGGCCTGTTCCGGGCCGATGATCAGCACGGAGGTCCCGGCGAGCGACTCGGGGAGGCCGTGTTGGAAAACGCGACAGACCAGTTCCGGGCCCAGCCCGTTGGGGTCGCCCAGGGTCAGGCCCAGGGTCAGGCCCAGGGTCAGGCCCAGGGTTTGGCCCAGGGTTTGGCCCAGGGTTTGGCCCAAGCCTCGGCCCTGAACGGAAGAGGGGGGCACGGCTTACCCGTTATTCTGCTTCGGAGCCAGGGTAAGGCAATCCTCGCGAAAGATGCAGCCGTCCTGGTCGCAATAGCCGGCTTCGGCCCGGGCGAAGCAGTCGAAGTTGCCTTCGTCCAGTTGGATCATTCGGACGGCTTGAATTTTCGTGGTGCCGACGCCAAGTTTTAACCCGCGTGATTTGGCCATGGCTCGAATTTCCGTCATTTTCATGGGAGAACCTCGTTTGTGAGGGGTGAAGGGCGGACGTCCAAAACGGCGGTCAGGCCGGGGACAGGTCCGCCCCAATGTCCGTGTAGGCTTGGATATACTGCTGCGCCGCGCTGGACCAGGAATAGTCCTTGCGCATGGCCCTGACCCGCATGGCCTTCCACTCCGCCGGGCGTTCCCAGACGTCCAGGGCCAGCTCAATGCTTTGCAGAAAGGTCCGGGCGTCGGGCGGGGTGAAGATGAATCCCGTGGATTCGGGATCGGGGTAGCCGGTGATGGTGTCCAGGAGTCCGCCCAGGGCCGAGGCCACGGGCAGGCTGCCGTAACGCAGGCTGTACATCTGGGTCAGGCCGCAGGGTTCGTAGCGCGAAGGCATCAGGAAGAGATCCACCCCGGCCTGGATGCGGTGGGCCAGGTCTTCGGTGTAGCCGATGCGGGCCACGAGCCGTCCCGGGTAGGTTTCCATCATGTCCTGGATCTGGGCTTCAAACTGGAGATTGCCTTCGCCCAGGACCACCACGCAGACGTCCTTGCGCATCAGTTCAGGCAGGATTTCCAGGAGCATGTCGATGCCCTTTTGCTCCCGGAGGCGGCCGACGAACCCGAGCAGGGGGCGGGACAGCAGCTCGGGGTCCAGGCAGAGTTCGTGAAACAGGCTCTCCTTGCAGCGCAGTTTGCCCCGCAATGTCTCCGGCGAATAGGTGCTGGGCAGGTAGCGATCCTGCCTGGGGTCCCAGACGGCGTAGTCCGCGCCGTTGAGAATTCCCCGCAAGTCCGCGGTCCGGTGGTTGAGAATGCCTTCCAGGCCGCAGCCGAATTCCGGGGTCAGGATTTCCTTGGCATAGGTCGGGCTGACCGTGGTGACCAAGTCCGCGTAGGAGATGCCGGACTTGAGCAGATTGAAGTCTCCGAAAAATTCCGCCCCGGAGCTGTTCCAGGCCGCCGAGGGCAGCCCGGATTCCAGGAACAGGCGGTAGGCGAACCGGCCCTGAAAGGCCAGATTGTGGATGGTCACCACGGACTTGGTTTTTTTCCAGAAGGTGTCCACCTTGCGCAAAAAATGCAGATAGGCCGGAACCAGGGCCGCGTGCCAGTCGTGGGCATGGATGATTTCCGGGGGGTTGGACAACCGTCTGGCCCATTCCATGGTCGCCCGGCAGAAAAAGATGAATCGCTCGCAGTTGTCGAAATAATCGCCCTTGTGGGTGCAGTACAGAAAGCGGCGATCAAAGTATTCGCCCCGGGAGATGAAATAGACCGGCAGACCGTGATAGTCGGCCAGGAAAATGTCCGCCGTGGTGTCCGGCCAGGGGTAGCCCACCGGGCAGTCTTCGTAGATCAGGCGTAAGGGAAATTCGCTGCTGGCCAGCCGCCCGTAGAACGGAGTGATCACCCCCACGCTCACGCCAAGTCGGGACAAGGCCAGGGGCAGGGCGCCCATGACGTCCGCGAGGCCCCCGGTCTTGGAGAAGGGGTACATTTCCGAGGCCACGAACAGGATCTGAGGATGGCTGTCCATGCTGATTCCTTTAGGTTTTGCGTCGATGGAGCGAACTACGAGACGGACACCGGAGGGTTCAGGGCCTCGTGACGGCGACGAAGTTCTTGGAGGATGCTTCCGTGGTCAAAGGCCAGTTGGTCGGGCAGGGCGGTCAGGGGAAAGACGCGCACGGCCCCGGCGTCGTCTCCGGCCCGGAGTTGGTCCGGATTCTTGGCCTGGGCCGTGAAGATCGTGCTGATGGTGTGCTGGCGCGGGTCGCGGTCCGGGGCGGAATAGACGCCGAAAAGTCCGGTCAGCTCCACTTCCAGTCCGGTTTCCTCCAGGGCCTCGCGCACAGCGGCCTGTTCCGCGGACTCGCCGTAATCGATGAACCCGCCGGGAATGGCCCAGCCCGGAGGAGGGTTGCGACGTTCAATGAGGACGATTCCCCGGTCGGGAAGGGTGATCAGAATGTCCACGGTGGGTACTGGGTTGGTATAGATGGTCAGCGGTTTGGCGCAGTGGGGGCAGGGTTTTTGGAGTCCTGGCATGGTTGGGGATGCTTTCATGGAGGCGTGAAAGCCGGGGAAGAGGATGAGGATGGGGCGGTTGACTGAAAAACTGTTCCTGCACGGGAAGATACCATATTAGTCGGGGCCTTGGCAAAGGGCAACAGGTAGGCTTGCATTGGGCAGGGAAATACGAAATCGAAATCGAAATCGTGATCGAAATCGAAATCGATATCGAAAATACTGTTCATTTCCAAGTAATTAAATCGTTTTCTTGGTCATGACGTTCGATTTCGATTTCGATCACGACTTCGATATCGATTCAGAGAGCGGGTGAGGATAAAGATCAAATCTGCTCTGTGAAATTGGGCGAAAGCGCGGACTGCTCAACGCGGGCTTCGATTTCAAAGAGGTCCACGCCCTCTTCCTCACGTTCCTTTACAGCAGCCCGACGAACCGTGATGAATTGTCCGGTGGGTTGACGGACCCGGTCTTGGCCGGTGAACAGGCTGAAGGCCACGCTTCCTGATCCGCAGGCTGTTTCCGGGACAAAGGAGTCCACGGTCGCGACGTAAACGTACGGCGTGATGGCATTGCCGGAGAAGTGGATCGCCCCGAAGGCCGGGAGGTCGAAGCGGTTGCACAGATCGGCCAGTTCGCGTTTGGTTCGGGCGTGGCCCGTGGGGCTGCTCGAGGCATGTCCGTCCGGTTTTGGGGTGAGAATGAAGCCGATGCCTTCCAGGAGGACGATGTTTTCGGACATGGACCAGCGCAGGGGGATGGTCGCACGGGTGGCGTGGGGCATGTTGACGAAGTCCGCCGGACGATCCAGGCCGCTGACTCGGACGGTTCCTTTCGGCCCCAGGGTGGAGGCGAAAGCCAGGGTGGCATTGATGCAGAATTCCCCGCCCATCATCTCCAGGCGCGGCGGACGGGCCTGTTCGTCCACGAAGCCGACCTGCTCCACGTCGCAAAGCAGGTCCGCGGCCAGGGAGGCCCGAAGGGAGGTCGGGCAGTCCTGGACCAAAGCGGTGGCGTTGCCGCCGGCGATGAGGAATTTGCGAGTCGTCATGGAGAACGGGCGCGTCAGGTTCGAGGCGCGGACGACGGCTTGCGGCGGCGGGAACGCTTGCGCGGTGGGCGGGAACGCTTGATCTCGACGTTTTCTCCCGCTGTTTCGGTTGCCGGTCCGTCCGGTATCGCCGTCGTCTTCTCGTTCGGTTTTTCGGCGCTTGCCATCACCTGACGGCGTCTTGTCCTTTCGGGCTTTTTATCGGCGGTCTTTTTATTGATTTTGAAGTCCGGACGTTGCGCTTCGATTTCCATGCGCAGGGCGTTCCAGGGTTCGAGGCGCTCCGGATCCTCGCCGGCCACGCGCAGACCGATTTCATACAATGCCAGGGTCTCGGGGAAGGTCTCCTGGGCCACGAAGCCGCGCTTGGAGAAGCGCTTGCGTTTGTCCGGGACGAAGCGGGACTGGTTGGCCATGACCTGGATCATCCGCATGGTCATCAACTTGGGCATGCTGATCCGGATGCAGATGGGCGTGAGCAGTTCGGTCAGCCGGAGGTGGAGCGCAAGCCGTTCTTGCTCCTCGTCCCGGGCCGCTTGTTCACTGAGGAGTCGGCTCATGGGGGCGAAAAACAGGGTCGCGAAAATTAGGACCGGATTTAGGCCGCCCCTGTCTCTGATCCGGTCGTCCAGGCGGCCCAGCCAGGACCACAGGACGGATTCCCGGTTTTGCGCGCGGCCCTGGTCCAGATACTGCGCGATTTCCGGGAGTAGATCCCCGAGCAGGCCGGTTTTATAGAGCAGGCGAACGGCCTGTTCCCCGGAGCCGTAGGCAAAGAGCTTGATCAGTTCCTCGAAGACCCGGGGCGGGGCGGCCTTGAGGATTTCCTGGTGATGGCGGAGAATGGCGTTGAAGGTGGCGGGTTCGATCCGGAAGCCCAGGCGGGAGGCGAAACGCACGGCCCGGATCATGCGCACCGGGTCCTCCCGGAAACGAATGTTCGGATCTCCGATGCAGCGGATCAATCGGTCGCGGATGTCGCTCAATCCCCCGACATGGTCGATGACGGAGAATCGCTTCACCTCGTAGAACAGGGCGTTGATGGTGAAGTCCCGGCGCAGGGCGTCCTCTTCCGGAGAGCCGTAGCAATTGTCCCGAAAGACGTACAAATCCCCGTTCCCGTCGGCATCCGGCTCGGGGCAGCGCCGAAAGGTGGAGGTTTCGATGATCTGGTCGCCGAAATGGATATGCGCCAGCCGGAACCGGCGGCCGATGATGAAACAGTTTCGGAAGGCCTTCTTGATCTGATTGGGCGTGGCGTTGGTGCCCACGTCGAAGTCCTTGGGCTCGCGCCCGAGGATCAGGTCGCGCACGCCGCCGCCCACCAGGTAGGCCGTGAATCCCTTGCGCCCGAGTTGGTACATGACCCTCAGAGCGTCGGGATGGATGTTTTTGCGGGAGATGGGGTGTTCGTCGCGGGGAATGATTTGTGGGGGCATGCGGGTGAGGAAAACGTAAAACGTATTGCTATATTCGGTTGCAGGGAGTGTCGGCCAAAAATTCTTCCATCAGGTCGTCCAGGGTGGTTCCGTATTCGTGCAAGGCAAAGGCGGCGCCGCAGGACCCGCAGCGCAGGGCGACGGCCCGTCAGCCGCGCCGGGCGTGCAAGCGATCGCCGCACTTCCGGCAACGGAGTCGGGTCCTGATGTCTTGGATGGGCGGGAGCATGATAATCCTTGCGTGGCGGGACAGGTTGTGGTCACGGACGCGAACATACAGCGAGACTGCGGAAAGTCAATTCCAATCCCGTGGCTTCACGGCTTACGCGGTTTTCTTTTGTAAACGATCCGGGTAAGAATCTTCAGCCGTCAACCATCAACAACAAGGATACGGAGACGATATGCACGGACGTTTGTTGGTTTGCATCCTGGCCGCGATGTTCTGGTTCTGGAGCGCGGGAATCGTGTCGGCCCAGCCACCGGGACAGCAGGGAGGGCCGCCGCCGGCCGTGGTGGTCGTGGCGTCGGTCGCGTCCGGGGAAATGGTCGAGGAACGGGAGTTCGTGGGCACGGCCTATTTTCAGGAAACCTCCCTGGTGGCCTCGGAAGTCAGTGGTCGGGTTCTTGAGGTCCATTTCGAACAGGGGGACCGGGTTCGCCGCGGCGACAAGCTGGTGACCATGGACGGGGTACTCAAGTCCAAGGACCTCTTGTCCCGTCGAGCCCAGCGGGAAGAAGTCCTGGCCGAACTGTCCCGCGTCTCGCGGGAACTGGATCGGATGCAACGGCTGTATGAGCAAAACACCGTCGCTGAACAGGAGTATGAAAAGGTCAAGTTTCTCGCCAGCGCATTGGAGCGACGAGCCGAGTCCCTGGCAGCGGACATTTCCCGGATCCAGGAGGAGCTGCGCATGCTGGTCATCCTGGCCCCGTTTGACGGAGTGGTCCTGTCCCGGAAGAGCAATCTCGGGGAATGGCTGTCGTCGGGCTCTCCCGTGGCGGAACTGGCGCGTTACGATGTGGTGGACATCCTGGTCAATGTGCCCGTGGACGTGGCTCTCGGGCTGGAGCTGGGCCAGGTCGTGCGGGGAAGCGCCGCGGGCCGGGAGTTGGAGGGGCGGGTTCAGGCCGTGGTGCCCCGTGGCGACGTGGGCTCGCGGACGTTTCCGGTCAAGGTCCGGCTGCCCAACGAGCATGGCCTTCTGGAAGGCATGGAGGTGCGGATGTACCTGCCCACCGGCCAACGTCACGAGGGATTGACGGTCCCCCGGGACGCTGTTGTTCCCAGCCCCATGGGCCAGGTGATTTTTCTGGTCCGGGAGGGGCAGGCCAAAATGGTCCCGGTGACCGTGCTCGGCTTTGCCCGGGACACGGCCGGGATAGAAGCCCAGGACGTCGCCCCCGGTGACCAGGTGGTGGTCAAAGGCCAGGAGCGCCTGCGAGACGGACAGCCGGTGCGGGTTGTGGAGTGAAGGGTGAGGAGTGAATGATGAAATGTGAACCTCGCAATTGCCCCCTGAACCGTGAACCTCATCAACCGCTGAACCCTGAACCCCTGAACCCCTGAACACCCATGAATCCCATTAGCTTCGCCATCCGCAATCCGGTCACCATCCTGGTGGGCGTGATTTTCGTCGTGATTTTTGGTCTGATTTCCCTGCTCGGCATGCCCTACCAACTCACGCCCACGGTGATCGAGCCGGAGATTTCCGTGCAGACCGTGTGGAGCGGGGCCACGCCGTATGAGATCGAGCGGGATATTATCGAGGAGCAGGAAAACGTCCTCAAGGGCATCCCCGGCCTGGTGGAGATGGAAAGCGAGAGCTTCAGCTCTTTCGGGCGGATCAATCTGCGCTTCTCCCTGGGCACCAACGTGGACGACGCCCTGCTGCGGGTCTCCAACAAGCTCAACGAGGTCCGCTCCTATCCCCAGGGCGCGGACCGGCCCGTGATCACGGCCACGGGCGCGGCTTCCTCGCCGATCATCTTCACCTCGTTGCGGACCTTGCCGGACAACCCCAAGGACATCGACACCTATCGGACATTTTTTGAAAACGAGGTCCGCCAGGACCTGGAGCGGGTCGAGGGGGTGGCGGACCTGTTCGTTTTCGGCGGCACGGAGCGGGAAATGCACGTGGTGGTCCTGCCGGAACGGCTGGCCGCCTACGGCATGACCTTGAGCGAGGTCATCCGGGCTTTGCAGGCCGAGAACGTCAACGTGGCCGCAGGGAGCATCGACGTGGGCCGACGGGACTACCGTATTCGGACCGTGGCCGAGTTCCAGAGTCCGGAGGAGATCGAGGCGCTTCCGGTCCGTTCCTCCGGGCAGGAGCGGGTGTTCTTGCGGGATGTGGGGCATGCGGAGTTCGGGTACGAAAAGGCGTCCGCGGCCATGCTGCATCGGGGTGAAAAGGGCATCACCGTGGGCATTCAGGCCGAGCCCGGGACCAACGTCCTGGAACTGACCGACGCGGTGGAGGCGGTGGTCCGGCACCTGAATCAAACCGTCCTGGAACCCCAGGGGCTGGTCCTGCTCTGGCTGTCCGATCAGCGCGACTATATCCAGGGAGCCATCTCCCTGGTTCAGCAGAACATCCTGATCGGCGGCCTGCTGGCCATGATCGTGCTGTTCATCTTTCTGCGCCGGATTTCCACCACCGGCATCGCCGCCGGGGCCATTCCCATCAGCATTATCGGCACGTTCATTTTCATGAGCGCCTTCGGCCGGAACCTGAACGTGGTCAGTCTGGCCGGGATTTCCTTTGCCGTGGGCATGTTGGTGGACAGCACCATCGTGGTCCTGGAAAACATCGACCGCCACCTGAAGATGCGCAAACCCACCTGCCAGGCGGCCCTGGACGGCACGCGGGAGGTCTGGGGCGCGATCCTGGCCTCGGCGTTGACCACGGTGGCCGTGTTTCTGCCGGTGGTCTTCATTCAGGAGGAGGCCGGTCAGCTTTTCAAGGATATCGCCATTGCCGTGACCTGCGCCATCAGCTTGAGTCTGGTGGTTTCGGTGATGGTCATCCCGTCCATCACCTGCCAACTTTTTCGGGTGGTCAGTTCGGTCAAGCCCCGGGACCTGGGTCCATTACCCAGGCTGGGCGGCTTTTTGGTCAACATGATCATGTTCTTCGTGCGCCAGGCCGTACGCAACTGGTTCACCCGGATTCTGACCGTCAGCGGCTTGACCGCCGCGGCGGTGCTTATCGCCTGGCTGTTTTTTCCGAAGATGGACTATCTGCCCGAGGGCAACCGTAATCTGGTCCTGAACATCCTGATCCCGCCCCCCGGTCTGTCCTATCCGGAGCGGGTCGCCATCGGCGAACAGATCCACGAGCGCCTGGAGCCCCATTACGACCAGGACGTGGACGGATTTCCCGGTATCCTCCATCTGTTCTACGTGGGTGCGGAGTCGTTCATGTTTTTCGGGGCCGTGAGCACCCATGAGCAGCGGGCCGGTGAATTGATTCCGCTGTTTCGCAACGTGATCGGGTCCATCCCCGGAATGCTCGGGGTCAGTTTGCAGGCCGGGATATTTCAGACCCGGCTGGGCCGGGGGCGAACCATCGACATCGATATCGTCGGCCCGAACCTGGAGGAACTGGTGGCCGTGGGCGGGACCATGTTCGGGATGCTGCGCGGGATCTACCCGGGGGCGCAGGTTCGGCCGATTCCCTCCCTGGAACTGACCTATCCGGAGATCCGCTTCATTCCGGATCGGGATCGGCTCCGAGCCGCCGGGCTGAGCGCGACGGATTTGGGACTGGCCCTGGACGTGCTGACCCACGGACGCAAGATCGGCGATTTCAAGGAGGAGGGGCAGAAAACCATCGACTTGGTCCTGCGTTCATCCGTCCAGGCCATGGAAACCCCCGAGGTGCTGCATCACGCCCTGGTGGCCACGCCCCAGGGTATTTCGTTGCCGGTCTCTTCCCTGGCCGCCATGGAACGGACCACCGGAATCACCCAGATCCGGCACCTGGAACGCCAGCGGACCGTGACGTTGCAGCTCACGCCTCCGGAAGACGTGACCCTGCAGGAGGCCATGGAAACCGTTCAAAATCAGGTCGTTCCGGCTCTGGAGGCCCAGGGGCTGCTGGGCAACTCACGGGTGGAGATGAGCGGGGTGGCGGACAAGCTGACCGAGACCCGGCTGGCCCTCCAATGGAACTTCATCCTGGCCGTGATCATCATTTACCTGTTGATGTCCGCCCTGTTCGGCAACTTCGTCTATCCGCTGATCATCCTGTTCACCGTGCCCCTGGCCACGGCCGGCGGGTTCGTGGGGCTGAAGCTGGTCAACGTGTTCATCGCTCCCCAGCCCCTGGACATCCTGACCATGCTCGGCTTCGTGATCCTGGTGGGCGTGGTGGTGAACAACGCCATTTTGCTGGTCAATCAGTCGCTGATCAACGTCCGTCAGCACGGCATGGAGCACCTGGAAGGCGTATTGGAGGCCACCAGGGTCCGCCTGCGGCCGATCTACATGAGCACCACCACCAGCATCTTCGGCATGCTGCCCCTGGTGGTGGCCCCGGGGCCGGGGTCCGAGCTGTATCGCGGCCTGGGCAGCGTGGTCCTGGGCGGGCTGGCCCTGTCCACGGTGTTCACGATCTTCGTGATTCCGTCCCTGCTGGCCTTCTTCATCCGCATGGAAACCCCCGGCTCGGCAATGGGCGCGGACGACCCCCTAGGCGGGGCGGAGCGCTGCGAGTTGCCGGAGTCTGAAAAAGGAGCGAACAATGAAAAGCTATCGGAAGGAACTGTGGTTTGACGTTGCCGGTCGCCGGGCGTTCATCAACATCACGCCCCAGGTGGAGCAGTGTCTGCGGGAAAGCGGCATCCAGGAAGGATTGCTGCTGTGCAACGCCATGCACATCACGGCCAGCGTGTTCATCAACGACGACGAATCCGGACTGCATCAGGACTATGACGACTGGCTGGAACGCCTGGCCCCCCACGCCCCGGTCAGCCAGTACCGCCACAACCGCACCGGTGAGGACAACGGCGACGCCCACCTCAAACGCCAGATCATGGGGCGGGAAGTGGTGGTGGCCGTGACCAAGGGCCGTCTGGACTTCGGTACCTGGGAGCGGATCTTCTACGGGGAATTCGACGGCAATCGCCGCAAACGGGTGTTGGTGAAGATCATCGGGGAGTGAGGCCGGGCCGACTCAAGCGCCGCTCTGCAGCACGACCCGCACGGCGCACGGACCTTTCTTGTTGACGCTCTCCTGAAAGGAAACCCTGTCGCCCACGGTCAGTCGGTTGATGTCCATGTCCACCAGATCGCCGTAGTGAAAGAAAAGGTCTTCCTCGCCCATGTCCGGGCGGATGAATCCGTATCCGCCCTGAATGGAGACCACGGTTCCGGATTGGTCCTCGCCGGGTTTCGCCTTGGCCGCGTCCACGGGTCGGTATTTCTCCTTGACGAACAAATCCCGCACGATCTGGTCGTCGTGGCGCTCGGGGTCGTCGATGACTTCGTTGATCAGGATCGGATAGGTGGCATTATCCAGCAGGGCCTGGGAGGTCTTGGTGACCCGGTGGTTTCCGTACTGATCCACGTATTCGAAGTCGCACCCCAGGACCATGACCCGCGCGCCGATGGTATTCAGCTTTCTGGTCAGGGGCAGGTAGTCCCCGTCCGAGGCGATGAGCACGATGACGTCGTACTTCTTGAAAATGGCCAACTCAAAGGCCTCCAACGCCAGCCAGACGTCGATGCCCTTTTCCCCCTCCGGAGACATGGGCAGATAATGCGTGATCACCCCTTCCTTCATCAGGATGTCGTCGAATATCCGCTCCTTGAGCAGCAAGTCGCGGGCCTGGGCGTCGTAGGCCGTCAGCCGACCCCGGAAATAATGCATGTCCACGATCTTGCAGTTCTTGACCGGCCGTTCCTCGCGGGCCGCGACTTCGTGGATGATGAACTGGTGGATTCCGTTGATGCTGATCCGGGATTTGCGGGAGTGGTCGTAGAGGTAATAGTTGCTGACGTGAAAGAAGAAATTGCCGTCGTAAAAGATGCCGACCTTGGTCAGATTCGTGTTGGTGATCATTCAGGTTCCTGATGTTGGTTGTTCGAAAAATTCCTTCCTCCCCGTCAATCCTTGCCCCATCGCTGCCTCTGGCGAGTGATCCGTCGGGCGGCTTTTGTGGCCTCTGATCGGTACGTCAGGAAAATCCTCTTGCTCATGGCTTTCAGTATAGAGCTGCGAGGATGGGCTAGCAAGGGATGGAGGCGGGAAGGCTGCTGCAACAATTTTCGCTTGACATTATTTTGGGGCAAGGTAAGGTTTCTTTTAGCTGAATGACAAAGTCCGCTCAGGGCAAACCATCCGAAAGGATGGGACGCAAAGCCGACGGCCTACGTCTCGCCCGCACCGCACCCCGTGCGGGAGGGATAGGGCGGCAGGGTTGCCGGACAAAACGGGCGACGCCAAATGTTTTTTGGCCAAGCCCGACAGGGTAGCAAAGGCGAAACAGAAACTCAGGTCTCAGGTCCCAGCCTTCTGTTTTCAAGCCTTCAGCCCTCTGAAAAAGCCCGCGCCAAAAAAAGGACGGTCGTTCAGTGCTAGTGACTCGTTGTGGCGGCGTTCTGGTAACAGTTGGAACGAAATCGGGCAAACATTCCACCCAAAATCCGAAGGAGGGCATTATGCAAATGCCAAGAAAAGGTGAAAAAGGCTTTACGTTGATCGAATTGTTGATCGTTGTGGCGATTATCGGGATTCTGGCGGCGATCGCGATTCCGCAGTTTGGGAAGTATAAGGCAAGGTCGGCGGCTTCTGCGGCTACGGCGACATTGAAAACATGTGCGACACAGCTTTCGGCAGCCTATGCTGCTGGTGATACTCCAGACGAACATGATTCGTTGACAGTAACTGGTGGGAATACTACCTGGACTTGGGAATGTCCGATAGGAAATGAGACACAAGACTTCGTATTGTCTTTAGCCAATGGGACTATTAATGCATTCACGAACGAAGTCTATGTAGTAAGCGCAGTCAATGTAAGATGTTCATTTAGTTCGCCAGGTATTGTTGAGTGCGAACCTGCTAATTAGCAGACGTATTTTTTTGTCATTATTTGATTTTTGGCACAAAGGCAGTTCGCTAAGTAAAACTTAGCGAACTGCCTTTTTACTTTTTTTGCCAATCATGCTGGCGCATTTCGTCCCTGATGCCCTATTTCTGGTTATATTGTCATTTTAAGGTTTGTGGGGTTTAGTTGGGCATTATCTGTAATCGACAATATGTTCGAGTTTTTTGCATGCTCTTGGCCGCGATCCTGGTTTATGTCCTATGTTTAGGGTTGCGGCTGGCCGAACTCCCGGCCTGGGAGCCTCAGTTGCATCAGGTGCAGGGCGAGAGGCTCCAGACCACCCACGACGCTTACTACTTCCTGGCAGGAGCCAAGGGAACGGCGCGTCCTAATCCTCATCATGAGCCGTTTTTCAAGCTGACCCGTTTTTTTCATGTCACCACGGGCATGTCCTACGGCGATTTGGGCTTCTGGCTGCCCGTCTTCCTGGCACCCCTAGTGGTTTTTCCCCTGGCCTTCCTCGCTTGGCGAGAAGGAGTTCCCGAGGCGATTCTGCCCATGGGCATTATGGCTGGCGGAGCCATGGGCTTTTTGGCCCGGACCAGATTGGGATATTACGATCATGATATGCTCAGCCTGCTACTGCCGGTGCTGTTCACGACGTGTTTGTTTTTTTTTCTGGATTATTGGCTGCCCAAAAAACAAGGTGGCGGCGGTTTCGCGCTAAAGCCCAACGGTTATTATTGGCCCGCTGACTGGAAGCTGTTCCTCGGCGCCTGTTTGGGTTTGGGCGTCCTGGGCTGGGCGTATGTCGGGTTTTATTCCTCGGGCCGACTCATAGTGATGGCCATCGTCGCCATGGGCGTTCTTTTGACTTTGGCCTTGGCTCGGGACGGCCGACAGCGGGCGGTTCTCTGCGTGTGCCTAGGCATGGTCTTTCTGCTGGCCGTGAACATTTTCTGGGGAATGTTCGTGTTGGCAGTCTTGACCCTGGCGCTCGGTCCTTTTTGCAAGTGGTTCAGGTCAGGTCCGTACTTTTGGCTCCTGGTGAGCGTGTGCGCCCTGGCAGTTGTCTGGGCCGGCAATCTCGACACGCAGGTCAGTTCGGTGCTTCGCCAACTGGCCAAATATTCTCCCGTTGTTTCCGAAAGCAATCAGACCATCGACACCTTGGCCTTGCCTTCGGTGATGCAAAGCGTTCGTGAAGCCCGCTTGCTCTCCTGGGAAATCATGGCAGAACGGTCCGGCGTGACCGGATGGTTGTTTGCTTTGGGTGTTGTCGGATTCGTCTATCTGGCTTGGCGGCGCCCCCTTTATCTCCTGTTTCTTCCATTGCTTATACTGGCTGTAGGCGCAGTGAAGCTAGGTGCGCGATTCACCATGTATGGCGGCGTCCCGATTGGTTTGGGCCTAGGCTTGGGTCTGGCCTTGCTGCTTGGCAGGCTTCGCCTCGGACAGGCTGCCAGAACCGCTATTCTGAGCGCGTTTGCCTTGGTGGCGGCCATGTTACTATGGGCCCAGTCCGACATATTAAAACCTGTTCCAGTCCTTTCCCGTGCATATGCCGAGACATTGCTGCAACTGCGGGAAAGTACACCGGTCGATGCCCGGATCTGGACATGGTGGGATTACGGCTATGCCACGCAGTACTATGCAGAACGGGCATCCTTTGGTGACGGGGCGCTGAATACACGAGATTATCTTTATCCCTTGGCCCTGGTGCATGCCACCTCATCCCCTTTGCAGGCGGCTCAAGTGATCAAGATGGTGACAGCCGGCCAAAACAATCAGTGGAGGGAAGAGGGAACCAAGGAAGGGCCGTTCGATGGAACTGCTGTGCCTTGGCCGCTTTATCTGCAACCGCCCTTGAGCGGATTGCGAGAGATGGGCGCGGCTCAGGCACAGGCATACATGGACGACTTGGCCGAGACTAGACAGACATGGCAGGACACCCTGCCGGAGCAGTATATACTCTTTTCGTGGCAGAATCTGGCCATGGCGGCTTGGATCATCCATTTCGGCAACTGGGACGTGCAAAGCGGTCAGGTGGGCTCCGGCAAGATTCAGCGGATTTTCATGGATGTTTCCGTGGACCTAAATGCCGGTGTACTTGTTTTTTCTGATGGGAACACCGTAGAATTGGACGGTTTTCTTTCGGTTTCCCAAGGCGGGGTTGACGAGTTCACCTGGGACAAGGAGACCGGTGACTACGTGATATACGTCGACGACCTGCAGCAGTTTTTATTCGTGGACAAGACCATGTATGACTCCATGCTCGTGCAGATGCTCCTAAACGATTCGGTCCTGTTCATCGAGGATTTTGAACTTGTATTGGACAATTCCCCCTGGGCCAGAGTCTATCGGGTGCGGTGATTGTTTGCGGCCAAACGGGTCAGGGCTTTGGTCAGGGCGCTACGCAGTGGTTCGACACTGGCCAGGATGTCCTCGTTGGGAGCCACGTCTTGAATGTCCTTGACCAGGAACAACGTGCCCAGGCAGGCTGATTCAGCGTCCAAGATCGAAATTTCCAGGCGAAGCAAGGGTGGTCTGCGCATATCTGCAGGACAATTTTCGCCGTCAAACGCCCCGTCTGCTGTACCGCCACCGTGATTTGTCCTGAGACCGCCCTTTTCAACCCCCATCTGCTCCAGGATTTTCCTCAGCTTCCTGTGCAATGCCTCCATGTCCGGTGCATTTTTCAGTTCCGGCAGCAAGTCCATCCAGCGTCGATCACTGGGTAGCCCTGTCGCCCTGAGCATGGTGTCGGCCGTTTCTGGAAAACAGCGCAGGCGCAACGTTTCCAAATAGCCAAGTTTGCCCGCGAAAATGAAGGCTCCCGCGCCTATCAGCACCAGGAGCAGGCCGCTTTGCTCATCCCGGATGTTCACCAGGACGATGGCCAGGGTGCAAAGTGTTGCTGTCAGGCCGTAGAGGACCATCACGGCTTTGGGTGTATTCAGGCCTATTCTGAGCAGCCGGTGGTGGATATGATCGCTGTCCGGCTGAAAGATTTTCCTGCCTTGGACAAGGCGGCGCAGGGCGGTCAGGAGGATATCCAGAAGGGGTAGCCCCATGGCCAGGACCGGGATGAGAATGGCCGCACCCACGTGGGTTTTGACCGAGGTGATCAGCCCGAAACCGGCGATGGCGTAGCCCAGGAAATACGTGCCGGCATCCCCCAGAAAGATCGTGGCCGGATGGAAATTGGAGCGCAGAAAGCCCAGCACCGACCCGGCCAGGGCCGCGAAAAACAGGGCCGTGAGATAATCCTCCCGCGGAATGGCCAGCACGATCATCACCAGGGACGCAAAAAAAACAATCCCCCCCACCAGCCCGTCCAGTCCGTCCATCAGGTTCAGGGCATTCATGAACAGCAGAAACCAGAACACGGTCAGGAGGTACGACGTGACCGGGTCGAAGAAGACGGCCAGGCCGAACAGGACGAACTTGTCCAGGGCGATGCCCCCGGCATAGGCCGCACTGGCCGCCAGAATCTGGACTGGGAGTTTTTTCCAGGCGTTTAGCCGGAAGAGGTCGTCATAAAGCCCTAAACCCAGGGCGATCAGCGCCCCGGCCAGCAGACCGAGCAATGATCGGTCCGGGATGATCAGTCGGGAAACATCCGTGCCCCAGAGCCAGGCGATCGTCAGCGTGATCCCCACGGCGGCAAAGATGGCCAACCCGCCGGTCCGGGGGATCACCCCGTCGTGCACCCTGCGCCCTCCCGGTGTGTCCAGGGCTCCCATGACCACCCCCAGTTTGCCCGCCAGGGGGGTCAGAATCAGTGCTAGCAGAAGAGAAAGCAGAAAAGTGGTCAGCAGGGTGGTCATGGTCTTTGTCCGATACTCCGTTCAACGGATCCGTTGAAGGACATAGAATCGAGTCGTCGCTTTCGTGTGGGCTTCGACCATTTTTATGTCTTTTCGTTTTGTCAGGTAGTCGTCGATGTCGCGATAGTCGAATCCCAGGTGCGTTGAATACTTATCCCTCTCAGGCCGAAATTGCGACAGACGTTCACCGCGCAGGAGAGCAAGCAGATACCCTCGGGGCGATGTTCCAAAACCCTGGAGTTCCCTGTGGAGGGGGCTCTTGAGGATTATCTTGGCGAGGCCGGGAAATCCGATTTCCACGGGAACAGTGATCAGTAGTCTGCCGCTGGATTTAAGGCTGTTCAGCAACGTTTGCAGCGCATGACTCAGGTTGCCGACGTGTTCCAAGGTTTCCAGGCAGGTAACAAAATCGAAACGAAGTTTGGCCGCTTGGCAGTTGAGATCAAACTTTTGAAAATTGATGCTTGGATAGGTTGTTCGTGCGGCTGCCAGGTGTTCGATAGTATGGTCAAAACCATGAGTATCCTCGGCCTTGATCATGGCAGCGATCAATGAGGTCAGGTACCCGTTGGAGCAGCCAAAGTCACCATATGTGGCGACATGGCTGGGGGCATGTTTTTTCGCAAGCCGTGCAATGCGCCGCAAACGCAAGCGATGGGGCAGATTTCGTAGCCGACCATCGGTATATGTCAGGGAATGATCCAGAGGCATTGGTCGCAGGCTTCTATTGTTTTGTAGGTGAGGTCCCCAAAAAGCCTTACCTTCTGAACACGGCCCTCCAAGCATACGATGAAAAGCAGATCGCGCTCTTGAAGAATCCGAGTTTTTCATGTTTACGGTAGATTTGCCATTGCCGCCGAGCTTTGCCGATTTTATTCCTGGAAAGAGAGCCGGGTACTATTCGATATTTGGTTAACGCCACTGGAAGGCATGTGGCCAATAATCCCGTTCGCAACAGTGTAAGCCAAAAAGCATAGTCCTGCCCTGTGCGCAATTCGGGCATGCGGGCATCGCCAACCATATCCCGTTCAATTATCACCGTGGAACAGCCCATGGTTGCCTTTTTGCGCAACATGTTCTCATAATTAACCGTTGAACGAGATTTGCCGTCCACGACCTTGCCTGTGAATTTTCCGTGCCGGTCGATGACTTCGAACGCAGTGAAGGAAAATGAGAGGTTTCCAAATGCCATGAAATCCAGGTGTGTTGAGAGTTTATGTGGAAGCCAGACGTCGTCGGCGTCGAGAAAGGCAAAATAATGGCCTTTGGCCCTGTCCATGGAGCGGTTGCGGGAAAAAGCAGGCCCCTGGTTCGCGTCGTTGCGAACAGCCTTGATTCTGCTGTCCGAAGCGCACAGGTCTTGGATCATCTGCCATGTGCCGTCCTGAGAAAAATCGTCCGTAATCAGCCATTCCCATTTCTGGTGCGTCTGAGAGCGGACGCTGATGGCGGTTTGTTTGAGATACGCAGAGCTGTTGAATGTCGGGGTGATGATGGAAATGAGAAAATGAATTCCATGAGACATTCTAATGTCTCCACAGGTCAATATATTCTTTCATTTGTATTTCTGCATTAAATTTTTCCTCTATCAATATCTTAGCGTTTTCACCAATCATTTTTTTTTCAGAATCGGATAGTTTGGTTATTATATCAGCGGATTGTTCTATTTCATTTTCTAAAACAATAAATCCTGTTTTTCCATGTAAAATAAGATCCTCAATTCCTGGAGTATAAGAGGTAATGCATATGCATTTTGCAAACATTGCTTCCTTAATAACGTTGGGAAGTCTTTCACCTTTTTTATATGACAATAAAATAAAAAAATCAGAGTTTCGCATTATTTGAAATAATTTTTGCTGTTGTATATGGCCATAAAATTTAACATAATTTTGTATTTTATTTGATTTTGATAATTTTTCTAAATTATTTCTAAAATTACCGTCTCCAACAATTGAAAGCTGAGCATCTATTTTTCTTTTTAAAACAATAGTGAATGCGTTTATGACTTTATCAAATCCTTTTTCTCGAATTAATCTTCCTGCGGTGAGTATTTTATTGTTTTTAGTTTTTTTTTCATTTAAAAAGCTATTTAGATAGGCTATGTCAATTCCTCTATGAACTACATTTATGCGAGATAAGCCAACTCCGAGATTCTTTATTGTTTCGACATTTGCTTTGGTATGAGTGAAAATGATGTCTGCAATTTTTGCAAGACTAGCACTTATGCCAAGCCTCATTTCAAGGTCATATGCTCCAAGAAATAAAGAAATTCTAATTTGTGGTGATTTATTTCTTATTAGGTAGCCAACTATACTTGGATAGTGTCCCCAATATAAATGTACGACGCTTGGATTGAACTCTTTGATGCGGCTCAAAATAAAAAAACTTGCCGGTACCAACGCAAGACATTTGAATAATTGGAGAGGTTTGTTGAATTCATTTTTAACCAACCAGCATATCAATTGAATTGATGAATTCAAATAACGCAAGCAAGCGAATAGTCCAAGAATGTAATTTTTAATGCCACAGCACGTGATCGGAATTGGTTTAAGGTCGCGATCTTTAACCATTTCTTCAAAATCGCGATGTGCCGGTTTTTGTGTGAAAATTGCGATCTCAACTCCAAGTCTATTTAACACGCGTACATCGCTGCAGGCAAATGTTTCTGAAGGAGCAGGGAATTGAGTAGTTATATACGCAATCTTCATTACTTTATTAGTCCGTGGAAAAGGTTAAAACCCCCGGCTTTAGCCGGGTGGCTTTCAGCTAGCGGTTTGGCTTTACGCTGGTGTACCGCCTGGACTGCCTTGCATGCGAATAACGCGTCGGATTTGTGTAAACGTGCTTGCCGAGGCCTGGGTGTTTAACGTGGCCGATGAGGAGCACGTACGAACCGGCTGCGAAGCCTGCCGGTCAAGGCTGGACTTTCAGTCCGCTGGATCAAACCCACCAGCTTTAAGCTGGTGGTTGTTTAGTCATAAAAAGCAGTTAAAAAATTGTATTGTATATATTTTTTAATTTATATCAAGTGCTTTCATATACTCTACAACAGCATTATTAACAGAAAAATCAGCAGCACGTTTCCTTACATCAGGTGGATTGGGATCGTTGAGTGCCGAATCCATTGCCTCTGCAAGCGCAATTGTATCTCCAACAGGAACAAGCCGGCCCCATCGTTCATTTTCAAGTACCTCAGAAGGCCCATAAGGGCAGTCCGTGCTAACTACAGATGTGCCACAGGCCATAGCTTCAATCAAAGCGCAAGGTAAGCCTTCCCATATAGAGGTAAGAACAAAAAGTTTTGCTGCTCGCATCCAAGCGTAAGGATTGTCAACAAATCCTGGCAGGGCGATTTCGTTTGTAAGCCCCAAGTTTTCGATTAACAACTGTAATTCATTCCGAAGTTCGCCTTCGCCCAGAATCACCAAGCGCACAGAGCGTCGATCTCGAAGTTTAGAAAATGCGTTAATGAGTGTTTTGAAACTTTTTAGAGGCGTCAATCTTCCAACCCCAAGGACGACGGGAGGTTGATTTGGAGCAAACCATGGGTGCTCGGGGGGAGATTTTCCGAGAACTTCAATTCGAGGGGCATCAATTGGGTTGTAGATCACCTGAATTCGTTCGCGAGGCAAACCGGTAAGCAGTACAAGGTCATCCGCCACTCCTTGTGAAACAGCCACAACCTTATATGCTTTGGGGTAAAATAAGCGCATGAGAAATGGCATGACCCTTGTTCTGAAGCCTTTCGCATATGCTCGAGTTGAAATTAGTGGACTACGTTCAGAAATAACGAGTCGTAGCGGGAAATTGGCCAATTTTGTAGCTAGAATTGCAATCACATTAGCATGGCGCAATGCAGTTAGCATGGCCTGTGGTTGTTCTTTTTGAATGTACTTTGCAAGTGGCAATACGCTTGTCAACATACGAGAAGTATTTAGGTGGATGATGCGTACTTTTGGTGATATATTTTTCAAATATGGTCCTTCGGCTTTTGAAAGTACAAAGTCTGTACCAATGCCGCGATTAGTAAAGGCATTGGCCAGTGTGACCATTACTCGTTCCGCTCCACCGCCGCTAAGCATAGGGAGATACAAGGCAACTCGTTTTGAGAGGAGTGGAGGCATCAAATGGCTCTTTTTTATGTGTTGTTGACTCCCCAATGTTATTCAGGAAATTCTGAAAACTGGAGGGGGTAAGATGGACAAAGACTTTCAACTCATCCTGGTTTGGATCAACGATTTGGATGAGGCCCAGCGCAAAGGAGTTCGTGGCGGTCCTTGTTGCAAGAGACCGGAGCGGTTCCACGGGGACTGCATTTTGGATCAGGACCGAGGTGCCAAGGCAGTGAAAAAAGGGTTGTCTGGAGCGCTGGGCAAAACACGATGCTTTTGCTTGACGTGGCAACGCGCTTTGGGGATTTGTCCAACAAAACGTCATCCCGTGCAAAGTAATTGCTCCTGGTCGGCATGTGCATGAAAGAGAGCCTGTGTTTTCTGCAAAACGTCAACCCTACATCAAACACTCAAGGGCTGGATCAGTCGTTTTCTCTGCAGCTACTGGAGATAGCCAGACCTTTCGACCTGTTTGCCCAATAGATGTCGGGTGGCTTCATCCTGCTGAACATTTTTCAAATCAATACTCCAATTTTTCAACCCTGGCCTGCCAGGTATAATTCCTTACAAACTCATCATGAGCGGTTTGTCCCAGTTGTACGGCAAGTATTTTGTCCTGCCTCAACCTTTCCAGGGCTTTTACCCACTCATTTACATCATCCGGCGGACATAAAAGTGCATTTTTTTCATGTGCAAAAACTTCTCTGAGCACGGGCAGGTCAGAGCAGATGATGGGTTTCTGGGCTGCCATGTATTCAAATAGCTTTAAAGGTGACATCCAATTAACTGTGTTACCGCCACCTGATATGGAAACATCAGATTGGTAGGGCGCAAGTAGAACATCAAAGCTAATGCGCAACCTTTCTCCTTCAGCTGGCGCAACGAAGCCGCGGAATAATATATTGTCGTGACCCTTTGTCTTAATCATCCAGTATTTGATATCCGTCTCAGTTCCACCAACTAAATGAAAATTGGCCCAGTCACAGTTCTTGGCCATATCAATGATGATATCCACACCTCTACCCTTATACAAATGCCCCACATACCCCACCTGCAATCGCGCACCCTTGTTGGGCAGGTCAAAGGGTTCAATTCCTTCCGGCACAGGATCTGCACCGTCCGGGGCGACCTGGATCTCATTACCATCACAAGAGTAATTATCTAGATAATATTTTTTCAGGGCATGGGTTATGACCACCATCTTCTTCAGCTTGGATGACTCTAGAATCCGACGAAACATCCAATTACTGATTGTTCCGCTGTCTCCCAGCGGAGCGTGGGACTCGAAAATGACCGGCAGACCAAGCTTGGCAGCAAAAAAACACCCGGGAGCATTCCGACAGTACACAACATCTGGTTTTAATAACCTAGCCTTTAATCCAGCCAAAAAACCATATATATGCCCTCGGCCTCTGATGGGCAGCCAGGGCAAGTTGATGATCTCAAAGCACTTGTCCACCCCATAAAACTTATAAACATCCTCCACACCCGATTCCAGTGCATCCTTTTTATCCGGCGCAATCAGCACCACCTCATGCCCGTTTTTGGCGAACGCCTGACACATCTTCATCACGTGGATGCTGTTGGCTGCACGGGATGGGATGGTGGATGAAGATATGTAGACTATTTTCATCTGCATTAGTCGATTTAAAATTTTCGCAGGCCATTCTTGGTTCGATTTAAAGTGAAATTTTTCTTTGCGCCTGAATATTTTGTCAATATAAATCTGGCAACAACACTGAGCATCTGAATCCAATACACATACGTTACGCGCTTGTTACAAGATTTTTTTATTTGTCAAAACAGCTACCAAATGAAATCCTGTGCCCTCATCTGCGATCCGGTAGTTTCGCCAAACATCTCGCCATGCAAACCGCATGAATGGTTTGAATTCCAGTGAAAATACCTTGTTATTGAAAAAACGTCTAAAAATATTGTACCACCAAGGTTTGCGAAAAATATATTCGTATTCTTTTATGCTCAGCCCTGCTTGGCTATCTGCGAGCTGATTTTTCAGCAAATCAATTGTATAATGCCTGTAATGCTTCTTGTTCAAGGGGATATTTGTAGTAGGGACTGAAATTATGATTGTGCCGCTGTTATTGGTACGATGACAAAGTGAGTTAAAAAAAACAGGTAATTCATTTTCCTGGATATGCTCTATCACTTCTATGGCTGCGACAATGTCAAAAGTGTCTTTTATAGCATTAAAATCCTGGGCAAAAAAAGTGCAATCAGGATGAAAAGCTCTGGCAAAAGCAATAGATTTCGATGACAGATCAACACCAACCCTGACAGGGATAGAGGAAGGAAGCCCGCTGATAAAGTAACCATCCCCGCAGCCGACTTCCAGAACCGATTGCGGGTGCATGGCAACAACCTTCTCCTGTAGATGCTTCTGGTAGCAAAGATAATCAAAGCCCCAGTTCAGCTTGCGCATTAGAGAAGGAGTCCCGTCTGTTTCAAAGTGCGGGATATAGTGGTAAGGGAATTGGTAAAGATTATCCTGAAGTTCGAATTTATTACTATTGCTCATTTGCCTTGGTCTCTGCTGCTTTGAAAAATATTTCCAGTGATGCCAAAAGAGTGATTAATTGTGAATGATTAAATCTCCGAGATTGATGCTCCTGCCAGATGGTGGGGATACGAATTCCTTCCACGATATTTCTTTTATGCAAATCATTGAGGCTTTTTTCGGCAATGGTTTTCAAATCCGGCTTTTCCCGGTAGGCCTTTTCAAAGTCAATATAATTCAATCCCGGAGAGGGTTTCGTGAAAACAAACGGCAGATATCTGCGGACAAGATTACTGGATCTATTTAGCAAACGTTTCTGAAACACTTGGAAACGCGAAGCTCCAAGTGGCAGTCCGCCCAGATTCTTCAACGGCAATGAAAAAAGATCCGGATACATATGCTGCAAAATCTTTTTGTACAAAAACTGGCCGTTGCGAAGCTCGTGGGGCAGATTTAACATAAATTCTATCCAGCGGGGGTATAAAAACGGGGTAATACGTTGGTAGCCTTTTAAAAGGACAAGGGGCAAAATATTGCACCTCTGCCTTATAAAAAAGTCCAGTTGTTCATCAAGGGTAAGTAGCACGGCATCGGCCAGCGGAGCTGAGGGCAAAAAGTCTTTTTCCGGAAAAAAAAACTTCAACTTAGTATAATTATTCCTTTGGATAAAAGCAGCTTTTGCCTGCGGCCAATCTGTGCTTTGATTTGCAGGCAGATGTGACCCGGACAGGGGATCCCCCATAAAGCCGCTTAAATAGCAAGGATTGCCTCTAAAATCATCAAAAATCTGGCTGAACAAAAAACCTTCAATCAGTGCTATGGGGAATTGATATTTGCTGGCGTAACTAATCAGATCATCTTCATTCCAAGTGATTTGATCCAGGTTGACCGCTTTGTTTGCAATTCCTGACTTCTGCGTCACCTTTTGCCCGATTTCATAATCAAGCGCTCCAGGAATTCCAACGGTTACTGTCTGCACCTGCTCTTTTGGAAGGTGCTGTAAAATACCGGCAAGGATGGCACGAGAGTCCATACCACCGCTTATTGGGACAACAGTGGCTCTGTTTCCTATCTTCCGGGCTGTGTCTTTAAAAACATCATCAAGTATTTCTGCCCCTTTGCTGACAAGGTCTTTTTCCGGCCTCTGGCTTTTGGCTTCTTCAATTTCAATTCCGTAGCGGGATAGCAAGCCAACAAGGTTCACCGGCCTGGGCCTGGGTACATAACCGTAGTGGAGAAATGCCTTGATCTGGTCCTTAGTTAGTTTCTGCTGCACTTGGGGTCAGCCTTCTTGAGATAAGAAAGATTTCAATCGCCAGCATGAAAGCCGACCAGGAGATGTAATAAATCAGATAAGATATGCCTGCCCCTAGAAGCCCTGTGCTGGGAAGCAGAAAAAATAGAGCTGTGAAATATATGAGTGTGGCAGCTAAATGAACCCCAAGGGTGGTATGTGGCCTGCCCATGGAAAGCATGGCCGGCTGCAGAGGGAATGCCGCAGCCGCAACAACAATCGCCATCATGTACCATAGCATGACTTCCACGGCTTTCAGGTACTCTTCTCCAAAAATAAGTAAAATCACTATTTCCCCGAAAAAAATGAAGAAAAACCAGACGCTCAGTGCAAACAATCCGGCCAGAAGAGAAGATCGGAGCCCAAACCGTACGAACTCCTTTACTTCTCCTTTGGCGTAAAGTCTTGCCAAATCAGGAAATATGGATTGATATAAAGGATCGATCGTCTTTTGGAGCACCAGAGAAAACTGCTTGGCTATTTTGTATAACCCTACCGCTGCGGGGCTCAACAAAGCGGCAATGATCATGATATCCACTTCCCTGGAGGCCATCCGGATCGAACTGTTGATATTGGTCGTCAACACAAAGCCCCAGATCCTAGAAAATTTTCTTCCGATATTCCTTGTGGTTGCGTGCATGAAGTCATGGTGTTTTTGCAATAGAAGCTCATTGTATGCCATACAGACCAGCAACAGCTTGCCCAAGATATCCACCATCGCCCATACAATGAGAAACGACCACAGACCTGCGCCGACAAAAAAAGCGATGGTTACGCCTGCCAGTTTTATGGCTGAAGCGATTACGTGCTGGTAGGCCAACTTGTTGAACTTGTCGAAAAGACGCAGAATCGCCATGGGCGTTCCCTGGATGTGAAAAAGGATGGTGGAGCTGTAAATGGTTGCCATGATTACAAGCTGCTGATCCCATCCTCGCCAATGTCCGACAAACCATGCAGCAGAGGCGGCGATAATCATGCCGAGAACCGCTGTGGAGCAGTCCATGAGGAAACCGAACTTGAGCAGGGATTTAAAATCCTCGTCACTTTCTTTTTCCAGAGCGTCTGCTCCGTACTTGATAATTGCCTGCCAAGTCTGGAAATTGACCAGTTTATCAACAATCCCGACATAAGTGGTGATAAGCACCAGTATGCCAAAATTTTCGACTCCAAGAGCGCGGGCAGTCATGGCCAGAGAGGCCAACCCTAGCAGGGATGCACCTACATTACCGCTGAACAGCACAGCTGCATTTTTGAATAAACGCCTCAGCAGATCGTCCTGCAGCCAGTGGCGGGGATGGCCCAGAGATTTGACGAACCTGAGTATATTCATTTTTCCCTTGCCGGGAGGAAGGGAGAACTTGCCGATAGTTTGCGGATTGCATGGGCCATCGCGGTTTCATGCTTGACCAAGCTAGTTTTCCATCAACAATCCGGGTACCCTGTTAAAATTATCCAGTACGTGGTGAAAATACTCTCTGGACCAGACATCCAGTTCCCGCAGCTGGCGGATAAAGGCAACGACGTCGGCCTTGGCCGCTGCAAAATCCACGGCATCAATGCGGCTGGTAATGAGGTTGGTGCAGTGCTCTTTGTCCAGGGGGGCGAGTGGTGTATGCACCTCGTTGCCTCAGCCTGGCCTCGAGTTGGGGAGCAGGAGCGGGACGTTCTTGGGGACCAGAAATGCGAAGTCATACCAATCCCTGTCTTTGATTCTATTAATCTTAGGGCCGTGCCGCCACACAAGGCGGCATGGGTGAAAAAATCAGTCCGAGACAGGCCCAGCAGCGCGACAGCCTGAATAGTCGGCAAGGGCTCTGTCCGTGGAACCGTGATTTATCCTCAGGTATTCCTCAAGCAATTGGACGACGGCTTCAGTCATCATGGTTTTTATCCAAGAATTTTGCAAAGGTGTCCAGGGTCGTTGAGGAATAAAGCTCAGAAAACGAGATCAGGGCATGCCGGTCCAGCCGCATGAACTGATCCCGGTCCAAACGTAGATCGTCGAAAAGCAGATCCTGTATCCCCTGGATGGAACGGACGCCGGGGACCCGGTAGAGTTCGTCGCAGACGGCTTTTTCCGGGGAGGCCACCAGATATCTTTCCCCCCTCTGTTCGGCGAAAAGTAACCCGCGGGGATAGGCGATTGCGGGGATGTCTTGGTAAAAAAAAGAGCCTATCGGGGTGTCGTATCGTTTCTTCCTTCTCTTGCCGAAGGTCGCTGATGTGACGTGCGTGACGTGTTCGGGGATGAGGCCGTGCCTCCTGAGCGCGTAGACGAAAGACACGTACGAGGGGCCGTAGAGGCGATTGGCGGCCTTGCCAATCAGGTCAGGATCGTTTGCATGTTGGGCCTTGATGTACAGCCCCCTTTTCAGACGATGTAAAACACCCTGACGGGTGAGGCGGGCAATGGCCGCCTTGGGGTTGGCGTATCCGGCGAAATGGCCCTGAAGCCACAAGGCATCCGGAAGATCGACCAAGTCGTTCTGCATGTTTCCTCCAACAAGTTCAGAAAAAATACACTTGCTGGAGGGAATACGCAAGCACTGATGATGAGCGGGTAAAGATATGAGTTGTAAGCGAAAAGAAGGCTGGTGGACGGTTTTTGATTTTCTAGCTAGTACCGTATAACATTTAAATTTTCGGATAAAGCCGTTTCAGTTTGATCCTGGCGTTTTCGGTTTTGAATTGCCAGTCGAATTTTTCGAAAACGATTGTTCATGTTCTTTTCCCAGGCAGCGACTTCAGCTTGCATTATGGCCATGTCGGGAATTCTGCGACTTAAGCACTGACCTTTGAGGGCGCTGAGTTCGATCTCAGCCATGTTGAGCCAGCTTCCATGCTTAGGTGTGTAATGGATTTCGAGTCGTTCCGCTAATCGTCTGGCTTCCGCTGCATCAAAGGTCTCGTAAAGAGAGGCGATATTGTGAGTATTGAGATTGTCCATCACCAACCGCACTTTGGTTGCTGCGGGGTAGCGCTCGTCCAGCATCTGCTTGATTTGCTGCACCCAGTCCTTTCTGGTGCGACGTTCGCAAATCGCGACATGTCGCTTGCCTGCAAGTGGCTCAACTTCCATAAAAATCTCAACAACGCCCTTTCTCACATACTCATCATCAACGCGGGAAATCTGTCCCGGCTTGCACGCTATCGGCTCTCGAACTTCGCCAACAAGTTGTTTATTGGACTCATCCATACAAACCACGGGAAAGTTTGGATCATACGGCAGATGATAGACCTCCAGAACATCTTCCATCGCGGCTACAAAAGCGGCATTTCCCCGTGGTGGAATTTTCCAGTATTTGCTGAGATGAGGTTTAAGTTCCGTTTTTTTAAAATCCGTTGCACGGTCATGTGTGAAACAGATGGAGCAAGATTGAGTTCTACGGCCTTGTCGGCGAGCAGCCTGACAGTCCAGCGGCAGTTTCCTTCAGGAACTTCCGAACAGGCCAGCGCGATTAGCCGCGCTTCAAAAGCTCCGTCGAATATGACTTCGCGCGGAGGCTTCTCTCGTTGTTTACGATCCAGGGCGGCATTGAGGCCTTCTTCAACAAAACGCTTCTTAATGTGCTCGACTGTGCGGGTTGTGACCCCAAGAGCTGTCGCCGTATCGACGACACTCCATGAGGGTCCATTTGGCCCGGCATCACAGAGCAACAAGGCCCTGGCATGGATGAATTTTCTGGCGTGAGTTTTACCACGCCGCGTTAAATTTTCAAGTTCTCCGCGTTCTTCTTCAGTTAAAGTGACTCGGTAGCGTGGGCACATGGCGACCTCCCTGGTTTGTATGGAGTTCGCCTACCACAAAGAAGAACTAAACGAAAGAATAATTGTTACATGGTACTAGGCTTGGCTAAATTTTTCGCAGAGGCATGTATTTAAAGAGAAGCTGGTTGGAAAATACGAAGGAGGGGCATTATGCTCGTCGTGAACATGTTCGAGGCCAAGACGACGCTTTCCAAGTTGGTTGAGGCCATTGAAAGCGGAAAGGAAAGCGAGGTGATCATCGCCCGTCACGGTACTCCGGTGGCCAGGCTGGTCCCGATTCCCAGTCAGCCGGTCGCCAAAAGAATTGAAATAGCCAGGGGGGAGTTCATTGGTGCCGGATGATATTGATGCGGACAACGAGCATATTGTCGCCCTGTTTCAGGACCCCATGCCGTGAGACTGCTCCTGGACACGCATATTGCCTTGTGGGCCGTCGTGGACAGTCCCAGGCTCTCCGCAAAGGCAGCGTGAGCTGATCCTGCCCTGAAGTGTTCGCTTTCTTGACATTTTTCTTGCAAAATTTTCCAGCGCTGATCATTTCCCCGCAAGCATCCTGCTTTTCACATCCCAGAAATCTCTGGGTCTCTTGAAGGGATCATCCGCCCGGCCTCTTGCCCGCCCATCCCTGCTGCCCTATACTGGAAGCATGAGGGAACGAAAACATGTTTTTTGAATTTTTGATGAATGCATTCAAAGGAAGAGCTAGGAGAGATTATGACGTCAAGTGCCACGGTTGAACATATCGCGGACCAAGTAATGGCATTACAACCTTCTGAGAGAGCCCGTCTTGTGGATTGGTTTTTCGACCTGGAACTCGGTCATGACAGCTGGGATGAGCAGATCGCCAAGGACTCACAACCTGGGGGGCGGCTCGAAGGAATCTTGTCAAAAGTGCGTCGCGACATTGAAGCAAAACAAACCCTTCCGCTTGATGAATTCCTCGACAACGCCTGATTTCTGGAGCGCGTATCGCGAACTGCCCTCTGATGTGCGACGCAGGGCTAAAAAAGCATATCGCCTCTGGTTGAAAAATCCACGCCATCCTTCTCTGCGGTTCAAGAAGGCTGGTCAACTCTGGTCGATACGTATCGGTTCAGAATACCGTGCCTTGGCTCTCCACCAAAATGCAGTCTATTATTGGTTTTGGATCGGAAGGCATGATGCCTATGAGCAGTTGATTGCGGATTCGTTTTTCCACAAGTAAAAATGAAATCATTTCCCCCAATCCTCCGGATTTCCTCGAAAAGAATTTGTCGCCTGAAGTGCTGGCCTATTTGGAGATTGCCACGCTACGGCGCGTACCTGCTTCGTTCATCGACGAGAAGCTCTAAACCATGCAAGGCTTTACATAGGGAGGTCTATTGATATGCAGCTAACAGATGTATCACGTATTGAACTGACAACCATCATGAAAGAAGCTTTTGCAACCGTTCTCAGTGAACGTCGGGATTTGCTTGAAGACGCTGTTGCCGAGGCCATTATTGATATGAAACTTGGCTTGGCTATCGAAGAAGGTGATGTTGGAGAATATGTCAGTGAAGAGGTGGTGTTGGAGAAGCTGAGGTCTTCGGCATGAAGATCAGTTTGCGAAATCGTTTCTCAAAGATATTGAAAAGCTTGCAGGGCAACAAAATGTTTCGGAAAATGTACTGAATATTGTCAGCATATTGAAAGAAGCTGAGGGCTTAGTGAAAGTTGCAAATGTTAAAGAAATCCAGGGTTATGCCTCTTACTACTACAGAATCAGAATAGGCAACCATCGAATCGGATTGAAGAAAACTGAAGAAGAAATTGAATTGATACGCTGTTTGCATCGGAAAGATATCTACAGAATGTTTCCTTGATGTTGGAAGAGTATCAGGATTTATTGAAGAGGCATCCAATTTTCGACAAGCAATCCAGGTACTCTAATGAACTCACGTGGCAGAACCAGCCCTTTACTTCTGGCATGCCCCGCGATCTGATTGTCATATGCTCCGATACTCTTACGGCGGGTCTCCAGGTCGGCAATGATCCGGCCACTGTGTAAGGCGGCATGCGCATCAAATTCTAAACTTCCAGCTTCGCGAAAAATCCCTCCACAACCTTCAGGTTCGCATCCGGTTTCCCTGATTTCTCGACACCTTTGATCAGTTCCATGACCGTAACTGAGTGTTGAAAAAGTCCTTATCCGGCAGTCCGTTCAAAAACCCCAAGTGCAAGGAGCAAAAAAAGTTCAAGGTCGAAGCGTATTTATTCATACGTGAGAGTTTGAACTTTTTGCAGCGACGCAGCAATTGGGAGTTTTTCAACGGACTGGTAACGGTGCTGATCACAACTGTCCGTGACAGCGGCGGAAATTCTCGCGAATAACGGCGGGACGGTTCTTGATGGTGTAAATACAGATGCAGGTGTCGAGCATGTATTTGAGCATCAAAACCTCTCTCGGTCCTGCACGGCCGGCTGCTCACGCTCGTTCATGAAGTCCGCGGTCACGCCGGGGCCATCAAACCAGCTATCCCACGCCTCCCCGGCGGGGGCGATGATCCGGCTTCGCCCTACTGCCACAACATCAACGCGCTTCACGTCTTCCGGCAGGGTCACGGCCTTGGGAAGTCGGACCGCCTGGGATCGGTTGCTTTTGAATACAGTGGGTTGTTCCATCGGCTTCTCCTCCTTCGATCAGATTCGTTTGTAAGGGGCAGAGTAGCAAGACCTTGGGATATGCCAACGGGATATCTTCAAGGCGTCTGCGATGAGGGAAGTGACTGGAAGCGAACCGCGGGTGTTGCTTTGACCTCCATGTGACTTATGTGCAAAGTAGCCATGAATACACGCTCCACCATTGGGATGCGATTTTCGCTTTTTCCAATTTGTTGGGGAACACCAAGGGGTTCAGGTGGTCAATGAAACACGCTATAGACCTGCCCACATCAGATGAATTGAAACGAGTCATCACGCTGGAAGGCAGCAGGCTGCCCAGCTTTCCCCAGGCAGCCTTGAAGTTTCTGGAGATGGTCGGGGACGAGGATGTTTCCGTGAAGGACATGGCCCGGGTGATCGAATCTGATCCCGGGATTGCCGCCAAGGTGCTGGCGATGGTGAATGCCGCGGGGTTTGGTCTCCGGCGGAAGATCTCCACGCTGACCGAAGCTCTGGTTTTTCTTGGAATTGATGAGATCAGAAAATTGTGCATCGGGATGACCGTCTTTCAGGGCCTGTTCGCGACATCCAGCTTAGGAACGTTCGGCCGGATCCATTTCTGGCGGCATTCCCTGTCCGTGGCCGTACTTTCCATGGAGCTCGCAAAGAAACTTCAGTTTCCAAACCCTGAAGAAGCATATGTCGCCGGTCTCCTGCACGACGTGGGCAAAATCTTTCTCGATCTTCAAGGTCACAGGGATTACGGTGACTTTCTTCATGATGCCGGCTCCATCCAGGAGCCGATCGTCGATCTGGAACGGAAAATCCTCGGCCTTGGACATGACGACGTGGGGGCTTACTTTTGTTCCCTCTGGGGCTTGCCCGAGAGCATCATCCTGCCGGTGAAGTACCATCACCAGCGTTTCCCGGCCGAGGACCTGCCCACTGATCAGTCGTTGCTCATCTCCATCGTGGCCCTCTCGAACTTCATCTGCTGGACCCAGGGCGTTGGGTCCTTTGAGAGTGAGACGATCTGCCCTCCGGTGCTGGCTCCTGAAATCGAGCGGTTTGTCGACTTGGACAAGATCGACGTCATTGCCAGGATCAGGGCCATGAACAGCGAAATGGAACGAATTTCCGAGTTCTACCGGTTCGTGTTTCCAACCCCCGGTGAAATCCAGGAGAGCATGCTCTGGATGAGCTTCAGTCTCGCCAGGGTGAATACCAGGCTCGCGCATCGGGACGTCACTCAAACTACACATGACTATCGCCAGGTAAGCGGGAACGTCGCCCTCCACGATGTGGGGTTTGCTTTCGGCAAGTCCCTGGCACAGGCCGGAACCGCCAGGGAGGTCATGGATATCGTTATGTTTCATATCGGGTCCTTTTTTGAACCAATGCACTGGGCCATACTGCTCAAGGATTCGAAGAGCGAGGGCGTGATCTTCAGCGCCGTGGAGGGGCTGAACAAGGAACGACTCCAGGGACTCAGAGTGCCCAAAGGCAAAGGGCTGTCCGGGTATCTCGCGGAACGGGATATGCCCTTGATCTCCGAGAATATATTTCAGGACGCCCACTTGGCCGGGCGCATGGGGCTGTATGTTGATTTTGAACCGCTGTCCTGCATGGGGACCTTGCTCAAAATCAATCAAAAGTTTTTTGGTGTTGTCGAGCTTGTCAATAAAATGAATGGATTGCCGTACACCCCGGAAGAATTGAAAATACTGGAATCCATTACAGAACAGGCATCCATGGCCATCGAAAGGCTTTCCTACCAGCAGTCGTTGCGGAAAATGGCCACGACGGATTCCTTGACCGGGCTGAAAAACAGGTGCTCCTTGGAGCGGATGTTGAGCAACAGGGATCTGGTGCTGCGACAGTATGGCCATGACCTTTCCATCATGATCATTGACATCGACAGGTTCAAGCGGATCAACGAAATGAAGGGGCGTAAGGCTGCCGATGAAATCCTGAAACAGGTTGCCGGTATTCTTCGGTCGGCCTTCAGGAAGTCAGACAATGTCTTCCGCTACGAGGGCGACAAGTTCATCGCCCTGCTGCCCGGAACCGACAGGCAGGCGGCGGATCAAGCCAGAATGCGGATGCTCAAGTCCTTTGATGCGCTTAAAGGCGACATGGGTGTAACCATCAGCATTTTTGTCCATTCCGTGAAATCGGATCATGCCCGAGGGCTGATCACCTTTCTTGAAGAACGTCTTGCCCAGGACAAAGCCGTGTTGGAATGCACGCCCGATGCTTCCGTGGAAGCGGAACTCCAGCCCTTGCTTGAACAGGAAACAGCGCAACAGCCGGAAAGAAAAAGGATCTACCGGAAAAAAGTCCGCCTGGACGGTGTTTTCGAGCGCCCTTCGGCCAATAGCTACGGAAACATCCTGGTTGAAGAGCTCGCCCTGACCGAAATCGGTTTTCGGGTGACAACAGGACCACTCAATATCAAACCCGGTGACTTTCTCGAAGTCTCCTTTCGTCTGGACGATACGCTACACTCTTTGATTGAGCGACGTGTCGTCGTCAGAAGCGTCCAGGGTGAGCAGGTGGACGCGGAATTCTACAACCCCCCACCATATGCAAAGGATCTAGGCTTTTACCTCTTGGCCTGATGTGAGATGGGTGAGAGTGGGCAGGGGGGCCAGGGGATCGTCGAGGCCTGGGTTCAACTCTTGTCAGTCCGTGTCAAAAACAGTACAGTTCCGTCTCCTTTATCAACTGACACGAGGTGAGCACGCCCATGCAAAAGAAGAAAAATTCGCGCACCGTTTACATCGTGGCCCTGGCTCTCTTTCTGGTCGGCTTTGGGACGTTGTTGATGGCTGGTCTGAAGCAGAACAGCATTTACTTTTTGAATGTCTCCGAGGCATTGGCCATGCCGGCGGAGGATATTCAGCAGATTCGCCTGTTCGGGACCGTGGCCGGGGACGGCCTGGTTTTTGATCCCCAGCATATGGGGGTCCGGTTTATGCTGGCGGACAGCGACGATGCGTCGCAACGCATCCCGGTCCAGTACCGGGGCGTGGTCCCGGATCTGTTCGAGCCCGGGGCCGAGGTGATTCTGGAAGGCGGATACCTGATTCAGGAAGGGGTCTTCAACGCCAAGACCCTGATGACCAAGTGTCCTTCGAAGTACGAGGCCGAGAACCGGCCCGGATGATTTTTTCCCCTATTCCTTCTGCAGAAGCGGTCCGCGAGTGACGTGAGCGGGCCGTTTTTTTTGGAGCGCATTTATGCACATTATTCCGTATTACAGTCTTCTGGCCGCCTTGTTGCTCTCGTTGCTGGCTGCCGCGGCCTGCGTCCATCAAGCCTGGGAGGGCCGGTCCAAGGTGCTGCCCTGGGTGGAGAACGCCCAGATCGTGATCTGCACCTTGGTGACCATCAGCTCGTTTTTTCTGCTCTGGGCGTTTTACGTCAAGGATTTCTCCCTGCTCTACGTCAGTCGCTACTCCGATCTGACCCTGCCGCTGTTCTACCGGCTGACCGCCTTCTGGGCCGGGCAAGCCGGGTCGATGTTGTTCTGGGCGTGGCTGGTGGTGATTTGCGGGACGATCATTCTGTTCACCAAGCGATACCGACTGCTCGGCGGGCAGACGCGGGTCTTTTTCTGGATTTTCTTTTTGGGAATCCAGGCCTTCTTCATGTACCTGCTCACCGGACATCAGAATCCCTTCATGGAAATCTCCCCCGCGCCGTTGGACGGCCAGGGGTTGAATCCGCTGCTTCAGCACCCGGGGATGATCATCCATCCGCCGACCCTGTTCATCGGCTATGCCGGGTTCACCATCCCGGCCTGTCTGGCTTTGGCCTGCTGGATCACCGGAGAGAAGCAGTCCTGGATCCAGATCGCTCACAACTGGACCCTGACCGCGTGGATTTTTCTTTCCGGCGGGATCATCATCGGCGGATGGTGGGCCTACCTGGAGTTGGGATGGGGCGGTTACTGGGCCTGGGACCCGGTTGAAAACGCCTCCTTGATTCCTTGGCTCAGCGCCACGGCCTTTCTGCATACGGCCATCGTCGGCCAGGGCCGCAAGGCCCTGGGCAAAACCAACGTGCTGCTGATGGTTCTGACCCTGGTGCTGTGCTTCATGGCCACCTACCTGGTGCGCAGCGGGGTGATCGACTCCCTGCACGCCTTTGGCGACGGCGGGGTCGGCAATCCGTTGATGCTGTTCATGATGTTCAGCATGGTGGTCACGGCTCTGGTCCTGTTTTTCGGCCCGGCCCGGGATGATCGGCCCTTGAGCGGACTGGCCAGTCGGCAAGGCTTGCTGGTGGTCACGGCCTGGGTCTTTCTGACCTTGGGCCTGGTGGTTCTGATGGGCACCTTCTGGCCGGTGATCAGCAAACTCTGGACCGAGAACCCCATGGGCCTGGACGCCGGATTCTACAACCGGGTCTGTTTGCCGCTCTTTGCGGTGATCGGCGCGATCCTGGTGATTTGCCCCTGGATTCAGTGGAAGGAAGGCGTGCGCCACGGCAAATGGCTCGCGGTGCTGGCCGGAATCTGGCTGGCCTTGGGCGTGCTGCTCTGGATCAACGGGATTCGCATGCCTCTGGCCCTGGTCGGCGCCAGCGCGGGATTGGCCATGGTGGTCAGCATCGTCATGCTGTTCATCCTGGACCCGTCCTTGCGGCGGCGGCGCACGGCCTGGGGGGCTTACGGGGTGCATCTGGGCGTGGCCCTGATGTTTCTGGGCGTGGCCATTTCCGGCCCGTACAAGGTCGAGGCCGAGGCCGTGCTCGCTCCCGGGGAATCCATGACCATCCAGGACTATACCATCACCTATGTGGGCATGGAAACCTGGAGCACCCCGGCCATGATGGTCTTCGCCTCCCGGCTGGAGGTTTCCCGTGACGGCAAGGTCATCGGCGAACTGGCCCCGCAGCGACGTTCCTACCGGACCTGGGATCGGCCCCATGCCAAAATCGACACGCGCTTCAGCCTGGGCGTGGAACTGTATGCCACGCTGCTGGGCTTTACCGAGGACGAGATCATCAGCCTGAAAATGAGCACCCAGCCTTTGGTGAACTGGATCTGGATCGGTTGCGTCATTCTGTGTCTGGTGGGGTTTGTCGCGTTGCGCACTTCCAAGGGGAAGGTTCGGGAAACCGAAGCCGGAGCGGATGCTTCCATCGCCTGAGGGCGATGAAGAGCCGTGGCTTCGGAAGCAGTGGTCCTGAATGACCCAACGTGAATCAGCACTCGTCAGCCTGAGCGGCGTGGGCCATTTTTTCGGCCAACGTCTGATTTTTCGTCAGGTTACCCTGGACGTTGCTCCGGGGGAGGTGTTGCTGGTCCTGGGGCCCAACGGGGCCGGGAAGTCCACGCTGCTGCAGATCGTGGCCGGGCTGCTGACCCCGGGAAGCGGGGAGGTGGCCTGGAATCTGGAACACGGAGAGATCGGCTATCTCGGCCACGGGACCTGCGTGTACCCGTTTCTGAGCGCCTCGGAGAACCTGTTGTTTTGGGCCCGGATGCACGGCATGACGCCATCGATCCCGGAAATCTCCGCGGTCCTGGACCGGGTGGAACTGAAAGCCGCGGCCCTGGAACGGGCCGGCACCTTTTCCCGGGGCATGGCCCAGCGGCTCAGCCTAGCCCGCGTGCTCCTGCTCAACTCCCGGATGCTGCTTCTGGATGAACCGGCCACGGGCCTGGACACGGCTTCCCGGGCCATTCTGGACCGGGAGATCGATCAGGCCAAAGCCCGCGGGGCCGCGGTGATCTGGGTCAGCCACGACGCCCGCCGGGATGCCCGCCTGGCGGACCGGGTGCTGGTGCTGCAAGGCAAGCAACAGGCCTTTCTGGGGGCTGCCGCCGACTATCTGGAATGGTGCGGCGATGCTTAGATTGCCCAGGTTCCTGGTTCTGGCGCGTAAGGATCTGCGCCTGATGCTCGGACTGGGTCTGGGGCTGGCCCAGACGGTCCTGCTGGGGCTGCTGATCATCTTTGTCTTCAGCCTTTCCCTGCCCGTGGGCGAGACCATGACCGGACAGGCCGCGGCGGCCATCTTCTGGCTGGCCTCGGTCTTCGGCCTGGTTTTGCTGTTCAACGCCCTGTATCACCTGGAGGAGGCCAACGGCGTCCGTCTGGGGCTGCTCCTGGCGCCCATCAGTCCGGGGACCGTTTTCCTGGGCAAGGCCCTGGCCGGGGCCGCGCTGCTGTTTCTGGCCCAGATTTTTTTCCTGCTCGGGCTGGTGGTTTTTCTCGGCCAATCCCTGTATGGACAGTGGGCGTCGGCCCTGGGCTTGGTCCTGGCCGTGGACCTGGGCCTGGTCGTCCTGGGCTCCCTGCTGGGCGCGCTCAGTCAGGGTCAGGCGGCCAGGGAATCCCTGCTCAGCGTGATCCTCTTTCCGTTGCTGGTGCCCCTGCTGCTGGGCGGCGTCAAACTGGGCGGAGGGCTGCTGTCCGGGGTCGGATTCCAGGACGAATCCCAATGGTTGACGCTGATCCTGGCCTTCGACGCCCTGTTCGCCGCGGTGGCGTTGATTCTGTTTCCCCTGGTCTTCCGGGAGGGATGACAGTCCGTTGAAAAACTCCCAATTGCTGCGTCGCTGCAAAAAGTTCAAACTCTCACGTATGAATAAATACGCTTCAAACTTGCACTTTTTTTGCTCCTTGCACTTGGGGTTTTTGAACGGACTGTGGATAAGGACTTTTTCAACACTCAGATGAGCCGCTCATGAAGAATTCCGCCTTGCTTTCGACCCTGGCCGTGGCGGCCGCGCTGGCCCTGGTGGCCGCGCATCTGGCCATCTGGCTGCATGCCCCGGTGGAGGCGACCATGGGGCTGGTGCAGAAGATTTTCTATCTCCATTTGCCCCTGGCCTGGTGGGCCCTGCTCAGCTTTTTCCTGGTCTTCGTGGGCAGCGTGGGCGTGCTGGTGCGCAAAACTCCGGTCTGGGACGCCCTGGCCGGTTCGGCCGCGGAACTGGGCGTCCTGTTCAGCGGTCTGGCCCTGATCACCGGCTCCCTGTGGGCCAGGCCCATCTGGAACGTCTGGTGGACCTGGGACCCCCGACTGACCACGGCCCTGATCATGTGGTTCGTGTACATGGGTTATTTGGTGCTGCGCACCTCCCCGATCCCCGAGGTCAAACGTCGGACCCTCTGCGCGGTGCTGGGCATCGTGGCCTTCGTGGACATCCCGCTGGTCTTTTTCTCCACCAGGTTGTGGCGCAGCATTCATCCGTCCGTAATGTCCTCTTCCGGGGGGGGCATGGAACCCGAAATGTGGCAGGCCATGGGAGTTTCCCTGGCGGCTGTGGGCCTGCTTTGGCTTGTCTTGGTCGTTCTGCGCGTCAGGCAGATCCTGGCTCAGGATCGGTTGGACGGGCTTTGGGCCGCCCGGCTTTAAGTCTTTACAGTCCGTTGAAAAACTTCCAATTGCTGCGTCGCTGCAAAAAGTTCAAACTCTCACGTATCAAGAATACGCTTCGACCTTGACCTTTTTTTGCTTCTTGCACTTGGGGTTTTTGAACGGACTGCCGACAAAGGACTTCTTCAACACCCAGTTCAGCTCAGGTTAGCTCCGCCTGACGTTCGGAAAGCCAGCCCCTTCTTTTTTCCCACGATTCACACCGACCATGTTTCACCAGTTCAAAAATCCCAAACTCTACGTCATGTTCCTGACCGACGGCCTGTTGTTCGCCCTGGCCATGGTCCTGGGCTATCTGATTCGTTTCGATTTTCATGTTGACGACATCTACCAGGCGCAGATGATTCACCTGGTGATGATCGCCCTTCCGCTGAAGCTGGCGGTGTTCACAATCTTCGGGTTGTACCGGGGCATGTGGCGGTACACGGGATTGGGCGATTTGTGGCACGTGGTCCAGGCGGCATTGATCAGCAGTTTGCTCCTGGTGGCCCTGATGTTCACCTGGAACCGCCTGGAAGGGTACCCGCGCACGGTGTTCGTGCTGGACGCGGCTTTCACCATGCTTTTTGCCGGAGGGCTGCGGATGGTGATCCGGTCCGGTTACACCATGCAGGGCAGCATTCGCAATTTTCCCTGGTGTGTCCCTCTGCGGCGTACGCCCAAGGGCAAGCGGGTGCTGATCCTGGGGGCCGGGGACGCCGGGGAGAAGATTCTGCGGGAGATAGTGGAAAATCCGGACCTGGATCATCACGTGCTGGGCTTTCTGGACGACGATCCGGGCAAGCGGGGACGAACCCTGCACGGGGTTCCGGTACTGGAAGAAATCGCCATGCTGCCGTACGTGGTGGAAAAGTTGGCGCCGGACGAACTGCTGATCGCCCTGCCTTCGGTCAGCGGCACCCGGATGCGCTCCATCGTCGAGTTGTGCAAACAGGTGGGCATCCCCTTCAAGACGTTGCCGGTGATCGGGGAAATCATTGACGGCAAGGTCAGTGTGCGTTCCCTGCGGGAGGTCAATTTTCAAGACCTGCTGGGTCGACCGTCCGTTATCTTGGACAATGACGGCATCCGCGGGATACTGGCCGGGAGGACCATCCTGGTCACGGGATGCGGAGGGTCCATCGGCTCGGAACTGTGTCGACAGATCATTCGCTACGCGCCCAAGAGACTGATCCTCCTGGATTCCGGCGAGACCAACCTCTACGCCATTCAGATGGAACTGGAGCACGAGCATCGTTTCACGGCCTATGTCCCGGTGTTGGGGCAGGTGCAGGACGAGGCCCTGATGGAGGAAGTGTTCACCGCTTACGCCCCGGAGGTGGTCTTCCACGCGGCGGCCTACAAGCATGTGCCCATGTTGGAGAACAACCCCTGGCAAGCGGTGTCGACGAACATCGTCGGCAGCAAGGTGGTCATGGAGAAGTCCCTGGCCCACGGGGTCCAGCGTTTCGTGCTTGTCTCCACGGACAAGGCGGTGCGGCCCACCAACGTAATGGGGGCCAGCAAGCGGGTGGCCGAGCTGCTGCTGCGGGGCATCCAGAACGGGCGGACCCGGTTCATGGCCGTGCGCTTCGGAAACGTGGTGGGGTCGTCCGGCTCGGTGATTCCCCTTTTCCGCCGCCAGATCGAACTGGGCGGGCCGGTGACCGTGACCCATCCGGAAATGATCCGCTACTTCATGACCATTCCCGAGTCCGTGCAGTTGATTCTGCAAAGCGCGACCCTGGGCAAGGGCGGGGAGATTTTCGTCCTGGACATGGGCACGCCGGTGCGCATCCTGGACATGGCCCGGGATCTGATCCGGCTTTCCGGAAAAGAACCGGACGTGGACATCCCCATCGTGATTACCGGCCCCAGGGAGGGGGAGAAGCTCTTTGAGGAATTGATCATCGAAACCGAGGGCGTGGACAGCACCAGTCACGAGAAAATCATGGTCCTGCGCGAAGACGGTCAAAACGGCGAGACCGAGGACTGGAACGTTCGGCTGGCGGCTCTGTACGGATTGCTGGATCAGCTCGAGACCGCGGCAGGACGGCACGACGCCGTTGCGATCAAGGACATCCTCGGTCACGTCGTCCCGGAGTACAAGGCCCAGTGCGGGCGCCCGGTGTTTCCCTCCGAAGGTTTGGAGGAAAAGACCGCTTCGGTGCCGGAGATGAGGACCGCCAAGGAAAGCCCAAAGGAAAGCCCAGAGGAAAGTCTGACCGAAAGCCTGAGAGACCTGAGGGAAAGTCTGAAGGTGACGGCATGAGCGGAAACACCATCGGTCGTGTCTTTTGCCTGACCACCTTCGGCGAGTCCCACGGACCCGGCCTGGGCGGCGTGGTGGACGGCTGTCCGGCGGGGATCGCCCTGGACGAGGCCGTGATCCAGCGGGAGCTGGACCGCCGCAAGCCCGGGCAAGGGCTGGGGACCACCAGCCGCAAGGAGGCCGACCAGGTCCGACTGCTCTCCGGGGTGTTTGAGGGCAGGACCACGGGCACGGCCATCGGCTTTTTCATCGCCAACGAGGACCAGCGTTCCCGTGATTACGGGCCCCTGGAATTCCTGCATCGCCCCGGCCACGCGGACATCACCTACCAAGCCAAGTACGGTGTCCGGGACTACCGCGGCGGGGGGCGGTCCTCGGGCCGGGAGACGGTCTGCCGGGTGGTGGGCGGAGCCATTGCCCAGGAGGTTCTGGCCGCGCAGGGCGTCACCGTGACCGCGTACACGGTGGAATTGGGCGGCATCGGCCTGGAGAGCGTATCTTGTTCCGGGAGTCATTGTGAGTCCAGTTCCGGAGCAAGCCCGGGAGTGATCCAGGAGGGCGTGGCGGAGCGCCCGTTTTTCGCCGCTCACCCCGAATTGGTCGGCCCGTGGGAGGAGCGGATCAAAGAGGTTCGCGGCCAGGGCGACACCCTTGGCGGAGTCGTGGAAATCCTGGCTCAGGGCGTCCCGGCGGGTTTGGGCGAGCCCGTATTGGACAAGTTGGACGCCCGTCTCGCGTATGCCCTGATGGGCGTGGGCGCGGTCAAGGGCGTGGAAATCGGGGCAGGATTCGCGGCGGCCCGGATGCTGGGCAGTGCGAACAACGACCCGATCCTCGCCAATGGATTCGCTTCCAACAACGCCGGAGGCGTTCTCGGCGGGATCAGCTCCGGCCAGCCTCTGGTGGTCCGGGTCGCGGTCAAGCCCATCCCCTCCATCGCCAAGCCCCAGACCACCGTGGATCAACACGGGCGGGAGCACGAACTACGCATCGGCGGCCGCCACGACATCTGCGCCATCCCCCGGATCGTCCCGGTGCTCAAAGCCATGGTCTGCCTGACCCTGGCGGACTTGCTCCTGCTGCACCGCGCCGCGGGTCATTCGCGATCGTAGGTTTCCCCAACAATTCTCCTCTGGAGGTAGTCTCATGAGCACATTGACGGCAACATCCGCCTGGAAGACCCTGGCAGGCCATGCCGAGGTCATGAAGCGTCGGCACATGCGCGATCTTTTCGCCGAGGACGCCGGTCGATTCGAGCGGTTCTCGGCCACGGTAAGCGATATTCTCGTGGACTACTCCAAGAATCTCATCACCGAAGAGACCATGCACCGGTTGCTGGACTTGGCTCGGGAAGCCGAGGTGGAAACGTGGCGGGGCAGGATGTTCGGCGGGGAGCGGATCAATTTTACGGAAAACCGGGCTGTTTTGCATGTGGCGCTGCGTAATCGGTCCGAGCGGGCGATCAAGGTTGACGGACGGGACGTGATGCCGGATGTCCGGGCGGTGTTGGCCAAGATGCGCACCTTCAGCGACGCGGTCCGCGATGGGATATGGCTGGGGTTTACCGGCAAGCGGGTTCGGGACGTGGTCAACATCGGCATCGGCGGATCAGACCTGGGGCCGTACATGGTTACCGAGGCGCTGAAGTCCTACGGCCATCCGGATCTGCGGATGCATTTCGTGTCCAATGTGGACGGCACGCACATCGCTGAAACCCTGAAGGAGTGCGACCCGGAAACCACGCTGTTCCTGGTGGCGTCCAAGACCTTCACCACCCAGGAAACCCTGACCAATGCCCACACGGCCAAGGATTGGCTGCTGCGCGCCCTGAACGACCCGGCGGCCGTGGCCAAACACTTCGCGGCCATGTCCACGAACACGAAGAAGGTGCGGGAATTCGGCATCGACCCGACGAACATGTTCGAGTTCTGGGACTGGGTCGGCGGACGCTATTCCCTGTGGTCGGCCATCGGGCTGCCCATAGGCGTGTTCATCGGCATGGACCGCTTCGAGGAGCTGCTGGACGGGGCCTTTGTCATGGACGAGCATTTCCGGACCGCCCCGCTGGAGCGCAACGTGCCGGTGATTCTGGCCTTGCTGGGCATCTGGTACAACAACTTTTTGGGCGCCCAGAGCCATGCCATTTTGCCGTACGACCAGTACTTGCATCGTTTCCCGGCCTATTTTCAGCAGGGCGACATGGAGAGCAACGGCAAGCGGGTTACCCGTGACGGCGAGGCGGCGGACCACTCCACCGGCCCGGTGATCTGGGGCGAACCCGGAACCAACGGCCAGCACGCCTTTTATCAGCTCATTCACCAGGGCACCAAGCTGATTCCCGCGGACTTCCTGGCTCCGGCCCAGAGCCACAACCCTCTGGGCGACCATCACCAAATCCTGCTCTCCAACTTCTTCGCCCAGACCGAGGCTTTGATGCGCGGCAAGACCGAGGACGAGGCGCGCAAGGAATTGGAGGCCTCGGGCATGGACCGGGCGCGGATCGAAAAGATCCTGCCGCACAAGGTTTTTCCGGGCAATCGACCCACCAACTCGATCCTCTTTCCAAAGTTGACGCCCCACGTCCTGGGCAGTCTGATCGCCTTGTACGAACACAAGATTTTCGTCCAGGGCGTCATCTGGCGGATTAACTCTTTTGACCAGTGGGGCGTGGAGCTGGGCAAGGAACTGGCCAAGGCCATCCTGCCGGAACTGCCCGGGGACGCCCCTGTTTCCGGTCATGACGCGTCCACCAACGGACTGATCACGGCGTACAAGAAGATGCGCGGGTGACTGGCTTGCTGAGGAAGCAGAATCGGTGTCGGGGTCGGTATCGGAATCGGAATCCAAGGACAAAAGATGGGATTTGGACACGAGAAACTGGATGTATACCGTACTTCGATCGAGTATGTCGGCTGGGCCTATCGTTTCTGTGAAACACTAAAGGGTCATCGCAACGCCAAGGACCAGCTTCTGCGTGCTTCGCAAGCGATCCCGCTGAACATTGCCGAAGGTAACGGTAAAGCCACTGACGGAGATCGACGGCGCTATTTCGAGATTGCACGCGGTTCTGCGTTGGAATGCGGCGCCATCCAGGATGTCCTGCAAGTCTGTGGAGCGTTTTCGCCAGAAGAGAATGCGACCCGCAAAGCCTTACTGGACCGCATCGTGGCGATGCTGACGAAACTCGGGCAACGAGGCTACACAGTGCGTGAGGACCAACCACACTACACAGTCGGAATCGATCCCGATCCCGATTACGACCCCGACACCGAGGGGAACCAGGAGCAGACGGATCGCCAACAACTGGCTCCAGGCGACAGCTAGGCCGCGCCCATGCCCGGGAACATGGAGTTGCGAGGATGATCCACCTCAGGTGACGTAACGCAAAAAGGCGGCCCGCCAGGGCCGCCTTTTTGCGTTACGGGGAATATAGCGGGCGCTATTCCTGAAACAGCGTCGTGAATTGCCCGTAGCCCTCCAACTCCAAATCTTCCTGGGGGATGAAGCGCAGGGCCGCGGAATTGATGCAGTAGCGCAGGCCGGTGGACGCCGGGCCGTCGGGGAAGACGTGGCCCAGGTGGGAGTCGGCGTGTTTGCTGCGGACCTCGATGCGGCGCATGAACAGCTTGCGGTCCACGTGCTCGGTGATGTTCTCGGCGACCAGGGGCTTGGAGAAGCTGGGCCATCCCGTGCCGGAATCAAACTTGTCCAGGGTGCTGAACAGCGGTTCTCCGGAAACCACGTCCACGTAGATGCCCGGGCGTTTGTTGTCCCAGTAGGCGTTCTTGAAAGGCGGCTCCGTTCCATTCTCCTGGGTGACCTGGAACTGAAGCGGGGTCAGCCTGGTTTGCAGTTCGTCACGGGAAGGCTTGACGAACGGGGCGGCAAATCCCTTGGCCGTGGTGCGCGGCTGGACCACGGTGTCGCTCCAATGCGCGTCCAGGAAGGGCTGGCGACCGGACAGCTCCCGGTATCGCTGATAGTGGGCCGGGTTGGTTTCGGAATAGCTCTGGTGGGAGTCCTCGGCGGGATAGAAGGCTTGGGCCGGAAGGATCGGCGTGGCCACGGGCCGGGAGAACCGGCCGGAGGCGTCGAGGGCCTGCTTGGAGGCTTCGGCGGTGATGCGCTGGGATTCGTCGTGATAGAAGACGGCGGTCTTGTACTGCGATCCGCGATCCGCGAACTGACCGCCGGGGTCCGTGGGATCAATGGAGCGCCAAAAGGCATCCAGGATTTCGGTATAGGATGTCTTCGCGGGATCGAACCGGACCTGGACCGCTTCGACGTGGCCGGTTCGGCCGCCGGTCACCTGCTCATAGGTGGGGGATTCCACGGTTCCTCCGGTGTAGCCGGAAATCGCCTCCAGGACGCCGTCCAGTTTGCGGAGGTCGGATTCCAGACACCAGAAGCACCCGCCGGCCAGGGTGGCCGTCTGGATGGTTTCAGGGGCGTGCTGCATGGTGCTCTCCTTGGCTTCAGCCATTGTCGAGATCATCAGGGTCAGGATAGGAATCAGCGCCAAGATGGTAATACGTCTGTGCGTTTGCTGATTCATGTCTCTTGCGTGGAAAAGTAGCCGGAGTGGATCAAATAAGATCGGGAACCGGTATGGCAAGAAGGCATGTCCGACGTGACGGAGAAATCGGTGCCGGAAACCATTCAAGGCAATGATGCGTGGGGCGGCGAAGTCGGGAATGTCCCAAGGGCGTGGACACGAAGCATCCATCGCATGCGCAAGGGAAGCGCCATGCGGGGTGGTGCACGGGGGGCGGGCTTTGAGCCCTTGAGGGAGGGTGTCGCCGGAGGTCGGGACGAAGTTACTGTTTTCGGCCGCTTCCCCGGCATTGCGGGCACAGACCGAACAGGTACATTTTGTGGCCGGTCAAGGTAAAGTCGTGGTCCTTGGCCAGTTGTTCCTGGAGGCTTTCAATTTGATGGTCCACGACTTCTTCGCTGCGGCCGCAACTGGTGCAGATCAGGTGGTCGTGATGGGCTTGGCCGAAGGTCGGCTCGTAGCGGGAGACGCCGTCTCCGAAGTTGACCTCCCGGGCGATCCCGGAGTCGGAGAGGAGTTTCAGGGTTCGGTACACGGTGGCTTGTCCGACACGCGGGTCGATCAGCTTGACCAGATTGTAGAGTTCCTCGGGGGAGACGTGGTCTCTGGTGTTCCAGAAAACGTCGAAAATCAGGCCACGCTGGGCGGTGAACTTGAGCTTTTTCTTGCTCAGGAAGTGGAAAAACTGATTGCGCGCATCGTGCATGGTAGGCATCTCCAAGGAAAGATTGATTTTGCTGTACAGTGCATCACACCCTCTGTCAATGTATGCCTCTTTAGCGTGGGTATGTGTAAAAAATAAGTAATTTCAATGTATTGACATTGGTGTCAAGAGAATTTATGGGTGTATGGCCATGACGCGCCATTTCGTTGAAATGGGGTTCCAGCCTCAAGGTACGGCCAAGAATGGAATGTGCTGAGTGGTTGCATATCGGATGGCACGAAAGAAAGGAAGACCTCCGTCCGACAGCGGATGGAAAGTGAAGGGCCGAGGCCCCCAGACCCTCTGATTCCTCGATTTTTGGAGCGTTTCATGACCAAGAACAGTCAATGTCCGCGAATCCGAATCAACACCAAATTTTGCACATGTACGCATCAGGGCTGTCCGAAGCATGGGCTGTGCTGCGAGTGCCTGCATTATCATCGCCAGCGTCGCGAACTGCCGGCGTGTTATTTCACTGAGGATGAAGAGCGTTCCTACAATCGAAGCATCGAATTTTTCGTGCAAAGACGCACGCCCAAATGACACTTGTCCCAAATCCCATGGACTCCTTGAACATGGGGTGCCTGAAGCACCTTCTCGGCATCGTGGCCAATTCCTTTGACGCTTACTCGACGGTGCTGTTTCTGCCCGACGAGGAAGGCGTCCTGAGGATGGCGGCGCACTTCAGCCTCGGGAACGACGTGGCCGAGGGGACGGAGGTCGTGCCGGGCAAGGGGTTGGTGGGCTGGATTCTGCGCAACGATCAGCCGCTCCTGGTCAACAACTTCGAGTTGCAGACCGAGTCTTTGGGATACTATTCCGGGCGAAGCGAATCCGCGGTCAAGTCGTTCATGGGATGTCCCTTGCGCGACGGGCAGGGGATCGTCTGCGTGGACAGCAAAAAAAGTTACTCCTTCAGCACCAAGGACCAAAAAATCCTGCATCAGTTCGCGGAATTTATTTCCAAATTGCAATTGGATTCCTGCCGCCAGGAGACCAATAGGCAGGATTTCATCTACTACCAGGCCTTGCGGGAACTCCAGGAGCTTCGCCAACGGTATCCGCTTTGGTCCGCCTATCTGAATCAATTCCTCCATATCTTGGCCCGCACCACGCGGATCAAACACGTCGCCCTGGCCGCGCGAGACGAGTACGGCCAGAATTTTTTCATTGAGGGCTGGACGGACGATTTTCCCATCAATCAGCGTTCGAAAAACGAAAAATATCCCTTCGGCAGTGGGCTCGTGGGCTGGGTGTTCAAAAACGAGAAGCCGGTCTTTTCCGCGGACGCCGAGTCCGGCCATACCGGGTCGACCCTTTTCGGCAAGGACGTTATCGGGGGGCTGGCCTTGCATACCGTGATCTGCCTGCCGCTGAGCGTGCATAAGCGGACCAGGGCGGTGCTGATCCTCGCCGATGAGGCCCCGCGGGATATCAGCGATGAAATGCGGTTTTTTTTGCGTCTGGTCACGGAGTATCTGGAGTTTTTCCTGGAAAATCTTTATCTGAAAAACCAGTTGACCAAACTGCGAGCCCAACTTTCCCCAAAAACTTCGCTGATCTTTCCAAATACCGACGACCAGGACTTGCCACCAAGCTGAGGCGGCTGTATCAATTCTAACGCCATGTAGCGATGCACGGGGCGCGATACACAGGCGACCTTCAGGGCTTGCCGTTTTTTTCGCGTCCCGTAGGCTACCCGGCCAGGCTTGATTTTCGTGCCTCGTTTCGGCTGCTCCCGGCTTTTGCCGCACACTTTCCGTAATCCACAAGGTGGACTGCCACGATGTTTTTTCAACGTTTTTTTTCGTTCATGAGCAAGGACTTGGCCATGGACCTGGGAACGGCCAACACCCTGGTCTATACGCCCAAAGACGGGATCGTCCTGAACGAGCCGTCCGTCGTGGCCCTGGACAACCGAAGTGGAAACGTGCTGGCCGTGGGCAGGGAGGCCAAGGAGTTTCTGGGGCGGACCCCGAAAAGCATCCGGGCTATTCGTCCGTTGAAGGACGGAGTCATCGCGGACTTCGAGGTCACCAAGGAAATGATCGCCTACTTCGTGCGCAAGGTGATCCGGGGGATGCGGTTGGTCAAGCCGATGATCATCATCGGCGTGCCGGCGGGCATTACACAGGTGGAAAAGCGGGCGGTCATCGAGTCCGGGACCCAGGCCGGAGCCCGCGAAGTCCGGTTGATCGAGGAGCCGATGGCCGCGGCCATCGGCGCGGGGTTGCCCATTGACCAGCCCATCGGGAACATGGTCGTGGACATCGGTGGCGGCACCACCGAGGTGGCCGTGCTTTCGCTTTCTTCCGTGGCCTACTCCGAGTCCGTGCGCATTGCCGGGGACGAGATGAACGAGGCGATTCAACGGTACGTGCAGGACAAGTACCAGATGTTGATCGGTGAAAACATGTCTGAAAAGGTCAAGATCACCATCGGTTCGGCCCATCCGTTGAAGACGCCGCTTTCCATCGAAATCGGCGGAAAAAACATGGTGGACGGCAACCCCCGCACCCTGATCCTGCACGACGCCGAAATCCGGGATGCCATCCAGGAGCCGGTCAACGCCATCGTCCTGGCGGTCCGCAGGGCCCTGGAAAAGACCCCGCCGGAACTGGTGGCCGACGTGGCCACCAACGGCCTGTACCTGGCCGGAGGCGGGGCGCTGCTCAAGGGACTGGACGATCGTATTTCCGAAAGTTCCCATATCCAGGTGATCAAGGACGACGATCCACTGACCACCGTGGTGCGCGGCGTGGGGAAGGTTCTTGAGGACCAGAAGCGTTACGCTTCGGTATTTATCAATTAGCGCGGACCGTCGCTTCGCCCGTTTCTTTCCTTCAGTAATTCCGCCAGCTTGGCGTCCATGCCCTCCAGGCGGCTTTCCAACTTCAGCCAGACCTTGGCTGGGTCCTCTTTCGTTCCTTCCTCAATGGCCTTTTCCTCCATCGCTCCGACGATGATTCCCACCACCAGATTGATGACCGTGTACGTGGTCACGATGATGAACGGCACGAAGAACATCCAGGCTTGCGGGTAGACCTCCATCACCGGTCGGACGATGCCCATGGACCAACTTTCCAGGGTCATGATCTGGAACAAGGTGTACAACGAGCCGCCGACCGAGCCGAACCACTCCGGGAAGGACGCGGAGAACAGCTTGGTGGAGATCACCGCCCCGACGTAGAAGATGATGCCCACGATTCCGGCCACGGAGCTGACTCCGGGCAGGGCGTGGAGCATGGCGGCGATGACGCGGCGCATGTTCGGCAGCGCGGAGATCATCCGCATCACCCGGAGCACGCGCAACGATCGCAGCACGGCCAATCCCCCATGGCTGGGCACCAGGGAGATGGCCACTACCAGGAAATCGAAGACATTCCACCCTTCCCTGAAGAAGCTGCGGCGCTGGGCGTACAGCTTCAGCCCGATCTCCACGATGAAAATGGCCAGGCAGAGCCGGTCAAGGCCCAGGAGCAACGGCCCGGCCAGTTCCATGGCCCAGGCCGAGGTTTCCAGGCCGAGGACGATGCCGTTGATGATGATCACGAAAATAATAGCGTTCTGAAATCGGCTGTTCTGGACGAGGTTCAGGATTCGATCGCGAGTACTTGTGTTGGGTGTGGTGGTCATGGGGTTGGTTCGTTGGGTGATGGTTGAGGAAAAGGACCGGATGATTGTTGAACACACGTCCTCTTAGCGGCAGTCCGTTCAAAAATCTCAAGTGCAAGGAGCAAAAAAAAGTTCAATGTCGAAGCGTGGTTATGGATACGTGAGAGTTTGAGATTTTTGCGGCGACGCGGCAATTGGGAGTTTTTCAACGGACTGTCAGGACGATTTCTGGAACTCCAGGGTGAGATGCCTGGGCTCCCAAGCCCCGCCCCAGAAGGAAAAGGCCTCGCTGCTGTGAAACGCGGAGCGGACCGAGACGTGCTCTTTGCCGCTGACGGACAGTCCGTCCGTCTCCAGCCCGAGGTCCACGAAGTATTCCATGTCCGCCACCAGCAGGTGCACTATTTTCGGCTCCGCGCCGACCGGAACGGGACAGGGGATGAAAAAGTCGTAGACCACCTGGTGGCCCTGGATGGAGGCCCGGAAGTCCGTGACCGAGGCCACGTGGAAAGGGGAGTCGTTGACCTTGATCTGGATGAAGTAGTCGTATTCGCTCAGATACTCGAACGCTCCCCGGCGGACCTCTTCGATCTCCTCGTCCGAAAAGACGCCGTTTCCGTCCGCGTCGAACATGTCCATGATCTGGCTGCTGAACATTTCGTCAAAGGTCCAACGGTGCTGAAATCCGACCAGCCCCGTGGCGTCGAACCGGGCCTCAATGGCGTAATCCACCCAGACGTGCGGATGGGCCCGGGCCGGTTGCGCGGTCATGAAGAGCAACGTGGTCACGGCCAGAAAAAAGAGGCTGGTCCGGCGAAGCCGATGCATGGCGTTGGTCCTTGTTCGTAACTGCTCAAATGCGGCAAGCATGGCCTGGATGCCCGCCTTCGCGGGCATGACGAGTTTGAGAAGCGTGCCAATCGAAGTCATTCCCGCAGAGGTGGAATCCAGATGCAAGGCAACCTTCAGGCAGTGCCCGACTTTTTTAAGTAGTTATCTTTGTTCTTTTTTTGAGACAAGCGTGGCTAAAACGGGTTAGCTTTCCTCGAACGGTTTCCCTGAACGGTTATCCGGATGCTCATCCCGAAGTTCGTCCAATATGCCATCCGGCCCACCCACGACCACCGTGACCATCCGGTCCGCCATCAGCCGACGGGCCAGGGCGTCTCCGGCGTCTTCCCGGGTGACCCGCGCGACGTGGTCGGTGTACGTGGTCAGGTAGTCCGGCGCAAGGTCGTAAAACCCGATCATCCCCAGGGTCGCCGCGATGTCGCTGTTGGAGGCCAAGCCCAAGGGAAAGCGGCCGATGATGTTGTCCTTGGAAGCGGCCAGCTCCTCTTCGGTCACGCCCTCGTTGATGAAGACGGCCAGGGCGTCGCGAAGCACCGACAGGGCCTCGGCGGCGTGATGGACTCCGGTCTGCATGGTGATCAGGAACGGGCCTTCCGCGGCCATGGGCTGAATGTGGCTGGAAACGGAGTAGGCCAGCCCGCGTTCGGTGCGGACATCCTGAAAGAGCCGGGAGGTGAACCCGCCGCCTCCGAAAACGTGGTTGGCCACGCTCAGGGGAAAACGGTCCGGGTCGTCCAGGCGCAGGAGTGGCCCACCCATGAAAATATGAGCCTGCTCCGAGGGAAAGGGAATGTGCTCCAGGATCGGTTCGGACGGCAATTCCGGTGAGGGTAGGGCCGAGGGCCGCTCGCCCTGGGGCAGGGTTGCGGCGATGCGTCGGCTCAATGCTTGCGCGGCGTCCAAGGACAGGTCGCCGGTCAGGGCCAGAACGGCGTTTTGCGCGGTGTAGTGGTGTTGGTAAAAAAACTGGATCAGCGTTTTTTCCAGGGTGGGGACGCTTTGTTCCGTCCCCAGCGGATGGGCGGCGTAGGGATGATCGCCGTAGGCCAGCCGGTAGAACTCCCTGGCAGCGACGGCCCCGGGCTCCTGGCGCTCCCGCTGCAGGGCTTGCAGGGTCTGGCGGCGAGCCCTGGCCAGGTCGTCCTCGGGAAAGGCCGGGTCCGCGAGCAGGGAAACAAGGGTCGCCACGGCGGTTTCCATCCAGTCCGGCTCGGTCAGGGTGCGCAGATGGACGATGGCCATGTCCCGAGCCGCGCTGGTGCTGAACTGAGCCCCAACGGACTCGAAGCGCTCGGCCACGGTGTCCGCGTCCAGCTCCGGCGTGCCGAAGGCCAGGGCCAGGTTGGTCATCCGGGCCAACCCGCCATGTTCGCCGTCCCGGGCCGAACCGGCGTCGAAGACCAGCCGGATGTCCAGCATGGGCAGGGCCGGGGCCGGAGCGAAGAGCACGCGCAGCCCGTTGGACGTGGTCCAGGTTTCAAAATCAGCGGCCCGGGCCGGGGTTGTCGGCCCGCAAAGGAAACCGAGCAGCACCAGCAGGGCAAGGGCGGCCGGGCCGACGGAAGGCTGGAAAACGAGATTAGTGGTCGGACGGTTCATGTTGGGGTCCTTGGCGGTTTGGGGAGGTGGAGCCGTTTGCTCCGGGCATGGGCAACGGGTCCAGGATGGCCACGGTGCGGGTGTCCGGGATCAGGTAGGTCCGGGCGACGCGTTGGACGTCCTCGGCGGTCACGGCCCGGATGCGTTCGGCATATTCCTCGCCGACCCGCCATCCCAGGCCGATGGTTTCCAGCATGCCCAGTTCGAAGGCCCGGGCGTTCAGGGAATCCTGGCGATAGACTTCCGATGCGATGACCTGGGCCTGGACCCGCTGCAGTTCGGCTTCGTCCACGGGGATTTCGATCAGCCGCCGGATCTGATCCAGCAGGGCCTGCTCCAGGGTTTCGATGTCGGATTGTGACGACGGGGCCGCGGAAAGGGTGAACAGGGTTTCCAACCGACTGTAGCCGCCGTACCCGGCCCCGGCTCCCAGGGCCAGTTCCCGTCCGCGAACCAGTTCGCGATCCAGGCGGGAGGAGCGTCCGGAGCCGAGGACGCCGGCCGCGACCATCAGGGCGTAGGCGTCGTCCGGGGCGGCGTCAGCGGCCAGAAGCGTCGGAATGCTCGGAGCTTTCCAACCCATGATCAGGTGGGGCAGCTCCGCTGGAACCCGCAGGACGACCCTGCGTTCGCCCCGCTGGGGAACCTCGGTCCGGGGCTTGATTTCCGGCAAGGGGCGGGCGGGAATCGGGCCGTAATGGCGTTGGGCCGCCTCGATCACCTCGTCCGGGTCCACGTCGCCCACCACCACGACCACGGCGTTGTTGGGCGCGTACCAGGCGTCGTACCAGGCCTGAACGTCCTCCAAAGCATAGTTCTCGATGTCGGTCATCCAGCCGATCACCCCGTGGCCATAGGGGCTGTTCAGAAACGCCGCGGCCATGAATTGTTCGTGCAGCAGGGCGGTGGGACGGTCGTCCCGGGTCAATCGGCGTTCCTCGACAACCACGTCCCGTTCCGGCTGGAACTGTTCCTCTGTCAGGCGCAGGGCGTGCATCCGCTCGGCCTCCATGGCCATGGCCGTTTCCCAATGCGCGCTGCCCAGAACCTGAAAGTAGGCCGTGAAGTCCGGGCCGGTGAAGGCGTTCTGGTTGCCGCCGAGGCGGGCGATGATCCGGGTGAACTCGCCGGGCGGGTAGGCTTCACTGCCTCGAAACATCATGTGTTCAAGCATGTGGGAGATCCCGGTGATGCCGCTCTGCTCGCTCCTGGATCCGACGTCGTACCAGATTTGGTTGGTGACCACCGGTGCGCGGGGATCCGGCAGCACCAGGACGGTCAACCCGTTCTCCAGACGGTGTTCCACGACGTCGGCCTGAGTCCGGGCCGAGACAGATAGCGACAGAAGCAAGAACCAGCAAATCAGAATCAACGTTTTGAATTTCAGCATGATGAGAATTTTAACCAGATTGTTGAAATGAGTGGGACGACGAATTGATTCAAAAAATGAACATTCCGGGCGGGGTTGGCAAGGGGAGGGGAAGACCGGATTTGATTGTGCTGCAATGACGAAGAGTTAGTTCATGCTTGGTTCGACAAATTATCTCAGGCCTGTTTATCTTGCAAGGTTGTTGATTTTCCACGTTTTTCACCGTATGAATCCCGATCGGTTTCAGTCTGGGCAGCGGACGTTTCGGTCCTCTGCCTGGAGCTGGTTCAAAGCGTATGAGGAAAATTTTACGCGAACGAGGTGTGGTTAACCCTTTTCCCCGCAAGGAGGCACTTGCATGAAAAAACGACTGTTGTTGACTGTATTGGCGGGACTGCTGGCGTTGCCCCTGTTGATCGGCCAGGCTCACGCCCAGATCCGGATCGGTCTGATGGCGCCCTTGACCGGCTCCTGGGCCAGTGAAGGTCAGGCCATGAAGCAGATCGTGGATCTGCTGGCCGAAGAACTGAACAACGCCGGCGGCGTATTGGGGCAGAAGGTGGAGATCGTGGCCGAGGACGACGCCGGGGATCCGCGCACCGCGGCTTTGGCGGCCCAGCGGCTGTCCACCCGGGGCATCGTCGCCGTCATCGGGACCTACGGCTCCTCCATCACCGAGGCCAGCCAGAACATCTACGACGAAAACAAGATCGTCCAGGTGGCCACGGGGTCCACGGCCATTCGGCTGAGCGAAAAGGGTCTGCGCTACTTCTTCCGGACCTCCCCCCGGGACGACGAACAGGGGCTGGTGGCGGCCAACACCTTGAAGGACATGGAGTTCAGCAAGGTGGCCATCCTGCATGACAACACCACCTACGCCAAGGGCTTGGCCGACGAGGCTCAGTCATTGCTCAAGGATAGCGATGTGGAGATCGTCTTCTTCGATGCCCTGACTCCCGGCGAGCGGGATTACAGCGCCATCCTCTCCCAGTTGCGCAACCGCGCTCCCGAAGTCGTGCTCTTTACCGGCTACTTCCCTGAAGCCGGACTGTTGCTGCGTCAAAAGAAAGGCATGGGCTGGGACGTGCCCTTCATCGGCGGCGACGCCACCAATAATCCGGACCTGGTGAGCATCGCCGGGAAGGAAGCCGCCGAGGGCTTCATGTTCCTCAGCCCGCCCGTGCCCCAGGACTTGGGTTCTCCTGAGGCCACCTCGTTCATGGCCGCCTACCGGGCCAAGTACAATGATGATCCCGCCTCGGTCTGGGCCGTGCTGGCCGGCGACGCGTTCAACGTCATCGTGGCCGCCATCGAGGGGTCCGGCTCCACCGAACCGGACAAGATCGCCGAATACCTGCGCACCGGCCTGACCGACTTCGAAGGTCTGACCGGCGCCATCGCCTTTGACGACAAGGGCGACCGGGTGGGCGAATTGTACCGCGTGTATAAGGTTGACGGCGAAGGCCGGTTCATCCTGCAACCGTAAACATCGACGATTCCAGGGGCGGGTGTGAAACCCGCCCCTGCTCATGATGGATGTCCGGACGATCCATCGTCCCCATCCGACCACCATCCCAAGGACATGTCATGCAACTTTTTCTCGAACAATTGACCAACGGGCTGGCCGTGGGCGGGATCTACGCCCTGATCGCCCTGGGCTACACCATGGTTTACGGCGTGCTCAAGTTGATCAACTTTGCTCACGGCGACCTGTTCACCATCGGCGCTTTTCTCGGTCTGACCCTGCTTTTGTCCCTGGGTCTGACCGATCATATCGGCCCGGTGGCCGGGATTTTGGTGCTGGTGTTGATGGTCATGGGGCTGGTGGCCGTGATCGGCGCGTTGCTGGAACGGACGGCTTATCGCCCGTTGCGCACCTCGCCCAGGCTGTCCGCGGTGGTTTCCGCGCTGGGCGCGTCCATCTTTTTTCAAAACGCGATCATGCTCATCTACGGGGCCAGATTCCGGGTCTATCCCCACGATCTGCTGCCCACCACGGCGATTTCCCTGTTCGGGGTGGACATCCCGGTAATGCGCATTGTTCTTTTCGCCGCCTCCCTGGTGATGATGGCCGGGCTCTATTATTTCGTGCAGCGGACCAAGACCGGCACGGCCATCCGGGCCGCGGCCATTGATCAGGGCGCGGCGAAACTGATGGGCATCGACGTGAACCGGGTGATTATGTACGTTTTTCTGATCGGTCCGGCCCTGGGCGGAGCCGCCGGGATGATGGTCGGCCTGTACTACGGCCAGATCAACTTCACCATGGGCTGGGTCTACGGCCTGAAGGCCTTTACCGCAGCCATTCTCGGCGGCATCGGGAACATTCCCGGAGCCATGCTCGGCGGTCTGCTGTTGGGGGTGATCGAGGCCATGGGCGCGACCTACATCTCCCTGGCCTGGAAGGACGCCATTTCCTTCATGGTTCTGATCCTGATCCTGATCTTCCGGCCCACGGGAATTCTGGGCGAACGCGTGGCGGATAAAGTATGAAACCGGCGACCATCATCAACGTTGTCGTTGTGGCGGCCCTGCTCGTGGCCCCGTATTGGCTGAACGCCTACTGGGTGGACGTGCTCAATTCCATCGGCATCTACGCGGTGCTGGCTTTGAGCCTGAACATCATCCTGGGTTACGCCGGCCTGTTCCACATGGGCCATGCCGCGTTCTTCGCCATGGGCACCTATACGACGGCCATCCTGAACACCCAGTTCGGGATTCCGGTGCTCTGGCTGATGCCTCTTTCCGGGATGGTAGCCGGGTTCTTCGCCCTGCTGGTGGCCAGGCCGATCATCCATTTGCGCGGGGACTACCTGCTCATCGTGACCATCGGCATCGTGGAGATCGTTCGCATTGCACTGGTGAACAACGTCTTCGGGATCACCGGCGGGTCCAACGGGATCTTCGGGATCAGCCGCCCGGTTTTGTTCGGCCATGTGATCCGTACGCCTCATGATTTTTATTACCTGATCTTCGCTTTTGCCGCGATCACGGTATTTTTCTTTTTGCGCCTGGAGAACTCCCGTTTTGGTCGAGCTCTGAACTACATCCGCGAGGACGACGTGGCCGCGGAGGGCAGCGGGATCGACGCGGCGCACTACAAGCTGGTGGCCTTTGTCCTGGGCGCGTTCTGGGCCGGAATGGCCGGGACCATCTTCGCGGCCAAGATGACCATCGTCTCGCCCCAGTCCTTCACCTTCTGGGAATCCGTGGTCATGTTCACCATCGTGATCCTGGGCGGGTCCGGGAACATTCGCGGCGTGATCCTGGGCGCCTTTCTGATCGTCGGCCTGCCGGAGGTGTTTCGGGAGTTCGCCGGGGCGCGGATGCTTATTTTCGGCGCGGCCATGATCCTGATGATGATCTTTCGGCCCAAGGGCATTCTTCCTCCTCCGCCCCGGACCTTCAATCTGGACTTTCTGTCCTCGGCCCGGGGAGGTGGGAAATGAACGCTTCTCCGCTTTTGCGGCTGACCAGCCTGACCAAGTCCTTTGGCGGGGTCATGGCCGTGAACCAGGTCAGTTTTGACGTGGACCACGGCTCCATCGTCGGCTTGATCGGCCCCAACGGCGCGGGCAAGACCACGGTGTTCAACCTGATCACCGGCAACTATCGTCCGGACTCCGGCGAGATCCTCTTTGACGGCCGGAACATCGTGAACATGCGCACCAATCGGATCGTCTCCCTGGGCATTGCCCGGACCTTCCAGACCATCCGCCTGTTTCAGAACATGAGCGCCCTGGAAAACGTCCTGGCCGGGTGCCATTGCCGAATGCGCTCCGGCGTGGTCGGGGCCATGCTCCGGCTGCCCTGGCAGAAGCGGGAGGAGCGCGAGGCCCTGGAGATCGCGGTGAACGAACTGGAGTTCGTCGGCCTGCGGCCCCACCTTGACCAGGCGGCCCGGAACCTGTCCTACGGCAACCAGCGCCTTCTGGAAATCGCCCGGGCCCTGGCCACCAAGCCGCGCTTCCTGATTCTGGACGAACCGGCCGGGGGCATGAACGACTATGAAACCCAGGTCCTGGTGGATTTGATTTCCCAGGTCCGGGAGCGCGGGATCACCGTACTGCTCATCGAGCACGATATGAATCTGGTGATGCAAATTTGCGAAAAGTTGGTGGTGTTGGAGTACGGCATCATGATCGCCCAGGGCACTCCGGCGGAAATCCAGAAGGACCAACGGGTCATCGACGCCTACCTGGGGGCCCCGGACGAAGATGATGAGGACTTTTGATCATGTTGCTGCGCATTGAAAATCTGGAAGTGAAATACGGCAACGTGCAGGTGTTGCACGGGTTGAACCTGAACGTGGCCCAAGGCGAGATCGTGACCATCCTCGGGGCCAACGGCGCGGGCAAGTCCACCACCCTGATGACCATCAGCGGTCTGGTCAAGCCGTCCGGCGGGGGGATTTTCCTGGAAGACAAACCCCTGCACAAACTGGAGGCTCACGACATCGTCAAGCTGGGCCTGGCCCAGGTCCCGGAGGGCCGGAGAGTCTTCGGCACCCTGAGCGTGAGAGAGAACCTGCACCTGGGCGCCTTTACCGCCACGGACCAGGCCCAGATCCGCAAGAACCTGGACTGGGTCTACGAGATGTTTCCCATCCTGCACAAACGCCGCAGCCAGCTTGCCGGAACCCTCAGCGGCGGAGAACAGCAGATGCTGGCCATCGGCCGCGGCCTGATGGCCAGCCCCAAGATCCTGCTCCTGGACGAACCCAGCCTGGGCCTGGCCCCGATCCTGGTCAAGTCCATCTTCTCCACGGTCAAGGAAATCAACAAGTCCGGCGTAACCATCGTCCTGGTGGAACAAAACGCCCGCCTGGCCCTGAAACTGGCCGACCGGGGCTACGTCCTGGAACTGGGCAAAATCGTCCTCGAAGACTCGGCCAAAGCCCTGCTGGCCAACCCGGAAGTGCAGAACGCGTATCTGGGGGGAGTGGGGTAGCCGCCTTTTTCCTCACCCGTACGCCCGGCGCAGGCGGCGTTCCACGCGGCCGGCGAGGGTGGAGAAGGTGAGGGTCAGGAGGAGGTAGAGCACGGTGATGGTGATCATGATCTCGAAGGTCATGTAGGTGGAGGCCATCAGTTCCAGGCCCTGGAAGGTCAGTTCCTGGACGCTGATCACCGAGACGATGGCCGTGTCCTTGATGGTGGCGATGAACTGGCCGGACAGCGGGGGGACGATCCGGGAGACCGCCTGGGGCAGGATGACGTGACGCATCTGCTGCCAGGGGGAGAGGCCCAGGGCGTAGGCGGCCTCGCGTTGGCCCCGCTCGATGGATTGAATTCCGGAACGAACGTGCTCGGTGATGTAGGCCCCCTGGTACACGGCCAAGGTGAGCAGGGCGGCCAGGAAGTTGGGCATCCGGTCCACGGGCACGGCCATCCAGGTCAATAATTCCTTGCCCCAATCCGGCAGGTTGCGGAGCATCACTTCCACACCCAGCAAGGTTATCAGTTGATCTGCCAGGAAAAAATAGAAAATGAAGATCAGAACCAGGGGCGGAATGTTGCGGACTACCTCCACATAGGTCCAGCCGACCATCCTGGGGAACAGGGACTTGCCGCATCGGGCCAGCCCCATGATCACGCCGATCACCGTGGCCAGGAGCATGGTCCAGATGCTCAGGCGGATCGTGGTCAGCAACCCCTGGGTGATCAAACCGGGCACCCAGCGGCCGGCCGCTTCATCCCAACGCAGCAGGTAATTGGCCAGCAAATGCCAGCGCCACTGGTAATCCAGGGTGGCGTGGACGCGCCAGAGGAAAATCGCGGCAAAGGCGACGATCGCCAGAATCAGGACGGCGTCCAGGGTGGTGAAGCGGGTCCGCTTGGAAGGCATGGAGATGGTGTTTGTGCTGAGAGGGTTCGGCTGGGCAACATCCGTCGCCCAGCCGATACGTGGTTTCGCTGGTCGGTTATTCCACCTGGTCCTTCCAGTCCATGGTCGTGAACCAGTAGGCGTAGCGGTCCTGTATCCAGCCTTCGCCGGTGACCTGGAGGATCCAGCTGTTCACGTAGTTGAGCAGATCCGGATCGCCCTTGCGCATGGCGATGCCGATGGGCTCGTTGGTCAGGTTCCCTTCGACGGGTAAAAACAGTCGGTCCGGGTTCTTGATGGCCTCCTGGGAGGGCAGGGGGGCGTTGCCGATCAGGGCGTGGGCCCGACCCATGAGCAGTTCCTGGACGGCCTGGGGCTCCTTGTCGAAATATTTGCGTTGGGCCTTGGGAAAGAGATTTTCCGCGGCGCGCTGGGCCGTGGTCCCGGTGCGGGTGACGATGGTCACCTCGGGCTTGTTGAAGTCCTCCAGGGTGGTGAAGCCCGCGGCCTTTTCCTTGTGGGCCACCAGGGCCTGGCCGGTGAAGTAGTAGGGCATGCTGAAGTAGACCTGCTGGGCCCGATCCGCCCGGATGCTCATTCCGCCGATGAGCAAGTCGAACTTGCCGGTGAGCAGGGCCGGGATGATCCCCCGCCACGCCGTGGGCACCAGTTCGACGCGTACGCCGAGGTCTTCGGCGAAACGTTTGGCCACGTCGATCTCGAAGCCGATGAATTCCCCGGTCTTGTCCTGCATGGCCCAGGGCACGAAGGTGTCGAAGCCCACCCGCAACGCCCCGCGCTCCATGATGCCGGTCAGGGTGCTTTCCCTGGTGATCTGTTGGCTGATGTTCTGGGCCTGGGCCAGGGCGGCGACCAGCAGAATCAGGCCGACCGCCAGGGCCGCCAGACTGCTAAGGGCGAGTTTGCGTGTCGTGTTCATTTGTGCTCCTTTGAGTTGAGGTTTGATCCGGGCGACCCGGTGATTGAGCCTGGGACCGGTCCGCACAGAATTTGGCCGAGAAAGTCGCGGGTGCGCTCTTGTCTCGGGTTGTTGAAAAAGTCGTCGCTGGAGGCTTCCTCCAGGAGTCGCCCGTCTTCCATGAAGATCACTCGGTCACCGGCTTCACGGGCAAAGCCCATTTCATGGGTGACCACGACCATGGTCATGCCGTCCCGGGCCAGGCCCTTCATCACCTCCAGGACTTCGCCGATGGTTTCCGGGTCCAGGGCGCTGGTGGCCTCGTCAAAAAGCATCACCTTGGGATGCATGGCCAGGGCTCGAGCAATGGCCACGCGCTGCTGCTGACCGCCGGAAAGCTGGGCCGGATAGGCCCGGGCCTTGTCCGTCAGGCCGACCCGTGCGAGCAGGGCCATGGTGGCTTCCTCGGCCTCTTTCCGGGATTTGCCCCGGACCTGCTCCTGGGCCAGGTTGATGTTTTGGAGCACGGTCATATGCGGAAACAGGTTGAAGGACTGGAAGACCATGCCCACCTCGGTTCGGATGGTCAGCCGGTTTCGGGGATCGTCGTCCAAAGGCACGCCGTCGATGACGATTTCCCCGGAATCAATCTCCTCCAGGCCGTTCAGGCAGCGCAGCAGGGTGGACTTGCCCGAGCCGGACGGCCCGATGATCACAACCACCTCCTTTTGCCGTACGGACAGCGAAACATGATCCAGGGCGCGCAACCCTCCGGGATACGTCTTGACGATCTCCCGCACGGAGATGATTTCCGGGCCGAGGCGGACGTTTTCGCGTGTTGGTGCTTGTCGGGCTTCGATCATGGCGGGGATTGCGGTCATGCGGATGCTCTGGTTTTTTGGGTTCACGGTTTAACGGTTGCGGTCGCGGATGGTTTCAGGGAGTTATTTTTCTGACTTCTGACTTCTGACTTCTGACTTCTGACTTCTGACTTCTGACTTCTGACTTCTGACTCCTGCCCCCCCCTCATTCCGCCGTGCGCATCCGTTTGCCCAACTCCGCCACGAGCATGGACAGGGGGAAGGTGACGGCCAAATAGATGGCCGCCACGGTGAACCAGACCTCGAAGACCATGAAGGTGTCCGAGGAAACAATGTTGCCTTGCTGGGTCAGCTCATAGATGGCTATGGTGCTGGCCAGGGAGGAGTCCTTGATCAGGGTTACGCCCACGCCGGTCAGGGGAGGCAGGATGCGCCGGACGGCCTGTGGGACGATCACCTTGCGATAGGTGTCCAATTTGGACAGCCCCAGACTATGGGCGGCCTCCCACTGGCCTTTGTGGATGGAAACGATTCCGGCCCGGAAGATTTCCGAGGCGTAGGCCCCTTCGAACAGGGACAGGGCCAGGACGGCGGAGCCGAAGGCGCCTAGGCCGAAGACCGGGCCGATGACGTAGTAGATGAAGAAAATCTGGGTCAGCAGCGGGGTGTTGCGGATGAATTCCACGTAGCCCTTGGCCACGAGCCGGGCCGTGAACGAGTCGGAAAGCCGGAAGATTGCCGCAGTCAGTCCGAAGATCATGGCCAGGATCAGGCTCAGCCCGGAAATCTTGAAGGTCACGATCAGCCCCTGCAGCAGAGGCCCGAGCACCCAGCCGTCCTCGGTGAATTGGATCAGGTAGCGGGGCATGCGGTACCACTTCCAGTGATAGCCCATGCCTTGTTCGCCGCTGGCGATGAACCAGGCCACCGCGCCCAGGAACAGGCCGTAAAGCAGGAAGTCCCGGTAGTGGGCGGCCAGAAATCCAGATCGTGTGGCGGCCTTGGTTTGGACGGTCACGGCGCGACCTCGGTGAATGTGGTCGAAACGGGGAAGAATGCGCTGCGGCGTGGTGAAGAGAGGCGGCGGGGAGCGGGGGAAGCAAAGAAAAGAACGGGAGGCAAGGGCGGACGGAGCGGGGCGAAGCACGTTCTCACCGGACAACCTCCGGGGCCGAAGAACACCTCGGAAAGTCGGCGCGACCTGGAGGGCCGTCGGATTGGATTGGAGTCGCCCAAAGCGCGGGCTTGGGCGCGGGGCTGGCGAGCGACACTATGCATGACGCTCATACCGTAGGTTTCGGGGGTGAGGTTGTCAAATACGTCTGTTCGGATCAAGATACTAGGTGGACATTTCTCCAAGCATGGGAAACAGATGACGAACGGGACCGGGTTCGCCTAGGCCGCAGCCTCGAGGGTGTTTGACGATGAGTTGCTCAATAATCTATCAAATCGTTTTACGAAGCAGGGAAAACGTATTCATAATCGTACCAAGGAGCTTGTGTGATGCGGGATATCGCGCTGTTGCGAAAAAAGCAGGTCGGACTGCGGTTGCCTGTGTATCTTGTCGATGAAATTGACGATTTATCACGAATGCATGACTTGAACCGCAGCGAGGTCATCACCGAGGCCATCCGGAGCTACGTGGAAGAGCAGAAGGCTCAGCGGCTCCATATTGAGTTCGACCAGGCCGTCAAGGAGTTGAAATTGGCGATTCAAGAGGGCGGAACCACTACGCTGAGCGAGCTGATCCATGAGCTTGAAGATCTTTAGCCTGCCCAGCTTTGAAAGAGATGTCAAAAGGCTGCATAAGAAATACAAAAAATTGCCAGAGGACCTGAAGCGCCTTCAGGACACCTTGACGAACGATCCTCGGGCCGGGATCGCCCTTACCGCCTCATTGCACAAACTTCGCCTTTCCAACTCTTCGACGGCCACGGGGAAAAGCGTGGGATTTCGGGTTATTTACTACTATATCGACCGTCGGGGGCACCTGTATCTTCTCAAGCTGTATTCAAAGACGGAGGTGGCCGGCATCAGTGAGGACACGTTGAAGGCCATTCTTCAGGAGAATGGGTTGGCGTAGCATCTTCCGCGTTGCCTGGTTCGACAAGTCCGTCATTGCGCCTCAAGCTCGGGCAAAGGGTGGTCTTGGGAAGAGATCAGCAGCCGGATCTGTTCCCAGAGCGTTTCCCGGCCCTGGCGGGTCTTGGCGGAAAAGAAGACCGGGGCGGCTTCCGGACCCAGCAGCTCTATCCAGGCGCGCTTGGCGGCGGCGATTTCGCGCTGGGAGCACTTGTCCGCTTTGGTGAGCACGGGCAGGAGGGGTAGGCCCTGCTCCAGGGCCATGCCCGCCATTTCCTTGTCCGGGGCTTGGGGCGGCAGGCGGCTGTCCAGAACCAGGATCAGCCCCACCAGGCCCTTGTTGCTGGTCAAAAAGCGCCGCATCAAATTGCCCCAGGCGTTGCGCTCGCTTTTCGGGCGTTTGGCGTAGCCGTATCCGGGCAGGTCCACCAGGTAGTAGTGCTCCGGATGGACCAGATAGTAATTCAGGCTGCGGGTTTTGCCCGGAACCGAGCTGGTCTTGGCTAGGTTTTTTCGATTGGCCAGACAGTTCAACAGGGAGGATTTGCCCACGTTGGAGCGTCCGGCCAGGGCGATTTGCGGAACGGTGATCCGTTCCATCTGGTCCAGGGTATAAATGGTTTTTTCCAGGCTGACGCTGGAGGATTGTGGCGCTTGAGGGAGTTCCGGGCTTGTCATCGGGCGATTCCTGTACCATGATGCGGGGTTGAGGTGATAAGCGACGACGGTTCGCCGTCTCCTGTCTCCCCTACCCGTGGAAGATCAACTCTGCAAGGAGAAGTCTCGTGAAGTCGATCATCGTGTTGTTCCTTGGATTGCTTCAGGTCGTCCTGCTGTGCGCCTGTGCGCCCCGGGGCGCCGACCAGGGCTGGAAGTTTGCCGAGGAAGCCCCAACCGCGTTGTATCAGGAAACGGAGATCACGGTGTCCATTGTACCGGATCCGGTCATGGAATACGACGGAATGTGCGAGAAGCTGAGGGCCGCGTCCCGGGAACAGGGCGTGGAGGAATTGTTGCACATGTACGTCACCCAGGCGATGTTGCTGCGCCCTTCGCTCCCCATGACACTTCCCTCGAATGAGAGCGGAAACGCCGAGTTTCTGGAGGGCAGTCCAGAAACAGAGATCGCCGCTGCAAGCAATGAATCAAGTTGCGACCCTTGGCTGGACAGCGTCACGGGAATGGTTTTGCAGCGAACGGCCTTCTTTTCCACCCTGGTTCCGGAGCGACGCCTGGGAGGAGTGATCGACGCCCTGCAGGAAGACCAAACCATGGGGGGGATGCTTTCCAAGGCCTATGTTTCCTTGTGGGGCCCACCCCAGGGGCAGGCGCCGATCCCGGTGCTCATCGTCCAGCGTTCCAGCGGCCTGGAGCAAGGTATGGTCCAGGTCATCGGGGCCGGATTGATTACGCAGACCACGGACACGACGAGCCAGATGCGCATTCTGGAGTCCACCCGGGAGATATTTCCGGGCGATCTGTTCTTCCAGCTTCAGGTCAGGGCCGAAGGGTTGCCCATGGAAGGCGATTTGTTGCCGCTGGGGCCTGAAGTGGAGTAGGGGCACAAGGGGTTGAGACTGCTTTGACGAAACGCCGGGATAATCAGGAGGCTCCATGCAAGTTGTCCAGACACGAATAAGAGAAATCGAGTCCAGCCTCTCTCCGGATTCAATGGACTTGTGGCTGGAATTTGGAGATTTTTTACGCCAAAAAGATTTTCAGCAAAGAGGTGCTCAACCTCACAATCTCCTTGAACTGGCCGGTGGCCTGGAGCATTCAAAGAACTTTTCCGGCGATCCTCTCGAGATTCAGGAGAAATTGCGAAGTGAGTGGGATTAACTTTTTGCTCGACACGAACTTCGTCCTAGGGCTGTTGAAACGGGAGGAGCGTATCATCGAACTGGCATCTCATCGCAAAATCGTGCCCAAATTTTGCGGAGTGAGCGCCATAACGCGGATGGAGCTACTTGGTTTTCCCGGCATTGCCTCGGAGGAGGAGCAGCTTCTCAAAGAGCGGTTGAGTCAATTTCGATATGTGCCGATCACGAGAGAAATAGAAAACGTCGTGATCTCGCTGCGCCGAATACGGCAGATCAAGCTTCCGGATGCAATCATCGCCGGAACGGCCTTCTATCTCCGTGCCGAATTGCTTACTCTTGACCAGAGGCTGCTTGCACTTTCGTTTCGGCTGAGGGAAATCTTCGACCAAACTTCGCCTATCACGGATTGAGTAAGCGGATTGGGGGAATATCCGGTACGCTACTCACGCGACGAGGAGTCGACGGCCCGTTCCCTGTTCTTTTCAGCCAGCCGCATTGCCCGGCGAACCTTGGCCTCTTCGAAACGGTGAATTTCATCCGGCGTGGTGGGGTGGTAGGGCCGGGCCGGGGTGGGGCGGCCTTTTTTGTCCAGGGCCACGAAAGTCAGATAGGCCGAGGCGGTGTGCCGGATTTCCCCGGTCAGGAGGTTTTCCGCCTCCACCCGAACCCCGACCTCGATGGACGTCCGGCCCACCAGGTTGACGCTGGCCTTGAGCATGAGCAGGTCGCCGACATAGGCCGGATGGTGAAAATCCAGCCGGTCGATGGACGCGGTCACGGCGTTGCCCCGGACGTGCCGGATGGCCACGATGCCCGCGGCGGTGTCGATATGCTTCATGATGATTCCGCCGTGGATGCTGCCGTACGGGTTCGCGTCCTGAGGCAGCATCTGTACGGCCATGGTCAGGGACGTGTCTGAAGTGCAGGTGGTTTGCATGGTGGCTCCGTGTCGCCGAGGTGAGTTCGAGATGGATTTTTCCCGTTGCCTCAAAACGTAACAACAAAAGGTTTTATCGCGTGTACCACCCGAATATTGATCCCGTGGCTTTCGCCCTTGGACCGCTGGAGGTCCGATGGTACGGCCTGATGTATCTGATCGGCTTTCTGGCGGCGTGGCTGCTGGGGCATCTGCGGGCCAAGCGGCCGGGGTCCGGTTGGAATCCCCAGGAACTGCCGGACCTGATCACCTATTGCGCCTTGGGGCTCTTACTGGGTGCACGGCTAGGGTACGTGCTGTTCTACGACTTCGCAACATTCATCGACCACCCCCTGGAAATCCTGAAGATATGGAAGGGCGGGATGTCCTTTCACGGCGGCCTGTTGGGCGTGATGCTGGCCATCTGGCTCTACGCCCTGCGCAGCCGACGGAGTTTTTTTCAGGTGGCCGATTTCGTGGCTCCGCTGGCGCCCATCGGGATCTGCGCCGGGCGGATCGGCAATTTCATCAACGGCGAGCTCTGGGGCCGGGCCACGGACGCCCCGTGGGGCATGATCTTCGCCGACCCGAACGCCGGATTCATTCCCCGGCACCCGTCCCAGTTGTACCAGGCCTTTCTGGAAGGCCTGGTCCTCTTCGCTTTGCTTTGGTCCTTCTCGGCCAAACCCCGCCCAACCATGGCCGTTTCCGGATTGTTCGCCCTGCTCTACGGCGTGTTCCGCTTCAGCGTGGAATTCTTCCGCGAACCGGACGCCCACCTCGGCTTTGTCGCCTTTGACTGGATGAGCATGGGCCAGGTTCTTTCCCTGCCCATGATCGCGTTGGGGGGGGTGTTGCTTTGGCTGGCGGGGAGGCGGAAGGAAGAGGTCAGGAGTCAGAAGCCAGGAGTCAGGAGATAGAAGCCGGAGCATCGACGAACGGTGTAGGGTTGGTTGGCGATCTGAAAACATTCTTATCGTGCCCGTGCCCAACCGCTTGCGGTTGGGCACGGGCACGTTTTTTTTGGTCCTGAAACGAAGAGAAACGCTTCACGTCCGATATTTCGCGTTGATCCGGATGTACTCCTCGGTCAGGTCCGAGGTCTGGAGGGTGTAGCGGCCCTGGCCGCGGCCCAGGGTGATGTCCAGGTGGACGTCCTGGCGGCAGAGGGCCGCGGCCAGGAGATTGTCCCAGTCCATGGGTACCGGGGTGCCTTGGTGGAAGATGGTTTGTCCGGCCAGGGCCACGCTGACATGGTCGGGGTTGAATTCGGCTCCGCTGCGGCCCAGGGCGGCCACGATCCGGCCCCAGTTGGGGTCCTGGCCGTACATCGCGGTTTTGACCAGCGGAGAGTGGCCCACGGCTCGGGCGGCCAGTTCGGCCTGGCGGGTGCTTTTGGCCCCGCTGACCCGGATGTGGATCACCTTGGTCCCGCCTTCGGCGTCCTGGACGATCAGGCCGGCCAGTTCCGCGCACACTTCGGCCAGGGTCTTGGCCAGCGCGGCCAGTTCCTTTTTTCCCCGCACCACTCCGGCCCGTCCGTTGGCCAGGGCCAGGACGCAGTCGTTGGTGCTGGTGTCCCCGTCCACGGTGATCCGGTTGAAGCTGTGCTCCACGGCCGTGGACACGGCTTCCCGCCACCAGTCTTGATCCACTCCCGCGTCGCAGATGATGAAGCCGAGCATGGTGGCCATGTTCGGGCAGATCATGCCCGCGCCCTTGGCCATGCCCAGGACCCGGACCTCTCCGGTTCCCAAGGATAGGGAGCGCCAGGCCAGTTTGGGGTATTTGTCCGTGGTCATGATCGCCCGGGCCGCGTCAAGAGCCGTGGCCCGTCCCAGGCTTTCACCCAGGGCCGGCAGGGCCTGCTTCCAGCGTTCCAGCTTGATCCGGTCGCCGATGACCCCGGTGGAGGCGGGGAGGATTTCCTCCGGTGACAGTCCGAGGGCTTCGGCGGTCATGGCCAGGGCGTCCTGGCAGTCCGCCAGCCCCTGTTCCCCGGTGCAGGCGTTGGCCTGTCCGGCGTTGACCGCCACGGCCCGGACCGGACGGTCCGGAGAGCCGGAGGCCAACAATTCCTTGACCACCAACACCGGCGCGGCCTGGAACAGGTTGCGGGTCAGCGTGGCGGCCCAGACGCAGGGTGCGTCGCTGCGGATCACGGTCAGGTCGTTGCGCTGGGCGTATTTGAAGCCGGCTTCGGCCACGGCGAAATCAAATCCTCGAGGGACGGGAATCATGCGGGTTCTCCTGAAGGCGAGGTTGAGGTGGATGAGTCGGAGTCGGTCGGACTATGATCCGGTGATGTCTGGTCCGGTGGTGGCTGGGTTGGGCCGCTCAAGGGCAGGCGGACGGTGAATCGCGCCCCTTGATCCGGGGCGGACCAGACCGTGATCTCGCCGCCGTGGTCCTGGACCAGTTTGTAGCTCACGGCCAGCCCCAGGCCGGTGCCTTTGGCCTTGGTGCTGAAGAAGGGGTGGAAGAGTTTTTTCATGATTTCTTCCGGGATGCCCCGACCGGTGTCCTTGATCTCGATCCGGACGAAATCAGCGTCCTGGCCGGTGCTGATGAACAGTTCTCCGCCGTCGGGCATGGCTTCCAGGGCGTTTTTGGTCAGGTTGATCAGTACCTGTTTGATTTGGTTGGGGTCCAGCGGACATGCGGGTAGCTCCGGGGCTAAATCCAGCCGGGCGGTCACGCCTTGGGCAGCGGCTTGCTCCTGGAACAGGCCGGCCACCTGCCGAACCAGCTCGTTGAGCGCGGTTTCAACCAAGGAAGGACGGGGCGGCCGGGTGAAGTCGCGCACCTCCACGAGCAGATGCTCCAGCCGCTTGGCCTCCCCGGCGATGATTCCCAGCTTTTCCACGCGCGGATCGTCTTCGGACAAGGTGCGTCGGACCTGCTGGGCGAATCCGCCCATGAGCAGCAAGGGATTCTTGATCTCATGAGAGAGATGGGCCGCGGCTTCGCCAATGGCGGCGAAGCGCTCCGAGAGCATCAGTTTTTCCTGGGTTTGCAGCAGCTGGTCCATGCTTTGGCGGACCTTGTCCCGTTCCCTGCGCAATTCCGTTTCCGAGCGCCGGAGGTGCTCGGTTTTGGCGTCCACTTCCCGTTTCAAGGTTTCAGACCAGCGCAGGGCGATGAATAGGAATCCGGCGGCGGCAAAAAGCACGGCCAGGAAAAACAGCCCGACCATCAACCATTGCCGCGCCACCACCGGCTGCATCAAACCATAGACCTCGGTGTCCGGAGCGGCCAGTCCCACGGACCAGAAGCGGCGCTCTCCGTCGGGCCCTGGGGGCAGAGCCACGGGGCTGAAGGCCAGGAGCTTGCGCATTTCCCCGCTCACGTCCCAGTGCCAGCCCGAAATGTACCAGTCCGTTCCCTCCTCGCCGCGCAGCAGACGGGTTCGTACCAACTGGTTGATTCGTTCGTAGGAAATGTCCGGGTTTCGAGCTTGGCGGATCGTATAGGAGCTTTGACCGTGAAAGTCGCTTTCCACATGGAACAGGAAGTCGCCCTGGTGGTCGATGACCCAGGCGTATCCGGTCTTTCCGGAGCGGACGCCCGCGGCGTATCGCGCGGCCACGGCCTGGAGATCCAAAAGAAAAAACAAGACCTCCGGGCGTTCGGGCCTCGAAGGAAGGAGCAGGGGGGCCACGAAGCGTCCGGCAAATGGACCGGAGGCGAGGGCGAGAGGAGTTCCGAGCATGGCCTGGTTCGGATCCCGATCGGTGGAAAGCCGGGCCGCGTCCCGGTTGATGCCGGCCGATAGTTCCGAGGCTGGAACGTCTTCTCGGGGTGAGAAAAGCATGGTTCCAGGTTCAAGGGCGCCTTTGTCCGGGGTCGCCAGTCCGATCCCCAACACTCCCCATTCCTCGAAAAAGGAGAGGTAGTGATCCAGTCCGGCTTGATCCAGGGCCGGGCGACGTTCCGCGAGAAGCCGAAGGCCCTGTTCCAGAAGCTGGAAGTTTGTCTGAATGTCCTTGGCGATCTGTCGGGTCAGCCCGAGTTGTTGCTCGTTGAACTGGCTGGAGACGAGTTTTTCCAGTTCGGTGTCCGCCCGCAGGGCCAACCCGAAAACGGCCAGTATAATGGCGATGCAGGAAAGGACGAGGCCGGTCAGGAAGCGTTTGCGCATGGGGTGACGAGGCTGGTTGGTGAATTGGGTGGCGTCCCCGAACCATTCGCTGATTACGCCTTTGACCCTGGGAATTCAAGGCGTTTGATGGGCGAATCAAACCTCCAGTTCGTACTTCTTCAACAACGCGTAGAAGTGGGAGCGCGACAACTCGGAAATTTCGAGCATCCGGGGGATGTCGCCGCCGGTTTTGCGAATCAGGGTTTCCAAGTAGCGGTGTTCGCTGGCGGCCTTGAACGCCTTGAGGGACGGCAAGTCGCCTTCAAGAGGTGCGCCTTCCAGGAAATCCGGTTCGCCGTCACGAACCTCGGGCTTGTCGGCCGTCAGCCGCGCCCGGGTCACCTTGATGCGCAGATCCTTGGGCAGATGCATGGCGTAGAGGAATTTTTCCACGCCCGAGGCCACGAAGGCCCGCTCCATGACGTTGCCCAGTTCCCGGACATTGCCCGGCCAGTCGTAATCGGCCAGGGCGGCGAAGAAATCCGAGCCGAAGACCTTGGTCTTGATCCCGGAAGCGACGCACAGTCGCTGGATGAAGTGGGTGGCCAGGGGCTTGATGTCCTCGGGGCGCTGGCGCAGGGCGGGCAGTTGAAGTTTGATGGTCTTGACCCGAAAGTAGAGATCTTGGCGAAACCTGCCGGATTCGATCAGTTCGTCCAGATTTTGATTGGTAGCGGCGATCAACCGGAAGTCGCTCTCCTGCTCCCGGTTTTCTCCCAGAGGGCGGAACCGGCGCTCCTGAAGCACCCGGAGCAGGGACTTCTGCATGGCCAACGGCAGTTCCCCCAACTCGTCCAGGAACAGAACCCCGGTATGGGCTTGGCGGACAAGGCCTTCCCGGTCCGCCAGCGCACCGGTGAACGCGCCCTTGCGGTGCCCGAACAGGGTGCTTTCCAGCAGCGTGTCGGTCATGGCCGCGCAGTCCACGACCACGAAAGGGCAGGAAGCCCGGCGGCTGTTGGCGTGGATGGTCCGAGCCGCCAGTTCTTTGCCCACTCCGGTTTCCCCGGTGATCAGCACGTTGGCGTCGGAAACCGCGGCCTGGGCGATGACCTCGAAGCATTCCCGCATGGCCTGGCTGGAACCGATCATCCCGCTGAGGTCCAGGGTTCGTGGCGTGGTCCGGTCGCGTTGCTCCTTGTACTTCAAGGCCCGGTTGATGCTCAGGTTGATGTCCTTGATGGACGCGGGTTTGACCAGATAGTCCCAGACGCCGCCCTCGATGGCCAATTCCGCTCCTTCGGGGTCCCCCTTGCCGGTGAGGATGATCACCTCCGGAGGATTGGGTTGGGCCTTCAGTTCCGGAAGCAGGGACAGGCCGCTGCCGTCGGGCAGGTTCACGTCCAGGAGTAGCAGGTCGAAGGATTCGGATCGCAGCGTGCGGCGTGCGGCGTCCAGGCTTGCGGCCTGGCCCGAGGGGATTTGTTGTCGGCGCAGCAGGCTGGCCATGGTGGCGCGGATTTCAGGGTCGTCGTCCACGATCAGGATTCTCGGCACGGGAGAACGCCTCCAAAGGGGGTGATGCAGGTTGGCGCGGGCATGTTATTGTTCAGATCCTTGGTTAAGTTTGGGATCAGGCTTCTGGCCGGATGCCTGGTCCGTGGCCGGAATTTTGTTCATAACTTTGGAAAGAGCCGCTGACAGATCGGCCTTGTTGAAGGGTTTGGGGAGAACGAGCCGAATATTGTCCGCCGCCTCGCCCATTTTCAGAACATAGCTGCGACCGGAGACCAGGATAACGGGCAGATCCGGACGCATCAGCCCGGTCCGGCGGGCTAAGTCGATGCCGGTCAGGCCGGGCATGTCGTAGTCGGTGAGCACCAAGTCGATGTCCGGTCGCTGTTCGAGGATTTGCAGGGCCTCGTTGCCGGCCTCTGCGGAGAGGACCGTATAGCCGAGCTGTTCCAGGGTGCGGGGCGTGGTGGCCAACTGTTCTTCGTCGTCCTCCACGAACAGGATGACGCCGCTGCCTTTTAGGATGGGCGCGAGACGGGCGGGTAGCGCGGATCGATCCGCCGTAATCATGGGCAGCAGGATGCTGAACGTGGCCCCCTGGCCCGGAGTGCTGCTGACCCGGACCGCTCCTTTATGGTTTTTGACGATGCCCAGGACCATGGCCAGCCCCAAACCCGTGCCCTCGGCCTTGCCCTTAGTGGTGAAGAAGGGGTCGAAGATTTTGTCCAGGGTCTCCGGGGCGATGCCGGGGCCGGTGTCGCTGACGGTGAGCCGGAAGTACGCTCCGGGAGCGATGTTCAACTCTTCGGCGTCAGAGTCGGCGACCCGTGTTTCCTCCAGCCGGATCACCAGTTCTCCGCCAGTGGTCTGCATGGCCTGGAAGGCGTTGGTACAGAGGTTCATGAGCACCTGAGTGACCTGGGTCGGGTCCAGCATCACCGGATCGGTCTTGCCGGCGATGCTGTCGCGAATGACGATGTTGCGGGGCAGGGAGCGCTGGAGCAGGGTCACGGATTCACGGACCAGGGCGGGTAGATCCGTGGGGCGGAACCCTTCCTGTGAGGGACGGCTGAAGGTCAGGATGCGTTCCACCAGATTTCTGCCCCGGCTGGAAACCCGCAGGACCCGTTCCAGGTCCTCGGCCGTGGCTGACTCCGGGTCGATGTCTCCCAGGGCCAACTCCGTGGAATTGATGATTGAGGTCAAGATGTTGTTGAAATCGTGGGCGATCCCTCCGGCCAGGGTGCCGATGGCTTCCATTTTCTGGGATTGCAAAAGCTGACGTTCCAGGTTCATCTCGTGGGTGATGTTTTCCGCGGTGCTCAGGGTTCCGACCACTTCGCCCTTTTCGTTGTGCAGAGGCACCTTGTTGATTTCCAGCCAAGCGTTTTCGCCCTGGGCGTCCTGGACCGCGGTCTTGATCTTGCGCAAGGGGCGGTCATCTTCCACCACTTGACGATCCATCCGGGCCACCCAGTCCACGAATTCCGAATTGGGCAACATGGCCGCGTCGGTTTGGTGGAGCAGTTTGCGAGGCGATTCGATGCCGAAGAATTCGGCGAAGGCCCGATTCGCTCCCAGGTAGCGCTGCTTGCGGTCCTTCCAGCAGACCAGTTGCGGGATGGCGTCCATCAGGATTTCCAAAAAGGAGAGCTGGTGCCGGATTCTGCGTTCCACGGCCCGGCGCTGGATGATGTTCCGGATTAAAAAGCCCAGGACCACCACCAGGGTGAACAGGCTGACCATGATGACCTGAAAGACCTGCTTGTCCAACTCGTAAAAGGCTTCGGGCTCGTTGATGAACAGACTGTCGGCCGGAAGTTGGCGACGACTGATGTCGCGTTGCATCAGCACCTGGTAGTCGAACATGTACTGGTCCACGACCTCGGAGACCACCGGAATGGCCGACGGCGACTCGCCTTCCATGATGCGCAAGGCCATTTGTGCCGTGATCCTGCCGTGGAGGTGTCCGCTGAGCAGGCGTCCACCGACCATGCCGTGACCCAGCAGGAATTCCCAGTTGCTGTAGATGGGCAGGTCCGTGACCTGGGCTACGGCTTCCAGGACCTCCGAGGCGGACATGAACTGACCGCCCACGTTGTGAAAAAAGGGGATGAAGAATAAAAAAGCGTTGCGCGGCAGATCGCGGACCCGTTCCTGGATTTCCTCCAGCGAATATCGTTCCCAGAACTCGAACTCCAGTCGGTCCCCGAAATGGTGCTCAACGGCTTCGATCTGGTTGCGGATGGCCATCCCGGTTATGGACTCGTCGCCGATGACCACCAGCTTGTTTTTGTTGGGATGGATGCTCAAGGCCAGTTCCAGGGTGTCTCGAACGTCGATGTTTTCCAGGATGCCGGTGACGAAGGTCTGGTCGATTTCCTCCGGAGTGACGTCGTTCAGGCCGCAGAAGACCACCGGAATGTCGGGAAAAAGGCGATCGCGGTGTTCGAGGATGAAGTTGTAGGCGTCGTTGTCCGATACGATGACGATGTCGAAGTGCTCGTCGACGAATTTGTCCTGATAGAGCCGGAACAGGGTGTCGGCGATGATTTCATAGGGATATTTCTTGGCGTCCATGTATTCGATCTGGAGCTCGATATGGTACTGACCCTGCTCCAGGCCTTGCCGGATTCCCTCCTGAAGATGGTCCGACCAAGCATACCCGTTGTGATAGGAATTGAGGTAAAAGACCCGCCGTTTTTCCCGACCCGGATCGGGCTGGGAAAAGGCGGAAATCGCCGCGGCAGCCAGGAGCAACCCGCTGGTTAAAAATGCGGCGACGCAGAGGAGCGCCTTTCTTTTCTGGATCATGATGAAATGGTCATCCGCTGGTTTTCCCCTCTTTCCGATCTACAACCCGAGGATCAAGTAATCCGCATCCTTCGCGGTAATGTCCTGAAGGTCCATGTGGGCCGGGATGTCCGGTACAATGGAAACCTGCCGAATTTGCGGCGCAAGGCGGTGCACCTGAAAGGGCATGGCCGGCTTCCAGGCATGGACCGAGCCGGTAAGCACGACCATGGCGTGATCCGGACGGCTTTTCAGAAAATTCAGGGCGTGGACGGCAAAGGCGGCGTCCCAGACCAATTGGGCTTCGCAAAAGCGTTCAAACGAGCCTGCGTGGCCGTCAGACCCGACAAACCGCCGCAGGAAGGCTTCATACTCCGGATCAATGCGGCAGACGATGGGCGGCAGAAGTCCCAGCTCCTCCCTGCTCAGGGAGGCGAACCCCTGGCGGGCCACCTTTCGCGTGATCTCTCGCGGGACGTTCAGGCCGACCATGGGCACGCCGTGGTCGCGGCAGTAGATGAAAATGTTCCGATAGGCCGGCCATTGGACGCCCCAATTCCGGGTGAAAGCCTGAACCATTTCCGGCTCCGGAATGGTCCCGGCCACCCAGTTGTCCAGAATATGCTGCTCGTGGTGCTGGAACATCTCCAAGCCGACCGCCACGGGCATCCCTGACGTGTGCACCGCTTTGACTATGGCCAGTTGCGCGGTGTGATGCCGCGGATTGCCATGGGATTCACCGACAATCAGCAGTTCGGCGCTGGATAATGCTGGAAGGGCTTCGGTGAGCGTCGTAGACCGGGAATGGTTCAGGTCCCAGAGTTGGAGATCTTCCGAGGGGTGGGACGCGGCCGGGAAAAACGTCAGCAGGATGGTCAGGATAAGCGTAGTGCCGGTGAATCGGAAACAATTTGGAGCAAGCGCGTTCATGGCTGAAGATCCTTGATGAGGGGTGAGGCCAGAGCAGGCCAAGCACCGCGCAGACGGTTCTCGCCACGATGAAAGCCCAGATAACTGTCCTTGCCGTAGTGGGTGATCCGTCGGGCCGTATCCGCCACGGCCTCGGCGTCTAGATCCGTGTCGGAGCTGAACAAGCCGATGACGCCTTGGTCCCATGCCGGGTGGGGCAGGACGAGAAACAGGGTGTCCATTTCAACGGGACCCGCCGTGCTTGAACTGGGCTGCAAAGTTGGTTCCGGAGCTTTTTGGGCAGCTGTTTTTGCCTCCCCTTTTACGGGGATGAGCGCAGAGCCCGCCATGTCTCCGGTTGCCGGGTGCTCCGCGTAGGCCTCGGGCAGGGCCGCCAGGGCACGTAAAGCCTCGGTGTGGGGTAGTCCGAAAAACAGCAGCTGGGACGCCCGTCTTGCCTCTTCCTGGGCTTCCCGTTCATGCAGGATGCGCGCCCCTGGCTGGTTCATGCTGCGCAGAAAACCGCGTACGATCTCCTCTGGAACGTGGTCCATGGCGGTGCTTCGGATTACCAGCAAGTCGGATGCGCCCTTGATGCTGTTGACCGTCGGCGGGATTTCCTCCGGGGCCAGCAGGCGAAAAAGGTGGTGTTCCGGGTCCACCAGCAGACGCTGGGGAATGTCCGGGCTGATGAAGGACATCCTGGCCGTCCCGCCTTGGAGTTGTAGTGAGTGGGTCTGTGTTCCGGACGGCGTTTCCAGGTGCACGGGGACACTCAGGTCATAAAACGGAGCATTCTGGGCAAGCACGGCCTCCACCCGCCAGCCTTTGGTCTGCTCCGTGACATGAACGTCCTTTAGCCGCAGATCAGGTGCTCCCGGAGTCAGCAGCCACTGACGGGTAAAGGTTTCCCGGACCGGTGTGCCCCTGCTGTTCCCTTCGTGGTCCGGCCAGGTGTTCCATCCGGCAAGCTCAAAAGAATCGAACATATCCTGCCATGTGGCCTTCCGAAACAGCCATTGGTCATAAAAGGACCGCAGGGCGTCCCAGAATGCCTCCTCTCCCATCTGTTGGCGGATCATATGCACCAGGTACATGGCCTTGCCATAGCCCACCACCTGGGAAGCCGGATCGGAGCGGGACAAAAAGCGGGCAACCGGGAAATCGGCTTGGCCGGCCGCCAGCAGGGCATAGTCCCGCAGAATGCGCACCCGGTATTCCCTGGCAGCCTCCGAGGATTCCTTCTCTTGGGCCAGATAGTCGGCCACGTAGGTCGTCAGGCCCTCGCTCCAATTGCCCTGACTGTAGTCCACAAATACACCGTTGCCCCACCAGCAGTGGGCCACTTCATGGCGCAGGCTGGTTTCCGGAATGAACGGTAAACGCAGGATAGCCGAGCCCAACAACGTGTAGGAGGGCATGCCGAACCCGGACGGGAAGAAGTTTTCGACCACGGCGAAGTGATCAAAGGGGTAGGGGCCGTGGAGTTGCTCGTAGGTGGCCACATGTCGGGCAGCAGCTTCAAGGTAGATCTGGGCCAGGTGGTCGCTGCCCGGGAAAAAATACGTGGAGATCGGCACGGAATCCGTCTTGAGCTGTTGTTGGACATACCGGCCGGCGGAAAGCGGCATGCCCCGGCCGAGTTGGCCAACTTGCCAGCGGGAAATGCTCTGACCGTTCCGGTGCTCATGCCCCAGAAGCCGACCGGCGGTGACGGCCAGAATGCCCGCTGGGGCGACCACTTCCAGGTTGATGGGTGGATTCTGGTCCGAGGAGCGTGGGAACCACCCACTTTGACCTTGAAAGAAGACCCCTTGTTCGGTGATGGTGGCACTGACCCCGAACCCGGTATTGTCCGTGCTGAATTGGTGCAGGGGCACCGGGTCATGGAAGACTCCCGAATAGGTGATGGAAAGCCGCACGTCCTGGCCGACTTTGTTCATGCCGGGAGTGATCCGCAGCCGGCCGTTGGCGAATCGATGGGCCACGGGTTGACCGTCGAGGTGCACGGCATGCAGGTGCATTCGGGGATGCAGGAAGTAGTCCAGGGTGGCCGAGGCCAGGGGAGCGTACCGAATGACACTTTGACCGTGCAAGGTGCCGGTGGAGAGGTCCAGCTCAACTCGCAGGTCATGGGCAGCAGTACTTGTGAATTGGTCTGGAGAGTACTTGGCCTGAACCGGGAAGGCGCAGAGGAACACCAGCAAGGCCAGCACCGCTGCCCATGCCCGGCATTGAGACAAACTTCGGGGTGTGGACAGTGCTGGAAGTGTTCTCCATCCCGGAAGTGCGGGAAATCCTTGATTGCTGGGGACTATATGCCGGTTGTGGCCCCCACGCGACATTCGCGTATTCTTCCAACAGACTGGAAAGGGTGAATAACCCGTGATGTTCATGATCACCTTGCAATGATTGTATCGGCACGCGGTCGGCTGGTGGCGGGTGCAAAAACGTGATGCGCATCGGACAGTAGACAGGGAGTGAAAAGCAGGCGATGGTCAATATAAGCAGTTGGGATCACCACCTTCATGGTAACGTCTCGTTTTTTCGTTGGGCGCGAAAGTCCAGGAACGGATTGCCTCCGGTGCAAAGCTTCCAGGGCAACGTTAGTGATTGCCACACCATTTTTCAATCCTTGGGAGGGCAACATGCCGGTGGTGGCCATGCCGGCCGTGGGGCATCCGGCCGAAAACCCGGAGCAGCGGCCCAGAAAAGGCGTGGAGGATATTCTCCTGTAGTCTTTGCCCAACGTGTTGAATGGACGCGGAAAGCCGCCGAAGCGCCGGGAGAGCGTTTCGGCGGCTTTCATTTTTTCGGAAGCTTCCCGCCGGAATTTTTCGATTCCGGCTCGAAAAGTGGCGGGCATTGAAGCCGCGGGGTTCGTGCGAAATTTATTGGGCGGAGATAAGTCGGTAAAACTTGTGATCCTTGTCCACGGCTTCGGAGAAGACGGTTTCCGGTTTGGGCAATCCCGCGGCTTTCCAGGCCAGCAAGGGATCCAGGAACTGCTCACGGACGCACTCCTTGGGTTGGTGCAGGTTCTTGCAGACCGCCTGCAAAATCGGGAAGGCGTTGAACTTCTGGAAATAGTCGCGCAGAAATTGAAGCATGGCCAACGTCTGCTCGTTCAGTTCAGGACCTCCATGGTGCTTGAGAATCGCCTTGGCCACATCTTCGTTCCAACATTTCGGATTAAGCAAAAAACCGTCCTGGTCCACTTCACAGCTTTTACCGTTCAATTCGAGCTGGGGCATACGAATCTCCTTTCCAGAATTGGTGTTCAAGAGGGATTTGGTTTTGTACTCCGCACCTCCTGCGTAAAATATTCACCACGATTCGGCAAGGGCCACTTCAGTTTACGGCGTGGTGACGACCCGCCTCAGTCCTCTTCCGGCCAATCCCGTGCCAGTTCCACCAGTATCCGCACGCCGAAGCCGGTTCCTCCGGCGATGCCGTGGTCGCCTTTTTTCTTGGCAAAGGCCGGGCCGGCGATGTCCAGGTGGACCCATGGGGTGTTCTCCGGGACGAAACGCTGCAGGAACAGGGCCGCGTGGATCGCGCCGCCTTCTCTCGCGCCGACGTTTTTCAGGTCCGCGACTTCGCTTTTCAGCTCATCCTTGTAGTCTTCCCAGAGCGGCATGGGCCAGCAGGGCTCGCCGACCCGCTCGCCGATGCGTCGGACCTGTTGGGCCAGCGACTCCGGCGCGGCAAAGGCCCCGGCGATGCGCGGGCCCAGGGAGACCACCATGGCTCCGGTCAGGGTGGCCAGGTCCACGATGCCCAGCGGATCGTAACGTTTGCTGTAAGCCAGGACGTCGCAGAGCAACAAACGGCCTTCGGCGTCGGTGTTGATGATTTCCACGGTTTTGCCGGAACAGGTTGTGACCACGTCTCCAGGCTTGACCGCCTTGGGGCCGGGAAGGTTCTCGGTGCAGGGGATGATCCCCACCACCCGACGCTGGTCGTCGCCGTTTTGGCCCAGGCGGCCATGGACCTCGAAAAAGCCGAGCACTGCCGCGGCCCCGCCCATGTCCCCCTTCATCTCCTCCATGCTCTGGCTGGGCTTGAGGGAAATCCCGCCGGTGTCAAAGGTGATCCCCTTGCCGATCACCACCAAGGGCTTTTTTTGGTCCTTGGGGCCAGGCTTATCAGTTGTACCGGGCGTGCCGGGCGTGCCGGGCGCAGCGGGGGCGTTGGGGTGCGTGTCCAGAATGATCAGCCGGGCCTGTTCCCGGCTGGCTTGGCAGACAGCGGCATACGCCCCCATGCCCAGGGCTTCGATTTGGTCCGCGTCCATGACCTCCACGCCGAAACCGTGTCGCGTGGCCAGGTTCCGGGCCGTCTCGGCCAGGTATTCCGGGGTGGCCAGGTTGGCGGGCATGTTCACCAGGTCCCTGGCCAGGTTCAGCCCGTGACCCGTTGCCAGAGCCTTGTCCAAACGATCCTTCAGGTATGCGGCCGCTTGGTCGTTCACCTGGTCGTCCAGCAGGAAGCGTAGCTTTGGGGGCTGGCTGGAGGACTCGTCTTTCTCCGTCTTCAGTCTCTCAAAGCGGTACACGGCCGTCATGGCGGCGCAGGCCGTCTCCTCCACTGCCTGCGCGAGATCCAAAGCCGTGTCCGCCAGGACGTTGGTATTCAGGCCGATGTCGCTCAGTCGCAAGTCCATGGCGCAGCCTACGGCCGCGGCCACGGCCCGGCGCAGTTCCCGCGGCCCGAAGTTCTTGCGCTCGCCCAGCCCCACCAGGATCACGGCCGGGGAAGCGGTGCCGCTTGGCGGGAAAAAATAGCGCACGGACTTCGCTTTTCCGGAAAAGGCGGCCAAGCCGTTGTTCCCGGCCAACCAGCCGCCTTGCGCGGCTAACCAGGTCTCTAGGCCAGGCCAAGTCCGCAAGTCGGGCGATTTCTCAGTTTTTTTTTCGAACACGAAAAAGACCAAGGCTTCGCCGTCGAACTCGCCCTGGAATCGTAAGTTGATATCCATTGATCCTCCTGAGGTGAATGCTCCAAAAAACCTATTTCCGTAGCGCGAACCATGCTTTCCGTCCAGTCGTGCGATTTCGTCCGCACGGGAAAAGCGGTTCGGAATTCTTTTTCATCCCAGCGTATTGAGAAAAAACACCGTATCCATGGAAAAAGGCGAGGGTTGCTTCCGGGCAGGCAGGGTTATGAGCACGATGTCTTTGTTTTTTCCGGGAAAAAGTCGGAAATATCCTCGATTATCAACATTGCGAAGGTGCAATCATCCGGTTACGAACAGATTTCCCTCGAAAACACCCTTCCTCTCACTCCATTGCTCCGGACAATCCCGATCCGCACCGGAGCGTGTCCACTCCATGAGGAGATGATCATGCGCTACGCTCTGCCCCTCATTATTGTTCTGGCCCTGATGAACCTTTACCACGTGCTCAAACCCGTGGACGGGGTCGGCGGGCAGCCGGCGGTCCTGACCAAGGAGTACCGGTTCAGCCTGGAGAAGGACCTCGAACTGCTCAAGGCCCAGGACGAAATCCTGATCCTCAAGATGCTCCTCAACGGCTACCGGGAGAACAAGGGAAACCGGGAAAAAGAGCTGGGCAAGCTTCTTGAGGAAAATTTCGTACTTAAACAGATGATCAACGGCTATCGGGACGCCAACACCCATCGATTACGCCTGACCGCGTACACGGCCCGGCCCGAGGAATGCAACGACGACGTGGACAACACCGCGATCATGCAGACTCCGGTTTCCGGCTGGACCGTGGCCGTCTCCCGTGACTTGAAGGGCTGGCTGGGCAAACGGGTCTATATCGAGGGCTTCGGTGTCCGCCTGGTCAACGACCTGATGAACGCCCGCTACACCAACGCCATCGACGTCCTGGTGGCGGACGTGCCCACGGCCAAACGGATCGGCGTCAGAAAAAACGTCCTGGTAACCCTGGTGGAGCCGCTGGCAACGGACGTCACGGACCTGGATCGGGAATTGGTGGCCTTGTTCAGCAAAGGCTCGCGTATGGAATGACGGCGATTGTCAGGCAGTCAAAGCGCGGACGTGCGCCAGCGCGGCGAGGGCCATGGAGTGGAGGTCGTAGCCGCCTTCCAGCAGGGAGACGATGCGTCCCTGAGCGCCGTTTTTGTCGGCGATGTCCCGGACAATGGTGGTCAGCTCAGTGAAGTCGTCCGGGTGCAGGCGGAATCCACCCAGCGGGTCGGCCTCCAGGGCGTCGAAGCCGGCGGAGATCAGCACCAGTTCCGGCTGGAAGTCACGGGCCGCGGGCAGGAGGCGTTCCAGGAACGCCTCGCGGATCGGAGCAAGGCCGGTGCCGTACGGGAAGGGGCAGTTGATGGTGAAGCCCTCTCCGGCGCCGTCGCCGGTTTCGTGGGCCGCGCCGGAGTAGGGGTACCAGTTGCTTTGGTGGGTGCTGAAGAACAGGACGGACGGGTCGTCGTAGAAAATTTCCTGGGTGCCGTTGCCGTGATGCACGTCCCAGTCCACGATCAGGATCCGCTCCAGCCCATGGGCGATCTGGGCGTGACGGGCGGCCAGGGCCACGTTGTTGAAGAGGCAGAAGCCCATGCCTTGTTTGGGGCGGGCGTGGTGGCCCGGGGGGCGGACCACGCAGAAGACGCTCTTTACGTCTCCCTGGAGCACCGCGTCCACGGCGGTCATAGCTCCCCCGGCGGCATGCACCGCCGCGTCCCAGGAACCGGGGCCGACGTTGGTGTCTGGAAATCCCAGGCTGCGACGGCCTTCCTGGATGCGTCGCCGAACCAGGTCAATATATCCGGGGCCGTGGCAAGAGGCGAGTTCCTTCTCCGTCGCCGGCCGAGGGCGCAACCGCGGAAGTCCCGCGGTTTCCCGATCCTCTTCCAGGGCGCGGACCAGGGCCGTGTAGCGCATCGCGCTCTCCGGATGCCCGGCCCCGGCGTCGTGGACCGCGAAAACCGGGTCGTACAGCAGGGCCGTGGTCATGGACCGCATGGAAGCTCGTTTCTCATGTCGTCGCGACGCGATCAGCCCGTGCTGCCGGGATGCCGGGTGCGCAGATCAGCCGCGGCCTTTTCCACTCCGTCGATCATCTTCCGCCGATTCGCGTGCAGCTTTTCAGCCAGTTCCGGATCATCCAGAGCCAGAATCTGGGCGGCCAGCCAGGCGGCGTTGCGCGCCCCGGCGCTGTCCAGGGCCACGGTGCCCACGGGAAAGCCGGGAGGCATCTGGACCGTGGCCAGCAGCGCGTCCAGTCCGCCCAGGGACGAGGCGGTCAAGGGCACGCCGAGCACGGGACGGGTGGTTTTCGCGGCCACGGCCCCGGCCAAGTGAGCGGCCATGCCCGCCGCGCAGATGAACACCTTGCAGCCCTGATCCTCCAGCTCCCGAACCAGCCGCTGCACCCGCTCCGGGGTCCGGTGGGCCGAGGCCACGGTGAACAGGTGCGGAATGCCCAGGGAACCGAGCACTTCGGCACAGGGGGCCATCTTGTCTTCATCCGAGATGCTGCCCATGAAAATGGCGACTTTGGTCATATCAAGGCTCCTTAGTGTTTTTTTGGGGGGGAGGTGAAAGAAAAACCGCGTTGCCGCATCCGATAAAAATACCGACGAACGTTCCGCCGAGCATTTATCCAGATACGATCAACGCGGTCAAGAATACGTGTGACGAGCTGCTCCAGGGCGAAAATGGACGGTGAAGTTCATTGTCCCAGGCTGAGTTGCTTCTTGAGTTCGCCCCAAGGCACGTCCTCGCCCGCTTCCGCGAGAACGTTTCGGGCCTGCCCCACATCCAGACGGTCTTCCAGCAACTCAAGAAGCTCCAGGTCCTCCAGCGGAACCATCGCGGCTATTCTTTTTCCATGCCGGGTGAGGACGACGCGTTCCTTGGCATAGCTCGTCCGGTTCAACAGATCCGCGAAGTGATCTCTTGCCTGCGCGGTGGTAAGTGTCTCCATCGGTCCATTCCTGCTTTTTTTGTACAAAAAGTACAAGTGAGCCGTGATCTGGTCAAGCCCACCCGAACACGTTCAGTAAACAGCTTGTTCGGGCGGGCATTCAGCTCCCGCGGAAGAGATCGTGAGGAATCAACCCATGGGCGTATTCTCCACCAAAGCCCAGACTCCGCACGGGCAGCATTTCCCGCAGAAGCCGCAGCCGATGCATTTGTCCGGGTTGGAGACGCGTTCGTATTTGCCGTTGCCCAGGTTTTTTCGCTCGATGGCCGCGGTGGGACAGACCGCGTCGCACAGGCCGCAGTCCATGCACGAGCCGCAGGAGGAGCACTGGGAGGCGCAGTGCTCCATGTCGTTGTATTCGGTGATCCGGGGGTCGTAGTATTCCAGGGTCATCCGGGAGTAGTCGATGCGCTCCGAGGTTTCGCTGTACTCGATGGAATAGTCCTTGAGCCAGGCAGAATCCACCTGGGGGCGCTTGCCCGAAGCCATTTCGTCGATGGTTCTGGCCGCCTTGCGTCCCGCGCCGATGGCGTCGGTGAGCAGGCCGGGCTTGACGATGTCGCCGATGGCGAAGACCTGGGGGTCGGAGGTCTGGCCCATTTCGTTGACCAGCACGAAGCCGCGGTCCACGGCGATGGTCTCGGGCAGAAAGCCCAGGTCCGGCAGGTCGCCGATGGAGATGACCACGGTGTCCGCGGGGATGACTTCGCCGGTGGTCAGCAGCACGCCCTCCGGGGTGATCTCCTTGGTGAAGCAGGGATACCGGAAGACCGCTCCGGCCCGTTCGGCCTCCTTGCGCTCCTCGCCGAAGGAGGCCGGTTCCTGGATGTCGATCAGGGTGATCTCCTCCGCGCCCAGGCGGTGGGCCACGGTGGCCACGTCGCAGCCCACATTGCCCGCGCCGATGATCACGAGGCGTTTGCCCACGGGCTGGTTGTCCAGTTTGGCGTTCTTGAGAAAGGTCAGGGCCGGGATGATCCGCTCGGAACCGGGAATGGGAATGGTCCGGGGCTTCTGCGCGCCGGTGGCGATGACCACGTAGTCGAAGTCCGCCTTGAGTTGGTCGAACTCCTTGTGGGTCAGGTTCTGTTGGAGATGCACGTGGGGCAGAACCTTGCGCACCCGTTCGATCTCCGCCTCCAGAACCTCCTTGGGAATGCGCTGCTCGGGAATGGCCGTGGCCATCTTCCCACCCAAGACTTTTTCCAGGTCGTAGACCCAGGTGTCGTGACCCTTGAGTCGGAGCTGCCAGGCCACGGAGATTCCGGCCGGGCCGCCGCCGATCACCGCCACCCGTGCGCCGCCGAGGTCCGGGAGCTTCGGAGGCTTGGAGGAAACGCCCTTTTTGCCCAGCGGAGTGATGTCCACGGGCTGGAGGTTGCCGGCCACGCCCTTGGTGCAGCCCTGCATGCACAGGTGGGGACAGAGATAGCCGCAGATGGAGGCCGGAAAAGGGGTGAAGGCCAGGGCCACGTCCACGGCCTCGTCCACCTTGCCCTCGCGGATCAGCCGCCAGCGCTCCTGGACCGGCATGCCCGTGGGGCAGGCGGACTGGCAGGGGGCCAGGTACTTGCGGTGCTCCCAGACCGGAACGTAGCGGCGCAGATCCCCGGTGGTGATCAGCGGGACGGGACTCCGGTCCAGGTCGGTCAGGTCGCCGATCATTCCGCCCCGGCCCAGTTCCTTGTCCCAGACGTCGCGATGAAACTGGGCCATGGAGCGGCGCTTGGCCCCGACCTTTTCCATGGGCGTGCGCGCGGCGATGCACTGCCATTCTTCGCGCACCGTGAGCTTTTTGAGCAACCGTTTGCGTTTGATTCTGCCCAGGAACAGTTCCATATTTTCGGTCAGCCAAGTCCATTCCTCGTCGGAAATGGGGATCAGCTTGGCGTCGGCCTGGCTGTAGCCGTGGATCGGGCCGCGAAAGAATATTTTGCCCCCGACCATGCCCACACAGGGCCGGTAGCCCAGGACGTTGCGCGGGTCCTGGGCCTCATGGCCGCAGATCACCGCGACGCCGCCGGCCATGAATTCGGCGAAATAGTCCCCGGCCGAGCCCAGGACCCAGAGTTCCGGATGGGCGAACCGGGGATTGTACTTGGTCATGGTCATGCCCCGGGAACCGATGTTCCCGGCCACCCAGACCTTGCCCTGGGCCATGGCGTTGCAGGCCCCGTTGGTGGCGTAGCCGTGGACCACAATTTCCGCCCCGGCATTGAGCCAACCGATGTCGTCCGAGGCCGGACCGTGAATCTCGATGGTCGTACCCGGCGAGCCCATGGAGCCGGTGCGTTGCCCCGGAGAGCCGGTGATCTGAACGGTGACCGGCTTGTCCTGGGGCTGAAAGATCCGTCCGCCGATGCCGTGTTGGCCGAAAGCGGCGATATCCAGATTGCACGCCCCGCCGCGCACCGCCTCCTGGATGCGCTCTTCCAGAATCCGGGAAGACACCCGCCCAGCTTCGTCCTTGCCGGCGATGTGAACTGTTTTTGCCTTGCTCATTGCTCTGCCTCTTCAGGTTTGTTTTCTCTGGAATCGCCATCGAAATCGTGATCGAAATCGAAATCGACTTCATCATATCCATGGCCCGCCAGGTCTTCCTTTACGCAATACCCTCTTCCGCCTAATCCACTGAGCATTTGGGCCATGCGGTCCAGCTCAACCTTCCGTGCACGGCTTTCGCTATCAGCAAGCGCTTTCCCGATCACCAGAACATCCTGGATCGCTGCGCATTCCAGGGCTGATCCGCGGGCGATTTCAAAGTATCGCCTGCGGTCGGCCTCAGCCGTCTTGCCGTTTCCTTCGGCAATATTCAGCGGTATGGATTGGCTGGCTCGAAGCCATTGATCGCGCGCTGTCCGGTAGATTCCGCTCAGATTGGCGGCCTTCTCGAATCCCCATGCCACATAGCTTATCGAGAGGCGAATATACGTCGAGTTTTTCGTGTCCGATGGCCATATTTTTCGATTTCGATTGCGATTTCGATTTGGATTTCGATAAAAGCCAGGTAAAGGCGGCATCACTAAACCACGTACTTGATCTGCAATCGCTCCGCCGCGGCCCGGTCCGCGATGCCCAGGGCGTCGGACATGCCGATGGGCAGGGAGGTGGAGCGGCCCAGGGGGGCGACGATTTTCTTCAGCTCCGTGTCAAAGCCCACGTACACGTCCACCACCCGCTCGGCCACCTGCTCCGGGTCCAGCCGCCGATACAGGCGCGGGTCTTGGGAGGTGATGCCCTTGGGGCAGCGGCCGATGTTGCAGATGTTGCAGCGGTCGCCCTCGGAGCCCAGGCAGCCGGCCGCGGCCTGCATGATGTACTTGCCGATCTGGACCGCGCTGGCCCCGAGCATGATCAGGGCCGCGGCATTGGCCGCCAGGTTGCCGTTCTTGCCCGTGCCGCCGCCGGCGATGATCGGCAGTTCGTTCTGTTTGCCCAGCTTGACCAGGTTCAGATAGCAGTCCCGCAGATTGGAGGCGATGGGGTGGCCCATGTGGTTCATGGACACGTTGTAGGCCGCCCCGGTACCGCCGTCCTCGCCGTCGATGGCCAGCCCGGCGGCGTAGGGATTGCGGGTCAGGTTGTTCAGTACGGCCAGGGACGTGCTGGAGGCCGAGATCTTCGGATAGACCGGCACCCGGAAGCCCCAGGCCATGCTCATGGACTGGATCATCTTGGCCACGGCCTCCTCAATGGAGTACTTGGTCTGGTGGGTGGGCGGGCTGGGTAGGCTGACCCCCGGCGGTACGCCGCGGATGGCGGCGATGAGCTGGTTGACCTTGTGCCACTGGAGCAGGCCGCCGTCGCCGGGCTTGGCGCCCTGGCCGTACTTGATCTCCACGGCGCAGGGGTCTTCCTTCATGTGCGGGATGGCGTGAACGATCTCGTCCCAGCCGAAGTAGCCGCTGGCGATCTGCAAAATCACGTACTTCAAGAACCGGGAGCGGAGCAGCCGGGGCGGACAGCCGCCCTCTCCCGTACACATCCGCACGGGCATGCCCAGTTCCTCGTTCAGGTAGGCCACGCCCATCTGCAACCCCTCCCACATGTTCGGGGAGAGCGCGCCAAAGCTCATGGAGCCGATCATCAGCGGATAGATTTCCCGTACCGGCGGCATCCAGCCATTCTCCCGCCGGGTCTTGAGGGCCTCGGCCGGGGGCAGGATGCGTCCGATCAGGGTACGCAGCTCGAACTCGTGGCGGCCGGCATCCAGGGCCGGGTCGGTGAGCATGGAAATGCGCATGAACTTGATCTGATCCAGAACGCTGTCCCCGGCATTGCGCCGACCGCCCCGGGTTCTGGGCTGCCCCCCCCGGTCGCGGTGGAAGCGGAGCAGGTCCGTGGATTCGGACTTGTGGGGCTTGATGGCGTTGTTCGGGCAGACCATGTTGCACATGGCGCAGCCGATGCAGGCATAGGCCGGGTCCGTGCGCTGGCGGATGCCGTAGTAGATATTGGAGGTGGACGAGGGCTTGTCCTGCTGACCAGAGGGCTTGTCAGGCGTCCGCTTGTCCAGCAGGCCCAGGGGCGGGGTGAAGATGGTCCGCTTGCGGAACGTCCCGAACTCGATGGCGTTCACCGGGCAGACCGCGGTACACCGCCCGCACAGGGTGCAGGTCTGGATGTCCCAGTCGATCTGCCAGGGCAGATCCCGCTGGCTTAGTGTTGACGGGGTAACGGCTGTGTTTGCCGGCATATTCGTACCTCCTGACAGTCCGGCGAAACAATGGCCGTGTCAAGGTGCATGGGTTGAAAATCCTTGGACTTGTCGCGATCCGGAATGGCCGCGTCCAGGCCGCAGGCCTCGGAGGAAAAGGCGTACAGTCCGGGCCGTCCGCCGACGATTCCGGGCCGTAATTTCTTGCGGTCCTGGACCATGAACATGGTCTTGTCCGGCAAACAGCCGATCACGCAGTTCGGGCCGTCGATGATCAGTCGGCGGCAGGCCTGTTTCATGGTGTGCAGAAAGTCCCGGTCCGGATGGGCTTCCAGGTCGTCATCCTGGAGCGGGGTGATCACGTGCTTGTAGGCTTCCAGGCTCAGTCCGAGACCTTTCAGGGTGAAGTGCAGGATATGGGTGAACACCTCGGAATCGGACTGGTATCCTTCATATCCCGGCACGCCCTGGCTGCCCAGGTACTCCTTGATGGGCACGAAGGCCGTGTTCTCTCCGTTGGTCATGGTGGAGACGCCCTGGATGAAAAAGGGGTGGCAGGCGTAGAGATTGATCCCGTAGTTGGTGTTCTGCCGACCCTGGGCCAGAATCCGCCCTGCATACACCTCTTCCCGGTCCAGCCCCAGATAGGCCCCGATCTCCATGGGATCGCCGACCTCCTTGATCATCAGCACGTCCGGCCAGAAGCTGAAGACAACGATGTCTTCCTCGGCCTGGCCCATGTGGCGCAAAGCTAGGCGGGTCTTGGTCAGTTCCTGTTCGCGCACGGCCGGGGCCAGATCGGCCCAGGCCGACGGCGGTTCAAAGACCTGGGACAGATAGATATCCCGTTTCGGGGTGCCCGGAGGCGGGGTCTCTTTGGCTTCCAGGGTCAGCCGGTATTTGGGCGTGAAGCCCTGGCTGGACATGAATTCTTCCATCCTTTGCACACCGGCATGGGTGAAGATGCCGGAAAGGATGGGCAGGTGCTTGCAGTCCTGGAAGGGACCGGCCAGGTCGGTCAGAAACAGACCGATTCCCGAACCGTCATGACCTTCCTTCATCACGTCCAGCGCCTCGATGGCCCGCATCGGAGAAATGGGGACGGAGCTGGTCAGGGAGAACAATCGGCACATGGATTCTACTCGTGGGGCAAGAGGGGGAGAGATGGGCATCCGGATCGCGGTCCGGATGCGGACCTGGGTTCAAAAAAATGACAATTTTTTTCAATTTGCTCTAAAATGACAACCAATTTTTTATTGATGATACAAAAATGTAGCTTCAGGGAGACGAATAAATGGCAAAGCGGCCATCTGTCAACGCTCCACAACCAAAAAAAACACGCACTACCGCATTTTCAGAGTACAAGACCAAGTCGCCTCAGGCATGCTCGACGAACTTTAATCCGCGTGGATACTAGCCTGAGAGGACGTAAAAACGAATTCTTTTCGCGGTCGGAAATGACGACTTGCCATTTTTGAAAGGTGTGTAATGAATGCGCAAGACCATGGCAAGGGATTTGGGCCATGGATTGGGAGGGCGGTGAAGCAGGTCGGTTACGGGGAGGGGTTGATCGGCGAGAGGAGTGCGGGGGGAGATTCAAGGGCTGGGCCGGTTGTTCCGGCCTTCTGTCCCTATGGGCCCGTCTCCCGTGGACCGTCCGGCCGAGGGACGCGAGGGCGATTGGGTTGGCGGGACATGATCTTGATGCCTTCGGAGGTGAACTGTTTGATTCGGGCGATGAATTCCCGGGGATCGTCCCGGCCCTGGGCGATGTCCTCCAGGGCTTTTTCCCAGACATGGGTGATCTTGGCCGAGGTGAGATGGGGGACGGTGGATTCCACGAAGTCGATCAGGGTGATCCCGGTGTCCGTGGCGATGAGGCGCTTCTTGTCCCGGCGGACGTAGCCGCGCTCCACCAGCAGTTCGATGATCGCGGCCCGGGTGGAGGGTCGGCCGATGCCCACGGCCGGGGCGGGACGGGATTGGTCCTCCAGGCCCATGAGGGAGTTCAGCGCGGTTTCGCGATCAGATCCCGGCTCGGCGCCGTTTTCCGCACTTGTCGGGTTGTCGCCCGCTTGCGAGCCTGAAGTATCGAAATCCCCTCGCTCCATGGCCGCCAGGAGGGTCTTTTCCGTGAAATGGGATGGGGGCTTGGTCTTGCTGGCCTTGACCTCGGTGGCGTCCACATGGATTGGGCTGCCTTGCTCCAGGGCCGGGAGGACCACGTCGTCGCCCTTGCGCCAGGGCTCGGCCACCAGCCAGCCGGAATCCAGGAAGACCTTGCCAGCGGCCTGGAGCTTTTGCCCATCCACGTCCAGAAGCATTTTCGTGTTGCGGACCCCGGCTGCGGGCAGAAATGCGGCGATGAGCCGTCGGGCCACCAGGTCGTAGATCTGTTTCAGGCGTTGATCCATGCCCGAGGAGGGCGTCTTGCCCGTGGGCAGAATGGCGTAGTGGTCCGTGACCTTGGCGTCGTTGACGCAGGCAAAGGATGCTCCGGACTTCAGGCGCTCCAGGGCCAGGTCGGTCAGGGGCTTGTAGCCTTTGGGCAGGGCGGCCAGGCGCTGGGGCATTTCCTTGAAGATTTCCTGGGTGATGTACCGGCTGTCCGTACGCGGGTAGGTGATCACCTTTTCCGCTTCGTAGAGCTTCTGGGCCATGTCCAGGGTCTGTTTGGCCGAAAAGCCGTACTTGGCGTTGGCCTCTTTCTGCAGCGCGGTCAGGTCGTAGAGCAGGGGCGCGGCGATGGTCACGTCCTTCTGCTCCAGGGTCGCGACCACTCCGTCCAGGCCGTTCACCTTGTCGGCCTGGTCCTGGGCGTCCCGTTTGGTCTTGAACCGGTCCGCGGCAAAGTCCGGCGGGGCCAGGACCTGGGCCGGAAAGGGCTCGCCCTGGGGAAACCGCGGGGAAGAGAGCGTAGCCGTGCAGGTAAAGAAGGGCTCGGAGACAAAGGCGTCAATGGCCTTGCGCCGATGGACCAACAGGGCCAGGACCGGGGTCTGGACCCGGCCGATGCTGAATTTGTCCCCGCCCTTGATGGTGTAGGCCCGGGAAAAGTTCATGCCCACCAGCCAGTCGGACTCCGAGCGGGCCCGGGCCGAGGCGGCCAGGTTGTCGAAGCGCCCCCCGGGTTGCAGTTCGGCGAAGGCCTTGCGGATCCCGGCGTCGGTATTGTCCAGAATCCACAAGCGGCGGAAAGGTTTGGCGCACCCCAGGTAATCGTAGAGGTGGCGAAAGATCAGCTCGCCTTCCCGGCCCGCGTCCGTGGCCACGATGATTTCGCCCACGTCCTCCCGGGCCAGTAGGCCGCGCAGGATTTCAACCTGCCGGGCGGTGTTCGGCAATTCCTTGAGCAGGAAGCGCTCCGGAAACATGGGCAGCGTGGCGAAGGACCATTTCAGCCAGGCCGGGTTCTGCTCGCCGGGAAAGGCGTAGCCCAGCAGATGGCCGATCATCCAGGACACCACGTAGCGGTCGTCCTCCAGAAAGGCCGCGGAACGGGCCTTGGCCGGGGCGATTTTGAGCACCCGGGCCAAATCCCGCCCGGCCGAGGGCTTTTCAGCCAGGATCAGGATTTTCATCGGAATTGTCGCGGATCGTGGTTCAATGCCCGATCCACTTCAGCCGGTACAGGTCCCGCCGTCGGCTCTTCATGTTTCGCACGCTGCCCTGGCGGCGCAGTTCCTTGAGCAGGTCCAGGTCCACATCCGTGATCAGAGTGGTTTCCGTGTTCGGGGTGGTTTCCGCGGCAATGGCGTCGTGGGGAAAGGCGAAGTCCGAGGGGGTGAAGATGGCGGACTGGGAGTACTGGATGCCCATGGTTTCCACCTTGGGAATGTTGCCCACGCTGCCGGAGATGACCACGTAGCATTCGTTCTCGATGGCTCGGGCCTGGGCGCAAAGGCGCACCCGCAGATAGGCGTTCTTGGTGTCCGTCCAGAAGGGAACCAGGAGGATGTTCGCGCCGCGCTCCACCAGCAGCCGGGCCAGCTCCGGGAATTCGATGTCGTAGCAGATCAGGATGCCGATCCGGCCGATGTCCGTATCAAAGGTCTTCAGCGCCTCGCCCCCGGTCAGGCCCCAGGAGCGATTTTCCTCGGGCGTGATGTGCAGCTTGTACTGGGCGTCCCAGGTTCCGTCCCGGCGGCAGAGAAAGGAGACGTTGTACAGTTTGTGGTCCCGGTACTCCGGCACCGAGCCGCTGACGATGTTGATGTTGTAGGCCAGGGCCAGGCGCATCAGCTCCTCGCGCAGCACCTCGGTGTACTCGCCCAGCCGACGCATGGCCTCGGGCGGACTCTCGTCCTCGTACTGGGCGATCAGCGGGGCGTTGAACAGTTCCGGAAACAGGACCAGATCCGTGCCGTAGTCCGAAACCGTGTCCACGAAGAACTCCACCTGCTGTTGGAAATCGTCGAAGGACGCGAAGCGGCGCATCTGCCATTGGACCGCGCCCAGCCGGACCACGGTCTTGCGTCCGCCGATCAGTCGGGTCTTGGCCTCGTAGTAGATGTTGTTCCATTCCAGGAGCACCGCATTGCCCTCGGACTGGTGATCCGTAGGGTAGTAGTTCTTGAGCAGCCGCTTGATGTGGAAGTCGTTGGAGAGCTGGAAAGAAAGCACCGAGTCGTAGATTTCCTTGCGCTTGACCCGGTTGATGTATTCCTGCGGGGAGATTTCGTCCTTGAACTTGCGATATCCCGGAATCCGCCCGCCGACGATGATCCCGCGCAGATTCAGCTTTTCGCAGAGCTCTTTGCGGGCGTCGTACAGCCTGCGGCCCAGGCGCATGCCCTGGTATTCGGGATCGACGATGATCTCGATGCCGTAGAGGTAGTCCCCCTCGGGTTCGTGGTTGGACAGGGTTCCGTCGCCCACCACCTGCATGTAGGTGTGCTTGCCGACATAGTCCGCGTAGTCGATCATCATGGTCAGGGCCACGGCCACGGCCCGGCCCTTGTCCTCGATGCAGATCTGTCCTTCGGGAAACCGGTGGATCATGGCTTCAATCTGGGACTTTTCCCAGGGAGTGTCCACGGTTCGGTAGACCCGCTGCATCATGGCCCGGACATCGGCGTAGTCCTCGGCGTGCAGGTTGCGCAGGTTCAGTTTGTGGGAGACGGTTTTTGACATGGTGATAGCACGTTCTCTATTTAAAATGGTTTGTCGCGGGGTGTCGGGGTCGGGAGTGAGCGGTTTTTGGTTGGACCGAAAAGGGTTCCGCCTGTGCTTCCTTACAAAAGGAGCGCGGGCCGGGCAAGGGGAGCGGATTGCCTCGGTTTCACGATTCGAATGCGTCGAGTTGGCGCAACGCTTACAGCCGTGCCGCTTTACTTTCCCCGGAAAGTGGATATTGTCCGGCCTTGCTCTTGCGTGATTGGAATTGAGCCCCTTCTTTCGTCGCCTCCATCGGCCCCCTCTCGCCGGTCAGAGTCCAGCCCGAACGAATTCTCGAGCCCAGAGCTTTCCCCTACCTCGCCGAAGTTTCGGCACGCAGTCCGTATCACGCCGTTTTGCGGATTTTCATCTCTTTTATTTTGGAGTTATTGTGAATTTTGAAGCCTTTGCGCTGGATAAGCGCATCATGGTCGGCGTTTCTCGCGCCGGATACCAGGTCCCGACCCCCATCCAGATCCAGGCCATTCCGCCGTTGCTGGAAGGGCGGGACGTTCTCGGTTTGGCCCAGACCGGCACGGGCAAGACCGCTGCTTTTGCCTTGCCTATTTTACAGAAACTGCTCGCTCTGGATGTTCCCAAACAGGGACCGGTCCGGGTTTTGGTCCTGGCCCCGACCAGGGAACTGGCCGTGCAGATCCACGAAAACTTCGTGGAATTGGGCGCTGAAACCGGGATGCGCTGCGCCGCGGTCTTCGGCGGAGTGAACCAGAACCCCCAGGTCAAGAGTCTGAGCCGGGCGACCATCGTCACGGCGTGCCCTGGTCGTTTGCTGGACCTGATGAACCAGAAGCTGGTGGATCTGTCCAAGGTGGACACCCTGGTTCTGGACGAGGCGGATCGGATGCTGGACATGGGCTTTGCTCCGGACATTCGGCGCATCGTTTCCCGGTTGCCCGGCAAGCGCCAGACCATGCTTTTTTCCGCGACCATGCCCGACGAGATCCGGAAGTTGACCCGTGAGTATCTGCGCGATCCGGTGGAGGTGAAGGCCGAGATCACGGATCGCAAGGCGTCCATCTCCCATGCGTTTTATCCCGTTCCGGGCCATCTCAAGGCCGGGCTGCTGGAAGAACTGCTGCGGTCCACGGACCACGAAACCATGCTGGTCTTTACCCGGACCAAGCACCGGGCCAAGTCCCTGGCCAGAAAGCTGGAAGGCAAGGGCTGGGCCGCCACGTTCCTGCAGGGCAACATGTCCCAGAACCGGCGCCAGGAGGCCATGATCGGCCTGCGCACCGGCAAGTACACGATCATGGTGGCCACGGACATCGCATCACGGGGCATCGACTGCGAACGGATTTCCCACGTGATCAACTTCGACATGCCGGACACCACCGAGAGCTACACCCATCGCATCGGCCGCACCGGTCGGGCCGAGCGCACCGGGGAGGCCCTGTCCCTGGTCACCCGTGAGGACGACGAGCAGGTCCGGGCCATTGAGCGCAAGTTCGGCGGCAAGATTGAACGACGAACCGTGGAAGGCTTCGACTACGCCGCACCCGGCAGCGTGGAGCCGGAACGGGACCGGGACGGCGACCGTTCCCGCCAAGGCCGATCGTTTCACGGTCGGTCCGGTACGTCGCGAGGGATGTCTCAGGGCCAGTCCCAGGGCCAGTCCCGGGGCCGGTCCCGAGCTGGGGCTGAGAGCCGGGCTCGATAGATTCCGTCGCGAATTCTGAACCAAAAGGCCCCGGAGTGATCCGGGGCCTTTTTGTTTTCGTCTCCAGAATCGGAACGTTCGGGGCGGCTTGTATCCGGGCCGGCGGGCCTGGGCCATTTTGTTCTCTGGCAAATATCCATAATTTCGGAGTGGTAGATTGCAGGGGGGGCAAGGGGAACCTCCAAGGGTGGGCCGGCAATCATCGAAATCGCTGTCGAAATCGGAATGTTGCCGGAAATCGATTTCGATCACGATTTCGATTTCGATACCGATCCAGAGTGCCCGTGGTTCGAGAACAAAATTGCCCTGGTCGGCGGGTCTGGGCTGGTTGTCATTTGCAGACCGTCGCGGTAGGCATTCGAGTGCGACGATATCTTTTATCAGCCGGTGGAGGCGGGGGGGATGATGGGTGGGAGATGCACCGTGCCGCGAGGGATCGCGGTTTTTGATCCGATTCGCGGAGGCGTGAAAGGCCTCGCCAAGGGGCTTGTCTGGCTGGGACTCGCCCTGAGCCTGTTTTTGGGGGGCACTCCTGGAAGCGCGGGCGTCGCTCGGGCGGAACAGGGCTCGCCGCGCACTTTCGGCTATGAAATGTTCGACCGGCACGGTTCGGTCATGCTGCTGATCGAGCCGGAGTCCGGGGTGATCATCGACGCCAACCGGGCGGCTGCGGATTTCTACGGGTATCCACGCGCCCTGCTCCGGACCATGACCATCCAGGACATCAACGCCTCATCTCCCGAGGAAGTCCGCCAGGAGCGGGAGGCAGCGGCCCGGCAGGACCGCAACTACTTCGTCTTCGAGCATCGCCTGGCCGACGGCCGGATCCGGATGGTGGAGGTGACCTCCTGGCCCATCAAGTTCGGCGACGCCACGGTCCTGTTCTCCATCATCCAGGACGTCACCGACAGGGCCGAACTGGCTGCGGCCATGGAGCGGCGGACGAAGCATTTCTTCTGGTCCCTGGGATTGGGCATTTGCGCCCTTCTGGGCATCATCGCCGTCCTCGTCCATGTCCTGAGACGGCGCAAACAGGCCGTTCTGGCCCTGGACGCCCAGGCCCGCTTCCTGCACACGATCATCAATTCCCTGAGTTATCCCTTTTACGTCATCAACGCGGAGACCTACGCCATCGAACTGGCCAACCGGGCCGCGCTGCCCGACGGCATGCCGCCGGAGGGACTGACCTGTCATCGCTTGACCCACCAGGTGGATCATCCCTGCCACGGCCTGGAGGAGCAATGTCCGATGCGGATCGTCAAGCAAACCGGGAAGCCGACGATCGTTGAACATACCCATCGCGACCAGCAAGGCGTCAAGCGCATCGTCGACGTCCACGCCTACCCGATCTTCAACGAGGCCGGAGAGGTGGTCCAGGTGATTGAATACTCCCTGGACGTCACGGACCGGCGCAAGATCGAGGAAGCGTTGCAGCAGGCCAATGCGCGGCTCGAGGAGGCCATGGGGCAGGCCAAACGCATGGCCATGGCGGCGCAGGCGGCCAACGTGGCCAAGAGTCAGTTTCTGGCGAACATGAGCCACGAGATCAGGACGCCCATGAACGGCGTGATCGGCATGACCGGCCTGCTCCTGGACATGAATCTCACGGAGGAGCAACGCGGCTACGCGGAGATCATCCGGACCAGCGGCGAAAGCCTGTTGTCGCTGATCAACGACATTCTGGACTTTTCCAAGATCGAGGCGGACAGGCTGGACCTGGAAGAGGTGGATTTCGATCTGCGGGCCGCGGTGGAGGATACGATCCAGGTCCTGGCCCACAAGGCGCACGAAAAGGGTTTGGAACTGGTCTTGCGGATCGACGCCGAGACGCCCACCCTGCTGCGCGGCGATCCCGGCCGACTGCGGCAGGTTCTGTTGAACCTGTGCGGCAACGCCATCAAATTCACCGCCGCCGGCGAAGTGGTGACCGAAGTCGCCCTGGAGCGGACCACGGAAGACGGCGTCCTGATCCGGTTTACGGTGCGGGACACGGGCATCGGTATTCCAGAAGAAAAACTCGCCGAGATTTTTGATCCTTTTCATCAGGTGGACGCCTCGGTTTCCCGCAATTTCGGCGGGACCGGCCTGGGGCTGACCATCTCCAAGCGGCTGGTGGAGATGATGGGCGGCAGCCTGGGCGTTGAGAGCACGGAAGGCCAGGGCTCCACGTTCCGGTTTACGGCGGCCTTGGGTCGGCAGGAGCGGGAGGCCGACGCGGCTCAACCGTCCTTGTTCGGCGACATGCGGGATGTTCGGGCACTGATCGTGGACGACAACGCGACCAACCGGCTGGTGTTTCGGGAGCAGCTCAGCCGGTGGGGGTTGCGCTGCGATGAGGCCGAGGGGGCGGAAGAGGCGTTGGCGGCCTTGCGCCAGGCTCACGCCGGGGGCGATCCGTTTCGGGTCGCCCTGCTGGACATGCAGATGCCGAAAATGGACGGCGCGAACCTGGGCATGGCCATCAAGGCGGACCCGGACCTGCGCGACACCGTGCTGATCATGCTGACCTCGTTGGGGGTCTATGGCGACGCTCGGCGCATGGATGAGATCGGCTTTGCCGCGTACCTGCACAAGCCGGTCAGGCAGTCGCAGCTTTTCGACTGCCTGCAGACGGTGCTCACCGGCCCTGAATCGGGACGCCCGCTCCAGCCTGCCCGGCCCTTTGATCCCGAAGCCGGGCTGGCCATGGAGACGGATCGTCGGCGACGGGCGCGAATCCTCTTGGCCGAGGACAATCCGGTCAATCAGATGGTCGCCGTGAAGATCCTGGAACGGCTCGGATACAAGCCGGACGTCGTCGCCAACGGTCGGGAAGTGCTCGAAACCCTGGAGAGCCGGAGCTATGACCTGGTGCTCATGGATGTCCAGATGCCGGTCATGGACGGGCTGGAGGCCGCGCGGGAGATCCGTCGTCGGGAGACGGAAAGAGATGCTGGAATGCTGGAATACGAGGATGCCGGAATTGAGAAGTCGGGAAGAGGCGCTGATACTTCAGCCTCTACAGAGCAGTCAGCGCAACAACCCGTCTTGGACAATACTCCCCTATCCTCTCGCAATACTGCATTCCAGCATTCCAGCATTCCAGAATCTCAGGAGACGAGAATCCCGATCATCGCCCTGACCGCCCACGCGATGCAGGGAGATCGGGAACGATGCCTTCAGGCCGGGATGAACGACTACCTGAGCAAGCCGTTGCAGCCGGTGGATCTGCTCCAGATGCTGCGCAAGTGGCTGAAGCGCGATGACGACGAAACGTCGGGCCGGGCATCGACGCCTGTGCCGGATACCGCGCCGCCAGACGCTGATTCAGACGATCCGGGCGTTTTGGAGGACTTCGGCGCTGTTCAGACGGACCGCTCGGCGTCCGTTCCGGTGTTCGACAGGGCGAACCTCATGGAGCGCATCGGCGACGATGAGCAGGTCGCCAGGCAGCTGGCGGCATTGCTTCTTACGGATGTGCCTCGGCACCTGGATGAACTGGAGACGGCTCTTGGCGACAAAAATTCGACCACGGTCCGGGAAATCGCCCACACGGTCAAAGGCATCGCCTTGAACTCCGGGTGCCTGGCCTTGGGGGGGGTGGCCAAGGAAGTCGAAGACGCCGCGACCCGGGGCGATCTTGGACGGCCCGGCGAATTGATGCCCGAGTTATGGAAGGAATTCGATCGGCTTCGGGAAGTTCTGCTGGAAGAATTCGGAGAAACGGCCTAACGGCCCGGAAGGACCGGGGTGCGCGGTTTGTAGGGATACGGCGCGCCGTGCTCCTACGCTTTCGAGGCCGCGGGCTCTGAAAGGGAGGAGGACCGCATGTTTGGAAAGAGTTTCAAGCTGTTTGAGGCGTTCGGCTTTGAATTCAAGGTGGACCCGAGCTGGATCGTCATCGCGGTGCTGGTGACCTGGTCCCTGGCCGTGGGCTTTTTTCCGCACGTGCTGGAGGGCCTGGAACCGCTGGATTACTGGAAATTGGCGCTGATCGGCGCTTTTGGCCTGTTTTTCTCCGTCCTGTTTCATGAATTCTGGCATTCCTGGGTGGCCCGGAAATTTGGGGTCGAGGTCCGGGGCATCACCCTGTTCATTTTCGGCGGCGTGGCCGAGATGAGCCAGGAGCCCAAGACCCCGCAAAGCGAGTTCTGGATCGCCATCGCCGGCCCCTTGGCCAGCCTGTTTTTGGCCCTGAGTTTTTATCTGATTTACGACTCCGGCATCCGCTTCGGCATGGGCGAGGCCCTGAACAGCGTGTTCATGTACCTGGCCCTGGTCAATCTGATTCTGGCGATTTTCAACCTGATCCCGGCCTTTCCCATGGACGGGGGCCGGATTCTGCGGGCCGCGCTCTGGAAGTTCAAGAAGGATCAACTCTGGGCCACCCGGGTCGCGACCAACTTCGGCATGACCTTCGGCCTGGTCCTGATCGGGCTCGGTCTGCTGAACGTGCTTACCGGCAACCTGGTCGGCGGCTTGTGGTACTGCCTGATCGGCTTTTTCATCCGCTTCGCGGCCCGGAATTCCTATCAGCGCATGGCTGTGAAGCAGGCCCTGGCCGGAGAGCGGGTCCGGGCCTTGATGAAGCCGCCGCTGACCGTTACCGGCGCCATCACCTTGCAGGAGTTGGTGGAGGACTACGTGTATCGTTATCATCACAAGTTCTACCCTGTCCGGGACCAACACGGCGTCCACGGATGCATCACCACCCGGCAGGTCGGGGAGGTGTCCCGGGAAAAATGGCCGACCACCCAGGTCCGGGAAGTCATGAATCGCTGCTCCCTGGTCAACACCGTAGCCCCGGAAGAGGACGTGGTGGACGTGCTCCAGAAGATGAACGCCGCGGGCCTGAGCCGGATGATGGTCATGGAAGGGCAAAGCCTGGTGGGGATCATCTCCCTGAAGGACATTCTGGGCTATCTCACCGCCAGGATGGAGTTGCAGGGGGAGCAAGGACTCGGGGAGTAACAGTCCGCTGAAAAACTCCCAATTGCCGCGTTGCTAAAAAAAGTTCAAACTCTCACGTATCAGGACATACGCTTCGACCTTGAGCTTTTTTTGCTCCTTGCACTTGAGGTTTTTGAGCGGACTGTTGAAGAATCACTTTTTTGATACGCGGATGGATGTGATTATGGAAAGAACGTGGCTGGTCGGATTTTCAACGGAGCATGCCGGGGTGATGCGCGCCGCGCTGACTCTGGGGCTGGGGCTGTGTGGCCTCAAGATTGATTTTGTTTGTGAAATGTTCGCGTCGCAATATGGCGGCGACGTCGAGGGCGAAAGCAGGATGGCCGAGCGCTTCGACCGCAAGCCGGAAGATCCAGCGTGCCTGGCCTTGCGGGAAGCCTTCGCCCGCTTGGTTCAGGCAACCGCTTCCGCACCGGCGAGCGTCGAGGAAATCGAAGACCTCGCGACCTGCCTCGAAAAAATCCAGGCCGCGCCCGTTGACGCCGAAAACCGGGCCTCGGCAACGTTTTCCACCGCCGAACTGTCCAGCCTGCGGACAGCCTGTGAACTCTACGCTAGGCTGGCCATCGGGCAGGGTTGGGCCGTGGCCGGTTACCTGGGCTGTCCCGAGGACGCCGCCCAGGCGGCCCAGGCCTTTGACCAACGCTTCAGGGAAATCTTCTTCCCCGAACTGCGGGGCGACGCCTACTACGGAATCAACAGCCAACTGGTCCACGACAACGCAAGGGTGGCCTGGGACGTCCTGCAGGTGGTCCGACAACACCTGGCCTTCCACGCCCTGGGCAAGGTCGTCGGCCGGGACAAGCGAGACGTCCGAACCATGAAAGGCCCGGATTTCGACGACCCCATGCAGCGGTCGCGCCTGGAATTGATCCGCTGTGTCCCGGAAAATCCGTAGTTATTCAGATTATCACCGCGGCGTCATCGAGCCGTGGTTGAAGGGTCGTGTCGGAGCCAACCCGACAAGAGCGCTCGCGGCAATGGGGAGGCTGAGGTTTTATTGACGGGGTCTGCAGGGGGTTGTACAGGTTTCCTGTACAACACAAACAGGAGGCCAGCCATGCTGCAAACCACCTACACCAATGCCAGGGCCAATTTCAGCACCCTCTGCGACGCGGTTGTCGATGACCGTGAAGTCGTCATCATTACCCGCCGCAATGAACAAAGTGTCGCCTTGGTCGCCGCGGACGAGTTGTCCAGCCTGATGGAAACAGCCCACTTGCTGCGTTCTCCCAAAAATGCCAGACGCTTGCTCACGGCTTTGAACCGCGCCTTGGAAGATGAAGGCGAGACCGGAACGCTCCAGCAACTGAAGGTCGAGGTCGGCCTTGCGGAGTAGGCCGCGCACCGCCGTATTCCAGCCGGAATTTCGGGAAGACCTGCGCCACTGGGTCAAAACGGAGCGCAAGACCGCCCTGCGCATCCTGGATCTCGTGGAAGTGATCCTCCGCGACCCGTTCCAAGGCATCGGAAAACCCGAACCCCTCAAACACCTCGCCCCCGGCATTTGGTCCCGACGCATCACCCAGGAACACCGCCTCGTTTATCTGGTCCGGGATGAACGGATCGATTTTCTCCAGGCCAGATATCATTACTGATTTCTTGTATAACCCCGCATCTCGCGCAGAAAGTTGTCGGGGTTGGATTCGATGGTGGCCAAGCTTCAATGAGGCCGGGGCAGAAATGCCCCGGAAAACGGTTCGTGTCTCGTGCCAGATTTTGCATAGCCTTGTAGAGTTGCGCCAGCGACGCTGATCTCGGACATCGTAGCAGACGGTGTACAGCCGTTCCATGTTCGGCCTTGGGTGATGGGATAGTTTGGATGATGCGGAATACGGTTTCTGTGTTGGCGCAGTCGGTGGCGTATGACTTGCCATCATCCGCGGCCAGTTGCAGTTGTACGTTTTTTCGTACAACTCGTGGTACCCCTCTTTGTTAAGATTCTGACCCCTGACCCTCTCCAACGCCTCCGGTTCATCCCCACGTGTGTGGGGAACGCGCCCTGAACAAATCGTCGATCTGCTCCGGGGTCGGTTCATCCCCACGTGTGTGGGGAACGCTGACCCTGGATGACGACCTCAAGGCCCAAGGGCGGTTCATCCCCACGTGTGTGGGGAACGCACCTACTGAATCAACTCCCACCTTGATAATGTCGGTTCATCCCCACGTGTGTGGGGAACGCGTTCATCAGGCGCGTTGTTTCGGCGATGATTTCGGTTCATCCCCACGTGTGTGGGGAACGCCCGCGTAGTTTGCGCCAGCGGCCATGACGGCGCGGTTCATCCCCACGTGTGTGGGGAACGCTCCACGACCTGCCCGTGTTCGTCCCTCTCGAACGGTTCATCCCCACGTGTGTGGGGAACGCTCCGGGCCGACCACGCGGACGGGAGTCAACGCCGGTTCATCCCCACGTGTGTGGGGAACGCAGCAGGATGCCGTCAATGGCGGCGTCACGGGTCGGTTCATCCCCACGTGTGTGGGGAACGCTCCACGACCTGCCCGTGTTCGTCCCGCTCGAACGGTTCATCCCCACGTGTGTGGGGAACGCGGAGTTGATGTGCAGGTTGATGTGCCGGGTGCCGGTTCATCCCCACGTGTGTGGGGAACGCCATATACATCTATAAGTTCATCTGCGCGCTTGAGGTTCATCCCCACGTGTGTGGGGAACGCTTTGGGCATGACAGCGCCTTTGGCCAGGAGCACGGTTCATCCCCACGTGTGTGGGGAACGCTCTCGATCAAGATGGAAACCCAACAGGGGGAACGGTTCATCCCCACGTGTGTGGGGAACGCTTGATGTCCACGGCCATGCCGGGCACGTACGCCGGTTCATCCCCACGTGTGTGGGGAACGCCATTGGCAACGCCGGAAGAGTGATTCCGACCCCGGTTCATCCCCACGTGTGTGGGGAACGCCGAAGACAGTAAAGTCGAGGCGACCGTGGGGTCGGTTCATCCCCACGTGTGTGGGGAACGCTACATTTCTAAATGCTCGGATATCAAGCAAGCCGGTTCATCCCCACGTGTGTGGGGAACGCGCGACGAAGGAGCAAGGAGCCCCGCCAGGGGCCGGTTCATCCCCACGTGTGTGGGGAACGCAAGGGCGTCTGGGTCGAATACTACACCGCCGACGGTTCATCCCCACGTGTGTGGGGAACGCGAGCCCAAGCTGCGACTGATTCAGGCCCCCAGCGGTTCATCCCCACGTGTGTGGGGAACGCTTCTCTTTTAATCTTTTGCAGAACTTCCATATCGGTTCATCCCCACGTGTGTGGGGAACGCATCAATGAGGGTTACTGGGGAATCCTCAGTAGCGGTTCATCCCCACGTGTGTGGGGAACGCCGAAACCACTTTGGCTTCTCTCACATGGCGGGCGGTTCATCCCCACGTGTGTGGGGAACGCTGGATGGTGCGACGCTCGAATCAGTTGACGTTCGGTTCATCCCCACGTGTGTGGGGAACGCTCCAGGTACACAGATTACACGGATTCGCTCGGCGGTTCATCCCCACGTGTGTGGGGAACGCCTTGCTGTACTTTGTTGATTTCCTAGGCGTTTTTTAAGGGGCAAAGTTGCACCGAATCAAAGTCAACATTGTCAGCTGCTTGCAATCTCATCCTGTTCGCTCCCCTCCTTCTCCTCGGGCAGGAAGGAAACCAGTTTGATTCCGTCCATTTCCACGGGGATACGTCGATTGGTTCCCAGGGTTTGGAAGTCGAAGCCGGATTCGGTGTTCGTGGTCCAGGCCATGACCGCGTTGCCCTGGTCGATTCCGTCTTTCACATTGGCCCAGATCATTTCCCTGACTCGTCGCGAGACCTTGCCCACATACACTCCGGCCCGAACCTCCAGCAACCACAAGGCCAGTCGTCCGCGCAACCTGGGCGGGGCGTTTTCAACCACGATGACCAGCATCGCCGATGTTCTCCTTGTTCGGGATGGCCGGGGCCACGGCCTCGGGGTGGGCTTCGGGCACGTTCAGGCCGCCGGCGGCCAGGATCTCCTCGATTGATGGGATGATCTTGCGCAGTAGGCGCGTCTGGCGGAACACTTCCCGGCAGGCCAAACGCACGTCGCGCTCCGGATCACGGGGTTTCTTGGCGGCGACTCGAAAAGCGACGGGGACCACGGTCTCGAACTTGAAGATGTCCGCGATGTCGTACACGAAGGATTGCGGCTTGCCGGTGTGGATGAAGCCGATGGCCGGGGCGTATCCCGCAGCAAGAATGGCCGCCTCGCTGATGCCGTACAGGCAGGCTGTGGCCGAACTCAGGCACCGGTTGGGAATATCGCCGCTGCCCCAGTTGGTGTGATCGTAGTTGCGCGTTTTCCAGGAAACGCCGTACTGCTTGGCCAGGAGTTCATACATCTTGCGTACGCGCACGCCTTCGATGCCGCGCAATTGATCCACGCTCCTTCTAGCCGGGGGTTCCTCTTTGAAGCGCATGGCGTACATCTTGCGCACCACCTTCAACCGGGCATCATCGTCCAGGGCCAACTTGGCCTGATAAAGCAACCGGTCCGCCCTGGCCCCGCCGGGCTGGCCCGCGGAATACAACCGGACACCGGAATCGCCGGTCCAGAGCAAGAGGCAGCCTACGCGCGAGGCCAGGGCCACGGCGGCATGGGAAACCCGGCTGCCCGGTTCGAGCATCAGGCAGGTCACGCCGCCCACGGGAATGTGGGTGCGCGCTCCGCGCTTATCCACCACCACGAACGCGCCGTCCAACACGTCCAGATTGCCTTTTTCCACAAACAGCACGGAAACCCGGTCCTTGATGGGAATGGGCTTGAGAGGAGGAAGGATCGGGCTCATGGTCAAGCGACTCCAGGTTTGAGGTAGGCTTGAAAAGGGACAAAGAAATCATCTGGTGCGCGGTGACCGGCAACGCCGGGTTGATCGTCTCCGGTGGGCCGCACCTGTTGAACTGTGTTCATGCACCTGTTCCCATCGTCTCCTCGGCGGTCCGGCTCCGGCGCTTCACGTATCAAGAACGCCTCCGCAGAGGATGATCCGTCGGCAGCATTTCCCGCATCTCGCGCAGGAAGTCGTCGGCGTCCTTTTTCGTGTGATACTGCTTGCGCGTTTTCTCCGTGAGGTGACGCTGGCCCTTGATCCCGCAGTTTTGCAGATGATCGGCCCACGCCCGCAACTGCCGGGAACAGCTCTCGGCCAGGGATTTCAAATTTGAGATTTGAGATTTGAAATGGGCGTAGCCCGGTCGGCGTTCCAGAAAGCAGAGCATGGACCGGACCTCCCCGGCGGACCCCCTGGCGATGTACAGAAAGGCCAGCAGTTCGTTGGTCGTGCCGCGCTCGAACCCTTCGGCGATATTGTTGGAAACCGACAAAGCCGCCCGCTCCAACTGATCCCGCAAACTGAAACTGCTCCGCCACTCTTTCGACTCGGTCATGTCGTACACGCCTTCAGCCAGCCGGATGGCCTCCTTCCAGACGGGAAGGTCTTCGAAACGGTTGAAGGTGGGCATGGGGGCTCCTGTATCATGGTCTGCGGACAAGCATCAGACCGCATCCCAGACCTTTAGCGCATCCCAACCCCTGTAACAGAGTAGTCTTCGCCTTTTGGGAATCAACAACATGTGCAAATCCTTTCAAATCAAGAACTGAAAGGGTAATCGGCCGCAGTCCGGGCTTTTTTCGGACTTGGTATCTCTGGTACGTATCAACCATCAACGTCTCTGTTTCAACTGCGAACCCTGTATCATTCTCTCTTGATTGCAACCATTCGCTTGCAGCGTCGTGCGCGACGACAGTTCGGATCGGCAAGTCCCAATCTTTCACTCCTTCATCAAGCAATCGCTTTCTGCGATCCTGAACGATGTCGTGACGGACCTGTCTGCCGTTGGCGTCTCTGGTCTTTCTGACGGCATTGAGACGGAGAGAAAAGAAAACCCTGTCCCCGGGTTTCAGTTTTGGGTCGTACTCTTTCAGTTCAATATCCCATATATTTTTTTTGTCCGCCGGTGACCTTTTCGAGATCACGATGAAGCGACCATTATCCAATGGTCGGTAGATGAAGTCCCGTTTCCTGTCCGGGTGGTCGGCAAAGAGATCCCACAAGGCCTGATGTTCCTCATACATTCCCAACCGCGCCGATTGATAAGGATCGAGTCGCAGTCTGCAGATATACATGCTCAACCTCCTTGATCCAACAACTTTTCGGATAGACTGATCATGACTTCCTGTCTGGTCGTGAACTGGCGTCGTCCATGGTGCAACGGCTGGTCCCTCGTGCTCATGACCTTGATCTGTCCTTTCATGCCCTCGTATGGCTCCGAGAAGAAATGAACAGCCCTCGGGGCAGTTGCGATCTCTCTGACTACAGCGTCCACTGGATACCGATCGAGAGCCTCGATTGGCCCATCGGCTTCCGCAAGCATGGGATTGAAAGGCAAAGCCGGGGGACAACTCTTTCGTCCAAGGTACGGCAGCAAGCGCGGACGAGTGAGACTTTCCTCAAGCATTTCCAGGGATAGTTCGTCCTCTTCCTTTTTCGACCAGAGGCAGACAATGAAAAGCGCATCCATAAGATACTCTCTTCTGGAGAGAATTGTGGTCAAGTCTTCGTCAGAACCGAGAAATGGTCCCAACTCGTCTTTCCTGCAAAAGAAAACCCGTTTCTTTTTTTCTCGGGAACTTTGCACCGTATGATAATCCGTCAAACGCATCCCCGGGGCGTCCACACGCACCATTATCCCTATGCTGTCAGCGAGTTTTTGAAGGCGTTCTTCTTCGTGGCGGCGGATACCCAAGCACGCCGAAATCAATCCAAGGAGGGCCGACCGCGTCGGGCGGCCCGATGTCGGCCGTATTTCTCCCACGGCCACGTCACCCCAGGACTGCAAGGGGCCATAGAGTTGGAATATGAGATATTTCGTCACGGCATTACTCCGCTACAAAGCCGCAGATTTCATCAAGCTTCCCTGTTCCCTGAGCGGCGTTGAAGGACTTGGATTCGCTGATGACTCCGTATACGTTTTCCATTTTGCTCTTGGTTTTTTCAATGCATGTTACCGCTTTCTCCAGCAAATCATCACCTGAAACAGGTTTGAGAAAGGCGACGGAAAGTGTGCGGGGCTGGGCGTCGCCCTTTTCCGCGAGGCAATAGGAAGCATAGGCCCGGGAGGCGAAGCTGTTCTGTTTCCCGCCGGGGCTGATGGTGCAGGCGGCACGGCAAAGGGCCTGCAAGGTGCGGGACGTCAAATCCTGATCGTCGCCGAGATTTTCCTTCAGCAGCTCACGATCCACGCACACATACAGATAGAACAGTCCAGCACCGAATTCGGCGATGCCCATATGCCCCGCGCCGGAGTCCTCGACATTGAGATCATCCACGGCGGTGAAGAAGTCGTCCTCGACCTCTGTCTTGTGAACCGTCATGGCATGAGCAACCTGAACGGCGGCCTCGATGTTGTAACGTCTGCTCGCGGCGAGCATACGGCCGAAAAGGGCGATGTCCGCGGCCTGGTTCTCCCTCCGCAAAAGCTCGAGTTGGCCGCCTTCGGGCACGGCGCCGTTCGTCCGGCACTCTTCGATCAGTCGCTCTATGCCCTTGATTTCGCTGGGACTGAAATGAGCCAATTGCTCGATTTCCAGGTCCAGGAGCGGATCCTTTTCAATCTCTTCTTTTTTCGTGGGAAGAGACTTGGTCTTGCCGAAAACTCCGGCAATAGCCTTCGCGATTTCTTTTGATTTATTATCAACATCCTTTGATGCGATTCCGGATATGGAGGTAACATCACGATCCTCGATCAAATCTGTCAGTTTTCTTCCGGATTCCAAACTGATGTAGACATACTTGCCCATCTCTTTGGTTCTGACGCCGATTTCTTTGCCAATGGCCTGCTGGAAGACATCGGAAGTACGCCAGGCTCTTTTCAAGCTTTGAGAGGAGACCCTCAGCCGTTGTGTATTGCCCATGATCACGGTCTTTGGTCGGCCAAGGTCGTCCCTGTTCAGATTGGAAGCCGGATAGCTGGTCAGAATATGCAGCTGAATGTACTTGCTCATTGTTCTCTCCTTTCCAAATGGATTAAGCTGAAGTGTAATATGTGGCTGCCCAGTTCTTCCTGGTTTTGTCGTTCCACCAGAATGCCCCCTGGACCAAGCTTTTTGGTTCGACCTTGCTTTCCAGGTATTTTGTGAGTCTGACGAGCATCGTAAACAGATCGTCTCTCTTTTCCACTGCCAAGAGTTTTCGAAACCGGACATCTCTAACATCTTGGCTGCCTTTGTCCGTGGTGGCGAGCTGTTTGGCGAAGTGCCCCTCCTGGAGCAGATTTTTGGCATGCGCCAGTACGCCGATGCCGACAGCCAACTGCTCCGCCTCCTTTTCACTCAGCAAGATTCCCTTGTGCAGCAGGCGCTGGCGGAAATCTCTCTGAAAAGCTGAAGAGACGTAGACTTCAAAGGGAGTTTTCGCCCTGCGCAGTTCAGCCCTGTTTCCTCGATTGGAGGCTAGGTCGTCGAACCACTCCAGAACTGTTTCCCAGAACACCTCGTTTTTAAGAAAGGTCCCGAATGATTTCATCTCTGAATCGACCTCCATTTTTCAGGGAGCTCGAGGATTTTCCGCAAGGCTGCCCCGTTGAAGTTTCTCATCCTGAATTGGGCGGCATGGATTCGCCGGGCGTGGTCCGGGTGGAACAAGGCGCTCTGGACTTCAGCTTGAAACAGCTTCTCACATGCCTGCTCCAAAACATGCGCCCACCTGAGCCTCAATTTCAAAAGATCTTCTTCAGACTCATGCTCGAGCACCGGAACCATCGTTCTGACGAGTTCGTAAAACGAGGCTTCCGTGTACCCCCAAAACATGCCCGAAGCGTTGGACAGTCTCGTCTGGTCGGCGCTCACGTCCCTGCGTTTGATTTCGTGAAATAGTCCTTCCTTCAAGCCGAACATCAGATTGCTCTTGACCTTGTCCGCCGCTTGGACAAGCTTTTCCACCCATTCCCGGAAGTCCTCGCGGTAATCGTCCGCGACTGCAACGAAGGGCAGTTCTCCTTCGCACCACTGGCGCGGCTTCATGTTGTCCATGTCAAAACCACTGGCCAGAATTCTAGCTGAGCCGTTGGGGCTACTCTTTCGTTGCCGGTGAATGCACAGTGCTGGCTTCACGGAGCCTCTGTCCTCATGGATATTACCATAAACCAGGCCTAGCCAGTTCACATATCCGGTGATGTTCGCAGCGCCCTTCACAGCAAGAGGGGGAACATCCCCGGCTTGGTAGCGATATGGCGTCAAGGGATGCGTCCATCCGTCACCGTAATTGTATCCATAGGGACGCTGGATATATTCTTTGACTACAGTGGTTCCCTGTAGAGAGCAGATCGAGCAGGTTTCCGGCGCGGACGTTTCTTCGGGCAGGAGCAATATCCGGCGGGGCATCCCCCAGTAGGCGTGAAGAAAGTGAACGTCCTGGGGCAGGATCTCACTCCCTTTTTTCTCGCTTGTCCGGGTTGGTGCGGCCCAAGGAAAAACACTGCCCGGTATTGTATGAGATGCGGGAAGGCTTTCCACACCTTTTTCGTTAAGCGGAAGGACGTTGAGCCAAATTTTCTCCCAGAGTGTTTCGCCCAAGGTGATGGTCGAAAGAGGCCCGCCGCCCCTGAGCGACGTCCTGTTGCCTTTTCCTCCCGAAGGGGCAAAGGCCTGCAATGTGAAAAGCCCCATGGCCGCGCAGGGAGGACAAAGGGCTTCCACACGCCCCCGCTTGACGAAAAAGTCGCTGTTCAATCGCAACGCATTGTCCCCTGGTGAATCGATGAGCAGGCCGGAAATGTGGTTGACGCTGCTGTCCGATGCCGAAAGCTCAAAGTCTTGCAAAAAGAGCGGCTTTTTCTCGAACAGGTTGAAGTAACTTTTGATCCGCTCCATTGCCTGCAGGAGTTCTTCCGGAGCAGGGGGTGAGACAAGCTTTTCCTTCCATTCCGTCGCATCCTTGGGAGGAAAAATCGTTTGGACCAATCCGATCAAAAACTCGAACATGGCGCTTCGAAAATCCATGCGTGGGAGACTCAAATCCACACAAGGCGGGTCACCGCCGGACACCTCCCATGGAGCAATCTTATCTGTACTCCCATCCACACGGCGTACGGATATCCAGCGCTCCTGAATGAGATTGAAATTCATCCATCCCCTCCTTTTGTTTTGTCATGTCGACAATTCAAATGATAGTCAGACCCGTCCTGGCATTGTATTTAACAAGCACTTCATGTCCTTTCATATTCACAGCCTTTCCCGTCCATTCTTCATTTTCCGACGGAAAGAGCGGCATGAGCACGCAGTACTTGCCTTGGTCCGGCATACTTTCCTTGAACTTTTCCAGCTCTTGCTTGAGAGACGAATCAGCGATCAAAGGTTCCTTGACCTTATGTGCGCTGACCGGAACCTCGGATCTGGCGCAGGCCGTCGCGGTCATCCTTCCCGGAACCCACAAGTTGATCTTGCCGTTTTGCACCGTGCAGAGGCGGAGGCGAATCGTGTCCTCTCCCAAACGCGTTGGAACCCGGACGTCTTCCTCCCAACGCATGTCGGATGCGTCAATCGAGTATCCCTGGTCGAGCTTGAGCGTGTTCAGGTAGGCCATTGTCTGCTTGGCCCGATCGTCGCCTTCGGCCTTTTGGTCGGCTTCGAGCAGGATTTCCGGAGCTTCCAAACCTCCATAAGCGTTTTCCATCAGATTCCGCGCCTTTTCGGGAAGCTCAATGCGGCCTTCCTGCTTGAGCAGATGGGCCGTGCGCCAGAGCACGGCTTGTCGGGGGTAGACCCAGACGGAATCGCCGAGAAGATTTGCATACCAGGTTCTTGAGACCGGTTCCGGTTCTGGAGAAAGAACAATCATAAGCGGTTTTTCGTAGCCGATCGGACGAGCAAATGGAAACACGAACCGGTGACAGCGTCCCGCCCGTTGAATCATCAAATCCATGGGAGCCAGATCGGAAAGGAGAATGTCCCAGTCCAAATTGAGCGATTGTTCCAGAACCTGGGTCCCGATCACAATTTTCCTCTTTCTAAGCTCAGGTGTGGAGTTCTTGCCGAAGAGTTCGAGCACGCGTTTTTCGATGTCCAATCGATCGGCCATAACAAATCGGGCATGGAAAAGAGTAACGTCTTCCTGTGGAATCCCCTCTGCCAGCAACCGTTCGTAGGCGGCGACGGCGTCGTTCACGGTGTTTCTGATCCAGCAGGAGCAAGCCCCAGCCGCATGCGCCTGGTGCAAGGCCTCGAACATGTCGTCCGGGTTGTCGGTCAGTTGGACCGCGACATTGATTTTCCGGGTCGATTCAAGAGGAACTTCCAGATATCCTTCATCCGAAATGCTGGTGGCCAATGGAAAGCTCTCGCTCTCCAGATCCGGGGCTTCGAGTCCCCGGCCGGCAAGATAGGACTGGACAAACTGTTTGCGAAGCGCCTTGGTCAGGGTGGCCGTGAGCAGGATGACGCTGGCGCCCATGGCTCCCAAAAAGGTAAGCAAGCTCTGGAGGATCTTGCCGGTATACTCATCATAGGCGTGAATTTCGTCCGCAATGAGCACTGTGCGGGAAAGGCCCAGCAGTCGCAGGCACTGGTGCCGTGCCGGAAGCACTCCAAGCAATGCCTGGTCCAGGGTGCCGGCCCCGCATGGCGCAAGCAGGGCCTTCTTGCGGTTGTCCGAAAGCCACCGACTGCATTCCGGCCCGCTCTCTTCTTCTTCCAAATGGGCCGATCCGGTCGAGGCGTTTTCCAGTTCAATGGACCCTAGAAATTCCTCATGGATTGCCCGCGCGCCGTGGGCAAGCACGAGAGACGGTCTGCCCCTTTCCGCGAAAAGCGCCCGATAGGTCTTGGCCATGCGTGAATACATGGCGTTGGCCGTGGCCATGGTCGGTAAGGCAAAGAAAAGCCCGCTAGCCTCTTCGGTGGACATGATTCGGTGGGCGCGGAGAAGGGCGGCCTCGGTTTTTCCGCTACCGGTCAAGTCCTCGAAGATATGCAACTGTGGCCCTGGATTGGGGAAAACATCCATGAGCGCGTAAGCTTGCAGCGAGGTCGGTTTTGCATCCGGAGGGAGGTTGGGGAGAAGGGTATGGAAGGTTCCCTGACGGCACGGCTCGGGGTGCAAAATGCCGCATTCCTCGACCGCCTTGTCCGCCTGGGCGAGAGCGGTCGGCCAATAGTCTTGTAACGGCACGGCCGTTGGCTCATAGCGAAACCACTTTTCGGAAGATCCGATCCAGTCTGCGAGTACGAGCAGGCCGGAGAACAGCCAGGACAATCGCCGAAACGATTCCTCATCGTCAAAGAGAAACGGCATGTCTTTCAGGAAAAGCCAAATCGCCTGATCCACAAAGGACGTGGCCGCATCCTCCGCGCCACGGAAATGGCGGCGATTTTTTCCAGGAGACGTCGGTTTGCCGTGGTGGCCGTAAGCCGCTTCGGCCAAGGCGTTCAAGGAGATGATCTGGCGACTGCGCAAGCAGAAAGGTTCATTTTCCAGCTTGGAGCGAATATGGGCGTTCCAGAACCAGGAACCCAGTTCTGTGTGGTGGACTTGAGCGGTCGTGCCCGTCATCTTCCTTCCCAGCAATGATACGAGATCAGGGAGTTTTTCCTGGAATGCGGGAGAGAATTTTCCCATGTCGTGAAGTACGGCAAAGAAGAGGAGAAGCGGGAGGATGTCCTGAATTGGTCGACCGGAAAGGCGAACGATGCGTTTTCTGATCTGTTCGTCCTTTTCGATCAAGACCTGTACAACCGCGGCGACATCCAGGCAGTGGTAGACGAGCAGATGATGTCTGCCTGTCTCTTTGCTCCATTTTCCCCAGAATGGATAAACTATATCATTCATTATCAAACTCTCTCGATCCGAAACTTTTTGCATTCTCTCTGAGAAACCCAATCCGCCGCTCCGGCTGCTCCTCGGTCTCCAGCAACTGCCGCAACGCTTCGAACACGACGCGGAACTGTTCGTCGTACTTGGCTTCCATGTCCTCGATTTTTCGGCGCAGGTCGTCGTGGGTGGCCAGCATTTGGCGGAGCTTGGTGAAGGCGCGCATGATCTGGATATTGACCTGGATGGCCCGTTTGCTGTTCAGGACCGAGGAAAGCATGGCCACGCCTTGCTCGGTGAAGGCCATCGGGAGGTAACGCGTACCGCCCCAACTTGAGGTGCCAAAATGGCACCTCAAGTTCGTGATTTCATCCGGTGTCATTTCGAACATGAAATCGTCCGGGAATCGATCAATGTTTCTACGCACTTGTCTTTTGAGAACTTTCGTTTCCACCCCGTACAATTCCGCCAAATCCCGATCCAACATAACCTTCACGCCGCGCAGCAAAAGAATCTTGCCGGTGATGGCTTCCAGGGGAACAAGGTCCGTCATGTTTTTCCTCCCTGACGTCATCTGGAGTTTCGATCCAGAGTGACCGTTACGAAGATTGTGATAACTCCACCCGCCCCCGTTCGTTTGGGAGCAACGGCCTTGTTCCATGATTGTTCCGGAGAAATCAAATTGTCTCGGCGGCCTGTGGTGATTGCCGGATTGGTCGGATCATGGACGTGATCCATACCTATCATGGCACAGGCTCAAAACCTGACCCAGTCAAAAATATTGTTTCGCCGCGGCCAGGATTCGTTCCCGCACGGCCAGGCGCAGTTCTTCCGGCTCCAGCACCTCGATGTCCGGGCCGTACTTGAGGATTTCCATGACCAGTTCGCGTTGGTCCCCGTAGGGTAGGCGCAGTTCGTAGGCCTCGCCGCACCATGCGCCGGACTGGTCCGGGTGCCAGACCTCGCTTTCCACCCAGCGGGCAGCCTGGCCGGTGAAGCGCAGGGTTGCGGTCCGGTCCGGATTGCGCAGGAAAATGCCGAAGGAGTCGTGCATCAGGGCGTCCAGGGTTTTGTTGTCCGGCATGTTGGCCTGTTCGGGCAGCACCTGGGCTTCGACGATCCGGTCCAGGGCGAAGGTGCGGCGGTCGTCGGCCTGGTCGCAGTGGGCGAGGAGGTACCAGGCGTCCCGGTAGCGGAGCAGGCGGAAGGGGTGGATGGTTCGTGGGCTTGGGGTCTGTTTGTCCGGTCCGTGATAGAGCAGCCGGATCTTGCGGGAGCCCAGCAGCCCGGCGGCCAGGGCTTCGAAGACCGGCGGATGGACCGGACGGGGGCGCATGGGATGCAGCAGAACGCGGTGGATCAAGTCGTCCACGTTGAGCCCCATGTCCTGCACGGCCAGGCGCAGGCGCTTCAGGAGATCTTGCAACGGCCGCTGGAGCAGGCCGGGTTGGGTGGACTCCAGGAACTGGATGGCCGCCAGCACGGCGTAAAGTTCGGACTCGTTGAACCAGAATCCGGGCAGCTCGAAGGCCCCGGCCGCCGGATCGTACCGATAGCCTCCGGCGTCGCGGTCAAAGACGATGGGCGCGCCCAGCATGTCGCGCATCTCGGCGATGATCCGTTTGACCGTGGCCTGGGAGCATTCCAGTTCGTCCTGGATGCGGGCGCGGGGAACGGGCTGGTTGTGGGTGTGAAAGAGCCGATGCAGGGCGTAGATGCGTTGGGCGCGGTTCATGCCTCCCTCCTGTGGAAGTCAGTGGTGGCTTGGCGCGCCGCGATCTTTGGTCCGGCGCGGGTCAGTGGTCGTGGGGCAGGGCGTGGGGGATCAGGGAGTGGGGTTTTTCCTGGCCGTGGGCGGTCATCAGGCTGTCGTCGGCCATGATGGTTCGGGCTGGTCCGTGGGTTACGATCCGGCCCCGGTCCAGGAGCACGACCCGAGTGCAGACTTCCAGGGTCAGTTCCAGGTCGTGGGATGCTATGAGCAGGGTCTGATCGGATTGCTTGAGCAGGCCGATCAGGCGGCGACGAGCCCGGATGTCCAGGCCGGCGCTGGGTTCGTCGTAGATGATCACCTTGGGGTGCATGGCCAGGGCTCCGGCTATGGCCACGATCCGTTTTTCGCCCTCGGAAAGGTGGTGGACCGGACGTTGGGCCAGGTCCTGGGCGCCTACGGTGACCAGGGCGGTCTGGACCCGCTCGGCCACCTGTTCCTGGGTTAATCCCATGTTGCGCGGCCCGAAAGCCACGTCCTCCCAGACCGACGGGCAGAAAAGCTGGTCGTCGGACTTCTGGAAGACCAGGGCGATTTCGGGATTGAAGCTCCCGCCGACCACTGGCCGGTCCTGGACCAGGACTTCGCCGGAGGTGGGCTTGAGGATGCCGCTGATGATCAAAAACAGCGTGGTTTTTCCCGCGCCGTTGGGGCCGATCAGGCCGAGGCGTTCGCCGGGGGCCACGTCCAGGCGCAGGTTTTGGAGCACGTCCGGCTTGTCCGGGTAGGAGAAGCACAGATCGTTGAGCCGGATGGCGGATGTCGGGGATGAGGTCACGGTGGGCGGGGTCACGAAAAGATGAGTGGGGTTAGCAGTGTGTTGAAAAAAGCCAGATTCTGCAGGCTGTTCAAAAAACCCGATGGCAAGGCGCAAAAAAAGCTCAAGGCCGAAGCGTATTTCGTCATACGTGAGGGTTTGAACTTTTTGCAGCAACGCAGCTAGCGGGGATTTTTCAACAGTCTGTTAGAGGGTCATGTCAAGCCAGATCAGAAGCCCGGTCGCTACGCAGACCGCGGCCAGGGCCAGGAGATCGGCCGGAGCGGCCTTGAATTCATCACGGGAGACGGGCTGGTGACCGTATCCGCGCAGGCGCATGGCATTGTACACGCCCTGGGAGCGTTCATATCCGCGCAGGATCAGGCTGCCCGTCAACCAGGCCAGGGTGGACAGGTTGCGCCAGGGCCATCTCTGCTCCACATGGCCGCGCAGACGCATGGAAATCCGCATCCGACGCAGATCCGCGGAGAGCACCTCCAGATAGCGGACCACCAGCAGGGCCATGTCGGCCATGACGTACGGCAGCCCCAGGGCCTGCATGGCTTTGATGGTTCTGAGCAGGGGCGTGGTGCCCAGCAAGACCGCCGCCAGGGTGACGATGCAGAAAAAGCGGGTGGCCACGAGCATCGCGGCCTGGAACCCTTCCCTGGTGACGGTCAGTCCGCCCCATTCCACGAGGGGGGTGAATCCGCTGATGAGCGGCAGCAGGATGATCAGGCACAGAATGACCAGCGAAGGGTAGCGCAGCCGCCGGAGCAGCAGGTCGAGGGGATAGCGGGACATGGCGACGACGGTCAGGGTCAGGGCGATCATCATCGGCAGGACGCGGAGATTGGAGACGAAGGAAAAGGTGAAGGCCAGCAGAAGCAGGCCGATCAGCTTCATCCGGGGGTCCCAACGATGCACGAAGGGCGACTCCGGAGAGATGGAAATGGTGTGGGCAATCATACGCCGTCCAGAATCATCGGGTGGACCCGCAACAGGAATCCGGCCAGCAGGCCGGTGAGCAGACCTTCCAGAACGGCCAGGGGAACGTGGGCCAGGCCCAGGGCCAGGATGGCCGAGCGTTCGGCCGCGGCGCTGAGATGGGCCGGAAGGCTGGTGAGCAGGATCAGGGCGAAAATCAGCACGGAGAGGGCAATGCCCGAAAAACCCGCCAGAAAGCCGAACACGGTGGTCCGCCTGGGAGACGCGGGGTGGATTGCTCCGCCGCGTGCGCGGAGGTGAAACACGCCGGCCGCGGCCAAGGCCGGCAGGCCGAGGATCACGCCGTTGACGCCCAGGGTGGTCAGCCCGCCGTGACCGAACATCACGGCTTGGAGGAACAGGCCGATCAGGATGGCCGGAAAGGCGAATACTCCCAACAGTGCGCCCAGCAACCCGTTGAGCACAAGATGGACGCTGGCCGGCGGGATGGGGATATGGATCAAGGAGGCCACGAAAAAAGCGGCCGTGAGCAGGGCGGCCTTGGGAATGTCGGCTCGGGGATCCTCGCGTTTGTTGATGGCCCGGATGCACAGCCAGCAGATGGAGATGGACGCGGCATAGCCGCCGAGGGTGACGGGCAGGGGCAGGATTCCGTCGGGGATGTGCATGCGCGGGGTCCTTTTTGGATCGTGAATCGTATCTACTCAGCACATTTTGTGTCCGCTCTTGCTCCGGCAATCGGGGTCGGCGCTTCGCTATCGGGATCGGAATCGGAACAGGAAGAATTGGAACGCTTCCCAGCGTTTTCGATTCCGATCCCGATTCCGACTCCGACCCCGGCAACAGCATTACTCTGTGCTGAGTAGTTACCGTGAATCAAAACCTCAATGACAGGAGGTGCCTACCAATTCTGAAATGTTTGTGTCAAGGGCGCTGAATGTGCCACTATTTCGTAAAAAATATATAGATGTGTTGTTTTTCCCGTGTTTCGGTTGTTTTGACATTCCGTTTGAATCGATTACAAAAGGAAGAGTTGCCGCAGACTGCACCGAGCAGGAGGCTTTTTTCACCTTCCAGCCCAGGAGGCCTGCATATGACCCATCCCAAGAACATCACCGACATCGCCGCGCTGTCCGGACTGTCCCCGGAAGAGCGGGAACGCCTGCGTCCGGTTATGGATACGTTCGATTTCCTGTCCAACGAATATTATTTGTCGCTCATTGACTGGACCGATCCGGATGACCCGATCCGCAAGGTCATTGTGCCCTGCGTCGAGGAACTGGAAGAGTGGGGGCACTTGGACCCGTCCAACGAGAGCAAGTACTCCGTGATGCAGGGCGTGCAGCACAAGTACGAGAGCACGGCGGTGTTTCTGGCCAGCGACGCCTGCGGCGGATACTGCCGGTTCTGTTTCCGCAAACGGCTGTTCATCCACCCGGAGCAGCGCGAATTCCTGACGGACGTGGACGCGGCCCTGGACTACGTGCGCGGCCATCCGGAAATCAACAACGTCCTAATCACCGGCGGGGACGGTCTGATGCTGCCTACGGCCCGGTTGGAGCGGATCGTCTCCGGGCTGCGGGGGATCGACCACGTCCGGATCATCCGCGTGGGCACCAAGCTGATGGCCTACAACCCGTACCGGGTGCTCAATGATCCGGAACTGATCCGACTCGTGGAGCGGTACAGCCTGCCGGATCGGCGGATGTACTTCATGCTCCATTTCAATCATCCCCGGGAGATCACCGAGCAAAGCATCGCCGCCTGCGACATGCTGCTCAGAGCCGGAGCCGTGCTCTGCAACCAGACCCCCATGCTGCGCGGGGTGAACGACACGCCGGAGGTCCTGGGCGAACTGTTCAACAAGCTCTCCTACATCGGCGTGCCGCCCTACTACGTGTTCCTGTGCCGGCCCACGGTGGGCAACCTGCCCTTTGCCGTGCCCGTGGAACAGGCGCATAACATTTTTCTGGGGGCCAAGAGCATGTGTTCGGGTCTGGCCAAACGGCCCCGGCTGACCATGTCCCACGCCACGGGCAAGATCGAGGTCCTGGCCTCCACCTCGGACCAGATGATCTTCCGCTACCACCGGGCCGCGACCCCGGAGCAGAGCGCGGAAGTGGTCATCTGCAAAAAGAACCCCGAAGCCTACTGGTTCGACGATTATCAGGAGATCATGGAAGTGGTCAGTTTGGGCGACGGGTAGTTTTCATTCGCAACAGAGGCAAGCAAAAAGCCGGGGCGCCGCGATGGAATATCGCGGCGCCCCGGCTTTTTTGGGGGGAGACACTTTGGGGAGCTTCAAAATACGGAGAAATACTTCATCCGTCGGCATCTCTTCAAGATTGTATCGGGCGGTTCACTTTCCAAAAAGCTCCGAGTGCGTACCAGCACGGACGAAAACGATGGAGTCGCCAGCAAGGCGGTAGATCAAGAGAAAATCGCCGCCTATATGGCATTCCCGATGATCACTCCAATTCCCTTTCAGTTGATGATCCTTCCATTCCGGGCCAAGCGGCACGTCATTGGCCACCAACTGAAGCATCACACCTTTGAGAAGGTTCATGTCATATCGGGCGCTGCGGGAAAGTCGTTCCCAGTCTTTCAAGAATTGCTTGGCGTAGTCCGTCGCGCGAGGCGGACGGGTTCGTTTACTTCCGGGCGCTTTTTTCGAGGTCATCCATCAACGCCTCGGGTGTGGTGAACCGCAAAGGCCGGGAAGCCATTATTTCACGCGCTTCCTCCATCGCAGCCTGCGTCTCGGCGTTTGGAACCTTGAGCTCCAGGGGGAAGGCCTGATCAGCAATGATGCGTTTCAAGAGAATCCGCACGGCGTCAGAAACCGTCAGCCCCATGGAACCCAAGGCCTGAACGGCTTGATCCTTCATTGCCGTATCGACGCGGACATGAAGCATGGATGTTTGCGGCATACTCAAAGTCTCCTTTCGATCCACAATGTATCTCTTTTGGTATACGGTCAAGTAGGGGCACGGCGCGCCGTGCCCCTACGCGAACAGAGGCGGGCTGGAGGGGATCAGAGAAAATAGTCGAAGTCGTGTTCGCGCTTCATGGTGCGTTTCAGGGTCAGGATGCGGGCCGGGAGGGTGTGGGGGTTGAGTTCCAGGGTGGGGTGCCGGTTTTGCCAGATGAAGCGTTCGCCGCTGAGTTCGTCCTTGAGCAGGAAGGGGCGGCCTTCGGTCAGGCCCAGCTCTTCCAGGGGCAGGTCCAGCTGGCCGGTTTGGGGCTGGAACGGGTCCAGGACCACCGCGATGAGCAGGGTGTCCGCTCCGTCGTCCGTGGTTTTGAGGTAGCAGATGATGTTGTCGTTGGTCACCGGGACGAAGCGCAGATTGTCCGTGCGGTGCAGGGCCGGGTGGTCGCGGCGGATCCGGTTGACCCGGGCGATCAGCTCCTTGAGGTTGCCCGGTTGGTCCCAATTCCAGCGGCGGCACTCGAATTTTTCCGAATCCAGGTATTCTTCCTTGCCGGGCAGGGCCTCGGCCACGCACAGTTCGAAGACCGGGCCGTAGATCCCGTAGCTGCTGGAGAGGGTCGCGGCCAGGATCAGGCGGATCATGAAGGCCGGTCGTCCGCCGTACTGGAGGTATTCCGGAAGAATGTCCGGAGTGTTGGGCCAGAAGTTGGGGCGGAAGCAGTCCCGCAGCTCGGTGCGGGTCAGTTCGGTCATGTATTCGGTCAGCTCGGCCTTTGTGTTGCGCCAGGTGAAGTAGGTGTAGGACTGGGAAAAGCCCAGCTTGCCCAGTCTGGCCATGATCTTGGGCCGGGTGAAGGCCTCGGCCAGGAAGATCACGTCCGGGTGGTCGGCGCGGATGGTCGAGATCAGCCAGTGCCAGAAGGCGAAGGGCTTGGTGTGCGGGTTGTCCACCCGGAAGATCAGGACGCCCTTGTCGATCCAGAACCGGACCACGTCCGCCAGTTCCCGCCACAGGGCCTCCCAATCCTTTGTTTCGAAGTGAAAGGGCAGCACGTCCTGGTATTTCTTGGGAGGATTCTCCGCGTACTGCACCGTGCCGTCGGGTCGCCACAGGAACCAGTCCGGATGCTCCCGGACATAAGGGTGGTCCGGGGCGCACTGAAAGGCCAGGTCCAGGGCGATTTCCAGACCGTGGGCCCGGGCCTGGGCCGTGAGTTCGGCGAAGTCGTCCCAGGAGCCCAGTTCCGGGTGCAGGGCCGTGTGCCCGCCTTCCTCCGCGCCGATGGCCCAGGGGGAGCCGGGTTCGTCGGGCTTGGCCGCCACCGCGTTGTTCCTGCCCTTGCGGTTGGCCCGGCCGATGGGATGGATGGGCGGAAAGTAGAGGACGTCGAAGCCCATCCGGGAAATCTCCGGCAGCAGGCGGATCACGTCGCGCAGGGTTCCGTGACGACCCGGCTCCGGTGACCAGGAACGGGGAAACAGTTCGTACCAGGTGCTGTACAAGGCACGTTTTCGTTCCACATGCAGACTGAGAACACGAGGATAGCGGGTGATCAGTTCCTGGTCCGGAAGGGCGTGGACGGCTTGGAGCAGGGCGGGGTTTTCCAGTTGGGCCAGGGCGGCTGGTGGGTGGGCTTGGGTGGAAATCAGCGCTTCCCCTGCCTTGCGCAGGAGGTCTTCCAGGTCCGGGCGTCCGGCTTCCCTGGCCCGAGCGGCGATGGCCCGCAACAGGGCCGCGACGGAGAGCAGGTCCACGGAAATGTCCTGGCCCGCGTCCAGCTTTCTGTGCATGCCGTGGAGCAGGGTGCCGTAGTGGTCGACCCAGGCTTCCAAGGCGTATTCGTACTCCCCGGTGCGCTCCGGCGTGACCCGGGCTTCCCAGAGGTCGTTGGGCAGGGGGCGCATGGGGTGGAGGGTCCACTGATCCGTCTCGTTCGCCTGATCCGCCTGATCGGCCTGATCTGTCTGTCCCGCCTGACCCGTGCCGCGAGGGCGGAAGAGCAGCCGGGCCTGGATCTGGTCGTGGCCGTCGGTGAAGATGTCGGCCCGGACCACGAACTCTTCGCCGACAACCCGTTTGGCGGCGAAATGTCCGTCTTCGATCTCCGGACGGACCTGCTCAATGATCACGCGGTGGCGTCCGCTGGATGGGTGCATGGCGTCTCCTGGGGTTATTGGGAGGTGGAAGGCAGTGTGATGCGCTCCCAGGAAGGGTCGGTGAGGTCGATTAGTTGCAGGCAACCGTGAAACAGGGGGCGATGGCCGCAAGCCACGGCCACGGCCTCGCGGCACTGCAACGCGGCGACCAGCCAGACGCAGGGGGCCAGGGTGCCCAGGGGAACTTCCGCGTCTTCTGTCCGGTCGTTCTGGCCCAGCACGCCCTGGAAAATGCCCGGGTCCGGATCTCCCGGAAGCTGGGTGGTGATGAAGCCGGTCCAGCCGGCCACTGCCGCGCTGATCACGGGCAGGCCGGCTTGGGCCGCGGCCTTGCGCAGGGCCAGCTTGGTGGGCAGGTCCCCCAGGGCGTCCAGGACGATGTCCGCGCCCTGGATGAAGTCCGGCATGTCCTTGGGGGCGACGACGGCCTGCCGGGTGGAGAGGTCCACTTCCGAGTTCACGGCCTGGATTCGCTCCAAGGCCGCCTCGGCCTTGGGCCGTCCGATGGTCGACTCCAGGCAGAACAACTGGCGGTTGAGGTTGCTGGCCTCGAACACGTCGCCGTCCGCGGCTCGAATCCAGCCCTGGTCCCTGCGGCCGAAGCCCATCCGGGCCAGCATTTCCAAAAGGGTTCCTCCCAGACCGCCGAGACCCAATTGGCAGATCCGGGCCGCGTGCAGCCGTTGCTGATCCGCCTCGGAAAGCGTTGAGAAGTTTCGGATATAACGCTGGTCAAGGGATGCGGACATGGCCTCAACCACCTCCAACCGCTGGAAAGAGACCGACCCGGTCGCCCTCCTGCAGTTCGTATTCCGGGCCGACGATCACGCCGTTGGCGAAGGAAATCTTGATCTCGCCCTCGGGAATGCCCAGAAAGGCGATCAGGTCCCGGAGCATGGGCTTTGGTCCGAGATGGAATTCGCTCTCTTTGGGCTGAAATTTGGCCAGGGTGGCGTAGCATTTGACTTCGAGCAGCATGGGAGATCCTTGGTTGATGATGAACGATGGCCCGTCGAGGCGGGGAGGGAGCCGTTCCGGGGTTTTCTCCGCAACACGATAAAAAATGTAAAGAAGCCGGGGCGGATGGTCAACTGGAAGTGGAGGAGGAAAGGAGGGCAAATTTGATCTCGATTCTCACGCGCTCTCGGATCGGTATTGAAATCGGAATCGCTATCGAAATCGAACGTCAATGGCACTAAAGATATCGTAATCACAGGATGATGCACAGTATTTTTTCGATAGCGATTTCGATACCGATTTGGATCGGAAAGAGGGATATTGAAAATCTTTCGCGGAGACGGGAGGGAGGCGCGCGGGCATGTGAAAGAACCTTTTGACATCCGTGGGGCAACAACCTAAATTTCGCCTCTTTTGCCCGCCCTATATCATTTCGAGGTACAATAACCATGCATCAGTTTGTTTTGGATAGCGATGCTCTGGCCTTGGCGCTGGAGATCGCGGCGTCGGACTCCGTCCCGGACGAGGACCGGGAGCGTACGGCCATGGCTTCTCTGCTCGCCATGGCCGGGGACGAGACACTCGGGTTGTGGGTTCATCCGCACACGGTGTCCGACCGCTTGACCCGAAGGCGACGAGAGCTCGCCCTGGAAGGTATCTTTCCGACGAAAGAGAAGGAATCCGTCTCGGAGTTGGCGGGGGGGATGGCCGCCCTGCTGGAGACCGTCCGCCTGCTGCCCGCTCCAGGCGTGCAGTTGTTGCAGGTTTTGCATCAGGAAGCTGCGGACCCGCTGCTGGACCTGACCCTTCTCGCTGCTGAAGAGTACCTTGAAAGCTTCGTGCTTGTTTCGCGTCTGGCCGAAGACTCGTCGGTCCGACGGCTCACCCCGGAAGCCTGCGTGCGCCTGGTGGCCGAGGAATTGGAATCCGAATTGTCCGAAAACGGGGCGACTCCCGTGCCCCCCGTTCCCTTTGTCGATTTGAAGGCCCAGCAGATGAGCATCTACCCGGTCCTGGAAGCGAACATCTTCCAGGTCGTGAAGAGCTGCAAGTTCATTCTCGGGCCGGAAGTGGAGGAGCTGGAACAGCGCCTGGCCGACTACACCAAAACGCGGCACGTGGTGTCCTGCTCATCGGGCACCGAAGCCCTGGCCCTGGCCCTGATGGCCTACGACATCGGGCCCGGAGACGCGGTCTTCACCACGCCGTTCAGTTTCATCGCCACGGCCGAGGTGATCTGCCTGCGGGGGGCCACGCCGATATTCGTGGACATCGATCCCCGGACCTTCAATCTGGACCCGGAAAAGCTGGACGCGGCCGTGACCGCCCTGGTTTCCGGAAAGGGCGATCACCCGTTGCCCGATGCGGCCCGAGGGCTGACGCCCCGGGCCGTGATCACCGTGGACCTGTTCGGTCTGCCCGCGGACCATGCCCGCATTCGCGAGGTCGCGGTCAGGCACGGCTTGCGGGTCATCGAGGACGCGGCCCAGTCCTTCGGCGGGATGGAGCATGGCCGACGGGCCTGCGCCCTGGGCGACATCGGCTGCACGTCGTTTTTTCCGGCCAAGCCTCTGGGCGGGTACGGCGAAGGCGGGGCCTGCTTCACGGACGACGCGGAGTTGGCCGAGCGGATGCGGTCCATCCGGGTCCACGGTCAGGGTACGTCGCGCTATGAACATGCTCGGCTGGGCACCAACGCCCGTTTGGACAGCCTGCAAGCGGCCGTCTTGCTGGCCAAGATGGACGTCTTCCCCCTGGAACTGGAGCGTCGCGAAGCATTGGCCGCCGCCTATTCCCGGCTTCTGGAACCCTGCGCCCTGACTCCTCCGTACATTCCCGAAGGGTTCGGCTCGGCCTGGGCCCAGTACTCCCTGCTGGCTCGGGACGAGGCCCATCGGGACGCCTGCCGTCAAGCCCTGACGGATGCCGGGATTCCCAGCGTGATCTACTACCCCATTCCCCTGCATCTGCAACGCGTTTTCCTGCCGTTGGGCTACGCGCCGGGGGACCTGCCGGTCTGCGAGGCCACGTCGCGACGCATTTTCAGCCTGCCCATGCACCCCTATCTGCCCAGCCGAACCCAGGAGCGGATCGCCAGGATTCTGTGCGATATCGCGCCGCGGAATTGAACGCCGTGGCACATCACGAAAATGAGAGCATCATGAACGATTCCCAACCACTCAAAGTCGGCCTGATCGGGGTCGGCAAGATGGGCGGCAACCATTTACGGGTGCTGTCCTACATGAAACCGGTGCAGGTGGTCTTCATTCACGACCGCAACCGGGACAAGGAGGCCAGGCTGGCCGAGGAATACGGCACGCGACCGGCCGAGGACCTGGAAAAGGATCTGGCCCTGGTGGACGCCGTGGTCCTGGCCACGCCGACCTCCACCCACCTGGAGTACATCGAGCTGGCCAGCCGGTTCGTAACCAATATGTTCGTGGAAAAGCCGCTCACGGACAGCCTGGAGACCACCCGGGCCGCGGCTAGGCTGGCCCGTGACAAGGGCCTGCGCATCCAGGTGGGCTTTATCGAGCGCTTCAACCCCGTGGTCACGGAACTGGTCAAGATCGTCGGCCGCTCCGCGGACGTGGTGAACATGGATCTGACCCGCACGGACAAGGTGCCGGACCGCAATCTGGACGTGGACGTGGTGCTGGATCTGATGGTTCACGACCTGGACCTGGCCCTGCATCTGCGCGGTCCGGTGGAGCGGATTCAGGCCTTCGGGCATGCCCAGGACGGGCTGACCGCCCTGGCGCACGCCGTATTGGTCCACAGCAACGGGACCATTTCCCGGGTCATGGCCAGCAAGATCACCGAAAAACGGATCCGTCAGATCGCCGTGACCTGTCCGGAGATGTACGTGGAGGCGGACCTGCTGCAAAAGGAACTGGTCCTGCATCGCAAGACCGTGGCCCAGCGCTACGCGGATCTGTCCCTGGCCTCGGTGCGCGAGGCCGTTTTCGTGCCCCATGAGGAGGCCCTGCTGGGGCAGTTGCTGGCCTTTGCCGGATACTGCCGGGGTCGGGACTGCTCCATCCCCGCCTCCGTGCCCACGGTGGAAGCGGCGGTGGCGTCCATGGAACTGGCCGAGGTGATCCGCAAAAGCATCACGGAAAACGCCACCGCGCCGGTTTCGTACCAGCCCATCGGGTTCTGAGCATGGCCGCGCTCCGGGTTTGGCTGAGCGCCTGCGAACCTTCCGGGGACCTGCACGCCGGGCTGTTGGCCGGGGCGCTGCGGGAGCTGCACCCAGGAATCCAGCTCTCCGGCATGGGCGGTCCGACCATGGAGGAACAGGGAGTCGACCTGCGGCTGCGCATGGAGGGGCTTTCGGTGATGGGCGTCTCCGAAGTGTTCGCTTATCTGCCCCGAGTGTTCGGGATGTGGCGGACCATCCGCAAAGAGTTGGCCGCGTGGCGACCCGACGCCGTGGTTCTGGTGGATTCGCCGGACTTTCATTTCCGGGTGGCCCGAATGGCCTCCTCCCTGGGCATCCCGGTCTTCTACTACATCAGCCCCCAGGTCTGGGCTTGGCGGCAAGGCCGGGTCGAGTTCCTGAAGCGGCACGTGCGGCGGGTGTTTTGCATCCTGCCCTTTGAGCCGGAGTTTTATCGCGCACGGGGGATGGACGCGGAGTTCGTCGGCCATCCCCTGGTCGGTGAATTGTCGCGCCCCGAAATTCTGTCCATCGTCCCAAAGCCGAACCGGATCGGCATTCTGCCTGGCAGCCGCAAATCGGAAATCCAGCGGATGATGCCGATTTTCGGCCAGGCGGCCCAGGAACTGCTCACGGAGAACCCGAAGCTCGAGTTTTGCGTGGTCAAGGCGCCCAGCGTCGGCGAGGAACTGCTTCGCGAGCACTGCCCGGCTCAGCTTCCCTTGCGCTTCATCGAAGCCAAGGACCGCTACGCGGCCATGCGTTCCTGCGCCCTGATTCTGGCCACCTCCGGAACCGCGACCCTGGAATGCGCCCTGCTCCAGGTGCCGACCATCGTAGCCTACCGCTTCTCCCGGCTCAGCTTCCTGGTCGGCGTACGGCTGGTCAGGGTGCCGGCCATCAGCCTGGCCAATCTCGTGCTGCGTCGAGCGGTGCTTCCGGAGTTTATCCAGAATCAGGCCCGGTCGGAGACCATCGCGGCCCAGGCCCGGGAATGGCTCGCTCACCCAAAACGGATGGATCGTATTCGCCATGAGTTGGCCCGGTTGCCCGAACTTCTTGCCTCTTCCTCCGGCTTCTCCGAAGAGCCACGGGAAGCTCCGGCTCAACGCACCGCCGCGATGATCCTGCGCGATCTTTCAGGTCGGGGCTGATTTTTGATTATTTCGCTGACAGCGAGAGCGGTGACGTTCAGGAAGATTGATCTCGATCCTCACCCGCTATCTGAATCGGTATCGAAATCGAAATCGTGATCGAAATCGAACATCATGTCCAAGAAGATGACGTAATCACAGGTTGATGCACAGCATTTTTTTTATTGCGATTTTGATCTCGATTCGGATTTTGATGAGAACAGATTGCCCTGAGGTGACGTTTCTTGGCGCTTTACATCCTCGACGATTCCAGAGTAGCTTTTTTCACAGTGCCTTTACGGGGCTTCCACACAAGGCGCCAACAGTTCCAGTCAATTCAACCTCAATGCAGGAGAACAGCGAGATGGTACGATTAGTGAAAATCATGGCGACCACTTTGGTTTTGGCGTGCATTGCCGCGTATGTCCATGCCCAGGATCAAGTCCCGGTGAAGATCCTCTCCGACCAGATGGATTATGTTCAGGAGAACAACACCGTCATTTTTCGCGGCAACGTCCATGTGGACCGCGAGGACTTCCAGATTTGGAGCGACAAGCTGACGGTGTTCATGGAGTCTTCCGGGGAGCAGGGGCAAATGTCCATGGGTCCGGACGGCTCCCAGGACATCGAGAAGCTGCTTGCCGAAGGCTCCGTGCGCATCGAACGCGACAAGCAGGTGGGCACCAGCGAAAAGGCCACGTATTGGACCAAGCGCGGCGTCGTGGTCATGGAAGGCAATCCCGTGCTCAAAGACGGCGAAAGCTCCATCAGCGGCGAAGTGATCACCTACCACCTGGAAGACAATCGCGGGGTGGTGGAGGGCGGTGAGCGTCAGCGGGTTCAGGCGATTTTTATGGCTCCGCCCACGCCATAGTCGGCGCATTGGGACAATGAATAAAAAAGGCGGCTCCGCGAGGAGCCGCCTTTTTTATTCTCGTTTCGCGGGAAGTTTTCAATAGTCCGCGCCCAGGGCGTCTGCCGTGCGGCGGATGGCGTTCTCAATGGCCCGTTCTCCGGCGGCGACTTCATTGGTTCCGGTCTCAAAGGTTTCATAATCGGAAATATGGCCGGAGGACCAGATCCGCGAGCCGTCGACCGCGCTGAGAAACTCGGTCTCCAGGATGACGGTGGCGCGCTCTCTGAGCGTCTGATCCTGGGCTCCGGAGAGTTCCGTGTCCGTGGAATAGGCGATGATGCGCAGGACGACGTGCGCTTGAGCCTGCTCGGCGTCGACCCAGTTCACCTGGGCGCGGCGGGTGAATTCGTCGCGAAATCGCGAGCGGAGATACGGATCAATCCAGGCTTCGAGGGTTGGGTTGTCCACTTCCTGAATATGAATGTTCACCACTCCGCTGGGGAGGGTGATCGGGGCGCTGGCGCTGAAGTGGTAGCCGCAACCCACCAGAAGGAGGAAGAGGCCTATTGTCAGGTATGGGAAAGTCCGTTGCATGCTTGCTGTCCTTTGCGTTGTCGTGGGTGAATGATGGTGCGTCGGCGTTTGTGAGGACGACTAAAGGCCCAAGCCCAGCATGTCCTCCAACCCCTTGAGGGATACTCGCAGTTCGAAGCGATCTTCGTCCTGGGTCTGGGAAAAGAGGAAATCCAGAAAATAACACTGGTGGGTGAAGCCGATACCGAAAATCTTTTCGAGGTCTTCCTTGGCCAACATGTCTCGCTTGAAATCCGCACGCGCGAACCAGCCCCGAGGCAGATGGACCAGGCCGCCGATGCGGAGAATCTCGCGTTTTTGCTGGTTCTGGCGCCAAATGTCGTCGGTGACTTCGGACCGGAAGTCGAACCCGAAATAGGCCGAACCCAGGCCGGGATAACTCCCGTACAACAGATGTTCATGTTCGGTGATGGTGTTCATGTAGGGCGAATACCAGGATCGGGTGATCAAATCGATGTATCTTCCCGGCGAAAAGACCACGTCCGTCCGGATGTCGGAGAAGGGGCGGCGTTCGTATTGATCCAGATTATCGCCGCGATCGGCCTCTTCGATGTCGTACGCCTGGTCGAAGCGAACCCGCAGGAAGTCGCGATAGGTGGTCTCGACCCGGAGCATGTCCTCGGTAAGAGGCGTGTCTTCGGTTCCTGGACGTCGCACGACGACCTGGTCCATGCGTCGATTGAAGATGTTGTGCAAGCTGTAGGAGAGCAGATTGCGCTTGTTGATCCGGTCGTCGCGGGTGAAAAGCGGGTTTTCGTCCTGGTCCACGTGGGGAATGTACGAGTAGGTCAATTCGGGCTGGATCGTGTGCTTCATCCTGGTCCAGTACGCATTGCCGACATTGTCCAGGGTCGGCGTGATCCGGTCCTGTTTATCAAAGTCATAGATGTTGAATAAAGAGGTGAAGGCGTCCACGCGGAAATCGGGAATCCCGCGCTCGTTGAAGTCCTTGGATTCGTTCACGCTGTCCGGGATTCCCGTGACTTGCTGGTGCTTATCGATGGCGTACAGGGTTTGGCGCCAACCGGCGCTGGGGGTCACGGTACCGAAGCCGGTGGTCCAGGGCAGACTGAGGCGCGGATATATATCGGCTCGGGCGCCGGTGGTTCCCTTTTCGCGCCAGAAATAGACGGCTTGGGTCCTGGCCTCCAACTCAAACGGAGACTCTCCGATGCGGGTTTTGTAGAAATCCAGGTTCAACTCGGGGAGACGCTGCAGGGTGGGGTTTTCGTTGCTGGGATTGTTGTCGGTCCAGTACTGGAGGGCCTGGGTGTAGTACATCGCCCCGCGGAACCCGACCTGGCTCCAGTTGCGGCTGAGTTCCACGGCGTTACTCCGATACAGGGAGTCGATGTTGTTCATCCCCCGGCCGAAGTCGCGGAGCATGGTGTCGTGGACCCTGGTGTATCCGGTATGTCCGTGCTTGAATTCGCGCAGGTAGTTCTGGTCGGAGACCATGTCCAGATCCAGCTTGGTCCGCCACAAGGGGTCGCCAAGGTAGCCGTCGTACTTGCCGCGAATCCAATAGCGGTGCTTGTTGTCCCGGGTCAGGCCGTCCCCGCGGAACTGGGGATCCTCGTCGGCCTCGGTGGAGGCGGTTTTGGAGTCGTGCAGCCAGTCGGCCTGCCAGACGCCCTTGGAGTCCAGATTGTTGAAATGACGGTATTCCATACCGGTCATCACGCCGCGCTTGCTCATCATGTTGGCGTAGAAGGTGGCGTCTTGTTCCTCATCAATGGCCCAGTAGTAGGGCAGGGTGAGGCCGGCTCCCAAGCGGGAGCTGAAGGACGGTTCGGGGATCAGGAAGCCGCTTTGGCGTTCGGTCTTGACCGGAAAAATCATGTACGGAGAGTAGAGAACGGGTGTGTCCTTGACCTGAAAGCGGGGGTGCCACATCTGGGCGTAGCCGCCGGAGGTGACTTCGCCCTCGCTGCTTTTGATGGACCACGCCGGAACCGGACCGTCGCAGGTGGTGAGGTGCGCCCCCCTGAAGGCGTAGGTCTGTTCGCAGCGCTTTTCCAGCAGTTCCCCGCGAATATACACGTGGTCCTGGGCCAGGAACATCTCCCCGTCCGTTACCCAGCCAACGTTGTTCAACAGGTCGAAGTCCGCCTTCCGGCCCACGAGAATATCTCCGTCCCATTCGATCCGGACGTTGCCGTCGAGAAAAGCGAAGCCGGTCTCCCGAAAATAACGGGCCGTGTCCGCCTGGATCAGATTCGGGCCCTGCCGGATCAGTACGTTGCCCTGGGCTTCGAAAACCTGTTCGGCTTGCAGGGACTCGACCCGGTCGGCCTCCAGGGTCCAGGGAAGCTCGGAGTCCATGGAAAAATCTTGCTGGAACATGGACTGGGCGTTTCCGGGGCGCGGCCAGGCGAGCAACAGGCAGAGCAAGACCCAGAGCAGCGCCCAGAGATGGTTCGGAAGGACCGGAAGCGCGGAGGGCCGGAAGCGGAGGGGGGGATGGAACGAGTTCGTCATGGGGAAAAGGACTCCTTGGCGAAAGCAGTATGATGACAAAACTGCATTCCCTTAATCCGTTTCAGGATTTGAGTAAAGAAGGTCTTGTTTCCAGGTAGGACATGGTTTAGAGATGCGCACATGGACTTTGGGGGTTGTTTGCGGTGCCTGGTCGCGCGTGGTTTGGCCGCAAGGCCCGGCAACATTTTGAAGCCGTGGAGGATAAAGGTGAACATGCTGAAGTTCGGACGATGGTACATGATCTGTTTCGTGGCGGTGAGTCTGCTGGTGATCGTCACGGGGTGCGGCAAGAAAGGCTGGCCCGAGCCGCGACTGGACGAGGACCGCTTTTCCTGGGGCCAAATCCAGCATCAGCGTCAGGGAGCGTGTCTGGACGCGAGGGCTCTGGTGCACGGGGCTGCCAACAAGCTCGGATTCGTCTATTTGGAGTGGATGCGCCTGGACACCGCGGAGGATTGTCCGGACTGCCCCTTTGAGGTGACCGAAAGGGTTCGCCTGGGCGACGGTTCCAGCGAGTTCAAACGGCAAAACGGGGTGATCCGGATCTTATATTGCGAGTGGGATCCCGACGCTTCATACAGGTGGCGGTTGGTGGGCATGAACGTCCACCGCGGATTGGGCTCGGTACCCTCCCAGGTAGAGTTCTCCCGCTGATAATACCGTATTTACAGGGTTCGCTAAGAACGAGAACGCCCCGGCGCCTTCAAAGGTGCCGGGGCGTTCTTGTTCTCGGGCTTGATCGAAATCTACAGCAGAGGCAGGTACCGGTCGATTTCGTACTGGGACACCTGGATGCGGTAGTCGTCCCATTCCTTTTTCTTGTTTTCGATGAACTTGGAAAAGATATGTTCGCCCAGAGCTTCCTTGAGCAGAGAGCTTTGCTCAAGGATTGCCACGGCGTCCCCGAGGCTGCCCGGCAAGGCGTCGATATGGTGCTGGGAACGTTCCGAGGCGGACATTTCAAAGATGTCCTCTTCCACGGGGTCCGGCAGTTTGTAGTTCTCTTCCATGCCCTTGAGGCCGGCGGCGAGCATCACGGCGAAGGCCAGGTAAGGGTTGCAGGCCGGGTCAGGGGAGCGCAGCTCCACGCGGGTGGCGACCTCCTTGCCGGGCTTGTACAGCGGCACCCGGACCAGGGAAGAGCGGTTACGACGGGCCCAGGCCAGGTAGACCGGGGCTTCGTAGCCCGGAACCAGCCGTTTGTAGGAGTTCACCCACTGGTTGGTGACGGCGCAGAATTCCGGGGCGTGCTTGAGCAGGCCGGCGATGTAGCTCTTGCATTCAGCGCTGAGAAAATGCTTGTCGTTGGCGTCGTAAAAGATGTTCTTGCCGTTCTTAAACAAGGACTGGTGGGTGTGCATCCCACTGCCGTTCTGACCGAAGATGGGTTTGGGCATGAAGGAGCAGTAGCAGCCGTGCTTGCGGGCGATCTCCTTGCACACGACCTTGTAGGTCACGGCGATGTCGGCCATTTGCAAGGCCTCGGCGTAGCGCAGGTCGATCTCGTGCTGGCTGGGGGCCACCTCGTGATGGCTGTACTCCACGGTGATGCCCATGCGGTTCAGGGCGAAGATGATGTCCCGGCGGACATCGTTGCCTAGATCCAGAGGCGGGGCGTCGAAGTATCCGCCCTGGTCGATGATGATCGGTTCGTGGGCGGAGTCGAACAGAAAGAATTCCAGTTCCGGGCCGACGTAGAACGTGTACCCCTTTTCCGCGGCCTTGCTCAGGATGCGCTTGAGAACGTACCGGCTGTCCGCGACATAGGATGTTCCATCGGGGTTTTTGATGTCGCAGAACATCCGGGCCACCGGGCGGTCCATGGGACGCCAGGGGACCATCTGAAAGGTTGTCGGGTCCGGAATAGCGACCATGTCGCTTTCGTGGATCCGGGCGAAGCCGAGAATGGAAGATCCGTCGAAGCCCATGCCTTCTTCAAAAGCGTTTTCCAATTCACTGATGGTGATCTGAAAGCTCTTCAGGGTTCCGATGACGTCCACGAACCAGAATTGAACGAAGCTGACATTGTAGTCGCGCACCGCCTTCATCACGTCGTCGGCATTTTTGCAGTTGAATACGGGTGAATCGGTCATGCGGGGGAACCTCCGAATGTTAAAAATTGAAGTATCTACTCAGCACATTTCGTGTCCGCCCTTGCTCCGGCAATCGGAGTCGGGGTCGCTATCGGAATCGGAATCGGAATAGGAATAGGAAAAATTATGAACGCTTCCCAGCGTTTTCGATCCCGATACCGATCCCGACTCCGACCCCGGCAACGGTATTACTCTATGCTGAATAGTTACAAATTGAGAACCGTGACGAGGAGCATTCAAGTTCAAGGCCATTTGGAGAAAGAAGAAGAATAACGAAAAGGTGGCGTTTCAGCCGTTTGTCGGCGCACGAAAATACTCTTCAAAAATGTAAATTTTGATGTGTGCTGATGGAGGGCCTGTACGTTTTTGTAAAAAGCATCATCGGGCATTGAGTTTCTCCTTGGCGTTCTGGAGAACGGCGTCAAGGCTGTCCTCGGAGCGCAGAATATGGTCGGCCAGATTCATGTAGATCGGGCTGCGCTGGATATTGCTTTGGATCAGTTCCTGCTCCGGAGTCAGGCCGGAGAGGGGCGGTCGGTGGTCCGGAGTGGGTGCCGCGTTCAATCGTCCGAGCAGGGTGGAGATTTCGGCCATCAAATAGAAGGTTGTTCCGGATTGTTGAATCAGTTCTTGATTATCCGCGGCCAGGACGATGCCGCCACCGGTGGCCACGACCTGGCCGCGCCGGGCGCAGACCTCCCGTAAGGCCTCGGACTCCAGGACGCGAAAGGTATCCCAGCCGTCCTCGGCCACGATGTCGGCGATGCTCCGTCCGGCCTTGTCCACAACCAGAGCGTCGGTGTCCACGAAGCGCATCTCCAGGCGCTCAGCCAGGAGTTTGCCCAGGGTGGACTTGCCGCTGGCCCGGAGCCCGACCAGGAAAATGTTGGTCGATTGTGGATCGAAGACGTCTCGTTTTCGTGTTTCCGGCGCGTGGACCATTCGGGCGTCGGGATCGCCCACCTGTACGGTGTTTTGGATGAACCTGTTCATACCTCGATCCGCCAATCCATGGGCATGGGGTCATCCGGAAAATCAGCTTCGGTGCATCGGCCCGGAAGCAGGTGGAACGTCTTGTCGTCCAGGGCGATGGTCCGTTCCTCGCCCTCGCGGCCGGTGATGGACAGCCTGGCTCGGCCGTGTTCCAACTCCACATCGTACCAGGTCCGCTGGAGCTGGAAGCGGAAGGACAGCTTTTGCCAGTGCTCCGGCAGCCGGGGCTGGATCACGGGATGCTCTCCGGTGAGTTGCAGCCCGGCGAAGCAGCGCAAGATAATGTCCAGGGTGGCGGCCATCACTCCGGTATGGATGCCCTCCTTGGTGGTCCCGCCCTGGGTGTCGTAGACGTCGCTTTTCATGGCTTCCACGAACCAGCGCCACGTTCCGGCGTCGGAGTGGATGAAGTAGGAAACCACGGCGTGGACCACCTTGCTCAAGGTGGAACCGTGGCTGGTGCGCGGTTCGTAGAAGTCGTAATTCTTCTGGAGCAGTTCCAAGGGGTCTTCGATCTCGTGCCCGAGTTCGCGCAGAATGTGCGCCACCTCGCCGGGGTCCAGCAGGTAGTACATCATCAGCACGTCGGCCTGCTTGGCCAGTTTATAGTGGTCCGGGCTGTCCCCCTCGGCCTTGAGGATGCGGTCCATGCGATGGATGTCGTAGTAGCGGCGGCGGTAGGCGTCCCAGTCCAGCTCTTTCAAGTCCATATATCCGTCGAACTGGTGGATGATGCCATCAGGAGACAGCAGCACGTTCAGTTTGTGGATCATGTCCCGCCACTTCTCCGTCTCCGAGAGGTCGAAGCCGATCTGCTCGCGCAGCTTCTTCATGGTCGCGGCGGGCAGGCGCTCCACCAGTTCCAGTGCCCGTTCCAGGAGCCAGACCACCATGACGTTGGTGTAGGCGTTGTCCTTGATGCCGGGCTCCTCGGATCCAGGCAGCTTTTCATGGAACTCGTCCGGTCCCATCACGCCCTCGATGTGGTAGCGGTCCGTCTCGGGATCGAACCTGGCGATGTCCGCCCAGAACCGGGCGATTTCCAGAAGCATTTCCGCGCCGTGGTCCCGCAGGAATCGCTCGTCCTTGGACCAGTTTACGTAGCGCCAGACATTGGCGAAAATGGCGATGGAAACGTGGCGTTGACGGCGGCTGAGATCCGGGTCCCAGGTCTTGCCGGCGGGGTTGTAGTGGATTTCCTGGGTTTCCTCGTCCCCGCCGTCCGCGGTCTGCCAGGGGTACATGGCGCCCTTGTATCCGTATTGCCGGGCGTATTCCCGGGCCCCGTCCAGTCGGTGATAGCGGTAGAGCAGCAGGGAACGGGAGATTTCCGGAAAGTGGAGATCGAAAAACGGCAGGATGTAGATCTCGTCCCAGAAAATATGACCGCGGTAGGCCTCGCCGTGCAGCCCTCGGGCGGGCATCCCGGTGTAGAGCAGACGGTTGTGGGGCGAGGCCGTGGTCAGGAGGTGGTAGATGTGCAGCCGGGTGGTGCGCTGAATGAAGCGGTCGCCCTGGATGCGGATGTCCGCCTTGTCCCACAGCGCGGCCCAGGCGCGTTCGTGGGCGCTGCAAATCTTGGCGAAGGACGCCTGTTTTCCGGCCAGGTTGGAAGCCGCACTGCCCAGATCCTGGACTCCGTCCAGGGAGCTGTACACCGCGACGATCTTTTCCAGGGCGTAGGTTCGGTTCTCATGGGCATGGAAGCGCAATTCCTCCCCGATTTCCGCGTCGTTCTTGAAAACCTCACGTTCCGGAGACAGGGGCTTGTTCTCCTCCAGCAGACGACTTTGGGCCTCCATGTGGATCTGGTAGCCGGAGCCGGTGGTCTTGACCCGCAGGCAGACTCCGCCGGAAGTTCGGCCGGAGTGCATCAGCTCCAGGTGCTTGGACGTCAGCTGGGAATACCGGGGCACGCCTGCGTTTTCCACGTTGCCGTCCAGGCTGACCCGCATGGTGATGGGCGCGGAGTAGTTGATGGGCGTCAGCTCGAAGCGCAGCGCGCAGAGATGCGGCTCGGCCATACTGGCCAGACGTTTGGACTGAATCCGGGTGATCAGGCCGTGGACGTCCCGGCAGATCATGGTCCGTTGGAGCACGCCGCGGCGCAGATCCAACTCCTGCTTGTAGCTGAGCAGTTCCATTTGCAGCGGGCTCAGGAATTTGCCGTTGCCGATCTTGAATTCCACGGGCAGCCAGTTCGGGCAGTTCACGAAGTCGTTGTTGAAGATTTCCTTGCCGTGGACCATGCTCGGGACGCGGTTGAAAATGCCCGCCATGTAGGTTCCGGGGTAATGGTTGAAGGAGGCCCGCTCGCCTTCAAAACACCCTCGCGTGCCGATGTAGCCGTTGCCCACGGTGGTCAGGGTTTCGCGCAGCTTCTCGTCACCGCGATCCAGGCCGACATAGGCGAGCTTCCAGCCGTCCCCGGGCAGTTCGTGCTCGAACCAGGCCCGGATGTCCTCGGGGCAGGTTTCCGATAAGTCGCCCAAGACCATGTCCGCGCCGAACTGGCGCAGCATTTCTCCTTCGCCGTTGCGAGCCAGGCCGATGACCATTCCGAAGTTGCCGGCCCGTCCGGCCTGGACCCCGGCCAGGGCGTCGTCCACCACCAGGCATTCCCCGGGGTACCGGCCCATGGCCTTGGCCGCGGCCAGGAGCATGTCCGGATGGGGTTTTTCCCGCAGGCTTTGTTCGCGGAGCATTTCGTCATCCATGCGCACGTCGTACAGGCCTTCCAGACCCGCAAGCTTCAGAATGCAGTCGCAGTTCAGGCTGGAAGAGGTGATTCCGATTTGAAAGCCATCGTTTTTGAGGGATTTCAGGAGTTCGACCGAGGAGTCGATGATTTTCGGGCCATGGGTGTTGAGCATGTCCAGGAACAGGTCGTTTTTTCGACGACACAAGCCGTGGATGGTCTGGGCTTCGGCCGAGTCATCCGAGCGACCATAGGGCGGTTCGATGTTTCGGGATTTGAAAAAACTCAGCGCTCCTTCAAAGCCCGGACGGCGTTCCAGATGGTTGCGGTAGTCGCCTTGGGGGTCAAAGGGCCGGAACGGGCTGCCTTCCTTTTCGGCGACGTTTTCCAGGAACGGATTGAGGATCTGCTCCCAAGCCTTGGCGTGCAGATGGTCGGTGCTGGTCAACACGCCGCCCAGATCGAAGATGGCCGCCTTGGGTTTTATTCCGGTCATGATTCCTCCCGAAAGGCATAAGGGTTGCAAAGGTTTAAAATCGGAGTAACCAAGTCAGCGCATTTTGCGTGCGGCCTCATTTCGGCATTGGATTCGTGCCTCTGCGGGAATGACTTGTCTTGCCGTGGCGTCTTGGAACCAGTCATACCCGCGAAGGCGGGTATCCAGCCTTTTCACGGATCAGCCGAATGGTTACGTCGTCTGAAGGTTCTGGTCGCGTATTCTGAGCAACGAAACGGATCAGGTCAACCTTGTGGAGAGAATTCTCTTGAAAAAACGAGATCAACCACGGATTGCCAAGGAACGGAGGATGTCCTATCCGTCGGGGCGGAAAAAACGCTGATGGAGAGAGGCCCGAACATGAACAAGCACGTCGACGTCAATCCCCGCATGGTCTTCGCGGACCGGCGCGGACGGATCTTCGATCATCCTTCCCTGGGCATGGTGTGCCGGAGTGGCTGGGAATTTCGACGTCCGGAGCCCGAGGAACTGATCCCGCTACCGAAGGAATGCGAGTTGTTTTTGCTCCCTGGTCGGCGTGCCCTGGGCTGGGACGGGGACCGAGGGCGGATCGAGGCGGGAGATCGGACCGCAGTGGCGGCCTTTGTCAGTCCGGGGCATACGCTGAGCGCGGTTTGCGCCTATGAGACGGATCCCGGCGCTCCGGTTCTGCCGCTGTTCGCGTACGGCGCGGTGGGGTATGCCCGGGGGCGGTTTTGGGTCTGCGCGACCCGGGTGGATGAAGACCCGCGACAACGATTTGAGGGCATCTCTCCGAAGCGGATCCAGGCCGGGGCCAGGCAATGGTTGAAGACGTTTCCCAACAATCGGCTGGTTCGGCATCTGGCCGACTGCGCCCTGGTCTCGTCCTGCCCGGCGGCTCGAAACCTGGCCCTGGGGCGGTACGAAGCGCCCTTGCCCACGTCGCGTTCCTGCAATGCCCGCTGCGTGGGCTGTTTGTCCCTGCAACCGCCGGACTCGGGCTTTCCCTCCACCCAGAACCGGATCCGGTTTCAGCCTTCGGCCCGGGAAATCGTGGAAATCATGAACCAGCATGGACAACGGGAACCCCGGGCCATTTTTTCCTTTGGCCAGGGGTGCGAGGGCGAGCCTTTGACCGAGGCGGAATTGATCGCCCGGGCGGTACAGGATTTTCGGGCCTCCGGCGGCCAAGGGACCGTGAACGTGAACACCAACGCCGGTCTGCCGGAGACGATTCCGGATCTGGTCCGGGCCGGGATGTCCTCGATCCGGGTCAGCCTGAACAGCGCTCGGGAAGCGGTGTATGCGCGATACCATCGCCCCCAGGGCTACGCCTTCAGTGACGTGCGGGAAAGCATCCGCAAGGCCAAGCAAGGTGGCCTGTTCGTGTCCCTGAATTATCTATTTTTTCCGGGGATCAGCGACAGGCCCGAAGACGTCGCGGCCCTGATCGACTTGGTCAGGGCCGAACGAGTGGATTTCATCCAGCTCCGGAACATGAATCTCGATCCGGAGGTATATCTTGGTTTGTATGGGGACATGAGCGAGGAGCGGGAGACCGGAATGGACTTGCGATCAATGATCCAGGAGCTGCGACATCAAGCTCCGTGGATTCGCTTCGGCTACTTCAATCCATATCTGGGCTGAGGGGCGGGCTTTTGAACAGCCCGCGGAATCGGGCTGTATCAACATGCCGCCAGTCGTCTCGGATCAGAAGACGATCCGCACCTGTTCTTCGTCCTTATCCTTGCGCTCGTGGAGTTCGCCGATCAGGAAGGCTTCCTGGTTCTGGGCGTTGAGCCGGGAAATGATCTCTTCGGCGTGCTGTTTATCCACCACGAGCAGGAAGCCGATGCCGACGTTGAAGATTTGGTGCATTTCCTCCCAGGAAAGCCGGCCGGCCTGTTTGGCCCACAGAAATTCCTGGGCCACGGGCCAGGAGCCGAACTGGATCGAGGCCAGCAACTGGTTGGGGATGATCCGGGGAATGTTGTCGTAAAATCCGCCGCCGGTAATGTGGACCATGCCTTTGATGGGCAGGTCGCGCAGCAGGTTCAGCACCGGCTTGACGTAGATCTTGGTGGGGCTGAGCAGGACGTCAGCCACGGAGTTCTGGGTTCCGGGGAAGGTGTCCTGACCTTGCAGCCTGGATTCGGCAAGCACTTTACGCACCAGGGAGTAGCCGTTGGCGTGGAATCCCGAGGAGGCCAGCCCGATGAGTTGGTCTCCGGGGCTGGAACGTGAGCCGTCGATGATTTTGGTGTCTTCGACGATGCCGACGCAAAAACCGGCCAGATCATACTCTCCTGGAGAATAAAAGTCCGGCATCTCGGCGGTTTCCCCGCCCAATAGGGCGCACCCGGCCTCCTTGCAGCCCGCGGCGATGCCGGTCACGACCTGTTCGGCCTGGTCCAGGTCCAACTTGCCCGTGGCGAAGTAGTCCAGGAAGAAGAGCGGCTTGGCGCCCTGAACGAGGATATCGTTGACATTCATGGCTACCAGGTCGATACCTATGGTGTCGTGGCGCTGAAAGGCGAAGGCCAGCTTCAGCTTGGTGCCCACGCCGTCCGTGGCCGCGACCAGCACCGGCTCGTTGAACTGGTTCATGTCCGGCTTGAACAGACCGCCGAACCCGCCGATGTCCGAAATGACGCCCTTGGTGTGGGTGGTTGAAATGGCTTTCTTGATCCGATCGACAAGCCGATTGCCTGCCTGGATGTCAACGCCGGCCTGTTGATAGGCCTGAGAGCGATGAGGCATCATGATGACGGTTGCTCCTTGGGAAGGTGATGACGAACGATTCGGGAGAACTACCACTCCCGCGATCATTGTTCAAGGAAAATACTCGGGCTCGTCCAGGACGGATTTCTTCTCGATCCTCACCCGCTATCTGGATCGGTATCGAAATCGAAATCGAAATCGGAATGGGAATCGGAATTTGGAATTGGAAAATGCAGTTCATCACCTCGTGATTACGTCATCTTCTTGGACATGCGTTCGATTTCGATCACGATTTCGATTTGGATTTGGATTTCGATGAGTGTAGCGTCAGGATAAGGAGGTATGGGATGCTTTGTCGATGGATATGGATATTCGGGCTTGGATTCGTCGTGGCCGTGTTTCCGTGTTTCGCGACCGCCGAGGAGTCATGGAGGTCGCACATCCTGGCTCAAGCGGCAGGTGGAGCGTACATTGGCACGGACGAGCGCTCGGGCGACTCCGTGATCCGAGTCGGCCCTTCCGGGGAAGCAAAACCGGGAACCCGGATGTACATGGACAGGAATCCCGGTCCCGGCGGCGACTTGGGGGACAGGGTGATCCATGTGGTCCCGCCCCCGGAGGAAAAGCAGGAAACCGAGGTGCTTTTCGGACCGTTGCTGATCACTCCGGAAATTACCTGGCCTGAAAACACCTGGCGTGGCATGACCAAGCCGGACCCGCGCGTGCCGCATGGTCGCATGCCTAGGGAGCAAAGGGCACCCGGAAGGCGGGAGTAAGACCATTTTAATGCAAAGCTTCTCTTTCGGTATCGGTATCGGTATCGGTATCGGGGTCGAATTAGGATTATTGGCGAACAAACAGTATCGATCCCGATCCCGATACCGACGCCGACCCCGATAACTGCATTTTCTCAAGCGAATAACGCATTGCCGAAGTAGAATTGGTATAAGGCCGAGAGAGGCCCGAATTGGAACCAGCGAGGAGGTGGTGATGAACACGTTCCTGAATTGTCCAACGGATGAGGCCCGTCTCTGGAAGCCGCTCAAGGAGGAAAAGGTGCAGTGTCGGCTTTGCGCTCACTTCTGCGTGATCGCCGAGGCCGAGCGAGGACGATGCGGCGTGCGGGTCAATCGGCAAGGCCGGTTGTATACCCTGGTTCGGGACACCGTGGCCGCGCTGAACCTCGATCCGGTGGAGAAGAAGCCGCTGTATCACTATTTCCCCGGCACCAAGACCCTCTCCCTGGGAACCATGGGCTGCAATCTGTCCTGCTCCTTTTGCCAGAATTCCAGCTTGTCCCAGCCGCCGCGCCGGGGTGAGGCCGTGCGGGGGGAGCGGGTGCAAGCGGAAGCCGTGGTGGACTTGGCCGTGCGTTCCAAGGCCGCCAGCATCTCATACACCTATTCGGAGCCCACGGTATTTTTCGAACTGGTGGAAGACGTCGCCACGCGGGCCGGGGAGCGGGGTCTGGGGAACATTATCGTGTCCAACGGGTTTCAAAGCAGGGAATGCCTGGAGTCCTGGGGGCCGTTGATCAACGCGGCGAACATCGACCTGAAGGCGTTCACCGAAGGGTTCTACAAAGACATCTGCGGGGCCGGGCTTCAGCCTGTTCTGGACAATCTGAAGATCATTCGCGGGCTGGGGTGGTGGTTGGAAGTCACCACCTTGCTCATCCCCGGACTGAATGACGACCCTGGCGAATTGCGGGCCATGGCCGACTTCATTTGCCGGGAATTGGGGCCCCAAACACCCTGGCACCTGTCGCGCTTTCATCCGGACCATGTCATGCTGGACAGACCGCCTACTCCGCCGCAAACTTTGCGGCGGGCCTGGGAGATCGGCAAGGAGTCCGGATTGTTTCATGTCTATGTCGGCAACATCACCGGGGTTGCCGGCGAACAGACCGAATGTTCCGGATGCGGGGCGGCTCTGCTTCGTCGTAACGGGTTTCAGGCCGCCAACATTGGAATGCGTGACGGAGCGTGCCGAGCGTGCGGCGCTCCGGTGGAAGGACACGGCATGGAAATCATGCCGCTGGAGGCATCGACGTGATCGTGGTGTACACCGGAGACGGCAAAGGCAAGACTTCCGCGGCCATGGGGCAGATCATCAGGGCCCTGGGACACGGCCTGCGCGTGGCCTGCGCGCAGTTCATGAAACGGGACGACGTTGCCGGGGAACAACGGTTTCTGGCGTCCCAGCTCGGTGACGACTTCCTTGTCGGCGGTCTGGGATTTTTTCGGGACAACCAGGACCGGACCAGGCACCGGGAGGCGGCCCTGAGCACCCTGGCCTGGGTCTCGTCCAAGGTCGAAGCCGACGTCCAGGTCCTGGTGTTGGACGAGCTCCTGTACGCCCTGGGCGCGGGCGTGCTGGAGCAGAAAGAACTGCAAGCCTTGCTGGACAGGGCCCGAGAGCGAGACGTGCATCTGGTCCTTACCGGGCGCGGTCTCCCGGAATGGCTCGGGCGCCAGGCGGACCTGATTACGGAAATGCTCCCCGTCAAACACCCCTTCAACCAGGGCCAGGGGGCGTTAAAAGGCATTGATTTTTGACGCGTCGGGTCGTAGCGGGCAATACTCAGGGCCAATCTGTTCTCATCAAAATCCACGTCGCGATCGAAATCGGAATCGGAATTGGAATTGGAAAATGCAGTGCAACACCTCGTGATTACACCATCGTTATTGGAGATGATGTTCGATTTCGATCGCGATTTCGATTTCGATACCGATTCAGATAGCGGGCAGGGATTGAGAACAAAATTGCCCTGGGGCAAGTCCGCCGCGGACTTGCCTTACTTCATTGATTCGACTAGTTGTTCGGGGATCGGGGCGTAGCGCAGTTTGGCAGCGCACCTGCCTTGGGAGCAGGGGGCCGGAGGTTCAAATCCTCTCGCCCCGACCAGTGGAACAACGAAGGGTTGCGATGGGTGATCATCGCGACCCTTTTCCTTTTTCTTTGGAGGCCGAGGATGACGAAGCGGGTTGAGAGATTTACGTATACGATCTGGTGGAACCTTTTGTTGATCACCGTTGGGTCGGTGATCATTTCCGCCGCGATGAAGGGCATCGTGGTGCATCACGCGTTCGTTCCCGGCGGGGTGTTCGGCGTCGGACTGCTGATCTTTTATGCGTTCCCGGTGGTATCCGCCGGCATTGTGTACTTTCTTTTGAACATCCCTTTGTTCGTGGTGGGCTGGGTCAATGTCAGTCGGCGATTTTTTTTCTACAGCCTGTATGCCATGGTCGTCGCCACCTTGACCTACGAGCTGATCGATCTGGACTTCGGCATTCAGGACCAGCTTTACGCGGCCATTGCCGCCGGAGGGATCATCGGTTTCGGGGCGGGCATCGTGCTGCGCTCCCTGGGGTCCAACGGAGGGCTGGACGTGGTGGCCGTGTTGTTGAACCAGAAGTACAACATCGGCATCGGGAAAACCTACTTTATCTTCAATTTTGCCTTGTTCAGCGTCAGCTTGCTGGTGCTGGACATTGACCTGATCATTGCCTCCCTGATTCTTGTATTCATCACCTCCGTGGTCCTGGAATCCACCCTGGGCTTGTTCAACCAACGCAAGCTCGTCCTGATCATCTCCGATCGCAGCCAGGAGATCGCCGACGAAATGATCAACCACCTGAAGATGGGCGCGACGTTCATCCGCGGTCACGGGGCTTACTCCCGGAAGGATAAGGACATCATCATGGCCATCACCAACAACATCGTCTTAAAACGCCTGGAAGAGCTTGTTTTTTCCAAGGACGAGCACGCCATTTTCGTCGTGGAAAACACATTCAACGTGCTGGGCTCCAGTTTCGCCAAGCGCAAGATTTATTGAACGGCTCGTTATTCCGTCAGAATCAGGCCAAGTTGCGAAAGCACTCCCCAAAGGACACCCAAGACCAGAATCGGGATCAGGACCGCAGCCCATTCTTCAGGTTTAACCGCTCGTTCCGGTCGCCAGGCCTCGGGGCAATCCAGATCTCGGGCGGCCACGGCCAGGGTTTGGGTCCATGTTGTCTGACTGAGTACCCGGAGCAGGGCCAGGGGGATCAGGCGGAGGCGGGTCGTCCAGGGGCAGTCCGGCCAGCGCATGGTCAGGCCTTGGCGCAGTCCGCCGACAGCCGCCAGGGCCAGGGGCAGGAAATGGATCATCAGGCTCAGGGCCAGGGCGGTTTTCCAGGCTCGGGAGCCGAGCACGGGCCGCAGGTACCAGGCCAGGCCGAGGCCCAACCGACGCGGGGAGGTGGACAGGGTCAGGGTGAAGCCCAGCAGGAGAAGTGTTGTCAGCCTGACCCCCAACTCGGCTCCCGCTCCCAATCCGGCGAGCAGCTCGGCCCCTGCCCAGATATCCAGTCCGCACTTGAGTCCGGACCAGACCGAAACAAAAAGAAACGCCATCCGCCACAACGTCCCGTTGGCCCTGGTGAATCCCCCCAGGGCCCGGCAGGACGCCCCGGCGAACAGCGTCAGAAAAAACAAGATCGGCAGGGGAAGCTGCCAGAGGACCATGCCGACGAGCAGGGCAAAGGCCAGCTTGGGGCGGGCGTCCAGGGCCAGGAGGGCGCGGCCGAGTCCGTCGCGTGGGGTTGGGGCGAGCAGGGGGATGAAGGTCATGCTTTCAGGTGAGTGGGGTCGGGGCCGGAGATGGGGCGTGGCGATCGTCCCAGGGCAGGATGCCCAGCCCGGCTCGCCAGGAGCAAGGCGGGCGCACGTCCAGGGACTCCAGAAGGGGGAAGACCTCCCGGGCCGGGCCAAAGGCCGTTTGGCGACCGCCGGACAGGACCAGCCACAGGTCGGCCAGATCGGCCAGGGGTTCCAGGTCGTGGCAGGCGATGATCTGGGTCAGGCCGCTGTCCCGGTTGGCCTGGAGCATGGTCCGGATTTCCCGGATGCCCGGATAGTCCAGCCCGGCAAAGGGTTCGTCCAGGAGCAGCAGTTCCGGGCGGGGCAGCAGGGCCGTGGCCAGGCAGAGTTTGCGTTTCTGGCCGTGGGACAGGGTATGCACCGGGGTGTCCGGCCCGGGCAGGTGCAGACGGGCGGCCAGATCCAGGGCTTCGCCGCGGCGCTCAGGAGCCAGCCCCAGACAAATGTCCTCGTCGATGGTGGTCCCGATAATGCTCAGATCCGCCTCCTGGAGCACCAGGGCGGCTTTGCGTCGCACCGTCTCGCCATCCTGAAGCGCGTCCTTTCCAGCGACCCGGAGGGTGCCGGATGAAGGCGGCAGCAGTCCGGCCAACAGAGCGAGCAGCGTCGACTTGCCAGCTCCGTTGGGACCGACGAGGCCGAGGATTCGCCCTTTGTCCAGAGTGAAGGCTATGTCCCGGAGGATGGGAGCGGACGGCGCATAGGCAAAATGAACCGAGGCGGCGCTGATCACCGTGGCAGCAACCCCCGACCGTGCATGATCCGCCAGGTGGCCACGGCCATGACCAGCTTGACCAGATCCTGCAGGATGAACGGCAGGAAGCCGATGGTCAGGGCTTTGTTCCAGCCGATGTCCAGAACGCGGACCAGGTTGAGCAGGCCACAAGCGTAGAGCAGGGCCAGACCCAGCAGTCCGGCCAGCAAGCCGAGGGCCCAACTGGGTGTTTGGCTGGGTGTCCGGGCGGTCTTCCGAGCCTGGGTGAGCAGGCCGATGGCCCCGGCGGCCAGGACGAAGCCGATCAGATAGCCGCCCGTGGGGCCGAAAAGCACGGCCAGGCCGGATTTCCCCCCGGCGAAGACGGGCAGGCCGATGCTCCCGGCGGCGACGAAGAGCAGGACCGCGATCATCCCGTGGGGCCAGCCCAGCAGAAAACCGGCCAGCATGATGAACAAGGGCTGCATGGAAAAGGGCACCGGCCCCAGGGGAATGGACAAAAACGACCCCACGGCGATCAAGGAGGCCATCAAGGCGGTCCAGACCATGACGTGGAGGGATTGCAAGGAGGTGGTGGCGGGCATGGTGAGCGATTCTTCCTGGTTGAGGGTGATCAAAAAGGCCGCGTAACCGAAGTATGTTAAGAGACCTCTCAAGATCGCACAAGCCCCACTTTTCCTCCCTATTGCGCCACCACGGCCTTCCTGATCAGTTCGAACAACGCATCCACGTCCTCCAACCCTCCCTCGTGGTACAGCACCACCTGGACCCGGGCGTCGGGCAGGATTTTGACCAGGTAGATCAGCGGGATTTCACCGGCGCCCACGGATTCGAACATGACTTGGCGTTCGTCGGGCAGGAGCGGATACGGCACGTGGTGCGAGCGCTTGAAGCGCAGCACGCTGCGCTGGGTGTCGCCCACGCCGATGCCGATCATTTTCAGGCGCGGTCCGACTCCGGGGTCGTTGTGGAGCAGGGTGAACAGACGGTTATATTGCTCCACCTCCTGGACGCACTGGTGGCAGTGCTCGCCGTAGTACTTGAGCAGGACGAACTCCGCGGGCACGTCGGCCAGGAAAAAATTGGCCGATTCCTGCTCCAGCCCCAGGTAGGCGAAATCCTCCGTTCTGTCCGAGGCGGTGAGCACGCAGGGCGGGAAGTACTGACCGGGCTGGAGCCGATGAGATCGGACTTCGCAGACTTGAAGGTCCGGGTAGTGTTCGCGCCAGGCGATGTACCCGGCGGGGTAGCGGATGACGTTGGCGTATCCCAGGCGCACGGCCCAGGCTGCGGCGATCTCGCTGAGCAGTCAGCGAAAGTCCCGGCAGTAGATCACGATGGGCCGATCCTTGTCCGGCCCGAAGGTGTCCAGCATGGCTTGGCGGCGCTCGGGGGGCAGGTCGCCCCGGTCGCGCAGATCCACGGGCAGGCTCACGGCCTCGGGCATATGGCCGGAAACGAACTCGTAGGAAAAGCGCACGTCCACCAGCAGCACGTCAGGATTTTCGTCCATCAACCGACGCAGTTCCGGGGTGGTGATCAGGGTGTAGCCGTCTCGGTCCGCGCTGCGCTGGGCCTGGGTGAACAGGGGCGAGGTTTCTTCGGCTGCCTGGACAACGCTGCCCTGGGGCGCGGCCAGGGCTGGCCAGGCGCTGGAGAGCAGGAACAGGGATACGGCCAATGCCTTGAAACGGTTGGCGAAGTGGTTTCGATTCATGAGCATGGAAAGCCTCCCGTGTCGTGAAGTGAACAAAAAAGCCGTCCTCCCCCGGCTTGCCGGGCTTGGACGGCCTGATTCTATCTCATCGAGCGAACCGCGATCAGAGCGTTAATTGATCGTGAATTCACCCGCGGGAGTGTAACTGACGTTGGCGTCGACATAGTAGACGTCCTTCAGGTCTGGACGCATGAACTGGAAGAGGTAATAGGCTTCTCCACTGCGCGCGCCCGTGGAGCAGATGAAGACGATGGGCTTGTCATCCGTGCTGAAGACAGCGATCTGGTCTTCCAGTTCGTTCACGGTCATGTTCAGGGCGCTGGGGATGTGTCCGGCGGCGAACTCTGCCGGGGAACGGACGTCGATGAGCTGGATGCTCCCCGGGTTGTCCTTCATCAGTTGGACGAAGAAGTCGTTGTCAATGGTCCCTTCAGCCGAACCGCTTTTCAGGGTGCCTTCTTCAGCCGGAGCCTTGGGCGCGGCCGGGGCCGCGACAGTCATGTGCGGGCCGTCGGCGGTCCAGACCACGTAGCCGCGTTCCACCCACTCGGGATCCCCGGCGGGGTAAACGGCGATATTGGTGTAGCCCAGGGCCTCGGCCTTCCAGGCGGACTGATGGCTCAAGGGGCAGTGCGTCCCGCCGCAATAGAAGATCAGTTTGGTGTTTTTGTCCGCTGGCAGGACCTCGGCGGCCATCCGGTCGAACTGGCTGTCCGGCAGGCTGACGGCGGTGGGGATGTGGCCCACGTCGTAGCGGGGCTGCTTGGGCCGGGAGTCGATGATCATCACGTCGGTCACCGGAGTGGCCGAGAGCACGGCCCGGGCCACGATGGGCCGGACGGTGTCGATGGTGATCTGGGTGTGGTAGGGTTCAGGAACCTGGGCCTTGTCCAATTCGGGGAGCGGGGTGCGCACGTCGCGGGCGGTCCAGACTTGGTAGCCCAGCTTGACCCATTCCGGATCCCCGGCGGGATACACGGCCACGTTGGTGTAGCCCAGGGCCTCGGCCTTCCAGGCGGACTGGTGGCTCAGGGGGCAGTGCAGGCCGCCGCAGTAGAAGACCAGCAGCGTGCTTTTGTCCGCGGGGAGGACTTCCGCGGCCCGACTGTCGAACTGGCTGTCCGGCATGCTGACGGCGGTGGGGATATGCCCGACGTCGTAGCGGGGTTGTTTGGGCCGGGAGTCGATGATCATGAAATCCGTGGGCGATTCGCTGCGCAGCATGGCCTCAAAGACCAGCGGCTTGACGAACTCGATGTCCACCAGGGTGTGGTAGGGTTCCGGGACCTGGGCCGGGTCCAGGTCGAACTTCGCGGTTTTGGGGCCGTGGTGCCCGGCGCAACCGGCCAGAAACAGGACCGCCAGGGCGGAGATGATCAGCCGCATGGTAATCGAATATTTTCGCATGTTCTCGCTCCTTGGGTTGATGGTTTCGCTGCGGGCGTCTCTCCCGCGGCATGTTTTTTCAGCGTGTAGTGCCAGGTTTTTCAGGTAAAGGCGGTTCGCTCAGTAGAGGCGATTCGCGAACCGCCCCTCCAGCACCCTTCACCCTTCGACCTTCCTTTCCTCCCCAGCCACTTCCTCGTACCACAACTGGTGATGGTGCTTGGCGTAGTGTTCGGGAACGGTGCCGGTGAACATGGACTTGAAGGCCGGCTTTTCCTCCTTGGAAATGGCGGCCATGTAGATGTGCACCAGCATTCCGGCGGTGACCAGGCCGACCGTGAGGTAGTGGATGGTCCGGGACCAGGCCGCGGGATCAGGGTTGTCGAGCATGATGGGGGAGAGGAACATGATCACGCCCGTGACCACGATGACGATCCCGCCCAGCACCGTGGCCTGGGCGAAGAGCTTCTGCCCGAAGTTGTAGAAACCCTGGGGCGGCATGTCCGGGGTCATGCCGAAGCGCTGAAAGCCCTTCTTGCCCATGGTCATCTTCAGGTTCATCTTCATGAACCAGGTCATGTCCCTGGACGGGGAGACGGTGAAGACTTCTTTCAGGAAGAGCCATGTCTCCCTGGGCTTGAGCAGCACGTAAAGCACGAACACCCCGGCCCAGATCAGGCCCAGATACTGGTGTACGGCCAGTAGGTTCTCGCCGCCCCCGAACAGGGCGCGCATCAGGTTCGGCCACCACGCACCCAGAGGATTGAGCTGGTCGTTCTTGATCAGCCCCAGGCCGGTGAGCAGCAGGGCGATCCAGCAGAAGGCGTTGAACCAGTGGATGAAAATGGACAACTTGTCATGTCGATGAATCAGTTTTTCACTCATGGCACACACCTTTAGTCCTGCTTGGAGACTGTCGATTCAGGGGGGTTTGCTTCGTGCTCGTCGTCCTCTGGATCTGGCGGGTCCGGAGCAAAGGCCTGCTTGGCCCACATCCCGGCAACGCCCAGGGCGGACAGCCCCACGGCGACCGTGACCAGCGGATTGACCAGCGAGGCCATGACTGAATAGGCCTGTGGATACTCCACGTCTCCTGGCCAGTCCGCGGGCTCCGTGGCCGCGATATAGTACAGGTTGGGCTGGGTATCGATGTTTTTACTGGTCACCCGCACCGTGGTTTTTTCCCGCAGCAGCCGGGAGACTTCGCTGTCCGGATCGTTGAGATCCCCGAAGACCCGTGCCTTGGTGGGACAGGTGTCCACGCAGGCCGGAACCAGTCCCCGGGCCAGTCTGCCCGAGCTGAAGCAGAAGTCGCATTTGTCCGGAACGCGTTTTTCCGGATGCCGGTACCGGGCCCCGTAGGGACAGGCCCGCACGCAGTTGCCGCAGCCGATGCATAGGGATTCATTGACGTGGACGATCCCGGTTTCCCGATCCTTGAACGTGGCCCCGCTGGGACAGGCCGTGACGCAGGTGGGCACGTCGCACTGCATGCACCCGCCGGGCTGGAAATGGGTCCGGGTCAGCTTGCCCAGGGAAAAGTCCGGGGTGGTGTGCTTGATCCAATTGCGCCAGTACCCCTTGGGCACGTTGTTCTGGACCTTGCAGGAAACCATGCAGCCCTTGCAGTCGATACAGACGGAAGAGTCCACGACCATGGCGTATTTTTTCATCAGCCCACCTTCCTGCTCACGGTTACAAGGGTCTCATGCATGGCCATGTTGCCGGAAATATGGTCCACGTGATCCTCCAGGACTTCGGCGATGCTGGCTCCCCGGTTGTGCACCAAGCGCTGGCCCGGAGAGAGCGCCCCGAAGCCGGTGGCCATGTACACGGTGTCTTTTTCAATGCCCTCGAAGAATTTCAAGGCCAGTTCCACCTGGGCGACACCGCTGGTCACGAAGACCCGCTCTCCGTCGCCAAAGCCCATCCGCGTGGCCGTTTTGGGGTGAATCCAGAGGGTGTTTTCCTCTTCGAACTCAATGAGCAGGGCGTTGTTGGTATTGCTGTGGGTGAAGAAGGCCGTGCGGCCCACCACCAGACGGAGCTTGCCCTCTTCCCGACGCGGTGGCTTGTACGTCGGCATGGGGTCCAGGCCCATGTTGGCGTAACGCTGGTTGTAGAGCTCGATCTTCTGGGCCTGGGTCTTCAGCGGCACGTCGAAGTAGATGCCGTAAACCTTGCTGGGGTTGTAGTAGACCCCGTCTTCCTTGATGGCCTGGGCCGCTTCGGGGATGCTGGCCAATTGCCATTCCCGGTACTGGTCGATGGTGAAGTCGAACGTTTCCGGAAAACCCAGGCGCTTGGACAGCTCGGTACATATCCAGCGCATGTCCCGGGACTCGTACATCGCCGGGACCACGGCGTCGCGCCAGATGGCGCAGGCGCAGGCCGAGGAGCCCTGCAGGGCCGAGACCGGGTCGTTGCGTTCCAGAAAGCTGGGAGAGGGCAGGAGCAGGTCCGAGTACCAGGCCGTGTCGGTCATGGCGATGTCCGCGTTGACGATGAAGTCGAGATGGTCGAGCATCTCGATGGTCTTCTTGCGATTGGCCGCGGTCTGCATGAAGTTGGTCTTGAAGGTGAACCAGCCCCGGATGGGGTAAGGCTCTTCCTTGATGATCGCGTCGCGCATCAGCTTGAACGAGCCCTCGTGATGGATCAGGCCCGGGGCCATGCCGTGGTCGATGCGGTCGTCCGGGTTGTCGTCGTACCAGGGGATGTCGAAGTACGGGGCGCGTACGCCGACTTCCCGTGACGCCAGGATTCCGCCGGGGCGGTCCCAGTTGGCCAGCAGGGCGTTGACGATGGCCATGGAGCGGCGAATCTGGGAAGAATCCTCATAGTCCGAGGTTCGTCGTCCGGTATAGACCATGGCCGTGGGGGCCGCGGCGGCGATTTCCCGGGCAATGCGCCGGATGTCCTCGGCCGGTATTCCGGTCTCCCCGGCGGCCCATTCCGGGCTGTATTCGCGGACATGGGCGCGCAACTCCTCCAAACCGAAGAGCATTTCGTCCGCGAACTGGCGATCGTACAGCCCCTCGTGAATAATCACATGGGCCAGGGCCAGGAAAAAAGCCATATCCGTGTGCGGCCGGATGGAGAACCACTCGTCGGCCATGGCCGCGGTCTTGGTGTAGCGCGGGTCCAGGACGACAATCTTACAGCCGTTTTTGCGGGCCTCCATCAGGTCGATGGTGTCCGGAGTGATGATGGCCTCAAAGGGGTTGGCCCCGGCGATGATGATGTACTTGGTGTACAGCACGTCCGGGTAGGGAGTCTCCCCGAAGGTGTCCAGATAGGCCCGGGCGTTGCTCAGCAGGCACAAGGTTTCGTGGGAAGTAATGTTGTAGGAGCCGAAGACCTCGGCGAAGCGGATCAGGAACTGGGACTGCATGTCCGAGCCGGGTGAGAACATGACTCCGCAGCGGGTATACTTTTCAGCGATGCGCTCAAACTGCTCGGCGGTGTGGTCCAGGGCCTGGTCCCAGGAGAGGCGCTGCCACTTGCCCTCGCCCCGGGCCCCCTTGCGCAGCAGAGGGTGTTTGAGTCGGTCCGGGTCGTAGATGTGCGCCGTGGCCGCGTTGCCCCGGGCGCAGAGCATGCCTCGGGATTTGAGGAATTTCGGGTTGGGGTCCAGCTTGATCACCCGACCGTTCTGGACCCTGGCGATCATCCCGCACCGGTTGAAACACATGTCGCAGGCCGTGTAGTGATCGGTGATCGGCCCGGCCTGAAGGGCCGGAGCCGCGGCGTGTCCGGTGGACACCAGGCCCGTTAGGGCCGGGACCCCGGCCGCGGCGGTCATGGCCGCCGCGGATGCCCGCAGGAAATTACGTCGTGAAAGTGTTTTCGTCGTCTCATCCATGCCAAGCTCCTCGTGGGACCCAGCCCGGATTCAGCGGGCCCCGCTGAATCCGGGCATACGTCCGGAGTCGGTTCTCGGTTCACAAGCCAACGAATCGGCTTTATGACGAGTGTTCAGCCCTTTTTTGGGCTTATAACATCCTGCCCTGTAACTGCTCAAAAAGGTCGGGCGCAGCCAGAACGTTACCTTAAGCATCTGGATTCCCGCCTTCGCGGGAATGACTTCAATTCGTACGCTTTTCGAAGCTCGTCATGCCCGCGAAGGCGGGCATCCAGGCTCTGCTTGCCATAAGTTTCAGAGTTACACCGTTATCCGCACTTGGCCGGAGTCGGGGAGTCCATGGCTCCGTCATACAAGTACTGATAGATGTCCAGGCGATCCTGGTCCGAGAGCTTCTCGCCCCAATGTTCAACACAAGGCATTTCCGTGTAGGCGTCGAATACCGCTTTCCAGTCGGCCTGGGTCTTGGAGTCCGGGCCGAGGTAGTGTGAAGGAACAGCTCCCACCGGGTTTTCCATGTGACAGGGGCGGCATTCCTGGCGGAACAGGAACCGGCCTTTCCGGGCGTTGCCGGCTTCAGCGGCGACGGAAATGCCAATGTAGGATGCCAGGATGACCGCGACGCCGATGCCCATCAATGTTTGCTTTCTCATGCTCGTCTCCTTTTCGTGGTTATATGATTTTGGGTGCGTTCAATGTCGGTTGGTACGCCTCACTAAGCAGAATGTATGCCAGTTAGGGGTGTGTTGCTATAAGCTTTTGAATGATATATGTTTTATCTTCCCTCCTTCTGCTTTTTGGACCGCCAACAGGGTCTGATGTGTGAGGGTGTGCGTTGACAGGTGTTTAATCATGTCCATAAATTGATGAACAGCCGTTCGACGAGGCAACGGTTTTTTTAGTCTCGTACTCATGATACACGTTTTTGGAGAGAGCATGCAACCGGCAAAATTACTTGAAAACACCTTTCAATCCGGCGGCCCGGCTCAGGGCCGGGCCGGGCAGTTTCCGCCGTTCGACGCGCATTGGCGGCAGATTCTCGAAGTCATGCAGGAGGGGCTGCTTTTGGTGGACGCCAACGGGACCATCAAGTTGGTCAACAAGGCCATGGAAGAAATCACCGGTTATTCCCGCGATGAGCTGATCGAGTCCTCCTGCTCCATTTTCAATTGCGACGCCTGCAAGCGCGTCCGCTCCGACGCTCGCCATGCTTGGTGCAAACTCTTCGAAAAAAAAGACTTCGTGCGCAAGAGATGTCACATCATGCGCAAGGACGGCACGTACGTACATATCCTGAAAACGGCTTCCGTGCTCTACGATGACGACGGCCAGCCTTTCGGCGCCGTGGAAACCTTGACCGACGTCTCCGAGCTGGACCGCAAGGAACATGAACTCCAGCAGCTTTCCCGGCTGTTGGACGAGCGGACCATTTTTCACGGCATGGTCGGTCGTTCCGCCAAAATGCAGAATATTTTTCGGCTGGTGGAAAAGGCCGCCCAAAGCGACGCGCCGGTGTTTATCTGCGGCGAATCCGGTACGGGTAAGGAATTGGTGGCCAGGGCGATCCATGATCTGGGGCCGCGATCCGAAGAACCTTTCGTGCAGTTCAACTGCGCGGCCCTGAATGAATCGCTGTTGGAAAGCGAGCTGTTCGGCCACGTCAAAGGGGCTTTTACCGGTGCGTTCCGTCATCGCCAGGGCCGGTTTGAAGCGGCCCACGGCGGGGATATCTTTCTGGACGAGATCGGCGACCTGCCCATGTCCGTCCAGGTCAAACTGCTCCGCGTTCTGGAGACCAAGACCTTCGAGCGGGTAGGGGACAACCGGCAGCTTTCCGTGGACGTGCGGATCATCACCGCCACCAATAAATATCTTCCGAAGTTGATTTCCGAAGGCCTGTTTCGGGAGGACCTGTTCTACCGGATCAACGTGATCCCCATCCGGTTGCCGGCATTGCGCGAGCGGCGGGACGACATCCCGTTGCTGGCGGATTTTTTCATCCAACGCCTGCGCTCCAAAAGCGAAAAGGACATCAAGGGATTGAGTCCCATGACCTTGGGCATGTTCATGAGGTATTCCTGGCCCGGCAACGTGCGCGAACTGAAAAGCGTATTGGAGTACGCCTTTGTTCTGGCCGACCGCGGACAGATCGAACCGGAGCATCTGCCCATGGATATTCAGGTTCCGGTGCCCACGAAAGGCCCGACGGAATCCGTCGCTTCCCAGGCCTGTCCCGCGGAAGCCGATCAGAAGACGCAATTGGTGGAGGCCTTGCGCCGCACCGGAGGGAATAAGTCCGAGGCAGCGCGGATTCTAGGCATCAATCGGGTGACTGTGTTTAATCGGATGCGCAAGTACGGGGTCGACATGAAAACCGTGATCCAGGTGTAGCCATGGACCAGAACTTGATCTTGGCCCTGACTCCCGTCGGCGTGGTTCGTTCGCCGCTCATACGTCTGGAGGACTGCCCCAAACAGGGGCTGGAGAACGGCCCCACGGCCCGGATCGAGATCGACGCCGCGTTTCTCGATGCCCTGGACGGCCTGGCCTTGGGCGCGGAGATCCTGGTTTTCACCTGGATGCATTTGGCCGAGCGGGATCGTTTGAAAGCCAGGGCCCGGGGCAATCCGGACAACCCGCTGCAAGGGGTCTTCGCCCTGCGCTCGCCCCATCGCCCCAACCCCCTCGGCCTGCACCAGGTCCGGATTGTCGGGCTGGACGCGGAACGGGGAATGTTGGACGTCTTCCCTCTGGAAGCCGTGGACGGGACCCCGGTTGTGGACGTCAAGCCGGTCTTGGAACGGGGCCGCGGCGACGGAACGCCCTACGGCCTGCCCTGGGGCCCCCGGATCAGCGCCCGGGAAGCGGGCTTGATACGCGAGGCCGGGAGTCGGGCCTGGCAACGGGGGCTGATGGCCGGTCTGAACGGAAACATCAGTCTGCGCCAGGGCGATGCCATGATCATCACGGTTTCCGGAAGTGCCAAGGGGCGGCTGCGGCCCGGCGACCTGGCCCTGGTCAACCTGGCCTCCGGAACGGTGACCGGCCCGGGCCGACCCTCCACCGAGGCGACCCTGCACCGGGCCGTATATGCGTCACAGTCCAAGGCCCAGGCGGTATTGCACGTCCATCCTCCCCATTTGCTGGCCCTGAGTCTGGCCAAGCCCCAGGACGACCTGCTGGAACTGCCGCTCTTCGAAGCGGATGTCTGGTCCCGGAAAATGATCCGTCTGGCCCCGCTCCAGCCCGGATGCGAGGCCCTGGCCAAGCAAGTGGGCCGGGCGGCCATGGCCTACCCGGCCCTGTTCATGGAACGCCACGGTCTGGTCTGTTGGGGGCGGGACATGGACGAGGCTTTGGCCCTGGCCGAGGAGCTGGAGAGCTTGGCTCGGATCGACGTGCTGAATCGGAGCATGGTGGGCTGAAGTTGACTTCCCAGCGCGGAACAGTGAACATGACTCAATCTGTTTGTCCGAACATAAGCCCAAAGGAGTCCATTATGAAAGCCCTCGTTGTCTACTATTCGATGTACGGACACATCCACGCCCTGGCCGAGGCCATGGTTCAGGGAGTCGGTCAGGTGCCGGGCGCGACCGTTGAACTGCGTCGGGTTCCGGAAACGCTCCCCGAAGAGGTTCTTGCCAAGATGGGCGCTTTGGACGCGCAAAAAAAACTCACGACGGTCCCGGTCTGCACCGTGGACGAACTGGCCGAGGCCGATGCGATCATCTTCGGCACCCCGACCCGGTTCGGGAATATGTGCGGTCAGATGCGCCAGTTCCTGGACGCCACCGGCGGGCTCTGGGCCGAGGGCAAACTGATCGGCAAGGTCGGCAGCGTGTTCACCAGCTCCGCCACCCAGCACGGCGGCCAGGAATCCACCATCCTGACCTTCATTCCCTTCCTGTTGCACCAGGGCATGGTAGTGGTCGGTCTGCCCTATTCCTTCCAGGGCCAGATGCGCATGGATGAAATCACCGGCGGCTCCCCCTACGGCATCTCCACCATCGTCGGCGGTCAGGGCGAACGCATGCCCAGCGAAAACGAACTGGAAGGCGCCCGCTTCCAGGGACGCCATGTCGCTGAAATCGCGACGAAACTGGCCAAGCCGTAATCCATTGCCCAACGAACCGGAAAAAAAATCTTTCAACCCACTTGACTTCTCCGGCTATTTGAATAGATTCCGGCTCTTCGCACGGGGCTGTAGCTCAGCTGGGAGAGCGCTTGAATGGCATTCAAGAGGTCAGCGGTTCGATCCCGCTCAGCTCCACCAAGAAAATCAAAGGGTTTAAGCAGAAATGCTTAAACCCTTTTTTCGTTCCCACCATTTCCATTCCCACTTTTTTCCCACTATGGATTGTCGGTTTTCTACCAATTCTACTTCGGCAATGCGTTTTTCGCTTGAGAAAATGCAGTTATCGGGGTCGGTATCGGTATCGGGATAGATACTGTTTGTTCGCCAATAACCCTAATTCGACCCCGATACCGATACCGATACCGAAAGAGAAGCTTTGAATTAGAAATGGTTTTACTTGGGAAGTGAGGCGTGACATCAAGGAGGGATGGGGAAGGGGGCGAAGGAGTCAGCCGAGAAGAACCAAGGCCCAGACCACCGGGACGAGGAGGAGGGAGAGCAGGACGGCTGCGGAGCCGATGTCTTTGGCCCTGCCGGACAGCTCGTTGTGCTCCATTCCTATCCGGTCCACCACGGCTTCCACGGCGGAATTCAGCAACTCGACGATCAGGACCAGGACCACGCTGCCCAGCAGCAAGGCCCGTTCCACGCCGCCTTCTCCCAGCCACAACGCGACGGGGACCAGCGCCAGAGCGGCCAGAACCTCCAGCCGAAAGGCCTCTTCGTTGCGCCACGCGCTACGCAGTCCCAGTAGGGAACAGACAAATGCCTGGATCAGCCTGGGGATGCCTCGTAAACCGCTTTTTCCCATGGTGGGCCTCAGCACGAAACCTGCATTTCCTGGATCAGATCCCGCAGGCGGCGGATCTGGTCCACGAGACCGGCGAGTTCCTGTTCCGCCAAGGCCATGCCCTGGGCGGTCTCCGTGGAAATTCGGCTGATCTCGGAAACGGACCGGCTGACCTCCTCGCTGGCCGCGGATTGCTGGTTGCTGGCCGCGGCCATGGCCCCGACCTGGGAAGCGTTGTTTTCCACGAGGTCGGCGATCACTTGCAAGGACGCATCGGAGCGGGTGGCCAGCTCGGCGGAAGCCGTGACATAGTCCGTGGCCGATCGCACCGCGGAGATGCCGCGGTGGGTTCCGTCCTGGATTGAGGCAATGGATTCCGAGACTTCCTTGGTGGCGGCCATGGTTTTTTCGGCCAGCTTGCGCACCTCGTCGGCCACCACGGCGAACCCGCGACCCGCGTCCCCGGCCCGGGCCGCCTCGATGGCCGCGTTCAGGGCCAGAAGGTTGGTCTGGTCGGCGATATCCTCGATCACCGTGATTACCCGGCCGATGTTCTGGGCCCGTTCGCCCAGGACGTTCATGTCCGCCTGGAGGCTTTGCGTCTGCTGCTGAACCTGGGTGATGGAATCCACGACCTGGTTGACCAGCCCCCGGCCTTCCAGGGCTTGTGATTTGGCCTCATCCGAGTTTTGCGCGGCATGTCCGGCGTTGGCGGCGATTTCCTGGATCGAGGCGTTCATCTCCTCCATGGCCGTAGCTGTTTCCGCGGAGCGCTGTTCCTGCCGACGGGAACCGTCGCCCGCCTGAGTCACCTGTTTGGCGATGCGTTCCATCGCGTCGGAGACCTGCTGGGAAATTTCCTGAACCCGGGCCGCCACGCTTTCGATTTGCGTATTCTTGCCCTTGATCTCGGCTTCCTGCTCTCGGATGGTGGTCAAATCGTAGTATAGGGTCAGGACGCCGGTCAGGTTGCCGTCCCAGTCGTAAATGGGGTTGGCGTTGACGCTTAGGATTTTCTTGCGCCCCTGGACCAGTACTTCCATTTCGCCCTCCACGCGGCGTTTCTCGATGAGCGCCTGAGAGGATCTGGTCCGACGTCCGGCCTCGCCATGAAAAAACAGACCGGCATCCTGGAATTGATAGTCTTCCGGAGCGCCTTCCTTGGCTAAAATTTCCAGCAACAAGCGGTTCGTGTGGGTGATGCGGGATTCGGAGTCCAGGATGAGAAAAGGAAAGTTGGCGGAAATGCTCTTCAGGACACCCTCGGAAAAGCCCAGCTTGTTTTTCAATTCCTGGACCATGGCGGTCAGATTGCCGGCCAGTTCCGCCAGTTCGAACCGAAATCTTCCGTCCAGACGAGCGCCCAGGTCGCCGTGAGTGACCTTGCCGGCGTAGGACTCGATGGAAGTCAGGGGAGCCAGGACGTACCGCCTGAGCATGAGGATGATCAAGCCGGCCAGGAGCAAGGCCATGAACAAGCCGCTGGCGATCAGGGTGTTGCGTTGGCGGTTGGGCACGGTGTTCATCTCCGCGGCGTCAATGACGGTGCAGACCTTCCATCCGTTGAGCGGCATGGTGGTCACGGCCATGAGCATGGCCCGGCCATCGTGGCTGAAGGAGATCAGGCCCTGCTGGATGTCCATGGCCTGCCCCAGGCCGCTCTCGGCACCGGAGGTCAGAATGCGCCCCGGCTCCCGGCCATGGGCCGCCAGGCGGCCGTCATTGTCCAGAATGGCCGCGAAGCCGGTTTGACCGACGGAAATCGTATCGATGAACTGCCGGGTGAAGTTGTCCCACCGGGTGGAAACGGATACGCCGCCGGCGACCTGGCCGGTCAGGTCGCGAACCACCGCGGCGGCGCTCATGGTCGGCGCAACACCGCCCATGGCCCTGCGTACCCGGTTCTCGACGACCACCCCTTGGCCTGTGAACAATGTCCGCATGAACGGCTCGTCCTTCAGGGACATGCCGGTCAAGTCCCGGTCGTCGGCGTTGTAGCCGACGATGACGTCGCCATTTTCGTCAAACAGCGTCACGGCCCAGATATCCCCGTAGCCGCTCATGAAGTTGGTGATGATCCGGGAGGCGTCCTGGCGAAAATAGTCGGACTGCAGGGCGCTTTCAAAGGCGTTCTGCTCCGCCAGGGATGCCGTCAGGGAGACGAGGTTGTGGATGGAGTTCTCCAGGACCCGTGAGGTGGAATCGGCGACATTGTGCATGGTTCGGGTCTGCAACGTAAAGGCCATGTCGGACGTGGACTTGTTGACGTAAATGATCAACGCGCCGATGGACAGCGCCACGGAAAGGGTCACGACCAGGATCAACTGCGTGTTCAGGCTGCGAATGTTCATGCTCGGGCTCGAAGGAAAGGGTGATGGACATTACGGATTACGGTGGGTCAAAAGCAGACTCCTATATGGCTTTCATGTCGAAGTAAAACCTTGCAGCCGGTTTTACGTAAATGTAACATTCGCTACTGAACAAATCGGGCACCCGGAAAGATCAGACATCCGCCGCGGCCTCCAAGTCAAAGGCCGCGGCCATCAATGCGCGCGTGTAGGGGTGTTTGGGCCGGGAGACGACGTCTTGGGCCGGGCCCTGTTCGACCACATGCCCATGGTGCATGACCAGGATGTCGTGACTCATGGCCCGGACCACCCGCAGATCGTGGCTGATGAACAGGTAGGCGGTGCCGTGCTCGTGTTGCAGGGTGCGCAGCAGGTCCACGACCTGGGCCTGGACGGACATGTCCAGGGCCGAGGTCGGTTCGTCCAGGACCAGCACGTCCGGCTTGAGAATCATGGCCCGGGCGATGGCGATGCGCTGGCGCTGGCCCCCGGAGAATTCGTGGGGATAGCGGTGGCGGCTTTCCGGGTCCAGGCCGACTTCCTCCAGGGCCGAGGCGATCAGGGCATCCCGCTCCCGTCCGGCATGTCCCAGGCGATGCACGGCCAACCCCTCGCCGATGATCTGAGCAATGGACATCCGCGGATTGAGGCTGCCGAAAGGGTCCTGGAAAACGATCTGCATGTTCCGCCTGAGTGGGCGCAGGGCGCGGGGGGGCAACTGGTGGATTTCCCGGCCCTGGAAGACGATCCGGCCCGTGGAGGCGTTCAGGCGCAGTAGAGCCAACCCCAGGGTGGTCTTGCCCGAGCCGGATTCCCCGACCACGCCCAAGGTCCGGCCGGGATACAGCCGTACGTTCACGCCGTTGACGGCCTTGACGTGCCCCTTGGTGCGCTTAAGCAGTCCTTTCCTGATCGGAAACCAGACATTGACCTCCCGCCCGGCGAGTACCGGCTCCGTGGAAGCGGGGTCGGCCACCGGGCCGTCCCGGGGCTCGGCCTTCAAGAGCCGTTGGGTGTAAGGATGCTCCGGCGTGGTGAAGACCCGCTCCATCGGACCGGACTCAACGATTTTGCCCTCCCGCATCACGCAGACGTCGTCGGCGTTTTTGCGCACGATGTTCAGATCGTGGGTGATCAGGAGCATGGCCATGCCCAGGCGTTGTTGCAAATCCTTGAGCAGGGCCAGCACCTGGGCCTGGATGGTCACGTCCAGAGCCGTGGTCGGCTCGTCGGCGATGAGCAGATCCGGGTTGTTGGCCAGGGCCATGGCGATCATCACCCTCTGACATTGACCCCCGGAAAGCTGATGCGGCCAGGAGGACAGCTTTTGTCCGGGATCGTCCAGGCCCACCAGTTCCAGAAGCTCCACGGCCCGCGCTCTGGCTTGGTCCGGAGCAAGCTTCTGGTGCAGGCGCAGGGTTTCCACGATCTGCTTTTCCACCGTGTGCAAGGGGTTGAGCGAGCTGTGCGGCTCCTGAAAGATCATCCCGATCCGTCCCCCGCGCACTTCGCGCAGCACCGCTTCCGAAGCGCCCAGCAATTCCTGGCCGTCCAGCAGAATCGAGCCGCCGGGGTGAAAGGCCTGGGGATAGGGTAGCAATTGAACCAGGGACAGGGCCGTGACCGATTTTCCGGAACCGGACTCGCCCACCAGGGCCATGGTTCGCCCCTTACGCAGCGTGAACCCGACGTTTTGCACGGCGGGAACGATGGCCCCGGAGCCGTGAAAGGAGACGGACAGGTCGCTGACGTGGAGCAGGGGGGAAGTGGGCATGGGGGGAAGTCAGAGGGCTGAAGGCTGATTTATAAGTAGATGTTGGGGCAACTCTTATGGAGTTGGGATCGAAATCGAAATCGTGATCGCAATCGAGAATAACGACTCTACGCTGGGACGATACCGATTTCGATACCGATTTCGATTCCAAGCGGGTTCTGGGTATCGCATCATGTTGATCGCAAATCAGATCGAGGGGGGCCGACAATGGCTCCGCGTGCGGCTGGGAAAAGAATTGGTTTCGTCATCATACCGTCTTCTTCCTCGGATCAAAAGCGTCCCTGGCTGCCTCGCCGATGAAGATCAGCAGGCTGAGCATTACGGCCAGGACCATGAAGGCGGTGATGCCCAGCCAGGGGGCCTGGAGGTTGGCCTTGCCCTGGGCCAGGAGTTCCCCCAGGGACGGGGAGCCCGGCGGCAGGCCGAAGCCGAGGAAGTCCAGGGACGTCAGGGTGGTGATGGAGCCGTTGAGGATGAAGGGCAGGAAGGTCAGGGTGGCCACCATGGCGTTGGGAAGGATGTGCCGGAACATGATGGTCAGGTTGCCAACGCCCAGGGCCCGGGCCGCCCGGACATAGTCGAAATTGCGGGTCCGCAGGAATTCCGCCCGGACCACGCCCACCAGGGCCATCCAGGAAAAAAGCAGCATGATCAGCAGCAGCCACCAGAAACTGGGCTCGATCAGGGCCGAGAGGATGATGATCAGGTAGAGCAGGGGCAGGCCGGACCAGATTTCCATGAACCGCTGGAAGAGCAGGTCGGTCCAGCCGCCGAAATAGCCCTGGACCGCCCCGGCGGCAATGCCGATGACCGTACTGGAAAGGGTCAGGAGCAGGCCGAACAGCACGGAAATCCGAAAGCCATAAATGACCCGGGCCAGCACGTCCCGGCCCTGGTCGTCGGTGCCGAGCCAGTTTTCCCAGCTGGGCGGGGAGGGGGCCGGGACGTCCAGGTTGAAATTCACGGTCTGGTGGCTGTAGGCGATGGGCGGCCAGAGCATCCAGCCCTTTTCCCGGATCAGGTCGGCCACGAACGGGTCGCGATAATAGGCCTCAATGGGGAAGTCCCCGCCAAAGGCGGTTTCCGGATAAACCTGGAAAATTGGGAAGAACCACTGCGCGTCGTAGCGGACCAGGAGCGGCTTTTCATTGGCGATGAAGTCCGCGCCCAGGGTGGTCAGGAACAAGACCAGAAAGATCCACAGCGACCAATACCCGCGCCGGTTCTTCCGGAAATTGGCCCAGCGGCGTTGATTCAGGGGGCTCAGACGCATGGGCGGACCATCATACCTGGGTCAAGCGGCGTTCCAGCCAGTCCTCGAACCGGGGAGCGTCGGTGGTGAACGGCGCGAATCGGACCGACATGTCCAGGCTCCACCACTGCGGCGCCTGGATCGGCCCTCGGTTCGCCTCCTGTTCCTGGGGCAGTACGTCGCGGATTTTGACGGCGTCCTTGGCCGTGCAGACCAGGTGATCCGTGTTTGCGGTTGCGGCTTTTTGGGCCAGCCGGGCGACGTCCTTGGCGGAAAAGGGATGGTGATCGGCAAAGGCGTCGAAGCGGACCGGCTTGCGGCCCAGGAAGGTTGAAGCCGTGTGCTCCACGGACAACGGGTCGGCCACGCCGCTGAACAGGAGGTAGCGTCCCTCGGCTTGGGAGGGCAGATCATCCCGGCGTTCTCCGGTGCGGAGGTTGGTTAGGAGCAGGGGCAGCGGGGTGAAAAAAAAGATCGGTTTTTTGTACGTTCCAAGCTGGTGGTCGATCCGTTCCCGTAGGCTGGCGTTCATCATCTTCAGGTCCGGCAGCTTGATCAGGAAGGCGTCCGCCCGGGACAGAGCGGAGGGGCCTTCGCGCCAGGGGCCGCTGGGCACGACTCTGTTCCAGTCGGTGTCCAGGTCCTGGAGGGTCAGCAGCGCCAAGTTCACGTCCCGGGCCACCGCCATGTGCTGCAATCCGTCGTCCAGCAGGAACAGATCCGGTTGCCATGCGTCCCAGGCCCATTTTCCGGCCCGGGCGCGTTTGGGGTCCACCACGATCCTGGCAGCCGGGTTGGAACGGGCCAGCAGCAATGGCTCGTCACCGGCTTCATGCGGGGAGGCGTCCGATTCGACAAGGAAAGGAAGGCGGGGAGGATGGGCGCGGTAGCCGCGGGTCAGCAGCACGCATTGCTTGTTGTTCTCCGCGGCCCAATTCAGCAACCAGGCGCAGACCGGGGTCTTGCCCGTGCCGCCCCAGCGGACGTTGCCCACGCTGATGCAGGGCCGGGGCGGTCGCCATGCGGAGAAAACGCCTCGGACGTAGGCGGCGGCGCGCAGGGCCATCAATGCGCGGTACAGCGCGGCAGGTGGGGAGAGGAGACGCATGCGCAATAGCTCAGTATGGCCGGGAAAATCGTGCTCGTGTTCAGCCGGTTGCGGTGTTCGGAATCGATTTCGATTTCGATTGCGATTGCGATTTCGATAAGGAACACCGCTTTATTGAGCACGAGCACGATTTGAGATCGTGGACCAGGTGTCACATGCCCATGATGTTATAGCCGGCGTCCACGTAGATGGTTTCTCCGGTGATGCAGGTGGAAAAGTCCGAGGCCAGGAACAAGGCCAGACCGGCGGCGTCTTCCTGGGTCACGTTGCGCTTCAGGGGCGCGCGGTCCTCGACGTGCTTGAAGATCTGCTTCATCCCGGAGATGCCCGAGGAGGCCAGGGTTTTCAGCGGGCCGGAGCTGATGGCGTTGACCCGGACCCCGCGCGCGCCCATGTCCACGGACAGATAGCGGACGCTGGCCTCCAGGGCGGCCTTGGCCACGCCCATGACGTTGTAGTTGGGAATGACCTTTTCCGCGCCGTAGTAGCTCAGCGCCATGACCGACCCGCCCTCGGACATCTGGGGCTCGAAGGCCTTGCACAGGGTCACCAGGGAGTAGCAGGACACGTCCAAGGCCAGGGCGAAGCCGGCGCGGGAGGTGTCCACGTAGCGTCCGGCCAAGTCGTCCCGGTTGGCGAAGGCCACGGAATGGACCAGGATGTCCACGCCGCCCCATTTTTCGGCGACAATCTGGGCAGCGGAGGCGATTTCCTCGTCCTTGGTCACGTCGCAGGGAAAAATGAAGTCCCCGCCCAACTCCTCGTTGATGGGCTCAACCCGTTTGCGGATGGCGGCGTTGACGAAGTTCAGGGCGATGGACGCGCCCTGATTCTTGAAGATCTTGGCGATGGCGTAGGCGATGCTGCGATCGTTGGCCACGCCAAAGATCAGTGCCTTTTTTCCGGATACGAGCATGCGAGTCTCCTTTGATGGTGTTCGCGGGACCGAAAGAATATTCAGGGAAAGGTTATTGGGAGATGGGTCAGGGAAGTTCCAGCCGTTGGCCGGTGAGCATGGCGTAGGCGTCCAGGTAGCGGTCCCGGGTCTGCTCAACGACGTCCGGGGGCAGGTTCGGGCCGGGCGCTTTTTTGTTCCAGCCGCTTTTGGTCAGCCAGTCCCGCAGGTATTGTTTGTCGAAGCTGGGCTGGGAATGGCCCGGAGCGTAGCCCTTCTGGGGCCAGAACCGGGAGGAGTCCGGGGTCAGGACTTCGTCGATGAGCAACAGCTCGTCGCCCACGAGACCGAACTCGAACTTGGTGTCCGCGATGATCAGGCCCAGGCCTTTGGCGTATTCCCGAGCCTGGGAGTAGATGTCCAGGGAAATGCGCTCCACGGCGGCGAACCGCTCCTGCCCCAGGAGTTCCGCGGCCTTGGCCACGGAGATGTTCTCATCGTGTTCGCCCACCTCGGCCTTGGTGGAGGGGGTGAACAGCGGTGGGATCAGTTCCTGGGATTCCTGGAGCCCCGAGGGGAGTTGGTGCCCGCAGACCATGCCGGTGTCCTGGTAGTCCTTCCAGCCGGAGCCGGTGATGTAGCCGCGCACGATGCACTCCACCGGCAGCGGGGCCGCCTTGCGGACCAGCACGGACCGACCTTCCAGTTGGTCCGCATAGGGGTGCAGGGCCTTGGGAAAGTCGGCGACATCGGCGGCCAGGAGATGGTTGGGGACAACGGCGCGCATCCGATCCATCCAGAACAGGGTGATTTTGTTCAAGACCACGCCCTTGTAAGGGATCGGATCGGGCAGGACCACGTCGAAGGCGGACATCCGGTCCGTGGTTACGATGAGCAGGGTGTCCGCTGAGACTTCGTAGATGTCTCGAACCTTGCCGCGGGAGAGCAGCTTAATTTCAGGCAGGGATGTTTGACTGAGGATTTTCATGGTTTTCCGCGATCAGTGGGTTGGGGTTGATGGGCGTTCTTCTTGGTGATTCACGGGCAATACATTGTTGGCGGGAAGAAAAAAGTCAACTCTTGTCACTCCAAGCACTTGATCCGTCAGTCCGCATGCGTGACGATTTTGGAGCAGTTGCCTCCGTGATTCGGCATTTTGGATGACGGAGTGCCTGCCTAATGGCGGTTCAGCCTCTTTGTAGAACCGAGCGGGCGTGGGCGTCCAGCCCTTCCAGCGTCGCCAGTCGGGCCACGGCCGGGCCGTGTTCGGCGACATACGCGCACGACGTGGCGATTATGTTGGATTTCTTGATGAAGTTGTCCACGGAAAGGCCGGAAGTGAAGCGAGCCGTGCCCATGGTGGGCAGGACGTGATTTGGTCCGGCGAAGTAGTCGCCGATGGGTTCCGGGCAGTGATGGCCCATGAATACGGCCCCGGCGTTGCGGATCAGTCCCAGAAGCCGCCAGGGATCGTCCACGCACAGTTCCAGGTGTTCCGGGGCCAGAAGGTTGATCAACTCCGTGCCGACACGAATGTCGGGCACGAGGATCAGGGCGCCCCAGTCAGCCAGGGATTGCGCGGCGGTTTCCGAACGCGGGAGTTCCGCCAATTGCCTGGAGAGCGCGGCCTTGACGTTGTCCAGGAGCGACTGGCTGTCGGAGACGAGGATGGAGGCGGCCAGGGGGTCGTGTTCGGCCTGGGAGAGCATGTCAGCGGCCACCCATTCGGGATTGGCGGAAGCGTCGGCCAGGATGGCGATCTCGCTGGGCCCGGCGATCATGTCGATGCCAACCTGGCCCACCAGCAGGCGCTTGGCCGTGGTCACGTAGATGTTGCCCGGCCCGGCGATGACGTCCACCGCCGGTACCGTCCCGGTGCCGAAGGCCAAAGCGGCCACGGCCCAGGCGCTGCCCAGGCGGTAGACCTCGGTGATGCCCAGCAGGGCCGCGGTGGCCAGGATATAGGCGTCCAGGGTCCCATCGGCCCGGGGCGGGGAAACCGCGGCCACGGCGTCCACTCCGGCCACCTGGGCCGGAACGGCGTTCATGATCAGGCTGGAAATCAAGGGCGTGGTCCCGCCCTGGCCCCCGGGAACATACAGGCCCACCCGCTCCACGGGCCGAACCATCTGGCCGAGGATGGTTCCGTCCGGCTTGGTCTGGAACCAGGAGCGTTGGACCTGCTGCTCATGAAAACCGCGCACATTGCCGATGGCGGCTTCCAGGATGGCGACGTCTTCCGAAGGGATGGAGGCCAGGGCCGCGGACAGATCGGCCTCTGGAACGCGGATCATATCCGCCTGAAAGTCGGGGCAGTCAAAGCGGCGGGTGTAGTCGACCAGGGCCTCGTCCCCTTGTTCCCGGACCTGGGTTAAAATGTCGCGAACCCGTTGTTCCATGGAGAGATCCGGACTCCAACGCCCCTTGAGCCAATCATTCAAGGCCCGCCAGTCGTCCTTCGAGGCATAGCGTAATTCACGGCACGGCAAAATGGTGCTCCTTCATGTGGTTGAAAAAAGTATGGGCAAGTATTCGCGTATGCGCATCGGACAAAAGATGGAGGCGTGAAGCAACGCGGTAAGCGGTTTGAATCGCGGTGGAGGAGGCAGTATGGTCAGTTGGTTGAAGAGGGGCAGCATGTCAGACAAGTTTTTTGAACTCGTCAACCGTCAACCCCGCATCCCTGATAATTCCGCCCATGGTGAAGGCATCCACGGGATTTGCGCGAGGGATGGTCAGAATCCTCTCGCCGTTGGTCATGGTGATATGTTTTCTTGTTCGAACAACCCGGAAGCCGCATTTTTCAAAAGCTTTAACGGCTCGTTGGTGGTTGATCCCGGCAAGTTTAGGCATGAGCGACTTCTACGTACCGTACTTCCTTTTCCGCGGACAGCAAGTCCATGACATGAACATAGTCCTCAATGGCTTCCTTGATATTCTCAAGGGCTTCTTCTTCCGTGGCCCCTTGCGACCAGCACCCTGGGAGGCCGGGCACCCGAACGGAATATCCTTCATCGGTTTTTTGGATATTTACGGAATATCTCATGTAACGTCCTTTTTCGGCTGGCTGTGCCCTCTGTGAAGAGTCGGACTTGAAAAAACAAACGGGCTTCTTTTACGAAGCCCGCTTGGTGAGGTCAATGTTTGCGGATGGAGGGCATCAGCGCCAGAGGCTCCAGGCTGCTACGGCAACCGTGACCAGCAGGGTCAGGGTGATGGGCGTGCTCAAGGGCTGACGGTCGGCGTCCGCGTCGAAGTCGCGCAACGGTCGATGCAGGGTACGCAAAACATGCATGGGGTCCGAGGAAAGGAAGGATACGAAGTCGGCGAAGCGGAAGCTCAGTCGTTCCGCGGTGTCGAAGAAGACGTTCACCCAGCCGATGAAGAACCGGCGCAGGTACGGGGCCAAGCGGCGATAGAACCAGTCCACGTCCAGGGAGATCTTGTCCTTGGGCGTCAGCTTGGCCCGGACCAGCCAGAACCCGAGGAACGTGAAGATCAGGATCTGAGTGGTTTCCACCAGCAATGGGATGGCGAACGGGGTGAAGTCCATGAAATAGGGCAGTTCGGCATAGAGCAGCCCGGGAAAGACGCCGTAGATCACGCAGAGCACGGCCACGCCGGTCATGGCCGCGAACATGCCCGTGGGGATGGGCCGCAGCTGGGCGTGGTGCGTTTTCTCTTCATGGAACCAAGTATAGTAGGGCAGCTTGATGCCGACGGAGAGAAACGTGCCCACGGAAGCGAAGATGAGCAGGAACTTCACGGCGTAGGCGGAGCTTTCCCCGGCCGCGGTGATGATCATGGTCTTGCTGATAAAGCCCATGAACAGCGGAAAGCCGGAGATGGACAGAGCCCCGACCATGTACAGGACCAGGACCCATTTCATCCGCGACGCCAGGGCTCCCAACTCGCTGAGCTTGCTGGTGCCCGCTGCGTAGAGCACGGCGCCGGTGGCCATGAACATCAGGGTCTTATACAGGATATTGCTGAAGGCAAAGGCCGCGGCGCCGTTGAGGGCCAATTCCGTGCCGATGCCCACGGCGGCGATCATGTATCCGACCTGGCTGATGATATGGTAGGAGAGAATTGCCCGAATATCGTTGGCCAAAAACGCGTAACTCACGCCCCAGAGGGCCATGGCCACGCCCATGATCATCAGGATCGGCCAGCCGGGAAAGAGGACGATGGCCACGTAGACCGCGACCTTGGTGGTGAAGGCGCTGAGAACGCAGGCTCCGGTGATGGTCGCCTTGGGATAGGCGTCCGGCAGCCAGGCATGCAGGGGGACCATGGCCGCGTTGATCATCACGCCGAAGAACATCAGCCAGGCGGCCAGGGATTCACCGGGAGCGAATCCACTTTCAGGCAACAAGAGCGAGCCGGTGGACTGGGCGTGGACGATGATTCCCGCCAGCAGGAGACTCCCGCCGAACAGGTGGTACAGCAGGTAGCGCATACCGGCCTGCTGGGAGGACTTGGTGCGCTGCGCCCAGATCAGATAGGTGGAACCGGCGGCCATGATTTCCCAGCAGACCAGCAGGGTGAAGAAGTCGCCGCAAAAGGTCACGCCCAGGGCGCCGCCGGCGTACAGCAGGGCCGCGGCCTGTTGCCCGGTTTCGCGCATGTGCAGGGCGTACACCCCGCAGAAAAAGGCGATCAGGGCGAAGATGATCCCAAAGACCCGACTGAGCTGGGTGACCTGGAGGACCACCAACTCGTAATGGGCAAAGGGCATGGTGACCACGGTTCCCAGGGGAATGGTCAGGATGAGGATCAACGCGGCGATGGGGAATGCCAGGAAGGCCGCGGGCCGGGCGTTCTTGGGCAACAGGGGCAGGATGATCAGCCCCAGCCACATGACGAGAACCGGAGGCAGTTCAATGGGCATTGGTGTTCACTTCCTGATCGGTATCTTGGTCTTGCTGAAGAGCGTCATAGTAGTTGGGCTTCTGGGCGATGAACAGGTTCGCGCAGAATTTGGCCACGAATATGAGCACAAGGCTGCCGGCGAACCCAAATACGGCGAAAAAGCCGGGAATGGCTTCCCACCAGTAATGGTGTTCGATGAATTGGCCAATGACCGAAAGCAAGGTGAGGCCGAGTAGAACGATCCAGTGCCACTTTTTCATGGCCAGACTCCCGAAGCGGTGAAGATTGCCGGCAGCTGGAAGACGCTTTGCGAGATGCCCGCTGCCAGGTCATACATGTTGAGAATAAAATTGGGCTGCAGGCCCAGCACGACGGACAACGTGGCGACGATGCAGATGGGCACGACCATGAACAGCGAGGCCTCCCCATGCTTTTCCAGGTCCTTGCCGCCGGGGCGGAAGAAAGCCCGCTGAACGATGGGAAAGAAGTAGGCGGCGTTGAGCAGACCGCTGAGCAGGAAGATGCCCAGGATGATGGTCTGGTCCGCGGCCATGGCCCCCTGACAGAGGAACCATTTACTGACAAAGGCGTTGATGGGCGGCACGCCGGCCAGGCCCAGGGCCCCGATGGTGAAGGCCCCCATGGTCCAGGGCATCACCCTGCCGATGCCGTCCAGCTGGGATATCTTGGTCTTATGCAAATTGACGTAGATGGCTCCGGCGCAGAAAAAGAGGCAGATCTTGGTCGTGGCGTGGTTGGAGAGGTGCAGCAGCCCGCCGGTGAAGCCCTCGGGGGTGAGCAGGGCCACGCCGAGCACGATGTAGGACAGGTGCCCCACCGTGGAATAGGCCAGCCGACGTTTCAGGTCGTCCTGGTTCAGGGCGATCAGCGATGCCAGGATGACCGTGGCTCCGGAGAAGGTGGCCAGGATCAGGTTCAGGCTGAATTCATGCATCACTTCCGGTCCGAAAATGAACCCCACGACCCGGATTACGCCGAAAACCCCGGCCTTGACCACGGCCACCGCATGGAGCAGGGCGGAGACCGGTGTCGGAGCGACCATGGCCGCGGGCAGCCAGCTCTGGAGGGGCATGATGCCGGCTTTTACGCCCACCCCGGCGATGAACAGGATGAAGACCACCTTGATCAGTACGGGGTCGAGCACGATCCCGCCGAAGATTCCGCCGGGATTGAAATCCAGCGTGCCGGCGATGGAATAGGTGATCCCGATGGCCGCGATGAGCACCACGCCTGCGGACATGGCGTAGAGCAGATACTGCCGTCCGGAGCGCATGGCCTCCTTGTTTTCCTTGTGGATGACCAACGGATAGGTGGCCAGGGACAGGATTTCGTAGAAAATCAAAAAGGTAAGCAGGTTGGCCGAAAAGGCGATGCCGATGGTGGCCGAGAGGCAGACCGCGAAGCTGGCGAAGTAGCGGGTCTGCTTTTTTTCATTGGCCCCGCGCATGTAGCCGATGGAGTAGAACGAGGTCAGAATCCACAGGCCCGAAGCGACCACGGCGAAGAGCATGCCCACGGCATCGGCCCGCAGCTTCAGGGCGATGTCCGGAGAGGCCGAGATCTGGACAATGGTGAATTCCGCCACTTCTCCGGCCATGACGCCGGGCAGCAGGGACAGAACCAACGGGAACTTGATGAACGCCGCGGCCAGGGTCCAGAACTCGCGCATGTTCGGCCGGTTGGTGCTGGCATAGATCAGCGGGACCGCTGCCAGGGAAACCAGGACCGCCAGAAAGGGAACCGAGGACGTATAGGTGACGATTTCGTGCATTTTAGTAGTCCCTTAGAGCCAGCCGGGGATCATGGGCACGATGAGGTTGGTGACGATCCAGGCGTTGGCGAAGCCCAGCACCAGGAGGCTGATGGCCAGAAAGAGGGTTGGAATGAGCATGGACGCCGGGGCTTCATTGCGGGCGATGGTCTGTTCGCTGTAGTCCACGCCGCCGGTTTCCTGCGGTTTGAGGTACATCCGCTCCATCACCCGGAAAAAATAGGCGACGTTGAGAATGGTGCTGATCAGCAGGGCCGTGAGGAAAATCCAGTGGGACTGTTCAATGGCGCCCAGGGCCAGATACCACTTTCCGAAGAAGCCGGCCGTGGGCGGCAGGCCGATCATGGAGATGGCGGCCAGGGTGAAGGCCGCGGACGTCCAGGGCATGGATTTGCGCAGGCCGTTGGTCATCTGGGGGATGGAACTGTGGCCGAGGCGCAGGCGCATGTTGCCGCTGACCAAAAAGAGGCAGCACTTCATCACGGCATGATTCAGGGCGTGCAGGATGGCCCCGATGAAGCCCAGGGGCGAGGCCAAGGCGATGCCCACGGCGATGTACCCGACCTGGGCCACGCTGCTGTAAGCCAGCATTCGCTTCAGCTCGGACTGGCAGATGGCCATGATCGAGCCCCAGATGATTCCAATCGCGCCCAGGTATCCGATGATCGCGAGGATATCCAGTTCGTTGCGCAGATAGTCCGGGTCCACCACGAAGAACAGGACCCGTAACAGGACATAGGCCGAAACCTTGGTGCCGATGGGCGCGATCAAGGCCGTGGCCGTGGTGGAGGCATGGGTGTAGGCGTCCGGCAACCAGGCGTGCATCGGAAACAAGGCCATCTTCAGGGCCGTGCCCAGGACGATGAGCACCAGGCCGACGATCACTGCCGGTGAATCCTGGACCAGGGGCATCAGCTCGGCGATATCCGCCATGTTCAGGGTGCCGGTGCTGATGAAAATCAGAGCCACTCCCAACAGGTAGAAGGTCGCGCCCACGGTGCCCATGACCAGGTAGCGGAAGGCCGAGACCACGGCCCGCTTGTCGCCGATGGCGACCAGGGCGTATCCGGCCAGTGCTCCGATCTCCAGGAAGACGTAGAGGTTGAAGAGGTCGCCGGTCATCACCATCCCGGCCAGTCCGCCCAGGAGGAGCATGGACAGACTGTAGAAGGCGATCTCTTTCTGGGGGATTTCGTATTCCACGCTGCGTTTGCCGAAGACCATCACGATGAAGGTCACGCCGCAAAGCAGGGTACAGACAAAGGCGGAGAGGGGGTCCAGGACGAATTCGATCCCGATGGGCGGCATCCAACCGGCGATGTGGTAGCTGATCCGACCCTGGGCCAGGGTGGCCTGCATGCCGATTACGGAAAAATACAGGGCCAAGGCCGATCCCAGGACCGCGGTCAGGTGCGCCGCGGCGCGATGCACGGACCCCACCAGGGGGACGAGCATGGCCGCGAAGAGGAACGTGATCGGGATGAGGACGGGAGCTTGGGAGCTGATCATTTCATCCGCTCCAGGAGGGTTGGTTCGTCAAGGGTTTTGAATTCCCGGTAGATGCCGATGAGCAAAGCCAGGGCCACGCCCAGGGTGACCACGGCCACGACGATGGCGGTAAGCATCAGGGTGTGCGGCAGAGGATTGAGGTAGAGCTCAGGATTTTCCACGCCGTAACGCGGATCCAGGACCGTGACGCCAGCCCCTTCCTTGTAGGCGCTGACAATCCAGAACAAGATCGTACAGGCCGCGACCACGGACATGCCCAGGACTTTTTTCATCAGATTCTGCTTCATCATCATCCCGTAAAGTCCGATGGTGAACGTAGCGGCCAGAAAGATGTAGGCGTAATAGCCTTGGATGAATTCGATCATGGTCAACATCCTAACAGGTCGTCGTAAATGGAGACGAGCGTTGTCATGACGGTTATGGTTACTCCTACCTCAATCATCAGGATGCCGTAGTAGCGGAGGTAGGCCGGGTCGAGCCATGGCATGGGGAGAAAGTGGTAGTCCAGAAAGTTGCCTCCGAAGAGAACGGCCACCAGGCCGATTCCCGCGAAGATCAACGCCCCCAGGGCGCTGAGGCGCAGGGTAATCCAAGAGGGCATGATCGGCTGGGACAGGGAGGTTCCCAGGCTTAAACGCAGCAGCAAAATCGCCGCTGCCAGAAGCACGCCGCCTTGAAAGCCGCCTCCAGGACTGTAGTGGCCGTGAAAAAAAACGTACAGGCCGATAAGCAGAATAACGGGGGAGATGCCCCGGCTGGCCAAATGGATGATGGGGCTCTCGGTGGGCGCCATCATGGTCGTTTCCTTGCTGCACAATTCCACGTTTCTGCTGCTCATGGCTTCCTCCGTCGAACGTTCAGAATGAAGAAGCAGGCGATCCCGCCGGCAAAGACGACGATGACCTCGCCCATGGTATCAAATGCCCGGTAGTCGGCGAGGATGACCGTGACCATGTTCGGGGTTTTGGTGTCTTTATAGGCGTGCTGGATGAAGTAGGTTCCAGCAACCGGTGTGCCCGCGGGGTTGACGTGCTGGTGCACCGGAGCCGTAACGTCGCCCCGGGGCGGCAGGTTCGTGACCGCGATGATCAAAATGCCCAGAAAGGCCAGAAGAAGGAAATATTGAAGTGTTTTCAATCTCGACTCTTCCTTGATGTCATGAGGATGGCGACAATGCTGAACACACCCACGGCGCCCGCGCCGACCACCGCCTCGGTGAAGGCTACGTCGATGGCCCCCAGGGAGACCATGATCGCCGCGGTGAGAAAGCTGAAGATGGTCAAGATGACCGCCGCGGCCAGCAGATTGCGGACCGAGAGGCCGACGACCGCGGAAACGATCAGGATTACGAAAAGAAGGAATTCAATCATCCAATGCATGGATCAACCCTCGTTCTTAGGGTTTCCGTACCAAGGCTTCATGCCGTAGAGCAGGGCGCGGCGGGCCAGGGCATGGGCGGCGACGGGGCTGGTAAAGGCCACGAAGACGATGATCAGCAGGAGTTTGGCAGCGTTCAGGGTGAATCCCTCGAATACGGCCAAGCCGGTCAGGAACATCAAGATGCCCAGGGTGTCCACTTTCCCGGAGGCATGGGCCCGGGTGAAGAAGTCCGGCAGACGATTGATGCCGATGCTGCCCACGAGCATGAAGAACGTTCCACCCAGGACGAGAAGGACGGCCAGTCCGTCTTGAAGAAAGGTCATTTCGCGGCCCTCGCGCTGGAACGAAAATATTTGGCCATGGCGATCACGCCGACGAAGTTCAGGATGGCGTAGCCCAGCGAGATGTCGATGAACATGTCCAGGCGATCGAACATCAGGCCGAAGAGCAGGATCAGGGTCAGGATCTTCGCTCCGACAGCGGCGGATCCCAGCAGGCGGTCGAAGACCGTCGGCCCCTTGTAGACCCGATAAAACGGGATCAGCAGGGCAATGCACAGGACCAAGGCGATGGTGATGAAAAAGGTCTGCATCTATTTCCCCCGTCCGGAAGTGATCAGTTCAATATCGCAGCACATGTCCTCACGTTCACACTCCCGCATGTACAGCCGGGCCACCCTGGCTTCCATGTCGCCGCTGACCAGGTCTTCCTCGGTGTCCCGGGTCAGGGCGTGGACCGTGAACAGATCGTCTTCGATGTCCAGGGTTAAGGTGCCCGGAGTCAGGGTGATGGAGTTGCCGAGAATGACCCGGGCCAGGACGTTGGGCTGCTTGGAGGTGAAGCGGACGATCATCGGTTCGATGGGCATCTTGGGATGCAGGACCACGTAGGCCACGTAGACGCCGGACTTGATGATCTGCCAGACCAGCCAGAACAGATAGACGATCAGCCTGGGGATGATGATCCGGGTCGAGCCGCAAGGTTCGTCCTTGGCCAGGGGGATGGAGTTGAGCTTGCCGCTGAGCCAGATGACGAAAGCGATGGAGATGGCTCCCCAGAGCAGGTAGATGGCGTCAAGCTTGCCGCTGAGAATCAGCCAGATGGCCGATAGCAGCAGGATCTGGAGGATCAACCCGCGGTGGCGAAGCCAGAAGGATGTGTTGTTCATTGTGCTAAAGGGAAACACCCGGTTGAAAGAGGAACGGTTGCGTTGCAAGGACAACTTTGCACATTTTGGAACAAGGTGGGCAGGGCTTATGTTATTTCAGGGCCTGCTGTCAAGATTATCAGCCAAAAAAAGGTCATTTATCGACTGGATTGTGATTTCGTGGACAAGGGGGCATGCGGGTGGGCGCTATGCCGATTGAAAGGCGCTTTCCGTGGGTGATGGCTCGACCTTGGCACGTGAAGATACTGCACGTGAAGATACTGGTTGTTGAGGTCAGAGGCTGTCAGCGCTAGTATGCAGTGCTTCTGGTCGTTTTCGTCCACCTTCCTTCACCCCATCGACTTCCATGACTGAACCAGTTGTTTCGCACCTTGGTCGCCAAGAGCCGCGGTCGTTTTCCCTCTCCCGTGACCATCCCGAAGGCCCCGGCGTCTATCTGTTCAAGGACGCCAAGGGGCGGATTCTCTATGTCGGCAAGGCCAAGAACCTGCGCCGCCGGTTGGCGTCCTACTTTCGGCCTCCGGCGCAGCTCCCGCTCAAAACCCGAGCCATGGTCGCCAAATCGGCGGCGGTGGACACGCTGTGCACCACCACGGAGAAGGAAGCCCTGCTCCTGGAGTCCAGCCTGATCAAAAAGCATCGTCCCCGTTACAACATCTGCCTGCGCGACGACAAGCAGTACGTGCTGTTCAAGCTGGACGCCCAGACCGAATATCCCCGCCTGACCCTGACGCGCAGGGTGCTCAAGGACGGGGCCCTGTACTACGGCCCGTTCATCTCCTCCCAGGCCGCCCGCCAGACCCTCAAGGCCGTGCACCGCTTGTTCAAACTGCGCCGCTGCAAGGACACGGTGTTCCGCAACCGGATCCGGCCCTGCCTTTACCACCACATGGGCCAGTGCCTCGGGCCGTGCGTGCTGGAGGTCTCCAGGGAGAACTACGCGGACATGGTCCGCAGGGTGCGGATGTTTCTGGGCGGTCGATCCAAGGAGCTGGCGGCACTTCTCAAGAAGCGCATGCAGGACCACTCCGAACGGCTGGAGTACGAAAAGGCCGCGGAGATTCGCGACCTGCTCAAAGGGATTCAACAAACCCTGGAACGCCAGGTGGTCGTGCTGTCCGACGAGTTGGACCGGGACGTGATCGGCCTGGTCCGCAACGCCCGTGGCGTGGGGCTGAGCGTCCTGTTCATTCGACAGGGGCGGCTTCTGGATAGCAAGAGTTTTTTTTGGCCCGCGGTGGAAGAGTCTGGAGGTGACGAGCGGGCATCCCTCGGGATGATGGATGGCCTGGAAGTCCAGCTGACCGAGAATGCGGAACACCCTGCAATCAAACAGAGCCAGGCTGTGGACGGAATGGAGGGTGAAGCGGTCGGCGGTCTGGAGGACGAGGACGGCGGCGGCGAGGTGCTTGAGAGCTTCCTGGTCCAGTTCTATGGCCCGGAGCGGTTCATCCCGGAGCGGATCGTCCTGCCGACGCGGTTGTCGTCGGGAACCGTGGAGAACGAGTCCATTGTCCAGTTGCTGGCCGAACGCCGCGGTGCGTTGGTCCGCCTGACCGCGGCCCGGGGCGAGGCCGAGCGGCGGCTGGTGGACATGGCCGAGGCCAATGCGCTGGAAGCCATGAAGCGGAGGGAGCCGGACCTGGCCGCGCTTTTGGCCGCCGGTCTGCGCCTGGCGACCCCGGTCCGGCGCATTGAGGCCGTGGACGTCTCGCATCTGGGCGGGCAGGGCGTCCGGGTGGGCATGGTGGTCTTCGAGGACGGGCGGCCGCGCACGGACGCCTATCGCGTCCACGCCATGCCCGAGCTGGAGGGAACCCATGACGACTACCTGGCCCTGGCCCACTGGGCCGAGCGGCGGATCAAGGCCGGGCCGCCGTGGCCGGATTTGCTGCTCATCGACGGCGGCCTGGGGCAGCTCGCCGCCGTGCAGAGAGTCTGTTCCGCCGCGGGTCTGGAACAAACCTGGAACCTGGCCGCCATGGCCAAGGCAGGCCGCCGGGGCGGGGAACTGGAGGACAAGGTGTTCCGACCGGGCCGCAAGAATCCGCTCCCGCTTCGGCCCGGAAGCAGGGAACTGCTTTTTTTGCAGCAGATCCGGGACGCGGCGCATCGGTTCGTGATCTCCCGGCAGCGCCAAGCCCGGAAACGCAAGGCCCTGGACACCCGCCTGGAAGCCATCCCCGGCGTAGGACCAAAGACCGCCAGACTGCTCTGGAACCACTATCCGGACATCGCGGCCATGGTCCGGGCCTCCCTGGAAGAGCTGACGGCCCTGCCCGGCCTGGGGGCGGATAAGGCCAGGAAGGTTTATGAGGGGTTGCGGGAAGGCCGGGACAAGGGCTGACCCGCCAAACTTCAAGCCAGGGAGATGGCCGTTTCCAAATTGCCGGTTTGTTTCAGATTTATGACTTCAGAGTTCCCTGGATGATTCTCCAAAAATCTCAAATCAAAAAGAAATGGTATCTGCTCAGCACATTTTACGTCCGCTCTTGTTCCGGCAATCGGGGTCGGGGTCGGTATCGGAATCGAAACAGGAAAAATTAAGAACGCATCCCAGCGTTTTCGATCCCGATTCCGATTCCGATTCCGACCCCGACAACAGCATTGCTTTGTGCTGAGTAGTTACAAATCATCAATCCTCAATCCTTCCGGTAAATTCAGAACAGTCAACTCCCCTAACTGAGTGTTGAAAAAGTCCTTATCCGGCAGTCCGTTCAAAAAAACCAAGTGCAAGGAGCAAAAAAAGTTCAAGGTCGAAGCGTATTTATTCATACGTGAGAGTTTGAACTTTTTGCAGCGACGCAGCAATTGGGAGTTTTTCAACGGACTGCTAATCCCCGGCGAGTCGGGCCACGAAATCCAGGCTCTGCTTGCCCATGATCAGGGTCTGGCCGGGCTTCATGGCGTTGAGCCGCACTTTCGGGGCGTGGATGCCCAATTGTTCGGCGAAGTTGTCGCAGTTCTGCTCCAGAACCGGGAACGAACCCCAGTGCATGGGCACGACTTCCCCGCACTGGAGCAGGGCGCAGGCCATGGCCGCCTGCCTGGGGTCCATGGTGAACACTCCGCCGATGGGCAACAGGGCCAGGTCGATGTTGAACATTCGCCCGAAGAGTTCCATGGACGAGAAAATGCCCGTATCTCCTGCGTGATAGACGCAGGTCCCGTCTTCCAGGGTCAGGATGTAGCCCACGGCCAGACCGGTTTCCGAGGAGTGCTGGGCCTGAACCATGGTCGCCTGGAGAGTATGGAAGGACACCGTGCCGCCGATGTTCATGCCGATGCCGTTGACCACCTGATCCGCGGGCAGGCCGAGGTTTTTGAGCTTGGCCACGGTTTCCACGATGCCCAGCAGGTGCGCTCCGGTTCGTTTGCAGATTTCAACGGCCTGACCGACATGGTCCCCGTGATCGTGGGTGATCAGCACCAAATCCACCTTGTCCAGGGCTTCGTGCGTGGTTCGCGAGGACGGGTTGCCGTCGAACCAGGGGTCGATCAGCACGCTCAGGCTGGGTGTGACAATCTGAAATGCGGCATGTCCATGCCAGATCAATCGATGTTCCATTACGAGCCTCCTGTTGACGTCGAGGTGAAGATCAGAGGGCACTGCGCGGTTTTACATATCCTAAGGAATATGGCTGTTACTGAAATACCGTTTTTGAATTTGGTAGTGCAGGCATCTTGCCTGCACGGACAGGCAGGATGCCTATCCTACCATTGAGACATGCCTCTTGCCCAGTCTTGCAGAGCAAAAAGCACGGGTGGGGCAAAAACGGTACATCAGCATCCGCCAACTCCCTAAGTCAGCAATTCGTTCAAAACCAGGTGCAGGAGCAAAAAGTTCAATCGCAGGATGCTATTTTTCATATGCGAGAATTGGAAATTTCTCAATGTACCTGAGTGTGGAAACTTGAGAGGCGGGTTTGTACCCGAACCCCGATCCTCATCGCCGGTTTCAGTTTTCCCCGGCGATGGCACCTTCTCCTGTTTCATTCGCTTGCGCCCTTCCAGGTAATACCAGCGCAGCGCCTCTCGACGGACCGCGAACGATCAGGAGCCAGATACGATTGCTTCCACTCCAAATGTCGTTTAAAGGCTTCAGCATTTGGTACATTATCGGTTTTCCGAAGCCAGTACCGGGTTTGAGGATGGCTTCCCGATACGCGTGATAAGGTTCCGGTGGGACACTGGCCTTCATGACCTTCTCCCATTCGTCAACAGTAATCACGGTTTTCATCCATCATTTCCTCCGAAGTTGGCTTTATGCCCCGCTCTTGTGGTGATTATATGGCTGCCGCATAAAGCTAACTTCAGCACAAAGCATAAAGCTGACCTCGGATTTAGGAAGGATTTGGCAGGCGTTTCTCAATATGCTGAAATAGCATGTCAAATGCGGACAATTTTATCAAAAAGTGCTTGTCAAATCAGCTGGTGTTAAGGCCGGGAATTTGGAGGGGCGGATTTTTGTGAATTCCGCATAATAACACTGTTAGCAGAGGAAAAATGCATGAGTAATACCCTAAAACCTGGAGATGTATTTGTCCCAGGCCAATTCCCCATCGAAGAGTCGAATGCCTACGCAGACCGAGGGACTCCCCAAAAAGATACTGCGACGGCTCTAAGGCGGGGTTACGTGCCCTTGGTATATGGCGGATATGGCGTCGGTAAGTCGAGTATGGTAGCTCGTGTCGCTAAGAGCTTTGAACATGAAAACAAATTGGTTTATGTGGAAACAGTCTACGCGAAATCGCTTGATGCCATTTTTAAACAGGTTCTTGAAGCGCTTGGCTATGAAGTTACCGTCCAGCGTACGACGCAAAACAACAATAAGACAACATCTAGTGTAGGAACAGAGGTCGAAGGAGGAGTCTTCCAAGTTCTGAAAGCCAAAGTCAAAGGTGGATTGTCAAAAAGCAGAGAAGACAATCAAACAATCGTTAATGAATTAGTTGTCACATCACCTACGGAATCAAAAATAATAGATGTATGCGAAGAGAACGGTATTCTTCTGATTATAGATGAGTTGCATCGAGCTGATCAATCACTTACAAATGATCTAAGTGCCTTTTTAAAAGCATATGCAAATAAAAATTGTAAAAAATTTAAAATTGCATTATTGGGTACTGAGAATGAGGCATCTCGGCTTGTTATTAGTGATCCTGGCACAGATAGGTTGCTGGAAGAAATATCCCTTCCGCCTTTGAGCGCATTGGAGGCGGAAGAAATAATCTCAACTGGCTTTCCAAGGCTTGAAATAGCAGTTTCACAAGAAGTCAAAGATGATCTTGTTAAGTATTCAGTGGGCTCGCCTTTTGTATTGCAGTTTCTTTGCCTAGAGGTTTCAGAAGCTAGTGAAGAAGAATCAAAGCGACCGATTCGATATGAAGATATTGAAGTTGCTTTAAAAAATTATGCACGTCGAAAGGCTCAAAGATTAATTCGAGAATACCGCGCGGCTATAGAAACTAGTGGCGACAAGCGTTATCGAAAGCAGATACTGCTAGCCATGGCAAATAGTGATGATGAATATGTCACTATGGAGTTTCTTGTCGAGGAGATATCGAAGTCACTTGGTGAGAGCGTTCCCGCCACTGCTCTCTCTGGACCGTTAAGAGCACTTAAAACGGAAAAATATGGCTCAATCCTAAGAGATGTAGAGAATCCCGCTGGTGGTGGCAGGCTCTCTAACTATTCTGGATTTTCTGATCCAGCTATGAAGGCGATTATTAGGATGGTAGAAGCGTCACCTGTCGCAATTGGCTAACAATACGGTCAACGGGACCGCTTTTCCGCGCCGCCTTCGGCTCTACTCCAAAGCGGCCCGTTACCTCGGCGTTGGGCTTTCCCAAATCACTCCGAGAGGAACCGGAACTATCAACCGTTATACCCCCCCCAAAAAAAAATGGCGGCTATGTCGACTACAACCCCGTTTTCGTCAGCTTGCGAAGCCGAGCGGTCCAGGCGTTGCTGACCAAATTCCTTGGCGCATCACCTCATTCATCAAGTCAGCTTCAAACGCCTTCCTCATTCCCCTGCCAAGCCAACAGTTATCGCGCGGGAAGAGGGGGCGACGTTGTGCTGTTCACCCCATCTGGGAGTCAGGCTGTGATCGATCCGCAGGGCGTCCAGGATTCGGCCGGCCAGTTGGTCTACAAGTTCCTGCAAGGTGCGGGGGCGGTGGTAAAAGCCGGGACTGGCCGGCATGACCACGGCTCCGGCGCGGGTTGCGGCGAGCATGTTTTCCAGGTGTATGGCATTTAAAGGGGTTTCCCTGGCGACGAGAACCAGGGGGCGGCGTTCCTTCAAGGTGACGTCCGCGGCTCTATGGATCAGGTTGTTGCCCAATCCGTGCGCTATGGCGGCCAGGCTGGCCATGGAACAGGGACAGACCACCATGCCCTGGTGCTGCCAGGAGCCGCTGGCCGGAGGCGCGGCAAGGTCGTCCTGAGCGTAGCTGCAATGCGCTTTGCCCAGCAGACTCTCCTGGGGCAGGCCCAGTTCCTGGTTCCAGACCAGCCATCCGGCCTGGGATACGATCAGGTGCAGTTCGCAGAAATTTTGCAGATACCCGGCCAGGGTTTCGGCATAGGCCATGCCGCTGGCTCCGGTGACGGCCAGGACGATGCGGTTTCGCGCGGGTTGGGACATATTGGAGGCTACCTTTGTTGGAGGGTTTGCCAGAGTCGTTGGATGGTCTCGGAGAAGCGCGGATCGGAATGGGTCGGCATGCGCCGGGCCGGAGGCTTGGCCCGGGCGTCCAGGAGCAGTTTTCCGCCTTGTCCCGGCGTTGTCGATGGATGCCATGGGGCCAGCGGACCCTGAATGCGGACCATGTCGCGGTCCGGGTCCAGGCAGTTGCCCAGGCGCCAGAGAACCTGGGAAACGTCCGCGCAGTCCACGAATTCATCCACGGCCACCAGAAAGCGAAACCGGCGCAGCTCGCGTTCCTCGCTCAAGCAACGCAGCAACTCCAACGCATTTGGTGCATCATGCTGGTCCGAGTCCAGGACGACGAACAGAAAGTTTTGGTAGATGCCCTCCATGGGCAGGGCGATGTCCCGGATTTCGAGATATGCGGAGCACAGTCGGGCTCGGAGCATCGCTTCCTGGGCCTTGGCCATCCAGGTGCTTTCCGAAGGTGGTGGGCCGGCGACGATGCACGGCAGGATCGGGGCCGCTGCCTGGGAGATGGCACGTAACCGGAGGACCGGGCAGGGGCGTGGAGTGCTCAGCAGTCCGGTGTGGTTTCCGAAAGGGCCTTCCAAAGCCCGTTCTTCAGGTAGCGCGTACCCCTCCAGGACAAATTGGCTTGTGGCCGGGACCAGCAGGTCTACTGTGCGGCAACGGGCCAACGACAGCCGGGTGTTCGTCACGCGGGCCGCGAACTCCAACTCGTCCACCTCCCGCGGCAAGGACAGCCCGCTGGCCAGGAGCACGGACGGAGGCACGCCCAGGGCCACGGCGACTTCCAGTGGTCGCTTCATCGCTTTGGCCGCTTGAAAATGTTCCGCCGCGTCGCTGCCCGGATGCCAGCCCAAGGTCGCTCTGGTATTGTCCAGGATTTGGATTCGGTAGATTCCCGCGTTGCGCCGTCCGGTCCGGGGATGCCTGGTTACGACCACCCCGGCCGTCAGACAGGGCCCGACGTCGCCCGGCCAGAGCGTCATGCGCGGCAGGTGCTGAAAGGTGGCCTCAGGTCCGGTAAGGGAATGTTCCTGGCAGGGCGGTTCATCCACGATGTCAAAAAAATCATCGTGATGATCCGCATCGCCGGGTGTTTCCAGTGCAAGACTGGATTTGCCCAGAAGAAGGCGGTCAGCCTCGTTCCCGAAGTCTCGGAGCGAGGCATGGTTCAGGGCCAGGGCGATGCGTTCTTCCGAGGCCAAGGCGTTGGTCAGGATGGGATGCTTCGAGTCGCGGACGTTCCTGAAAAGCAGAGCCGGTCCTTGCTCGCGTACGGCCATGGCGCTCAGGGCGGCTATTTCCAAGTGGGGGACCACCGGCGCGTCGACGACCATCAGGGCATCGCGTCGGGCAAGTTCCTCCAGAAAACGCGGTAGGTCCATGGGACGGAGTGTAGGCGATCCCCGGAAAAAAACCAATCACGGCCAAATTCGAATTCCTTGACAATCGTTCAGCCGTAGATGTAAATGTACCCTCTTTCGGGCAATTAGCTCAGTTGGATAGAGCGTTGGCCTCCGGAGCCAAAGGCCGCAGGTTCGAATCCTGCATTGCCCACCAAAAAATCAAGGGTTTACGATGAAAAATCGTAAACCCTTTTTTGTTGTCTTTTCATACCCACCTGCGCGTCAATTGCGGCGATTCAAGTGGAAGATGTTTTTGAATTTTGAAACGCTCAAATAACGCTGAGGTTTTTCAGAATTTTTATAGCCAGTGGTTCTTTGACTTCAGTATGTCTCGGGACAGCTTCCACAACGCCGGTGCGGGGGTTGATCCACAATGAGTGCGCACTGCCCTCCCTTTTCAGATAGCAACCAGCCATGCGCAGTCTTCGCTCTAAATCTCTTCGCTTCATCCGACCATGACCTTTTCCTGGATAGCATCGGCAGGAAGGCCGCGAAGAATGTCCGCCATTCGATCCTCCAGAATCATTTCAATGGCCTGCCGCAAGCTCTCCTTTGTTTCCTCAATGGTTTCCCCTTGGCCGTTGGCTCCGGAAATCTCCGGGCAGACCGCCCAGTAGCCGCCTTCTGGGGCTTGCTCAATGATGGCTGTTAATTCAGCTTTCATAATTTCCTCACGGTTCGCTGTTTGCAGTGCGCGATATAGGGCCCTAATTCAACTCACCCCGAAATTTCCTCGAAAGCCGGAACACAAACACCTTGCGCGGCTTCAGGGTGATGACTTCGCTGGTCGCTGGTTGTTGGGTCGGGATGCCATGAAACTCTGTCCTCCCGGCCCAAACATCTGGACGCGGCCTTACGAGAATCGGCTTCAGCTATGGTGAATTCATCCTCCAGGGCCGCTCGCTCTCGGATGAACTCGGGGTCATGAACAAAATTTTGGCGGGTCCGCTCATGGTCATGGTTCAAGCTCCTTCAGTCCGGCCAGGGCAGGTAGGGTGCGCCGATCCGCACCAGTTGGCAAGTGCACGATGAAGGGAAAAGTGCTCACGCAGGCCTTGGAACGAGCTCCACTTTCAGCTTGGTGCCGGTGGTCTGGGCATATCTGATGTTCTAGTCTGCACGATCAACAGTCAGCAGCCAACCATTCCAGCAGTTCCATTGGGGTGCGCAGGACCACGCGTGCACCGGCGGCGCGGAGTTCTTCAGGGCCGCGGAAGCCCCAGGCCGCGCCGAGCGGGGTCATGCCGGCGGCCTGGGCGGTGCGCATGTCCACATCGGAGTCGCCGAGAAAAAGAATGGCGCCGGGGTGCAGCCCCAGGTGCTCGGCCGTCTCCAGGGCCGTGGTCGGGTCGGGTTTGCGGGGTTTGTCCGGATGCGCGCCCATGACCACTCGAAAAAGGTTTGCCGAGAAAAAGTGGTCGACCATGGCCAAGGTGGCGTCGTGGGGTTTGTTGGACAGTACGGTCATCGGAACGCTCTTGTCCCGCAAGGCGTTCAGGAGGTGGTCGATCCCGTGGTACGGCTTGGTCTTGTTGGCCCATCCGCGGGCGTAGACCTCTCGCATTTCCGAAACGATCTCGGCGACCCGCCGATCTTCGCGGCGTTCTTCCTCCGGCATGGCCCGGCGGACCAGCATGGTCACTCCGTTGCCGACGAATCGCCGGTAGGCGTCCAAGGGGTGCGTGGGCCAGTGGTGCTCGGCCAAAACCGTGTTCATGGCGTCGGCCAGGTCTTCCAGCGTGTCGAGCAGGGTTCCGTCAAGGTCGAAGATGACGCCTTGGAATGGAGCGGTGGACATCAATGCATCTCCGGTGGAGCGTTGAGGTGTGTCATGGCTCATTCCTGTTTCAGTCCAGAAATGCCCAGATATGTTACATAGTCGGTATACAAAACCTCGGCGAGGGTGTTGCCAGCCAAGGGGTGGAGGTAATCCGGGATGCTGAAGGCCACGATGTCGTTGCCCGCGAGGGTTTGGGCCTGGAGCAGTTGTTGTTCGATTCGTTCCATGGGCGCTGGAATAAAGCCGAGGCCGTCTTCCGTCGGGGCGAAGGTTTCCACGATGACGCGAAGACGCGCGCCGGTCCGTGGGATGGATGCCGCCAAAGCCTCAAGGTATGCCGCTGACTCGGCGTGCAGAAGACGTTCGGTACCCAGGCCGTCCTGGTACAGCACTTCCGTGATGTTTCCGGACTGAGCCAGGTCGGCCATGAGCGCGGCAAATCCGGCTGGATCGTTGTGTCCGGTGGCGAAGCACGAGACGGTCACTTCCACTTCCGGGGAGAGTTCGCGCAATCCGTCGGTGAGCCGGGCCAAATGCTTAGTGAGCCGGTTCAGGCGTTCCGGGTCGATCCAGGTGGCGTCGTCGATTTCCTGTGGAATATAAAAACCCGCGAAAACCGGATCCTTGCCGTATCGCTCGACCAAGGTCCGGGCCAGGGAAAGCTGGTCCTGGAGCAGGCGGTTCAGGAAGACCTCCACAAGTCCGGCTTCATTCTTGATTTTTTCCCACCAAGCGCGGTCTTCAGTCAGGCCGAAACGGACCGACAGGCCATGCCGCCTCGCCGCATCGACGAGCAGGTCCACGGCGGGAGCGGGATCGACGCGGTCGTGGGGAACGTCCATGCGCTGGTCAGGGGTCAGTCGCCAGAAAAACGCCGGTTCGGTGATCAGCGACCACTGGAGGATGATTTCCCGGACTCCCATGGCCTTCAGGTCCGCGCAAAGCGTGTCCCAGGTCTGCTCGGACCATTCGGCGTGACGGTCCCAGATCTGGATGAAGGTGGCGGAGAAAGCCGGGGGAGAATCGGCCCGGACTGGAAGCGCGCCCCAGGTCAGGGCCAAGCTCGTCAGCAGCGCCCACCAGGTAACCCGGAGTCTAGAACCGGAACAAAAGTGTCGCGAAAAGGGCGTCGATTTGATCGTCCTGGATGTTGTCCACATTGAATACTCTGCCGATTTTGTAGGTCAAAAGGAGTTCCACGCTCTTGCGGGGCAAGGTGTACTTGTCCTCGTCGTACAGGTAGCGGGCCGAAAGGCCGAGGCCGCCTTCGTAAAAAGAGACGTCGTCGGCCCTGGAGCCTGACCACCATTTGGCGTCGGCAACCAGAAACGGCGTGAGGATCATGTTGTCGTGCACCTTCCAGTTAAAGCCTTGGCGGCCCTCCACATAGGCGGCCAGTCGGGAGGGAGACTCCAGGTAGGCGTCGACTTCCCCGAACAGAAATGAGTAATTCCAGAACGTTTCATTGGGACGGATTCGGTCCGAATCGTCGAACAGGGAAAGCATGGCCCGGGCGACCCAATTGTCTTCGCCCTCCCCGGAAAGAGCAAAGAGCCGTTCCACTCCCAGGTTCAGGTTGTACTGTTTCAGGGGCTTGTAGCGCAGGCCCAGGGCCGCTTCCCAGGAGTTGTCCCGCACGCGCAGGCTGTCCGGCTCCATGCTCCAGCCCAGTCGCCCGATGAGCTTGAATATTCGGTGATCCTGGAATCCCCATTCCGGCGGGATCCAGCCGAGTTCGATCCCCGATGACGTACGCAGCACGTCCCGGCCCGGCGCGGCCAATCCGCCGAGGGTTCCGGTTTTGCCCGAAGTGTAGGTCAGCCAGAAATCCAGGTCCACGGCATTGCGCAAGGCGCGTATTTCGCCGCGCATCCTCCGGACGTCCTCGGCTACGGCTTGGGCCTGTTCTTCACCTTCCATGGGGCGCAGGGGAGCGTTGTCGATGGCGTCCATGAAGTGCTCCACGGCCTCATCGTTGTCGCCCTGGCGCATGGCGATGTAGCCCAAATCCTGATGCACCGCGAGGAAGTCCGGCTCGTGCAGGGCTGCTTCGCTCAAAAGAGGCCGGGCTTCGTCCAGGTGGTCCAGGCCCAGAAATTCGTAGCCCGACGCCATCAGCATCGCCGGCGTTCCGTGCAGGTTGGCGGCTTGCGCGAAAGCTTTGGCCGCGGCTTGATGATCTTCCTTGCGACGATAAATCCCGCCCAACTCAAACCAAAGCTCCGCGAGCCGCTCATCGCCGTGCTCTCGATTCTCGGTCCAAGCCAGTGCGTCCCGATAAAGAGCCTCTGCTTCGTCCAGGCGATCGAGAGCTCCGCTGATTCGCGCCAGTAAGACGATTCCCGGAGGTTGGTCGTGCTCCGGAAAATCGGTTTGATCCAGAACGCGAAGCAGGTCGTCGGCACGTTTCGCATCCCCACTGGAAAACGAGGCCCTGGCCAGGCGATAGCGTGTTTCCGGGGTGTCTTGCAGTTTCAGGGCCTGTTCGTACCAGTCGGCGGCCAGATCATGGCGGGCAAGTGCCTCGTTCAGATAGCCTAAAAGCATCAGCACGGGGTACTGTTCTGCTTTCGGCAACACGCTCAGATCCGTATCCAAATCCGTCTGCCCACGCATGAACGGGGCTTGGCTGAGAGAGTACAGGGCCAGGCCGGGTTGATCGAGGCGTTGATAGGATCTGGCCAAGCCGATCCAGGCCATATCTCCGGCGCCAAGCTCGGCCGCCCGGGCAAAGGCGTCCCGAGCCCGGCGGTAAAGGTCCATCGAGGCCAGGGCATAACCAAGCCGGAGCATGCGTCCGGGCTGTTCGCCATCTCGAATCACGGCGCGTTCCAGGGCTTGCAGCGCCCGGATGCGCTCGCCTTGGCCGATGAGGATGTCCACGGAGGATTCCGCGATTCGAGCGGCTTCTTCCGGTGGGAGACCGGGTTGATCCTCGGCTTGTTCAAGAAAGGCCACGGTTCGTTCCGGCCAGCCTGGCAGGGCCCGGACTTCTTCCAAGCGGGCCAGGCGCAGCAGAACGTCGGCTCGCTCCGATCCGTCAGCCGCATCCTCCAGAAGAGTGACCAGGACGTCGCTTGCCTGGTCCGGCCTGTTGCCCTCCAAAAACAATCTCTGTGCGCGTTCCAGGAGGTCCGCTCGCTTTTCCGCGTCCACCGCGGGCAAGTCCGCGGCGCGGAGCAGGGTCAGCGCCGCGGCGTCCGGACTGCCGACCTGTCGCTGCAGATGCGCCGCGGACTCCATGGCTCGAAGTCGGTCCTTTGGGTCGGCATCGGTGTTACCGGCCAATTGCAGGGACGTGGCGATGGCTTGGTCCATCCGTCCAGCCCTGGCCCAGAACCCGACGATCATTTCCGCCATGGCGGAATCCTTCAGTCCACCGGCTTTCCAGGCTTTTTCGTAGTTTTGGGCCGCGATGTCAAAGCGTTCCTCCTTCACGGCCAGCGCACCCAGGGTGGCCCAGGATGCCGGAGTGAGGTCGTCTTGGGCGGCCTGCTCAAAAGCCAGACTCGCTCCTCGGAAGTCGCCGAGACGCTCGCGGATGACGCCGAGCATGACCAGGGCCCGCTTGCGCTTTTCCGGGTCGGTGGTCTTTGCGAGGATTTCAGCGTGTTGTTCGGCTTCCTGGAGCTGTCCGAGGTCGAAAAGCAACTGCGCGAGATGCTCGCGGGCTTGCTGATCACCTGCTTCCACGGCTCGGCGGTAGTGCTCCGCGGCCTCACTGGGAAGGTCGGCGCGCAGAGCCAGTTCGGCCAATCGCGGTTCCAGGCTGGGGGGGGGCTGGTTCACGGTGGATTGCAGAAGCAGCGATCGTGCTCTTGCGTATTGCCCCACATGGATGGCCTCTTCGGAGGCGGCCGCGAGGGCTTGTTCGCGGGTTTCCCTGGTTTTGGCCTGGATTGCGGCTGTTTCCAGCGAGTCCAGGGCCAGGGCGTGCTCACCGAGAGCGGAAAGGGCGAATCCTCGGACCAGGTTCGGTGACCACGAGAGCTCTTCCTGGACTGATCCGTCGAGAAGAGCCAGAACTTGGTGGAAATCCTCCCGAGCCATGGCCCGGTTGACCAGGGTCAGGAGGATGTCGTTGTGTTGTTTCTCGGAGATATCCGCTAAACTCAGGGCCCGTTGAAAATCGACCTGGGCTTCGTCCCAGCGTCCCAGACGGTCCAGTGCCCAGGCCCGATACAAAAGCGGGACCAGGGCGTTTGGTCGGTTTTCCAGAATCCGACCGGCGTGTTCGACGATTTCAGGGTCATTTCCAAACTGCTCCAGCAAAACGATCAACTGGAGCCGTACGTTGTCCTCAATGGGGTCGATGTCCAGCAATGCCCGCAATTCGTTGGCCGCGCCATGAATGTCGCCCTTGGCTTGCAGCCGATTGGCCATGTCCTGGTGCGGCCAGGTACGGTTCGTGCGGAGTTCCCGGGCAATGACGCCTTCGCGTTCCCGAGGGATCTCAAACCTGGGAAGTTGTTCCTCGGCATGCGTGGCCCAAGGGAGGAAAAAAAGGACAAGGCCGAGGAAAAACAAGACGCGAACAAGGAGGTGCTTCATGCATCGGTTCCGGAGATACGGGTCGAAAGAGATTCCAATGTTGCCTGATCGATCACACCCATGTCGGTCAGAATTGTTTCCAGCTGTCTGGTCTTTCTGTTTTGTAAGTGCAGGGCTTCATCCAGTTGGGCTTGCGTTATGACACCTCGCTCCAGGAGACAGGTTCCCACCGGGGCGATGTCCCGTCCGTTCTCCAAGCATGATTTGAGTTCGCTGAGACTGGATCTGTCCAGATGTCCAAGTGCTGTAAAAACTTCTCCGAGACTCCGGTATCCCTTTCGCTGCCTCTTGCGGGCCTCGGCGAGTTGTTCCGGAGTGAGCAGTTCCAGACGGAGGAGTTCCGCTGTGAGTTTCTCTTCATGCGATTCTCGTGCCAATCGATCGTAGCCAAAGCGTATCGCGAAGGACAGGTCGCCGCGGGTGGTCAGACGCAACTCGACCGGACGGTCGATGTCGCTCGCCAATTGTCTGATTTCATCGGAGTCCGGCATGGATTCCATGGCCAGGATCAAGCCTCCGTTCGGGGAGAGACCCACCGGAAAGAGGCGTTGTCGTCGGGCCATGCCGAGCGGGACCATGGCAATGACCTCTTTGTCCACGGCATACGGATCGACGGGGGTAGTCTGAAGGCTGAGTTGGATCCCCAGGGTCTGTAAAAGTTTGTCCTCTTCAATGACGCCCATGTCCTCCAGGATCGCGCCCAGAGGTTGGCCGGTGGCTTTTTGACGCTCCAGGGCCGTGTCCAACTGGGCCACGGTCACGAACCGGCGATCCAGCAGCAAGTCGCCCAACCGGCGCCGATAGCGGACCAGTTCTTCTTCACTCGGGTAGGAGTGGTCGGTCTTGTCCCAGGCCACGGGGGCCCCGGTGAGCAGGTATCGGACGTAAAGCCTGATGGCCCGGATGGTGGCGAAAAAATTGATGACGTTGGCCCAGATCAATCGGAAGGGGCTCAGGGCGGCCTGAGCGATGTTATAGGTTCGGGCCACGTACCAGGCCCGCATGCCGAGCTGCCAGAGCAGCAGGCCAAGGTTGGCCAGCATCAGATGGAAAAGGATCGTTCCGCCGGTGACAACCGGGGGGTAGCGATAGGCGTCGGGGAAGAAATACACGTAGCCCCAGACGGCCAGATAGACCGGCACCAGGATGTTGGCCAGCATGTTCACCTGATTGGTGATCAATCCAACCCTGTCCCTGGCCAGCATGTACCGGGTCCAGAATCCGCCCACCCAGCCGATGGTTTCCCAGGCCTGCAAGGTGATGCCCAAAATCCAGCGTGATTTTTGGCGGACCGCGGTGCGAAAGGTGCTGGGGAAGAATTCCCGAACGCCGATATAATCCCGCTTGCGGGCAGAATATTCACGGCCGGTCAGGCGGCTTTTTCGGCGCACGGTGCGCTCAAAGGCCACCCGGGAGAATATCTGGCGCACTCCGGGAACGTCGCCCAGGCGGATGCCGAAGTCGTAGTCTTCGGTCACCGAACCGATGGTGAAAAGGCGATTCTGATTCTTTTGAGCCAGGCCGAGCAGCAATTTTCTGGAAAAGGCCGTTCCGACTCCGGCGGAGGGGAGGTTCCCGGTGAGCAGCTCCCGGACGACCATGTCTCGGGAGTGGTTCGTGGCGAACTCATCCAGGTAGGTGCCCATGGTGAATTGCCACCACTTGGGTTCCATGGGGAGAACCGGAACCTGGACCATGTCCATCCGGGGAATCAGGTAATTGAAGAGTTTGAGAAGCATGGGATGGAGGATGTCTTCGGAGTCCTCCATGACGATGATCTCGAATTCGGTGCCGTGCTCCTTCTCGTAATGGCGGATGCCCTCGAAAATCCAGTTCAGGCAGTCGGCTTTGGAGGTCGGACCGTCCTTGGGGCAAACGATGCGCTCCACGTTGCCGAAGCGTTCCCGAACAAGGTCCACTTCCCGCTGCGTGGCCGGGTCATTGGGATACGTACCGACGAAAAAGACGTAGTTGGAATAGTTGAGCACCTTGATGGAGTTTTCCAGCATGCGACTGATGACCGCGGACTCATCCCAGCATGGAATCATTATGGCGATGAACTGTTCGGGGCGGCCCGTCAGGTCGGCTTCGGTGAGGTGCTTGGACTTTCGAAACCCGAAGATGAACACTCGCCGCCAGACTTCAATGCCGATGCGGACCAGGTCGATGAACAGATCGCTGAGCCCGTTCAGAAAAAAGACCAGTCCGAAGACCCACAGGCCGGCCTTCAGAAAGATGAGCAGAACGGGCAGGAAATCCAGAAGCATGCGCTTATGCCTCAACCTCGGAACAGGTTCCGAAGAAGGTTTCTTCCGGGAGCAGCAAGGGACGTTCTCCGCGCAGAAAACGCCTGGTCGCCAGGACGATGCGCCGCGATGCCCGGCCGTCGCCGAAGGGATTGCCGGTCCGGCGTATGATTCGGGAAACCTCGGACCGCTTGGCGAGCACCTCGCCGACGGCTTGAATCACTGTTTGGGGGTCCGTGCCCACTATCCGGGCCTGACCGCAGTCCACGGCCTCGGCGCGTTCGGTGACGTCGCGGGTGACCAGGACCGGTACGCCGAATGAAGGGGCTTCTTCCTGCACGCCTCCGGAGTCGGTCAGGATCAGTTCGGCTTGGTACATCATCCGAACAAATTCCAGGTACGGAACGGACGGGAGCAGAACGATCCGGTCATGGTGTCCGAGGATTTGTCGCGCGGTTTGTTGGACAATCGGGTTGGCGTGAACCGGAAACACCGCGACCACGTCCGGATGGTCCTGAACGATGGTTTCCACGGCCCGGCAAATATTTTCCAGGCCTCGGCCCCACGATTCCCGGCGGTGAGCCGTGACCAGAATCAGTCGGCGGCCCTGGAGGCGGCTTTGGACGTCCTGGGCCAGGGGGCCCAGTTTGTCCGCGAAATGCAGCAAGGCGTCCACCACGGTATTGCCCGTGACGGCGATGTTCTCCGCTGGGACGTGCTCGGCCAGCAATTCCAAGGCCGCCGAGTCCGTGGGCGCGAAGTGCGGTCCGGTCAGGATGGAGACCAGGCGACGATTGGCTTCCTCGGGAAAAGGGTTTTGGAGGTCATGGCTCCGCAGGCCTGCTTCCACGTGTCCCACGGGCACGTGATGATAAAACGCGGCCAGGGCCGCGGCCAGGACCGTGCTGGTATCGCCCTGGACCAGGAGCAGATCCGGACGGTGGCTTTTGATTTCCTGGTCCATGACGCGGAGCACGTCCGCGGATATCTCTGCCAGGGATTGGCCCGGGCGCATGATTTCAAGGTCGCGGTCGGGTTGTAAATCGAAGGAGTCCAGGATCTGCGTCAGCATTTCCCTGTGCTGTCCGGTACTCAACACCCGGACCGAGAACTCATCGGGGAAGTCGCGAAAAGCGGCGATGACAGGGGCCATTTTCACGGCTTCGGGCCGTGTTCCGAGAACGATGTCGATGGAGTGGGGCATGGGAAAGGGGTTGGGGTTGGGGGATGGGTGGGGAGGTACTCGCTTGCCGCGTCTTTTCTATTCACTTCTGAACCGAAACACCAGAGCGTAAGGTGGAGCGAGGTAGAGAAGTGGTCGGGTATCATCTTGTTGCTCGGCGTAGTTTTTTTTGTATCTACTCAGCACATTTTGTGTCCGCCCTTGCTCCAGCAATCGGGGTCGGTATCGGAATCGGAGTCGGAATCGGAACAGGAAGAATTTAGAACGCTTCCCAGCGTTTTCGATCCCGATCCCGATTCCGACTCCGACCCCGGCAAAGGCATTACTCTGTGCTGAGTAGTTACGTTTTTTTTTTGAGATTCTCCACCGTCGTCTCTGGATTATTCAGTTTTTTTGCGATAAGACCTTTTTCAGGCTCGAATTCCATTCCCAATCACGTTGTCGTGGCTGGGGGCGCTTTGCGGTCCCGGTTTGGAGGTGCGGCCATGTATCAAGCTTCCATGGAGAATTTGCGGAAATTCGTGGCCCCGGAGTTTGTTTTCGGGGTGGGGGCGCGTCGGCTTGTCGGGCAGTTTGCCCGGAACTTCTCGGTGCGGCGTGTTCTGGTGGTGGTGGACGAGGTGGTCGGCGGGCTGCCGTGGACCACGGACGTCCTCGGCAGTCTGGATCAGGCGAATCTGGAGTATCGCATTTTCTCCGACCTTTCTCCCAACCCTCGGGCGGACGAGGTCATGCGGGGGGCGAGGTATTATCTTCAGGAGGATTGCCAGGCCATCGTCGCTCTGGGCGGCGGCAGCGCCCTGGACTGTGCCAAGGGGGTCGGCATCGTCTGCGTCAATAATAAGCCTATCCTGGATTTTGAAGGTGTGGACAACGTTCCCGTGCCCGGACCGCCTTTGATCTGCATTCCCAGCACCGCGGGCAGTTCCGCCGACGTCTCCCAGTTCGCGATCATCACGGACCAGGCGCGCAAGGTGAAAATCGCCATCGTGAGCAAGGCCATGGTTCCGGATATCGCCCTGATTGATCCGGAAACCACGGTCAGCATGTCGCCGCATCTCACGGCCTGCACCGGCTACGACGCCCTGACCCATGCTGTGGAAGCCTATGTGTCCAACGCCAGCTCGGCCATTACGGACCTGCACGCCCTGGAGGCCGTCCGCCTGGTCGGCAAGCATTTGCCGCGCGCGGTGGAGGCACCCCTGGACATGGAGGCTCGGTCCGGAATGATGCTGGCCTCGCTGCATGCCGGGCTGGCCTTTTCCAACGCCAGCCTGGGCGCGACCCACGCCATGGCCCACAGTCTCGGCGGACTGTTGGATCTGCCCCATGGCGAGTGCAACGCCATTCTGCTCAGCCGGGTGGTGGACTTCAATTTCCAAGCCGTCCCGGATCGTTATTTGCGGGTGGCTGAAGCCCTGGGGCTGGATTGTCGAGGGCTGGAGGTCGAGGGGCGACGCCAGGCGCTGGTGCAGGGGCTGACGGCGTTGCGCAAGCAGGTCGGACTGACCAGGGACCTGGAAGAACTGGGCGTCAGTCAAGCGGATATCGAGGGATTGTCCCGGCAGGCCGTGTGCGATCCCTGCATGGTCACCAACCCTGTCCACCCTGCCGTGGAAGACATCGAACGATTGTATGTCCGAAACTCTGAATAAAACCATCCCGCCGGAAGTCCTTCTCTCCGAGGGCGATGCGGGCGTCGGTCCTCAAGGGACGACCACGAACCGCGATGCCTTGCGTCGCCGGATCATCGGTCTGGGCGAGGGGTCCATCCATAAAAGCTATTACCCGCAGTTGCAGCAGCGCTTGCGGGAGCTGCATCGCTTCAAGACCCTGCTGGACGGCAGCAATGAAGGCATTTTTCTGATTCGGTTGCCAAATTCGCTCCAAACGGATTCGCGCGAAACGGATTCCGGCGTGCCGGATGGCGACATGCCGGATGTCGACATGGTGGACGTGAACGAATCAGCCTGTGCCCAGCTCGGCTACTCCTGCCAGGAAATTCTGGAACTCTCATTTTTCGATCTTTTTCCAACCAAGGATCATCGTCGGCTGGAGTCGTTTCTCTCCACCATGGACCAATCCGAGCACGGGCGGTCCATTATCACGGAGTTCATTCGCTCCAATGGAGAATGTTTTCCCGTGGAAGTCTCCTCGCGGCTGGTCCGGTTCGATCTGGACCCTTACGCCGTGGTCGTGGCCCGGGACATCACCGAACGGTTGCGCATGGAGGAGGAACTGCAACGAGCCGGAAACCTGGAAGCCCTTGGGGTGCTGGCCGGAGGCATTGCGCATGATTTCAATAATTTTTTGACGGCGATCATGAACCAGATTTCCTTGGCCAAGCTGCATTTGGATCAGGCGGATCATGTTCTGGAAAAGTTGACCTACGCGGAAAACGCCTGCTTGCAGGCCAAAGGATTGACCCAGCAACTGTTGACCTTTGCCAAGGGCGGGGAGCCCGTGCGCAAGATCACTTCCATGGCGAGTTTGGTCGGCGATGCCTTGCGATTGGTTCTGGCCGGAACCAACGTCAAACCCATGCTGACCATTCCCGATGATTTATGGCTGGTGGACATTGATTCGGGACAGATTTCGCAGGTTTTGAACAATCTCCTGATCAACGCGGTTCAGGCCATGCCCGAGGGCGGGATGTTGCGCGTGACCGTGCGCAACGTGATACACGCCAAGGGGGGGGGAGAATCGACGTTCGGAGAGCATTTGCCCCATGGCGACCATCTCTGCGTGACCATCCAGGATAGTGGCCCGGGAATTCCCGAAGAGACGTTGGCCAAAATTTTCGATCCCTACTTTACCACCAAGCCCCAGGGCAGTGGCCTCGGATTGGCCACTTCCTATTCGATCATCCGGAAGCACGGGGGAACACTCACCGTACGGTCCAAGCAGGGACAGGGCGCGACGTTCATGTTTTGCCTGCCCGCCACGCGGTTCGAGACGGATTCGGCTCACAGCCAACCCAGTGAGCCTTTTCACTCCGCTGAGGTGGCCCATCATATTCTCTTCATGGACGATGACGACATGATTCGCGAATCCATGGGCGAGATTCTGGAGGACATCGGCTATACGGTGACGCTGGTCCGGGACGGACGAGAGGCCTTGGAGGCGCTGCATCAGGCGCGGGAGGACAACCAGGTGTTCGACGTGGCCATCATGGACCTGACCATTCCCGGCGGCATGGGCGGAGCGGAGGCGGTCGGGCGGCTGAAGGCCGTGGATCCGCTGCTCAAAGCCGTGGTTTCCAGCGGCTACAGCACGGCTCCGGCCATGGCCCACTATCGGGAATACGGTTTTGACGCCGTGGTGGCCAAGCCCTATACGGTGAACGAGTTGCGAAGCGTTTTGGCTCGATTGTTGAGTGGAGACGAGGAAGAAGGATGAACGACCGAAAACTTTTTTTGAATCAATATGTGGTTCAGGAGTCGGCGAGCACGCACATGAAAGCAAGTTGGTTGTTGAAGTGGATCCAAGAGGCAGGGGGACTGTTTGCGCTTTTGCTTTTCGTACTGTTTTTGGGGATTCCGGCCCTGGCCTCCGATGATGAGCCGGAGCCGATCCGGGTGGGCATGTCCGGGGCGTTCAGCGGGCCGATTCGGGCTCTGGGCATCGAAGTGTACCGCGGGGCCATGGCGTATTTCGAGCATGTCAACCGCCGAGGAGGAATCAACGGTCGGCCCGTTACCTTTCTGGCTTACGACGATGCGTATGATCCGGCCTTGGCCCTGGAAAACGCGGTCCGGCTGTTGGAGCAGGACCGGGTGGACGCGTTGTTCAGCTTCGTGGGCACGCCCACCGTGACCCGCGTCCTGCCCCTGCTCAAGGTTTATGACGACAGAGACATTTCTCTATTCTTCCCGGTGACCGGAGCTGAACCTCAGCGCCAGCCGCCCTATGGCGGTTACGTCTTCAATTTGCGGGCTTCCTACGCTCAGGAAGTGGACGCTTTGGTCCGGGAATTCGTTCGGTTGGGAAAAACCCGGTTCGCGATCCTTTACCAGGCCGATTCCTATGGCCGCAGCGGTTGGGAGGGGCTGCGCAACGCCTTGCATCGGCACTCGCTCTCCATTGTGGAGGAGGCCACCTATTCCCGAGGGTTTCGGTTTGAACAAAGCATGGGCAAGCAGGTGGACATTTTGCGCGACGCGGACCCGGACGTGGTCATCAGCATCGCCTCCTACGCCGCTGCCGCCGCCTTTATCCGCGAGGCTCGGGACCTGGACTGGGGCGTGCCCGTGGCCAACGTCTCCTTCGTGGCCAGCGAAAGCATGCTGGAGTTGCTGCTGGAGCAGGAGCGACGTACGGAGCGGAGCTATACCTGTAACCTGGTCAATTCGCAGGTGGTGCCCAGCTACGAGGACTATTCGCTGTGGGGGGTGATGGAGTATCGATGGATCATGGATCAGTGCGTCTGTAAGCTGCCCGGGCAACTCGCCCCGGACCATTATGATCCCTTGCCCTACAGCTTCGCCAGCTTCGAGGGCATGCTCAACGCCAAGGTGTTCACGGAACTCGCGCGGAAAATTCCGTTGGGTGAGCTGGCCGCTGACGAGAATGGTGAGTTTGAAGCCGTCCCTCTGCTGATCAACCTGGGCATCGGCGCGCCGGTTTTTCTGGGTGCGGGACGTCGTCAGGGAATGGACGCCGTCTATTTCTCCACTGTCCGGGACGGTCGTTTCGTCCCGCTGCACGACTGGAAGCAATGGTCCGAGGAGGGGCGGCGATGAAATCTTCCAAGCTGTTTCGCAAGACGCTCCTGGCCATGATTATTATTTTCGGAGCCATGGCCACGGTCTCCTCCCTGTACTCCGGATGGACCCTGCACCGGCAGTTGATGCTTGAAAACGAAAGCAAGGGCGTGGCCATTGCCCGAAGTATCGCCAACTCCAGCACGGAGCTGCTTTTGAATCGGGACGCCGCCACTGTGCAGGCGGTGATCGATCAGTATCTGGAAATCAAAAACGTGGCCTACGTTTATGTCCAGGATCGCTCTGGGGACGTGATCTCCCATACGTTTACGCCCAGGGCGCCCGAGGAGTTGCTGCGCCTTCGCCCTTCCTCGGTCACTGATCGAATGCCCTACCATGAAATCGATCTGCAAAAGGTCAAGGTACCGGCCCTGGGCATGGTGTTGGACATCGCGCACCCCATCCTCGGCGGGCTGGCCGGGACCGTGCATGTGGGCATGGACCTGGACAGTATCAACTCCTTCATCTGGCGGGAAATTCTGTTCCAGCACGGGATGTTCATCTTTTTTTTCGTGGTGGGCATCGGCGTGGCCTTCATCCTGATGAACCGCATCTCCAGGCCTTTGACCCAACTCTCGGACTATGCCAAGCGCGTGGCTGATCATGAATTCGACGCCCCGCTGCATGTCAGTTCCAAGGATGAGATCGGGGACCTGGCCGGGACCATGCAACGGATGGCCCGGCATCTGGACGAAATGATCTCCGGACTGCACGGACGGATTCAGGCCGCCACGCGGGAACTCCAGGACAACCTGATTTTTTTCAACGCCATCTACATGAACATGGCCAACGGCATGATGGTCTACGACTTGCGGGGCAATCTCCTGCAGTTCAATCCCGCGGCCCGGACCATGCTGGACTATTCCGAGCAGGAGTTCGCCACCAAAAGTATGGAGGACCTGTTCGGCGGCGATGTCGCGCGGCGGGTGTTCGAGGAAATGCGGCAATTTGCCGAGCGAACAGAGGCTTCCTCTGATCTCGCGGCGGGTCCTGACGAAAAGCGACGCTATCAGGTGCTGGTTCCGAACAAGGGCGGCAAAAAGCTGGATATCGAAATCGTGGCCACGATCCTGCGCCTCGGCAACGAGGCGTTCGTGATTCTACTGGTGCGCAACGTCACCTCGGCGAAGCGTGCGCAACGCGCCCTGAAGCATGCTCATCTGGTGCTTGACCGCCGGGTCAGGGATCGGACCGGCGAGCTTCACTCCGTGGTGGAGCAGCTCAGCCAGGAGGTGACGGAACGGATGAAGGCCGAGGAGGAGTTGCGCCGGGCCAGGGACGCAGCGGAGGCGGCCAACCGTGCCAAGAGCGAATTCGTGGCCAATATGAGCCACGAAATCCGCACTCCGATGAACGGGGTGGTGGGCATGACCGAACTGTTGGCCCGTACCGACCTGAGCGATCAGCAGCGTCATTACACCATGACCGTCAAGAGATCCGCGGAGGCGTTACTGGGGATCATCAACGACATCCTGGACTTCTCCAAGCTGGAGGCCGGCAAGCTGAGCATTGAATCCATTTCATTCAACCTGCGGGTCATCGTCGAGGAAATGGCCCACCTGCTGGCGGCCCGGGCCGAGGAAAAGGGCCTGGAGCTGATCATCCGCTATCCCCCGTCGTGTCCGGACCGCTTCGTGGGCGATCCGGGTCGAATTCGTCAGGTGCTGACCAACTTGCTGGGCAACGCCATCAAGTTCACGGAGCGGGGGCATGTCTATCTGGGCGTGGACTGCCTGGATCTGGACCAGGGCCGCCACGAATTGCGGATCGCCGTGGAGGACACCGGAATCGGCATTTCCCAGGAGATGGTTGAACGGATATTCGAGTCCTTCACCCAGGCGGATCAGTCCACGACCCGAGTCTATGGCGGTACCGGGCTGGGACTGTCCATCTCCCGTCAGATCGTGGAATTGATGGGCGGCAAAATTCAGGTCCAAAGTCGACTTGGGCAAGGCTCGACCTTTACGATGGTCCTGGAATTGCGCGGGGCCGAACAGGTCGAGATGGACATTCCCCAGGCCGTGGACATGGAGTCGTTGCGGGTGCTGGTGGTGGACGACAATCCGGTCAACTTGGAAATTTTGGAGGAATTGCTCCAAGGGTGGCGGATTCAGGCCGGCCTGGCCGACTCCGGAGCGCGGGCCCTTGAACTGCTGCGACAAGGAGTTTCCAACGGCACGCCCTATCAGATCGCGATTCTGGATTTTCACATGCCGGGAATGGACGGGGAGGAACTGGCTCGGAGGATCAAGGCTGATCCGGACCTGAACCCGACGAAACTCGTTCTGCTCAGCTCCATGGGCAAGCGAGGCGACGCCAAGCGGATGGAGCACGTGGGCTTTGCCGCGTATCTGCTTAAGCCGGTGTTGCAGTCGCATCTCTATGATACGTTGACGCTGCTGGCCAGCCGGAAAGGTCGGGACCCGGGCGGCCTGATCACCCGGCACCGCATCGCCGAGGCCCGGGCGGCCCAAGAGGGACGAGAATCCGGTGGACGGGGCCTGGGGGGCAAAATCCTGCTGGTGGAGGACAATCTGGTCAATCAGGAAGTCGCCAAAGGATTACTCAAGGAGATAGGGGCTTCCGTGGACGTAGTCGGTAATGGGCGCGAGGCCGTGGAGGCCGTGCGGGCCGCAAAGTACGACTTGGTGTTTATGGATTGTCAGATGCCGATCATGGACGGGTTCGAGGCCACCAGGCGCATTCGGGAAGGCGAGTCCGGCGGTCGGCGCACGCCCATCGTGGCCATGACCGCCCACGCCATGGAAAAGGACCGGGAGAAATGTCTGGCCGCTGGAATGGATGATTATCTTTCCAAGCCGGTGAAGACCGGTGACTTAGTCCGTATCCTTGAAAAATATCCGCCTGACCGATCCGATGTGCGCGACACGGACGGGCCTTCACCGCTCGGAGATGCTCGTGGCGATAAAAGCGAGGAGGATCAGGACCACGGACATGGCGAGATCATCGACAGGGCCATGGCGCTGTTTATCAAGCATACCCCGGAAATTCTGGCCCAGCTTCTCGCGGCGGAGGGGAAACGGGATGTGGCCAATGCCCGGATGTGCGCGCATACCCTGAAGGGCAGCGCGGCCAACTTGCGTCTGGAGGACGTTCGCGGGGCGGCCGAAAATCTGGAGACGGCCCTGGAGCATGAGGACTGGGCGCAAGTCAAGCCGCTGATCGCCGCGATCCAGGCGCGGGTGGAGGCGATGATCGCGACACGAGCGCCAAGCGTTCAAGAAGGTGATTTGGAAAAAGTCGACGAGGATCTGGCCGTGCGGGCTTTCGTTTTGGCCGTACGGGACGACCCGTCCGCGGCGACGCACTGGAATGATCTCCGCAAGGCCTTGAAGTCCAGAAACGTTCGGCGTATCGCGACCCTTGGCGAAGAGCTGACGGTAATGCTCGAAGCCGGGGGACTTCCGGAGGCCGCGGCCTGGCCTCGTTCCCTGCACGGTCACGCCCGGGACATGGACATGGCCGCCTTGCGCGACGCCTACGCGAAGCTGACTCGGATCGAGGAGTTGTGAGCACCATGAAGACGGTTTTGATTGCCGATGATTCACCGAGCAACCTGCATTTGTTGCACGATATCCTGACAAAATCCGGTTATGAGGTCTTGGTGGCGGAAAACGGAGAGGAAGTCCTGGAGATCACCGAAGAAGAGACTCCGGACATTTTTCTGCTGGACATCATGATGCCCGGCATGGACGGCCTGGAGCTGTGTTGCAGGATCAAATCCATGAGCCGCTTCACGGCCACGCCCATCGTCTTCATCACGGCCAAGAATTCCTCGGAGGACATTGTACGGGGTTTTGCCGCCGGAGCGGTGGATTATATTCCCAAGCCGTTCAACGAGGCGGAAATCCTGGCCCGGGTGCAGACCCACATCCGTCTGCACGACGTGTTGATGGAACTGGAGCGGTTGCGGCAACTGGCTCTGGACGCCAATCCCTTGACTCAGTTGCCGGGCAACAATTCCATCGTCAAGGCCATCTCCGAGGCCTTGAATGATCAGCGGCCCCTGAGCGTGGTCTACGTGGACATCGACAACTTCAAGGCCTTCAACGACAAATACGGGTTCGCTGCCGGTGATCAGGTCTTGCGTTTTACGGCGAACCGGATCGTCGCGGCGGTGGAAACGGCTTGCGGCAAGGGGCGGATGGTGGGTCACGTGGGCGGCGACGATTTCGTGTTCATTGCTCCCACGGACTGTACCCGGACCGCCGTGGATCGGCTGATCCGGGATTTCGACGAAGGGATTCGCTCCTTCTACTCTGGAGAAGACCTGGAGAAAGGCGAAATACGGGTCAAGGACCGCAACGGAAATCTACGGTTTTTTCCATTGATGACCATCAGCCTGGGAGTGGTGGAAGTGGATAAAAAATCCTTCAGCCATCACTTGGAGGTCTCCGCCATGTGTGCGGAGGTCAAGAAAGTCGCCAAGAGCATTACGGGAAGTTCTTTTTTTATCAATCGCCGGAGCGCAGTCGGCGATTGATAAGGGCGGCTGTCCCGGTCCGTCAGAGCGAAATACTGCCCAGGGCCGTGTCCAGGCCTTCCTTGCTCAACGGCTTGGTCAGATAGCAGGTGGCCATGCCGTGAAAAAAGGCTTGGCAGACATTTTTTTGGTCCTCAAGGCAGGAGACCATGATCACCTTGACTTCGCTTCCAGGGGGAACGCCGCGGTCTTTTTCCACCTTGCGGATGGCTTTCAGCGCCTCATGACCGTCCATGACCGGCATCATGATGTCCATGAGAATCAAGGTGTACGGATCCTGGTCGTCCAGAGCCATGGCGAACGCCTGGACGGCTTCCTCACCGTTGGCGGCCATGTTGATGTGGGACGCCTTTTCGCGCATGAACGTCTGCATTACCACGCGATTCGCCAAGTCGTCATCGACGATAAGAACCTTCATAAGCTTGCTCCTTTGCAAACTGGGGAAACGGCATGATCGGTTTAAAAACCTGGTTTGCTTCCCAAGGCCCGTGAAGTTGCCGTCTTATGCCATTTCTAATTCAAAGCTTCTCTTTCGCGATATATTTGCGCAAAACCTGTTCCAACTGCTGATAGGTGGTGGGTTTGGCGAGATAGTCATTCATGCCGGAGGCCAGGAATTTTTCCTTGTCTCCCGGCATGGCATACGCCGTCAGGGCGATGATGGGTGTTTTGGGATTGTATCGGGAGCCGTCGTGGGCCCGGATGATCTCGGTGGCTTCCACTCCGTTCATGATCGGCAACTGGATATCCATCAGAATGCAGTCCACGGTTTCCTGTTCCAACACTTCCAGGGCCCGTCGTCCGTCTTCGGCCTCACGAACGGTGAAGCCGCCTTTTTCCAAGAGCTTTTTGAGCGCGAATCTGTTGAGTTGGTCGTCCTCAACCACGAGAATTCGTGCGGACATGATTCTCTACCCTGGTTATTTCTTGCTCCGTCCAAGGCTTGTCCACCGGACGGAGGTAGGCTAGTTTTTTCAGTAGAGCGCCTTGCTCTGGTTCCCATCGGGCCTTTGCGGGCGTTGGACCGTTTCTTGCTTGATAACTTGCCAGATAAATGCAGGAGTCGCAAAAAATTTAGTTTAAAACGACTTCACGGCTTCATAAAGGTAATCGCCATAAAACGCAAACCTGAGCCACGAGAAGCCGTCCAGGCAACACTCTTTCCGTCGACCGATTGATAATCGTACCCGTCTCACCATGAACGCATCTTACGATGACCGAAACGAAGCGCATTCGCCCCTGCTTGTGCGCGACCAGCGACTGATCACCTCCTGCGCTCTGGACATCATCTCAGCGGTGGAGCGGACTCGGGGAATGCCCTTGCAGCCGCGGGACCGGATGGCTCTGAAGCTGTTGACGCCCAGAAATTCGGCTCTGTTGGTTCGGGAAAAGCAGCGACATTTGGGCTGTCGTCAGGTCAGTTTCGACATTAAGACCGACGACCTCGGCCTGGGCTCCTACCAGCTTGTTCCTTCCGGGGTTCATGTTTTGAATCACGAGGGCGTCTGGTGGAGCGACAAGTATGGGGTCGGGCGGTTTCTCTGGAATCTCTATGTCGGCGAGAATCCTCAGGCCGGGATGATGCGGGTTCTGGAACGTTTGTTCAAGTTCAAGATTTCCGGAGTGTTCGGCCCTCGGGCAAATTTTTCGGTCCGGGAAAAGACGGGAACCATTGAGGGCGATGTCCGCCCCGACCTGCGGCTGTACATCCACCGCCGCGAAGGAAGCGTGGAGACGTCCTTGCGGAAGCTGATCAAGGCCCGGGCCATTTTCCGTCCTAAAGACCTGGGGCTCCAGCTCGACGGCAATGAGAACGGCCGAATTGCCCTCCTGTTCGGCAAGTTCAAACGCTACGCCGTCAGCTTCACCATGCAGAAAATCTAGAACGCACGGCGACCGAAGGTCTGTCCGGGTCAAGAAACCGTCGCTTGATGTTATGTTTGTATTAGCATATGGAAGTGCCCATGCAAAAAAATACATCTCCGTCCATGCGCCTGCACCTCTGGCTGGAAAACGACCGGGGCGCGTTGATCGGCCTGGGCCGGGCCATGCTCCTGGTCAGGATCAGGGAATGCGGTTCGTTGCGCCGGGCCGCGGAGAAGCTGGGTATTTCCTACCGGGCGGCCTGGGGCAAGATTCGGCAGGCTCAGGAGTATCTGGGAGAGGATCTGGTCCGCAAGGAGGGCAAGGGCTATGTGCTCACCGACTTCGGCGAGCACTTGGCCGACGGCTTTTTGAAGTGGCACGACGCAGTGGAGCGCTGCGCCCTGGCCTTGGCCCAAGAGCATTTTCCCTGGCCGGTGCTGCCGTATCGTTCTTCGCCCGGCTCGCCCACACCACCTGCTTTCGGCTCTGTTTCGACACCAACAGATTCCGCTGATGATACGGATTTGCATTCAATATGACACGCGAAGACACCGCCATGTTCCAAATCGAATCGTGATCGAAATCGTTCTTGAACAAACATATTGCAATACTTCGTGATAACGAGTTTTTTCGATTTCGATTTCGATTTCGATTTCGATCCGGACTCTAATGCCTCGTTGACCTGAGCAATATCTTTATTGAAAGCAAGATGGAATAAGGAGCATCCATGACCACTGAAGAGATCGTGAAAGAGACCTCGGAAGGCCAAGCCGTGTACGTTGGTTCTCAGTCGTTCGACGATTTTGTCTTGCAGGTTCGTGATTTTCACGGATCCGCCGCGCCCGGGCTGGTGCTGGGGGGCTTCATGGTCGAGGAGGCCCGGCGGCATCTGCCCGAGAATACGCTCTTCGACGCCATCTCCGAAACCACGCACTGTCTGCCGGACGCCGTGCAGCTGCTCACGCCCTGCACCATCGGCAACGGCTGGCTGCGGGTGATCAACCTGGGTCGATACGCCCTGACCTTGTACGACAAGTATTCCGGCGGCGGCGTCCGGATTTACCTGGACCCGGAAAAGGTCGCCGACTGGTCGGCCATCCGGACCTGGTACATGAAGCTTCTGCCCAAGAAGGAGCAGGACAGCGCGGCCTTGTTCGCGGAGATCAAGGCTGCCGGGGCAAGCGTGTGCAGCCTGGAGACGGTTCAAGTGGCCCCTCATCTGATGCAGCGTAAAGGGCGGGGCGGCATCATGGTCTGTCCGGTCTGCAAGGAGGCCTATCCTCAGCTGGACGGCCGGATCTGCCGGGCCTGCCAGGGGGAAGCCCCTTATGTGCAGAATATGGCCGCCCCGGTGGCGCCCGAGCCCCGGGCCGTGCCCGTGGACCAGGCCGTGGGCCGCAAGGTCTTGCACGACATGACCCGGATCGAGCCGGGCAAGACCAAGGACGCGGTGTTCGTCAAGGGCCAGGAGATCAGCGTAGGCGATATCTGCCGGTTGCAGCAGATGGGCCGGATGCGGGTCTATGTCCAGGAGTCCGAAGCTGAATCCGGCGAGGGAGCGGACTGGGTGCATGAAAACGAGGCCGCCGAGACCTTTGCCCGGGCCATGGCCGGGGAGGGGGTGGATCTGCGTCTGCCGCCCAGGGAAGGCAAGGTCGATCTGCTGGCCGCCCGGGACGGGCTGCTCACCGTGGAACGGGATCGGCTGGAAGCCTTCAACTTGGTTCCGGAGGTAATGTGCGCCTCCCGGCACGACGCCGTGCTGGTCAAGCAGGGCATGACCGTGGCTGGGACCAGGGCCATTCCGCTGTATCTGTCCCGGCATCGGTTTTTGCGGGCCATGAGCGTCTTGGAGCCGGGACCGCTGTTTTCCGTCCTGCCGCTGCGCAAGGCCAAGGCCGGCGTATTGGTCACGGGTACGGAAGTGTTTCAGGGACTGGTGGAGGATAAATTCGTGCCCATTGTCGGTTCCAAAGTGCAGGCCCTGGGGAGCGAGGTTTTGGCCAGCCGGATCGTCCCGGACAGCAAAGAGGCGATCGTCATCGCGGTCCGAGAGCTTCTGGATTTGGGCGCGGATCTGCTGATCACCACGGCCGGATTGTCCGTGGACCCGGACGACGTGACCCGCCAGGCCCTGTTGGAAGCCGGAGCCGAGGATATGCTCTACGGCGCACCCATTCTGCCCGGAACCATGACCCTTTTCGGGCGCATCGGCTCGGTCCGGGTCCTGGGAATTCCCGCCTGCGCGTTGTTTTTCAAGACCACCAGCCTGGATCTGTTCCTGCCCAGGCTCCTGGCCGGGCGCAGCGTCAGCCGGAGTGAGCTGGCTCGGATGGGGGCCGGTTCCCTGTGCATGCAGTGCCGGACGTGTTCTTTCCCCAAATGTCCTTTCGGCAAATAGCTTTGGGAATCGGATCGTTATGCTGGAACTGACCGTATTTCTCTGTGGGGCCGTGGTGATGATCCTGGAGCTGACCGGTTCGCGGCTCATGGCCCCGTTCCTGGGTACGTCCCTGGTGGTCTGGACCGGCCTGATCGGCGTGGTCCTGGCCGCGTTGAGCATCGGCTACTGGTGGGGCGGTCGTTTGGCGGACCAGGGACCGACCAGGTCCGGCCTGGCTTGGATCGTCTTCTGGGCCGGGGTGTTGATCGCCTTGACGGCGGTGCTTCAGGCCCCGGTTTTACGTCTGATCCAGGGCCATGTGCCCGGTCTGCGTCTCGGGGTGCTCCTGGCCACCGTGAGCCTGTTCGGCCCGGCAAGCATCCTTCTGGGGATGATCGCCCCCTATGCCGTGAAGATGAAACTGGCCTCCCTGGAGCATTCCGGGGCCGTGGTCGGGCGAATGTACGCCCTGTCCACCATCGGCAGCATCGTGGGCACGTTTCTGGCCGGCTTCGTGCTCCTGTCCTTTTTCGGCAGTCTGCCCATTTTGCTGGTCCTGGGCGCGGTCATGGCTCTCTTGGCCATGGCCTTGTCCCCGCGCTCCGGCATGGTTGTGAAAAGTGCGTTTCTGGCCGTGTTGATCGTGGGCGGATTCCTGCACGTCCAGTATCGCCAGGCCCTGGCGGCCCAGGGCTACTTTGATCTGGACACGGCCTACAACCGGATCATCGTGGCCGAGGCCGAAGAGGAAAGCTCGGGCCGCCGAATGCGGATCATGTCCACCGGGCCGGGTTGGCTCCAGTCCGCCATGTACCTGGACGATCCCGTGGAGCTGGCCCTCCCGTACACGCGCTTCTTCCGACTCGCCGAGCTGTACGTTCCTGATCACCGGCGGGTCCTGATGGTCGGCGGGGGCGGGTACTCGTATCCCAAACATCTGATGCGGACCCGGACGGACCTGGAACTGGACGTGGTGGAGATCGACCCGGTCTTCACGAAACTGGCCCGGAATCATTTCGGGTTTGATCCGGACGGGACGCCGGGGCAGCGGATCGAAATCCATCACCAGGACGCCCGCCGCTTTCTGAATCAGACCCACGCGCCCTACGACGTGATCATTCTGGACGCCTTCAGTTCCCATTATTCCGTCCCCTTTCAACTGACCACCCGCGAGGCCATGGCACGCATTTCCGCCAACCTGGCCGACCGCGGGGTGGTCGTGGTCAACCTGATCTCCGCCGTTTCCGGGCCGGACGGGCGCATGCTCCGGGCCCTGCTGGCGACCATGGACGCCGTGTTCACCCAGGTGGAGACGTTCCTGGTGGCCGATCCCGCCGATCCCGAGCGGGTCCAGAACATCGTCCTGATCGCCGGGAACAGCCCGTTGCTCGATGTGGACTCAGAGCAAAGCCATTCCAAATTGACCGCCAAACTCGCCCACCGCTGGCCCCGCCCCATCCCTCGCGACATCCCCGTATTGACCGACGCTCTGGCCCCGGTGGAGCGATATTTGCCCTGACGGGTTCCTCTGGCCGCGATAACTCTATCCTCTGTTGTCACTCTTGCAATTTTCTGCTTCCTCTCCCCTTGGGCATTTTTGTTCTCTGGAGAATCTCAATATTTTTAGGGGTGTAGATTGCAAGATGCTCAAGAGTCTCCCAGGGTTGGCCAAAAATCATCGAAATCGGAATCGCCATCGAAATCGGAAAGTTACCTGAAATCGATTTCGATCACGATTTCGATTTCGATACCGATCCAGAGTGCCCGTGGTTCAGGCCTAAAACCGTTTCAGCTCGAAGAGCTTCTTGGTCTGCGTGGAGACAATGTGGAAGTATCTATCCTGGGGGATGAAGATGTAGGGTACGTCTTCCAGGCGGCGATAGAGGAAGTACGAGAGGATCATTCGGTTCACGGCCTGATGGCCGATGATCACGATATGCTCCGCCCTGCCGCTGAGATACAAGGCCTTCTTGATGCCGATCTGAATTCTGGATTGCAGGGTGACATATCCTTCGCCGCCGGGGTAAATGTAGTGATACTTGTCCATGCTCCGGGCGAGATGGATTTCCGGGTAGCGCTCCCGAATCTCGTCATAGGTCAGTGCATCGCAGGTTCCGGAACGGATTTCGTCGAATTCCCGCAGGGCGACGTGGGCGCATTCCGCCTGGGCGGCAATGATCGGCCGGGCCATCTGGATCGTTCTGCGCTTGGTGCTGGTAAAAATGAATGGAATCCGGGTGGTCCTGAAATGCTCGCCCAGCAACCCGGCCTGGGACAATCCCTTTTCAGTGAGGGGCGAGTCCCCCCCGATGCGCCGTTCCTGGTTAAAGTAGGTTTCCCCGTGCCGGATCAGGTAGAGATTCTGGATCATGTCCGAGACCAGGATGTCCCGGATGCGGGGATAGTGCGGAATGTTGTCGGTCGTCTTTTCCCGGACCACCCTGTTTTGCAGAGAGTTGAGCACCACGTAGTTGCTCTCCCTGTCCAAGGGCTCATATCTGTTTGCGTAGAACTGGATGCGATCCGTGAAGCTCTTGATCGCCTCGGGCAAGGTCATGTGCCCGAACTCAGAAATTTTTGTCTTGTGCGTGATGCTGGTGGTCAGCAATTCCTCGTCGTCGTTGACGCACTCGATGAATAATACAGGGACTTGCTCCATGCCTCGGCGGATAGTGTCTCGTCGTTCCCGACTGATATTCGTGGCGTCAAGAATGGCGATATCCCCGCCTCCGTCGAGGAATTGACTGGCGGATTGCAAATTCTGGCGCGCGATCCATTCCCGCAGGCGGACCCCTTCCAGATTGTCGGGGCTGAAGAAGTCGGCGGATGCCGTGTTCTCAGGGAGTATGCTTCGGCGGACCTCCCCGTTGTTGAAGATCGCAACGTTGAAGTTTTCCGCTTCCAGACTCTCCCGGAGGCGGCAGGCGATGGTGGACTTGCCGCGGGCCGGGAGGCCGACCATGACGATGCAGAGTTTTTTCATGATATTGAAGGAATTCCTGAAGACAATGGCATGTCGCCTTCTTTGTTTCGGGTGAAAAACAAGGAGTAGCTTTCGTTGAACGTCTTGGGTCCGTATTTCATTGGCGGCCCATTGCGCAAGGGACGGTTTTGAAACCCGCGCCTACGACCGATCGTGTTTCAAACGATCCGGTTGATCATCCTCCGTCTAGCGCATAACCTGCGTTATCTTTTTTTGCGTCTTTCCCGTGATGAAATCGAGCGGCTGAAACAGAGCACGTTCGCGGCCGTTCAAGTCGAAAAGCCCGTCCATGTCCCGTTCGCGGGACTGAATGGCGGTTTGGTCCGAGGATGACGACGACGTGGAAACGAGAGTGCGTTTGCCCCATGAGTTGATCCAAAGTCGTACACCTGATCGTATAGTCTGATTTGAATCCGTCAACCAAGGAGGAAGAATGGGCAATCCTGGTGAAAGCCAAGACCTGAAACCCCGCGTACAGATCAACCCCCCGGTTTTTTTCGGATCAGCCGGACTGATTCTGGTCTTCGTGATCTTTGCCATGGTCGCTCCGGAGCGTGCGGGTGCGTTGTTCGGCAACATACAGGGATGGATCGTGCATTCGGCCGGCTGGTTCTATGTTCTGGCCGTCGCAACCTTTCTGCTTTTCGTCGTCTACCTGGCTCTGTCCGGATACGGTCGGATCAAGCTCGGTCCGGATCACAGCGAGCCGGACTACAGTTACATTTCCTGGTTTGCCATGCTTTTTTCCGCGGGCATGGGCATTGGGTTGATGTTTTTCGGCGTGGCCGAGCCGGTGATGCACTATATGAGTCCGCCCGTGGGCGACCCGGAAACCGTGGCCGCGGCCCGGGAGTCCATGAAGATCACTTTTTTTCACTGGGGCGTGCATGCCTGGGCCATTTACGCCGTGGTGGCCATTTCCCTGGCCTATTTCTCCTATCGCCACGACCTGCCGTTGACCATCCGTTCAGCGTTCTATCCCCTGATCGGCGACCGGATTTACGGACCCATCGGCCATGCCGTGGACGTGTTCGCCATCCTGGGAACCATGTTCGGGGTGGCCACCTCACTGGGCTTCGGGGCAATGCAGGTCAATTCCGGCCTGGAATACCTCTTCGGCGTGCCCAATACGGTCTCTGTGCAGATGACCCTCATCGCGATCATCACGGCCATTGCCATCGTGTCCGTGGTCCTGGGGTTGGACGGCGGCATTAAACGGCTGTCCGAGCTGAATATGATTCTGGCCGTGGTTCTGCTGGCTTTCGTGCTCGTGGTCGGCCCCACGGTCTTCCTGTTGCAGACTCTGACACAGAATATTGGGGCCTACGTGGCGGACATCGTGAACACGACCTTCAACCTCTATGCTTATGAGCCCACGGGCTGGATCGGTGGCTGGACCCTGTTCTACTGGGGCTGGTGGATCGCCTGGGCGCCTTTCGTCGGCATGTTCATCGCACGGGTCTCCCGGGGCCGGACCATTCGGGAATTCGTCCTGGGCGTACTGCTGGTGCCCGTTGGCTTCACCTTCATGTGGATGACCTTTTTCGGGAACACGGCCCTGCACATGATCATGGTTCAGGGCGTCACCGGTTTGGGCGAGGCCGTGGCAGCGGATACTACCATGGCTTTGTTCAATTTCTTCGAACAACTGCCCCTGTCCGGCATCGTCTCGTTGATCGCTACGATTTTGGTGGTGACCTTCTTCGTGACTTCGTCGGACTCCGGTTCCCTGGTCATCGACATGCTGGCCTCCGGCGGCGAGGAGGACGCACCGGTCTGGCAGCGCATTTTCTGGGCCTCCAGCGAAGGCTTCGTGGCCGCGGCCTTACTGTTGGCCGGCGGCCTGGGCGCGTTGCAGACCGCATCCATCGCCAGCGCGTTCCCGTTCACCGTGATCATGCTCTTGATGTGCTGGGGACTGTTGCGGGCTTTGCATATCGACGTGGTCAAACGAGCCAGCCTGCGGACCGCCGTGCTCATGCCCCAGGTGGGAACCAAGCCCATATCCTGGCAGAAACGGCTTACGGCTCTGTTGCACCATCCCACCAAGAACGAGGTGTTGGAGTTCACTCAGGGAACGGCGGCGGATGCGCTGCGGGAAGTGGCCGACGAACTTGAGCGACGAAACTTCAAGGTCCGGGTGGAGCAGGGTGAGGACGGCCGAGTTTGGCTGGAAGTGCTGCACGGAGAGGAGATCGATTTCTTTTATTCCGTGCGTCCCCGAATCTACACCCCGCCGGCTTTTGCCATGCGCGACACCAAGAAGCGACGCGGAGAGAAACTGAAGTTCTATCGCGCCGAGGTGCATCTCGGCGAAGGTGGCCAGGACTACGACGTGATGGGTTGGACCAAGGAACAGATCATTTCCGACGTGGTCGACCACTATGAAAAGCATCTGCATTTCTTGCACACGGTGCGGTAAAAATGAATCCCGGCAACTGGACAAAAAGGAGAGGCCATGTTTGAAAACCGAGAAGCCTACATTCGCAAGCTGAAGGCAAAAATCGACGAATGGAACGCCGACATCGACAAGCTGGCGGCAAAGGCCAAACAGGTCAAAGCGGAAAAGGAGATCGAGTACCGCGATCAGATCGAAGCCTTGCGGGTCAAACGAGACGAGGTGGAGGAGAAGATCGCCGAGTTGCGCAAAGGGAGTGAGGCCGGTTGGGAAGATCTCAGGAAGAACGTGGAACGGTCCTGGGAAGCGCTGAAGGAGGGGTACTCCGCGGCAAAAGCTCGATATGAGCGGGATGTGGATGATTCCAGGAAGTAGAATTTTTTAGAATCTACTCAGCACATTTTGTGTCCGCTCTTGCTCCGGCAATCGGGGTCGGCGCTTCGCTATCGGAGTCGGAATCGAAACAGGAAGAATTGAGAACCCTTCCCAGCGTTTTCGATTCCGATCCCGATCCCGATCCCGATTCCGACGCCGACCCCGGCAACAGCATAACTCTGTGCTGAGTAGTTACTTTTTTCATTCCGTAAGCCGAAATAATGGGAGGAAGTCATGAAAAAAGGATGGGAAGGAACGATAGGCGTGGTTTTGCTTGCCATGGCGATGATCATTTGTTCGGCTTGGACCGGTTCGGCCCAGAATGTTGAGCATGGCCCGGACGCCGTGCCGGTTGAAGCCCCTGGCGAAGCCTCGGTCGAAGCCTCCTTTGAGGAGGTGCGCAAGGAGATGCGGGAGTTGGGCCAAGCCCTGGGTCGGTATGGGGTGGAGCAGCGGGACAGGGCTCTGGAACGGTCCAAGCCGGCTTTGGAGGATTTGGACCGTCGCCTGGACGCCCTGGAAAAGTCCATTGAGAACAATTGGGACGAGATGAGCCAAGCCGCTCGGGAGCGTTCGCGCCGAGCGATGCGCGAACTGCGGCGGCAACGGGTAGAACTGGCGGAAAGGTACGGCGCCCTGAAAAGCTCTTCGGCGGGTGCTTGGGAACAGATGCGGGAGGGGTTTCTGGACGCCTTTTCCGTGCTCAACGAGGCTTGGGAAAAGTCCATCGAGGAATTCCGCGAACAACGAGACGCGAAGGACGAGGTCAAGTTGTAGCGGGACTGATGAAACCACGAATCAGAATTACAAGGGAAAATCACATGCGTAAACGCATTGTTTCGTCCGGGGCCGAGGCCCCCACGACCCCGGAAGGGGAATGGCTGAATCTGGAGGAGGTCGCGGAAGTGGAGATCACCTCCGAAGACCCGGAGCATCCTGTCGAGCACGCCCTGTTGCCGGGCCATCCCTCTGGGTGGCGGGCCGGAAGACCCGGGGAGCAAACCATAAGGTTCCTTTTCGACGAACCCCAAAGTATTCGCAGAATCTGGATTCATTTCGAGGAAGCCGAAGTGGAGCGAACCCACGAGTTCGTCCTGCGCTGGTCCGCCGACAACGGCCAGACCTTCACGGACATCGTTCGCCAACAGTGGAACTTCAGTCCGGACGGGATGCGGGAGGAAAGCGAAAACATCTACCTGGACGCCTCCGGAGTGACCACCCTGGAATTGACCATTAAGCCGGACATCAGCGACGAGAACGCCGTCGCCACCCTGGCTCAGTTGCGCATAGGATAGCAGTGAAAAACTCCCAATTGCTGCGTCGCTGCAAAAAGGAGTTTTTTGAACGGACTGTCGACCAAGGACTTTATCAGCACCCAGAGTAACTACTCAGCACAGAGTAATGCCGTTGCCGGGGTCGGCGTCGGAATCGGGATCGGGATCGAAAACGCTGGGATGCGTTCTCAATTCTTCCTGTTCCGATTCCGACTCCGATAGCGAAGCGCCGACCCCGATCCCGATGGCCAGATCAAGAACGGACACAAAATGTGCTGAGTAGATACCACCTAGATAGACTTTGCCTTGAAAGGCCCCCTATGCAGACATTCTATCTCGGCGTGGCCTGCTTCCTCCTGCTGACCATGATCGTCGGCCTGATTCGGGTGTTTCGCGGGCCGCGGCAGGAGGACCGGCTGGTGGCCGTCCAACTTTTCGGGACCACGGGGGTGGCCGTGTTGTTGCTGTTGGCCGCGGCCTTCGATGCCCCGGCCATGCGCAACACGGCCATGGTCTTCGCCGTCCTGGCCGTCCTGGCGGTGATGGCCTTTGTGCGCGGTTCTCGAGAGCACGACGGGCGCGGCAAGGGTCGCGACTCCGGCGGCGGGGCGGGGGGGTAGGAGCGTGTTCGACGCGGTGGTCTCGGGATCGGCTGTTTTGCTCTGCCTGGTGGGAGCATTCTTTTTTCTGGCCGGGACAGTGGGGCTGCTGCGGTTTCCGGACGCCATGAGCCGGATTCATGCCTTGACCAAGGCCGACAACCTCGGCCTGGGGCTGATCGCCCTTGCCTTGATGGTAACCAGCGGGTCCGTGAGCACGGCCCTGAAAATTCTCTTGATCTGGCTGGTGGCCCTGGCGGGCAGTTCATCCATCTGCTTCCTGCTGGGCCGCAACATGTTGGTCCAAGAGCAAGGCGGCGACGATGTCGAAAACCAAACGCCCCGCGATACCGGCATCAATTCATTCCATTCCTCAAGCCCCATAAACCCCATTGGTCCTATAGGTCGCATAGGCCCCACAAACCCCAAGAGCCCCACCTCATGACTCCGTCCCTGGTTTTTGATTTGCTGCTGGCCGGGGCCCTGCTGCTGGTCAGTTGGCGGTTGCTGCAAGCCTCGGATCTGTTCCAGGCCACGGTGTTGTTCATCTCCTTCGGGTTGTTTCTGGCCCTGGCCTGGGTGCGCCTTCGCGCCCCGGACATCGCTTTGGCCGAGGCCGCGGTGGGCGCGGGGCTGGCCGGGGTGCTGCTGTTCGGGACGTTCAAGCGTATCGAGCCCCAGGCTGACCAGGCTGGCCAAACCGGCCAACCCTCTCAAGGGAGCGGCCCCGCTGACGAGCCTTTTGTCGCCGGGGCCTGCCGACTGGACCGGGCCGCGGCCTGCCCGGGCCGTTTCCACTATCTCCTGGCCGGAGTGGGGGCCGTTGCCCTGACAGCGTTGCTGGTCCTGGCCGTCCTGGACCTGCCGCGCCACGGGGACGGACTGACCGGGGTCGTGGCCCAAAAACTGGGCTCTTCCGGGGTGGAGCACCCGGTGACCGCCGTGCTGCTCAACTTCCGGTTGTACGATACCTGGCTGGAGTTGGGCGTCCTGCTTTTGGCCCTGATGGGCGTGTTCGGGGTGCGCGGGGCGCATGACCTGCGCGGGCTGCCCAAGCGTCCGGCCCCTTCGCCCTTGCCGCGTCGACTGGTGGGCCTATTGGGTCCGTTGGTCGTGATGGTCGCGGCGCACCTGCTCTGGCTGGGAGACCACGCTCCGGGAGGAGCCTTTCAGGCCGGAGTGGTCCTGGCAGCCGGGCTGGTCCTGCTGCGCTTGACCGGCTTGTCTTCCGTGGATCGGCTGCCTCGGACCGCCTTGCTCTCCTGCGTGGTCGTGGGCTTCGCGGCCATCCTGCTCCTGGCCGTGTTGACCGCGTTTGGACCGCAAAGTTTTCCCCTGGAATACCCGTCGGCCTGGGCCGGTACGCTGATTCTGGCCTTGGAGGTCGCGGCCACCGTGTCCATCGGCGTGACCCTGGCCGCGCTGGTGGCCGTGGTTTTGGTGGTGGACGAGCAATGACCACCTTTCTGGTGTACTCCCTGACCGCGGCCCTGTTGGCGGGCTTGGGCGTCCACGGCTTGATCACCCGCAGGCATCTGCTGCGGGTGATCATGGCCCTGAACGTGATCGCGGGAGGGGTGTTTCTGCTGCTGATCAGCACGGCGTATCGTAATCAGGGAGATTTTGCCGACCCCGTGCCCCAGGCCATGGTCCTGACCGGAATCGTGGTGGCCATCAGCGCCACGGCTTTTGCCCTGGCCCTGTTGCGCCGGATTTACCAGGCTCAACACAAGGGCCTGGCCAGGGAAGGAGGGCAAAGCAGGGACACGAACAAGGAGTGGTCCGAAGATGCTTCAAGCACGAAGGACGGGCCGATTCCATGAGTCAGGCGGCGTGGATGATTCTGATTCCGTTCGTGGGCGGCGTGGCCTGCCTGCTGCTCCGGGGCCGGGCCGTGGCCTGGGCCGGACTGGCCGCCTCAGCGGTCACGGCCTGGACCTGTCTGCCGCTGCTGCGCCATGTCTGGCTCTTTGGCCCGGTCCGGATCGACCTGGGCGGGTGGGCCGCGCCCCTGGGCATCGGGCTGTACCTGGACGGCCTGGGGGCGATGTTCTTGTTGCTCACTGCTATCGTCGGCCTGCTGGTGGGCGTGTATGCCCTGGCTTTTTTCGGACGGGGACGGGAATACGCACGGATGGAGCCCTATTTCTGGCCCGTCTGGCTGGTGCTCTGGGGCGGGTTGAACGGCGTGTATCTCAGTGCGGACGTGTTCAACGCCTACGTGCTGTTGGAGATGGTCGGGCTGGGGGCCGTGGGATTGACCGTGCTTTCCGGGACCAACGACTCCCTGGTGGCCGGGCTGCGCTATCTCTTGGCGACCATGTTCGGGTCGTTGATCTATCTGCTGGGCGTGGCCCTGCTCTACGCCCAGACCGGTCAGTTGGACATCTTTCTGCTGGCCGAATCCGTGGACGGTTCGTTTCCCGTGCTGGTCGCCTTTGGGCTGATGACCGGCGGATTGCTGATCAAGGCCGCGTTGCTGCCGTTTCATTTCTGGCTGCCTCCGGCTCATGCCGGAGCTCCGGCCCCGGTCAGCGCCATCCTTTCCGGGATGGTGACCAAGGCGTCGTTTTTCCTGTTGTTGCGAATCTGGTTCGTGGTTTTTCCGGACGTCACGGCCCCGGTGGCGGGGCAGTTGCTGGGCGTCCTGGGGGCCGCGGCCGTGCTCTGGGGTTCCCTCCAGGCCGTGCGTCAGACCCGGTTGAAGCTTCTGGTGGCCTATTCCACGGTGGGCCAACTGGGGTATCTGTTTTTTGTTTTCGCCCTGCTCACGCCCTCGGGCGGGGCAGCCTGGAGCGAGGGCTGGGCGAGCATGGCCTGGACCGGCACGGTCTTCCATGTCTTTTCCCACGGGCTGGCCAAGGCGGCCCTGTTCATGGCCGCGGGCTGTCTGCTGCTGGCCATGGGCACGGACGAACTGGCGGCCATGCGGGACATCGCCGGGCGGTTGCCCGTGGTCACCTTCACGTTGGGCGTGGCGGGAGTGAGCCTGATGGGCCTGCCGCCCAGCGCCGGATTCGTGGCCAAGTGGATGCTGCTCAAGGCCTCCCTGGCCAGCGGGCAATGGTGGTGGGCCGTGGTCATCGCCCTGGGCGGCCTGCTCACCGCGGCCTATGTCTTTAAGATTCTTTCATTTACTTTTGTGCCGGTGGGCGGAGATGATTCAAACGCCGATACGGCTGCCGACGAACGTCAGGTCTCGAGGAATTCCGGCATTCCGGAGCTGGGTCCGGTTCCCGCGTTGATGACCCTGTCGGCCCTGATTCTGGCCGCGCTTTGCGTGCTGTTCGGATTCCGGGCCGAGGAAGTGATTGCTTTGCTGCTTCGAGACATGGGGCTCGAACCACCCTTTGATGCGGTGCTGATGGGAAATTTTGGCGGAGGCCGGCCATGACCATGACCTCCTGGCTGCCGTTGATCGTGTTGTGCAGCTCTTTGTTTACCGGGCTGATCATCTTTCTCCTGCCTGAGGAGCGTTCCGGGTGGCGGACGGCCCTGAACATGACCGGGGCCACTGTGAAGGTGGTCGGGGTTTTTGTCATGGCCTGGGGCGTGCTGGTCCAGGGGGCCGTGTACGAAGCGCGCTTCACCATGGGTCTGGGATTCGACTTCGTGCTGCACGTGGACCTGCTGTCCCTGGCCTTTGTCTCTCTGTCCAGCAATCTCTGGTTCCTGACAACCCTGTATGCCGTGGGTTATCTGAAAGGATCCCGGAACCGGAACCGTTTTTTCGGGTTCTTCAGCCTGTGCGTAACTGCGTCCACCGGCGTGGCCCTGGCCGGAAACCTGATCACGTTTTTCATCTTCTACGAGTTCCTGACCCTGGTCACCTATCCCTTGGTGGTCCACCAGGGCACGCCGCAAGCCCTGGCCGCCGGTCGGACGTATCTGTGGTACGCCATGAGCGCGGGGGCCGTGCTGTTTCTGGGCGTGGTCGGGCTTCAAACCTTGGCCGGTCCCTATGATTTCGTTTCCGGCGGGGTCCTGGGGAGCTTGGAGCACATCGGGCCGTGGGAGGCTCGGATCATCTTCGCCTTGCTGATCTGCGGGCTGGCCGTGAAGATCGCCTTCGTGCCCCTGCATGGCTGGCTGCCCGCGGCCATGGTCGCCCCGGCCCCGGTCAGCGCCTTGCTGCACGCCGTGGCCGTGGTCAAAGCCGGTGCTTTCGGCGTGCTCCGGGTGGTTCAGGACGTCTTCGGCAAGGACTTCGCGGCCCAGATCGGGGTGTTGGAGCCCTTGGCCGCCGTGGTGGTCGCCACGATCCTCTTCGGCTCCCTGCGGGCCTTGATGCAGAATGAACTGAAGCGCCGCCTGGCTTATTCCACGGTCAGCCAAGTGTCCTACATCGCCCTGGGCGCGGTGATCCTCGGCCCCCTGGCCACGGTGGGCGGGCTGGCCCATCTGGTTCATCAGGGGATCATGAAGATCACCCTGTTTTTCTGCGCCGGTATCTTCGCCCGATCCAGGAATATCCACCGCATCGACCAGATGGACGGCCTGGGCCGGACCATGCCCGTGACCATGGCCCTGTTCACCATCGCGGCCCTGGGCATGATCGGGGTTCCGCCGGTGGCCGGGTTTGTCAGCAAATGGTACCTGGCCCAGGGCGGCATCCAGGCCGGGCAGGATTGGGTGGTGGCGGTCCTGGTGCTCAGCAGCCTGCTCAACGCGGCCTATTTCCTGCCCATCCTGCACCGGGCCTGGTTTCGGCCCTGCGGAGGAGAGCCGGATCTTGGCGGCGAACAGGCCCGGTGCGGAATCTGGGAGGCGCCGTGGATGCTCCTGCTGCCCACTCTGGCCACGGCCTTTTTCTCCCTGGCCGCCGGGGTGTTCGCCGGATGGGAGTGGAGCCCCTTGGGCGTGGCGGAAATGATCACCATGGGTCGGGGGGCTTTTCCGTGAATCGCGGGATTCTTTTGTTTTCGGTTTCTCGATATATTCCGACTGAATCGAAATCGAAATCGAAATCGTTCTTGAACAAACCACGGAAGGATCGGCCATCCGCAAGGGCGGACACATAGGTCCGCCTCTACGTTACGACGACCTTCCGCATAGGGCCATCCTGGAAGGAAAGAGAGGCATCCAAACGAAATGATCTGGCTGATCGTCATCGGCTTTCCGCTGCTCTTCTGCTGCCTGCTCGGCCATGTCCGAACGCGAGGCCTGGCCGCCGGGCCGGGACTTTGGCTGGCGTCGTTGCCGGCCCTGGGGCTCGCTTTGGTCGGCGGAGGCGTGACGCCGGGCGTCTTTCCGGCCCTGTTTCTGGAAACCATACTGCATTTCGGGACCTATGGGCGAGTTTTTCTGCTTTTGGCCGCCGTGCTCTGGACCGCCGCCGGCCTGTTCGCCCGGTCAGCGGCGCAAGGCGGGTCCGACGGTCGGGATCGCTTTCGGTTCGCCTTCTTTTTCTTGGTTACCTTGAGCGGCAACATCGGGGTCTGCGTGGCCCAGGACCTGGCCTCGTTCTATGTCTTTTTCGCCATGATGAGTTTCGCCGCCTACGGGTTGATCATCCACGACCAGACGCCTAGGGCGCTCCATGCCGGGAAGATCTATCTGATCATGACCGTGATCGGCGAGGTGCTGCTGGCCGCGGCCTTTTTCTATGCCGGGATCATCGCGGACAGCCTGCTGTTCACGGACGCTGCCCAGGCCCTGGCAAGCACGGAGGCCGGATGGAACCGAAACACCCTGGTCTTCTCCCTGGCCCTGGTCGGGTTCGGGATCAAGGCCGGGGTGATCGGGCTGCATATCTGGCTGCCCCTGGCCCATCCGGCGGCACCCACCGCGGCCAGCGCGGTGCTCAGCGGGGTGATGATCAAGATCGGCCTGCTGGGCTGGCTGCAACTGTTTCCGCTTTTTGCAGGGCCGGCGGCCTGGGGGATGGTGATGGCCTGGCTGGGATTGTCCGGCGCGGTCTATGCCGCCGCGGTCGGGTTTACCCGGCATGACCCAAAGACCATCCTGGCCTATTCCAGCGTCAGTCAGATGGGGCTGATGACCATGGCCGTGGGCTTCGCCCTGGCCGTTCAAAGCCAGGACGGCGGAACGTCTCCGGAGGATGCCCTCCTGTCGGCGGGAATGTTGCTGTTCGTGCTGGTCCACGGCCTGGCCAAGGGCGCGCTGTTTCTCGGCGTCGGCGTGGCCAAGGCGACGCAATGGGGGACGGCCCGGGCGCGGTGGCTCCTGGCCGGCTTGGCCGCTGCCGGGCTGGTCCTGGCCGGAGCGCCGTTCACCGGCGGAGCCCTGGTCAAGCAGTCCCTGAAATCCGGAGCCGAGCAGTTGTCACCGGTCTGGAGCGGTATTTTCAGCGCCGTGCTGCCCCTGACCGCCGTGGGCACGACCTTGCTGATGGCCGTGTTCTTTTGGCGGGTCCGGCGAAGCATGGCCGCGGGAGTTGACCGTTCTCAAGTACACGGCGAAGCCGCACAGGAATTGAAGAGCGCGAAGGCGAGCCGGGGTATGGTTTTGGCCTGGGGCGGTCTGTTGGTCCTGGTGCTTGGGGTGGTTCCTTTGGCGTCTCTTATGGTGCCTGAATCGTTCAATGCATTGAATGGCCTTGCCGGAAAAGGCTGGAAAGGCCTCTGGGACGGATTGTGGCCCATTGTCCTGGGATTGGTGGCCGCTGGACTGTTGCTCAGCCTGAACCAGGGGGGCGGTGAACGCAAAGGGGTGGACGATCTGGTTCTGGAAGTTGTGGAACGGAACGCGACCAGGCTGCATGCCCGGTGGCTGGGCAGCCCGTACTGTGATCCGGCCTGCGGGACCATTGATTTCGTGGCCTGGTCGGACCGGATTCTGCAAAGCCGGTGGATGCAGACCGTTCCGGATCGGATCGAGCGGCGGCTGCTGTACTGGCATACCGTGGGCGTGTTGTTCGTCGGGTTTGTATTGGTTTTTCTGGTCTTGACCTGGTTGGGGTAGGTGGCGGCCATGGCGGAATCGAGAATCGAGTCCAGGGATAATTCTTCTGAATCGGCCCGGAGTCCCGAGTGGAGTCTTCCCCGCCCGGGCGGCATCTTGGCCCGGATATTGGGATTCAGCCTGCTCTGGTGGATTCTGACCGAAGGCGGATCACTCCTTTCCATCCTGGGGCTGCTCGGGGTCGGACTGGCCGTGCTGGCCAGCTTTCGGTTGTTGCCGCCAAGGTCCTGGCCCCTGCGGCCTTTGGCCGTGGTCCGTTTTTTGCCGTACTTTCTGTGGCAGTCCCTGCTTGGCGGCCTGGACGTGGCCTCGCGGGCCATGCGGCTTCGGGTGGACCTGACGCCCACCGTGATCACTCACGTCTTTGCTCAGGAATCCGAGTCGGTCCGGGTGCTCTTCCTCTGGGTGGTCAGCCTCCTGCCCGGCACGGCCGCCGTGGACCTGCAAGGCGACAAAGCCCGGATCCACGTCCTGGACCAACGTCTCGCGGACTCCGCGACCTTACGGGAGCTGGAACGGAGGATCGCGGGGATGTTTCAGGGCGGCGGATACGTCGGCTGATCCGGAATGGACGCGTAACTCTTCGGGAAAGGCAACGGTCTGTTGCAGGGCATATATATTTTAAAATTCAGTTAGTTATCTTTCCATGGCGCCATGGCTGCAAGTCGGGCATCAGCTTGACGAGACCTTTTTTTAGGTCTTATTGGAGAGTTTCAGCTAATAATTGCAGGAGACATCTCATGCCGACAAATCTCGTTCTCGTGGACACTACGGCCAGCATATCCGATCTCAAGAAAAATCCCATGAAGACCGTGGAGGCGGGAGACGGCTTTCCCGTGGCGATTTTGAACCGGAACAAACCGGCCTTTTACTGTGTTCCGTCCAGGGCCTACGAGGCCCTCATGGACAGGCTGGAAGACCTGGAGTTGAACGCATTGGCCGATGCCCGCAAGGATCAGCCGGAAGTGGAAGTCAGTCTCGATGAATTATAAGCTGCGATTCAAGGAGCAAGCCTTGAAGGAATGGCAAAAGCTGAGTGAACATCTCCGAGAACAATTCAAACGTAAGCTCCAGGAAAGACTGCGCAACCCACATATTCCAGCTTCTCGTTTGTCCGGAAGCGCGAACCGATATAAGATCAAGCTGAAAAGTGCGGGATATCGCCTGGTCTACGAAGTCCGTGACGCGACGCTCGTGATTGTGGTCATCGCAGTGGGGAAGCGTGAGCGTGGTTCTGTTTACAAGACGGCGGCGAAGCGCTGAAGCGTGGCTTATCGGGTGATCCATGGTAACTTCCGAAAACCCGCTGTTTGCTTAATTCATATCCAACTCAGGAGACAACCGCATGAAAACAAAAGTCGTGGTCACGGTAGGGCCGGCAATCGATTCGGAGGACATGCTGCGCCAAATGATCGAGCAAGGGGTGCGCATCTTTCGGTTGAATTTTTCCCATGGCGACCGGTCCTATTTTGAAACGATCATTGCCCGGTTGAAGAAACTGGAGACCGGGATGGACGTTGCTCTGAGTCTGTTGCAGGACCTTTCGGGGCCGAAAATCCGGATCGGTGAAATCGCGGACGCTCCCTGGGACGTGCATAAGGATGATTTACTGTACATGGGTCTGCCGGGTGGGCAAAAAGATATGGAGGCCGTCGGCCAGAGCATCAAAGGATTGCGCTGGGTGGATCTGGATCAGCCGAATATGCTGGAAGTCCTGGAGAGGGGGGATACGGTGACCCTCAGCGACGGCGGCTTGCAGTTCCAGGTCGTGGAAAAGCCCGACGCCCGGACGGTTCTGCTCAAGGCGCTCAACGCGGGTTTGTTGTCGTCCAAAAAGGGCGTGGCCTTTCCCGGCAAGGTCAGCCCATTGCCGGCATTCACGCCCAAGGATCGCCAGGACCTGGCCTATGGCCTGGAGTTGGGGGTGAACGTGGTGGCCTTGTCCTTTGTTCAGGACGCTCAGGACATCCGCTCTCTGATCAACGAGATGGAGCGCCTCGGCCACCGGGTTCCGGTGATCGCCAAGCTGGAGCGGCGCAACGCCGTGGAGAATCTTCAGGAGATTCTGGAATTGGTGGACGGGATCATGGTCGCCCGGGGCGACCTGGGGCTGGAGTGCCCCCTGGCCACCCTGCCGGGCTTGCAAAAAGAGATCATCAAAGCCTGCAACCAGGCCGGCAAGCCGGTGATCGTGGCCACCCAGATGCTGCTGTCCATGGTGGACAATCCCGTGCCGACCCGGGCCGAGATCACGGACGTGGCCAACGCCATTCACGACGGGACGGACTGCGTGATGCTCTCCGAGGAGACCGCCATCGGCAACCATTCCCTGGGAGCGGTGCGGACCATGCGGGAGATCGGCCTGGAGGCCGAGCGCTTCGGCGCGAAACATTATCGGGGGCCGAAAGCGCCCAAGGATCAATCCGATCCGGCCTGGTTCCTGGCCTATGCCGCCTGCTTACTGGCGGAAAAAGCCCAGGTTCGCGCTCTGGTGGCCCACAGCATTTCCGGGGCCACGATCCGTCATCTCAGCGCTTGTCGCCCGGAACAGCCCATCCACGCCCTCTGCCCGGACTACCCGGCGCGTCAGTTCCTGAATTTCTCCAAAGGCGTCCTGCCGCACTCCATCAAGGAACAACTTTCGGATCACCTGGACCGAACCGAGTACTTCGTGGACAGCAACCCGGATTTCTTCGCCACCGGCGAGGCCGTGGTCATCACCGCCGGCCAGCCCAAACCCCGCCAGGACCGCGTGGCCACGAACCTGGTCAAGATTTACGTGAAGTGAGGGATTCAGGTGCGACTGTGCCTTGTAGCTGATCACAACGTAAAGTTCTTCAGCAGCACCCCGGCACCTCGCGGATTGCGGATATTGTAGGTGGCGTGGGACAGGTCGTGGCCGACACGGAGGGTTACGGCATGGTCCGGTAGGGTTTTGAACATTTCCTCGTCGCTTTCCGCATCGCCCATGGCCAGGATGAAGTCCCACTGTCGCTTGGAGCTGAAGTGCATGGCGGCCACGGCCTTGCTGATTCCGGCGCTGCGCACTTCGACCACCATGGGGCTTTGCAGGATCTGAATGCCCACGTTGGAGGCCAGTCCTCGCAGGGTTTCAGCCAGTTCCCGGGCCCGTTGCGCACCGAGGTTGCGATCTGCCTGGCGATAGTGCCAGGCCATGGAAAAGTCCTTGTCCTCGACAAAGGTACCCGGCACCCGTGAGCTGAAACGCTCCAGGATCGGGCGGATCTGATCCTTCCATTCGTTGAGCAGGGGGCGGATCATTCGCCACTGGCCGTCGGTCTCCCGAACCCAGACCCCGTGTTCGGCCACCAGGGCCACGGGCAGGCCGTCCAGACAGCGCTCCAGGTTGTGCCTGTCCCGGCCGCTGAAGATGGCCACCTGGGTCTCGGGCAGGGCGGCCAGGGTTTGGAGAGTGGCCCGGATTTCCTCCGAAGGGCAGGCCATGGACGGCGCGTCGTGAAAGGGTACCAGGGTGCCGTCGTAGTCCAGCAGCAGCAGGCGGCTTGAGGCGGACTTGCATTGGCGCACCATCTCCCCGGCTGCGTCGGCGCTGATGAACGTGGACTCCATTTGTTCCTGTTCAGCCTTGACGTGCAGCAGGGAATTCATGAAGTCCTCGGCCCAATGGTTGACGTCAAAGCGCTCCAACCGGTTTTTGAGCAGGGTCATGATCCGGCGCTGCTCCTCTTCCGGCGTTTCCAGGGCCTTGTGAATGGCTTCGGCGAGGTCCGTCAGGCTGTTGGGGTTGACGATCAGGGTCTCTCCCAGTTCGATGGCCGCTCCGGCGGTCTCGCTGAGCACCAGTACCCCCAGGTCGTCGGTCTTGGCCGCGATGTACTCCTTGGCGATCAAATTCATTCCGTCGCGCAGCGGAGTGACCAGGGCCACGTCGCTGATGTCGTAGAGCATGGTCAGTTCGCGCAGCGGGTAGGTGGTGTACTGGTAGATGAGCGGGGACCAGGACAGCTTGCCGAACCGGCCGTTGATCGCCCCCACCAACTCGTCGATCTGCTTCTTCATCTCCTGGTACTTGCCCACCCCGGTACGGGACGGGACCACCACCAACATCAGGACGACCCGCTCATGCCACTCCGGGTACAGTTCCAGAAATTTCTCGTACCCCCGCAGCCGGTTGGCGATGCCCTTGCTGTAGTCCAGACGGTCGATGGAAAGCATGATCTTGGTTGATCCCAGAGAATCGCGCAGTTCGCGTTTTTCATCCTGGGTGCGCTGGTCCCGGGCGGCCTGGGCGAATTTGTGGTAGTCGATGCCCATGGGAAACGTGTCCACCTTGACCAGCCGGTCCCCGACCATGATCTTGCCCAGATGGTGCTCCAAACCCAGAATGGCCGAGACGCTGCGCAGGAAATGCTGGGAATAGTCATAAGTATGAAAGCCGATCAGATCCGAGCCCAAGAGACCTTGCAGCAGACGGGTGCGCCAGGTGCTGGGCAGGAGGCGGAAGATTTCATAGGATGGGAAAGGAATGTGCAGGAAAAAGCCGCTGGTCACGTCCGGTCTATGGGAACGGATCATCTCCGGCAGGAGCATGATCTGGTAATCATGCACCCAGACCACGTCGTCCGGTTCCAGTTCGGACTCCACGGCTTGACGGAAGATGTCGTTGACCTGGACGTAGCTGTCCCAGGACGCCTCATCGAATTCGACATAGGACGGAAAATAGTGGAACAGGGGCCAGAGGGTGGAGTTGCAGAACCCGAGGTAGAAGCTGTCCATCTGGTCCGGGGTCACGTTGACCGGACATATCCGGAACTTGCCCATGATCCGGGAGGAGAAGTCGAATCGGCTCGGGTCGTCCAGATACATCCCCGGCCAGCCGATCCACAGCGGGTCGCCGCTGAACGGTGAATTTTGGTTCAGGGAGTCCAGGTAGGAATTCAACCCCGTGGCCAGTCCGCCCACGGATTCCTTGGCGATGATTCTGCCGTCCTCCTCCACCAGATTGATGGGCAGTCGATTGGATACGATGACGAGACGCATTCTTGCTCCTTGCAGTCCATATCAGGTTCAGGCCGGAGCCTTCCGGCTCCGCTCAACGGTCGACTATCAGGTTGACTCAGGAAAGCGGTGAATGTCAAACATCACCTTGATCTCTGACACTTCAAAACAAGGAGGATGACCATGAGCCAGACGATCATCTACGGAAAGCAGGGCTGACCCTATACCACCAACGCCCGTGAGGCGAATCCCGGCCATGTTTATTATGACGTGAAGATGGATGCCGGCCGGATGGAAGAAATGCTGAAGCTCAGCCAGGGGCGGCGCAAGGTGCCCGTTATCGTGGCCGACGGAAAGGTGACCGTGGGCTTTGGGGGAACCTGAGGCGTCTAGACCTTCGGCGGTCGCCGAAGAATATTGGCCCGGTACCTGGCGCGATCCGTGAGCCGGGTACCGTTTTTTTTCGTTTTTTCGATCATTAATCCCTGCGTCTGAGCAACGCGGCGAAAATTATCCGGCTCAGCTCATGACAGCCTAGGTCTTTGATTGGCCACCAATTCAGCTTTCCGGAGTTGGATCGGACGGCTTCGGCCTGGAATTGGAGTCCGGCGCGCAAGGCGTTCTGGCCCTGACGCAAAGTGACCAGTCGAAATGACAGAAGGATGTCGCCGTTGTTCTGCTTGCCCGAAGGCATGTGCAAGTGAAGCAGGCCGGAAGGAGAGTTCCCAGCGGAGTGTACCGCTTCGAGCTTTGCTCGAAAATTGTCCGTATTGACCGCGAGACACGCGCCACCCGCGGAAATGTCTTCCAGCCAGATTCTCGCGGAAGGTTCCGAGGTAATAGCCACGGGCTCTCCTGGCTCGGAAAGTGCCGCCATGGATTTCGGAAGCTTATGGACTTCAAGGTGAATATTGACGGATTGTATCGATAACAGGTCAGCGGTCATGCGAGGAAATTTTCGGTCTAGGGGAAAGAGATCGTCGATGGGTTCAATTACCAAGGCGGCGACGTTTTTCGATACTGGTTTGACGTGCCGGAGCCTGCATGTACAGGCGTAGAAACGCAGATCTTGGAGCTTATGAGGGATGGAGAATCTGAGAATCAGAGCTTCTTCAGTGGCTGCCTCGCATCGGCCTTGCACCGATCCTTCCACAGTGAGAATCAGGTACTGATCCTTCAGTTCCTTCATCCGGCAAGTAAGCCCAGGGCGCGTGAGGCCTGATTCCGGTAAGAATTCCAGTGACACTGGTGTGTTTTGTGGGATCCTTTCCAGAATCAGACGGCTGTGATATGTTTGCGGTTGGCCGCTTGTTTGATCTTCATTGGAAAGTAGGCCGGCACGAAGTCGATTTCGTCCGCTACGTTCTTTCTGGAGCAGGTGGGCTCGCAGTTTGCTCCGCCAATAGGTTAGGGCCAACGACTCTACGAAATCAGTCTGCATGAGCCTTTCGTGTCTATAGTGGCTGCCAGGGGATTTTGCAGTATTCCCCTTGATAAAAGCAGCTCGAAAGTATTCGACCTGTTCCTGAACGGAACCGTTTTTTACTTTGGATAAATTATTTTGTGGGTTTGTCTTCCATAAATCACAAAAATAGTCATGCAAGGAAAAAAAGAGAGTGGCAGCACCGGAGACCACCATGACATGGGTATGAAGTGGGTCGGAGCATATTGCTTCCTGAAAGCGCAAAAAATTATCTGGGATTCTACTTGTTCTCTGTTTGGCTCGGAGCAGCTCAAGGCAAGCATCGCGATGGGCGTTGCCCCCGAAGTTTTCCAGGCAAAAAGTTCCGGCCATGGCCAACCTGCGACGCAGAGGCATGGTCATGAAGTCGGAACGTCTTTGAAAAAACGGGTTGTCTTCCCTGAAGACGTATTCTTTTCCGGCAAGAAACCTGAAAAACGAATTCTCATTCAATACTGAACGCCGCTGGCCGAAAACTTGCCAGGTTTCGTCGGGGGGGGCCGCCTGAAGATGGTCGTAGTCAAGCCACAAGACCATGCTGTCCAGGATGTCGTGCCAGACTTCGGAGTGGTTGAGATAGGATTTCAGGGGTTCCTTGCAGCCGTCGCTTCGGAAGGTGTTCACCAGCCAGTCGGGCAGAGGCTTGAGGGTGGCGTGCCGGTCCGCTGGGCAGCCGGAAAGGATCTGTTGCAGTAAACGTTCAAGGCTTTGAACGAAGTCGAGTCCGTCGGCACCTTTTCCGAGTCGCCACCCTCGATTTATGAGTTGATTGAGAAGGTTGCCCACGAAATGTTCATGGGGGATGGTTGTGGAGATCATTGATTGATTGTGCCGACCGATTTAAGCAAAGGGTTTTGTGCGTCGCGTTTCTAAATGTAATTGTCGAGGTTCGAAAGCGAAGGCCGCCATGGCACCCCCGTTCGTTTTATGAGGGAAGGTCCGAATCAATATATTGGAATACTTCGCGAAAATTCGTAGACGAGCCTTTCGCTCTCCGTTTCTGTTGTTCATCTTTTCGATAGTATTGCAGGTTTTGCGATAATTGAAAATACCAATGGCACGGATAAGGCAAGTCTTTATTTTTAGTTTTCTTTAATATCATGATATGTTTGAAAAAGTGTGACGTTGGGGCTGAGTTGTGAAGAACGTTGACCATGTATTTACGATGGAACAAGAGAGCCATGAAACTATCGCGAATAGAGTTGCTGGTGGTGGAAGAGGATGAGGATCGGTTTGCCGGGTTTCTGGCGCAACGGGTGTCCTGGGGGTGGGAGGTGGATTATCCGGAGTCCGGGCGGGTTCGGTTTGTGATCTATTGTGAAACCGAGGACCAGACGAAGGCAACGGGCCGTGATTCGGACCCGGCTCAGGAGTTCCCGCGCGGCGTGGCCAGTGAACTCCTGCGGGACGTTCGGCGGGAGTGGCCGGGCGTGGTCTGTTCCGAGTCCACGTATGAGGACCAGGACTGGAGTGAATCCTGGAAAGAGTTCTTCATTCCCGTGCGGGTTGAGGACACGTTCCTGGTGCTGCCGCCCTGGCTGAAGTCGGAGGGCGAGGCTTCGGGGCTGATCCCCTTGCTCATCGAGCCGAAAATGGCCTTTGGCACCGGGCATCACGCCACCACGGCCCTTTGTCTGAAGGCCATCGCCATGTTGTGGAGGGAAGAGGCCGTTTCCGGGAATACCGGGTTTCTGGACCTGGGAACCGGCTCGGGCATTCTGGCCCTGGCCTGCGCCAAGCTCGGGATGACCGGTCTGGCCCTGGACATCGATCCCGTGGCCGTGGCCAACGCATTGGAAAACATGGCTCTGAACGACGTTTCCCAAGGAGTGGCCATCCGCAAGGGCGGGCTGGAGATACTTGATCCGGACCGGCGCTTCGGGCTGATTTTGGCCAATATCCTGGCCGGTCCATTGGTGCATATGGCGCCGACCCTGGCTCGACGCCTGGAGTCCGGGGCGGGCATGGTCCTGTCCGGTATTCTTCGGGAGCAGGCCGAGCGGGTGGAAAACGCCTATCGCGACCAAGGGCTGGCCACCCCACGAAGGCTGACGGAGGGTGAATGGGTCGCGCTGATCTGGGCATGAACGGCAAGGGCCTCACGTCGTCTCCGACGTGAGGCCTTTGCTTTTATCGCCATTATCGACTGCTGCTATCCGACGCGCTTCAATTCCTCCACAAGGCTGTCCAGTTCCCCCAGGCCGGCGTTCAGATCCTTGATAGCCCTGGATGTCGACTGCATGGCTTCGGCGTTATCCGTGGAAATGCGGTCAATTTCCTCCACTGAGCGGGTGATCTGCTCGCTGGCCGCGGATTGTTGTTCCGCCGCGGTGGCGATGGAGCGGACCTGGTCCGAGGTGGATTCGGCCAGATTGACGATTTCCCGCAGCTCCTTGCCGGACTTGGCGGCCAACTGGGTGGCGCCTTTGACCGACTCCACGGTCTGGTCCACGCTGGCCGCATTGTCCCGGACCTCCACCTGGATGGCGGAGATGTAGTCGCCGACCTCCTTGGTGGCGGTCATGGTCTTCTCGGCCAGTTTGCGGACTTCGTCGGCCACCACGGCGAAGCCGCGTCCGGCGTCTCCGGCCCGGGCCGCCTCGATGGCCGCGTTCAGGGCCAACAAGTTGGTCTGGTCCGCGATGTCGTCGATGACGGTCATGATCCGACCGATGCCCTCGGCCTTTTCTCCCAGGCTGGTGATCTTCTTTTTCAGATCCAGGGCGTTGCGCTGCACGTCGGCAATGGCCTTGACCGCGTTTTGAACGATGTCCGCGCCGGATTGCGCCTTGATCCTGGCCTGATCCGAGCCTTCGGCCGCATGGGAGGCGTTTTTGGCCACTTCCAGCACCGTGGCGTTCATCTGTTCCGTGGACGTGGCTGTTTCCCCGGTGCGCATCTTCTGCTGCTCGGATCCCTGCCTTGCGGTATCCACATGTCTGGACATCTCCTGGGCCGAAGCGGCGATTTGGGCCACGACCTGGTCGATGCGCTCCGCGGCCTGAAGCATGCCGTCCCGGCGGGCCCGCTCAGCTTCCTTGCGGGCTTCCTCGGCGTCCTGGGTGCAGACGTTGGCCCGGTCCACGGCTTCGGCCGCTTCCTTGGTTTTTTGTTCGGCCTCGATGATTTTATCCCGCAGGTTGCCGACCATGGTATTCATGGCAATGCCCAGTTCTTCCATTTCGTCACGGGAGGCGAGGTTGACGCGGGTTTCCAGATCGCCGGCACCGACTTTTTGGGCAAAGCCGAGCAGTTGCTTCATGGGCTTGAGAATCGCGGCCCACACCGTGGCCTGGCCCACCACGGCGAAGACCAGAAGAATGACCCCGATCAACCCGATCAACAACCAGGTGATGTGGCGAATCAGTTCCTGCTCTTTGGAAATGTCCAGAACGTAAACCATCACCCCGATTTGTCGTCCGCCGTAATCTTCCAGCGGGAAAGCCGTCAGGGAGAAGTTGTCATGGATGGCCACGGAGAGTTGTGATTTGGCCTGGCCGAGCAGGGCTGGGGTGATCAGGCTGTTCACCGCCGGATCGTCTGCCCCGGAGACCTGTACGTACTGATTTCCGATTAACGGATGCTTTTGAGCGTCCTGCAGGCGCTGGGCGATGTGCAACAAGTCCGAATTCATGAACAGAAGCAGGTGCTGTCCTTCCCCAGCGGCCGCGGTCCGCAGGATTGGTTCGAATTCCACCAGCATCTCCACGCTGCCCAGGTGTTCGCCCCGGGTGGAGGTCAGGGGCAAGACGCTACGGATGTCGAAGCCTCCGACGCCGACCTCAAGACCCTGCACCATGCGCCGTTCCCGGTTGGCTTCCATGACGGTTTGGCGAAAGCCGGAGATATCGTCGGAAATGTCGATCCATTCGCCGTCACGCCGGAAGTTGTGGTCCCGCCACAAACGCACCAAGCTTCTCCCGTTGGGCAGGTGAAAGTGGAGTTTCAGTCGGTCATCCATCACTGCCTCGTAGCCTTGCAGGGTGTGGAGCAATTCGTTGCGTAACATCTGGCGGGCCTGCCGGAGCATGGGGTCGGCCTCGTCGTCAATGTTTCCGGAAAGGGCGATCTGATAGGCCCGTTGGACCGCCTGCAATCTGGTGAACAGCGCCGTCAATTCCTGGGCTTTCATGCTCGCCATATCCATGGCCGCCTCAATCTCAGCCACCTTGCCCAGGCCGATCTGGGTGACGAATTCGTTGCTCAGACGTTTCAGATTGGAGTCCGTTACGAAATACATGACCGCGCCCAGCATGAGCAGGGCGATGAACAAGGGGATGAATACTTTTTCACGGAGCTTGATGCGCACGGAAAACTCTCCTGTTGTGGCGGGGATTATGGGAGTGATCAAAGATGCGACGGCGACAACCGCTGTCTGAGACGTCACGTTCTTGTGAAAGCCGAAAGTTGACTAAATTGTAATGATTTGATTGGATTTGCTGAAATATCGAGGTTGACGGCTCACAAGCTTGTTTTTTTCATAAGACTGCTCGAGGCTTTGCCAAGAAAACAAATTGAGGTCAAGCAATCGCCACTCTTGTTCATGTTTTCACGAAGATCATGTGAAGCCGAGGGATGCCCGGATGGGCAGAATTGTAAAATTTGGTCAAAATAATAGGCACCACCTCTTTTGTTTTGTTGAAACTTCGTCTAAGTCCTCCTTCATCCCATGGTAGTGGGTCCGTTAACCATTTATTCAGGAGGCGAGCGATGTCTTTACGGCGAGTAAGTATTCTTTTTTCGGTAATGATTCTTGGATGTTTCTTTGTTTTGGGAGGGCAGGGCGAGTACTCCCGGGCCGATGCGTCCGATCCCATCACCCTCGGGTTCGTCATCCCGCTGACCGGGGACATTCCCAAGGTCGGGGAATCCTCCCGCTATGCCGCTGAAATGCTGCGTGAGGAGATCATGGCCCAGGGCGGCCTGGAAATCGGCGGAGTCAAGCATGAACTGCGCTTCATCTACGAGGACAACGAATCCAAACCGGAGTCCGCGGTCATGACCATGCTCAAGCTGATCGACCGGGACCGCGTTCTGGCCATTGTCGGCCCGCAGTCCAGCAAGCAGGCCGTGCCCGCCGGGCAGGTGGCCAACGACAACCGCACTCCGATGATCTCTCCCTGGTCCACCAATCCTGATGCGACATTGAATCGTCCCTGGGTCTTCCGAGCTGCGTTCCTGGATCCGTTTCAGGCTCCCGTGGCCGTGGATTTTGCCATGAAGCAGTTTAATGCCGACAAGGCAGCCGTGCTTTTTGCTCTGGCGAATGATTACAGCAAAGGACTGGCCGAATTTTTTCGGGATGATTTTGAATCGAAAAATGGCAAAGGCTCCGTTGTGGCCTTTGAATCCTACGGCGACCGGGATCAAGACTTCAGCGCCCAGCTGACCAAGATCCTCGCGGCCCAGCCGGACTTCATCTTCCTGCCCAACAACTACAACGAAGTGGCCTTGATCGTGCGCCAGGCCAGCGACCTGGGCTGGACCGGCCCGTTCATGGGCGCCGACGCTTGGGGCTCCGCCGAGCTGATGACCCTGTGCGGCGACCTGTGCAAAGGCCACTATTTCTCCACCCACTACGCCGCTGCCGGGGCCACCGGGGCCACCAAGGATTTCATCGAGAAGTACCAGGCCAAGTACGGCTACACGCCGGACGACGTGGCCGCCCTGACCTGGGATGCGACACGTCTGGTCCTTGAAGCCATCCAATCCACCGGCGGTTTGACCGGCAACCTGCGCAACGACCGGGCCGCCATCCGTGACGCCATGGCCGCCATCGAAGAGTTCGACGGCATTACCGGCTCCATGCGTTTCGACGACGAAGGCGACCCCATCAAGTGCGCCGTGGTGGTCAAAATCAACGACGCCGGCGAATTCGAATTCACCGAGTCCGTTTGTCCGTAACCTGATCTAATAATCACTGATCCGGGACGGACGTTCAACGTCCGTCCCGGATCAGCTTCCAACCTTTTCTTCCCGAGGGCTTGTCGTGGAATCACTGTTTCAGAACATCATGAACGCCTTGCAGTGGGGCAGCTTCTACTCCCTGATCGCCCTGGGCTATTGCCTGGTCTACGGGGTGCTGCGCCTGATCAACTTCGCCCATGGCGACATCTTCATGGTCGGCGCGTTCATCGCCTACTTTGCGGCCACTTTTTTGATGGGCACGTACACGGACTTTTCCTTCGGCCTTTCCAATCCCATGGTGCTGCTCCTGACCATTCCCATCACCATGATTCTCACGGCCGGGGTGGGCGTGACCATCGAGCGGGTGGCCTACCGCCCGTTGCGCAACAAGGGGGCGCACCGGCTGTACGTGGTGATCACGGCCCTGATGTGCGGCCTGATTCTCCAGCACGCCAACCTGGCCGTGCTGGGCGCCAGCCGGCGCAGCTTTCCGGATTTGGTGGAGCGCAGCGTGTACACCATCGGCGGGGTCACGTTCACCAATCTGCGCGTGGCCACCATTCTTGCCGCGTTTTTGGTCTTCGCCATGCTCTACACCATCATCTCCAAAACGCGGATCGGCATGGCCATGCGGGCCATTTCCTATGATCGCTTCGCCATTCCGCTGATGGGCATTCCCGTGGCCACCATCGTGGTGATCACCTTTATTCTCGGCTCGTCCCTGGCCGGGCTGGCCGGACTGCTCTATTCCATGTCCTATCCGGTCCTGGAACCGTACATGGGCGCGATGATCGGCTGGAAGGCCTTTATCGCCGCGGTTGTCGGCGGGATCGGGGACATCCGGGGGGCCTTCGTGGGCGGCTTTCTGCTCGGCTTTTTGGAAATCATGGTCGTGGCTTTTTTCCCGTCCACCTTCCGGGACCTCATCGCCTTCAGCATCCTGCTGCTGATCCTGTCCATCAAACCCACGGGCATCTTCGGCATGGCCCAGACGACGAAGATCTAGGGCGGTTCAAGGGTTCAACGGTTCACGGTTGTTGCAACCTGAACTGAACGTGGCCTCTTGTTTTTTTCTGATCAACCGCTGAACCGCTGAACCGTGAACCCCTGAACCTCTTATCCTGCACAGGCGGACCGAATCCATGCAGCGTTTTACCGTCCCCATATTGCTGGCCGCGCTTTTTGCCGGGCTGATCGGCATGAGCCAGGGCGGCATGATCGATCTTTACATCCAGTCCGTGATCATGTTCATGGGCATCAATATCATCCTTTCCTCCAGCCTGAACATCGTCAACGGCTACATGGGCGAGTTCTCCTGCGGGCACGCCGGGTTCATGGCCGTGGGAGCGTATGTTTCCTCCCTGCTTTCGGTCTGGCTGCTCACCGACGACCGGGTTTTCGGACCGGCGGTGCTGTCCCCGGAGCTGGCCCTGATCATCTTTCCCCTGTGTCTGCTGGGCGGCGCCGTGGCCGCGGCCCTGGCCGGGCTGCTGGTGGCCATTCCCTCGTTCAAGACACGGGACGACTACCTGGCCATCATCACCATCGCTTCCCTGTACATCATCAAGAGCACCATCGAGAACATCAGCGCCATTGGCGGCCCTCGTGGGTTCATGGGCATGCGTTCCGTGGTGGTGTTCATGGAGGACGTGATCGAGCTGCCCTGGATGATGATCTGGATATTCATCTGCACCGTCTTCACCGTCTGGATCATCCGGCGCTTCGTCTCCTCCACCTACGGCAAGGGGATCATCGCCATCCGTCAGGACGAGGTGGCCGCGGAGATCATGAGCGTGAACACCAACAAGATGAAGGTGGTGGCGTTCATGCTTTCCTCCGGCCTGGCCGGTCTGGCCGGAGGGCTGTTCGCCCACGTCCTGGGCTACGTGAACCCCGGAGCCTTCGGAATCCTGAAGACCACGGAAATCATGGTCATGGTCTATCTGGGCGGCATGGGCTCCCTTACCGGATCGGTGCTTTCCGCCGTGTTGTTCACGCTGCTGATGGAGGCCATGCGGCCCTTGCAGATCATCAAATGGGTGATCGTGCCCCTGATGCTGATCATTTTGATGCACTTCCGGCCCGAAGGGATCATGGGCAACCGGGAGCTGTCCGATATTTTTCCGCGCCTGCGCCGCTGGTTTCAGTTCAAGTAGGGTGGGAGGAGAGCGATAAATGGCCTTGCTGGAAATTCAATCCGTGACCCAGGTTTTTGGCGGCTTGTGCGCCTTGTCCGACTTCAACCTGCGCTTTGACGGCGGCGAGCTGAACGGTCTGATCGGCCCCAACGGCGCGGGCAAGACCACGGTCTTCAATCTGGTCAGCGGCTTTTACAAGCCCACCCAGGGAAACATTCTGTTCAAGGGCACGGACACCCGACGTCTCAAGCCGCACAAGATCACGGCCCTGGGCGTGGCCCGAACCTTTCAGAACATCCGGCTCTGGCACGACATGACCGTGCTGGACAACATCCGTCTGGCCCGGCACCAGACCCTGGGCTACAATCTGGTGGACGCCCTGGTCCGGACCCGTCGCTATCAACGGGCCGAGGCGGATATCGAGCACAGCGCCCATGAAATACTGGAAGCCCTGCGCCTGGACCGCCATGCCCAGGAGTGTCCCCGAAACCTGCCCTATGGATTGCAGCGACGGGTGGAGATCGCCCGGGCCCTGGCGGGCAAGCCGTCCCTGCTGCTTTTGGACGAACCGGCGGCAGGGTTGAACTCCACGGACATCGAAGGCCTGATTGAACTGATCCGCTGGATTCACAAGGAGTTCAAGCTGACCATCTGGATGATCGAGCACCAGATGGACGTGGTCATGAGCCTGTGCACCTGGATCAAGGTGATCGACTTCGGCGCGACCATTGCCGAAGGCACGCCCGACCAGATTCAGAACAATCCCGACGTGATCAAAGCCTATCTGGGAGATGGAGCGCTGTGATGCTTTCAGTGGATAACCTCAAGGTCAAATACGGTAATATTCAGGCCCTGCACGGAATCAGCTTTCATGTGGATCAGGGCGAGGTGGTCACCCTGATCGGGGCCAACGGCGCGGGGAAATCCACCACCCTGATGTCCATCGCCCGCCTGACCCCGCCGGAGGCCCCCCGGGTCACGGAAGGGGACATCCGTTTTCAAGGGCAAAGCCTGTTGAAAATCCAGGCCCACGATGTGGTGGCCAACCTGAAGATCGCCCTCTGCCCGGAAGGGCGGCATATTTTCGGCAACCTGACGGTCATGGAGAACCTGCAACTGGCCACGTATTCCCGGAAGCCCGGCGAGAATCTGGAACAGGAATACCAACAGATTTTCGACCTGTTTCCCCGGTTGCATGAACGCCGCCACCAGCGTAGCGAATCACTGAGCGGCGGCGAACAGCAGATGCTGGCCGTGAGTCGGGCCCTGATGACCGGATGCAGGTTTCTGATGCTGGACGAGCCGTCCATGGGCCTGGCCCCGCTGTTGATGTACGACATGTTCCGGGCCCTGAAACGCCTGAACCAGAACGGCATGACCATTCTGCTTGTGGAGCAGAACGCCCGCCTGGCCCTCCAGTTCGCCCACCGGGCCTACGTCCTGGATACCGGCGAGATTCGCGTCTCCGGCCCCTGCTCCGAACTCATGGACCACCCGGAGATCAAGAAGGCCTATCTCGGCGGGTAGTCCTGGGCAGATTTGTTCTCGACCCTCAACCATTATCTGATATCGGTATCGAAATCGAAATCGAAATCGAAATCGTGATCGAAATCGATCTCTGACAAAAATGCTTCACATTTCGATACCAACAGTTTTCTGATGCCAATTCCGATTTCGATCGCGATTTCGATTTCGACCTCGATTGTGATCTGACTTCCAGTGTGATCTGACTTCCAGCTTCCCCATGCCCATCCCTTATCCCGACCTCCGCAAAACCTCTCCAGACCTCGCCCCGCGGACCGTGCCCTGCGTCAGTCTGATCGGCATGGCCGGGGCCGGGAAGAGCACCCTGGGCCGGGCCCTGGCCCAGGATTTGGGTTGGGCGCTGGTGGATACGGATCGGCTGATGGAGGCGCACTGGGGCGCTCCCTTGCAGACATTGCTGGACCGGTTCGGCCTGGATGGCTTTTTGCGGGCCGAAGAAGACGTGGTGGCGAAGCTCTGGCTGTGGCGGACCGTGGTGGCCACCGGCGGGAGCGTGGTCTACGGACCCAGAGCTGTAGGGCGCTTGCGGGAACTGGGGCCGGTGGTTTATCTGCGGGTCGGGGTGGGCACGGTCTGTGATCGGGTCCGGGATGCCCGGGGCCGGGGCCTGGCCAGACGGCCGGGACAAAGCCTGGAACAGCTTTATGCCGAGCGCGAACCGCTCTACCAGGCCGCCGCGGACCTGGCCCTGGACATGGACGATTGCTCCATTAGCAACGCTCTGGAACGACTTCGTCCGTGGCTGCAAGACCAACTGAAAAAAACATCGGGACAAACATGAAGCAAAAAAGAGGACCCATTGCTCTGGGCGCACCGGATCGTGGAAGCGTGATTATTTCCTGGATGCCGGTGATTTTGTCCGTGATCGCGGCTCTGGCCTTGAGTCTGGAATACTGGCTGATGGAGACCGGGCGGGGTGGGTTGTGCCCCACTGCGGGATGCGCCGTGGTCGGGACCTTCGTCAAATTCGGCGAAAAGGCCTTTATCGGCTTGGGAGTGATCTTTTTCTGGCTTCTGGCCGGCGCTTTTTTTCTGGCCCGGCAATGGGACAAGAACTGGCTTTGGCTGCTCATCGCCATCATCTTGACCGCCGGCTTGGCGTTCGACGGTGGCATCCTGGGCTTCCAGCGTTTCGGGATCCAGGAAGCCTGTGTGCTTTGTTATGCCGTGGGCGTGGCCCTGTTGCTGATTCTGCTGGCCTACGGAGTAGCCCGGAAGTCCCTGGCCGCCGTGGTCATGGGATTGGCCGTTTGGACCGCGGCCTTCGCTTCCCAGGCAATGTTCCTGTTCCCCGAGCGAACCCCGGACCTGCGGGAGACCGTCCTGGTCACCCACCGCGCGGACACCTCCACCTATCCCCAACTCTATTACTTTTTCAGTCTGCACTGCCCTTTCTGCACCCATGTCCTGGCCAGTCTGGCCACGCATCCCCCGGTCAGCGGCGAATGGAACCTCGTGCCCCTGGATACCCAGCCCGAGGACCAGCGCAAGCTCACGGCCCTTCTGGGCCTGCCGGAAACCGCCGACAACCCGTTCCAAGCCATTCTCCTGGTGGAGCAATCGGCCGCTCCGGACATCGCTATTCAGCCCCAGGTCGCCGATGCCGCGCGCAAGGGAGGCACGTTCCTGCGCAACAGCGGCTTTCGCGGCGTCCCTCTGCTGATCATCCAGGAATCCCCCACCAAACGCGTCGTCCTCCAGGGCCGCGACCCCATCCTGAACTACCTGCTGGAAAAGCGGATTATTCCGTTTCGGCTGTTTTTCTAAAGAATTTCGGTATCTACTCAGCACATTTTGTGTCCGCCCTTGCTCCGGCAATCGGAGTCGGGGTCGCTATCGGAATCGGAATCGGAATCGGAACAGGAAAAATTATGAACGCTTCCCAGCGTTTTCGATCCCGATAGCGAAGCGCCGATCCCGACTCCGACCCCGGCAACGGTATTACTCTATGCTGAATAGTTATGAATTCCGGTCTTCTGGGCCAGGATTCTTTAGCTTGTCGTATAGGCTATTACGGGGCAAAGCTGGCGAGTTCTTCCTGCTTCTGTACCGCAGCTGCGAGTGCCGCTCTTGGCACTCCTCACCTGACTTGCACGGCCCCGCTCTCGCGGGGCCGTTTTTTTAAGCTTTTCTTACTTTTCCGGCATGGCCGAGGAGTGGTGCTCCACGATCAGCCAGTGGTCGCCGAACCACTGGTAGACGTAGGTGAACCGGGCGGCCACGGAGAAGGGCTCCTGGCCGTCGGGGCTGAAGGTGAAGGTGTACACCCCGGAGTTGATGGCAATGTCGCCGTAGACCCGGATGTTGCTTTCATTGATCACGCCGCTGGGCTTCTTGGCCAGGAAGTGGACGAAGTAGTCCCGGATTTCGGCGTGGTTGTGGCGGACCTGGTTGGACACCGTGGGCAGCAGGATGCCGTTGAAGGCGTACATGGCCACCACGTTGTCCGGGTTGCCGCTCTGGACGGCCTGGTTCCACTTGTCGAACAGGGCGCTGATTTCTTCCTTGCACTTCATGTTTGGATTCTCCTTGTTTGTATGGTTGGCCTCCCGGCCCGGGTTGCGGGCCGGGAGGATTGGGGTGATGTCGGCCTCAGCCGGATCAATCCAGAAGGATCGGCATGCCCAACAGCGGCCAGATCAACAGCACGGCCAGACCCACCAAGCCCATGAGCATGATGGAGGCCGGAATGCCGTAGGCGAAGAATTCACCGCTGGTGAACTGCTTGGAGTTGTAGGCAATGGCGTTGGGCGCCGCGCCGACCAGGAGCAGGAAGGGCATGCCCGCGGTGACCAGGCAGGCGAAGACGATGACTTCCGGAGCCACGCCCAGGTAGGGGGCGACCACCAGGGACACCGGGATGGAGATGGCGATGGCCGCCACGTTCATGATGAAGTTGGTCATCAGCATGACGAAGAAGGCGATGGCCATGACGAAGACGAACCAGTGGGCCTCGGTGAAAAAGCCCAGCCAGTTGATGGCCAGCCATTCAGCGGCTCCGGTCTGCCAGAGGCAGAAGCCCATGCTCATGGCTCCGGCGAAGAGCAGGATGATGTTCCACGGAACGTCTTCCAGGTCCTTGATGTCCAGGATTCGCAAGATGAAAAAGAGAATCGTGGAGACCAGGAGCACCGCTGCCTTGTTGAAGGGAGCCAGGGCCGGGATGAAGGACTGCAGGGACAGGAACAGGATTACGCCGAAAATGATGACCGAGGCCACGATCTCGTTGCGGGTGATCGGCCCCATATCTGCGCTGAGTTGACGGGCCTTGTCCCGCAGTCCGGGGATGACGTCTTTTTCCGGCTTGAGGAAGATCATGAAAAAGCCCCAAAGCAGAAAAACCATCAACCAGCCGATGGGGAACATGTAGTAGGTCAGCTCGAAGAAGGAGATGCTCTTTCCAGTAATTTCCTCGTAAAATCCCAGGGCGACAATACCCCGGGCCGCGCCGAGCAGGGTGACGATGCTGCCGGCCCCGGCCACGAAGGCCATGCCGATGAACAGCCCCTTGCCGAATTTGGTGGGCCGGTCGCCCTCGCCGTACAATGCGTAAATGGACAGCAGCAGCGGGTACATGGTGGCGGCCACCGCGGTGTGGGCCATGACGTGGGTCAGCAGGGCCGTGACCACGAAACAGCCGAGATAGATCATGGACGTGCGCTCACCCACGATGATCAGCATTTTGTAGGCCAGCCGCTTGGTGATGCCCACCTTGGTGAACACCGCGCCGATGATCAGGGAGCCGAAGATGAACAGGACCGAGGGGTCCATGAAGTCCTTGAAGGCGTCCTGGGCCGGTCGGATGAAGAACAGGGCCTGGACCACGCCGATGGTCAGCCCGGTGACGCCGATGGGCAAGACCTCGAACACCCACCAAGTTCCGGCCAGCAGGAACAGGGCCAAGGCGGCCTTGCCCTGCGGCGACAAGACGAAGGATTTGCCCATGGGGTCTACTGCGTCGGGCCATGGTGGCGAATAATAGACGACCGTAAACAGGAACAGGCCGAGAAAGAGAAAAAACAGCCGTTTGAAATCAATTTTGGATGGGGTTGCTTGTGCAGCGCTCACGCCTCGTCCTCCTTAAATGTTTTCGGGAATTGTAGTGGTGAAAGGGTCGTTACGCTTTGGAAGGCTTGAGGCCGCAAGATTGTACCACCTTGCAGATGGCCGTGTAGACGTCGGAAAAGCGCAGCAAGCCGGTGATGTTCTCTTCCTCCATGACGAACAGGGAGTCGTGCCCGGTGGTGACGAAAAGGTGAAAGGCGCTGTCCATGCGGTCCGTCAGTTTTACTGAATGAAGGGCCCCCGGCTTGCTGACCAGGCGTTCGGCCTTGATTTCCCCGGCTTTGTGGCACAGGTCGCTCAGGGGTTCCTGCCAGAGCATGTAGTCCCGCTTCATGGATTCCACGATCTGCGGCAGGCCGTAGCGGATGTCGTCCTTGAAGCTGTCGATCTTGTCGTATTGCGGCTCCAGGCCGCGGACCACGTCCTTGGGCGAAATCTTGCCCACGACGGCCCCGCTCTGGTCCTCCACCAGCAGGATGCGCTGTTTGCCCGAGCCGGCCAGAAATTCTTCATTGGCTTTTTCCAGAGCCAGCATGACCTCGTAAAAATAGGCTTGATCGGAAATCCGTGGAAATTGATCCACGGGACGCATAAGTTCGCGAATTGTCAACGTCGTGTCCACGAGATGTCCTCCTGTTGCATCCCCATCAGCTTTTCGGTTCGTGCGGGGATATGGTTTGCGGTTTGGTTTCAGCCAGTTTGATCTTGGTACACAGCAAGTCAATGTCGCAGGGCGCCAGAATGTCGTCAAAGGCTCCCATTTTCATGCCTTCAATGGAGTACTGCAAACAATCCGGGGTGGTCATCAGGATAACGTTGGTCAACGGACTGGCGGAGCGGATGGCGCGCAACATCTCCAGACCCTTCTGGCCCACTCCGCTCAGGCCGAGCAGAATGACGCGAAATGTTCGTTCCTTGAGCAGGTGCAAAACGTCGTCCAGATTCTCGCCGGTATAGACCGTAAAGTCGCGCTGGCGGAGATGATGGACCAGGTTGTCCCGAAAGAGCTGGTCGGACTCGACGACAAGTAGGGGCATCGGTTCTCCATCGGCCGGATCGCCTTCAGGGACGGGTCTGAAACAGTTTGTTCAAAAAAGCACATGCCAATGGAGATTTCCATCGACCAGGCTTGTCCTTGGTCATGGCGTTGAGGCGTTTCATTTTGTTTCGCCTTGAGAAGCCCTGCTGAATTGCCACGTCAACGCTAGTCTCATTTCGAGACATTCCCCGATAGTTTTTTTTTTCACGTAAATCAAGATGGCTTGAAAGAGTCGAAACCGCGGGAAGGCGACCGACTGTCGAGAGTCTGTGCCAGGGACGAGAGAAAGGGGCGGGAAAGGGAAGAGCGTCTCCCGGTCCGTTTTTCGGACCGGGAGACGCAAATGGAGGGACTATTGGGCGGCTATTGGGCGAGCACCGGCATGCCAAGCAACGGCCAGATCAGCAGTACGGCCAGGGCCACCAGGGCCATGAGCAGGATCGAGGCCGGGATGCCGGCGGCGAAGAACTCGCCGCTGGTGAACTGCTTGGAGTTGTAGGCGATGGCATTGGGCGCCGCGCCCACCAGGAGCAGGAAGGGCATGCCCGCGGTGATCAGGCACGCGAAGACCACGACTTCCGGAGCCATGCCGAGATAGGGAGCGACCACCAGGGCCACGGGCATGGAGATGGCGATGGCGGCCACGTTCATGATGAAGTTGGTCATGACCATCACGAAGAAGGCCATGGCCAGGATAAAGACGAACCAGTGGGCGTTCTGGAAAAAGCTCAGCCAGTTGATGGCCAGCCACTCGGCGGCCCCGGTCTGCCAGAGGCAGAAGCCCATGCTCATGGCCCCGGAAAAGAGCAGAACGATGTTCCAGGGGATGTCTTCCAGATCCTTGATGTCCAGGATCTTCAGGATGAAGAAGAGGACCGTGGAGACCAGGAGTACCGCGGCCTTGTTGAACTGGGCCAGGACCGGGATAAAGGATTGCAGGGACAGGAAGACGATGACCGAGAGAATGATGGACCCGGAGATGATTTCATTGCGGGTGATGGGGCCCATTTCCCGGCTGAGCTGCCTGGCCTTTTCCCGTAGACCGACGATGCTGGATTTTTCCGGCTTGAAGAGGACCATGATCAGCCCCCAGAGCATGAAGACCATCAGCCAGCCCACCGGGGCCATGTAGTAGGTCAACTCGAAAAAGGTGATCTCGTTGCCGGTGATCTCGTTGTAAAACCCCAAGGCCACGATGCCACGGGCCGCGCCGAGCAGGGTGATGATGCTGCCCGCGCCGGCGATGAAGGCCATGCCGATGAACAGCCCCTTTCCGAACTTGGTGGGCCGGTCGCCCTCGCCGTACAGGGCGTAGATGGACAGCAACAGAGGATACATGGTGGCGGCCACCGCGGTGTGGGCCATGACGTGGGTCAGCAAAGCCGTGACCACGAAACATCCCAGGTAGATCATGGAGGTGCGCTCGCCCACGATGGAGAGCATTTTGTAAGCCATCCGCTTGGTGATGCCCACCTTGGTGAAGACCATGCCGATGACAAGGGACCCGAAGATGAACAGCACCGAGGGGTCCATGAAGTCCTTGAAGGCCGCGCTGGCCGGACGGATGAAGAACAGAGCCTGGACCACGCCGATGGTCAGGCCGGTGATGCCGATGGGCAGGACCTCGAACACCCACCAGGTCCCGGCCAGCAGGAACAAGGCTATAGCGGCTTTGCCTTCCGTGGACAGAACGAAGGTCTTACCCATGGGGTCCACGGCGTCGGGCCAGGGCGGGGCGTAGTAGACCACGGTAAACAGAAACATGCCGAGAAAGAGAAAAAACAGCCGCTTGAAATCGATCTTGGATGGCGTTGCCTGTATGGTGCTCACGATTTTTGCTCCTTGAGAAATGTGAGGTGGATTCTGATTCTGAACGGTCACCGGTGACATGTCGCGACACGGCGGCTATGCCGTGGGCGCTTTGAGGCCGCAGGCCTGAACGACCTCGCGGATGGCTGCATAGAGATCGGAAAAGCGCAGCAGGCCGACGACGGCGTCGTTTTCCACGACGAACAGGGAATTACGGCGGGAAGTGACGAAGATGTGCAGGATATTGTCCATCTTTTCGTCGATGTTCACGGTCTGGTTCGGCTCCGGTTTATTCATGAAGGTTTCCACCCGCACTTCCGCGGCCTTGCGGCACAGATCGTCCAGCGGTTCCTGCCACAGCCGCAATTCCTCCTTCATGGACTGGACGACCTGGGGCACGCCGTAGCGGATGTCGTCGCTGAGACTGTCGACCCGGTCGTACTTGGGCTCCAGCCCCCGGACCACGTCCATGGGAGTGATCTTGCCGATGACCCTTCCCCTTTCGTCCTCCACCAGTAAAATGCGTTGTCTGATTTTTCCGGACTGAAATGCTTCATCGGCTTTTTGCAGAGCCAGCATGGCTTCATGGAAAAAGGACCGGCCGGAAATGCGTGGAAATTGGTCTACCGGACGCATCAGTTCGCGAATGGTAAATGTGGTGTTCACTCGTTTATCCTCCTTGGTTACGTCGTCGTTCTCGCCTCGGCGGCGGGTTACTGGTTTTGCAGCTCGCTCGCCCGCGATGAGCGCAAAATCGATCGCTTTCCATAGCCGCTTTTCAGAAATCCTTTTCCGGAATCAGGGAGGTTTCGTGCGTCTGGCTCTTTGCGACGCGGCCCGCCTGATTTTCGCGCAGAGCAAATCGATGTCGTAAGGCACCGGGACATCGTCAAAAGCTCCCATTTTCATCCCCTCAATGGCGTAATGCAGACAGTCCGGGGGCGTCATCAGGATCACCCTGGTCTTGGGGCTTGTCGCGAGGATGATCCGCAGAAACTCCAATGCCTCGCGCCCGACTCCCTCCAAACCAAGCAGAGCCACGTCCACGGCGCATTCTTCCAGTATGCGCGTTACGCTCGCCCTGGTTTGCCCCGCGCGCACCGTGAAACCCCGTTGGCGCAGATGATGGGTCAGATTGTCGCGAACGAGATGATCGGTCTCGATAACAAGTAGGCACATTGATTCTCCCTTGACCGGCGGCTCCCGAAACGAGGCCGGACAGCGACCTCGTGAGCGCGGATCTCCTGAATGAACGTCACCAAAGGCGCTTGGCCGTCATTCGGATACAATGAGTTGAGCAAATCATGTGCCAGATGTAACAAGCAATGATATCAATAGGATAATAAGGAGTGGCGGGCGATGAGTGCGAAGATGAATTAAAATGAATTAAAATGAATCAACCAGGGTGTTTCTAGTTGAAACAATTTGAGGCGAGAGGGGAGGAGGAGGGAGGGAGTTCTGTCAGGCCGGACGCTGGATGTCTCCGGGCTGGAGGTGGGTCTCCAGGCAACGGCGGATGGCCCACTGGTAGTCGCCGATGACGGAATCGACGACCCGGACATCTTTCCAGGTCAGGTAATCGTAGTATTCCTGTTCGATTCCGCCGCAGATGAGCACGGTGATCTTTTCGGTAAGAATCAAGCGGCAAAGGTCCTCGGCCGACGGATGCGGCAGGACCAGGGTTTTTTCCATGATTTTGCTTCCGTCGGGAGCGAACTCGGCGATGAACAACCCTAGAGCCAAATCGAAACGAGGGGCCACGTCGTCCTCATGCAGGACGACCATGATTTTTCGGGGCTTGGCAATGCTGCCTGGCTTGGAGTTCTTGCGTTTCATGGGCGGTTTCCAATGGCCCGAAGGGCCTGGGAGGATTGGGGGAAGGGGGGATTGCTCGGCTGAGCCAGCCCGTTCTTACCTTTGAGCGATGATTTCGACAAGCCGAGGGGGCGTCGCTGATGTCGGCCAAATCTTTCTTTGGGCATCCGCTCGGAGAGTTTTGATGCTTGACAAGATTTTTTGAAATCGATAAGGCCGAATCGAACTGACCGAGTACTCACTCGGGAGCTTGTTCAAAATTTATCAAATCAAGGAGCTCACCGTGTCCTATCGCATCGAAATCCTGAACGCGGCCTCAAAGCTGTTCGCCGAGCGCGGCTTCAAGGATACGTCCATCGCCGATCTCTCCAAGCTCAGCGGGGCCGCGGAGGGGACTATTTTCCACCACTTCAAGAACAAGGAAGGCATCCTGATCGAGCTGCTGATCAAGGTGAAGAAGGACACCCTGCGGGAAGTTTCGGAGAACATCGAAAAGCAGGGAACCGGCATGGAACTGGTGGAGCGCGCGGTGCACCAGTTTTTCACGCTCTCGGAAACCATGGAGTTCGAATTTTTGCTTTTGTTCCGCAACTATCCCTATCAACTCGCGGCCGTGAACCCGGATTGCCGCAAGTGCATCGAGGAAATCTACAACTGTTTCCTGGAGCTGTTCATCGAAGGCATCGAAAAGGGCCGGCAAGATGGCACCATCCGGGACTGCAAGCCGTTTCGTACGGCGGTCATTCTTTTCGCTCTGGTGGTGGGCATCGTTCGGTTCAAGTTGTTCAACCTCTATCCCGTGGAGTCCTTTTACGCCGAGATCATGGACTCCTGTCGCAAGATGCTGGAACCGCGCTGAACAGACACGAGGAGGCGTCATGCACATTCTCTTGATCGACGACGAACGGACTTTTCTGGAAACCATCATCACGCGGCTGCGGCTGCGCGGCATCGCGGCCGAGGGCGTGGATTCCGGGGAGAAGGCGTTGGAAGCCATGCGGGGCAAAGCATTTGACGCCGTGGTCTTGGACGTGAGCATGCCGGGCATGGACGGGGTGGCCACGTTGCGGGAGTTGAAGCGCATCAATTCCGAGGTTCCCGTGATCATGCTCACCGGGCACGCCACGCTGGAAACCGCGGATCAAGGCATGGATCTGGGGGCGTTCGACTACATGATGAAGCCCTGTCCCATCGATGAACTGCTGGACAAGGTCTCCGAAGCGATCCGGAGCCGCGGCGAAGGGGGTGAGGCAAGACCAGGATAACCAACACGCTCGCTCTGTTCGGGGATCGTCCACCTTACTCTGAACTTCTTCCCTGGAGGAATTTAAAAATGCGATTTTTCAGAAACCTGGCCGCGATGATGCATCTCGGGGCCGTCCAATACGCCAAGTGGGACTATGAAACGTCCATGAACATTCTCAGGAGCAGGAAGCGGATGTTCATTCTGATGCTTCTGCTTATTCCCTGTGCCATCGGCGTGGGGTTGTCCCACGCGGATCTGCCGGAAATGCTGGGCGGGAAGTATTCCTACATGCCCAGCTTCTACTCCCCCTTCATCTTCTACATTTCGATCCTGATCGGCATGTTCGCCGGCCTGATCACCGGGTGCATCGGCGCGGGCGGCGGCTTCATCATCACCCCGGCCCTGATGAGCGCCGGGATCAAGGGCATTCTGGCCGTGGGCACGGACCTGTTCCATATCTTCGCCAAGGCGATCATGGGCACCGTGATCCACAGGAAGTTGGGCAACGTCTCCGTGGCCCTGGCCGTGGCTTTTCTTGTGGGCGCGGGCGTGGGCGTGACCGGCGGCGGCGTGGTCAACCGGACCTTGTATGAAATCAACCCGATCCTCAGCGACACATTCATCAGCGTGATGTTCGTGGTGCTGCTGGGTTTTTTGGGCACCTACGCCATGCTGGACTTCCTGCGGGCGCGCAAGGTGGACATCGTTGACGTGCACGGCGGCAGCGGCGGTCATGGGGCGCACGGCTCCGAACCCACCGGACCGGGTATGGCCGCGAAGATCCAGGCCATGAAGATTCCGCCGATGATCACCTTTGACCAGGATCTGGTCCCCGGCGGCAAGCAGCTTTCCGCCTGGTTCGTGGCCATCTGCGGCGTGGTGGTCGGCTTTGTCTCCGCGATCATGGGCGTGGGCGGCGGCTTCCTGACCTTCCCCATCTTCGTCTACCTGATGGGCGTGTCCTCTTTCACCACCATCGGCACGGACATCCTGCAGATCATCTTCACCGCCGGCTACGCTTCCATCGCCCAGTACGCCATCTACGGGTTCATCTTCTACACCCTGGCCATGGGCATGCTGCTGGGCTCGCTGATCGGCATCCAGATCGGAGCCATGACCACCAAGGTGGTCAAGGGGATCTACATTCGCGGTTTTTACGCCACGACCATCCTGGGCGGGTTCATCAACCGGCTGTTCGTGTTGCCGGAAAAGATGGGCGACATGGGCTATCTGAACATTTCTCCGGGCATGGGCAAGGCGCTCAGCGCCACGGGTAATGTTTTGTTCTTCATCATTATCGGCATCTTCGCCGCGTGGGTCTTCTATATGTTCTTTACGAACATGAAGACCCTGAAAGGGGAGGAATAGTCATGATCAACAAGAAGGAATTGAACATCGGACTGTTTCTGTGCGCCAGTTTTTTCATCATCTTCGGAGTGATGTGGTCGCCGTTGTTTCCGGGTCTGGAAAACGACAAGGTCAATGCTTTCCATGCCGCGGACAATCTGTTCAACTCCATTTCCAAGGGCTCGGCCTACTTCATGGAACAGATGGAAGAGAAAAATGAAGCGTTCCTGGGTAAGACATTCAAGGCCAGCCTCGACGTGGGCAACGAGCGTCGGGCCGTGATGGCCCAAGCCGTGCTTCAGTCCGCGCGGGCAGGAGTCTCCCCGGACGGGGCCACCGTGCATGTGGAGGGAGACCTGGGGCTGATCGTCCAGGCCGCGATCACGGACTCCCGGGATATGTTCCACAACGACGGTCAACGGGTCGGAGCCCGGTACGGCTACGGCGAGGCCGACGCCCGGGAATTGATGTATGTCTGGTATCGGCTGTTCAAGGACTTGGAAAACGAGATGAACCACCAGGAACGTTTCGCGGATGCGAAACACGTGGCCGAGGTGATTTCCAAGTCCGTGGAAGTGGGCTACAATTTTTACGGCATCGTCCCCGAAAGCGCCCGCTCCAAGGCCGGCATCCTGACTTTCAGCTTGGTCTTTTACGTCATCTACACCCTGTGGTGGGGCATGGCCATCCTGTATATGTTCGAAGGGATCGGCATGAAGATGAAGGCCGGGAAGAAGAAGGAAGTGTAGGACGTGGGTTCAATGGTTCAGGGGTTCGCGGTTCAACGGTTGCCGTGGACCCCTGGACCGGAAACCTTCACGCTATCTTTTCACTGCTGATGCATTGCCGTATGCGAAATCGAAATCGAAATCGAATTCCAAAAGGAATGCAAATCATCTTTTCATTCCATCATCCTCATTATATGATTTTCGATTTCGATCCCGATTTCGATCTCGATTTCGATTTCGATCTCGATACATGGGATGCCCCAGAGCACGCTTACCGCTGAACCCCTCCCCCCATGACCGCACTGCTCATCCACATCAAACGCCTGTTCAACCGGACTCCGGAGATCGACGAGGTCGAGGCCGCGGCGGTGAGCGCGCTGTTCAAGGGCAAGTACAATTCCTTCAAGCGGCTTTTGGAAGCCAACAACCAGGCTTTGCGGGTGATGACCGAGCTGGATCAGACCCTGAAGGGCATGCACAGCTTCGGCATGGTCTTTGTGCGGTCCCGGTGTACGGCGGTTACGGTGGACGTCTATTCCATCGTCAAGAATCTCCGGGAATTGGCGGGTGGCGGATACGCGGATCTGGAGCCGGCCTTCCGGAAGATCCGCGCTGATATCCGCGAGATCCTGGAGCGACGTCGCGTGAGTCCGGTCACGGACCTTGTCCTGGACCTGGAGGCGGTGGACAAGGAAATGGCCGACGCCGTGGGCGGCAAGATGGCCAATCTCGGTGAAATTCTGAAGCGCTTCCCGGATTTGCGTATTCCCCACGGGTTTGTGGTCACCGCCGCCGGGTACGAGCGGTTCATGGCCCACACCACGCTGCAAAAGGAGATCGACCGTCGACTTCAGTCCACGGAAATGGACGACCCTTCGGCTCTGTACCGGGTCAGCTCGGAGATCCAGTTGGCGATCATCAATGCCGAAATTCCCGAGGATCTGCGCCGGGCCATTGAGGCGGCGTATGTCCGGCTGGAGGCGCGGACTCGTGGCGGGGTCAAGGTTTCCCTGCGTTCCAGCGCGGTGGGGGAGGACGCCTCCGGAGCGTCCTTCGCGGGCCAGTACCGGTCCGAGCTGAACGTCAATCCAAACAACCTGCTGGCTTCATTCAAGGAAATTTTGGCTGGAAAGTATTCCGTGACCGCCATTTCCTACCGTTTGAACCGGGGCATCAAGGACGAGGACGTGCCCATGTGCGTGGGGTGCATGGCCATGGTGGACGCTCGTGCCGGAGGAGTGGCCTATTCCCGCAGTCCGACGGACATTCGGGCGGACGCGTTGCTGATCAACGCCGTGCCCGGCCTGCCCAAGGCCGTGGTGGACGGCAGCGTGACTCCGGACCTGTGGGTCGTCTCCCGGACCGATCCGGAGCGGATACTGAAGGAAGTGGTGGCGGAGAAGACGGAAAAATTTCAATGCCTGCCCGAGGAAGGCGTGACCCGCGTGGATCTTGATCCGGCCGAAGGACGTCTTCCCTCCTTGGACCGGGCCATGGTCGTCCAGGTGGCCCGGGCGACCAGACGGCTGGAAGAAGGGTTTCAGACTCCGGTGGACGTGGAATGGGTGCTGGACGAAGAGGGCCGTCTGGTGATCGTGCAGTGCCGCCCGTTGATGCAGTTGCCGCAAGAGGGGGGCGCGGAAAGCGTTGCCCCGAATGAAGCTGTGACCGGCGAAACAGCGCCGGATGACGTGGTGCTTCAGGGCGGGGATACGGCCAGTCCCGGCATTGCCGCCGGGCCGGTCTTCGTGGTCCGGGCCAACGACGATATGCTGCGGTTTCCAACGGGCGCGGTCCTGGTGGCCGTCCAGGCCCATCCCCGCTGGGCCACGCTGCTGCCCCGGGCCGCGGCCGTGATCACCGAAACCGGAGGCATCACCGGGCATCTGGCCAACGTGGCCCGGGAGTTCGGGGTTCCGGCGTTGTTCAACGTCCCCGAGGCAACGCGAAAACTCGGGACCGGGGACGAGGTCACCCTGGACGCGGACATGCGTCGGGTGCATTCCGGCCGAGTGAAACGGCTTTTGGCCCAGCAACGACCTCGCAAGGGACTGATGGAAGGGACCCCGGTCCATGAGACCTTGAAGGAGGTGGTCCGGCTGATCACGCCGCTGAACCTGACCGATCCGGCCGGACGGGATTTCAAGGCCGGGAATTGTCGGACCCTGCATGACATCACCCGCTTTTGTCATGAAATGAGCGTCCGGGAGATGTTCTCCTTTGGACAGGAGACGGCCCTGGTCCGGCGGGCCGGCAAGCGTCTGGTGGTGGACGTGCCCATGCAGTGGTGGGTGCTGGACCTGGAGGACGGGTTCCGGGAACCGGTGGTCGGTCCGCACGTGCATATCTCCAATATCGTGTCCTTGCCCATGCAGGCGCTGTGGGCCGGGATCACGGCCAAGCCCTGGGCCGGGCCTCCGGCCGTGGACGGCAGGGGGTTCATGTCCGTGATGTTGCAGGCCGCCTCCAACCCGAACCTCAACGCCGACGGGGCCTCGGAGTACGCCCAGCGCAATTACTTCATGATTTCGAAATATTTCTGCAATCTGACCTCCAGGATGGGCTTTCATTTCTCCACGGTGGAGACCCTGGCGGGCGACCCGGCCTATGAGAACTACGCCCGGTTTTCATTCAAGGGCGGAGCCGCGGATCTGCGGCGACGGGTCATGCGCACCCGGTTCATCGCGTCCGTGCTGGAGGAGCAAGGCTTTGAAATCGAGTCCCACGAGGACATGCTCATCGCCCGGATCAGCGGCCGCCCCCTGGAGGAAACATTGGCGGCTTTGCGGATTCTCGGTTATCTGACCATCCATACCCGGCAGCTGGACATGATTATGCTCAATCCGGACCAGGTGTCCTATTACCGGACCATGCTGTGCGCGGACATCGGGGGCATGGTCCAAAACGGGAAATGCATTTTGGAACAGACATCGGACCTCCAACAATAAGGTGCGGCCATGGGCATTATCAGTATTTTTCACGGGTGCTTCTGTCACGAAGGGGAGGTCGTCGCGCTGGTTGCCGAACGGGTCGGCGCGGTGGTGCTGGACGATCCGAAACTGCTGGAGCTGACCCAGACCCGGTTCGGGGTGCAGGCCCTGGCCCTGGAGCGGTCCTTGTTCCAGGGGAAGCGGACGGGGGCCTTTCTCGCCGTTGAAAAGCGGCATCATCTGGCCATGGTCCGCCGGACCCTGGCGGACAAACTGGTGGACCTGGAACAGGACAAGATTCTCTGTTCGGGTTTTCTGGCGCACCTGGTGCCCCGTTCCGTGAACCACGTCTTTCACGTCTGCCTGATCGCGGAGTTCGGATATCGGGTGGACCGGACCATGGCCGATCTGAAGCTTTCCCTGGACCTGGCTCGGGAGCGGGTAGCCGGGGACGACCGTGTTCGGGCGACCTGGACCGAGGAACTGCTCCGCAAGGAGCCCTGGGACCATACATTGTACGATCTGGTCCTGCCCATGGACCGCAAAAGCGTGGAGGAAGCCGCGGACGCCATCGTAGAGCACTCCCGCAAGGATCTGCTGCAACCCGACGATCTGTCCCGCGAGGCGTTGCGGGATTTTCAGCTCCAGGCCGCGGTGGAACTGGCCCTGGCCGAAGAAGGGCACGCGGGGCAGGTCAAGGCGGAGAGCGGCCGGGTCGAGCTGCTCATCACCCAGAACGTGATCATGCTTTCCAAGCTGGAAGAGGAACTGCGGGACATCGCAATCCGGGTCCCTGGGGTCGAGGAAGTGATCATCAACCTGAGTCCGGAATTCTACCAAAAGACCATGTATCGACAACATCAGCCCGAAAAACGGAATAAATTGTTGCTGGTGGATGACGAACGGGAGTTCGTGCATACCTTGTCCGAGCGGCTTTTGATGCGGGAAATCGGCTCCGCGGTGGTGTATGACGGGGAGCAAGCCCTGGCCTTCGTGGAGGAGGACGAGCCGGACGTGATGGTCTTGGACCTGAAAATGCCCGGAATCGACGGTTTGGAGGTTCTGCGCCGGGTCAAGGCGGCCCATCCCCAGGTCCAGGTGATCATCCTCACCGGCCACGGTTCCAAGGAGGATGAACGCAACTGCCTGGACGCCGGAGCCTTCGCCTACCTGCAAAAACCGGTGGACATCGACGTCCTGACCCGACTCCTGGAACAGGCTCGCGTCCGGGAAGAGGAACAGCCCCGGACGACACATCCGGGTGAGCATGAAAATGGCGCGTAACGCCCTCGTCGCGCTGTGGGAGCGCTTCAAGCCGGCGTTCTGGGACGCCGCCGATCCTCCGGAGCCCGAGGCCGGGGGAGGAGGATTCAACTATCGGCGGATCTGGAAACTGGTCGTGCTGCTGGTAACCACGGTGTCCGTGGTGCCGCTGCTGTTGATCACGTTCATGGACTACAACCTGAACCGCAGGGCCATGCAGGCGGATTTCGTCTATCCGATCAACAGCCTGCTTTCCAACACCAAGCTGAGTCTCTCCTCGTTTCTTCAGCAACGCCGGGCTGTGTTGGAATTCATCATCGCCGAGCATTCGTTCGAAGATCTTTCGGACGAGTTTTTTCTCCATGAACTCTACCACAACATGAAGGCGGCTTTCGGCGGATTCGTTGATGTCGGTCTGATCGACGGACAGGGAAAACAACTGGCCTATGTCGGACCGTTCGATCTGAAGGGCAAGGATTATTCAGAACAGGACTGGTTTACCGAAGTCATGGATCGACGGGTGTTCATCAGCGACGTTTTTCTGGGGTTTCGGGACGTGCCGCATTTTGTGATCGCCGTGAAACGGATCTGCTACGACGGCACGATCATGATTCTTCGAGCGACCATCGACACGGAACAGTTCTTCAATCTGGTGCAGTCCTTGAACCTGCGAGCCACGACGGACGCGTTTCTGGTCAATCGGCAAGGCGTGCTGCAAACCCCCAGCTTTTCTCACGGCGATGTGTTGAGCGAGATTCCGTATCCCGTACCTCCGTACTCGGAGGTTCCGGTCATTCTTGAAATCGATGACACACGCCGAAACCCCGCGTACCTGGGGTACGTTTACGTGGAAAATACGCCGTTCATCTTCATGGTCGTCAAGCAGCAACAGGAAATGATGCGCAACTGGTGGCGGTTGCGCTTGGAAATGCTTGGTTTCCTGTTGATCAGCGTGACCTGTATCGTTGCGGTCATTCTGACCTCGGCCACCATGTTGGTACGGCGAATTTACGACGCGGACATGAAGCGTTCCATCGCCTTGCACACCATGGAGCACACCAACAAGATGGCCTCCATCGGTCGTTTGGCCGCGGGGGTGGCTCATGAAATCAACAATCCGTTGGCCGTAATCAATGAAAAGGCCGGTTTGATCAAGGATCTCTTTTCCTTTTCGGACAAGTACGGCCAGGACAAGAAGCTGTTGTCGCTGGTGGACTCCATTCTCGGGTCCGTGGAGCGCTGCAGCGCCATCACCCATCGGCTGCTGGGCTTTGCCCGGCATGTGGACGTGCAGTGGGAGCGGGTGGACGTGGTCCAAACGGTCCGGGACGTCCTGGGCTTTCTGGACAAGGAGGCCCAGTACCGGGCCATCGAGGTCAGCCTGGACGTTCCGGAAATTGTTCCGGAGATCGTCACGGACAAGGGTCAGTTGCAGCAGGTGCTGCTGAACATCGTGAACAACGCTTTTGCCGCGGTTCGGGACGGTGGACGGATCGCCATTGTCCTGAGCGTCCCCGAATCTTCAGAGGTCCGGATCGCCATCACGGATAACGGGTGCGGCATTTCCCCGGAAAACATGAAGCGGATCTTCGAACCCTTCTTTTCCACCAAGCCGAAACACGGCACGGGGTTGGGGCTGTCCATCACCTACGGACTTGTCAAAAAACTGGGCGGGATGATCGAGGTTCAGAGCGAGCTGGGTCTGGGGACCACGTTTACGATAACCCTGCCGGTGACTCACGCTCAAAAGGAGGAGGAAGGTGCGAATTCTGCTTGTGGATGATGAACTGGAGCTTGTTTCCGCCTTGGCCGAACGGCTGGCGATCCGGGGCATCGCCGCGGACTATGCCACCACCGGAGACCAGGCCCTGCGTTTGGCCGGAGAAAATGACTACGATCTGGCCGTGCTGGACGTGAAGATGCCTCACGTGAGCGGTTTGGAACTGTGGGATCGGCTCCACGTTTTGCATCCGCGAATGCGTTGCATCTTTCTGACCGGGCACACCTCGGAGCGGGACTTTCAGGCCGGAACCCGGGCCGGGGCGCTGTATCTGCTCAAGCCGTTGAAAATCGAGGTGCTGATTCAAAATATTCGCAAATTGTTGGAGAGCCGGGGGGAGGGAGGGTGACTCACCCCTTCCCTCGTTCGCTGTCCAACGTGGCGTAGGCCCGGCGGATGGTTTCGGTGAGTTCCCTGAAGTCCACGGGCTTTTGCAGGCAGGCGAAGGCCCCGTGGTTCAGGCAGGCTTGAAAATCTTCCTCGTTGCCCGTACCGGAAAGGATGATCACCGGCACCCGGGGGTGGCCTTGGCGAATGATGCGCAGGACGTCCATGCCGTGGATTTCAGGCATTTTCAAATCCAGGAGGATCACTTCGGGCTCGTCTTCCTCGACCACCCGCAGGGCCTGTTCCCCGCTGGTGACCACGGCCGCGCCCATTTCACGCATTTTGAGCCGTTCGGACAGCGTCACGGCGAAATCCCGCTCGTCGTCCACCACCAGCACCTTGGCCGGGTTTTCAAAGTCAAAAGGGCGGTAGACGTCGGTCCGGTAGAGGTCCGGGCCCATCCTGATCTCCAGGGGGGCGTCCCCGGCCTCATCCCGGACGATGGCCCGCAATTCTTCTTCCAGGCGTTCCGGCCGGATCACGTTCATGTCCACGCGAAGCTCGATCCGGCCCTGTTTGACGTCCGCCCGGAACACATGACCTTTGACGGCCAGGGCCGCTTCGACTCCGGCGGCCAGGGCGAAGTCCGTTGCCGCCTGGGAGGATTCCTGGGTGGGCAGGGTCACGGCGCGCCGGGCCCGGTCCTGGATCAGATCCGCGGCGTCCTGGGGCGAGGTCGCGTCCATGGGGATCAGGATGTCGCAGGGCGAGGCGCGTGCGGGGTCTCTCTGGGCCAGATACTCGGTCCAGCGGGTTCTGGCCTCGTCTTCCTGGGCGATCAACTTGGCCAGAGCCTTGGGGTCCAGGTGGTGGGACCGGGCCGCGGTCCGAAGCCGAAATGCCTCGTCAGCGGTCAGGCAGACCTTGAGCACATGGGTCATGGTCTTGGGAACCAGGGAGCCGGCCAGGCCCAGAAGCAGCAGGTCGTCCTCAAGCAGGTGTCGGGCAACCACGGCCTTGTAGCAGCTCACGCAGCGTTCCCGTTCCCGGGTGAAGGCGTTGAACACGGACGGTTTGCCGAACAGAGAGCGGTAGAACTTGTTTTCCGACAGGTTGTAGGTGGAGGCGGCTTCGGCGATGATCCGGCGGTCTTCCAGGATCTTCAGGGAGAGGGCCTCGGCAACGGCGTGGGCCACTTCCTGTTCCTGGCAGTAGGCGGGGCTGTATATGGTCAGGATGGGCATGGAGCGACCTCGCGGCTGTCCGTTGAACAGCTGAATAAGGATTTTTCAACACAGTTAAAAGAGCAGGTTGAGCACCGTCAAGGAGACGACCAGGAAGAGCACGGTCATGATCCCCCCGGCGCGCAGGAAGTCGGCGTTGCGGTAGCCGCCGGGTCCCATGATCAGGGCGTTGACCTGGTGCGTGGGGATCAGGAAGGAGTTGGACGTACTGATGGCCACGGTCAGGGCGAACATGGCCGGATCGGCTCCGGCCAGCACGGCGATGTTCACGGCCAGGGGCACCAGCAGAACCGTGGCTCCCACGTTGGACATCAGCAGGGTGAAGACCGTGCTGAGCACGGCCACCGCGGCCTGGAGCACCCAGACCGGCACGTCGCCCAGCAGGTTGATGGTCTGCACCGCGATCCAGGCCGCCGTGCCCGTGGTTTCCACGGCCAAGCCCAGGGGAATCAGGCTGGCCAGCAGGAAGACCGACTGCCAGCTCACGCTTTTGTAAGCCTCATCCATGGTCAGCACGCCGCTGACGATCATGGCCGCGGCCCCGGCCATCAGGGAGACGGACAAGCGCAGGTCGCTGAACAGCACCAGCCCCAGGGTGATCAGCGAAATGGCCAGGGCGTGGGGCATCTTTTCGTGCAGGATCACCTCGTGGGGAAAGTTGGAGGTGACCACCACGAAGTCCGGGTTCTTCTCCAGGGCAGCCAGGTCTTCCCAGAGGCTGTGCAGGACCAACGTGTCTCCGGATTGCAAAGGCAGGTCCCGCAGGTTGCCGCGGATCACCTTGCCTCCTCGGTTCACTGCCAGGACCGAGATGCCGTGGGTCTTGCGCATCCGGACGTCCTGGAACGTCTTGCCGATCAGGTTGGAACGCGGCGGGACGACCACCTCGGAAATTCCGGCCTGGGACGCGGAAAGCACTTCGGCGAAGTGGGTGAGCATGCCCGAGCATTGCAGGTCCATCTCCTGGCAGACGTCGCCGATGTCCTTGCGCGCGCCGAGCAGGCCTATCTGGGAACCGGCCTGGATGACGATGTCGTGGGCCGGCGCGATGCGCAGATCCCGGCTTTGGTACAGGCCGATGACGGCGACCCGGTTGCCGAACAGGCTTTCGGCGTCGGCCACGGTCTTACCGTCCAAAAGGCTGCCGGCAAAGACGTGGATTTCGAAGATGTCCCCTTCCAGGCCGTACAACCGGCGGAAGTACTCCACCGTGGAAACCTCTTGGTCCTGCCCTTTTTGGGCCGGCAGGACGAAGGGCCCCAGGAGCACGAAATAGATGATGCCGGTCAGAATCAGAGCGACGCCCACCGGTGTCACGTCGAAGATGGCGAAGGTGCGCATGGGGGCCACGCCTTCGGGCAGCATCCGATTGGAGGTGGCGATCAGATCATTGAGCAGGATCAGCGGGCTGGAGCCGATCATGGTCAGGGTCCCGCCGAGAATGGCGCAAAAGCCCATGGGCATCAGCAGGCGGGACATGGGCAGGCCGGTTCGCATGGCGATGCGCTTGATCACGGACATGAACAGGGCCGCCGCGCCCACGTTCTGCATGAACCCGGAGACCACGCCCACGGTTCCGGAGATGACCGGCACGATCCGGCGTTCGGTCTGTCCGCCGACGCGCAGGATCAGGGAAGCCAGCTTGTTCATCAGGCCTGTTTTGTCCAGGGCCTTGCCCAGAATGATCACGGCGATGATGGAGATCACCGCGTTGCTGGCGAAGCCCCGGAACAACTGGTCGCCGGGGACCAGGGCGGGCACGCCGGGGATCAGGCCCATGACGCCCAGGATCATCATGATGGTCACCGCGGCCACGTCCACCCGGACCACTTCGGAGATGAACAGGACGACGGTCAAACCGAGAATACCCAGGACCCAAAGCATTTCCGGAGTCAATGGAATCGTTTCAGCCATGCGCTCCCCGCTTGTTGAAGATGATTCGCTTCATTGGCCGATCTTTCCAGCGGCGATCCGGGCCGTGATCCCGGGCCATTGGCGGGCGGTCCGGGCTGGAAGGAGCTCTTCCTGTAGCTCATGGTCCGGGACGTGTCGACCTGATCTCGATTAGCGGCGCTTTTGTTTGGTTCAGGGTGGAGATGTCGATGATGGGGTCACGGCACTTTTCAGTCAGTCCGGGGATAAGCGCGGGATGCAGACCGATGGACAACTTCTTTCCACAAAGCGAGGGCACATGCAGCGCGAGGAATGGAAACGGCTTTATCGTCAGGAACTCGGGTTTTTCGCGGCGATTTCGGCCAGCGTTACTCATGAAATCAAGAACCATCTGGCGATTATCAACGAACAAAACGGGTTGCTGGGAGACATGCTGGCCATGGACGCCGATGATGGTCCAGCCTACCGAAAGCGCCTGGGCAAGGTGGTCCAGGACGTGGCCGATCAGGTGATCAAGGCGGACGGGGTGGTCCGGCGCTTCAACACCTTTGCCCATACGGCCGACAGTCCGGTTGGGGCCGTGGACGTCGCGGACTTTCTGAAGCTGTTTGGAGAGATATCCGCGAGGCTGGCGCGGCGCAAGGGGGCGACCGTGCTCGTGGAACCGGGTGCTGAATGCGTAACCATCCGGACCAGACCCTTTGAACTGCTCCATTTGCTGTTTTGCGCGATGAACGTTCTGCTTGGTTCCGGAACCTCCAAGGGGGCTTTGAGGCTCCGGCTGGAGTCTGATTCTGAGGGGATCCGCGTTCGGATGTCCGGGAACGGGGGCAATGGGGCTGCCGGGGCGCAAGCTTCCGACCCGGCCCTGGCTCTGCTTCTTCAGCGTCTCCAGGCCCGTCTGGTCTTGGCTTCCGACGGGACGGGCCTCACGCTGGGTTTGCCGATGGAACTCGTTGAAGACCGAGAAAAGACCAGAATCTCTTGATCCCACTCACGATAGCGGATCGTCGAAGTCGAGATTCCAGGGGGCTTTCGGGCGTTGGACAAACCCGATCAGCGCACCGAGAAAGGCCGCGCGACGGCGCAGTTCCGACGGATCGTGCCCCGTGGACCAAGCGCACAAGCCGTCCGGGGCGTGGTCCACAAAGAAGCCGCGAACCCGGATCGTTTCGACCACGACGTTTTGCACGTCCGGGAGCGGGGTCCAGGGAGGGAACCACTGCCAGAGGAAGCTCAAGGCGTTGCGGGTTGGTGATGCCTCATGGATCTGAATGGTAAACAGGGCGCGTTCCAGTGAGAGGTTGAGCAGGGTCGTGCTTCCGGAAAGGATGAATATCCGCGGGCGGGGTGCTGAAAGCGGGCGGACCGCGGCCCGCAGGCGGCGAATGAACCGGAAGAGGCGGAACTGGCGGGGAGAATTGGCGTAAAGGGTCCAGTCCGCTCGGGCGATGCCCGTCCAGACGGCGTTGAGCACTGGATGCAAAACAGGATGGAACGCCGACGCTTGAGTCTCCAGGGAAGAGGGACGGCCCACCTGCTTTTCCAGGCGCGGATCGTCCAGGTCCAGGACCCACCAATTCAGCGGATGAGGGACCGCCAGGTGGTGGAGCAGGCCGGGCGCATGAGACAGCTTCAGGATTTGGCGGCAAGCGAGCAGTCGACTGGCCTGGGCCGCGTCCCGGAGACTCCGAACGTTTTCCGGCATGATGCGCGGGGCCAAAGGGTTGACCCGGCTCAAGGGAGCCGCTTGGCTCAGTATCGTGGCCAGGGTCGCGTGGGCGGGGGTTGCCGATTGAGCGGGATGTGGAGTGGAATGATTCAGGGAGCTGCTCCCGCGAGGGAGCGCGACCTGTGGCGAAGGGGGAGCGAGGACGTTGCGGTTGGTCGCGTCGACGACGACATCTTGTCCGCTTTGCAGCAGGGTCGTGGCGTTGTGGACGCCGCAGAGCACGGGAATCTGAAATTCACGGGCAATGGAGGCCAGATGGCTGAACTCCCCGCCTGTTTCGACCACCACCGCGGCGACGTAGGGCACAACCCCGGACCAGCGCCGCAAGGGGCGGGCGACGACCAGGACTGATCCTTCCGGGACGTGCAGCAGGTCGTTGTTGGTGCGCGCGACGAAGACCCGCCCGGCGCCCAGGCCCGGACAAGCCGACTCGGTTCCTTGAGCCAGAAGGGGCTCCTCGTTGGCGGATGGGGCTGGGGATGGTCGAGGGAGCGACGATGGGCCTGGCGCTCCGGAAGAGGATGCATGGCGAACATGCCGGAGCTGCTGGATAAAAAAATCACCGTCCTTGGACAGTGCCCACTCCATGCATAACGGACCGCCGCAATGGGCTTCCAGCTCCATGCCCAGCCGGGCCACGTCCACAATCCGCTCATCCTCCAACGCGGGCTGGTCGCGCATCGAGGGCGGGTTGGCCAGGAGGGAAACCCCTTCCTCAGCGAGAAACGCCGTGAATTTTTGCGGTTTATCGACAATCCGCCGGGCGATGATGCGTGACGACTCGCGAGACACTTCCCATTCGTCCGGCTGGACATAGCCCTCGAAAACAGCCTTGGCCAGGCCGGGGACCGCGAGGACATGCACCAAGGTGGACGCCGACGATGCGGAATGCCGGGTGACGACCTGCCCGGCGGCCATGGTGTCCACCATGGCCGAGCAGACCACGGCCATGGGCTGGTCCTCGACCCGCAATCCTCGAATTCGGCGGTGGCTCATGGCCGCCGGGCCATATTGGGAAGCCAGGACCTCCTTGTAGGCCATGAGCAGCAGGTCTTCGCCCACATTGACTTCGATGCGGTGCTGCCCGGTGAACGAGCGTTCCGGGGGGGCTTCTCCGACGCAGCTGGGGCGCAGGACGACGCGCACGCCGCGATGTCCGGCGGCGGATTCCAGCTCGCGGTACGCTGCCCGGACCGCCGTTTGCAATCGATCCGGCAGCGGGGCGGTGATGATGCGTTGTTGCAGTTCCGAGCTGAGCCGCAACTGATCCACCAACGTGGCGCTTTCGTGGATTTGCAAAAGCCGGTTGAGTTCGTCCGCCAAACCCTGGTGGGCCATGAACAGCCGGTATGCCTCGGCGGTGATCACGAATCCGTCCGGAACACGCCACCCTGAAAGGCTCGAACGCGGGCGAAGTCGGCGAACGTTCCCCAGCAAGGCCGCCTTGTATCCCACGGTCAGGGCGTTATCCGCGTTCACCAGGGCAAGGGGAACGACCAACTCCGGATCTTCCGACGGCCCCGGAGGCGCGGTGGCGATGTGGATGGTTTGAGCCAAGATCCGGAACGGTCCCTCAATATCGCTCACATCCCGCGTGCTCATTTCCCGGACCGAGCGCAACATGGCGAAGATCGAAACGCACATGCGGGTGCTCTGGACCCGCAGGGTGGTCATGGTCGGCGGGGAGGCGTCTCGCGAGGCGAGTTCGCACACCGCGACGCGGCTCAGGAATTCGGTATCCGCGTTGGCGAGACGGTCCCAGGCCTGCCGCAGTCCGGGCAGATTCTCTACGCTACGGGATATGGCCTCTTCCCGTTTGCGGGTGGACGTGGGCAATTGCTCAAGGAGCCTGGATAGCGTGGAGGGCATGGTCGGGGGCGGAGCCGGGAGGTCGAAAGCGCAGGGACGACGGATCAGGCTTGGGAGAAGTCCGAGCGGGCATCGGAGAGCACGGCCTCGTTGATTTTGGACAGAATTTCGTCCAGGTTGCCGGGCTTCATCAGGTAGTCCAACGCACCGAGGCGCTGGGCTGTTTGGGCGGACTCCAGAGAAGCGTATCCCGTGAGAACGACAACCTGGGTGGCGGGGTGGCTCTGCTTCAGCATTTGGAGCATGTCCAAGCCGTCCATGTCTTGCAGGCGCAGGTCCAGGAGCACCACGTCCGCGGGGTCCTCGGCCATCATTTCCAGGGCCGCCCAGCCTTTTTGGACCCCGCGGACGGTGAAATTGCGCTTTTGCAGTCGTTTGACCAGGGGAACTCGGAAATCTTCCTGGTCGTCCACCACCAGTACGTTGGTCCGCTTCACGCGGCTTGCGTCCCTGGATGGCGCGCCAGGGCGCCGATTTTGTTCAGCAGTTCGTCCAGGTCACATGGTTTCATCAGGTAATCCGCTGCTCCCAGGGCCAGACCTTCCCTGGCGGCCTGTTCCGATCCGTGTCCGGTCAAAATGATCACCGGCATGGCCGGGTCCAGGATCTTGAATATCTTCAACACCTCGATGCCGTCCAAGTCCTCCATTTTCAGATCCAGTACGGCGACGTCATAGGATCCTCCGCGCAGGGCGCGAACGCCTTCTTTGCCGGAGAGGACGGAGGTTACGGCAACGTCGCGCCGACGCAGACGCTTGGTCAGTACGTCGACGAAGCCCTGTTCGTCGTCCACCAGCAGAACGTGAAGGGCCGCCAAGGGAGAGGTCCGGGAAGCGGTGGGCATGAACTCGAAATCAAGCTCGTCGATGCATGACTTCCCTGGCTTCGGCCTCGCGGATCTTTTCTTCCCGCTCGCGCTTGATCCGTTCGGCTTTTTTGACCTTTTCCACCAAGTCGTCGATTTCCGCCGGTTTCATCAGGTAGTCGAAAGCACCCAGCTTCATGCCGTCAATGGCCGACTCCACGGTTCCATGGCCGGTGAGCATGATCACCTCGACCAAGGGGAAGCGGCTCTTGATTTCCTTGAGCGTTGCGATCCCGTCCATGCCGGGCATTTTCACGTCCAGGACCGCGATGTCGATGTCGTGGTGCTTGTCCAGTTGATCCAGGGCCTCTTGTCCGCTGTAGGCGGTGAAGATTTCAAAGTCCCGCTTGGACAACCGTTTGACCATGGTGTCCACGAATGGAACTTCATCGTCCACGAGAAGAATCTTTGCCAGTGACATGTGCAGCCTCCGGGGTTGGTTGTTCAAAGGGTGAGACGAAGGTCTCCGTTTCCGGCGTCGGCGTGGGATTGACGCACGGTAAATTTTTCACAAAGAAGTCCGGTGTGGTTTTGAAGCGGCCGTGCTTTTTTGTCCGTGATCATGTCCTCGCGCTTTCGGCAACTTTCCGCTCTTTTGAGTCCTTGGTCAAGGGGAGACGGATGGTGATGGTCGTGCCGACGTTGACCTGGCTGGCTACGGTGATGTCGCCGCCCATGTTTTTGACGATGGTGTAGCAGATGGAAAGTCCTAGGCCTGTGCCCTTGCCCACTGGTTTCGTGGTGAAGAAGGGATCGAAAATCCGGGAAAGGTTGGCTTTGGGAATGCCCATGCCCGTGTCCGCGACGGCGACCTCGGCCATGTCTGCGACGGTGTGGGTGGTGACGGTGATCGTCCCCCCCCTGCCTTCCAAGGCGTCCAGGGCGTTGTTGAACAGGTTCAGAAGAACCTGCTGTATTTCCGAAGCTGAAGCCGTGATGGGCGGCAGGTCGTCGGCCAGGTGCAGTTCGATGCGGGCGTTGGCGTAACGGGCGTGATTTTCGGACAAGGCGCCGACGTCCCGGATCATGGCGTTAAGATGCACCTCCTGCATCCGTAGGTCCGACTTGCGGGCGAAGCTGAGCATCTTGTGGGTGATATCCTTGCAGCGGGCGCCCTGGGTTCGGATTTGGCCCAACGCCCGGCGTAACTCGTCGAAGTTTCGGGAGTTGGCCATCTCGGCGTCTTCTTGCAGCAGGTCCTCCATCCATCCGGCCTCTTCGACCATGATCGCCACCGGGTTGTTGATTTCATGGGCGATGCCAGCGGCCAGTTCGCCGATGGAGGCCATTTTCCCGGCTTCGATGAACTGTTCGCTCATGGTCTCCATGACCAGTGACTCGCGCAGTGCCTCACTGGCCATGCAGCGGCGCAAAAAGACCATCGCCGCGCCGATGCCGAACAGGCCGAGGCCGAGGAGTCCGGCCAGAATGACGCGCAGGGGGTAGCTTTCAGGAGCCAGGATGGCGGGCGGGGAGGATGTAAGGCTGAACCAGAATACCGTCATGGCGGCCAAGTAGGGCAGGGCGGCGAGACCGACGGCCATGAGCACGGTTAGGGAGCGGTATCTGGAAGCGTGTTCGGACATGGGCCGTTTCCTGGGATTCATCCTTGCAAGTCAGCTATGGTTGCCTTTATCCTTGACTGGTGTTTTGTTCAAGTGGCTGGTGTCTTGGTATTCATAACCAATCTGTTCTTATCACAATCCACGTCGCGATCGGAATCGAAATCGGAAAATGCTATGCATCACCTCGTGATTACACCATCTTTATTGGACATGACGTTCGATTGCGATGACGATTTCGATTTCGATACCGATTCAAGTAGCGGGTAGGGATTGAGAACAAAATTGCCCTGTCTTGTTATTCATGGAGTCTTGATTTGTCTGAAATACATGGGTTGTTTTCCCGGGCGGTTTCGTTTCAGGGATTGTTGGATGAAATTCCGCTGGGAGCGATGATTTTGGATCGGGAGCGACGGATCGTGGCCGTGAACCGGGCCATGGAAGCGTTGACCGGTTTTGATCGACTGGATGCCCGCGGAATCCGTTGCGCGCATATTTTGCGCAACGCGGTGTGCATTGAGAACTGTCCGGTGGAACGGGAGCGGTTTGACCAGGAGACGGCGCCCTGTTGTCTGGATGGAAACGTCGTCAACCGGGATCGCAAGAAAATTCCGGTTCGGATCACCGTGACTCCGTTGACGGACGTGGGGGGTGGGTGCTGTGGGTATCTGGAAACCGTTGAAAACATCCGACACTCAGGAGAATGGTCCTGGAAGGCCGAGCATGCCGCCCGCTTCGGACACCTGATCGGAAACAGTCCCCAAATGGAGCGCATCTTCCAGATCCTGCCCATGATCGGGCAGACGGACTCCTCCGTGCTGATCACCGGGGAGACCGGGACAGGAAAGGACATCATCGCGGAAGCCATCCATCTGGCCTCGGACCGGGCCAAGGGCGCGTTCATCAAGGTCAACTGCGGGGCCCTGCCGGAAACGCTTCTGGAATCCGAACTGTTCGGCCATCAAAAAGGAGCCTTTACCGGAGCCACGGAAAGCAAGCCCGGACGGTTCAAGCTGGCTCACAACGGCACCTTGTTCCTTACGGAAATCGGGGATCTGCCACTGGGGTTGCAAACCAAGCTTTTGACCTTTCTGGACGACAAGACCGTTTTTCCTTTGGGCAGCGGCCAGGGAACCAAGGTCAACGTCCGAATCGTCGCCGCGACCCTTCGAGATCTGGAAACAATGGTCCGGTCCGGACAATTCCGCAGCGACCTGCTTTTTCGGCTGAACGTGATCCGCATCCATCTGCCCCCGCTGCGCGAACGCGAGGGCGACGTGCGGCGGCTTCTGGACCAGTTCCTGCGCACCTTTGCCATGCAGGCCAACAAGACCATCTCGGGGTTTTCCCAGGAAGCCCTGGACGTTCTGCTGGACTACGATTATCCGGGTAATGTCCGGGAGTTGAAGAATATCGTGGAATATGCCGCGACCTTCTGTTTTACGGAAACGGTCCAGCGCGCCCATCTGCCGGACTACCTGCTTCGGGAAGGACGTCCCGAGCCCGAATTCTCCTCCAGCCTGGTCGCTGCTCGCAAGAGCCAACAAAACTTCCTCGACGAGGTTCGACCCGGCCCGAACGATCATTTATGGGATGAAACAGGGCAAGAGCGAGGAAATTCTTCCATACCGACCGATCCACCGAGCGTTCCACTGGGCGTCTCAATGGGCTCGACCTGGAAGGACATGGAAAAGCAGATGATCCTGGAAGCGTTGCGGCAGGCCAAGGGCAAGCGCGGCCAAGCCGCGGACGCACTGGGCTGGGGGCGGAGCACTTTGTGGCGGAAAATGAAGCTGTTGGGGCTGGATACCTGAAGCGCTGAAGCGGCCACTCGTAAGGAGAACAAAGGCATGGAAAACGTCAGAATGCTGCTGGTGGACGACGAGGCGGATTTTTTATCCACCATCATCAAGCGTTTGAAACACCGCGGTTACGACGTACACGGGGCCGCCGGAGGAGACGAGGCCCTGGAACTGCTCCAACGCCTCGAAATGGACGTAGTGGTCTTGGACGTGAAGATGCCAGGCCGGGACGGCCTGAACCTGCTCCAGGAAATCAAGGGCCGCTGGCCCCTGGTGGAGGTGATCATGCTCACCGGACATGCCTCCGTGGAGTCCGGAATCCGAGGCATGGAACTCGGAGCCTTCGACTACCTGATGAAACCCGCCAAACTGGACGAACTGCTCCAAAAAGTCCGGCAGGCGGTGGAGCGGAAGCAGTTGCGGGAGGGGTAGCACATTGTGAAGACATGGTAATAGTGGTGAAGAGGGGGCAAAAAAAGGGCGCACCGTGGTGCGCCCTTTTGTGTTTCGTTTTGGAGGAAGCGTTTCTCAGCTGTTCAAAATCTCCATGGCCTCATCCAGATACGCGTCCATGACGTAGGGGATGCCGGTGAGTTTGGCGCATTCCTCGGTCAGGGACATCAGTTCGTTGCGGGTAATGGACGGGAGGTTGAAGCAGCGGGCTCCGGCCATGAGTTGTTGCAGGCCGACCCTGATCCGGTCGCAGTAGCTGTAGATGCCCACCGCGCCCAGGGGGATGTTGGGCATTTCGTCCGCGCCTACCAAGTCCTTGACCTTGGAATAGTCGGTGAAGATTTCCTCCGGGGTGGTCCCGTAGGCCGAGACGGTCTTGGGCAGATCCTTTTCGATCATCCATTTGGCGATGTTTTTGCCCACCATGCCCGGGATCATCAGGGCCCGGCCCATACAGACCGCCTTGGTGTACGGAGCACCCAGGGCCAATGCCTTGAAAATGCCGTCCTCGCTGGAAAAGGCCCCGGCAAAGGCCAGGTCGGGCACGCGCAGACCGCGTCCTTCCAGGTGCTTGGCGAATTTGTAGGCTGCCGTGTGCAGGTACAGGCTGGGCACGCCCCATTCGGCCATCATCCGCCAGGGGCTCATGCCCGTGCCGCCGGGCGCGCCGTCGATGGTCAGCAGATCGATTTCCGCCTTGCTGCTCCAGCGCATGGCCAGGGCCAGTTCGCGCATGCCGTAGGCCCCGGTCTTCAGGGTGATCCGCTTGTAGCCCAGCTTTCGCAACCGCTGGACCTCGGCCATGAAGGACTCCTCGGAAATGAAGCCCAGCCGACTGTGCCGCTCGAACTCCTTGATGCCGCCGGAGTTGAAGGCCGCCTGATTGACCGGGTCGGATGGGTCCGGGGTGACGATGTAGCCCCGGCGTTGCAGTTCCAGAGCCCGTTCCAGGCTGTGGACCATGATCTCCCCGCCGATGGACTTGGCGCCCTGACCCCATTTCAGTTCGATGGACTCCTGGCCGTGCTTGTCGATCAGGTATTCGGCCACGCCGAGTCGGCCGTCCTCCACGTTCATCTGGACCAGCATCTCGCCGAATCCGCGGTGATAGCGGCGATAAACATCGATGCGCCGGTCCATTTCCGGGGACTTGACGACCATGTTCTGGCTGTTCAGCTCCAGGCCGGGGTCGATGCCGCAGACGTTCTCGCCGCAGACCAGGCTGATGCCGCTGATGGCCGCGCCCATGGCGAAATGCTCCCAGTTGGCCCGGGCGATTTCCGTGGAACCCAGCGCTCCGGTGAAAATCGGCACTTCCATGGCGGTCTTGGAGTTCCAGCCGTATTCGGTGCGGGTGTCCACCTTGGGAAACAGGGCCGTATCCGGTCCGGGCTCCACGCCTTCGGGCATGCCCTTGGCGCCCATGGCGTAGCCCTGGATGTTCAGATGGGAATAGTCCAGGGGATAGTCCTTGTCCCCGCCGGCCGTGACCTTGCCGAACGGTCCGGGATAGATCACTTCGCGGCCGCGAAACGTGGACTTGAAGATTTCACAATTGCCCCGGCAACCGTCCACGCAGCGGGTACATATCCCGCTCATGGCCACGACGCTCTTGGAGCGGTTGAAGCTCTGGGTGGCTTCGTTGGCATTGGGTTTGTTCAGGTTCATGTTTTCCTCCGAAAAAAGACATTAGTGCGGACAAGCCCGGATTGACTACATTATTGTAGGGAGGAAAGGCAAGGGGGCAGGCCCATTTTGTTCTCGGAAAAATCGCTATAATTTCAGATTCGTAGGATGATGGGTGTCCAGGGGATAACGCCTTGGGTGGACTAGAAAACACCGAAATCGTGATCGAAATCGATTTCTGGTATCTTTCCGATTTCGATAGCGATTTCGATTTCGATCCAGAGCGCCTACGGCCAGGGAGCAAATCTGCCTGGGCAAGGGGGAGAGGTAGTCTCCTTCGGCTTGCCTTTTCCAGAAATATGGGCTTGATGACCTTTGCCTGCGTACAACACCCATTCTGATCAACGAGAGGAAATCGTGCGGAAAAAACCAAATATCATCGTGTCGTCAGTGGATGCCAAGCGACTGGAGACGTTGCTGGACTCCCTTTCATCGAACTCGTTTCCAGGCATGGCCGAACTGGAGGCGGAACTGGAGCGGGCCGAGATCGTCGCGCCGGAGGAGGTTCCCGGGACAGTGGTAACCATGAATTCCACGGTGAAGTTTCGGGTGGAACCCTCCGGAGAGGAGTTCGTCATGACCTTGGTCTATCCGGGCAGCGAGGATTCCCAGGGGCAAAAGATATCCATTCTGGCCCCGGTGGGTAGTGCGTTGTTGGGTTTGACCCAGGGGGATGAAATCGAATGGCCGCGACCCGGCGGCGGGATGATGCGGGTTTCCATCGTGGACGTGATCTACCAGCCCGAGCGTTCCGGAGATTATCGCATGTAGCGAATCAGGGCGGCTGGTTACTCGGAAACGCCTTGCGAAAGTATCTCGCGCACCGTTTCCGTCAGGGTCTGAAGCTGGAAGGGCTTGCCCAGGAATCCCGCGGCCCCGGTGGCCAGGACGCTGGAGCCATAGCCGTCGGCAACGTAGCCGCTGACGATCAGGACCCGGAGCTTCGGGTTCAGCTTCAACAGGACATTCAGGGTTTTCAGACCGCCCATGCCCGGCATGTTCAGATCCAGGACCACGAGATGGAACGCTTCGGGGTCGGCCTGAATTCGGTCCAAGGCTTGCTCCCCGCGAGAGGCCTCCTCCACTGCGTATCCTTGCAGCCGCAGACCTTCCACGGTGGTTTCCCTGACCAGATCGTCGTCGTCCACGACGAGAATTCTGATTTGAGTGGAGTCGGCGCTGTCCTGGTCGTCAAATTGATGGAAGGATTTTGGCGGAGCGGGGATTGGTTCGTCCGGGAACATCTGAGAGGGGTCCGGGGGGTGGTCCGTGGCCGGGAAGTCGATGACAAAGGTTGTTCCGCTGCCCGGCGTGCTGATGCAGGTGATGCGGCCTCCGTGGCTTTGGACCGTGCCGTAGACCGAGGCCAGCCCCAGTCCGGTACCTTTGTCCACCTCCTTGGTGGTGAAGAAGGGATCGAAAATTTTCTGGGCCGTGTCTTGGTCCATGCCGGTACCGGTGTCCGTGACCAATAGGCGGACCACATTCGTCGGGGATGACGGGGGGCCGTCTTCATCCGGGATGTTCAGGGTGGTGATCGTCAGGGCGCCGACTCCGGCCATGGCGTCGGCGGCATTGGTGCCGAGGTTGAGAATGATCTGCTCGATTTGAAGTGGGTCGGCCAGGATCGGCCTCAAGTCCGGGGCCAGGTGGACGCGGATGTCGATCATCTTGGGGATGGTCCGCTGGAGAATGGCTACCGCTTCCGTGATTTCCCGGTTCAGGTCCATGGGCCGGTGGTCGCCTGGAGTCTTCCTGCTGTAGGCCAGGAGCTGGCGGATCAGCTCCGCGCCCCGGTTGCAGGCCTTGCGGATGCTCAGCAGACCCAGGTAGTCTTCGTCCTGTTTGGTTTTTCGGCCCAGCATGAGCTGGGCCATGCCGCCCACTGCCTGGAGGATGTTGTTGAAGTCGTGAGCCATGCCTCCGGCCAGGGTACCCAAGGCCTCGATCTTCTGGGCTTGGCGCAACTGCTCCTCCAGCTCCTTTTCCTGGGTAATGTCGCTGAGAAAGCCGTCGTAGGAAATCAGGGTTCCATCCCGGTCCCGGACGGCCTTGGTGTTCATGGAAACCCAAAGCGGCGTCCCGTCGCGGCGTTTCAGCCGCACCTGGTAGTTCTTGACCATATCGTGGCGTTCCAGTTCCTGCTTGTAGGCATCCCGATCCGCGGGATCGACGTAGAGCTGGGCCGCGATGTCCGTGATCGCGTCCAGCATCTCTTGCGGTGAGTCGTAGCCGACAAGCTCGGCGTACATCGGGTTGACCCGCAGGAATCGTCCATCCGGCGTGGACTGAAAGACGGCCACCGGCGCGTTGTCGAAGAGCTCCTTGTATTTGCTCTCGGCCCTGGCCTGGGCGGCCTCGGCCTGTTTGCGCTTCGTGATGTTTCGAAACGTCCCTTCCACACCGAGTATGTGGCCTTCGCCGTCGGTGTACAGTCGGCTGTTGGTGGAAACGAAGACCGGGGCGCCGTCCCGGCGTTTCAGGGTGACCTCGTAATCCAGAACCTCGCCCTGACGTTTCAGGGCCAGCAGCAGTCCTTGCCGTTCCTCCGGGTGCAGATAAAACGAGGCCGCCGGGCGACCAATGATTTCCTCCAGGCTGGAGCAGCCGAACATTGGGAGGGCCGACGGGCTGACCAGAATGATGTTCCCCTGAGCGTCTGTTCGATAGTAGACGTCCAGTATGTTTTCCAGCACGGACCGGTAGCGGGCTTCGCTTTTGCGCAGCTCCTGGGTGCGTTCCTCCAGGCGTTCCTCGACCCGTAACAAAGCCCGTTCCCTTCGAGCCTTGGCGCAGAGATCAATAAGGTAGTCCGGGCTGAAGGGCTTGCGCACATAGGCCGCGGCGCCTTTGCGAATGCATTTCAAGGCGATTTCCGGTTTGGAATCGCTGGTGATCACGATGCACACCGTTTCCGGCCGAAGGCTCATGAATTCTTCCAGGACTGAGTCGCCGAGCTGGTCGGGCAAATGGTAGTCCAGGATTACCAGTTCGAAGGGCAGTTTGTGAAACAGATCACGGCCTTCGGCCGCGGTCAGGGCCACATGGGCCCGGTATCCCTGGGCGGCGAACTCGCTTTGCAACAAGAGAGCCATGGAGCGGCTGTCTTCGATGATCAGGACCAAGCGGTCCAGCGGTTGCTTGTGTCCTCGGAGCAGGTCGCGGACCGTTTTCAGAAAGTGGGGAATATTCAGGGGGATGGGTTCGAAGGCGTCGGCCCCGGTTTCAGCGGTGACCCGCGCGGCTTCCTCGCCCGAGAAGGTAGCCGAAGCCACCATCAGCGGGACGGTATTGAACTCCTGGTAAGTGGGGGAGCGCAACAGACGGCAGAACCGCCATCCGTCTATCAGGGGCATGTACAGGTCGGTGAGGATCAAATCCGGCGGAGGGTCGGCGGCCATGCCTTGCAAAGCCTCCTCGGCCGAGGAGAAGGGACGGACCCGCAGCCCCTCACCGCGTAGCAGGTTGGTCATGATCGTCAGTTGGGCCTGGTCGTCGTTGACCAACACGACGCAAGGAGATTTTCTTTCGTTCGTCATTATTTCAGATGGGATGCAGCAGGGTGAAGGCCGGTGCGGCTATGCGACAATGCTGATAAATTTGTATCTACTCAGCACAGAGTAATGCTGTTGCCGGAGTCGGAGTCGGAGTCGGAATCGGGATCGGAATCGAAAACGCTGGGAGGCGTTCTAAATTCTTCCTGTTCCGATACCTGCTCCGATAGCGAAGCGCCGACCCCGTCCCCGATTGCCGGAGCAAGAGCGGACACAAAATGTGCTGAGTAGATACTATTTTTTTTATGGTTATGCTCATTTTGCGGTTTCCGGGGCCTCTGGGATGCGTTTCAACTCCGCGAGGAGCATATGCAAACCGTTTTGCGTTTCCAGAACATTTCCACTTTTCGCCGCCGTTTCCACGACCAGGGCTGCGTCCCGGGCCGGGTCGGCGCAGAGCGTAGCCAGCGCTCCTTTGATCTTGTGGGCCAGCCGGGCCGTTTCCTGAAGGTCCGGGCCGTGGAGAAGGGGGATGATGTGCTCCTGGTATTCGGGCAGCTCTTCCTGGCTAAAGCGCAAGACAATTTTTTGCCACAGTTTGTCGTTGCCCAGAAATCGTGACTTGACGTCCTGAAGATTGAACACCGGTCGCGAATCAATGCAGGGATCGGGAACGGGCTCGGAATCGGGAACCGACGGTGTCCGTGGAGATTCGCTGGGGGAGGTTGAAAAAGTGAAAAGGCGCGTCTCGGCGGACCGTGCCGTCAGCAAGCGCTGGATTTCGGCATGCAGCTGGTCGCCCTGGATCGGCTTGGGCGAGAAGCCGTCCAGGCCCTTGCTTAAGAAGGATTTCCGCTCTTCGGGCAGCACGTAGGCGGTGAGGGCGATAATCGGCGTACGCGGCATGCCTCGATCCCGTTCCAGGTCGCGGATACGGGTCGTGGCTTCCAGACCGTCCATTTCCGGCATCTGGATGTCCATGAGAATGATGTCGTAGGCTCTGCCCTGGAAGGCTCGAACGGCCTCGACTCCGCTGGAAACCACGTCGAAGCTGTATCCATGCTGCCCCAAAATGAAGGCGAGGTATTGCTGGTTGAGGTCCACGTCCTCGGCAACCAGGATGTGGGCCGAAGGGTGCGCATCAGGCGAGCCAGCTGTTTTTGGCGTGTCCGCTGTTTTGGGCATGCACGCTGTTTCGGGCGTCCTGGGCGACGCGGTGGTCGTGGGGGAAGGCGATGCTGTTTGCGCCATGTCGCAAGCCGAGAGGGGCGGAGGTTCGCTGGAAGGTGGTTCTGACGCCGGGAACGCGGCGTCATGTAAAGGAATGACGAAGGAAAACATGCTGCCCTGGCCGACGGTGCTTTGGAATGACAAATTTCCTCCCATCAGCTCGACTAGGCGTTGGCACAAGGACAGCCCCAGTCCGGTGCCCCCGTAGGTTTTCGCGTAGGAACTGTCGGCTTGGGAAAAAGGCTGAAACAGACATTCCCCGGTTGTGGCGGCAATGCCGATTCCGGTGTCTCGGACCTGGAAGCGCAGGGCCGGGCCGAGGTCGGGGGCGTCGATGCGTTCCACGCCGAAGGTGATCCGGCCCTGGGTGGTGAATTTGACGGCATTGTCCAGTAAGTTGCGGAGTACCTGCTCCAAACGGGTGGGGTCGAGGCACGACGTTTGGGGCAGGTTGGGCCCCATCTCCAGTCGGAGTTCCAGGTTCTTGGCTTGGGCCGGAAAGGAATAGAGGTGCCTGCAGCGCTCCATGAGCGGTTCCAAGGCCACGTTTTCAGGACGCAGTTCCAGCTTTCCGGCCTCGACCTTGGACAGATCCAGGATGTCGTTGATGATTTGCAGCAGGGACTGGGCGGAATCCGTGGTCATCCGCAACAGCGTCAGCTTTTCCGGGTCCCTTTCATCGCTGGAGAGCATGTCCAGGGCGCCGAGTATCCCGCTCATGGGGGTGCGGATTTCATGGCTCATGTTGGCCAGAAAGATGCTCTTGGCCGCGTTGGCTTCCTGGGCTTGCTCGGCCATGCGCACGGCTTGGGCGCTGGATTCCTCCAACTTGGCGTTGGTCGCTTCCAACTGGGCCAGGACGCGGCGCAGCTCGTCCTCGGCCTGTTTGCGCTGGATCAGCCGGGTGTTCACCTCGGTGACGTCCTGGATCATGAACATGGCCTGAAAAACGTTGTCCGGTCCGCGCATGGGGCTGATGGTGACGTGCTGAAGCCGGTGCGAACCGTCCGGAAGCTTGGCCGGGATCAGATATTTGTGGATGTGGGAGGAAAAAATGATCGGCGGGCCGCCGCGCAGGACCGACTCAATGCGGGTAGAGAAGCGCTTCTCGGTAAACAAGGGATAGAATTCCCGGATGTCTCGGTCGATGATTCCCGTTTCCCCCAGTCCGGTCCAGTACGCCAGGCACTTGTTCCAGAAGACGACGCGGTAGTCGGCGTCCAGGACCAGAACGCCCAGGGGGATGTGGTCGAGAATCCTGAATCGGTCGGCGTCCGCGCTGGCGGTCGTGGCGTTGTCCATGACAATGGATATCCGGTGGGCTCAGCCGTCCAGAGGCATTCCCTGCTCGGCCATGATCCTGTTCAGGGCCGCCAGCAGACTGTCGAAGGTTCGCAAGCGGAACATGACCAGGATGTCTCCCTGGATCAGGCGTTCCTCCAGGACGAAGTTGGTCTTGGCCAGCAGAAGCATGTTGTCGCGTGGACCGTCGCTGAGCAGCAGGTCGGCGAAGCTGGTTTCGTAATAATCCGGGGGCAGGTATTCGATATGCTCCATGAGCAGGTTGCCGATGGAGCCCATGACGCCGTTGAGGACGATGTTGCCCACCTCCTGCAGCACGCCCATGCGCATCATGTCCATGTCTTCGGCCACGGGCTCTTCGCCGAGGATGATGGTGATCAGCTTGTTGGCGCTTTCCGGGGGGAACATCAACGAGGCCATGCCGGAGAATTTTCCACTGAAGCTGAGTTTGATGGCCGTGACTTTTTGCGTGGCGTCGATGATCTCGCCGGAAAGCATCTTTTCGATGGGAACGACGATCACTTCCGGAGCGAACAGGCTGACGTGCTGGCCGCTCATCTGGTTCAAGGTGCCCGCTGCATGGCCCACGCCGATGTTGATCAGCTCCTGAAGGACGTCCAGTTGATTCGAGGTGAGTTGGCCCATCGAAAACCTCCCTAGCTCGGCGACGCGCCGGTCAACTCGGTGAGCAGCGCTGCCAGCTTTTGAGCCGGGAAGGGCTTGCTCAGAATATCCCTGGCGCCCAGCTTCCGGCAACGGTCCTTGGAACTTTCCTGAATGTCAGCGGAGATGACCACCACGGGAACGGTGGATCCCTGGGTTTGCAACGCTTCCAGAACCTCGAAGCCGTTGAGTACGGGCATGTTCAGGTCCAGCAGGACCACGTCCGGGGCGTGTTCGGCCACGGCGTCCAGGCATTCCCGACCGTTTTTGGCCTCGATCACTTCGTGTCCGAGGCTCTTGACCGCCTTGGTCAAAGCAGAACGTTGAAACATGGAGTCGTCGGCAATAAGCACTTTCGGCATGGGGGCTCCCATTCGTTCATGGTTTAGTGGTGCAACGGATCACGGTTTGGTTCGAGGAACACCGTGAAGCCGCAACAAAACATCTTTTGCAGGGATCGCGGCCAAGGTCAAGAATGGCGGGAACGAATGGCTTGTTGCGCGGGGGAGGCGGAGAATAGGGCCCGGCGCGAGGGGATGCGCCGGGCCCGTGAAGCGGGCGGGATTAGAAGCGGTAGCTCAGACTCGTTCCGATCAGGTGGGTGCGCCCATCCTTGAACGTGCTGTCCAGCACGCCGTCGGCCGGCCGGCCTTTGATGCTGCGATCGCCGAACCAGAGGTACGAATAGGAGAAGTCCAGGCTGAGGTTGTCCCAGGCCAAACCGAGGCCGGTGGTGATGATGTTCCGGTCGTTGGTGGGGGTCATGTAGTCGGCGTATTCGTCGTCGTCCGGGATCTGGTCGTAGACGTAGCCGAGCCGCAGTTTGATCAAGTCGGTCAGGTCGTATTCCGCGCCGAACTGAAAGCGCCAGACGTCGTTCCAATTTTTCTGGGCCGAGGAAACTTTGTTGTCGCCCATGGGCGATCCCGGGGTCAGGGCGTTGCCGTAAGTGATTTCCAGCTTGTCGTAGGTGCTCCAGAGGGTGTAGATGGCGTTGGCTTCCAGGCTCAGCCTTTCAATAGGCCGGAACATGACGCCGAGCCCGAAGGAGTCGGGCAGGGTGAGGTCGCCCTCGGCGGAGGTGTTGTTGAAGTAGCCCAGGGCCATGGCCGCGGGGTTGCGTTTGAACGTGGCATCGCCCTTGATGGTCTGCTTGACCCGGCTTTTGTAGGTCAGGCCCAGAGCCCAGGTGTCGTTGGGCTTGTAATGCAGGGCGATGTTCCCGCCGACGCCCCAGGAGTCACCCTCGAGTTCGGCGCGCATCCCTCCCAAGGCCTGGCCGACCATGCGCTTCTGGTAATAATCGAACCACATCACCTCCGCGCCCACGGCCACCGACACGGAGTCAGTCAGTTTGTAGGCCAGGTTCGGGTTGAAAGAGAGCGATTTGACACGTGTAAAAAGGTTATTGTACTCACCCGGCCAACCGTCCGGGAACTCTGTTCCCAGACCGAATCTGTTGTATACGCCGAGGCCCAGCCAGATTCTGTCGCTCATCTGGCGGGTGACGTAGGCATGAGGCGGGATCCAGGTGTTGCTCTTGATGCTGGTGGTGTCGCCGGGAGTTTCAATATCTCCTTCGGGCATCACCAGGGAGAAGCCGACCATGGTCTGGGTCCCTTCAAGCTGAGTGATTCCCGCGGGATTGTAGGCCACGGCCGAAGGGTCGTCCGCCCGCCCGATCATGGTTCCCCCCATGGATGTCCCCCTGGCCCCGAATTCGTACAGGGCGAAGCCCGCCCCGTAGGCCGGACCGACGCCGAGCAGTCCCATAATCAGGACAAGACCGAGGGCTAAAAATTTGGATATCCCAAGGGAGCGTCCCCCGTACCCTCCACGGGCGCGGCTTCGAGTGATGCCGAAGCGTTGCGAATCATCGGTGCGTGCCATACGTCCTCCTGTTGCGGTTGCCAATTCTGGAAATGGATCATCGCCGCGGCTGGGCCCAATGCTTGTTTCGCCGAGCAGTGCTCCCGTGCCGCTGGACCTTTTTTTCCCTGGAGGAAAAAAATGGTATTCGACGGAGCTGGAGGCGAAGCAGGGCACGTCCGCGATCGTTCATCAAGCTTTCAGAACGCGGTGATCCCGGCCTATACATCAACAGGCCTGCCTATGTTGTCGGGTCTGGAAAAAGTCAACCAATAATTGGAGTGGCAACTAAATGGCTGCATGGATGGAGAAGATGTTGCACATGGACTTGGAGGACTCTCCCGGATTTCTGGTCAACAGGGCGGCGCTGCGCATTAAAAGGGAGTTTCACCGCTTGCTGGAAGAGCAAGGCTATTCCGTGACCCCGGAGCAGTGCGTGGTCCTGTGGCGGCTTTGGAGCCACGAAGGCGGAGTGCAGCGTGAACTGGCCTCGACCACCTTTAAGGACATGACCAACATGACTCGCATCCTCGACGGCCTGGAACGCCGTCAGTTGGTGGTGCGCCAACGCGACGAGCACGATCGCCGATGCAGTCGGATATTCCTGACCGCCGAAGGCCGGGCCCTGCGCGAGGGGATCTTGGGCGTCGCCGGGCAACTGGCCGAACAAGCCTATCGCGGCCTGAGTGAAAAGCAAATCAGAGAGTTCAAGGACGTCTTGTCGCTGATCTACTCCAATCTGAACGACGCCCCCAAGGCCGAACCATCCGCGGCGACGTTCGAGTAGGGGCACGGCGCGCCGGGCCCCTATTTATGAATGCAGATTATCGACCTATCATCCCTTCGCGGGGAACCATCCCTTTTCTCCATGGACTTTCCGTGGCGAGGCTGGGTATCCTTGCCTCTCGTCAGGGCTATTTTGTACTCTGCAAAATCTCTATAATTTCAGAGCGGTAGATTGCAGTATGTTCAAGGGGAAACTCCAGGGCCAGCAATCATCGAAATCGAAATCGAAATCGCTATCGAAATCGGAAAGTTACCAGAAGTCGATTTCGATCACGATTTCGATTTCGATACCGATTCAGAGCGCCCGTAGTGCGAGAACAAATCCGCCCTGTGCCTCGCATGGCCCACGTTGCTTTCTTTTCCGAAAGCTCATAGCCTGATTTGCGGTTCTCGAATTCTTGATTCAGATGCGACTGTGCATGACGATCTTGGTCGGTGAGCCTGTGTGCGTCGTTTTTCAAAACGTCGATTCGCAATGCTAAGGAGAAACCAAATGAACAGACTCAGAGCGATCCTTGGATTGTCCATGGCCGGCTTTGTATTGATCGCCGCTGTGGCTGCCGTATCCCCCAAAACACCAAGTGAAGCTTTGGGCCAGGCGCTGGACGGCGCGGTCCTGGTCAAGGAGCGTTGTACGCAATGCCATGACCTGGTGCGCGTGGAACGCCGCGTCGGTCAGGACCGGGCCTGGTGGGAGCGGACCGTGGAGCGGATGCAGGGCAAGCGCGTCGACCTGCTCGACGACGCCGAACGCAACGCCGTGCTGGACCATTTGTCCGGCACGTAGAGGAGGCGACCATGCAGCCGATCATGGTCTACATGACCGCGGAATCCATGGACCAGGCCAAAACCGTCGCCCGCGAGCTGATTTCCAACCGCCTGGCGGCCTGCGTGAACATCCTGGATCACATGCAATCCCTTTATTGGTGGGAAGGAAAGGTGGAGGAAAGCGGCGAAGTGGTGATCCTGGCCAAGACCAGGGCCGAACTGCTGCCCGCCCTGGCCGAACGGGTTCGGGCCGTCCACTCTTACGACTGCCCCTGCATCGTCTCCTGGCCCCTCACCGACGGCCACCAACCCTTCCTCGACTGGATCGGCCGGGAAACAGCTTCCGCGGTTAAATAGAGCTTTATACTCGCGTAAGCCATGCGCTTATCTCCACGAGAACAAGCCACCATTTCTCAGTTGGCCAAGCAGGTTTTCGGAACTTCGAGCAGCGTTATCCTGTGTCGCGGAGTGCGATCTGCATATTGAGCGCATCCGGCACGCCTGCAATCATGTTCAGTCTTTTTTCCTTTGAGTCCATCCGGTTATGATGTCGTCGTCATCAGGATCACCGCGCCAGGGCGTTGGTGTTTTTTTTCGTTCACCACTTAACACGTACCACGAGGCAACCATGCAGATTCTCGTTTCCGGGTCCATCGCCTATGACCGCATCATGCCCTTTCCCGGCCGCTTTGCCGATCACATTATGCCGGACAAGATTCATATTTTGAACGTCTGTTTTCTGGTCAACGGCGTGAACGAGAAATTTGGGGGCACGGCCGGGAACATTGCCTACACCCTGCGTCTGCTGGGCGAGAAACCCCGGATTCTGGCCTCGGTGGGCGACAAGGATTTTGGCAACTACGTCCAGTGGCTGGAGAAGCTGGAGATGGATCAAACGGGCATCCGTGTCATTCCGGACGAGCTGACCGCCTCGGCCTATATCACCACGGACCAGTCCGACAACCAGATTACCGGATTCAACCCCGCGGCCATGAATCATTCCTCGGAGTATGATTTCTCCAATGTGGTCCCTCAGGACACCCTGGCCGTGGTCGCTCCGGGCAACCTTCAGGACATGGCCGGGTACAGCCGGATCTACCGTGAAAAAGGCGTGCGCTACATTTTCGATCCGGGCCAGAACATCCCGGCTTTTTCCGGCGAGGTAATGCTGGAGATGCTCACCGGCGCGGAGATTCTCATTTCCAACGACTACGAATTGGAGATGATCATGAAGAACACCGGGGTGGATCGGGCCGAGCTGCTGACCCGGGCCAAGACCATCATCACCACCCTGGGCGAACAGGGCTGCACGGTGCTCCGATCCGGTGAAGAAACCCGGCTGGCGGCGGCCAAGGTCGCCAAGGTGGTCGATCCCACCGGGGCCGGGGATTGTTTCCGGGCCGGGCTGATCAAGGGCTTGGTGGAGGGCCGGGACGTGACCGAGGCCGCCAAGGTTGCCCTGACCAGCGCGGCCTACGCCGTGGAACACCACGGCACCCAGGAGCACCACTTCACGGTGGAGCAGTTCTGGGCCAGGTACGCGGAAAACTTCTGATCATTTTCCCAAACGGCAAACGAGATTCCACGGGAGGTTCCCATGCCCATGCGCAATCAAAAACGCCCAGCCTTGCAGATGCATCTGGATTATTTGCGGCAGTATCTGCGGGACCAGTTCGGCCCGGACGCCCAGCTCCTGGAAGCAAGTGAAATGGGTGCCCAGGGAACCCAGGGCATGAAGGATTTCGGCTACGGCAAGCCGGTGTACATTCGCTTCGAGCAGGGCGGAGAGACCAGAGAGACGGTGCTTTCCACCATGCGCGGGGACAAGTACGGGCATCAGTTCTACTGGGACCGGGCCGCGATCATGATGTTCCAGTACGAGGCCGGGGGGCTGATGGACAAGCATGTCCGTCCCCTGGGATTGGGCTATGTGGACCGTGACGGCGCGATGATTCCGGTGCGGGCCCCCCAGGAATTCTTCATGGTCAACGAGATGGTCCAGGGCTACGACTATTACCGGGATCTGGAGCGAATTCGCCGAACCGGGCTGGAACCCGAGGACCTGGCCAAGGCCAAAGCCTTTGCCCTGTGGCTGGCCGAGGTGCATGGCCAAAAAATGGATGATTCCGACCTTTACTGGCGACGGATCCGGAATCTGATCGGGGCGTCGGAGTGTATTTTCGGGCTGGTGGACTCCTATCCACACCCCTATGAGCACTTTACGCCGGAGCGCTTCCAGGCCCTGGAACGGCGACTGGTGGACTGGCGCTGGAAGCTGCGCGGCTATGCCCACCGTCTGGCCGCGGTGCACGGAGATTTTCATCCCTGGAACGTGTTGATCCTACCCGACGGCGACTTCCGGGTCCTGGACCGCAGCCGGGGCGAGTGGGGCGACGGGGCGGACGACGTTTCGACCATGAGTTGCAACTACCTGCTCTTCGGCCTGTACGACCAACCACGGCTTTCCGGAGATTTCGAACGGCTGTACCGGACCTTCTGGGACACCTATCTGGAACGGACCAATGACCGGGAAATCCTGGAAGTCATTGCCCCGTTCCACGTCTTCCGCGCCCTGGTCATCGCCTCGCCGGAATGGTACCCCGGCCACCCTTTGGACGTGCGCCTCGGGTTGTTCCGATTCATGGAAAACGTCCTGGCCGACGAACGGTTCGCCTATGACCGGATCAACGACTATATGGACTGAGTCGTGCCCGATTCCAAGAACTCCATGACTACTGTGCGTCCTGGCGGCTGGGCCGTGTGGTTCACCGGGCTGCCCGGCTGCGGAAAGAGCACCCTGGCCAAGGCAGTGGGCCGCGTTTTGGAGGAGCGTGGGGCCTCGGTCATCCACCTGGAAATGGACGCCCGCCGCAAGGTCTACTTTCCGACCCCGACCTATTCCCCCGAGGAACGCACCCAAGCCTACGAGCGATTTATCCGGGAGGCCGCGGACCTGGTCGCCCAGGGCCATGGCGTGCTCATGGATGGCACGGCTCATCGCTTGGCGGTGCGGACCGCGGCTCGAAACCGGATTCGGCGATTCGCCGAAGTCTTTATCCGGTGCCCCCTGGACGTGGCCATGGCCCGGGAACGGGGGCGGCCCGAAGGGCTGGTCATGGCCGGGTTGTATGAAAAGGCTCTGGATCGACAACGCACCGGTCGCGAACATCCCGGCTTGGGGCAGGTGATCGGAGTGGACGTTCCCTTTGAAGAAAACCCCGACGCGGAATGCGTGGTGGACGGCGCGGTCTCGACCATTGATCAAGCCAGGGACCAGGTGTTGCGATTTTTGGAGAAATGGTTCTCATGAGCGCTCCGCGATTTCACATCACGACCTTCGGTTGTCAGATGAACGTCCACGATTCCCAGTGGCTCGCCCGGTCTTTGGAAGGCCTGGGTTGGGGGCAGGGCACGGAGATCGACGCCGGGGTCCTGGTTCTGAACACGTGCAGCGTGCGGGAGAAGCCGGAACAGAAGGTCTACAGCCATTTGGGCCGACTGCGGGACCTGTGGCTGCGCAACCCCGAACTGCTGGTGGCCGTGGGCGGTTGCGTGGCCCAGCAGGTGGGGGAGGCCTTTTTCGCGCGGTTTCCATACGTTCGGCTCGTTTTCGGTCCGGACGGACTGCCCATGGTCCCTGACGCCCTGGCCCGTTTGATCCGCGAACCCGGTTTGCGACTCAGCCTCCTGGACTTCACGGAGTCCTTCCCCGAGCGTGATGCGGCCCTGCCCGGGCAAAACGTCCAACGCCAGGCCTACGTCACCATCATGCAGGGGTGTGATAATTTTTGCGCCTACTGCATCGTCCCGCTGACCAGGGGCCGCCAGCGCTCCAGGTCCAGCGGGTCGATTCTCGACGAATGCCGGGGTCTGGTGGACCGGGGTGTACGGGAGATCACCCTGCTGGGCCAGAACGTGAACAGTTATGGGCTGGATTCGAAGGGTGCGGAGACAGCTGGAGAACCTGGGTTTCCGGCCTTGCTGGAGGCCATCGCCTCCCTGCCCGGGCTGCGGCGACTGCGTTTCACCACTTCCCACCCCAAGGATCTGTCTCCGGCAACCATCGACGCGTTCGGTCGTCACCCGAACCTGTGCCCCCACCTGCATCTGCCTCTTCAGTCGGGTTCGGATGCGGTATTGCGGGCCATGGGCCGAAAATATACACTTGACCGCTATCTCGACTTGGTTGAGGGATTGCGTCGGGCTCGCCCGGAAATAGCCCTGACCACGGACCTGATCGTCGGCTTTCCCGGCGAAACGGATCGGGATTTCCAGCACACCCTGGACGCCATGCGCCACGTGGGCTTTGCGAGCAGTTTTTCTTTTGTCTATTCGGACCGTCCCGGAACCAGGGCCGCGAACATGGACGGCAAACTGGACCGGGACGTGAAGGCCGAACGGTTGCGGGAGCTGCAGGACGTGCAGGCCGAACTGTCCGAGCAGTGGCTGCGCGGGATGGTCGGCAGCCGGGTCGAGGTACTGGTGGAAGGCGAGAGCAAGAAAACGTCGGAAGACCTCCCGAGCTGTCGCGGGCGAGATGAATTCGGGCAGACCGTGAATTTTCCCGTAACGTCGGGAGTTCCGCGGGATTTGATCGGGAGCGTCGTTCCGGTGCGGATTCGGGAGGCCAAAAAGCATTCGCTGTGGGGATGCATGGAGGAGGACGGATGATTGAAATGCACATCTACGGACTGGCCCTGGACGAGGACAGTCAGGTTCCGGTGCTGATCCTCAAGGACAAGTCGGATAAACAGGTTCTGCCCATCTGGATCGGGGCCATGGAAGCCGTGGCCATCTCCATGGTCCTCAACGATGTTCGTCTGCCCCGCCCCATGACCCATGATCTGCTGCTCCAGGCCATCGAGGCTCTGGGCGGCGAGGTGCGCAACGTGGACGTGGTCCGGCTGCACGACAACACCTATTTCGCGGAAATCGAGGTGCTTCAGGGAGAGTCACTGAAGCGGATCGATTCCCGACCCTCGGACGCCATCGCCCTGGGCTTGCGGGCCCAGGTGCCGATCCGGGTCAGCGAGGAGGTTTTGGCCCATATCGTGGAGGTGCGCGAAAACCGGTACCAGGCGGTTCTGAAGACCGAGGACGCCCAGCAATGGAATGAGATCCTGGAAAAATACACTATTGACGACACCAAATACAAAATGTGATCCGCTTATGATTGATCTGCACACCCACACCCTGTTCAGCGACGGAGCCCTGCTGCCCACGGAACTGGCCCGACGGGCCAAGGCCGCCGGGTACCAGGCCATGGCCTTCACCGATCACGTGGATGCCAGCAATCTGTTTCTGGTCTTGGAAAACGTTGGCCGCGTGGCCGCCCAGGGCGCGACGTACCTTGGGCTGGACATCCTGCTGGGCGTGGAATTGACCCACGTTCCTCCCGGATTGATAGCCCGCTTGGCGGATTCGGCCCGGATGAACGGGGCCGAACTGGTGGTCGTCCACGGCGAAACCATTGTCGAACCCGTGGAACTGGGCACGAATCTGGCGGCCATCGAAGCCGGAGTGGACATCCTGGCCCACCCCGGATTGATTACCCCCGAGGAGGCCCAACTGGCCGCCGAGCGGGGCGTGCACCTGGAAATCACCACCCGCAAGGGCCACAGCCTGACCAACGGCCACGTGGCGGCCATGGCCCGCCGCTTCGGCGCGAAACTGGTGATCAACAACGACGCCCACGCCCCTGGGGATCTGATCTCCCGCGACCAGCGCCGCCGCGTCGCCCTGGGTGCCGGCCTGACCCAGGACGAATATCTGCAAGCCGAGGCCAATTCGTGGGCCTTGGTGGACAGGGGAAGGCGGAAGGGAGAGGGATGAGGGCTCAACCCCTGAACCGTGAACCGTTGAACCCCTGAACCCCCACCACCATGTCCAACCTTATCGACCAGGCAGCCGATATCTGGCGTTCCTCGCGGAGCGTCGTCGCGTTGACCGGGGCCGGGATTTCCGTGCCCAGCGGGATTCCGGATTTTCGCAGCCCCGGCGGGTTGTGGTCCCGGTTCGACGCCAACGTGGTGGCCAGCACCTGGGGCCTGGAACGCAACCCCAAGGCGGTGTGGGAGTTTCTCCTGGACGCTTTGACCATGTTTGGGAACGCCGCGCCCAACCCGGCTCATTTGGCGCTGACCCGGCTGGAGCAGGCCGGACGGCTGGACGTGGTGATCACCCAGAACATCGACGGTTTGCACCAGCAGGCCGGCACGCGCAACGTGATCGAGTTTCACGGAAACTGCCGTGGGTTTTACTGCAACGCCTGTCGGCGCGATTATTCCACCAAGGCGGCTGAGGGGTTGACCTCCGCGGACCTGCCCTGGATGTGCGAGGCCTGCGGCGGCGTGGTCCGCCCGTCGTTGGTCTTTTTCGGCGAGGCCATCCCCCAGGCGGCCTTGACCGAAAGCCAGCGCTGGAGCAACCGGGCCGATCTGGCGGTGATTATCGGCACCTCCGGCGACGTGGCTCCGGCCAACATCATCCCTTATCAGGTCAAGGCCGGAGGCGGTCGGGTGGTGGAGATCAACCTGGGGCCGACCAGTTACGGCGATCTGGCCGACGTTCGCTTGGACCTGCCGGCCGAAGAGTGCCTGCCGGAGCTGGTGGAACGGTTGGAGGGGGATTGAGTTCAGGAGTCAGGAGTTTGAACCGGACTTGAGCGGACGCGCGAAACGGCATCAATAATCACAAACAGGTACAGGAAATTCATTCATGGAGCTTCTTCCGCAGACAGGCATTTGGGATCTGGTCCGTCAGGCGACCATCGTGGTGCAACTGGTGATGCTGCTCTTGGTGGGCATGTCTCTGGCCAGTTGGAGCATCATTTTCTACAAGATCATGATTCTGCGCCGGGCCAAGCAGCAGGCCCTGGTGGACTTCAAGCGCTTTCAGAGCGCCCCGGACCTTGGGTCAGCGGTTCATATCCTGGCTCGCGGCGCGGACTCGCCGCTCTACCCCCTGGCCTACCAGGCAGTGGCCGAACTGAAGCGGCTGGAAGGGGCCACCATGCCCGCGGCCCAGAAGAGCAAAATCGCCATGGACAACCTCCGCCGCGTCCTGCGTCAAAACGTCAGCAGCACCATGCGTAATCTGGCTTCCTCGCTCTCGTTCCTGGCCACCTGCGCCAGTTCGGCCCCGTTTATCGGGCTGTTCGGCACGGTCTGGGGGATCATGCATTCGTTCCATGCCATCGGGCAGATGGGCAGCGCTTCCCTGGCCACCGTGGCCCCGGGCTTGTCCGAAGCGCTGGTGGCCACGGCCATCGGCTTGGCTGTGGCCATCCCCGCGTCCGTGGCCTACAATTACTTTCGGGGAATGCTGGGCAGCATCGAGGTGGAGCTGATCAATTTCGCCGGGGCGTTCTTGAACCGGGTTCAACGTGAGCTGCCCTGGGTTTCCGGGCAGTTGGAGCCCGAGGAGAACGGGCTGGCGGAACACGAAATCTAGGCGCTCCCGGGCAAGGAGAAAGTTATGGAAGGCCATACCGGTCAAGGATATATGGACCAGATGAACGTGGTCCCGTTCGTCGACGTCATGCTCGTATTGCTGGTGATCTTCATGGCCACGGCGCCCTTTATGACCGAGGGGCTGGAGGTGGATCTACCCCAGACCCGGACCGTGCAGACCCTGCCGCAGGACGAAGACACCTTGGTCTTGACCATCCGAAGCGACGGCTCCATTTTTCTGGATCAATACGAGGTGGCCTTGGGCGGGCTGGGTGAGCATGTCCAGCGCTTGATCCAGACCCGTGACAGAATTCTCTATCTGCGCGCGGACAAGGACGTGCCTTACGGGCTGGTGGTCCAGGTGATGGCCGAAGCCCGCGAGGCCGGCGTTGAGCGGCTGGGCATCGTAGCCGAGTCCGAGCCTCGGGAACCATAAGCCGGTTACCAATACGGGGCGATTTTCGAGGTGAGGGTGGGCATTCCTACACATATTCTGGTTTTTGGGTTGTCCCTGCTTCTGCATGTCGGCGTGCTGGGGCTTGGATTGTTCCAGCTGTCTTCCAGCAAGCAGATCCGGGTCGATCTGAGCAAGCCCGTTGTCTATCAGGTGGATTTGGTCCGCCTTGATCCGCCCGCTCCCGGGCGTCCCGCTCCCTTGGCCCCTTCCGCCCCGGCTCCCGCGCCGCCGGTCCCGGCGGCCCAGGAACAACCCAAACCCGCGCCCAAGCCGGCGGTGACGCCTCCCGCGCCGCCGCCACCGCAGCCCAAGGCTGAGGTCCCCATCCCGGAGCCGCCCAAACCGACCCCCGAACCCAAACCGGCGCCGAAGCCGGAACCCAAGCCGGAACCCAAACCCGAACCACCGAAACCCAAGCCGGAACCCAAACCCGAACCACCGAAACCCGCTCCGAGTCCTCCCAAACCAGAGCCACCGCGACAACCCGCTCGGACCGAACCGACCCGGGAGCAGGTCATGGCCGAGGCCCTTGGGGCCGTGCAGCGGGATGTGGCACAACGGGCCCAGCCGGATGCAAGAGATCAGGCCCTGGCCGGCCTGCGCCAAAGCGGGGCCACCGGTTCCGGCGGTGCGGACGGACAGGCCGGGAGTGGTTACGGGGGGCTGTTGGAAGTTTACGCGCAGATGGTGGAGAATCGGGTCAAGGCCCAGTGGCGGTTCCCCAAGGGCGCTTCGCGACAGGATCTCAGCGCGGTGCTGGATATCTCCCTGGACCGGGACGGTCGTGTCCTGGGCAGCCGCGTGGTGCGTTCCTCCGGGCATTCCGGTTTCGACGCCTCCGCGGAACGAGCAGTGGAGGAGACCGGGCAACTGCCGCCTCCGCCTCGTCCCGACTTGCGTACCGTCCGCATCACGTTCAATCTTCAGGAGTTGTAACCAAATATGCACTTGTTTCATGTATCTGACCCGCGACGCTTGGCGCTGCTTTTGTTGATCCTGTCGTGCGTGGTCTTCTCGGTCCGAGACGTCGGCGCGCAACAAACCTTGAGCATCGATATCTTCGGCCCGGGGCAGTCCCAACTGAACATGGTCATGGCCAAGCCCCTGGGACTGGCCGCGGGACAGCAGCCTCCGGCCGAGGCCGATACTCTTGCCGGATATCTGGAGGATTATCTCGGATTCATGCCGTTTTTGCGGCTGATTCCGGGGAGCCGTATCTTGGGAGGTGACGTGCTGCCCGGAGTCACGGCCCAGGACATGGATTTCCGTCGGTTTCGGCTGGAACGGGTCGATCTCGTGCTTACCGCCGGATGGGGCGGTCCGAGCGGTCCGGTGGAGCTACGGGTCTTCGAGACCTTTGAACAGCGGCTGATTCTGGGCAAGGCCTACACTGGGGCGACCCCGGCGGATCTGCCCGAGATCGCGGCCAGGTTTTGCGCGGACCTCATGGCGGAACTGACCGGGCAGGGGGATTTTTTTCGTTCCACCTTGGCGGTGGTCCGGACCCACGGAGAGAACAAGGAAATCTGGGCCTCCTCTCCCCTGGGCCAGGGGATGCGTCAGGTGACCAGCCTGGGGGGCATCAGCATGAGCCCGGCCTGGTCCAGGGACGGACGACGACTGGTGTTCACCCTGATCAAAGACGGCCGGCATTATCTGGGGATTCTGGACAAGGAAAGCGGTGACGTTCGACGCGTTCAACTGCCTGGGAACAGTGTGATTTCTCCGGTATTCGACCACAGAGGCAATATTTTCGTCAGCTTGAATCCGGAAGGCAGTCCGAACATTTACCAGCTTTCCGAGGATCTGCGCATGGGCCCAAGAGTGGTTCAGAGCTGGGCCATCGATATTTCGCCGAGTTTCGACGCTACGGGCTCGAAAATGGCTTATGTTTCCAGCAGGCTCGGAAATCCTCATATTTTTGTTGTGGACATTGCCTCCGGGGAGTCCCGCCGGGTTACGTACGAGGGGACCTACAATACCAATCCCAGCCTGAGCCCGGACGGGCGACTGGTGGTTTTTTCTCGCCAAACCAGCGAAGGGCATAGAATTTTTATGCACGACCTGCTTACGGGGAGGGAACGGCAGTTGACTTTTGGGCCAAGAAATGATGTCAGTCCGGCTTGGGCACCGGATAGTTATTTTATTGCATTCAGTTCCAATCGGAGTGGGGAGTACAAGATTTATCTGACCACCCGGAACGGCGACGAGGCCCGGCTGGTGCCCCTGGGCGAGGGAGAGTTCGCGTCGCCGGCCTGGACGCGGCAACCGTGATGCGTTTTTTTCATCAACAGTTTTTTAAGGAGAAAAGGTATGAGGGGGAATTGGGTTGTTGGATTGGGGCTGATCCTGGCCATGATGCTGGCCTTCGGGTCTGGCTGCGCCAAGAAGCAGGTTGATTCGAGCCCGGTGGGCGTCAGTGCCGAACAGGCCGCTGAAGAGGCGAGACTGCGGGAAGAGGCCAGACTGCGGGAGCAGCAACTGGCTGAAGAGCGTTTGGCCAGGGAGCGTTCCGAATCGGAACGGGCCCGGTTGGGCCAGGTGGCTGAAATGATCACCGCGAACATGATTCATTTTGACTTTGACAGATACGACCTGCGTTCGGACGCTCGGGAAGTCTTGCAGACCAAGGCCGAGTTGCTGAAGCAAAACCCGGATGTCCGCCTGCTGATTGAAGGTCATACCGACGAACGAGGCACCTCCGAGTACAACCTGGCCTTGGGTGAGCGCCGTGCCCGGGCCGCGTATGAGTTCCTGGTCCTTTTGGGCATCAGCCCCAATCGACTGCAGATCGTCAGCTACGGCAAGGAACGCCCCTTGAATCCGGCCAGCAACGAGACCGCCTGGGCCCAGAACCGTCGCGCGCAGTTCCGGATACTTGATATGTAGGAATGTGAAAGGTTCTTGAACCGACCACGAATAAAAAACGCCGCCGGGGTTGCCCGGCGGCGTTTTTTATTCGGCGTGGGGGCTATGCGTGCCAGTCCTGTCTGTATTGCGACTATGTCAGCAAAACCACGAGCCAGAGCAGGGTCGCCGCCGGTAGCGCGGCCACCGCGTCGTCGAGCATCACCCCCAGCCCTCCGGGAACCCGCCGTTCCACCGTGCGAACCGGCCAGGGTTTGAGAATATCGGCAACTCGGAAGAACACGAAGCCCGCGGCCAGTTGCAGGGGGGTCAGCGCGGCAAAGGGCAGCAGAGTCAACCACTGACCCAACAACTCGTCCACCACCACGCATCCGGGATCCTTGCGTCCGAATAACCGCTCGGCCCTGGCCGCGGCCCAGGTCCCGACCACCAGCACACCCGCAAGTACCAGCACGCGCAGGGAAAAAGACAGCGGCATGAACAGCCATGGAGCGGCGACCACCGCGGCCAGGGAGCCCCATGTCCCCGGAGCCTTGGGCAGAAGGCCGAACGGTCCGAGGGTGGCGATGGTCGAAGCGACGCGGTCGAGAAAAGCGGGCATGGGGTTATCTTTCGTGTGGGCCCGACCGGTTGTTCAGAAGCGCGGTAAATACGCTTCCGTCATAAGTGCCGAGCCCGGAACGGCATCAGAACGGGTTGATGTGCTCCTGTCTCGTGTAGTGCAGGTAGCCCACGCTGGCACCCAGGCGCAGGCCGACACCGGTGCGGATGGGCGCGAGGACGATCTCATTGCTCTTTTGGTAGTTCATGCTGAACCCGCCGAGGACGTAGACACTGCCGTCCACCCCTGGGAAACGCTGGAAAATCAGGTTGGGGTCGGTCAGGTTGTAGACCAGGGTGAAGACCTTCGCGGCATGCAGCCCAACGTCGAAGCCCATGGACGGCCCCTGCCAGTACACGTCAACAGGGGATTGCCCCTTTAGCTGCAACTGCCCCTTGCCGTAACGCAGCCCGACCACCAAGGCCCCGCCGGCCTCGTCGCCCTTGATGAATCCGGTTGGACGGCCTTGGTCGGCGAATACTCTGTTCAGGATGTCGGCCAACCCTTCGGTGGTCCCTTCGAAAAAGCCCTCCACCTGATTACGGATTTCTTCCTCGCTGTAGGTTTGGGATTCGCTTTCCATTTCAGGGGGGGCTTGGGCCATGACCTGGGTCAGGGCCAGGAAGGAGCAGAGCCAAGCCGTCAGCCCCATGACGATGATCGTACGTCGAAAAGTGTTCATGATTTTCTCCGGGTTGTCTCGGTTTGTGAGTCAGGATGACGTTTCCTGTCGGACCGTTATTTCAAGCGATGATCCACATGCGACACTACTTTGAACGGCGGGCATGATCAAGATGGAAAGGCTTGAAGATACAGGGCGGCGGAATTGTGCATTGTTCCGGATATTGTTACATTGAGGTTACGAAAGTGCGTCGTTTTTCGATTTTGCCAATTTTTCAACATTTCATGGATATTTCGTGAAGCTGTCGACCTTTGTGGACCGTCTTTATTTCGACCGGAAGGACTTCGAGCTGTTGGCCATCGTCAACGATGTTCTGCAGGGCGAAGACGAGCCGAACTTGAAGAGCTTGCTCACGCCGTACCTGCATCCTCACGGTATCAAGGAGATGGCCGCCAGCACCGGGTTGCGGGTGGCCTACGCCGTGGTTCGGCTGTTTCGTTCCCTGGAGCGCAGCGACGTTGAGGAGCGATTGCGCACCCTGCAGGCGTTGCGGGAGGAAATTTTCTCCATGTCCGGTGTGGCGCTGCGCAACAATACGGCTCGGGTGCTGCTGCAGATCATGAAGGAGCTGGTTCGGGCCGAGGACGAGAGCGCCAAACTCCAACTCGCACGGGATTTCCGGGACGCGGCCACTGGACGCCCTCGGGCCATTGCCCGTCAGTTGCGCAAGTACCATTTGGTGGAAATGCCGGAGGCCTGGAACCAGATCGCCTTTGACGATCATGTCCACGACGCCAACACCAAGGGCCGTAAATCCGCCACCCACCTGATCATGGACGCCTGGATCAAGGGCATCCGACGGCTGCGGGTGATCTATTACAACTCCCTGACTCCGGAGGTGGCCGAGGAACTGATGCGTGCGGCTGAAATCATGGAGGTGGACGTTCGGGTCGGGCTGGAATTTTCGCCGCGGTTTCGCGGAAGGTATCTTCGCTTGATCTGGACGCCGCGAGGCTTCACGGACACCCGTGATTTTCTGGGGTTCATCCGCCAACCGGATGTCCAGGAGTTCATGGACGAGGGCCGCCGTGCTTCCGATTTCAAACAGGCCTATGTCTTCGCGGTCCTGGACGCCTTCAACGAGACCCACCGCCTGGAGATCACCCGTCGTTTCGGCGTGCTGATGCCCGAGCTGTCCAGGGACGACCTGCTGCATCTCGTCGGCACCGGACAACCTTCCTTGCACCACCTGGGCAAGTTGATCCACGATTCCCTGTTGTCGCTCTTTCGGGAGCGACTGGACGATTTGCACGAATGCTGCGCTTTTGGCGGGGACGACCAACGCCGGGCCGCCATGGAGCTGGCCGAGGATATGAATCGGTTCGACGCCGAGGCCGTGATTGAGGGCTATCTGCGCCCTGCTCGAAATCCCAAGCTTTTCAACCCGTTCGTGCCGGCGGATGACGACCAGGCCCCGTCATTGTTGCGGGCGTCCCTGCCGGAACTGCTGGCCCGTTTGGAGCGCCTGCACGCCCGATTCCGGATCACGCTGGGGCTCAGCGGACTGTGGGCCGAAGATGTCCTGGAACTGTTGGATCAAGCCCGGGGCCGGATTACTCGTTTGGAATCCTTCAATTTCAAGGATGCCGTGTATGGGCGATGTCCGGATCACGTCCGCATCCTGGAACTGCAAGCCGCCCTCAATTCCGGCAATGCCGTGCGCCTGAAGCGTCTGGTCATGGACATCGTGCACCGGGTGGAGGGCGACCCGGAACGCGATTCGGGCCAAAAGGCTGCGCTACGAAAAATTCTTGAGGAGTTGGAGCATTTTCGGGGGTATTACCGGAACACGATGCTCAAGTCGCGCATCGGTACGGACTCCACCGGCGGATCAGCCAAGATTCCGGGGATGGGGCTGGTCGTGGTGGACACGCTGCCCAAGAAGAGCCGACGGCAGGTGGAACACCTCCGCGGCGAGCCCGAGAACAGGCTTGGATCCGCCCATGGAAGCACTCCCTTGAACGCTCTCGGAACGGTCCAGGAATCTTCGCGAGCCTGCGTTTCCGGAAACGGCAGGCGGTGCATTCCCATTCGGATCGATGTGGCTCTGCGCCGGACGTACAGCCTTGGTCGCCGCAACCAGGGGCAAAGCCGGTGCCTGGGTCTGGGTTTTGGCCTGGGAGAGCAGGTTACGCGAAGCTTATCGCGTCGTCTGCTTCGCCCGGTAAGCGAGGAGTGGCTGGTGGAAGGATATCGTTGCGTTCCGCCTGACCAAAGCAATATTCGCCTGCTGGGCGGGTACGCCAGCGAGGAGGAAAAGAAGCTGCGCCTGGACTGCACCGCCACGTCCAAGGCCAAGGAGCGCCCGCATTCGCGCTACCTGAACACGCATCTTAAGAATTTGCTGAAAATTCTGTGCGGCTTTGTTCCGGCCTTCGCCACCTTTGCTCTGACCAAGGACTGGTGGGTGCTGGCGTACTTCGGGGCGTTGATCTGGTTCGGGATCACCGGGGTGCGCAACATTATCCAGGCCGTGCTCGGGGCCGGGGGATTACGGCGGACTCCGTTTTTGCACTGGAGCGAATACGTCAAATGGAATCGGATCTCAGATTCGTTGATGTACACCGGGTTTTCGGTGCCGCTGTTGGATTTGCTGGTCAAGACCATGCTTCTGGATCGGGGGATGGGGATCACTGCCGAGTCCGGGCCGATGGCGCTGTATGCCGTGATGGCGGTGGTCAACGGGCTGTACCTGGCCGGGCACAATTTGTTTCGCGGACTGCCCAAGGCCGCGGCCGTGGGCAACCTGTTCCGGACGATACTCTCCATTCCATTGGCCTTGATTCTGAATTTTCTGCTCGGCTTTGCCTTGGGGGCGGCCGGCGTGCCGGCGGTGGGGGTGGTGCTTCAGAACTGGGCCGCGGTCATTTCCAAGCTGGCCTCGGACATCGTGGCCGGGTTCATTGAGGGGCTGGCCGACCGAGCCGTGAACTTTCGGGAGCGGAGCTTGGACTACGCGGCCAAACTGCGCCGGATGTTCGACGTGTACGCCGGCCTGGAGCTGCGGCATCCGGATACCGAAGTGCTCAGCGTCCTGGAAAAACCGGAGCGTTTCGTCTGCGCGGCGACAAGGGAGGAAGAGAGTCTGAACCTGGCTGTTATTGTTAATGCCCTGGATTTGATGTACTTCTGGATGTATCAGCCCCGGGCGCGGCATGTACTGGAACGGCTGATGCGCCAGATGAGCCAGGAGGAGCGACGGGTTTTTCTGCTCTCCCAATATGTGCTCCAGCGCGAACGGGATATCTCCCAGCTCTTTCTGGACGGCCTGGTGGGCAAGAACTTTTCTCGCGCCCTGGCCTTTTATCTCCACGGTTGGCGGGGCTATCTGGAGGACATCCAGCGTCTCGCCGTGCATCTGCCGTCCGCGGAAAGGGGGGGCCGTCCGGCCTCTTGCTGACCCCCGGCAAGGAAGATGGGCGAGTATCCTGATCAACTCGCCCCGGATTTCCTGCCTTGCTGCGCGGCCTTAAGGGTGAACAGAAAGGTCGCGCCTTCGCCCGGGATGCTTTCCACCCATATTCGGCCGCCGTGGTGGCGGACGATGTGCTTGCAGATGGCCAGCCCCAGGCCCGTTCCGCCGTTGCCCTCGCTACGGGCCGCGTCCTGGCGGTAGAACCGTTCAAAGAGGCGTTCCTGGTGTTCGCGGGGAATCCCGGCGCCGTGGTCCCGGATGGCGAAGACCATGTATTCGCCATCCGGACGGCAGGAAATGGTCACCTTGCCTTTTTCGGGGCTGAATCGGATGGCGTTTTCCAGAATGTTCTGAAAAACCTGGACGAGCCGGGACTTGTCGCCAAGCACCCATGCACCTTCCGGGGCACCTCCTGGAGCGCCTCTTTGGCTCCTGCCCGACTCCAGATTGTTTTCGAACCGGATTTGCTTGCCCTGGGCCAAGGGGGCGCACATCTCCATGGCCGAGCGCAAGGACTCGGCGGCGTCCATGATCTCCAGGGTGTTGCTGGGAGCCTCGGCCTCCAGGCGGGCCAGTTTGAGCAGATCCGTGACGATGTTCGCCATGTGTTCGGCATTGCGCTGGATGATCCGTAAAAAGGAGCGGGCGGTTTCCGGGTCCGGCGGCGGGTCGCCCAGCAGGGTTTCGGTGTAGCCTTTGATGGATGTCAGCGGGGTGCGCATTTCGTGGGAGACGTTGGCCACGAAGTCCCTGCGAATTTTCTCCATCCGCCTGGGCAGGCTGACGTCCTGGACCACCAGCACGGCTCGTTGACCGCCGGAGGGGTCCTGATAAGTGTTGATTCTGGCTTCAAGTTCGTTCCCGCCGGGGCGATGGAGCAACAGGCGTTCTTCCTGGTCCGACATGCCGTGCAGGACGCGCTCCATGGCTGAGGCCAGTTCCGGCTCCAGAGTGGCCTCCAGGATGGTTTTGCCTTCCAGTTTCTGTAATTTCGGGAAGAATTTGCGAAAAGCCGGGTTGGCGGAAACGATTCGTCCATTCTGCCCCAGGGTGAGCACGGCCTCGCTCAAGCCGTTGAACAGGGCTTCGAGCTGAGCCTTTTGTTCCTCCATGTGGTTCACGTGCCGGGAAATTTCTTCGGCCATGGTATTCACGGCCTCGGCCAAGGGAGAGAATTCGCTGCCCCGGTCGACGTGCAAGCGGCGGTCATAGGCTCCTTTGCCCACATCGGAAACCAGATTGATCAGCCGCCTGATGGAGGAGAAAATCGTCTGGGTGAACCAGAAGCTCAGCAGCAGTGAGACGATCAGGCAAATTCCGAGAATGATGAAGAAGCGCTTCTTGAGAATGTCCACTTGGTCGTACAGGTTGGACAGGGGCAGGGCGATGCGCAGCACTCCGGCGGTTTCGTCGCCCATGGGACAGCGCTGGGCGACATAGATCAAGTCCCTGCCGATGGTGCCGCTCAGCCGGATGTCCGTGCCGACGCGGCCTTCCCGGGCGACCATGATTTCCGGGCGCGTTCCGTGGTCTTCCACCTCCGCCAGGCGGTCGGCCCGGACATGGCTGTCCGCCGCGACCCGGCCATTGACGGTATAGGTCAACCGGACGTCCATCCGTCCCCCAATCTCGGTGGCCCAGGCCTGCATCGCGGCTTCATCGCCGTGAAATCCCGCGGAGAGGAACTGCCAGCAGGTGGCGTTGAGCAATTTTTGGGCCCGGTCCTGGCCGTGGTCGATCAGGTCTGAGCGGACGGTTTGGGCCAGGAAGACGTACATGGGGATGAACACGGCCAGTAACAACCCCCAGAACAGGGCCAGAATTCGAAAACGCAGGGATGATTTCGCCATGGCGGGCCTCAAGGAGTTCGGGCGAGACGTCGTATCTGCGCCCGATACGTTGATAATTGATGGTTAAAGCAAAAAACAGGTCGGGAGATGCCGTGACAACTTGGGACGACCTGGGAACGACCTGGAAGGTTTGTTGAGAGCCAAGCCAGGTCCGCGGAAGGAACCGATCTTCTGCTACAGGACCTTTGTTACAAGATGTTGACGATATTTTGACAAACAGGTGAAGATTCTATACTTGGCGGTTTCTCCATGGCCGTTCTTGAAGCTTTTTTCCACATCTTACGGCGGATACCCTTGAGCCGCAACGAGCTGGAGTCGGAGCGCCGATCATAAAGCTCGAAACATTTCCGGAACATAACCTACCCCATACATAATGGACCTCGTCACCATCGTCCTGATTCTGGCTGTTGTCGGAGGCCTGCTGATGGCCTTCAGCATCGGCGCCAACGACGCCGCCAACGCCATGGCCTCCTCCGTGGGTTCACGGGCCATCACCGTCAAACAGGCGGTGCTGATTGCTTCCACTCTGGCTTTCGCGGGCGCCGTGTTTCTCGGCGCCAACGTAGCCGCGACCATCTCCAGGGGGATTATCAATCCGGAGATGATTCCGGATCAAAATATCCTGATGTTGGGGATGTTGGCGGCGTTGCTTTCTGCCGGGTTGTGGGTACTTCTGGCCACGCTGTTCGGCTTTCCGGTTTCCACCACCCATTCCATCGTCGGGAGCATTCTCGGTTTCGGGTTCGTGGCGGGCGGGCCGGAGGTAGTCCGGTGGGGCACAATGGTCGGCATTGTGCTGTCCTGGATCATTTCACCGTTTTTTGGAGCTTTGCTGGCCTACCTGGTCTTTTCGCACATTCGCAAAAAAGTCTTGAGTGCTCGGGACTTTGTCCGCAACGCCAAGCTATGGGCCCCTTTTTGGCTGGCCATGACCGTGGTTTTGGTGATGACGTCCTTTTTGCTGAAGATGCCCATGGGCAAGGCCCTTGGAATCAGCGTCTACGCCATTTTCGGCTTTGCTTGCGTCGTGGCTGCGGTGGTCTGGGGCGTCGGCTACCTGGTGGTGGGCCGACTTCTGCACGGCGTGGAGCAGGGGCCGGAATCCATGGAGGAACTGTTTCGGCGGATGCAGATCGGCATGGCCTGCTACATGGCCCTGTCCCTGGGGGCGAATGACGTGGCCAACGCCATCGGGCCCGTGGCGGCTATTTGGGTTATCGCCCGAACCGGAGGTTTGGCGGCCACGGCCGAGGTGCCTCTCTGGCTTTTGCTGTTTGGAGGAATGGGCATTGCCGTGGGGGTTATGGTGCTCGGGAAGCGGGTCATGTCTACTGTGGGGGAACGGATCACTCTGCTGACCAACACCCGCGGTTTTTCCGTGGGCTTCGGTGCGGCCACCACGGTTCTGATGGCCTCGAATCTGGGGATGCCGGTTTCCACCACCCATGCTACGGTGGGCGGTGTGGTTGGAGTCGGCCTGGCAAGAGGTTTTGCCGCGGTGGATTTTCGGGTTTTGGGGAAAATTGTGATGTACTGGTTGCTGACCGTTCCAATCGCCGCCTTTACGTCCATTGTTATTTTTCAACTATTACGATGGTCCGTGTATTAAGAGCGGGCCGCACGCCCACGAGGTGACGTATGCGGGTTCGAATTCCTTTTTTGAGCATGATTGGCGGGCGTTCGCCCATGGACGGTCTGCTGGAGCACTACAGTCAGGTGGAAGCCGCCATGACGATCATCAACGAGTCGTTGTTGTGCTATATTGGTGGCGGCAGTGCGTGCAAGGAGTTCCAGCTTTTGAAGCAGGAACTGGATCAGCTTGAGGAAAAGGCGGACAAGATCAAGCGCAACACCCGCAACCATTTGCCCCGCGGTCTGTTCATGGCCGTGGATAAGACCTTGTTTCTGAACTACACCCGGGCCCAGGACAACATCCTGGACTCGGCCCAGGACGCTCTGGACTGGCTGAACATCCATACGGTGAAGATCCCCGGAACCTTGCGCACCGGCGGCTTGACCATGGTCGAGGGCGCGATTCGGACCGTGGAACTGCTCAAGCCGGCTCTGGAAGGGACCATCCGGCTACTGCACACGGACTTCGCGGACCGCCAAGCGGTCAAGGACGGCTACCGGGCCGTGCGCAGCCAGCACAACGACGTGCGCAAGATGAAGTCCTTGCTGTTTCGCGAACTGTTCAGCGCGGATATGGAATTCAAGGACGTCTTCCAACTTCTGCATTTTTTCGAATACATGCACGAGATGAGTCACAACGCCGAAGGCTGCGCGGACATCCTGCGGGCGATGATCGCGAGATAAAGGGAAGAAGTCAGAATTCAGGAGCCAGGAGCCAGAATTCAGGAGGTGGAGTGCCCGGAGGTTTGCCCTTCATTCCGTTTTGATTTGCGAAAAAATGAACAAGCTTTCATGTGGCTGACGGCCTCATGAAACACTTAAAAAAGGTAGCTCGCAAGAGCTGCCTTTTGTTTTTTCCGCCTGTAGGGGCGCGGCACGCCGTGCCCCTACAGGCTCCTGCATTCTGAGTTCTGACTCCTGAATTCTGACTCCTGAATTCTCAATTCCCCCTCATCTCAATACTTCACCGTATTCGGGTGGTGGAAGTCGTAGTACATTTCCTCGATGTGGCAGACCGCGCAGTTGTCACGGCTGCCGATCACGCCCTTGTTGCCCTGGTATTGCAGGGGCTGGACGGCGTCCAGGTCCGGGTGGAACGCGTTTACTGCCGGGTATTCGGCGTGGGTGGGGCCGTGGCAGGCCTGGCACATCAGGCCGGATTCGTCGGTGCGCAGGCGGTACAGTCCCGAAGGGCCGCGGACCCAGTCGTTGAAGGCGGAAACGTCGCGACTTACGGGGCGTTCATAGTCCACGTGGCAGGACAGGCAGTCCGGCTGGTCGTTCCACGGCGTGCGCGGGTTGATGTCGTCCACCGTGCTGACCACCCGGGGCCGCAGGTCGCGCATCAGCCGCTGGGCCTGGGGCTTGCCGGCCTCTTGTTCGCCCTTGAGCAGGGTCAGGGCGTGGTCTTCCAGGGTGCCGTGGCAATGGGTGCAGGTCAGTCCGACCTCACTGGCGTGGACCCCTCGGGCGCAGTACGTGAAGCTGTCCGGCCCGGTGGGGTGGCAGGCGTGGCAGGGTTCCGGGCCGGGGCGGTCCAGCAGGTAGTGGACGTGGAAGCCGTGGATGGCCGCGGGCAGATTCAGCCGCTGGGGGTCGCCCTCGGCGTTCAGCAGCGGATCCGGGTGGCAGCTTTGGCAGAGTACCGGATTGCCCTGTTCGGCCTGGGCCAGCAAGGTGGTTCCGTGGCGACGGTCATGCACGGCCAGGACGTCCGAGGCCGTGTCCGCGGCAATGCCCATGGCCCCGTCCCGACGCCAGGTTCCGCCGTGACAGTTGTGACAGCCCACCTCGGTGGAGACCGGGGCGACGGCCTGGGTCATGGCCAGCAACTCGCCGGTTTCGGCGTTCCGGGCCTCAATGGTGAAGATCGGATAGGGATTCAGGGAGCCGTCGTCCGCATAGGGCAGGACCGGAATTCCGCTGGCCATGAAGGTCCGGAAGGTCGGGTTGAGGGTCATTTCCCCGGTCAGTCCCATTCCGGTGGGCCCCACGTTGCGCGGCAGTTCCTTGCCGATCAGGGAGTCCGCGTAGTCCCAGAACTCCACCTGGGAGGCCGGGTCCCTGGAGCCCGGAGGCGCGGTGTAGGTGATGACCACGTTCTCGGTGACGATTTCCGGCTGGAAATCCCGGCGGACCAACTGGGCGTAAAGCGTACTGCCCGGGGGCAGCAGGGACCAGTGGGCGTCGCAGTCCGTGATGCACTTTTCGCCCAGGTTGCACCAGGCCAGCAGCACATACTCGTCCTGGTCCGGATCAAAGGGCGGGATGGTCACCTCGGCTGTTTGTTCCGGTCGTTGAGGCAGCCCTTGATCCGGAAGGGGCGCTTCCCGCTTGTGGACCGCGTGAACCAGAAAGTTGGCCAGGGCGTCGCGTTCCTGGGGCGTGCCCGCGAAGCGGGGCATGTATTCGTAGACCCGGCCGATGCCGGAGATCATCGCGTCCATGCCGAAGACCCCGAACTTGGCGGTCAGCGGACGGATGTCGTTGAGCGGACCATCGATGGAATGGCAGGACGAACACTGCCCTCGGAACAGCTCCCGTCCGGCGGCCTGCTTGTTGGCCTCGGTGATTTCCCGGTGTTGGGTCCACTTGGCGGACTGGAGGTATCCGGCCTGGGTGATGGCGTCCTCGGTGCCCTTGATGATGGCGTTGGAGTACATGTGGCCGTAGATCACGTAGGGTCGGCGCCCGGCCTCGCGGATCATCTCGAAGCTGCCCATGTAGAACAGGCCGATGGCCAGCAGGACCAAGGCCATGGGCCGTTTGATCCCCGCGGGCATGCGCACGGCCATGATCAGGCCGCCGATGAACAGCAGGGCCGATATCCACAAAAAGCCCTGGAAGTAGGGCACGATTTCCGGGTTGCGGCCCAGGATCATGGCCGTGGGACCTTCGGGCAGGATGGACACGTACCACCAGCCGGAGAGCAGCAGAAAGCCGAAGGGAACCAGCAGCCACTTGGCGCAGTGCCGGACCAGGGTTTCGCGCAGTTCCGGGTCCTTTTCCCAGGTGGCGGTGACAAAGCCGTAGAGTCCGGCCAGGATTAGGGCGATGAAGGTCCGGAAGGCCAGGGCCGGCCAAAAGGACGGATTAAAGAAGCCGTCCCAGAAGTCCCGGGTGGTCAGCCAGTCTCCGGGGGTGAGCATGAAGCCGATGATCCCGTTGATCATGAACAGGGACATCCAGGCAAAGAAGAAATACAGCCAGCCGATGAGCATGTGCCGACGGGGCTCCATTTTACCGAAGGTGTAGAAGTAGACGAAGATGGCCACGATCTCGGCCAGAAAAAAGACCCACTCGATGGCCCAGGCAAAGACGAAGGTGTGGATCAGCTGGGAGGTGGCCGCCGGGGCGACCAGGGAAATGGTGAACCAGATGCCCACCCCGGTCAGGGCCCCGAAAACCAGGGTCACGATCAGGAAGAACTTGGCGTGGCGGTGGGTGTAGTCCAGGATGCCTCGGTTGTTTTCCCGTAAGCCCTTGCGCTCGGTGAGCACCAGAAACAGCCCCCCGCCGATGGCGAAGTGGGCGATGAAGACATGGATGATGGCGATGACCGCGATGAGCAGGCCGCCGCCGGCCCAATACAGTTCCCAGACAGGATAACTCATGAGCGCACCTCCTTCCCGGCCATCGCGCCTTGTTTGAGCATCCAGGCAATGGCCCCCAGCCCCAGGACCAGGGTGATGATGAACAGGATCAGGGGCAGCTGTTCATTGGTCACGACCCGGTCGCTGACCTGAAAATACGGGCTGAGATAGGCGTCCCGAAGCAGGTCGCGCTGGTAGACCATCACGGAAACCGTGGCTACCAGCAGGCCCGTGGTCAGGTAGACCTTTTGGCGCATGGCCGTGATCACGCTAAGCACGGCCAGGGAAACGCCGACCAGCAGGACGGCCGTATGCAGGTTCGATCCGCCCATGAACAGCAGGAGAATGGGTTGGGGCAAGGCCACCAGAAACCAGATGCCCACGGCGACCTGGACCATGGTGGCGTAGGCGAACCAGGCCATGCCGTGGGTCACCCAGCGCCGGGCGTCGGGTTCGCCCCGGGCGGCCTTGTGCTGCCAGAGCAGGGCCAGAAACAGCCCGGCCACGGCCAGGGAGGCGACCACGAAATGCAGGTAGCGGGGGATCAGGGTGGGATCGCCCAGGTTGAGCAAGGTCCCGTCCGGTCGATCAAAATAGCCCGGCCAGACATCGGGCCTGAGCATCAGGGTCATGTTGTTGGTGTAAATGAAGGCCGTGGCCAGCAGACAGACCGCGGTCACGGCGATGAACACCGTGCGCAGCGCCCCCAGGGAGACGTATTTGAAATCGTAGATGTAGGCGCTGACATAGGCCAGCATGACCAAGCCGACCACGGCCAGCCAATACACGGCCATGAGCACGCTGCTGGTGTACAGGAACTGACCGTAGAGCACCTGCAGGAACAACAGCGGAGCCACACCGAAGTTTACGGTGAAGGCCACGATGAACGGCAGCTTCCGGGAAATATCCACGGTCAACGGCTCGGTCTCGGCCTTGCCCCGCAGGTGGTGGACCAGGGCGATGACCGACGAGCCGAGCATGACGTTCATGAACAGCAGGTGGATGATGAAGGTGAGCAGCAAAAAGCCGTAGAACCAACCCCATGCAACGGGAATGGGCAGGGCCTCGGGGATCAGTGCGGCGGGGTCCATAATGCGTCTCCAGGTTTAGCAGTCCGTTGAAAAACTCCCAATTGCTGCGTCGCTGCAAAAAGTTCAAACTCTCACGTATGAATAAATACGCTTCGACCTTGAACTTTTTTTGCTCCTTGCACTTGGGGTTTTTGAACGGACTGCCGGATAAGGACTTTTTCAACACCCAGTTAGTGTGCGGCAATACCGCTACCTTCATCATGCCGGGGAATCAAGCATGGCTGATGAGGATCCATTTCCGGCTTCAGGAAGGGCCGAAACGCGGCGGCCTGTGGCAGATCAAGGAACTCCGCGTCTCCAAAATCCTTGAAACAGTTCCTTGTTTTCATCACTTCATGTTTTATTCAATGAAGTGGAAAAAGAGCCTCAAAAGGGACATTGCAGGTTGTTTCGTGTTGAGTCGTTTTTTGCTAAAAATCTCACAAATCTTATTCAACAGAAGTCTCTCCAGGCACCCCGCGTCTTCGACTTCTCCCATTCTCCCTACGGGCCGAAAATAAAAACTGATCATGTCAGAATCACAATGGAGCTGCCCATGTACGCCACCCCACCTCTCAGGTGCAATAACGAACCTCCTGCCGGCCTAGATTTTCGGAACATCTTCGACAACGCCCCCATCGGCATTTTCACGTCCACGCTAGATGGCCGCTTCACCTCGGCGAACCTCTTCCTGGCTCGAATGTTCGGCTATGAGTCGCCCGAGGTGTTGTTGGAGTCAGTTACGGATATTGCCTCTCAAATCTATGTTGACCCGGAAGATCGAAAGCAACTCTCGCGACTCCTGGAAGTTCACGATACAACGATTAAAAATGAATGCCGATTCCGTCATCGTGACGGGACGGTATTTTGGGGCAGCAGGAACGTACAAGCTGTCAGGGAGCAAGACGGAAGAGTCGTGTCTTATTTTGGTTTTATCACGGACATTGCCGGAATTTTTCAGGACGTTGCCGAGCAGAGGAAGATCGAGAACGATTTGCGGGTGAGCGAGGAACGGTTCAGATTAAGCATGGATGCCACCAGTGACGGGGTCTGGGACTGGGATATTCAGACGGACCAAGTCTATTACAGTCCGGGTTATGTCAGGATGCTCGGTTATGAGGCCAGCGATGTTCCCGGACATCTGAACTCATGGCTTGATCTTATCCACCCGGAGGACAAGCAAAAAGCCATTGAAGCGAACAGGGACTGCATTGAAAATAGAATTGAGTCCTTTGCTGTCGAATTTCGCATGCAAGCCAGGGATGGAGCCTGGAAATGGATTTTTGGACGTGGCCGTGCGGTGACAAGGGATGCATCAGGCCGGGCAATTCGCATGATAGGCACCCATCAAGATATTACCGAGCGCAAGCAAAATGAAGAAAAGTTGCTGGTGTACAAGGCGGCAGTGGAACAGTCCATCGATGGTATCGCCTTGGCTGACATGGATGGTGTTCTTCGGTTTGTGAACAAAGCATGGGCAGAGATGCACGGCTACTCTGCTGAAGAACTCGTCGGCCAGCACCTGAGTGTCTCCCACACTCCGGAGCAGATGGAGCATGAAGTCGCTCCTCATTTCGAAACATTGATCACAACCGGCTCGTGGCAAGGCGAGTTGGGGCATGCCCGCAAGGATGGGTCAACGTTTCCGGCGTACATGACGACGACAGTCCTTAGAGGGGAGGATAAGCCGCTCAGTGTGGTTGCTACCGTCCGCGATATTACCAAAAAGGTCAAAATTCGTGAGCGACAGCGTTTCCACAATCACTTCCGCGCCCTGACGGCTGAAGCATCTTCGCGCTTTGTACTGATTCATGATGGCGATACCTTCGATGATGCTGTTGGCTACGTGCTGGAATCACTGGGAAAACTGTTCGATGTGGACCGAAGCTATCTCTTGCGCTTTTCCGAAGACCTCTCCACGATGACCAATACGCACGAGTGGTGCGCTTCCGGTATCTCTCCACAAATTGACCGCATGCAGAACTATCCCACAGACCACTTTCCTTGGATGATGCGTCGCATGAAAGGACTGCGACCGGTGCATATCCCTGATGTGAACGAATTGCCGGACGAGGCAGCCGCGGAAAGGACGGAGTTTCATTTCCAGGACATCCAGTCCTTGCTCTGCCTGCCAATATATTGTGACCAGAAGAAGCTGATCGGTTTCATGGGCTTCGACGCCGTCCGCTCGCCTCATGTCTGGCATTTGGAGCAGATCGTCCTGCTCCAAATGCTTGCCGAGATTCTCGGAAGCGTGATCTCCCGCATGGAAGCCATGAACGCTTTGGCAGAGAGCGAAGCAAGGTTTCGCTTTCTGGCTGAAAACGCCGGAGACTTCATCTATAAAATGACTCTCCCGGATGGCGTATATGAATATGCCAGCCCCTCTGCCAAGGCAGTCACAGGATATGCCCAGGAAGAATTTTATGACAATCCGGGATTGATCCACACGATTATTCATCCTGAAAGCCGCGACTATTTGAACGAGCAGTGGAAATCCGTTCTCGAAGGCGATGAGTCTGGTTTTTTCGAATACCGGATTGTTGATCCTCATGGAGATGTCAGATGGCTTTCCCAGACCAACACCTATCTGAAAGACGATAGCGGGAGCATCATCAGCTTGGCTGGCATTGTCCGTGACGTCACCAAAAGTAAAAATGACGAAGAGGCGATACGCAAGCAAACAGCACTGCTTGAAGCCATTTTGGACAATATTCCGGACATCATGAGCGTCAAGTGTCCGGATATGAGCATCATTCGTTACAACAAGGCCGGATATCGTTTTCTTGGCAAGACCAAGGAGCAGGTTTACGGCAGAAAATGTTACGAAGTCATTGGCAGTAAAATGATGTGTCAGCCATGTGCAAGCCGTGAAGCAATACTATCGAAAAAAATGGTGGTCTTGGAGCAATACTTGCCTGATCTGAATAGACATATGAACTGTCGGGCCAATCCGATTCTGAATGCGGACGGCGAGGTTGAATATACGGTGGAACTGATACAGGACATCACGGATCGCAAGCAGGCGGAGGAGAAAATCAACCACATCAATCAACAGCTTCACCAAGCCAACGCGGAAAAGGACCAGCTTCTCGCCGTCATTGCCCATGATCTCAAGTCCCCCATGTCCGGCATCGTGCTCTCGATGGAAATGCTGGCCACCCAACCTGGGGTAATGTCCGAAGTGGAGTTCCGGCTCCTTGCAACGGAACTGCATAAGACCGCCAGAAACACCTTCGAATTGATGGAAGACCTCCTGCAATGGGCGCGCTTGCAACAGGGAGGCATCAACTACTCGCCCACGCCGTGCAACCTCAAGGATATGGTCGACAGGACAATCTCCACGGCCCAAGGCGTAGCCAAGGGCAAGGACATCGGCATCCGCGTGGACATTGCGCAAAACCTGCGTGCCCTGATCGACCAGCCCATGATCAGGACCGTGATCCGCAATATCCTGTTGAACGCCCTCAAATTCACCCCGCGCGGCGGAGAAATCGTCATCAGGGCTCAGCAGACCGAACAACATGTGACCATGGCGATTCAGGACAACGGCATCGGTATGGACGAACGGGTTCTGTCCTCTGTCTTTGCCCTGGGAGAAGCCAAAAGGCGACTGGGCACTGAAGGCGAAAGTGGAACCGGCCTGGGGCTGATGCTGTGCAAGCAGTTCATCGAACGGCACGGTGGACTCATCTGGATTGAGAGTTCCCTGGGACAGGGCACCACTGTGTGTTTCACCATCGCGGCCGCGCCGGACCAGGCTGCGGCCATCATGGCTGTGGACTCTTGGCCGGCACGTCCGCCAACAGGCAGGTGATGCCGGCTGGATCAGCAGGGGCTTCTGTTCGTGTCAGTCCTGCTCGAGCTTCCGGTAGAGCGTGCGGCGGTGGATGTCGAGGATGGCGGCGGCGCGGCGTTTGTTGCCGTTCACTGCGTCCAGGACATGGCGAATGTAGTGTTGTTCAGCCTGGGCCAGGGTGGGCAGATGTTCTCCGCTCGCGGCCATGGCCGTCAAGAGCGGGGCTGATTGCAAGGTCGGCTGGCTGCCGCCGTCCCTGATCCGACTGGGAAGGTGGGCGGGTAGAATGGTGGTCCCGTCGCAAAAGGTTACGGCTCGTTCCATGGCGTTTCGCAGTTCGCGCACATTTCCCGGAAAAGAATAGTTTTTAAGAATATCCAGGGCTTTTTGATCAAATCCTTGGATGCTCTTGTCCACTTGGATGCTGAATCGACGCAGGAAGTGACCGGCCAACAGCTCCAGATCGTCACCGCGTTCCCGCAAAGGCGGGAGTCTGAGGGTGAATGTCTCCAGACGAAAAAAAAGGTCCTCGCGAAATTTTCCGGCCTCGACCTCCTGCTCCAGGTCCCGGTGGGTGGCGGCCACGGTGCGGACATCGACCTGTTCCTCCTTGTCCGCCCCCACTGGGCGCACTTTGCCGTCCTGGAGGATGCGCAGCAGCTTGGCTTGCAGGAAGAGAGGCATTTCGGAGATTTCGTCCAAAAACAGGGTCCCACTCTCGGCTTCGGCGAACAGCCCCCGCCGAGCCTTGCCCGCGCCGGTAAAGGCGCCGGCTTTGTGGCCGAAAAACTCGCTTTCCAGCAACTGTTCCGGGATGCCGGCACAGTTTACGGCCTGAAACGCCCCTTTTCGCGGGCTGGCCGCATGCACCGCCCTGGCCACCAATTCCTTGCCCGTTCCCGACTCACCCAGGATCAGCACCGGCCCATCGGCTCGGGACACGCGGCCGATCTGCTCGAAAAGGCCGCGCATGGCCGGGCTTTGGCCAATCATGCCGTGAAAGGCGTCCTGGCTCAGATAATCCCGGATGCGTTGAACTTCCTGGCGCAACGCCCTGTTTTTCAACACCCGAACCACCGTCAGGATGAAGTGGTCCAGATCCAGGGGTTTGGTCAGGAAGTCCTCGGCTCCGGCCTTGAGCGCCTCCACGGCCTTGGAAATACTTCCAAAAGCCGTGATCAGGAGAAAGTCCGGAGGGTTGTCCATCTCCTCGCTTCTGACCCGTTGCAACAGCTCCAGACCGTCAATTCCCGGCAATCGCAGATCGCTGACCACCAACTCCGGGTGCCATTCCTGGATTACGGCCAGGGCCTTTTCGGCATTGTCCACCCAGCGGGCGGTGAGGTCGTGGTCGTCCAGTTCCTGACTCAGGAGCTGTCCGAAAGACTGATCGTCCTCGACGACCAGCACCTTGCTGCCGCCGACATGCTGCTCTGTTTGGCGCGGTGCCATGCTCATCTCTCCTCAACACGGATCGTGGGTTGGTGGTCAACGGGCAGCCAGATGCGAAAGAATGCTCCGCCCAGCCGACTCTTGCCGACATCGATGCCTCCGCCGTGGTCTCGAAGAATACCGTGAACCACTGCCAAACCCAGCCCGGTGCCATGGCCGACGCTTTTGGTCGTGAAGAACGGTTCAAACAACTTGGATTTTATTTCATCAGCAATGCCCGGACCGTCGTCATCCACCTGCATCCACGCCTGGTCGCCTTCCCTGCCCCAGGAAACGACGACCCGCCCACCGGAAGCGGACTGGACGGCGTTGCGGATCAGGTTGACCAGGGCCTGCTCCATGCGCACCGCATCCAGGTTGATCTGGAAGGTTTCATTTGTCTCGTTCAAGGGAAAGGCCGTTTCCAGATGAGTCCGGTGCTTGTCGGCTTCTTCGCTTGTCGCGGACAAGGCGGAGCGGATCAGTTGCACCAGGGAGGTCGGTTTTTTGCGTAATGCGTTGCCGCGACTGAAATCCAGAAGCTGGCGGATGATGTGTTCCATACGGTCTACTTCCCGGCGAATGTCGCGCAGCGTCTCCACGACCCCGGCGTCCAGGTCGGCCTTGCGCAAGGCGCGTTGCGCCTTGCCGCTGACGACGCTCAAGGGCGTACCCAGTTCATGGGCCACGCCGGCGGCCAGCTGCCCGATGGCGGCCAGTTTTTCGGCCTGACGCAATTGGGCCTGCAATTGGACCTGTCTGATGCGTCGCTCCCGGAGTTCGGCCTTGGCCTCTTCAATGGTATCCAGCATGCGGTTGAATTGCCGACCGATGGTCACGATTTCCCCTGGTCCGTGGGGCCAAAAACGATGGCCCCGGTCCCCCTGGGTCACCCTGGAGATGCTGGTTCCCAGGCTGGAGAGGTGGCGGCCCAGGGCGCGGTGGTGCCCGAAGAGCACGAGCCCGGACATGCCCAGCAACCCCAAGCCCAGACCCAGTGCGACGCGGACGCGAAGAGCCCGGACATCCTCCTGGATGTCGCTTTTTCGCCGGGTCAGTTGGAGCAGGCCGTTGACCTTGCCGCCGGAGTCGCTCAGCGGAACGAAGTACGAGAAAACCTCTCGCCCGGCCACATGTCCGTACTCCCCGCGCTGCTTGCCGTCCGCGGCCAGCTCGGTCAGCCGGTCCTGCTCCGGCGTTGGTTCGCTTCGCCCGGCCGAGGCGATCAGGCGCCCCTGCCGATCATACACATACGCACTGTAGACCCTGCCGATGGAAAAGGCGGACTCTACGGCCCTCAGGACGCTGCCTTTGCGGTCCAGTTCCATTGAGTGGCTGAGCGGCAATTGCAGCGCCCTGGCCACCAGCTCCAGATCCTTTTGCATCCGGTGCTCGATATTTCGCTCCACGAGCTGCAGGAGCAGGTAACCGGTCAGCCCCATGGCCAGGGCCAGGGGCAGGACGACGGAGATGACCAGGGCTGTACGCAGACTGAAGTAGTCGGACAACGCCGGAATACGAGGGAGCATGATCCTCCTAAGCTTGGACTGGGATGAAGTTGCACATGTGGCTTTTTTATACATATCAAATGAGCGCATTTCAAGGACGATCAGGGTGGACATTGTTTCCGCTTCGTTTGGCAACATGCGTCAATATCTTGTATTATATGTGTATTTTTAATTTTTCTTGTGGTTGCGAGGGAGACTGTTTCGGTTCTGGCACGGTGCATGCTTAAAAAGGGATGATGCCGCTTGATGACCTTGCGGCTCAAATTCTTTCGGAGGTTTTTGAAGATGAAGAAGTTAATTTTGCTGCTGACCGGATCGACCCTCACCTGTTTGCTCGTTTTGGCCTTGAGCGTGGGCGTTCACGCCCAAACTGGTCAAGCCGAAGGACAGCAGATGATGCAGCAACCTGGAACCACGGCTCAATTCAGTGATGCCGAGCTTCAAAAAGTAGCGACCGCATACCTGGAAATTCATGAGATTCGCATGGAATTGCAGGAAACCCTGGCCGGGGTGACTGATCCGGAGTCCGCACAGCAAATGCAGGAGCAGGCGGGAGCCGCCATGGTCCAGGCCGTCCAGGACAGCGGGTTGGACGTGGACACGTATAATCAGGTCATGCAGGAAGTGCAGGTGAGCACCGAGTTGCAGGAAAAGATGGCGTCCAAGCTGGACCAGATGCAGTAGAACGGAGTGAACCTGAATGGAGGAACGCTGATGTTCGGTAAAAAGACCGTTCCCTTGTTGATTCTGGCAATGGGGATGTTTTTGGGATCTGCTTGCGGCCCGGACCCGGAGGAGTATGAAATACCGGCCAGGCCTGGAGAAAGCCCTCCGGGGTACGAACTGCCGCCTGGTCAGGAGCGACCCCAGGAGCGTTCATTGATGCAGCCTGAAGCCCCAATGGGAGAGTCGGAGCCAGGTCAGGGCTTGCAACCCAATGGACAAGGTCGGGAGCAAGGCGTGCCGTTTGATGCACAGCCGAAGCAATAACGTTGAGTCACTAACCAACCACCAGCTTACAGCTGGTGGTTGGTTATTTGTGTTGCGTAGAGGTCGACATTGACTGGGTGTCGGTGACCTCTCGTTTCAACACTCACCCCAGCTTGGCCCCGTTGGGGACGGGCTTATCCGGGACGGCCAGAATCACCCCTCCGTCCGGGCGGTAGAAGCCGGTCAGCAGGAATTCGGACCGGATCGGGCCGATCCGCTTGACCGGGAAGTTGGTTACCCCGACCACCTGCCGACCGATGAGTTCCTCCGGTGCGTAATGGTCCGTGACCTGGGCACTGGTCCGTTTGCGGCCGACTTCCGGGCCGAAATCCACCTCCACGATGTAGGCCGGTTTGCGGGCCTCGGGAAAAGGCCGTGCGTCCACCACCGTGCCCACGCGTATCTCCACCCGTTCGAAATCTTGCCAGGAAATGGTCTCCTCGGCCATTTCACCCCTCCTTCCGCTTGCGGCGCAGGGCGGTGACCGGTACCCCGCCGATGCCCCAGTTGTCCGTCTCCACCTCGTCGATGACCACCACCGTGGTCTCCGGGTTCTTGCCCAACACGTCGGCCAGCAGTCGGGTGACGCCCCGGATCAGCAGGTCCTTCTGTTCCGCTGTGGCTCCCTCCCTGGTGATCTTGATGTTCACGTACGGCATGGATTTCTCCTGATTCGAATGAGTTTGTAACTACTCAGCACAGAGAGTAATTCTGTTGCCGGGGTCGGAATCGGGATCGGAATCGGGATCGAAAACGCTGGGATGCGTTCTAAATTCTTCATGTTTCGATTCCGACTCCGATAGCGAAGCGCCGACCCCGATACCGATTGCCGGAGAAGAGCGGACACAAAATGTACTGAGTAGTTACGGCTATGAAAGACCGGGCTTCTCGGCATGCTCTCTGCAGAGAAGCCCGGGTGTCGCCCTTGGATCGACCGCGCTTCCGGCGCACGGGACCGCGGGGATCATGGTCAGGCCACGGCTTTTGCGATTTAAGCGGCGATCGGTTTTGGTCGCCCTGTTTATTCACCAATCAAACAAAATTGTAACATGATGTTCATGAATCTTACAAATCCAATCACTCATTCCGTATCCAGCGCCGAGGGCGTTCGGGTTTCCGAAAGCGTCGTCGGGAGTGTTTTCGGCGATGCCTTGGCTCCGTTTCCCGTTACCGCGTCCGTTCTTTTCGGTCCAGAGGCGATGGAAGCCAACCTTCCGGAAGGCGCCGAGGCCTTTATGCAGCTTTTCGCCGGATCACCCAATGCCGTGGTTCTGCGCGACCAGGAGGGCCGGATGGTCGTCCACAACGCCGTTTTCGAGCGGATGTTCGGGCCGCTGGGCGCACGTGCCGCCGGGGAGGCGAAACCGCGGTTGCGGGATATATTGCAGCCATGCACGGGGTTTGATGTCCAGGCTGAGCGGGTCTGGAGCGGTGATGCGGACTTTCAGGGCGTTGATGTCTGCTGGCGGGCAATTGGGGGCCGGACCGTGGAAACCTGCGCCTCCCAGTTTTCCATTGCCATGGCCGATGGCCGCCGGTTTTCCTGGTGCATCTTCGTGGACATCTCCGACCGCAAGCAGGCGGAACGAATGCTTCAGGACGCGGAAACCAAGTACCGTTCCATTTTCGTCAATGCCGTGGAGGGCATTTTTCAGACCACCCCGGACGGGCGCTATCTGGACGTCAATCCATCCCTGGCCCGGATTTACGGCTATGCCTCGCCCCAGGAGATGATCCGGGCCTTCCGGGACATCAAGACGCAGCTCTACGTCGATCCTCTGCGCCGGGACGAGTTCGTGCGGGTCATGGACCAGAATCACGAGGTCTGGGACTTTGTCTCCGAGATTTACAAAAAAGACGGAAGCCGGATCTGGATTTCGGAAAATGCCCGGGCCGTGTACGATGATCGCGGAAATATCGCCTACTTCGAGGGGACCGTGGTGGACATCACCCGGCGCAAGCTGGCGGAAGAGGCCCTGGAAACCCAGCGGGAACTGTTCACTCAGTTGTTCGCCAATTCGCCCCAGGCCATCGTGCTCACGGACATGGACCGCAACGTGATCAACGCCAACCAGGCCTTTGAACGGCTTTTCGGGTTCCGGGCCGAAGACATTCGCGGATTTTCCATCCGCGGTTTCATCGTGCCCGAGGAATTGATGGCCGACATGGAAACCTTCCGCGCCGCCGTGCTCTCGGGCAACTCCATGCAGGCCGAGACCCAGCGCCGCCACAAGGACGGTCGGCTGATTCCGGTGTCCATGATCGGTTTCCCGTTGATGGTCCGCGGGGTCATTCAGGGCGTGGTTTTCATTTATCAGGACATTTCCGAGCGTAAGGCCTTTGAGGAGCAGATCACCCATCAGGCCTTTCACGATGGCCTGACCGGCCTGCCCAATCGCAGCCTGTTCGCCGAGCGGCTGGCCCGGGCCGTGGAGCGGGGCAAACGACGCACGGACTACCATTATGCGGTGATCATGGTGGACCTGGACAAGTTCAAGGCGGTCAACGACACCCTGGGCCACCAGGCCGGCGATGACCTGTTGATCGAAGTGGGCCGTCGGCTGTCCGGATGCGTCCGGTCCATGGACACCGTGGCCCGGCTGGGCGGAGACGAGTTCGCGCTGATTCTGGAGGAATTGGCCTCGGAGGAGGAAGCCCTGACCATTGTCCGGCGGATTGAGGAAACCCTGCGCCGGTCCCTGGTGCTGGTTTCCGGTGAAGTCCGGCCCGAGGCCAGCATCGGGGTGGTCATGCACTCCGGGGAGTACGCCCGGGCCGAGGATATCCTGCGCGACGCGGACATCGCCATGTACCGGGCCAAGGAACTGCGCTGCGGCAATCTGCTCTTCGACCGCTCCATGCGCCTGGAACTGCAGGAATCCATGAACATGGAAAACGAGCTGCGTCTGGCAGTAGGCGACGAAGCCTTGGCCGTGCACTACCAGCCCATCATTCGCGTGGACGACGGCGGGCTGGAGGGCTTCGAGGCTCTGTTGCGCTGGAATCACCCGACCATGGGCCAGGTGCCGCCTTCCCGGTTCATTCCTCTGGCCGAAGAAACCGGGCTGATCCTGCCTCTGGGCCGGTTCGTAATGCGGGAAGCTTGCCGTCAGTTGGCTTTATGGCGTGAAGAACTGCCCGGTGGCACCGATCTGTCCATGAGCGTGAACGTCTCCTGCCTGCAATTCTTGCGGGATAATATCGTGGATTACGTGGCCGAGGTGCTCCGAGATCTGGACCTGAAGCCGGAAGCCCTGAAGCTGGAAATCACCGAAACCGTGCTGATGCACGATCCGGCCCACACGGCCCGGGAGCTGCAACGGCTCAAGGACCTGGGCGTGCGGATCGCCATCGACGACTTCGGTACCGGCTATTCCTCCTTGAGCTATCTCCAGCAGCTGCCCATCGATCACCTGAAAATCGACCGCTCCTTCATCAGCGGCACCGAGCAGTCCGAAGGCAACCCGCACATCGTCAACTCGATCATCTCCCTGGCCAGGGCTCTGGGGCTCTCGGTCATCGCCGAAGGCGTGGAGCGGGAGGAACAGCTGTCCTGCCTGCGCGATCTGCGCTGCGACAACGCCCAAGGCTTCATGTTTTCCTGTCCGTTGGACGCAAAAGGGGCAGCGGGGTATATTGCGCGCTGTTTTGAGGAGCGGGAGAAATAGCCGATAAACGATCCGTTCGCGAAGGTGCTTCTTCAAGGAGTCAAGGTCGAAATCGCAATCGAAATCGGTATCCCCGTCATTCTTTGACCAGCTGATTTCCTCGATTTCGATCGCGATTTCGATTTCGAGTATTGCCTCGGAGACAGGGCATCAGCCAAGATCGGTCAACCGTTCTGTTCTTCCTCCTTTTTCGTCGTGCCTGCCGCATAACCTTCCACGCTCACGGATTTTTTCATGGCCCGCAGTCCGACCTGGGTGCCGAACCGTTCCGGGTGCATGTGGGACTGGACGATGCCCTCGGCCACCCGCTGGCGCAGTTCGGCCTCGATTTTTTCCGGGGAGCCGAACAAGATCGCCCCGCAGGGACAGATTTCCACGCAGGCCGGCGTCATCCCTTTGGCCCGGCGTTCGGCGCAGAGATCGCATTTGGCCACGGGATTTGGGCCGGTTCGGGAATGGGAGATGGCGGCAAAGGGGCAGACCGAGAGGCAGACCATGCAGCCCACGCAGGCCTTGGGCTGGAGGATGACCGCGCCTTCGTCGTCCTGGTAAAAGGCGTTGACGTTGCAGGCCTTGAGGCAGGCCGGGTTGGTGCAGTGGTGGCAGCTGATGGGCACGGTGATTCCGTCGCTGGTCCGGGTCATGTGGATCCGGGGCTGGCCGTACAGGTACCCGCAGACCGCCTCGCAGCTTTCGCAGCCGATGCACAGGTTGTAGTCGATGTACAGGGTTTTCTTGGACTTAGACATCGGCCACCTCCTTCCGGGACGCCTTGTTCTTCGTGTCCCCGGTCGTTTCCCCCGCCATTTCCCCTCTGGGGGGGGCCGCATCCAGCGGATGGGCCTTGATCCAGCCGTCCAGGGACTCAGCGGCCTTCAGGCCGCTGAGAATGGCCCGGCCGATCTTGGACGGCCCGGTGAGCACGTCCCCGGCCACGAAGACACCTTCGAACTTGGTCATCTGCAGCCAGCCATGGCCGTCCTTGGAAATGTCCTCCAGGCGCAGCTCCCTGGGAAAGGGGTTGGTGGGCACCTCGCCGATGGCCGCCACCACCAAGTCCACGTCCAGCTCCTGTTCCCGTGTTTCCTCGCCTTGGGTGAAAACCAGTCGCCGGGCTTTACCATCCCCGACGATTCGCTTCGGGGAGGTTCGTTCCACCCAACGCACCCCGCGCTGACGCAGGAGCTTGATCTCCATCCGTCCGGCCGGGGCCTCGTCCACCGTCTTGCGGTAGAGCAGGGTGATTTCCTCGGCTCCCAGGCGCAAGCAGCTTTGAACCACGTCCACCGCGGACAATCCCGCGCCGATCACCGCCACCCGTTGTCCTTCGACTTTTGGAGGGGCGACCAGGGGCGTCTGGGTCGGGGATTGAGTCATCTTGCAGGCCCGCAAGGGAAAGAGAAACTCCAGTGACGTATAGACTCCGGACAGGTCTTCGCCGGGGATGTTCAGTCGTCGCGGTCGCCAACTGCCGGTGCAGATCAGCACGGCAGCGCATTCATGCAGCAGTTCGGACAGACTGACCATTTCGTCCACGAATTCATCCCCGGACTCGCAGACCTTGTCCTGGGTGCAGATCTTCGTACAGAAATGGAACCGCACGCCGTACTCCTCGGCAAGCTTTTCAGCGGCGTCCTCGATGCGCCGGGCCGGAATCCGGAAGCCGGGAATGCCGAAGACAAGCAGTCCACCGGCCTTGGGCAATTTGTCGTAGACATGCACCTCATACCCGGCGCAAGCCAGCCAGCCGGCCGCGGACAACCCGGCCGGCCCGGACCCGACCACCGCCGCCTTCAACCCGTTGGGCGGAGGCGGCGCGGAACAGAGAAACGCGTAGTTCATGGTGTTCATTGGCATTGATCCTCTTGAGAAAACGGCTATCAGTCCGTTGAAAAACTCCCAATTGCTTCGTCACCGCAAAAAATCCAAACTCTCCCGTATCACAACTACGACCTTGAACTTTTTTTGCTCCTTGCTCTTGGGGTTTTTGAACGAACTGCCGAGAAGGACTTTTCAACATTCAGCTATCGTTCGATAATGAGACGAAATAGAGGCTGCTGGATAACCTACTCCTTCTTTGCTAGATTGCAAGGCTGTTGGCGCTATTGCGCGGTGAGCGGCCTGAGTGGAAGGATATGCGTCCTCTACGGAGCGGGCCGCCCGTAATCCCTGATCATAACCTCAAGAAGGAGATGCAAATGTCCAAGGACAAATTGCCGAAGAATTTTCAGAAGTTGCAGCAGAATCATCCCGACTTCATGGCCGCCGTGGGCAATCTGGGCAAGGCCGTGCGCGAGGCCGGTCCGCTGGATGAGAAGACCATCAACCTGCTCCAGATGGCCGCAGCCGCGGCTCTGCGCATGGAAGGGGCGGTGCACAGCCATGCCCGCCGGGCCATGACCGCCGGGGCCACGGAAGTGGAAGTGCGCCACGCCCTGATCGTGCTCACCTCGACCATTGGCTTTCCGGCCGTGGCCACGGCCACGAGTTGGGTCAACGACGTGAGCGAAGATTAAAAAAAACGAAAACGGAACCTGGAGGCGAAATGCAACGGCACGACGTGATCGTCATCGGATCCGGAACGGCCGGGTATACAGCGGCCCATGCCTGTCGCAAGGCCGGAAAGAGCGTCCTGGTGGTGGACAAGCGGCCCTTTGGCGGAACCTGCGCCATGCGCGGCTGCCAGCCCAAGAAGATTCTGGTGGCCGCGGTTCAGGCCGTGCATGGGGCCAATGCCCTGCACGGGCAGGGCGTGACCGGAGAAAGCCGCTTGGATTGGCCTTCCTTGATGCGCTTCAAACGCGACTTCACCGATGCCGTGCCCCAGGGTACGGAGCAGGGCTTCCTGGACGCCGGGATGCGCACGGCCCACGGTCTGGCCACGTTCGTTGGCCCTCGCCGATTGCGGATCGGAGAAGAGGAGCATGAAGCCGGGCATATCGTCATCGCCGCCGGGGCCGTACCCAGAAAACTGAAGATTCCCGGCGACGAGGTGCTGCTGGACAGCGACGTTTTCCTGGAACTGGACGCGCTTCCGGAAAGCATCGCCTTCGTGGGCGGCGGATTCGTCTGCTTTGAATTCGCCTTTATCTGCGCCCTGGCCGGGGTGCGCACCACGGTCATCCATCGCGGCGACCGCTTTCTGCGCAACTTTGACCCGGACCTGGTGGCCTTGCTTATGGAGGCCGGCAAGGCTCGGGGGATCGAGTTTCTGCCCGAAACCAACGTTGTCGCGGTGCGCAGGGATGGACGCGATATCGTGCTTGACCTGGACGGGTCAGGGCCGACGTCCCTGCGTGTTCAATCGGCCGTGGCCGCCGTCGGGCGGGTGCCGGACCTGGACGGGCTGGGGCTGGACGTTGCCGGAGTCAGCGAAACCCCGAGAGGGATCAGCGTGAACGCCTTCATGCAAAGCGTCTCCAACCCGGCTGTGTATGCCGTGGGCGACGCTGCGGATGCGCCGTTCGCCCTGGCCACCACCGCGGACATGGAGGCCGAGACCGCGGCGACCAACATTCTTCAGGGCAACACCACCGAGGCGGACCACGTAGCCGTTCCCAGCGTCGTGTTTTCTGTTCCGTCCCTGGCCACCGTGGGCATGAGCGAGAAGCAGGCCCGCCAGGCCTCAGTGGAGCAAGGCTTCAAGCTCACCGTGAATACCGCCGACGCCACGGGCTGGATGACCTCCCGGCGTATCGGCCAGAAGCACGCGGCCTACAAGGTCATCCTGAACAAGGACGCCGGAACGATCCTGGGAGCGCACCTGCTGGGCCACAACGCCGGGGAGATGATCAATATTCTGGCCCTGGCCATCAAGTTCGGCCTGACCAGAACGCAGCTCAAAAGCCTGCTCTGGGCCTACCCGACCCATGTTTCGGACATCAAGTACATGATTTGATCGGGATGGTTCAAAACCTGTTGACATTGGAAGAATTAAACCGCCCGCTTCGCTCAGGACACGGAGGACGCCAAGAAGAGATTTTGCCTTCCGCTGGGTAACTACTTAGTACATTTTGTGTCCGATCTTGCTCCGGCAATCGGTGTCGGGGTCGGCGCTTCGCTATCGGAGTCGGAATCGAAACAGGAGGAATTTAGAACGCATCCCAGCGTTTTCGATCCCGATCCCGATTCCGACCCCGGCAACAGAATTACTCTGTGCTGAGTAGTTACTCCGCTGGAGAGATGCGGAAGGCAAAAGGCTCGCCGCCTATCGGCGATCTTTTCCTTTGCGTCCCTGGCGTCCTGAGCGACCATCGGGAGCGGGCGGTTCGTCTGAATGCCTGTAACGATCAGACCCGGCCCAAAGCCCCAACCACCGCGCGCATGAAGGCCGGCAGATCGTCCGGGGTGCGGCTGGTGATCAGGCCTCCGTCCTCCACGACCTCCTGGTCCACCCAGTTTGCTCCGGCATGGATCAGGTCGTCCTTGATGGCGAAATACGAGGTCACTGTGCGGCCCTGAAGGATCTTGGCCGAGGCCAGCATCCAGCCGGCGTGGCAGATGGCGGCCACGACCTTGCCCTGGTTGGTCAGTTCCCGGACCAGCGAAACCATGGCCGGGTCGCGGCGCATGAAGTCCGGGGCGTACCCCCCGGGAATGACCAGCCCGGCGAACTCCGCCGGGTTCAGATCCTTGGCCGCGGCCGTGCTTTTGGCTGTGGTTCCGACCTTGCTGGAATAGACCACCCCGGCCTTGGCGCCGACCACCTCCACATGAGCCCCGGTTTCCAGGAGCCGGTAGTAGGGGTAGATGAACTCGTAATCATTGAACAGTTCCGCGACCATGATCATGACCTTCTTGCCGGACAGTTCCATATTCTCCTCCAGTGTCACCGCGCGAACGCGGGTTGTGGTTGCGTGACGCTTTTTCCAAAACACCGCCACGGTATCCCAAAACAGATCGAGTCGCAAAATGCGTGTTTTTTCTTCACGAATTTTGTTGACAGCTGATGTGAAAGCCTTGGTTATATTAACCTTTCACAGCTCTGCCTATTGACAAATACTCTATTTTTTGATCAATCCTGACCCCTGACCCCTGACCCCTGACCCCTGACCCCTGACCCCTGACCCCTGACCCCTGACCCCTGACCCCTGACCCCTGACCCCTGACTTTCCAATAGAATTATGTCCAAACTCACCATTCATGCCCTGACCAAGTCTTACGGCGGTCGGGATATTTTCAAGGATTTCAATCTGGAAATCGTCGGCGGAACCCGCCTGGCGGTGGTCGGCGCCAACGGCGCGGGCAAATCCACCTTGCTGCGCATTCTGGCCGGAGAATCCCACCCCGACAGCGGACGGGTGATTTTTTCCACCGGGGCGCGTCTGGGGTACGTGGCCCAGGAACTGGACGCGGGCGACCTGGAGCGCGGGCTGTTGCCCTGGGTCATGGACGCCCTGCCGTCCTGGGCCGGGTTTTGGCATCGCTGGGAAGAGGCTGTTCAGCGCCGGGATGAAGCGGCCTTGAAGAATCTGGCCGAGGAGCAGACCGTGCTGGAGCACCAGCTCGGCTACAGCCCGGAACACCGGGCCAAGACCATCCTCTGCGGCCTGGGCTTTGCCGATGCCGATCTGGGCAAGCCGCTGCAAGCCCTGAGCGGGGGCTGGCGGGAGCGGGCCAAGCTGGCCCGGGTGCTCACCGCCGGGGCGGACGTGCTGCTTCTGGACGAGCCCACCAACCACCTGGACCTGGAGGCCGTGACCTGGCTGGAGGAATATCTGCTCGGGTTTGACGGCGTCCTGATTTTTGTGGCCCATGACCGGGTCTTTCTGGACAAGGTGGCCACCCAGACCCTGTATTTAGGCGAAGCCAAGCCTATTCTCCGGCCCGGCACGTTTTCCGAATTCCTGGCCTGGCGGGAAGAGATGGAGCAGCAGTGGGAGCGCCAGGCCGCGGCCATTGACGATAAGATTCGTCATCAGGCCGTGTTTATCGACCGTTTCCGGTTCAAGGCCAGCAAGGCCCGGCAAGCCCAGAGCAAGTTGAAGAGCACGGACAAGCTGCAGAAGGAACTGGAAGAACTGCGCGGCCAGCGCCCGGAAATCCGGGCCAAGACCCTGTCCTTCTCCCTGCCGGAACCCAGCCGGGGGGATCAGACGGTTTTGGCCGCCGCGGATCTCGGTTTCGCCTTTGACGACGGTCGACCGCTCTGGCCGCCGCTGACCTTTCAGCTTTACCGGGGGCAGAAGGTGGCCCTGGCCGGACCCAACGGCGCGGGCAAGACCACGCTGCTCAAGCTGATCAGCGGGGATCTGGCGCCGAATACCGGGCGGATCAAGGTCGGCCCGAATACGGTCATGGGCTATTTCAGCCAGCACCAGACTGAAATTCTGAATCCGAAAACCTCGGTCCTGTCTGAAATGCGTCGCCTGGCCGGACCCAAGGCCAGCCATTACGAGGTCTGCTCCATTCTCGGGCTGTTTTTGCTGGGCGAGGAGTACTGGGAACGTCCGGTGGCCGGCCTCAGCGGCGGGGAGAAAAGCCGCCTGCTGCTGGCCTCCCTGTTTGCGGCCCGGGCCAATTTTTTGGTCCTGGACGAACCGACCAACCACCTGGACTTGGAAAGCCGGGAAGCCTTGATTCGCGCCCTGGAGGAATACACCGGGACTCTGATCTTCGTGGCCCACGACCGCCGCCTGCTGGCCGAGGCGGCCCAGGAAGTCTGGGCCGTGGGGCCGGAAGGACTGCACGTGTTCTCTCGCGGGTACGATGAGTATGAGGAGCATCGCCGCGCGACCCTCTCCGAGTGCGTCGTGGAAAAGCCTTCCCAGGTCGGCAAGGTTTCACGCCAGGAGGACAAGGAACGCCGCCGGGCCGAGGCTGAGCGCCGCAACGCGCTTTCCCGCAAGCTCAAGCCGTTGAAAGCCGAATACGTCCAGGCCGAGTCCGAACTGGAAACGGTCTTGACGCGCCAGAGCGAACTGGAACAAATCCTGGCCGATCCGGAAACCTATGCCCGGAGCGAGGAATTTACCCGTCTGAGCAAGGAATATCATGACGTTGAGCAACAGGCTGAGCGTCTGATGCTTCGGTTGGAAGAGTTGGAAGGCCGGATCGGGGAAGGAGAGAGGGCCGTGGCGGACGCGTGAACAAGGACAGGGCGCTACTCGTTACAATTTAGGAACGTTGAGGCTGCCCTGGTCTGTTTGGTGAATGGCCGCCTGAAGTGGCTCTTGGCCATTCCTTTCGCGATCAATCCGTCGTGATCAGCGGATTGATGGCCACGACTCCGCGATATGTCTGGCCGGGGCTGAGATCTTCGGAATAGAGATATTCGCAGTTGGCTTTTTCAGCGGCGGCAATGATCAGTGAATCCCAGAAGGAAAGCCGCGACAGCATGCTGATGTCAATGGCCTGTTCGATCAACTCCAAGTCATTGTTGACGATTTCCATGTTGCGAAAGGTATGGATGATGTTTTTAACGATGAATGGGTCGGCCTTCAGCTTGGTTGTGGCCACGACATAGAATTCGTTGATCACCTGCGTGGAGATGACCGGCTGGTGAGTATCGGTGAGGGTTTTCAGGATTGTGCGAGCCTTGTCTCGTTTCAGAGGCTCCTTTTGGTCGAGGGCATAGACAAAAAGATTTGTATCGATGAAAATTTTAGACACGATACAAATCCTCTCGTGACCAAGTCTGTTCACCGGAAGCCACATCCGCTTCATCCATCAGGGCAAACGTGTTTTCGAGCCAATTGCTTTGCTTCTGGGCCACGGCTTGCTGGACCAACTTCCGGACGAAAAGATTGAAAGATATATTGTGCGACCGTGCGTACTCCCTTCCGGCCCGCAGCAACTCTTCGTCCATCGAGAGGGTGATGTTCTTCATGGCGCACTCCTTTTTTACACAGGCTATGTGCGCACAGAAGGCTTGTCAAGGAAAGCGCTTCGATCGCTTCGGGCTATATTTATCTCAAAATGTCGTATCTACTCAGCACATTTTGTATCCGCTCTTGCTCCGGCAATCGGAGTCGGGGTCGCTATCGGTATCGGAATCGGAACAGGAAAAATTTTGAACGCTTCCCAGCGTTTTCGATCCCGATACCGATACCGATCCCGATACCGATCCCGACTCCGATCCCGACTCCGACCCCGACTCCGACCCCGACTCCGACCCCGACTCCGACCCCGACAACTGCATTACTCTATGCTGAATAGTTACAAAAAGCCTTTATTTTCAGGGTCATCTCGACTCGTCACCTCATCAGAGCCAACATCCGCCTCAAACCCGAGAACATCCCGATGTTTCCGGTACAGGCCGCGGAACTGGTTGTAGCGCAGGCCGAGGAGTTCCGCGGCTTGGCGCTGGTTGAACCTGGCTTGGAGCAAGGTTCGGCGGAGATAGCGGCGTTCCAGTTTGGCTACGGCTTCCGGCAGGCTGAGTTGCTCGGGCAAGAATGGTTCTTCATGCGCCATGTTTTGTCCAGCCGGGGAACTTGAGCCCGGATGTCGCACTTCTTGTCCGGCCTGGGGTGATCGTTCCGGAGCTGCGGCCTTTGTCGCGGATGGTGATGCGGCAAAGGGATCAAGGACCACATCATTGATCACCGTCGCGTCACCGGCCCGGAACACGGCCCTCTCCACGACGTTTTTCAACTCCCGCACATTGCCCGGCCAGGAATACGTTTCCAGGGTCTTAACCACGGGTGCCGACAGGCGCGGCGGTTCGGCACGGCCCAGTTCCACGGCCATTCGGGCCGCGAAATGTTCGGCCAACAGGACCGCGTCACCGGACCGCTCACGCAGCGGTGGAACGCGCAGAACCTCGAAGGCCAGACGGTCCAGCAGGTCGGGCTTGAACCGCCCCTGGACCGCCAGGGCGACGAGATCGGCGTTGGTGGCCGCGATAATTCGTACGTCCACCTCCAGAGGCGTGGCTCCGCCAAGGCGCTCCACGACTTGGTATTCGGCCACGCGCAGGATCTTTTCCTGCATGCCCAGGGGCATGGTTCCGATTTCGTCCAGAAAGAGGGTGCCCTTGTGCGCCGCTTCAAACCGGCCGCGCCGCAACCGGACCGCTCCGGTAAACGCTCCTGGCTCATGGCCGAAGAGTTCGGACTCCAGAAGCGATTCGGACAAAGCCGAGCAGTTCACGGCCACCAGGGGACCCTGCCAGCGATGGGAATGGTAGTGCAGCCGAATTGCGGCCAATTCCTTGCCCGTTCCCCGCTCACCGACGATGATCACGGGCCGGTTCACCTTGGCCACGGCAACCAGGCGCTCCTGAAAGGCCAGGAAGGCGTCCGAGCGTCCCAGGGCCTCAAGCGTCGCGGAAATGTTTGTGGTCAAATTTGTCATAACTTGTTCTTTAATGCCGAATATTGCCTGATTTCGTCAAGCAGTATTGTTCCTGTTTTTCGCAACACACCGAAATATCAACTAATATCCGTTGGCACGCCATATGCTTTTCCGGAGCTGATTATATCGCCCCAAACCGCAAGGAGGACCAAGTCATGGGTATTTTCACCCGATTTCGCGACATCATCAGTTCCAATATCAACGCCATGCTGGAAAAGGCCGAAGATCCGGAAAAGCTGCTGCGCCTGATGATCCAGGAGATGGAGGAAACCCTGGTGGAACTCAAGGCCTCCTGCGCCGGGGCCATGGCCGCCGCGGTCAGGATTCGCAGGGAATGGGAGCAGGTGGACGCCAAGATCCTGGGCTGGGGAGACAAAGCCGCCATGGCCGTGGACAAGGGCTACGAAGACCTGGCCAGGGAAGCCCTGCTGGAGAAACGGGAGCTGGAGGCCAAGGCCGATCGGTTGGCCGAGGAGTTGGCGGAAAGCGAGGGCATTATCGAAGGCTACAAGGACGATATCGCCACGCTGGAGGAAAAGCTGCTTTCGGCCAAGGACAAGCAGCGCCTTCTGGTCCAGCGCCACATGCGCGCCAAGGGCCGCAAGCGAGCCGGCCTGGATCTGCGCCGGGCCGACTCCCATGCGGCCATGCTGCGCTTCGATGAGTTCGAACAGCGCATCGACCGGATGGAGGCCGAAGCGGAGTTGGCCGGTCCCTGGGCAACTCCCTCCGCTGGTCGTCAACGACGGGGTAAAGGCGAGGAGCCCTTTACGCTGGAGGAAAAATTCGCCAAATTGGCCGCGGACGAAGATATCGAACGTGAGCTGGCCGAGCTGCGCTCCAGAAAAACGGCTCCGGCAGGCCCAACAGGCTCTGGCCAGACCAGCCGGACCGACCAGAACGGGCTGTAATCAGTTTCGGCCTGTCGCCAACTTCCCAACACTTTCAAGGAACACCGCCATGATGGGTTTTCTGACCACTCTGGTTCTCGCCGGAACGGCGTTGATCATCGTTTTCTTCCTGGGCGTAATCGTGCTCACCGGCATTCGCCACTTCCGTTCCGGACCGGACGGTCGGATTTCCTCGGATGAAACCGACGAAGCCCGCATGATCCAGGAGATCTATCGCGGCCTGGAAAAACTGGACGCCCGGGTGGACAACCTGGAATCCATCCTGATGCGCAAAAACGAAGAAGGTGGTCCACAATGATCGACCATGCGGGCCGGGATCGGCTCTACCGCTCCAGGAGCGGCATGATTCTCGGGGTGTGCAAGGGCTTGGCCCGATATTTCGACGTGTCCCTGTTCTGGACACGGGTCATCGCCGTGCTGTTGATGTTCTTCACCGGTTTCTGGCCCCTGGTGGGCATCTATCTGCTGGCCGGATTCCTGCTCAAACCCGAACCCGTGCTGCCCTTGAACAACGACGAGGAAAGCGATTTTTACCAAGCCTACGCCCGTTCCAGAAACGAGGGGCTTTCCAGGATCAAAAGCAAGTTCGACCGCCTGGACAAACGCATCCGCCGCCTGGAAAACGTCGTCACCTCCAAGGAATTCGACTGGGATCGCCGGTTTAAGCGTTAACGTGAAAAGGAAAATCAGCCTCTACCGACTGCAACGTGATACACAATTTTTCGATGACAGATACAGTAGATCAAGATCAGGTCATCTTTAACCTTGTATATCACTCGGTAGTCACCGATTCTCATCTTCCAGTAGCCTTTCAATGTCTTTCGCAGAGGTAATCCGTAGGCATTGGGAGCAATCAGCAACCGAGATTCAATGGCCTTTTTTATACGCTCTCGCATCTCGGAACTGATATTTTGCAGGTCTTTCGTCTTAACATCATGGTGATAAACCAACCGATAAGAATTCAAGACCAAACCTCTTCGTGGGACAGGGCCTTGTCGTGATCAAATGAGCATGCTCGTTGGTCCGCTATATTCGCCATGGTGACATCTTCCCTGATCTCCATCGCTTCCTTGACCAAATCGCGCATGATTATGGACATCGAAACGCCATGCCCCTGGGCGAGCTCACTTACAGCTCCGTAAAGTTCTCCACCCAACTCCACATCCACTCTTGTTTTTTCTGTCGGCATATCATTCACCTCTGATTGTCTTCTGGTGAGAAAGTCAAATGTTATAGGTCGACGACGCCGTCTCTCCTCCCGTTCCCGTCCAATTGGTGTGGAAGAATTCCCCTCTGGGCTTGTCGATGCGCTCGTAGGTGTGTGCGCCGAAGTAGTCGCGCTGGGCCTGGAGCAGGTTGGCCGGGAGGCGTTCGCAGCGGTAGCCGTCGTAGTAGCACAGGGACGCGGCCACCACCGGGGCCGGGACGCCCAGATCCACCGCCGTTTTCAGGACCGTGCGCCACGCGGCCTGGGCCCCGGCCAGGACTTCGCGAAAATACGGAGCCAGCAGGAGGTTGGCCAGTTCCGGATCGGCATCGTAGGCTTCCTTGATCGTGCCCAGAAAACGGGCCCGGATGATGCACCCTTCCCGCCAGAGCAGGGCGATTTCCCCGAGGTTCAGGTTCCATCCATATTCCAGGGAGGCCGCGCGCAACAGTTGAAATCCCTGGGCGTAAGAACAAATCTTGGCCGCGTAGACGGCTTTCTCCAACTGATCCACGAACGCGGCCGCGTCGCCGTCAACGCCTTGCGAGGAGTCCTTGCCTGGGCCGGAAAGGTACGGTCCGGCAGCGACCCGCTCCTCCTTGATCGCGGAAAGGAACCGGGCAAAGACTGCCTCGGCGATCTGGGGGATGGCCACGCCTAGGTCCAGGCCGACCTGGGAGGTCCACTTGCCCGTGCCTTTCTGGCCGGCCGTGTCCAGGATCAGGTCAACGGTGGGCCTCCCGCTTTCCGGATCCACATGCCCGAGAATGTCCGCGGTGATCTCAATCAGATAGGAGTCCAGTTCCCTGGTGTTCCAGGCCGCGAATATGGGTTGGATCTGTTCCGCGCCCAGGCCCAGGCCCTGGGACAGCAGGTGGTAGGCCTCGCAGATCAGCTGCATGTCGCCGTACTCGATCCCGTTGTGGACCATTTTCACGAAATGCCCGGACCCGTCGGGTCCAACCCAGTCGCAACACGGGGTGCCGTCCGCCACCTTGGCCGCGATGGCCTGGAAGATCGGCTTCAGCGCCGGCCAGGCCAGGGCGTTGCCGCCGGGCATGATGGACGGCCCGAGCAGGGCCCCTTCCTCTCCTCCGGAAACCCCGGCCCCGACGTACAGCAAGCCTTTCGCGGCCAGATCCGTGCAGCGCCGGGTCGTGTCCAGGTAGGAACTGTTGCCGCCGTCCACGAGGATGTCTCCCGGCTCCAGCAGCGGTTCCAGAGCGTCGATGAGCTGATCCACGGCCGCGCCGGCCCGGATCATGAGCATGATCCGGCGAGGTCGTTCCAGGCTGGCGACCAGCTCCTCCAAAGTCCGGCATCCGACCAGATTCTTGCCCCGGCCCCGGCCGGCCAGAAAGGCGCCCACCTTGTCCACGGTCCGGTTGTGGCAGGCCACCCTGAACCCCTTGCTTTCCATGTTCAGGATCAGATTTTCGCCCATCACCGCCAAACCGATCACCCCGATATCCGCGAGCTTGTTCATCCGTTTTTCCTCTTTCGTGGTTGCTGGTTGCGTCACACAAAGTTTCCGTTCTCACTGGCCTCGCGGGGCCGTCGCCAGGGTAGATGGCCGTTCAGCTCGATTTCCAGGGAAAAGCTGAGAAAGGTCCGGATCAATACCAAAAGCCCCAACAGAGCGACATGCTGTAAGTTGAAATTGTGGGTGGCGGTCAAGATGATGTCCCCGGCCACCAGCAGTTCCAAACCCAGCAAAATGGCCTTGCCCATGCCGCGACGATAGTCGTGATAGAAGCGATCCGTATTGCGATGCACCCAGGAACGGTACAAAAAGAGTCCGGTGGTGGCCACCACGCCGACGCAGATTATCGCCACGCCCAGAGCCTCCATGCTCAAGGCGGCGTAATACATGAAACGAACGAACAAACCAATGGGCTCTCCAACCATGTCGCGCTCCAATGCTCAAATGTGTCAAGAAAAACGAGCCTTGATTCCTGCCCAAAGAGGCCCTACAGAGACTCCCATGCCTACCTCGTCTCCAAAGCCCTCAATGTGGTACCTGATCCCCGCGGCGCTTCTGGCTCTGCTGGTCGCGGTGCTGATTTTTCACTACGCGACCCAGTCCTCATCAACAACCGCTTCGGGAGAAAACCTTACGGCCAAAGCCGCCTGGGAGCTGGTTCAGGAAGGAGAGCTGAGCATCGTGGACATCCGGCGTCCGGAAGAGTGGCGGCAAACCGGAACGCCTCAAGGCGCGATCCGGCTGTCCTTCGAAACCCACCCCGAAGGGCCGGAAGGCTTCCTCCGGGACCTGGAAGCGGCCCTGGAATCCGACAAGACCCGACCCTTCGCCATCATCTGCCGCACCGGCAACCGCACCGGCCTCTTGCTTCCCTTCCTGCACGCCAACGGATTCACCGCGACCAGGGCCATCCCCGAAGGCATGGCCGGCAGCAGCCATGGCCGAGGCTGGCTGCGCCACGGCCTGCCCCTGGATCGCTGAATGGACCGCTGAACCCGGCCCCTCACCCCGTCTCGTCCACAATTCGCCCGGAGTTGCGAAACAGCAAATCCAGCAGGATTTGTTCCAGCGACTTCGTGGGCACATGCCGCCGAGCCTCCACGGCCTGATCCAGCAGATCAGCCTGGGATTCCAGTGAGGCGGCCTGATATTCCAGGCCGTCCTGGCGGCGGGTGTAAATGTCTTCGATGAGGGTCATGTCGCCGATATAGCCGGACAGGGTCTGCAATTGGTTGTCCAGATCACCGCCCGCACTATCGTCAAGATTCGCGCCAGTAAGGTTACCCCACGCAAAATCGGAATTCGCTGCATCCAGCGCCCGGAAAGTGAGATCAAACCCGCCATCCGGAAAACCCTGGATATGCACCTCCCCATCCGCTGAAATCTGCTCGGTGTCCCATTGACTTTTGTCCAGGAGGGCGATGTTGTTGTACCGTGTGGCCCCAATGGTGCTTGTGATGCGTTCGCGCAAGGCATCGTAGTCGTCCTTATCCTCTTGAGAGATTGTCCCGCCCTCGTCGATTTTTGTCTGAACGGATTTCGCCAACGCCTCCATCTCTTCCAGCAGCCCCTTGATGGTGCTCACAGCCTCCTTGGCGATGCCCATCATCGCTCCTCCTTCCTTCACGTTCCGGGCATTCTGCCGGATCGTCCGGCTGTCCGCGCGGAGCTTTCCGGTAATGGCCTCGTCGAAGGGATTGGTCAGGGGCTGGACCGGCTGGCGGCCCAGGATCATGGACCGCAGGTTGGCGCCCACGCTGGAGCCGTGAAAATAGGCGTTCATCAGCATGTCCTGCTGCCAGAGCTGATTGGCCGTATCGTAAAGCACGAGCCGTTGCAGGTCACTTAAAGCCATGATGGTCCCCCTGTTGATGGGTGGAAGATCAGATTGGTTGTGGACCCGGACCCCAGCCGTATCAGAAACTTGACCATGGCACGCATCATGTTCCGTTCCCCTTTAGGCCAAAAGATCGTCGCGGCTTGGATAGAAAGACATTAGTCTTTAGCTATCCTCAGCGGGTTGGAATTTCAATCCATTGATCATGATTTTCCCGGCGAGAGTGACGGGGGGCGACATGAATTGGTAAATGTAGGGTGGGCTTTACTGTTTCATTTTCTCTCCAGCACTGCTCCCCAGAAGAACTCTCCGGCTGGCGAATCCGGCGGGGTGGCGTATTGGGTGGTGATGGTGAAGGCGGGATGATTGTTCAGGAAGTGAGTCATTCTGGATTGGTTTTCGTCGGGATTGAGCGTGCAGGTGATGTAGACGATGCGTCCGCCCGGGGCCAGGCTCGCTGCAGCTTGTTGGAGGATGCGGTTTTGGAGGGCGATCAGGGGGGGGATGTCCTTGGGGGTGCGTTTCCACTTGCTGTCCGGGCGACGGGCCAGGACGCCGAGGCCGGAGCAGGGTACGTCCAGCAGGATGGTTCGGGGCTGCTCCTTCCAGGGCGGCGGTGCGTCGGCCCGGGCCAGGACCACTGGGATGGGGGGCAGGCCCAGGCGGCGGAGTTCCTGGACGAGGCCACGCAGCCGGACCGGATTGGGATCGCTGGCAAGCACTCGCTTTTGGCCTCGCTCCAGTAGGTAAGCGGTTTTTCCGCCCCTTCCGGCGCAGGCGTCCCAGATCGGCTCCGGCCAGGAGCCCGCCCCCAGGGCTCGCAAGACACGTTGGGCTTCCAGGCTTTGCCGGGAGACGGCTCCGTTTCGGATGTCCTCGGTCAGGTCCGGAAACGCCCGGCGGGCCGTTTCTCGGGAACAGGCGATGCTTAGGGAATCGAGGATTTCCAGTTCCGGGGCAAAGGCTTCCACCTGACGGGTCAGGGCGTCCCGCCGAGGATGCAGCGGGTTGATCCGCAGCCCCAACGGAGCAGGCGAGGACTGGGCCTCGGCCAGCCTGGAAGCCGTGTCCAGGCCGTATCCGTTGATCCACAGATCAACGATCCACAGCGGCAGGGAATGGTAGCGGGAGAGAAAGGTCCGCTCGTCAGTTCGCTCATTTGGCGCGTCCCGGCGATAGAAATCCGGGTCAAGCAGGGTCTGGGACTGTTCGTAAACCCAGGTCATCCAGGCCGAAGCCACCTTGGCCAGTCCGCCTCCCCACTTCTTGCGCACCCGGTTGGTCAGCCAGGACCGGGTAGCGAATTCCGGAATCCGCTCCAGAAAAAGCGCCTCGTATCCGGCTAGTTCCAGGGCTGTCCGGCACTGGGGCGGCAGATTGCCGGGCTTGCGCAGGAAGCGGTCCAGACAAAAGGCCAGCCTGCCCTTGTGGCGCAGATACCCGTAACACAACTCCGCCGCCAGGTTGGCGTCCCGGACGTCGAGCTTGCGCTCGCGAATCTGGCCGTCCAAGGCAAACTGCGCGTCATCGCCCCGTATGATCCGGCCCAGGGCGGCCAGGGCCGCGAGGCGGGCCGGGGGGATTGTCGGTTGGGGCATGACGATTACGTTCTCGTTGCGTCCACGAGAGGCATGCTGGAGGTTTACTGTTGCTCAAACAGAAGATGGTGTCGCGGGCAATCCGTCATGATAGATGGTTTCCGGCGCGATATCGATGTCCCCGGGCCATGTCACCGTACCGTAGTCCACCCTGGCCAGGGAGAAAAAGCCGGGATTCTCCAGGCGCTGGTAGATAGGATAGTGAAGGTAAGGGCGCATGTCGAAGCGTCGTACTTCACCCGTGTTGAAAGTGACGACGAGATGATAATCCTGGATCGATTTTACGGCGGTTACTTCAATCATGTCCGTCCTCTCAACGTAATGGTTCAATGGGAAACACCGACTCGCCGTTCACGGCCAACGTCCAGTTGGCCATGAGTTCTTCATCATGAATCGCAATCCAGGCTTGCACAAGTCGAAGTTTTTTCGAAGGAATTTCGCCTTCAAGCAATTCACCGCTAGGAATGGCGACAACAGCTTTCATCCCCTGGTATTCGACATGCAGGTGCGGCAGTTTGTGTTGTTTGTTGTCCATGTACAACAAACGAACAATGATTCCGTAAAACATGCTGATGGTCGGCATGGCGCTGCTCCTTGTGAAAATGGAGATCGAAGGGTGTCGCTGACTTACAAAGGTCCTCCCTGCCTTCGTCAGCTTCGAGCGGGTACGGCCAAAAAGCGTTGCAGGGCGGCTTCGATGTTGGGCAGGTCCACCAGGGTGTCCAGGCAGGGGCCGAAGGGGCGTTGGTTGAGGACGCCGTAGACCGGGATGGGGTAGGTGTCCTGGATGCCGCTGGACAGGTCCCGGGCGCAGGCCACGGCGATGATCAGCTTGGGTTTGTTCTGGACCACGATCCGCCGGGCGATGGTTCCGCCCGTGGCGATGGCGATGCGGATGCCGTAGGTTTCCGCCAGGCCGATCAGTCCGTCCAGGGGGCATTCGCCGCAGCGCTTGCAGTGGTTGATGTCGTAGGTCAGGCGCCTTGGGCAGCGGGAATTTTGCAGGCAGTGGGGCAGCAGAAGCAGTATTTCGTGGGGTTGGAACCGGCCTCGTTCCGAGGTGACCAGCTCGTTGTTCACCTTGATGAAGGACAGTCGGATGTCGTCCCTGGGAATGTTGAACAGCCGCCCCAGAAGGGTCATCAGGGGCAGAAAGAGCTTGATGGTGATCCCCCGAAACCGCGAACTGAGGGGAAAGCTGCGGCTCAGGAGAATGTTCAGGACCAGGCCGATGGAGGACCAGAGGATCATGCTCCCCAGGGCCAGCAGGGCGACGGCCAGCAGACCCGAGGCCAGGGGATGAATATTTTGCAGGCCGATGAAGGGGATGACCCATAAGACGACCAGAACCAGACACAGCAGCAGCGAGGTGCCCAGGATCAGGCCGATGAACAGCCGCTTTCCGGGATTGGAGACCGTTTCCAGGAATTCCGGGTCCAGGTCCTGCTTCCGATCCTGCTTTTGGGGCGGCTCAAGCGGCTTCAGGGACATCAGGACTCCTCGGGCGGGGGACAGACCGGCTCGTCCGGCCCCAGGCAAAGGTTGTCGCCGGGACGGAATTGGCGCAGGTAGCCGCAGCAGAAGGCCTGGGCGTCCATGCGCTTGGCGTCGGAAGGGTGGACGTGGCGGACCAGATAGGCCTTGTCCCGGCAGGCGACGGCCAGCATGTCGCCCTGCATGCCGATGAACGAGCCGGGGGCGGGCTTGTCGCCCTCAAGAAGTTCGCCGACGTGGCCGGGATGCACGGCGATCTTTCGCCTGGTCTGGTTGTCTTCGGGCAGAAAGAAATAGGCTCCGGGCCAGGGATGCATGGCTCGGACGTGGTCATGAACGACCCGGGCCGGCTGGTTCCAGTCGATCAGCCCCATGTCCTTGGTCAGCCGGGGGGCGTAGGAGGCCAGGGAGTGATCCTGTTCCACGGCGACCAGCGTACCGGCCCGGTGCCGGGCCAGGGTTTCCAGCAACAGTCTGCCGCCCTGGGCGGCCAGGTTGTCGTGCAGGGTCTGGGCCGTGTCGTTGATGTCGATGCCCATGGCCCGCTGCAGGAGGATCGGCCCGGTATCCATGCCCTTGGCCATGCGCATGATGGTGATTCCGGTGACCGGGTCCCCGGCCAGGAGCGCGGCCTGGATGGGCGAAGCGCCTCGGTAGCGCGGCAGCAGGGAGGCATGGACGTTCAGGCAGCCGTGTCTGGGCAGGTTCAGTACTGTTTCTGGAAAGATCAGGCCATAGGCCGCGACGATGAAGAAGTCCGCCTGAAAGGCTTCCAGCTCCGCGACCATGGCCGGATCCTTGAGGGTTTCCGGCTGCAGGACCGGATAGCCCTTGGTCAGGGCCAGTTCCTTGACCGCGGACGGTTTGCAGGCCCGGCCCCGGCCGCAGGGGCGGTCCGGCTGGGTGACCACGGCCAGAATACGGACGTGTTGATCCGTACTCAGGTCGTCCAGTATCCGGGCGGCAAAGGGCGGGGTGCCGAAATACACCACTCGCAACGGGTCGCCGGAATCGGACGGCGTCCCGGGGGGAGGAACGGGCGCGGGAATGGGCCCGGGAATGATCGGGCGCGTCAATGTTTCTTGAGCCATTTTTTCAACTTCTGCTCGTAGAGTGAACGTTTGAGACGGCTGATCTTATCGATGAAGAGCACGCCGTCCAGGTGGTCCAGTTCGTGTTGGAGGCAGATGGCCAGCATGCCGTCCACTTCCAGGTCCACGGGTTGGCCGTCCAGGTTCAGGGCCTGCAACCGGATGCGCTCGGCCCGCTGGACCTTGCTCCGGTAGTTCATCACGCTCAGGCATCCTTCGCTGGATTCCACCTGGCCCTGGGCCTCGACGATCCGGGGGTTGACGAAAACCAGCGGCTCCTCGCGCTTGTCCGGACCGCTCGCGTCCACCACGATCAACCGGCACGACTCGCCCACCTGGGGTGCGGCCAAGCCGAGGCCCTCCTTGTTGTACATGGTTTCCAGCATGTCCTCGGCCAGTTGGCAAATCTCCGGGGTGACGGTCTCGATTTCAGCCGCGGTCTTGGCCAGAATCGGGTCCGGGTAGGTCAGTACGGGGCGAATCATCAGCCGAACCTACTTTACCGCTTCCCGGGCCTTTAATCCCAACTCGCGCAACTGGACGTTGGACACGGGCGAAGGGGCCTGGGTCATCAGGCACGAGGCCTTCTGGGTTTTGGGGAAGGCGATCACGTCCCGGATGGAGGCTGACCCGGTCATCAGCATCACCAGCCGGTCCAGGCCAAAAGCGATCCCGGCATGGGGCGGGGCGCCGTATTCCAGGGCCTTGAGCAGAAAGCCGAACTGCCTGCGGGCCTCTTCTTCGTCAATGCCCAGGGCCGCGAACATCCGCTCCTGCATGGTCGCGGAATGGATGCGCACGGATCCGCCGCCGATCTCGTAGCCGTTCAGGCACAGGTCGTAGGCCTTGGCCAGAGCCTCACCGGGCTGGTTCACCATGAGCTCCTCGTGGCCGTCCTGGGGGCTGGTGAAGGGATGGTGCCGGGCCACCCAGCGCTGGGCGTCCGGGTCGTGCTCCAGGAGCGGAAAGTCCGTAATCCAGACCGGTTGAAAGCTGGTTTCATCCACCAGGTTGAACCGCTGGGCCAGCTCCAGGCGCAAATTGCCCAGGGCCGCGTTGACCACGTCCGGGGAGGCGGCCTGGAAAAAGACGATGTCGCCTTCCTTCAACCCCAGGGCCGCAGTCAGCCCGGCCCGCTCCTCCTGCGAGAGGAACTTGGCGATGGGTGACTGCCACTCGTCGGCCTTGATCTTGATCCAGGCCAGGCCCTGGGCCCCGTAAATCTTCACGAATTCGGTCAGCTGGTCGATGTCGTTGCGGGACAGGCTCGACCCTCCGGGCAGGACCAGGGCCTTGACCAGCTTGGCTGAGGCGAACAGCTTGAACTGGGAGCCGCGGACGATGTCCGTCACGTCATGCAGCAGCAGGTCGAAGCGGATGTCCGGCTTGTCCACCCCGTAGGAGCCCATGGCTTGGTCGTAGGTCAGGCGGGGGAATGGGTCGGGCAGGTCGATGTCCAGGGCCTGCTTGAACACCTGGCGAATCATCCGCTCGGCCAGATCCATGACCTGGGCCTGATCCACGAAGGACAGCTCCAGGTCGATCTGGGTGAACTCCGGCTGGCGGTCGGCGCGCAGGTCCTCGTCGCGGAAACAGCGCACGATCTGATAATAGCGGTCCATGCCCGCGACCATGAACAATTGCTTGAAGAGCTGCGGCGATTGGGGCAGGGCATAGAACGAGCCCGGATTCATGCGGCTGGGGACCAGGAAATCCCGTGCGCCCTCGGGGGTGCTTTTCGTCAGGATCGGGGTTTCCAGTTCCAGGAAGCCTTCCTGGTTCAGAAAATTCCGGAAGGCCTGGGTGGCCTTGTGCCGCAGAATCAGGTTGCGGGTGCACTGGGGACGGCGCAGATCCAGATAGCGATACTCCAGGCGGGTTGACTCGGTGACTTCCACCCGGTCCTCAATGGGAAAGGGCGGAGTCTTGGCGCTGTTGAGCAGCTTCCAGGAACGCACCTCCACTTCCACGTCCCCGGTGGGCAAACCCGGATTGCGCATCCCTTCGGGCCGGGCGCGAACCACACCTTGAATGGCCAGGACGTACTCGGAGCGCAGCACGTGCGCCCGGGCATGGGCCTCGGCGTTGATCTCCGGGTTGAACACCACCTGGGTCCGGCCGTGCAGGTCGCGCAGGTCGATGAAGATCAGCCCGCCGTGGTCCCGGCGAAACTGGACCCAGCCCATCAGACAGACCTCTTGGTCGGTGTCCGTAATCCGTAGTTGAGAGCAATGATGGCTGCGCTGCCAGTCGCCCAGAGCCTCGCATTCGCGCTGTGATGTGGTTTCGGTCATGGGGTGAAAATCCTTGCAGAAGAATGTGACAAGTAAAAGGTGCAGTCCGATCAAAAAAACACGTGTAAGGAGCAAGAAATGTGTAATTACTCAGCACATTATGTGTCCGCTCCTGTTCCGGCAATCGGTGTCGGGGTCGCTATCGGTATCGGAATCGAAACAGAAAAATATTGAGCGCATCCCCGCATTATCGATCCCGATCCCGATCCCGATTCCGACCCCGGCAACAGAATTACTCTGTGCTGAATAGGTACAAAATGTTTAAGATCGAAACGTATGTTATTGATACGTGAGAGTTTGAACGATTTGCAGCGACGCAGCAATTGGGAGTATTTCAACGGACTGCTACGCGCCGCCCGCCATCCGGTTCAGCAGATTCCCCGGCAGATCCGCTTCGGACACGACATATTGTTCGCCGTCGCGCATGTCCTTGACCGCCACGGTGCACTGAGCCGCCCCGTCCTCGTCCAGCATCAGGGCGAAGCGGGCTCCGGCCTTGTTCGCGGAGCGCATCTGGCTTTTCAGGCTGCGGAAGGCGTAGGGGAACTCCACGGAAAAACGTTGACCGCGCAGAACCTGGGCGATTTCCAGGGCTTTTTCCAGAAGGGTTTCGGCATGCACGGCAATGTACACGTCCACTCCCGGATCCGGCTGCTCCGGGGCCAGCATGGCCAGACGCTCCAGGCCGCAGGCAAAGCCGATGCCCGATACGTCCGGGCCGCCGAGCTGTTTGACCAGACCGTCGTAGCGCCCGCCCCCGGCCACCGAGGACTGGGCGCCGATGTCCGTGGAAACCACTTCAAAGGTCGTGCGCTGGTAGTAGTCCAGGCCGCGGACCAGCAGGGGATTGAGCGTGACCTGGAGCCGGGAGCGGCCCAGCAGGTCCAGCACGGCGTCGAAATGCACCCGGCAGGCGTCGCAGTTATGGTCCGTGATTACCGGCGCGCCCGTGGTCAAGGCCTTGCATCCGGGAACCTTGCAGTCCAGGACGCGCAATGGATTGGTGGTTATCCGACGCTGGCAGTCCTCGCACAGGCCCGATTGGTCCACGTCCCGGAGGTAGTCATCCAGGGCGGCCCGAAACGTCGGTCGGCAGGCGGCGCAGCCCAGGCTGTTGAGCTGGTATTCCAGGCCGGTCAGGCCGATTTCCGAGAGAAAACGGTGGAGCATGAACAGCATGTCCACGTCCACGAGGTGGGAGGCTGATCCCAGAATTTCGACGTTGATCTGATGAAACTGGCGCTGGCGGCCCATTTGCGGACGCTCGTAGCGGAACATGGGGCCCAGGGTGAAGAACTTGAGCACCTCGTCCTGGCGCAACAGCTTGTGCTGGATGCAGGCCCGCAGTACCCCGGCGGTGGCCTCGGGCCGCAGGGTCATGGAGCGGCCTTTGCGGTCCGGAAAGGAGTACATCTCCTTCTGAACCACGTCGGTCTCGTCGCCGATGCCCCGCACGAAGAGTTCCGTGTACTCGATGATCGGCGTGCGCAATTCCCGACAGCCGTATCCGGCAAAGACATCCCGGGCCGTGGCTTCGATGGAGGTGAACAGGTCGCTTTTCGGCGAAAAAAGGTCCACGAATCCTTTGCCGCTTTGTATCATGGTCATCGTTTTTCCTTGAGGGGTGGGAACAACAAAAGCAGGCTGCAATGGGCCTGGAGTGATGGGCGGACCTTGGTCGAACCCGTCACCAGCGTCTCAAAAAGCGAAACTGAATTTTTTAGCGCAATCAAGGTAGCCTGTCAAAACAGCCCCATGGGCTTGTTTGCCCGAGAAATCGTTTCTGCTATCCTCGACGAATCAAGCGAGCCAAGGATTAATAGAAGGCATAAACCAAGGAGACGCCAACATGACCACGCGAGCCATGGGCTTCGTCGGTTTTCATAAATCCGGTAAAACAACCTTGGTGACCCAGGTGGCGCAGCATTTGCGCGACCAGGGGCACCGGGTGGGGATCATCAAAAGCAGTCATCATCCCTTTGATCTGGGAGCGACGGACACGGGCAAGCTGGCCGGGACCGGATGCCCCGTGGCCGGGATCAATCCGGACCAGACCATGCTCGTGCTGCCCAATTCCATGCCGATCATGTCCGCCTGGTCCCTGCTGGACGCGGACATTCTTCTGGTGGAAGGCGGAAAAAAGCTGACCTTCCTGCCCCGGATCATTTTGCCGCGAACCGAGCCGGGTTCAACGGATGACCCCGCGGGCCTGGCCGACGGCCTGGCCCTGGCCGCCTGGGAGCAGGAAGAAGCCACGGGCCTGCCCGTCTGCTCAACTGTTGACGAGGTCGCGGATTTGGTGCTCCAGCGCGGGTTCCTGCTTCCGGCTCTGGACTGCGGTGCCTGCGGACGGGAAGACTGCGCGGAGCTGGCCCGGGACGTGGTGGCCGGAAGGGCCTCTCCCGATGATTGCAAGGCCGTTGAGGACGCCTTTTCCGTGCGCGTGAACGGCGTGCCTCTGGGCATGAATCCTTTCGTGGCCAGGATCATGGCCTCGACCCTCCGGGGTATGCTGTGTCAGCTCAAGGGCTACGCGCCCGGGACCATTGATATTCATCTCGGCCCGGCTTCCGGAGGAACGTCATGAAGGAGTCGTTTTTTCAGGTCGTTTCCATTGCCCGGTTTGTCGAGACCCTGAAGACCTTTTCCCGTACCGCGACCCTGGAGCGGGAAATCGCCGGAGCTTTCGGCATGGTCCTGGCCGAACCCGTGGTTGCGGCGGAGGATCTGCCCTTGATGCACCGCTCCTGCATGGACGGTTACGCGGTGCGGGCCGCGGACACCTTCGGAGCCTCGGAGTCCAACCCCACCTACCTGGATCTGGCCTTTGCCGTGGCCATCGAAACCCCGTCCGATGCGGCCCTGGAGCCGGGAACCTGCGCCCGGATCACCACCGGCGGGAGTCTGCCCCAGGGCGCGGACGCCGTGGTCATGGTCGAACAGACCCTGGAAATGGGCGGACAGGGAACGCCAGAGGCTGTTGGCGGGGAGGCCGCGGGCGGGCTGGGCGGCACGACCATCGAGATTCATAAATCCCTGTCTCCCTGGGACAACGTGATGCTCCGCGGGGAGGACGTTCAGGCCGGGGAGACGCTGCTTCAGCCCGGCACGCGCCTGGACGGGGCCCGGATCGGCCTGCTGGCGGCCCTGGGGTATTCGCGGGTTCGGGTACATGCCCCGGTCACCGTGGGCATCCTTTCCACCGGCGACGAAGTGGTGGCCGTGGACCAGCCGGTACGACCCGGGCTGGTCCGGGACGTCAATTCCCACACCCTCGCGGCCCTGGCCGAAGCCGCCGGAGCCAGAGCCGTTCGCCTCGGGCTGGTCCGGGACGATCTGCAAGCCTTGGCCTCGGCCCTGGAAAAGGGGCTGGAGGAGTGCGACGTGGTTCTGGTGTCCGGCGGCAGTTCCGTGGGTACCCGTGATCATTCCCTGGAAGCCCTGGAACGGCTGCCCGGCGGGGAAATCCTGGCCCACGGCGTGGCCATGAGCCCCGGCAAGCCGACAATTCTGGCCCGGGCGGAGACGGATACCGGCCTCAAGGCCGTTCTCGGTCTGCCCGGGCAGGTGGCCAGCGCCCAGGTGGTGATGCAGGTTCTGGTTCTGCCTTTCCTGGCACATCTCCAGGGCCTGAATCACGCCTTCGACCCCGGCCCCCTGGAGACAGTCCCGGCCCGCTTGTCCCGCAACGTGGCCTCCCGGCAGGGCCGTACGGACTTTGTCCGGGTCGCCCTGAGCCGGGACACGGACGGCGGCCTCGTGGCCACTCCGGTCTTGGGCAAATCCGGTCTGCTGAAGACCCTGCTCCAGGCCCAGGGGCTGATGGAAATTCCGGAAAACCGGGAAGGGTTCACCGCCGGGACCGAGGTCATGGTGCGTCCGCTGGTTTAATACCATTTCTAATTCAAAGCTTCTCTTTCGGTATCGGTATCGGTATCGGGATCGGTATCGGGGTCGAGGTCGAATTAGGATTATTGGCGAACAACAGTATCTATCCCGATCCCGATCCCGATACCGATACCGACGCCGACCCCGATAACTGCATTTTCTCAAGCGAAAAACGCATTGCCGAAGTAGGATTGGTATAAGGTGTGAGCCTCTGTTTGCAATCCTTCATCCTGTTCAAGAATTGAGAGAATTTGAACCATGTCGAAATCCAATCCGGTGGTCATTGCCGTGGGCGGCAATTCGCTGATCAGCGAAAAAGAAAAAGTCACGGTGGAGGATCAGTACGAGGCCATCCGGGGGACCGTGCGCCATGTCGCCGACGTCATTGAAGCCGGCCGCCAGGTCTGCGTCACCCACGGCAACGGGCCCCAGGTGGGCTTTATCCTGCGGCGCTCGGAGATCGCCCGAAAGGTGGCCGGGATGCATCCCGTGCCGCTGGCTTCCTGCGTGGCGGACACCCAGGGCGCCATCGGCTGGCAGATCCAGCAGGCCTTGTCCAACGAGCTGCGCCGTCGCGGCCTGGGAGCGACCCATCGCGGCATGGCCGTGAGCGTGGTCACCCAGGTTCTGGTGGATGTGGACGATCCGGGTTTCGTTGATCCGGACAAGTTCGTGGGTGAAGTTTACCAGGAGGCGGACCTGCCTGTTTTGCGCGAGGAGTATCCGCACTGGGTGCTCAAGCCGGACCGGGGCCGGGGATGGCGGCGGGTCGTGCCCAGTCCCAAGCCGCTGGAGATCGTTGAACTGCCCGTGATCCGTTCCCTGCTGGAACAGGGCTTCAACGTGGTGGCCGTGGGAGGCGGAGGCGTGCCGGTGGTTCGCGGCGACGACGGAGAGCTGCGCGGAGTGGCCGCGGTCATCGACAAGGATTTGGCCACCGGCCTGCTGGCCACGACCCTGGGCGCGGACTTACTGGTGGTTTCCACGTCCGTGCCCAAGGTCAGCCTCAACTACGGCACTCCGGATCAAACGGACCTGGCCGACGTGACAGCCCAGGAGATGCGCACCTACCTGGCCCAGGGGCACTTTCCTCCCGGAAGCATGGGGCCGAAGATCGCGGCGGCCATCGACTTTCTCGCCAAGGGGGGCAAGGAGGTGATCATCACCTGTCCGGACAATCTGAAGAACGCTCTGGAGTCCGGGGGCGGGACGCGCATCACCCCCTAACGGCCTCTCGGGACGCTCTTTTCAAGATGCGCCGAAAGAAAAAGCCCGCGCCGGAACTCCCGGCACGGGCTTTTTTGATTGATTGAAAGGGGCCGGAAAGCGGGCTCAGCTTTCGATGGAAATGCGTTTGGTCTGGGCCTTTTCGCTTTTGGGCAGGGTGACCTTCAACACGCCGTTCTTGAACTTGGCCGTGACCTTGTCGGACTGGATTTCCGCAGGCAACGGGATGGAGCGGCTGAAGCTGCCGTAGGAGCATTCCCGGTGTACGGCGTTTTTCTTCTTCTCCTCTCGTTCTTCTTTCTTCACGCCGCGCAGAACCAGATAGTTGTTTTCAACGTGCAGTTCCACGTCCTCAGCCTCCAAGCCTGGTAGTTCGGCATTGACCAGCACGGCCTGTTCGGTTTCGGAGACGTCCACGGCGGGCATCATTTTTTCAAACGATTCCCTGGCCGGAAACGGAGACGAAAAATATGGCTCCATCATGCTGAACAAATCCGGTTGTCGCGCACTCTCGACGTTGCCTTTGGGCCGCAACACGGGAAAGAAACGATTCAACATGGAAAACACCTCCTCATGTGATCATCTCTGAAGTATTGCCGTTGTTCGAAGTTATTCCAACTCAACCTGGATCTTTCGGGGCAGGGCTTGTTCCGCCTTGGGCAGGTGCAGTTCCAGGACCCCGTTTTTCAAGGTGGCCTTGATCTTTTCCCGGTCCACGATGTGCGACAGGGTGAAGGCCCGGGTGTATTCCACATTGCCGAATTCCACGTGAATCCGGTTCTCGTTGGTCACCCCCTGGTAGGCGGACTTGCCGCCGATACGCAGTTCGTCGTCCGAGAGGTCGATGACCAGGTCCTCCTTGCGCACCCCGGGCATATCCACATAGATGAAGAATCCGTCGCCGGTCTCCAGAATGTCGGTGGCCGGCTTCATCCTCGGCAATCCCTTGGCTTCGGTTTGGGCGATATTTTTGTTCATGATTCTCCTCCTGTGATGCTAATTCATGTCGATGGAAATTTTGCGGGGCTTAGTGTCCTCGGATTTAGGCAGCCGAATTTCCAGGAGACCGTTCTTGGCCACGGCCTTGACCTTATCCACGTCCACCGGGGCGTTGATGTTCACCACCCGCTGAAAATTCCCCGTGGGGCGCTCCTGGCGGAAGTACTTGCCCTTTTCGATCTTTCGTTCGCCCTTGATCACCAGGGTCGAATCCGTAAAGGTCAGGTCGATGTCCTCCACGCTGACTCCGGGAATTTCGCAACGCACGTACAGAGCTTCCGCGTCCTCGCTGATGTTCAGCGGAGGGTAGGCGACCCTGCGCTGGCTGATGTTCAACGGGCCCCACAGCTCGTTGAAGACCCTGTCGAAATTGTCCATGCCGCCGTAGAAGGGACTCATGTCGATAACCATACTATCCTCCTTATACAAAATTGGTGTTGGTGTTGCCTTACGGTCCTTTAACTAAACATGGGGAAGAGGCAGTCAAGATAATGACGAAAAAAATATTTGGCCAAAAATAATAAATTATTTTTTGGTGTTGTAGGTGTTTGTGTGTCCTGCCCCGCTACGGATATGGAGTGCGTCCGGCACATCCCGCGGCTGAGCGCGGGGCAAGAAATCGTAGACTGAAGAAAAGGAGGCGCGATGGGTCACGAAGGACGACAGAGCCAGGCATCCGAACTGCTTCAATCCTGGGCGCGGCTGCTTGACCCGAACCACATCCCCGGGCCGGTCCTGGACCTGGCCTGCGGCGACGGGCGCAACGGGATATATGCGGCCCGACACGGCCTGGAGGTGATTTGCTGCGACCGGTCCCGACCTGCGTTGAGGCAGGCGCGGCGGGAGGCCAGGGCTCGGGGCGTCCGGATCAGGTTGTGGTGGACGGACCTGGAGGCAGCGGACAGAACGGCGCTACCGAAAAACACGTTCGGCGCGGTGCTGGTCTTCCGCTACCTGCACAGGCCGCTGATCCCGGAAATCCGTCGGGCCGTGCGCCCCGGTGGATATGTGATCTACGAGACCTTCACCGCGGACCAGCCCAAATTCGGCCCCCCACGCAACCCGGACCACCTGCTCAAACCGGAAGAGTTGGAGGAGTGGTTCAGAGATTGGGAGGTGCTGCATCGGTTCGAGGGCGTCCTGACCGATCCGGATCGGGCCATGGCCCGGATCGTGGCCCGGAAGCCGAGCGCCTGACGTCACTTCCGATGCTTACTGTTGCTCGATGATTTCCAGCCTGGAGCACACGGTCGGCCAAACCCGCCCAAATACTTCTTCCGGTGCTCCGTCCGCCGGAATCACGATGTAGCGGCTCGGGTTCTCCGCGGCCAGGGCCAGGTAGCCGTCCCGGATGCGTTGGTGAAAGGCCGCCTCTTCGGCCTCGAATCGGCCTTCGGCCTCGGTTTGGCCTTGATCCGCATTGCGGGATCGGGCCCGGGCCAGTCCGGTTTCCACGGGCAGGTCCAGGATCAAGGTCAAATCAGGCCAGCAGCCGTCCACGGCCACGGTGTTTAGCTGGTGGATCAGGGATACGTCCAGGCCTCGCCCGTAACCCTGGTAGGCCACGGTGGAGTCCGTGAATCGGTCGCAGAGCACCACCGTGCCCGCGGCCAAAGCCGGGCGGATCACCTGGGCCACATGCTGGGCCCGGTCGGCGAGATACAGGAACAACTCACTCAGTGGCGTCAACCCTTCCCCCTCCCGCCCAAGCAACAAGCTTCGCAACCGGACCCCCAAATGACAGCCTCCCGGCTGTCGCGTCCAGAGCGTCGAAACGCCCCGTTGCTGGAGATGGTCGAGCACCATCCGACTCTGCGTACTCTTTCCGCAGCCTTCGATACCTTCGAACGTGATGAACATGATTTATCCGGAAGACGCTTGAAATGATTGAAGGTGAAACAGCGAAGAAACGGTCAAAATCAAAAGATCAGCATGGAATATCCATGCTGAAATCATCGACGATCAGGCGAGTACTCCGCGAAGCTGGTCCATGACCGTTCCTGATATCTCTCCAGTTGCAATAGCGGAAATGAGCATGACCGGCTACTGCTTCCCGATGTGGGCATTCATTCGCCTTATCAGAGAAGTGGACTGATAATCCGGGATTGGGTAGCAGACAAACCTGAGGATGCGAGTTTGTGAGGAAATCCTACGCGAATTAGCCTTTGAGTCGAGGGTGGAATCTGGTCGCGTCAAGCTGCTTGTCCGCGGATCAGTACTGAAATGGGCAACTCTTGGGCGCGACCGCTCTTGATAACTTTTATGTGCTGCTTGCTGTTCTAGTTGAACTTAGCATCACAACATCGGAGATATGAAAATGCAAGTGTTTACGTACTAATGTCCCTTAAAAAATATTAGAAGCAGACATTAGAAATTTAATTATTAAAATTAGAGATTATACTTAGGAATGTCCATTCATTGAGTTCTTTCAGGGCCATCATGAAAAGGGTTAAATATGCTGAAGATTATTAAAATAGCGCTTTACGCATTCATTATCATATTTTGTTTAACAAACTTACTTGCACTAGCAGGGCTCGGATATCTTTGGTTTAGTCCAGGAGCAAGTGCGCTTACAGACTTGCCATATCTCGATAAACTTGTAACTGCTGCAATACTTGAAATTATTGTTGTGGTAATAGTATTGGTTACCAAGGGGTTTAGGTATTTACCTGAAGTTGAAAATCACAATACAGAAGATATGACTCTGTCATTTATGAAAAAATTTGTATCCAGCGGAAGTACAGTGCAGATTGTTAGTAGTCGATTGTCATGGATTCGAAATTCTAAGGATCTAATGGACACAATAAAGAAAAAAGCAAAAGATGGTGCTTGTGTTGAGGTAATCACTCCAAATCCTGTCGAAGATGAAATTCGAAATGATTTAGAGCAGGACGGAATTGTATTTTTCGTAACAAATGAATCTACTTCTCCTGAGGCACGGTTTACATTAGTCAATGGGAATCGAAGCGGTGCAGAGAGGCTTGCTATTGCTAGGGGATCACATCCTGAACATGAGGTGACGATATTCGATAATCACTCTGGACCACAGATTGTTGGAATGGCGAAAGACATTATTCGGAAGTCAAAGGAAAAAGCTAATGCCAAATAGATGGGATGGTTTTGCATCAATACGACAGAATCAGATTGAATCAGGGAAGGACCTGACATTTTCTAAAGTTTTTCTACCTTACTACAATGATTTAGTGAAGGAGCTTTGTCCGGAGTCGCTGTTGGAAGTGGGATGTGGCACAGGTCATCTTTCAGTTAATATTTGCAGTAATATAAGTACTGCAGTTGCAATAGAGCCATCAGAAGGTATGTATGCGGTAGCAGAACAGGTGGTAAAAGAAAGTTGTGTTCAGCTTTTTTGTCTAAGAGTTGAAGAGTATCGATGTCCACACCCTTTTGATTTAATCATTTCCCATATGGTTTTGCAGCTCGTTGATAATTTGGATTTATTTATTGAAAGCGTAGCTAATTTTATGGAAAAAGAATCTCAATTTGTGTTTGCTATTCCTCATCCTTGTTTTTACAACAATTATAAATTATTTTTTGATTCATCTGAATATAAATATATGTGCGAAATTAAAAAGACTATCTCTTTTTCCATAACAAACGATCCGAATAAAATAATTTCTGGCGTCCCTTACTGTCACAGACCACTTTCACAATACTTTTCTGTGCTCAAGAAGTTCGGATTTTATGTTGTTGACTTCAAAGAAATATTTCCAGATCAAGAAATACAATCACTTTATGGTGTGGACTGGAAGTTTCCTCGGTATTGCGTATTTCATGCTCAGAGAAAAAAAGGCAATCCGGTGCTCAAAAAAGCGAACAATAGCTCTTTCTGACGCTCTTTCACATAAGTTGAGTGTACGTTTCAGCTTGCCCGTGGCCGTGTATCCAAAACACCGGCACCCTCTCATTCCCCGTTCTCAGACACATCCGCATACGTCGGCCGCAATTCATGCAGAAAGCTGCGAACGCCGGGACGTTCCGTCCGGGTTGCCGTTGCCGGGCGCTTGGCTTCCGGTTTGGGGGTGCGTTCCGGGCGGTGGAATTGGCGTTCCATGCTGCGTTGGTAGGGGGTCCAGGAGGTTTCCTCGGGGAGGGCGTCCACCAGAACGTTGGTCATGTTCACCTTGGCGTCCAGGTTGTCGGCGTAGTGCAGAATCAGGGCTTCGGAGGTCTTGGGGAGGCTGGGGGAGCCGTATTCGTAGGTTCCGTGGTGGCTGGCCAGCAGGTGTTTGAGGTGCAGCTTCAGGCCCGTGGTAAGGTCGTCGTTTTTGGCCAGGAACGGTTCGAGCACTTCCAGGCCCAGCAGGATATGGCCCAGCAGCCGTCCGGGATCGGTGTAGTCGCGCTGGACTCCGGCATCCAGCTCCCAGGCCTTGCCCAGGTCGTGGAACACCGCGCCCACCAGCAGGACTTGCCGATCCACCTCCGGATACTGGTCGCTGATGGCCAAGCTCAGGCGGCAGACCGACAGGGTGTGTTCCAGCAGGCCGCCGATGTAGGCGTGGTGCATGGACTTGGCGCCCGGTGCGAGCAGGAGGCGGGAGCGGATTTCGGAGTTCTGGAGGACCTTGCGGCAGAATTTGCGCCACGGGGCGTGATGCAGTTCCCGCTTGCACAGCTCCTCCAGTTCCTGGAGCATTTCCTCGGGCTCCCGGACGCTGCGCGGCAGGAACAGCGACCAGTCGATCTGGTCCCGTGGGGCCGCGACGGTTTCCAGTTGCTCGATGCGGAACTGGAGCTGGTCCCGGAACAGGTCCGCGCTTCCGGCGACCCGAACCACTTCACCCACGGGCAGTTCCGGATAATTCTGACTGACCGGACTCCATATCTTTCCATCCACGGCCCCGCGGGCGTCCTGCAACCGCACCTGCCAGTACGGGCCGTTGCGGGCCTGGCCCTGCCTGGCCTCCACCAGGACGAACATCTCGTCGATCCGCGTTCCGGGCTGAATGTCCGGAATGAACATTTTTTTTTGCACGGCCATGTTGAAATCCTCTGTCGGTTGCGCTAAGGCCAACCTTCCGTCTCTCGCGCAAAAGACGGATCGTGTTCGTGGAAGTGCGGCTCGCCCGCACTCATGTCGCCTTTCCGGTTGCGCACGGCGACGATCTTCCCAGCACATGTAGCGTGATTATGGCCAAAAAGAAAGAACAAGCGGTGGTTTCCATCTATCCTGACTGGTGCAAGGGGTGCGGCGTCTGCGTGGCCTTCTGTCCCGGTCATGTCTTGGAACTGGGACCGGACGGCAAAGCCAGGGTCATTGAGGGCGCATCTTGCCGGAACTGCGGGTTTTGCGAGTACCACTGTCCGGATTTCGCCATTGTGGTGAAGATGAAACGCAGCACAGCCAACAAAGAAGTCGACCATGCCCACGAAGGTTAAGAAAAATCAGCGCAAGGAAGAGCGGGCCATTTTCGCTCTGGGCAACGAGGCCGTGGTGGAGGGGGCCCTGCTGGCCGGGTGTTCCTTTTTTGCCGGATACCCCATTACGCCGTCCACGGAAATCGCCGAAATCATGGCCGAACGCCTGCCCGGAATCCCGGAAGGGGTGTTCATCCAGATGGAGGATGAAATCGCCAGCCTGGGAGCGGTGATCGGCGCGTCCCTGGCCGGTCGCAAATCCATGACCGCCACGTCGGGGCCGGGATTTTCCCTGATGCAGGAACACATCGGCTACGCTTCCATGACCGAGACGCCGCTGGTGATCGTCAACGTGATGCGCGGCGGCCCGAGCACCGGGATGCCCACCAGTCCGGCCCAGGGCGACGTGCAGCAGGCCCGCTGGGGCACCCACGGCGACCACCCGATCATCGTCCTTTCAGCCAGCGACGTGCAGGAGTGTCTGGACATGACCGTGCGGGCCTTCAACCTGTCCGAAAAGTACCGCTCGCCCGTCATTCTCCTGCTGGACGAGATCACGGCCCATACCCGTGAAAAAATTCATATCCCCGACCGGGAGACCTACGAAATTTTTTCCCGGATCAAGCCGACCATGCCGCCGGAATGGTTCGTGCCCTACGAGGAATCCATGCGCGGGGTCCCGCCCATGCCGGCTTTGGGAGATGGCTACCGGTTCCACGTCACCGGCCTGACCCACGACGTCAACGGGTATCCCACTTCCCGGCCCGACGAAGTGGAAAAGCTGATGCAGCGGTTGTTCCGTAAAATCGATCAATTTTTCTACGACATCCAGATCGTCGAGGAGACGGCCTGCGAGGACGCCGAGGTAGCGGTGATCGCCTACGGCTGCGTCGCCCGATCCGCCCATCTGGCCGTGTTGCAGGCCCGGGAAAAGGGCATCAAGGCCGGTCTGCTCAAGCTGAAGACCCTGTTCCCCTTCCCAAGGCCGGCCGTGGACCGGATAATCCGGCAATGCCGGACCGTCATCGTCCCGGAACTGAACATGGGCCAGATGTCCCGTGAGGTGAAGCGCGTGAACGACGGTCACAGCCGGATCCGCACCTTGAACCGAATCGACGGGCAGATCATCACTCCGGCGGAGATTCTCAAACTGCTCCAAAAAGCGTAGCAGACAGGAAACAAAATCATGGCAGAAGTTACCCAACTGATTCATCACTATCTGCGGCACAACAAGCGTTTCCCGCATGTCTTGTGCCCCGGATGCGGTCACGGGATCGTGCTCGGCTCCCTGGTGCGCTGCGTGCATCAGCTCGGCCTGTCCAAGGACGAAGTGGTGCTGGTGGCCGGGATCGGCTGTTCCGGGCGGATCGCGGTCTATGTTGACTTCAACACCGTGCACACCACCCACGGCCGGGCCCTGACCTTCGCCACCGGGATCAAAATGGCCAACCCGAAGCTGAAGGTCATCGCGGTGATGGGCGACGGAGATGCGCTGTCCATCGGCGGCAATCACTTCCTGCACGCGGCCCGGCGCAACATCGGCGTGACCGCCCTGATCCTGAACAACAACATCTACGGGATGACCGGCGGCCAGAGTTCCTCCACCACGGCGGAGAACTGCTATTCCACCACCAGCCCCTACGGGCAGCAGGAGCAGTCCTTCGACATCGTCAATCTGGCCAAGGCCGCCGGGGCGCCCTACGTGGCCCGAAGCACCGTGCTGCACGTCAAACTGCTGGACCGGATTCTGACCACGGCCTTGGAACGGCCCGGGTTCAACCTGGTGGAGGTGCTCACCCCCTGCCACACCCAGTTCGGGCGCAAGAACAAGTTCAAGACCAACGTGGACATGTACCAGTGGTACAAGAAGAACGCCACGCCCATTGAAGCCTTGGACAAGCTGTCCGAGGCGGAGCGGGCCAAACGCACGCCCATCGGGATTTTCGTCGAAGAGAACCGGCCCTCCTTGGAGGAACGCCATGCCGCGATCAAGGCCCGCTTGACGGACGGAGCGCCATCATGAAGAACCCTCAAGAAATCCAACGCTTTGAGTTGCGGCTTTCCGGCCTGGGCGGACAGGGGATTCTGACCCTGGGCAAGGTGCTGGGCGCCGGACTGGCCCTGGAAGAAGGCTACTTCGTGGCCCAGACCCAGAGTTATGGTCCCGAGGCCCGGGGCGGCGCCAGCCGCTCGGACCTGGTGATCAGCTCCCAGCCCATCAGCTACCCCAAGCCGGAACAGCTGGACCTGCTGGTGGCGCTCAGCCAGGAAGCCTGCAATCAGTATTACCGCCACCTCAAGCCGGGCGGCTATCTGCTTGTGGACGACTCCCTGGTCAAGCAGACCCCGACCAACATCTACTGGGGCCTGCCCTTCACCACCCTGGCCAAGGACAAGCTGGGCATGGTCCAGGCCGCGAACATGGTCCTGCTGGGGGCCCTGGCCCATCTGGTGCCCTTCATCCTGCCCAGGGCCATGAAAAAGGGGCTGGAAACCAGCTTGAACCCTCGATTCTTGGAATCCAATCTCAAGGCGTTTCAGCTCGGCTTGACCCAGGCCAAAAAGAAATATCCCGACGTGCAGTCCCAATGGACATCCTCCTAACCAACGACGACGGGATCTACGCCCTGGGGCTGCGGGCCATGTACCGGGCTCTGTGCCGGGCCGGGCATACCGTGCACGTGGTCGCCCCGCTGACCGAGCAATCCGCGGTGGGGCACGCCATCACCCTGAGCCTGCCCTTGAAGATCAAGCACCTCCGGGAGCCGGACTTTCAGGGCGTCGGGGTATCCGGAACACCGGTGGACTGCGCCAAGCTGGCCCTGAGTTCGCTGCTGGACGCGCCGCCGGACGTCCTGATTTCCGGCATCAACAATGGGGCCAACGTGGGCGTGGACATCCTCTATTCCGGCACGGTCTCCGCGGCCACGGAAGGGGCCCTGGCCGGGATGCCTTCCCTGGCCGTATCCATGGACAACTTCCATCCCGCGAACCTGGACGACCAGGCGGATTACACGGTGCGCCTGGTTCAGGACATGGACTGGGCCGCGCTGCCCCCTCGCTGCCTGCTGAACCTGAACTTTCCGGACCGGGATTTGCGCGAGGTCCTGGGGCTGCGTTGCTGTCCCCAAACCCAGGCCGTGTACCACGACAAGCACGACCATCGGGTTGACCCGCGCGGCGTGGGCTACTACTGGCTGCACGGCGAAATCCCGCCCGACGAAGTCGGCCACGACACGGACCGCGGCCTGCTCAGCCAGGGCTATATCACTTTGACTCCCCTGCGTTTCGACTTCACGGACTACAAGACCATGGAGCGCTTGCAGCGTGATATTTTACGATAAGATTTTAACTGTTTGTTATGTTGTTACAACAATTTTTTTTCTGCTAATTATTTCTCTGTAAACATGAAAGGATCAGCGCCAGGATGGCAAGGAAGCTACCTATCGTCAAGAATGATGATTCAATCGACCATTCGATATTGATTGATTTTACAGAGACTGCAGTATTACTTCAACTTGAAAAATATACTTTTAAGTGCTGTAGTTGCGATCAAAGGATAAGAGTGCATGCGTTTAAAAAGAAAGTTTGTCTTTCATGTCCAAATTGCAATGAGAAAAACTATATCAACTATAAAGATGAATTTCTTTTTTTCAGTTGCACAGATTTTGATATTAACGATTATATTGATTTAGACTCTGAAGATAGCAATTTGAATTCTGAAAATGATGAATCTAATAATGTAGATTATTTTGAAAATGATTTGAAAAATATCGATATAAAATATTTTTTTGCTCGTTTAGGACTTGGAGTCGATTATAAGAAACTATTTTATTTCCATTCCATATTTTCTTTTATTGTTTTTTTGTCTTTACTGTTCTTATATCAAGAATACACTGGTTACAGCAATATTGCCTTCGTGCATTTTGTTGTTGGCGGTATTTTTATATTGATATTTGATACTTTTTTTGTTTCTTTTTTTGAAAAGAAATTAACAGTAGATACTATTGGCATATTGAATAAAGACTATAACACAAAACAAAAAATGTACTTTCTTCACGAAATGTACTTTAACAACTTAAAATTATTTAAGTACATTTTGTATGCTCTTGTTTTTGCATTTTCTTTGTTTATGTCAAGCATGTAGAAATGTTTTGATGGTATGGTGTTAACATTGGTATAGCTAGTTTTTATTTACATATTTTTACGGTACTATTTTGACGTATGAGCGAACCAAAGAAAGTCAAGAAAACCATCCGGGAGATCAACGACCGGATCAACAAAGGCAAGGCCGTGGTGCTCACGGCCAGGGAAATGATCGACGCCGTGAAATCCATGGGCAAGGTCAAGGCGGCCCGGGAAGTGGACGTTGTCACCACGGGCACCTTTTCCCCCATGTGTTCCTCGGGCCTGCTCTTCAACATGGGCCAGCCCGAGCCGCCGCTGATCAAGGCATCCAAGGTCTGGCTGAACGATGTTCCGGCCTACGGCGGACTGGCTGCGGTGGACGCGTATCTCGGGGTCACCGAGCCCGCGGAGGACGATCCGCTGAACAAGGTTTTTCCGGGGCGGTTCAAGTACGGCGGCGGCCATGTGATCGAGGATCTGCTCCGGGGCGAGAAGGTCCGGTTGCGCGCGACGGGCTATGGAACGGACTGTTATCCCCGCAGAACCCTGGAGCGGGAATACGCCCTGGGGGACTTTCGCAGCGCGGACCTGCTCAACCCCCGCAACGCCTACCAGAACTACAACTGCGCGGTGAACTTCGGCGATAAGGTCATCTACACCTACATGGGGCCGATCAAGCCGCGCTGCGCCAACGCCAACTACGCCACCTCCGGGGCTCTGAGCCCGCTGTTCAACGATCCGTATTTCCGGACCATCGGCCTGGGCACGAAAATTTTTCTCGGTGGTGGAACGGGCTGGGTGATCGGAGCCGGAACCCAGCATAATCCCAAGCCGCAACGCACCGAACGCGGTCTGCCCCTGACTCCCTCCGGGACACTGATGGTCAAGGGCGACCTCAAGGGCATGCAGGCCCGCTATCTGCGCGGGATCAGCTTTCTGGGCTACGGCTGCTCCCTGAACGTCGGCCTGGGCATTCCCATCCCGATCCTGGATGAGGAAATGGCCTGGTTCACCGGGGTCAGCGACGCGGACATCATGGTTCCCGTGGTGGACTACGGCCACGACTACCCCAACGGCGTGGCCCGAAACCACGGGCATGTCAGCTACGCCGAGCTACGCTCCGGAACCATTCGCGTGGGCGACCGGGATACGGCCACCGTGCCCCTGACCAGCTACACGCTGTCCCTGGAAATCGCCCAGACCCTCAAGCAGTGGATCGAAAAAGACGGCTTCACCCTTGGCGAGGCCCAGGAGAAAATTCCCGCCGAGTGACAACGCTCTCGCCCACGATCTCCTCGGCCACCAGGCTCGAAGCCCTGCGCGCCCGCCTGGAGGCCTTGCAGCCGGGCTTGATCGCGGTTTCCGGCGGTGTGGACAGCCGGTTTCTGGTACATGTTTCCCGGCTCTGGAACCTGGAATTTCAGACCGTGCATGCCGCGGGGCCGCATCAGTCGGCCCTGGAGCAGCGTCAGACCATGGCCTTGTTGCGGGCCCAAGACGTGATCCCACATGTCATCCGGTTCGACCCGCTCTCTCAGCCCGAAGTCCGCGATAATTCCCGCCTGCGGTGCTATTGGTGCAAGAAGGCGCTGTTTTCGATATTTCAGGAGATGGCCGCCGCTGAATCGCCGCGGTCCGTCCTGGACGGGACCCATCTCGACGACTTGACGGCCCACCGGCCCGGCCAAAAGGCGCTCCAGGAACTGGGCGTACACAGCCCGCTGGCCCAGGCGGGTCTGACCAAGGCCGACATTCGCCGAGCCGCGGCGAGGCTCGACCTCGAAGCGCCGGACCAGCCCTCCCGAGCTTGCCTGTTGACCCGCTTTCCCTATGATCGCCGGGTGACGGTCGCGGACCTGGAAGCGGTGGGGCGGGTGGAAGACGGTCTCTCTGCCCTGGGCTTGAGCCGGTTTCGTTTTCGGGTCACGGGACGGGAACGCAACCTGTTGCAGATTCATCCAGACGAGAGCCATGCATTGCGCGACCAAGAGGAGCACCTGCGAGACCTGATCGTCGGGGCGGGCCTTGGTTCCTTCGAGGTGTCGATCACCCCTCGGCTCTCGGGCTATTTCGACGCCCCCATCGACTCCGGCGCTCATTCCTGACTTCAACCTTTCACTTTTCACCTTCAACCTTCTTACCCCCACCACACCCATGCCCAGCGACGTTTTCTTCTGGAACCTGCGCGCGACCCGCAAGGCCGCGTACGATGTCCGCCTGCGTCGGTTGCTCAAGGCCGGCGGCGTGTCCGACGTGGTGCGGTCCGGGGACCTGGCCGCGGTCAAGATGCACTTCGGCGAATCCGGCGTGACCGGGTTCATCACCCCGACCTGGGTGCGGCCCATCGTCGCGTTCCTGCGCAAGCTCGGGGCCAGACCGTTTTTGACCGACACCAACACCCTGTATGTCGGACAACGCGGCGAGGCCGTTTCCCACGGCATGCTGGCCGCGGAGCACGGGTTTGATCCGCTGCTCCTCCAGGCCCCGGTGATCATCGCCGATGGATTGAACAGCCGCAACGAAGTCTCCGTGCCGTTTCCGGGCAAACATGTTCAGGAGGCCCATCTGGCCGGGGACATCCTGGCCGCGGATTCCCTGCTGACCCTGTCCCACTTCAAGGGCCACGAACTGGCCGGTATCGGCGGCAGCCTGAAAAACCTGGCCATGGGCTGCGCCACCCGCCGGGGCAAAATGCACCAGCACGGCTGCCTGGCCCCCATGGTCCACGCGGACAAGTGCAAGGGCTGCGGAGCGTGTGTGGAGGTTTGCGCGTCCGGTGCGCTGCGCGTTCGTCCTGAAGGGCCAAAAGGGCATGAAGGCAAGGTCGAACTGAATCCGGAACTGTGCGTCGGCTGCGGGGCCTGTCTGCATGTCTGCCGGGAAAAATGCCTGGCCGTGGACTGGAAAACCGACGTGACGGCGTTCGTGGAACGGATGATGGAGTATGCCGCGGCGGTGCTCCGGGCCATGGAGACGCCGCAGCGTCCCTCTCCGGCCTGCGTTCACGTCAGCTTCGTGACCCAGGTCACGCCCCAATGCGACTGCGCCGGATACAGCGACAAGCCCGTGTGTCCGGACATCGGGGTTCTGGTTTCCCGTGACCCGGTGGCCCTGGACCAGGCCTGCCTGGACATGGTCAACGCGGCCCCCCCCCTGCACCCCAGCCACCTTCCCCCGGACATCCGTCCCGGGGACGACAAATTCCGGGCCATGCACCCCCATGTTCCGGAGGATTACGGTTTGGCGTACGCCGAGGGGCTGGGCATCGGCACGCGAAACTATGTCGTTCGGGAGATTTGACGTGGCGGATTGGCCCATCACCAAATCGAAATCGAAATCGAAATCGAAATCGGAAAATACTGTGCACCACCCCACGCGATGGTGTCATCTTTTTTGATATGTCGTTCGATTTCGATCACGATTTCGATTTCGATTCGGGTAGCGCGTGAGGATCGAGAAAACACGTCTGCCCTGACTCGATCATCATGGGAAATGGACAACGGCACATTTTGAGCATATAATACCCTGTTCTTACTTCGAAGTGATGTCGTCTCCCGTTGACAGGGGGATGCACCGTATTAAATTTCAACCCCTCGGGAGGAATCATGGGACGCCATAAGAAAATCGAACGGAAAAAAGAACTGGATCGCCGCCGTCAACGTCGCGAGAAGCGCATGAAGCAGCGCATCCGGGAGGCCAAGGAGGCGAAGTAGCCGCCGGCCGTCGACATTTTCATTTCATCAAGGAGAGCGGAAGTTATGCCGATATATGAGTATCGCTGTCAGGAGTGTCAGCAAATCTTCGAGCAGTGGCAGAAGGATTACAGCGACCAGGACAAATCCTGTCCTGTCTGTGGCGGTCAATCCCAGCGCCTGATTTCCAACACGTCCTTTGTTTTGAAGGGCTCGGGCTGGTATGTCACGGATTACTGTAAGAACGCGGCGTCTTCCGGAGGCAACGGCAATAAGACGGAGAGCACGGAAGCCAAGACGGATGCGCCGGCCAAGGAAGCTCCGGCCAAATCAGCGGAGCCTTCGACGTCCGGCTCCAGCGCGCCTGCCGCCGACTAAATTTGTGTGGAAAGGCAGCCTGAAGAGGCTGCCTTTTTTGCGACAAAGGACGGAACATGATCGAGCGTTACACCCGCCCGGAAATGGGGCGGCTCTGGACCCTGGAAGCGCGCTTCCAGGCCTGGCTGGAGGTGGAGCTGGCCGTTTGCGAAGGCTGGCATGAACTCGGCCACATTCCGGATGAGGATATCCGCAACATCCGGGAGCGAGCCGGTTTCGACCTGGAACGGATCCTGGAGATCGAGGAGCGCACCCGGCACGACGTGATCGCCTTCCTTACCGCGGTGGAGGAGAAGACCGGGCCTTCGGCCAGGTATATCCACCTGGGGTGCACCTCGTCGGACATCGTGGATACGGCCAACGCCCTGCTTCTGGTGCGGGCCGGGCGAATCATTTCCTCGGGTCTGGACGGGCTTCTGGCCGTTCTGCGCGATGCCGCGGAACAGTACAAATTGCTCCCGGCCATGGGCCGCACCCACGGCATCCACGCCGAACCCATCACCCTGGGGCTGAAGTTCGCCGGGTTTTACGCCGAATTCGACCGCCATCGCCGACGCTGGAACGACGCCGTGGAAAACATCCGCTTCGGCAAGATCTCCGGGGCCGTGGGGACCTACGCCCACCTGGAACCACGCCTGGAAGCCCTGGCTTGCGATCGGCTTGGACTGAACGTGGACCCCATCTCCACGCAGATCATCCAGCGCGACCGTCACGCCCAGTATTTCACCACCCTGGCCATTATTGCCGGCGGCATCGAACGGCTGTGCGTGGAACTGCGGCACTTGCAGCGCACCGAGGTCCGGGAACTGGAGGAAGGCTTCGGCAAGGGGCAGAAGGGCTCGTCGGCCATGCCGCACAAGAAGAACCCCATTTCCGCGGAAAACCTGACCGGTCTGGCCCGGCTGCTGCGGGGCAACGCCCTGGCCGCCCTGGAGAACATGGCCCTTTGGCACGAGCGGGACATCAGCCATTCCTCGGTGGAACGGGTGATCATGCCGGATTCCACCATCCTCATGGACTACATGCTGCACCGGCTCACCGGGCTGCTTTCCGGAATCCGGGTGCATGAAGACAATGTCGCGCGCAATCTGGGAGCTTCCCAAGGCCTTTTCTTTTCCCAGCGCATCCTTTTGGCGTTGGTGGAAAAAGGGTTGCAGCGCCAGGAAGCTTACGAACTGGTCCAGGGACTGGCCATGCGGGCCTGGGAGAAAAAAACGCCCTTCGAGGACCTGGTCCGGGCCAGCGAGGGAATCACGGCCCGGCTTTCCCCGGAAACTTTGGACGACCTCTTTGACCTGAACTATTTTTTTCGGCATGTAGACCTCATTTATGATCGGGTCTTTGTTTAGGAGACGATTGTGAACCATTGGCGCAAACAACTGGCCGCACTGCTGATGGCCAAATCCTACTTGGAAAAGGACGTCGTCCTGACGTCGGGCAAGCGCAGCAACTATTACTTCGACTGCAAACAAACGGCCCTGCATCCCGAGGGCGCGTTTTTGATCGGCAGTCTGTTCGTCCAGATGCTGCGCGACGATCCTGACGCCGCATCCATTCAAGGGGTTGCTGGGATGACCCTGGGCGCGGATCCGCTGGTCACCGCCACCTCCCTGGTCGCACGGGCCGAAGGGCTTTCCTGGCCGGCCATGATCGTGCGCAAGGAAGCCAAGGGGCACGGCACGGCCAGTTACCTGGAAGGCTTGGCCAATTTTCAGGCCGGCGACCGGGTGGTCGTACTGGAAGACGTGGCCACCACCGGAGGTAGTGCGCTCAAGGCCTGTCGGCGTCTGACGGACGCCGGGTTCGTGGTTCACCGGGTCTGTTGCATTCTGGATCGCGAAGAGGGGGCTACCGAAGCCCTCGCCGCGGCCGGTCTTCCCTTTACCGCCCTTTACACAAGGAGCCAGTTGCTGCATGAGGCCGGCGCATAGTTGGTTCATCCTGATTCTTTTGCTTGGCGTCGCCCTTTCGCAGCCCGGGTGCCAGGGACGTTCGGTCAGTGAACTGCTCTGGCCCGACCTGCATGACGCCTACTTCCAGTTGACCAAATCCTGGAGCCGCTCCGACGTGGTCCGGGACGGCCTGGAGACGGAAACCCGTGTCGTGGCCCTGCTCGAATCCGCGACATGGCGGAAAGCCTATGTCGGGCGGTATTCGAAAATTTTCGAACTGACGGCGGATGAGGCCCGAAAAATGCTGGCCGACCAGCTCCAAGCAGCGGATGAGTACACGGACTTCGTCGTGTCCGTGGCCAGCACCTATTCGGACGACGCCCGTCTGACCCATCGCCTGACCCAGTGGCGGGTGCTGTTGCGCCAATCTCCGGATCAAACCGTCCAGCCCCTGGAAATCCGCCACCTGGACGTCCACCCGTCCCAACTTCAGGCTTTCTATCCGTACCACCACCCCTGGCAACGGTACTACAAAGTCCGGTTCCCGAAGACAGACGCCCCCATCGAACTGCTCTTCACCGGCCCAGCCGGCGGCTTCTCCCTGATGTGGGAGGAAAGCGACTGATGATCGATCCTTTTGCGCCGACGCCGTAGAGGCGAGCACACCCAACACCGACGAGGTTTCGCGTGGGCAAGGACGACAAGCTCAATCTGATCATCATGCGCGACGATACCCGGGTTCGCCGGTATCGGCTGCGCGTGGCGTGGTTCAGGTTTTTTCTCTACCTGCAAATTGCCCTGATTCTCGCGGCCGCGGGCGGTTCGTACGCCGGGATCGTCTATTGGGGGCAGCACCTTGAACTGGTGAACGCCAACAAGGATCTGCGAGCCCAGCTGTCCGACCAGTCCATCCAATTGGAACGACTTCAGAATATTCAGGAAATCCTTAAGACCAGCGATCCGGAGGAAATTCATTCTCTGTTCAGCACGGTGACCAAGGAACGCCAGAGTCTGCCCCAGGTCGTCAACCTCCAGGAAATCTTCGTGGCCAAGGACCTGCAAATGGCCGGAGTTGCCAATTTGCAGGTCAAAAAGGCCGGAGAGGATCTGCGCATCAATTTCGAGCTGAACAATCTCGCCGAGGGAACCTTGTCCGGGGAGATCAAGGTCTATTTCATCACCCAGGAAGCCTCGGTCCTCGAAGCCCAGGGCGATGAGAACGAACTGAGCTTTGAAATCCAACGATTCCGCCGCGTCAATTCGATGTTGAAGGTTCCTTCCGGCTTGGACCTGGACACGATTTTTGCTATCCGTGTGGTCATTTTCAGCAATGACGACGAAGAAGTCTTCACCCAGACCTACCCGGTCGCTAATATCCTGACGAGCTGAATTTCTTGACAGGGTACTCGAAAGTCCATATAAAGCTTCGTTTTCGGGGTCGTTAACTCAGTCGGTAGAGTATCTGCCTTTTAAGCAGAGAGTCGAAGGTTCGAGTCCTTCACGACCCACCAAAAACGTCCCCATCGTCTAGTGGCCTAGGACGCTGGCCTCTCACGCCGGTAACAGGGGTTCAAATCCCCTTGGGGACGCCAAGAAAAATCAAAGGGTTGCAAGCTGTCACGCTTGCAACCCTTTTTTTTGGGCTTTCCAACCTTCACGAGGCATTCGATGTTTTTGATCGAGAAACCCTTGCCAGAAATTCGGCTATGGAACAAAGTAAGTCCGACTTGGAGTCATGGCTCCAGGGTGCCGTGTGCGTATTGATCAAACTGGAGGTAATCCGATGGTTGTGTTTCAGTCCTTGAATGCCGGCGTATTGGCGAGGGTCGGCGGGATGTTGCTGCTTGTGCTGGTCGGGTGTTTTTTGATTTACGGCCATCAGCGCACACTGATCACCCAGCGGGTCGAGCAGGAAGTCCACGACATGATGGCCGCGACGTTGAATCAGCGAATGGCCGACACGGTCGATGTGGATGTGCCGCCGCGCCTTGTTCAGAGCATTGTCAACGAGGCCATGCGGGGGGCCTTGCTGTTGATCACCCTGGCGGCGTTGGGTTTCGTGGCCCTGGCCGTGATGCTGTTCGTCACCTTGCGTCGGCATGTGTTGGTCCCGTTGCGGTCCATCACCAATTTTGCCGGGAAGGTGGCCCAGGGCAACTGGGACGCCGATCCCAGCGGACGGTTTCAGTATGAACTGCTGGAATTGAAGGGCGTCCTGACGCGGATGGTCGCCAACCTGCGTACGCTGAATGAGGATGCGTTGCGCAAGGGCGAACAGGCTGAACAGAAGGCCGTCGCCGCTCAGGAGGCCATGGAGCAGGCCAGAAACCAGGAGCGCAAGGTGTCCTCGCTCATGAACCGGATGACCGCGGCAGCGGGCAAGGCCAAGAACGTTTCGGAACGGGTGTTCGCCGGGATCAACGAACTTTCCGAACAGGTGGACGCCGTGAACCAGGGCGTGGGGGTGCAGCATGACCGGATGACCGAGATCGCCACGGCCATGGAGGAGATGAACGCCACCGTACTGGAGGTGGCCAAAAACGCCTCCATGGCCGCGGAACATGCCGACAACTCCCAGGAAAAGGCCGATACCGGGGCCAAGGAGGTGCTGCGCACCGTGGAGTCCTTCGAGCATATCCGGGAACGGGTGTTTATCCTTAAGGAGACCATGGGCCAGTTGGGGGTCCAGGTGGAGAGCATCGGCAAGATCATGACCGTAATTTCTGACATCGCGGATCAAACCAACCTGTTGGCCTTGAACGCGGCCATCGAGGCGGCCCGGGCCGGAGACGCCGGCCGAGGCTTTTCCGTGGTGGCCGACGAGGTGCGCAAGCTGGCGGAAAAGACCATGAGCGCCACGGTGGAGGTCCGCCACGCTGTGGATACTATCCAGGCCCATACCCGCGAGAACATCCAGTCCCTGGAGACCACCACCGAGGACATCGTGGCCAGCACCGAGGCCGCGACCAAGGCCGGCGGACTGATGCGCGAAATCCTCGGGCTCGTCGAGGAAACCACGAGCATGGTCACGTCCATTGCCACTGCGGCGGAAGAGCAGTCCGCCACCAGCGAGGAGATCAACCGGGCAGTGACCGACGTGACCCGGATCGCCTCGGAAACTTCCGAAGGCATGGACCGTTCCGCGAAGGCCCTGGTGGAGATCGCCAGCCAGGTGGAGGAGTTGGATACGGTCACCCAGGCCATTACCGGAGAGAGCAGCGTGGACATGGTCGCTTCCGGGGACGCCGACACCCTGATCCAATGGTCCAACGACCTGTCCGTGGACATCTCCGGGATCGACGATCAGCATAAGATACTGGTGGGCATGATCAACGAACTGCACGCCGCGATGAAGAAGGGCAAGTCCCGGGACGCGCTCTTGAGGATCTTCGAACGGTTGCGCGAATACACCGCGTCTCACTTCGCCAATGAGGAGAAGCTGTTCAAGAAGCACGGCTACCCCGAAACCGAGGAACACATCGCCGCGCACAAGGCATTCGTGGGCAAGGTCGTGGAATGGGAGCGGGCCGTTTCTTCGGGTAAGGCCACTGTGTCCATGGAAATCATGCGCTTTCTCAAGCAGTGGCTGACCGGGCATATCATGGGCGTGGACAAGCGCTACGCGCCGTTTCTGAAACAGAAGGGCGTGCTGTGAGTCGAGGGGCGGGCTTCAGGCATTTGGCTTCTGGCATTTGGCTTCTGGCTTGACCTGCCCATGGGCCTTGATTACCCGTGAATTCTGAACCCTTGAACCCATCAATTCGAAGGAGACCAACGCATGAAACCGACGGACCTGCTGCATATCGGATTGGGAGCGGCATTCATGGCCAAGGAGAAGATTGAGACCCAGCTCAAGGATTTGGAACAGTTGGGAGCCATCAGCAAGGATGAATTGAATCGCTTCGTGGAGGAAGCCCAGCAGCGTGCCAGACAGGAAACCGACGTCCTGGACGCCAGGATCAAGGAAAAGGTCGCCGAGGCTGCCCGGGAACTGGGTTTGGCCACCAAGGAGGATATCGCGGAGATCAAGGCGTTGTTGATGAAACGGAATGCATAATTATTACGCTCCGCGACGAATCTGGAGCGCTTTCAGGTTTCTGGCGACCATTTTCGCCACGGTCCTGAAGCGCAAGCATATTCTCTTCATTCCGCCCCTGGGGCCGACGGCCTTGAAAAAGACCGTCCTGGATCTGGGCGTCAGCTTCATCAAGCTGGCCCAGGTCCTGGCCACGCGGGCGGATTTTTTTACCGAAGAGTATCTGGTGGAATTGCGCACCATCCACGACGAGGTCGCGCCCATGACCCAGGCCGATCTGGACGTGATGTACCGCCGGGCCTTCGGCGACTCTCCGCCCTTTGTCCGGTTCGAATCCGAGCCCATGGCCAGCGCATCCATCGGGCAGGTTCACTGGGCCCAGCTGGCGGACGGCACTGAAGTCGCCGTGAAGATCCGGCGGCTGGACATCGAACGCAAGGTCCGGGTGGACATCCGGATTCTGGAATTCTTCCTGGGCCTGTTCCGTCCGTTTTTCAGCGTCTACACCCGCAACTCATTGGAAGCCGTATTGACCGAATTCTCGGCCATGATCCTCAAGGAAGTGGACATGACCATCGAGCGGGACAATCTGCGCAAGTTCCGGGAGATGTACACCCGAGACGACGTCCATTTTCCCAGCTATTACCATGAATACAGCAACCGGGACGTCCTGGTGATGAGCTTCGAGCACGGGGTTCGGGTGGACGACGCGGCGGCCCTGGAGCGGCTGCACATCCCGTTCAACCGGATCATGGACACCCTGGTGGACTTCTACACCGAGCAGATGTTGGTCAAGGGGCTGTTCCACGCGGACCCGCATCCGGGCAACCTGTTCGTGCGCGAGGACGGGACCCTGGTGCTGCTGGATTTCGGGATGGTCAAGCGCCTGACCAACTCCTCCAAGATGGCCATGATCGAGATGGTGGAGGCGGCCTCGGCCCGGGATTTCGAGATGTTCATCGCGGCCTGCGAGCGTCTGGGGGTGATCACGCCCTCGGCTCCGCCCGAGGAAATGCTGGAATTCGCGGAGAAGATGTTCGACATCTTCGGGAACATCGACCTGGACGCGGCCAGCATGCAGACCCTGGCCCTGGACGTGCTCTTTTCCATGAAGGAGACGCCCTTCAAGATGCCCCAGGAGGTGGTTTACGTGCTTCGGGCCAGTACGTTGATCGAGGGGCTGGGCACCAATTACGTGGAGAACTTCAACGGGGTGAAGGACATTCTGCCCGTGCTTCGGGAGAAGCTGCCCAAGGCCCTGGGGTTCGACAAGGGGCTGGTCAGCCAGGTCCGCCGGGAGATCAGCACCCTGCCCATGACCTTCAAGCGGATCAAAACGATCATCACGGACCTCAGCGAACAAAAGCTGCAAGTCAAAATCTCCCGGCATACCGTGGATCAGATCAACGAGCGGTTGCGGGGACTCCTGCGTCCGCTGGTAAGCGGTTTTTTGTGCATCATCGCCGCGTTTTTCGTGTTGCAACTGGACGTGGAATACGGAAGGACCGTGGCGGTGACGCTGTTCGGGTTCGGCGTGCTGCGGATGCTGCTCGGGGTACGCTGAGCAGGTCAGCTTTTCGGCGTATGCCGGACGGTCAACTCCACGGGGCGGCTTGAGGCTTGGTTGCCCTGGCTGAGAAAGACGCCGATCACGACCAGAAACGCCGCCGCGTACTGCATGGGCATGAGCCGTTCACCAAGGATCAGCCAGCCCAGAAACAGGGTGATCACCGGGATCAGGTTCACGAAGATCGAAGCCTGGCCCGCCGGAAGGCGGCTGATGCCGAAATTGTAGAACCAGTAGGCCACGATGGTCACGCCGATGCCCAGGTAGAGGATGGAGAGCACGGCTCCCAGGTGGAAGGTGTCCGGCATGGTTGTGCCGGGCAGGAACATGATCGGTAGGAAAAAAACGCAGCCCACAAAGGCCTGGACCGTGGTCAGGAACAGCGGGCTGTAGCGGACGCAGAGCTTCTTCAGGGCGATCATGCTTCCCGTGGCGCAGCACATGGCTAAAAATTCCAGGAAGTTGCCGAGCAAGGGATTGGGAGCGTGGTCCGTGGTCTCCGAAAGCAGGGTCAGCCAGATCACCCCCAGGATGGCCAGAAGAAAACCGAACCACGTCCGGGGCCGCAGACGTTCCTTGAGCACCACCCAGGCCGCCATGGCTACCATGAGCGGCAGCATGGCCACGACCATCCCGGCCTGGGAGGCGCTGGTATAGGTCAGGGCCATGCCTTCGCAGACAAAGTACAGGCAGGGTTCGCACAGGGCCATGAACAGCAGGAGTTTCCAGTCTCCGCGCTGGTACCGTACGGACTTGAAGCGCCTGACCAGAAGCAGCAGACAGCCGCTGGCCAGGACCATCCGGGCGAAGACCACGAACATCGGCCCGTACACCCCGATGGCCAGCTTCATGGCGATGAACGACCCGGCCCAAAGCACCGTGGCCGCGAACAACGCCCCCGTGGCCAGCCGATCCACGCCGCGCAACATGATTTCTCCTTACTTTCAGAGTAACTCCTCACCAGTGGTCCGGCATGTCTCGATTTTTCGACCTCGCAACTCCTTTGCCGGCCTCGTACCATCGAACCATTGCGTGAATAAACAACATTTCGTGCTTCACGTGCCCGGCAATGGTTCGATGAACGATTCCCGGCTCAGTCAAACAAGCGATGCCGAAAAATCGAGACATGCCGGACCAATTCATGCCTTGCAGTGAGAATGTGCTGAGCAGTTACCTTTCAGATTGAGATGTCCACCGATTCGAAAATCGTATTGATGGGCCGCAGAGCGCCGTGATGCCCTGTGCCAGTTCCGTCATGGGGTGTCAAACCGGCGCTGATGCATTTTTTGACCCTTTGTCCCAAGGAGGTTTCCATGACCAACCCCACGAATGTCCCGACTTTGACCAAAGACCGTTTTGACGCCGTGATTTTTGACATGGACGGCGTGGTCACCGACACCGCCGGCCTGCACGGCAAGGCCTGGAAGGAGATGTTCGACCGGTTTCTGGAAGAACACGCCCGGAAGAGCGGGGTCCCCCAGGAACCGTTTGATCTTGGCCGGGACTACCTGGATTACGTGGACGGCAAGCCCCGTTTTGACGGGGTGCGCGGCTTTTTGGCGTCCAGGAGCATATCCCTGCCCGAAGGCTCGCTGGAGGACGAACCGGGCACGGGCAGCGTTTACGCTCTGGGCAACTGGAAAAACAGGCTGTTCGGCAAACTGCTGGAAGAGGAGGGGGCCGTGACCTATCCCGGTACGGTGGAATTGATTCACAAGCTGCACGACGGCGGATTCAAGACCGCGATCATCTCCTCCAGCAAGAACGCGGAGACGATTCTGCGTTCCGCGGAAGCGCTCGAATTGTTCGAAGCCAAGGTGGACGGCGTGGATTCCCTGGAGTTGGGCATTGACGGCAAGCCCGCGCCGGACATCTTTCTGAGCGCGGCTCGGGAACTGGGCGTGGAACCGAGCCGGGCCGTGGTGGTGGAAGACGCCGTTTCCGGGGTCCAGGCCGGAAGGGCCGGCAACTTCGGTCTGGTGATCGGGGTGGACCGGGGCGGCAACCGGGAGGCTCTGCTAGCCAACGGCGCGGACGTGGTGGTGGCGGATTTGGACGAAGTGTCCGTGGAGTGAGCCATCTCGCCTGGTCAGCTTTCGAGACTGGACGAAGAGCCCTGTTCGCGGCCTTTGTCCGTCTCCCGGCCGGCAAGGGCGCGGTTGCGGCGGTGAAGCAGGGCCATGGCCAGCAACAGGCCGACCACGGTCACCACGTCGTGCCGAAGCAAGAACAAGATGGTCCAGATTGCCAAGCCGAAAAACAGCGCGGCGTGGTTGAAAAGATGTGAGCGAGCAGAGAGAAAGCGATGCCTGGCGACAGCCTGCCCGACGACGAAAATCGTGACGCCCGTGAGCCCGGCAAGGGCTAATGTTGGTTCAAGGACGGCGTACACGGACCCTGGGTGCAAAGAAGATGGGGATCGAAAGTTTCAGGACGGTGGAAACTTGAAGCCATGCGGACGGCATGGTGCGGGAGGGGCCGTCCGCATGGCAACAGGAGGGGGTTGGGAAGTTTCTTAGGTGGTGATGTCGGCAATAGCGCCCTTGCCGGTGGCATACGCACTGAGGACATTCTTGGCAAAGTCGTAGGTTTGATTCATGTCGCCGGAGCCACCCATGGCGCCCCCAGGGCCGTTGTTCATGTATTCAAAGGTCTTGTTTACAACGGCGGCTCCAAAGGTCTGCTTGTCCACCGGAGCAAAAGAAGAGCCGGAGGCGTTGTTCAGGGTGTCCATGGTCTTTTCCACCACCGCCGCGCCGAAATTCGACCTGCTTTGCATGCCCGGAGATTGCCATGCCGATTCAATACCAGTGATGCTCATGTCGGTCCCTCCTTGCTCATTTTTTATAGAGTGCCTCCACGATAACCGGATGAGAAGCAGATGGCAATGCTTATCGTAAAATCGAGTGGAGTCGTGAAGCTCTTCCATAATGTGAGCCGCGGGAACGGCCAAAACCGCGTATTGAAGCCATTCACGTTTTGGTGCTAAGAGCCTGACAAGCAACTTTTTTCCCCCTTGAAAATTCAGGAGCCTTCGATGTCTCTGCTCTCCGTGCAAAGTGCATTCGGCCTTTTGGCTTTCGTCCTGATTGCCTGGGCCTTGTCGGAAAACCGGAGGGCTGTTCGGCCTCGTTTGATTCTTGCCGGGATCGGTCTGCAATTGGGTCTGGCCCTGGTTCTGCTCAAATTGCCTATTTTTACCGATTTCTTCCTGCTTCTGAACAATGCCGCCGAAGCCCTGGAAAGCGGCACCCGGGCCGGGACCACCTTTGTCTTCGGCTACCTCGGCGGCGGGCCCCTGCCTTTTGAGGAACCTTACAGCGGGGCGGCGTACATCTTCGCCTTCCGTGCCCTGCCCGTGATCATCGTCACCGGGGCTCTGACCGCCTTGCTCTATCACTGGAGGATCATCCCGGTCCTGGTCCGGGGTTTTTCCGCCGTACTGCGGCGGACCTTGGGCATTGGCGGGGCTCTGGGAGTGGGCGCCGCGGCCAACGTCTTTGCCGGCATGGTGGAATCCCCGTTGTTCATCCGTCCCTATGTCGCCTCCCTGACCCGCAGCGAACTCTTCGCCCTGATGACCTGCGGCATGGCCACCGTCGCCGGGACCGTGCTCGTGCTCTATGCCGGGATCGTCGGGGCCGTGGTGCCCGGAGCACTGGGGCACATCATGGCCGCGTCCCTGATCAGTGCTCCGGCGGCGATTCTGGTTTCCGGACTCCTGATTCCGGAAACCGAATCGCCGACCATGGGAGAGGTCGTTCCACCCGTGGAAACCGCCTCCTCCATGGACGCCGTGGTCAAGGGCACGGGCTTCGGACTGCACATGTATCTGCATATCGTGGCCTTACTGGTGGTCCTGGTGGCGCTGGTCAGCATGGTCAACGCCGCATTGGGGATGCTGCCAAGTTTGGCAGAGGAGGCGCTAACCCTCCAAAGGCTTTTGGGATACGTGATGATGCCCCTGGTCTGGTTGGCCGGGATTCCCTGGAGCGAGGCCCACGCAGCCGGGGGGCTGATGGGCGTGAAGGTGATCCTGAACGAATTGCTGGCTTACCTGGAGATGGCCGCGCTGCCCGAAGGGACGCTCTCCCCGCGCAGCACCCTGATCGTGACCTACGCCATGTGCGGATTCGCGAATATCGGCAGCCTGGGCATCCTGATCGGTGGACTGATCAGCATCGCGCCGGAGCGCAGCCGGGAAATCACGGCCCTGGGCCCACGTTCGATCCTCTCCGGGGTTCTGGCCACCTTGATGACCGGGGCCGTTGTTGGGATTTTGAGTTGAATCATGGCCGGTTTGACGGAATTACCGGGAACAAGACTCTTCCGGTTCAAGCGTACCTGGTAGGAAAGGACTCAAAATCATGCGAACCGTCCGCTCCTCCAATAAATGTTGGCAGTGCCAACGAAATTGGCGCAAATCGGTTGGCTCGGCTTGGTTGGCGCTTTTTCAATTGCCTAAAATAATATCATTTTTTATGGCATGGATCGTGCTATATTGTAAAACATCATCCCATTCACCATTCAACACTCCAGAGGAGATTGAAAATGCGTAAATTCAGCCTGACCGCTTTCCTGGCCCTGGCCCTGTTGTTCGTGGCGTCTTCCCCCTCCCATGCCGCCTCCCATGCCCCCTCGGGCACTTACATCGACTGCATTCATGGCTGCCCTGACCTGATCGTCTGCAGCAACTGCTGCAACGCGGTGTTCAGCGACGTCCTGACGACATGCGACGCAAACCGGGACCGATGCGAGGCCCTGTGCCCTCCGGGAGCCGTGGACTGTTTGAACAACTGCATGCGTGACAGGAATGACTGCCTGGGGCAGGGTTCCCGGGATTTCGTTTGCCCGCAATGGCAGGAAGGTGTTCCGCAAGCCGGTTTGACAAAATCAACGGACCCAACGTGCGCGTATTGTCATGAGGATGATCGTTAAATGATTTGACCCTTTGGCTGGAAGGGTCTGTCGCTGAGGACAGCCTCATCCCGCCAAAGACAATAGCCTGGAATCACTCTGAATATGCCAAAAAGCCAAACGACGTGGAGAACGAACATGCGCGGAATCATCAGAACGGTTTCGGTCACGAGCCTTATCATCGCGGCGACGCTTCTGGCGGCTGGGAATCTCTTTGCCAGAACCCTCATCTGCAATAACAACGAAGACCATTTTTCGAAGCGGTGCACGATCCATCCATATGCCGTCACCAAGGTGGTGGATGGAAACGTCGTAAAGGGTCACCTCATCGGGTGCCAGTTCAAGTCTTATACGTGCATCAACGGGCTATGTCTGGATAATTACGGACCAAACCAGATCAACTACTCTCTCAGCATGCACGATCACCCGGGCTTCTGCGACTTGCTCTGTCGCAACCCCATGTGTACGGACCCGCTGGGGTGGCAGTAACCCTTTATCAGTCCGTTGAAAAACTCCCAATTGCTGCGTCGCTGCAAAAAGTTCAAACTCTCACGTATGAATAAATACGCTTCGACCTTGAACTTTTTTTGCTCCTTGCACTTGGGGTTTTTGAACGGACTGCCGGATAAGGACTTTTTCAACACTCAGTTATGACCACCGCGCATGAACGCCGACCACCTTACTCCCCTGCGGGAGATGACCGTCCTCCTGGCCGAGGATGATACGGAAGCGCTGGCCCCGCTGGCCCGAACCCTGCGCATGTTCTTCAGTCGGGTGCTGGAAGCCGCGAACAGAGCCAGACCCTGGCTCTGTTCGCGGCCCAGACCGTCCATCTGGCCATCCTGTTCGCCCTGGCCTTTCTGCCCAAGGTGTCCGGTTTTTTGCTGGACCTGCCCCCTCAAAAAGTCTCTCCGTGAACTATCGACGTGCTGCACGACCATCTATATTATGTTCTCCGTCGATGATTAACGCCTGTGGGCCAAACACCTGGGCCAGGCACATGGGGTGACGTTTGGCGTGGAGAATACTTTTTTCAACAGGATAAAAGCATGCAAACCACCGAAGACGGACATGAATCTCTTTCTCCGGGGCTGGAACAGCTTCTGACCGCCATGGAGCAGATTTGCAACGAACTGGCCTGGGGGCGGTATGATCGGGCTGGGGAATTGTTCGAGTTGACCCGGAAGGCGGAGTATCCTTTCCCGGTGGCCAAGCTGGCCGAGTCCTTCGGCATGATGCTGGTCAAGGTGGAGGCCAGGGAATATCGGTTGGAAGGAATGGTCGCGGAGTTGCGGCGGGTCGGTGATGAGTTGCGCGAGGCAAGGCGGCGGCTGCTTCGGGAGAACCAGGGGCTCAAGCAAGGCTTGATCGAACGGTATTCGGCCAAGCAAATCGTGGGGCAAAGCCCGACCGTGCGGGCCGTTCTGGACCAGGTGGAGCGGATCGCGGACACCTCCATCAGCGTGCTGATCACCGGTGAAACCGGTACGGGCAAGGAACTGCTGGCCAAGGCCCTGCACTACAATTCTCCGCGCAAGGCCGGGCCGTTCATCGCCGTCAACTGCTCGGCCGTGCCGGAAACCTTGTTCGAGAGGGAGTTGTTCGGAATCGACAAGGGCGTGGCCACCGGCGTGCTGATGCACCGCGGCCTGCTGGAACAAGCCCAGGGCGGGACCCTGTTGCTGGATGAGGTTGGGGACATGCCCTTGTCCTGCCAGGGCAAGATGCTTCGCGTCCTGGAGGAGCGGGAACTGACACGGGTGGGCGGCACGCGGCCCTTGCCCGTGGATGTCCGGATCATCGCCGCCACGAACAAGGACATGGGGCTGGCCGTCCAGACCGGGGCCTTTCGCGGGGACCTGTTCTACCGACTGAACGTGATGTCGCTGCATTTGCCGCCTTTGCGCGAGCGCGGGGAAGACGTCCTCGCGCTGGTGCACCACTTTTTGAACGTCCACTCCCGGACTATGGGCCGGGATCGGCCTCGGTTGACCAAGTCGGCCCTGGAAGCCCTGCTGCGCTATGACTGGCCGGGGAATGTCCGTGAGTTGAGCAACGAGATGGAGCGCTTGGTGGCGCTGTCTTTTGCCGATGAGGTGCATCTGGAGGATCTGTCTTCCAGGATCACCGGCAACCAGGATCGTGGGCCGACGGTGATTTCGGACGCAGTACCAGACGCAGTACCAGACGCAGTGCCAGGCGCGAGCCACGTGGTTCCTTCTTCGGTACCGTCCGAGCCAAGCCCCTCTCCCAAACCGTCCAAACAGCCCCGTCCGCGTGGCTCGGCTTCCGGTCCTTCCCATGAACGTGGTTCGAGTTTGCCCATTGTAACGGTTCCCGCGAGTTTGGCTGAAACTGAAAAAATGCTCGTCCGGAACGCCTTGCGGGCCACCGGAGGGAACAAGACCCAGGCCGCCAGACTGTTGGGGATAAGCCGCGAGGGGCTGCGCAAGAAGCTGAAACGGTTGGCCGAAGCCGAATGACCAGAGTCGTCGGCCGTCCTTGAACTTCAAGCCGGAGCAATCATGCGCATCTGTTTTCTCGGCGTCGGCGAGGCCTTTGACGAACACTACCCAAACACATCCCTGCTGGTTTCCATTCCCAGCCCGGACAGCGGGTTCCATATGCTTCTGGATTGCGGATTCACGGCCCCGGCGGCCTATTACCGCCATGCCCCGGGAGACGCGCGGTCCGGCTCCGGGCTTGACGCGATCTGGATATCCCATTTTCACGGAGATCATTTTCTGGGCCTGCCGCTGCTTTTGCTGCGCTTCTGGGAAGAAGGGCGAACTCGGCCCCTGACCATCGTCGGTCAGGCCGGGGTCGAGGAAAAGGTCTGGGCCGCCTTCGAGCTGGCTTATCCCGGGTTCCGGCCTCGTCTGCGCTATCCCGTGCGCTTTCAGGAGGCCGCTTCCGGCCAGGTGATCGAAGTCGCCGGGGCGCGGTGGAGTTTCGCTCTTGGCGATCACAGCGTCGCGACGCCGTGTCTGGCCGTGCGTCTGGATTGCGACGGGGGGGCCGTGATGTACAGCGGGGACGGTCGGCCCACTTTGGCCACGGCGGAACTGGCCCGGGACGTGGACCTGCTCGTTCACGAGGCCTACGGCCTGGAGCCGGACACTCCCGGCCATGGCGGGGTTCCGGGCTGCCTGGAGCTGGCCCGCGACGTCCGGGCCCGCAATCTGGCTCTGGTGCATGTCAACCGTCGGGTGCGGCGGGAGAGCGCGGGAACCATCCGGGCCATGCTTGCCCAGGTCATGGGTGGGCACGGCTTCCTGCCCGAACCCGGCGACGTGATCACGCCGGACCGCGACCCGGATCATGGCTGATTCCCAAGGCGCGGCGCTCGCATCCATGGCGCGGCCCATGGCCTCCAGGCGGGAAATTTTCGGCTGGGCCATGTTCGATCTGGCCAACCAGGCCTACACCACGCTGATCATCACCGTGGTCTTCGGCGTGGTCTTCACCCGGGTGATCGTGGGCGACAGTCCGGATTACCGTCTGGGAAACCTTCTCTGGAGCGTTTCCCTGGCCGTGAGTTACGCCCTGGTGATCGTGATCGCCCCGATCTGCGGGGCGATCATGGACCACGGCGCGGTGAAAAAGCGGTTTCTGTTCGCCAGCTACCTGCTGACCGTGATTTCCACGGCCTGCCTGTACTTCGTCGCCCCCGGCCAGATCGCCCTGGCCATGACCCTGATCATCGTCTCCAATTTCGGCTACGCCGTGGGGGAGTCCTTCATCGCCGGGTTCCTGCCCAGCCTGGGGCCGCCGGAAAAGCTCGGCCGGATTTCCGGGTTCGGCTGGGCCCTGGGATATGTGGGCGGGCTTTTGGCCACCGGGTTCGTGCTCCTGGGGCTGGGCGGGATCGCGGAGGACAACTTCGCCAACCTGCGCTTCGTGGGACCGCTGGCGGCCCTGTTCTTCCTGGTGGGCGCGATTCCCACCTTTCTCTGGCTCCGGGAGCCGCGACTTCAGCGGGCTTCCTCGGGCCATCGCCCTGTTCCGTCCAGGCTGGCTTACTTGCGCATCGGATTCGACCGCGTAGCCTGGACCCTGACCCGGCTGGGCCGGTTCCGGGACCTCGGCCTGTTCCTGGGCTCCCTGTTCTTCGCCATGGCCGGGCTGTCCATCATCATCAGCTTCGCCTTCATCTACGGAGATCAGATCATCCGCTGGGACCCATTGTACCAGATGCTGATGTTCGTGCTGACCCAGATCACGGCGGCAGCCGGGGCGTTTCTGTTCGGCCTGCTCCAGGACCGGATCGGCGCCAAGCGCACCTACAACCTGACCCTGCTGCTCTGGATCGCGGCAGTGACCATGATCGCCGCCACGCCGCAACTGACCGTGCTGCTCAACCGCCTCGCCGGGCTCTCCCTGGAGCCGCAGCAGGTCTTCCTCGGAGCGGGCTGTATGGCCGGATTCGGACTCGGTTCGCTCCAGTCCTCGGCCAGAGCCCTGGTGGGCCGACTGACGCCCCTGGGCAAAGCGGCCGAGTTTTTCGGCTTTTGGGGCATGACCGTCAAACTGGCGTCCATCTTCGGCATCCTGGGCCTGGGCGTGCTCCAGGTCCGGTTCGGATTACAGCTCTCCGTGCTGCTCTGCCTGGTGTTTTTCATCGCGGCTCTGATCGTTTCCCTGACGGTCAACGAACAAAGAGGGGAACTGGCGGCCCGGATTTGAACGGCAAGCGGGCCGGAGATGGGTCAAGTCTGCTCTTGGCTCGCCAGTATTCCTTTTTCATCGAATCCACCCTTCCCCGAAGCGCTTTTTCCTACTTCAGCCTGGACTGGAGCCGGAGCAGGATGCTGCTGACCGTGCTGTTGGTATTCCAAATGTCTCCGCGATACAAGAAACCGTATCGTTGTTACCGCCGGTCCGGACCGGCGGTGACTCGGCCTCTTGTCATTTTCCGGCTTTTCATTCATTGCTTTGCCTTCCGCAACCATCAATCCCGCCCCTCCTTTCCCATGCCTCATCTCCTTCTGCTGGACATCGGCAACACGAACACCAAGATCGGCGTGGTGCGTGACGACGCGATTCTTGGGACCTACAGCCTGCCCACCAATCGGGATTCCACGGCGGACGCCTGGGGGTTGCGGATTGTGCAGATCCTTGGTCTGCACGGGTTGCGTCCGGGCGACGTGTCGGGTTGGGTGGTCTGCTCCGTGGTGCCGCCGGTGGGCGAACTGATCCGGGCCGCCGGGGAGCGGTTCTGCGGCTGTCCGGTGTTTTTCGTGCCCGAAGACCTGCCCCTGCCTTTGGAGAACCGCTATGCGCGGCCTTACGAGGTGGGCGCCGACCGATTGGTGGCCGGGTACGCGGCCCGTTCGCTTTTTTCCAGCCGTTCGTTGATCGTGGTGGACTTCGGCACGGCCACGACCTTTGACTGCATTCAGGATAACGCCTATTTAGGCGGATTGATCTGTCCCGGCTTGTATTCCTCGGCCGCGGCCCTGGCTTCGAAAACCGCCAAGCTGCCGACCATCGCCCTGGACGGGGCCGAACCCGGTCCCCGTATTGGCCGGAGCACGGCGGAAAGTCTCCGTCACGGGATGATCTTCGGGTTCGCGGCCATGGTGGAGGGGCTGTGCGTCCGCTTGAAGGCCCAGTTGGCCCCGCCCGTGGAGGTGGTGGTCACCGGCGGGCCGGCCAAGACGCTGGTGGAGGTTTGTTCCGGGATTGATCACCATCAACCGGATTTGTTGATGCGAGGCTTGGTGAAGACCTCTTTGGATAATGCACACATGTTACGAAAAGGAGTACTTGTATGAGCAGCACCATTGTCGGCGTTTGGGCCAGAGAAATTCTTGATTCCCGCGGTAATCCCACGGTGGAGGTGGAGGTCTCCCTGGAGTCCGGCGCCACGGGGCGTTCGGCCGTACCTTCCGGAGCCTCCACCGGAACCCGTGAAGCCCTGGAGATGCGCGACAACGACCCGCGCCGCTACGCCGGCAAGGGCGTGATGACCGCGGTGGAGCATGTCCGCGAGGAGATCGCGGACTCAGTGATCGGTCTGGATGCCTTGAGCCAGCTCCGGGTGGACCAGGCACTGTTGGACCTGGACGGCACGGAGAACAAGTCCAGGTTGGGGGCCAATGCGCTGCTGGGCGTGTCCATGGCCACGGCCCGGGCCGCGGCCAATTATCTGGGCCTGCCATTGTTTCAGTACCTGGGCGGAGTGAACGCCAAAATTCTGCCGGTGCCGATGATGAACATCCTGAACGGCGGGGCCCACGCGCCCAACAACCTGGACATCCAGGAATTCATGATCCTGCCCCTGGGGGCCGCGTCCTTTTCCGAAGCCTTGCGCATGGGCGCGGAAACCTTTCACGCCCTGAAGAGCATCCTTACCAAAGACAAGCACATCACCTCGGTGGGCGACGAGGGCGGTTTTGCGCCGAATCTCAAGAGCCACAAGGAGGCCTTCCAGTACATCATGCGGGCCATTGATGCGGCCGGGTACCAGCCGGGCATTGAAATCGCCCTGGCCATCGACGCCGCGGCCTCGGAATTTTACAAGGACGGCAAGTACGTGCTCAGCGGCGAGAACCTGCAATTGTCCTCGGAAGAATTGATCGACTACTATAGTCAGTTTACCCAGGAATTCCCGCTGATCTCCATTGAAGACGGCCATGCCGAGGGCGACTGGGACGGCTGGCGGAAGATGACCCTGGCCTTCGAGGACCGGATTCAGATCGTGGGCGACGACATCTTCGTGACCAATCCGGACATCCTGGCCGAGGGCATCCAGGAAGGCATCGCCAACGCCATCCTGGTCAAGTTGAACCAGATCGGCACGGTCACCGAAACCCTGGACACCATTGAACTGGCCAAGTCCGCTTCCTACGGCACGGTCATTTCCCACCGCTCCGGAGAGACCGAGGACGCCTTCATTGCTGATTTGGCCGTGGGCCTAAACTCCGGTCAGATCAAGACCGGCTCCCTGTGCCGCTCCGACCGGCTGGCCAAGTACAATCAGTTGCTGCGTATCGAAGAGGTGCTGGAAGAGCAGGGCGCGTATTTCGGCCCGAGCATGATCGCCCAGTGGCTGGACGATGAAACGGATGAGGACGACGCGTGAGCGCGGTGCTGCTGGACGGCAAGCGCACGGCCGCGGCCATGCGCGAGGAACTGAGGCGGGAAGTGGCCGATTTGGCCGCTTCCCGCGGTTTGCCACCGGGCTTGGCCGTGATTCTGGTGGGCGAGGACCCGGCCTCCCAGGTGTATGTGCGCAACAAAGAGCGGGCCTGCGTCGAGGTGGGGATTGTTTCCCGGAGTCTGCGCCTGCCGGGGGACGTGACGCAGGATCACCTGGAAGGCCTGATTCGCGATCTGAACGCGGATCGGTCCATCCACGGCATCCTGCTGCAACTGCCGTTGCCGCGAGGGTTGGAAGCCCAGCGCTGCCTGGAACTGATTGATCCGAAGAAGGATGTGGATGGGTTTCATCCCGAGAACATGGGGCGGCTGACCTTGGGCCTGCCGGGGCTGCGACCCTGCACGCCCGCCGGGGTTCTGGAACTTTTGGTCCGGTACGACCTGAGCGTGGCCGGGAAAAAGGCCGTGGTCGTGGGCCGCAGCAACATCGTGGGCAAGCCGTTGGCCCTGTTGCTGGCGCAGCCCACTGCCCAGGGCAACGCCACGGTGACCTTGTGCCATTCCCGTACACCGGATTTGGCCGGGGAAATGCGGCGGGCGGACTTCCTGTTCCTGGCCGTGGGCCGTCCCCGATTCGCCACCGCGGACATGGTTGCCCCAGGGGCCGTGGTGGTGGACGTGGGCATCAACCGCACGGACCAGGGCTTGGTCGGCGATGCTGATTTCGACGCCTTGCGCGACCGGGTCGCCGCGATCACCCCGGTTCCCGGCGGAATCGGCCCGATGACCATCGTCCAACTGCTGCGTAACACGGTCCAGACGTACGCTGAAAACTGAGTTTCGGCTCCGCAAGCCGCTTCTGCTTACCCCTTTAGTTGGACGAATTTGGCCTCCGACACAGCGGTGGGCATGCTGTTGCGGTATCCGGAATACCCCTGGCTTTGGCGGCGGGTGCGGAGCAGATCGTCCTTGAGCAGCTTGTGCAGTCGTCTGGCCTCGGCGCTGACTTGGCTGTGTACGGCCTGCAACTGTTCCATCTTGTTCAGGAAAATGTCCTGGGATATCCGTCCCCGACCGTGCCAAGCCATGTCCAGGAGTCGGCCCCGGTCGTTGGCCAGGGCCTCGGCCTGTTCCACGTTGCCTTCGGTGAGCATGTTCAGCTCAAGTCGCCCGAGATCCAGGGCCTCGTCCAGATAGGATTCGACTTCGGCGGTGTGCATTCATCCCTCCCGAATGGACTTGCGGACGTCTTCCCGGAGTTGGGCCACGATGCTTTTCCAGCGTTCCACCAGCGGATGAAATTCGTATTCCAGCAGGTCGGAAAGCAAAATCCAGTCCTCGTTTTCCTGAACTTCCAGCATTTCCGTGAACAGTTCGGAAAGGTCGTTCACCGCGTCCTCGAATTGCGGGTTGGCCGAAAGGGCGAACTCGTCGCGCAATGCGCCGATCATTCCCAGAAAATCGCGGGTCACGTCCAGAAGATCCTGGTACATTTCCAAGGCTTCGGCGTCGTCGGCCCGGCGGAACAGGTCGGCGATCTGCTTGGAGCCTTCGCTCATCAGACGGATGACCTTGTACAGCTCCCGGGCGATGTTCACGCCCATTTCCGGGACGCCCATGGTCTTGATCTCGACCTTCTGAATGTCCCGACAATCCACGTCTTCGGCCTGATGGGGGTAGATCTCCGAGAATGCCTCGTCGTTGACGAGCACGTCGGTGACGATCCGATTGTCCAGGTGTTTCATGCTCATCAGCCCGATGAGCAGTTCGTCCAGATTGGTAAAATTGGTGATGTTGAAATCAGATTTTTGACCGTCGATAATGATCATCGCAAGAACCTCCTGAAGGTGGGTAGGGATTTCCCACTCCAATTCAAGATTCGTGCCGAGAATTAATGACGGTCAAAGGCGTCCTTCCAGGCCAAAGCCAGGTTCAGGTAGCGGTGCGTGAGGTGAAGAACCCCGGCGATGTCCCGGCCTTGGTCTTGGGACTCCGTCAACCACAGTCGGCCCAGGACCGGAAAGAACGGGTCCGCTTGCCAATGGGCCTGGAGACGTTCCCAATAGGCCATGAATTTTTGCTTGATCCTGGGCAGGGGGGATATGGCCAGAACCTGGGCCTGGCTTTCCAGAATGCGCAGCAAGGCGATCGACTGTTCCAGAGAGGTCAGGATTTGCGACCGGGTCTCGGCCGGCAGGGAAGGAAGGTGGTCGGGGGGACGGATGTCGGACCGTTGGTCAAGAAATTGACGATAATAGTGCCGTTGGACGCGGATCCATTGGGTGCGCAGGTCTGTTTCCTGGCCGGTGAGTGCCGACAAATCCAGAAATCCGTGAGCGTCCCGGCAGGTTTTCCAGGCCCGGACGGAATGCAGGTCCGGGCTCCCAGAGGGCTGTTCGCGGGCCGCTTGGGGCAGGAGATGGGCGCGGATAAGCTCGAAAACCTGTCCCGGCGTGATGGCTTGGCGGCATTCTTCCCGGCGACCGCAGGCCGTGCCGAAGGCGCAGGGATGACAGGCCAGGTTCGGTTCAAGGCAGAGGCTGTTTTCCCGGTACGGCCCGGTGTCCCAGGGTTGGGCCGTCGCCAGGAAAATGGCGGCCACGGGGCGGCCGAGACCGGCGGCCAGGTGCATGGTGCCGGTGTCGTTGGTCACCAGCAGATCGGCGTGGCAGAGGACAGCGGCCAACTCCGGCAAGGAGGTCCGGCCGATCAGGTCGATGAACGGGGCTGAGGCCTTGGCCGCGTAACCGTCCACGAGACGACGCTCCGATGCCGTGCCCAGGAGTACCGGGCAGAGCCCGAACCGCTCCCAAAGCAGGCCGCCGAGCTGGGCAAAATATTCCTCCGGCCACTGCCTGCGTGGCTCGCTGGTCCCGAGTTGCAGGGCCACGTAGCCCCGGCGGGAGGAAGCGGCGGTGGTCGGAGCGGCTTCCAGCATCGCTTGGACGTGATCCAAGGCTTCCTGGTCTGGCTTGGCCAGCTCCAGGTCGCGGCCGGATACCGGTAAATCCGCCGCGCGCAGCATCAGGTCCACCAGGTTGAACGGACTGCATCCCCGATTCATGGTGGAAGTCTGCAAAAAAGCGGCCCAGGCGTTGCCGTAATATCCAAAGCCCTGCTCATCCAGGCCAAAACCGGAAACCGGGCCGGTGGTCAGGACCCGGGCCAGCAGGCGGGCGCTTTGGATCGGGGTCAGGTTCAGCAGCGGCGAGGTGGAATGATCTCGGACAATGGCGTGTTTCCAGGCGGCGAGGCGTTCCAGGGCTGCGGGCCAGCTGCGGTCCAGGTCAGCCAGCAGACCGGCCCCGGGCAGGGCGAAGACCTCTTCCGCGTCCGGCAGAAACCTCGTCGCCCCGGCAAAGTTGTCCAGACAGATGAGGGCCGTTGAATGCCCCTGGTCCCGCAATCCAGCGATGACCGGCTGCGTCTGCAGCAGGTCGCCGAAGCGGGTCAAATTCATGACCAGGGTGCGCATGGTTGGATTGAGAGACCGGTGCGGACGGATTCCTTGTCGTCCATGAGCGTCCCTCCGAACGGCGAAAGGTTAGCCGGGCAGATTCGGTTTGGCGTAGAGTTCGCCTCCAAAGGCGTCGTTGACCACCAGCAAGGGAAAGTCCCGGACCTCCAGTTCCCGGACAGCCTCCGGGCCGAGGTCTTCGAAGGCGATGATCTTGGAAGACTCAATACGTTGGGAGAGCAGGGCCCCGGCTCCGCCGGTGGCCCCGAAGTAGACGGCGTTGTGGCGGACCAGGGCGTCCTTGACGTCCTGGCTGCGCTTGCCCTTGCCGATGGTCGCCTTGACTCCGAGGCTGTGCAGTCGGGGCGTGTAACTGTCCATGCGGTAGCTGGTGGTGGGGCCGGCGGAGCCGATGGGCCGACCTTCCGGGGCCGGGGACGGGCCGACGTAGTAGATGACCGCACCCTTGAGGGGAAAGGGCAGTTCCGAGCCGCTTTCCAGGGCCTGGATGATCTTTTTGTGCGCCGCGTCCCGGGCCGTGTAGATGATGCCGGAGAGCAGCACCCGGTCCCCGACCTTGAGTTGAATCACGTCCTCGTCGCGCAGAGGGGCCTGCAATCGATATTCCTTGCTCACAGCTCCACCTCCTCGTGGCGTGCGGAATGGCATTGAACGTTCACGGCCAGGGGCAGGCTGGCGATATGGCAGGGGGCCATGCTGATGCGCACCCCCAGGCAGGTGGTGTCGCCGCCCAGGCCCATGGGGCCGATGCCCAGGGTGTTGATCTCTTCCAGCAGTTCCTGTTCCATCCGGGCGATTTCCGGGTCCGGATGGGGCTGGTCCAGCGGGCGGAGCAGGGCTTGCTTGGCCAGCTTGGGGGCCAGCTCGAAGGAACCGCCGATGCCGATGCCGAGCATGGTCGGCGGGCAGGGGTTGGGACCGGCCTCGGCCACCCGGCCCAGGACGAAGTCCTTGATGCCTTTCCAGCCCTGGGCCGGAGAGAGCATGGTCACCCGGGACATGTTCTCGCTGCCTCCGCCCTTGGCCATGAAGGATATTTTCAAGCCGTCCCCTTCCACGAGGTCCACGTGAATCACGGCGGGGGTATTGTCGCCGGTGTTCTTGCGGGTCAGGGGATGGCACATGGATTTGCGCAGCAGACCGTCCTGGTAGCCACGGACCATGCCCTGGGTAATGGCCTCGCGCAGGTTCGCGCCTTCCACCCGGCACTGTTCGCCCAGTTCCACGAAAAAGACGGCCATGCCCGTGTCCTGGCAAAGCGGCAGGCCGCTTTCCCTGGCCAAGGCCGCGTTTTCCTCAAGCTGCCCGAGGATTTCCCGCCCCGAGGGGGAGCTTTCATTTTCCTTGGCGCGGCTGATGGCGGCCAGGACGTCCGGAGGCAGGACGCGGTTGGCCCGGACCACCATTTCCGCGACCCGGTCCGCGATATCGGATGATGTGACGGTACGCACGGCTGTCTCCTTATTTCCTTTTCCACGGCAACAGATTCATGATGCCGGCCCACCCCATTTTCCAGCGCAGCATGCCCAGCTGATCCTGCAAGGGCAGATGCTTGGGGCAGACGTCCTCGCAGGCCAGAAGGCCCATGCAGCCGAAGATGCCCTGGTCGTTGCCCACGATGTCGAAGTAGTCCTGTTCCGTGCGCTTGTCCCGCGGGTCGAGAACAAAGCGGGCCAGGCGGTTCAGCCCGGCGGCGCCCAGAAAATCGGGACGCATGATCGCTGTGCCGCAGGCGGCCACGCAGCAGCCGCACTCGATGCAGCGTTCCAGTTCGTAGATTTCCTCGGCCACGGCGTTGTCCATGCGTTCTTCCAAGGCCTTGGGGTCGAAGTCCTTGTCCGTGTGCACCCAGGAGCGGACTCGTTGGGCCATGTTCCGAAACCAAGTCCCCGTATCCACGGAGAGATCGCCCACCAGGGTGAAAAAGGGCAGGGGCATCAAGGTGATGGCGTCCGGAAGGTCCTTGGTCTTGGTATGACAGGCCAGACCCGGACGACCGTTGACAACCATGGCGCAGGCTCCGCAGATCCCGGCCCGGCAACAGAAATCGAATTGTAAGCCGGGGTCTTGTTCCTCGCGGATTCTGTTCAGGGCGATGAACAGGGTCATGTGGTTGGTCTCGTCCAGGACAAAGGTGTCCGTATGCGGCACGGAGATCGGGTCCTGGGGATTATAGCGAAAAATGGAAAAGGTCAGGTTCCTGGCCATGCGGTTCCTCGTTTTGCGTGATGAGAGTATGGATGCGGCCTTGGGCGTTGTTGAAAAGTGATTTCCAGCCTATTCCTTGGTCTCCGCCGGGATGATCTTGCCGCCGCCGTAGCCGCGTTCGCCCGGGGGGATGGACCAGACTTGGGAGACCGGTTCGTAGTTCAGGGTCGGCAGGGGAGCGCCGGGTTGCCAGGTGGCCAGGGTGCGCACCAGCCAGTCGCGGTCGTTGCGTTCCGGGTAGTCTTCCCGGGCATGGCTGCCCCGGCTTTCCGTGCGTTGCAGGGCTCCCTGGGCCACGCACAGGGCCAGGCGGACCATACCCGGCAAGCGCAGGGCCAGAGCCAGTTCCGGGTTCGCGCCCCGACCGTTGGAGCGCAGACCGATTTTATTGGCCCGTTCATGGACTTCCTGGAGCGTTTGGACGCAGGCTTCCAGGTCCTTGGCGTTGCGGAAGATGCCCGCGCCGTGCATCAGGGCGTCGTACATGGCGTTGCGCACGGTGAAGACGTTTTCCTTGCCGTCGGCCTTGGAAATCAGACGCTTGGTCCGGTCTTGCTGCTGGGCGGCGAAGTCCCGGATCAAGCCGGTGGGATAGGAAACCTGGTGGTTTCGGAGGTATTCCACGACCTTCGCGCCGACGATCATTCCGGCGACCACGGTTTCGGCCAGGGAGTTGCCGCCCAGGCGATTGAATCCGTGCATGTCCCAACAGGCCGCCTCTCCGGCGGAGAACAGGCCTTTCAGGCCGTAGGCCAAGCCGTCCTTGTCCGTGCGCACTCCCCCCATGCTGTAGTGCTGGGTGGGGCGGACCGGGATCAGGTTTACGGCAGGATCGATGCCCAGGAAATTCTTGCAGATTTCGTCCACTTCCCGCAGCTTGGTGGCCAGATGGTGGCAGCCCAGGTGACGGATATCCAGCCAGAGGTGGTCGCCGTACGGGCTGGGGACGCCCAGACCCTGGCGCATGTGGTGGGTCATCCAGCGGGAGACCACGTCCCGTGAGGCCAGTTCGGCCTTGTCCGGTTCGTAGTCGGGCATGAAGCGGTGTTCATTCTTGTCCAGCAAGGTCCCGCCGTCGCCGCGGCAGCCTTCGGTGACCAGGATGTCCGTGGGCACGATGCCCGTGGGATGGAACTGGACCGCCTCCATGTTGCCCAGGGGGACGACTCCGGTGTCCAGGGCGATGATCAGGCCGCCGCCGTCGTTGATCACGGCATTGGTGGATTCCCGGTAGATCCGGCCGAAACCGCCGGTGGCGATGAGGGTGACCCGGGCCAGATAGACGCGCAACTCGCCGGTTTTCAGGCACCGGACCACCGCGCCCAGACAGTTTTCTCCGTCGTGGATCAGGCTGAGGGCCTCGATCTTGTCATGGACCGCAACGCCCAACTGCACGGCCCGGTTGTCCATGGTGTAGAGTACGGTGTGGCCCGTGCCGTCGGAGGTGTAGCAGGTTCGCCATTTGGCCGTGCCGCCGAAGGCCCGGGCCGTGATCAGCCCTTCCTTCTCCTGCTTTTCTTCCTTCTCGAACAGCTTGCCACCCTTGAAATAGGTGGACTTGCCCGGCACGACCCGGTTCCAGGGTACGCCCCAGGCCGCCAACTGGCGCATGGCAATGGGCGCGTTGTCGCAGAACAGCCGGGCCACCTCCTGATCGCAGCCCCAGTCCGAACCTTTGACCGTGTCCTCGAAATGCACGTCCGGAGAATCCCCCTCGCCCATGGCGCAGTTGCCCAGGGCTGCCTGCATGCCCCCCTGCGCAGCGGAAGAGTGGGAGCGGCGGGCCGGGACAAGGCTCAGACAGGTGACGTCGAATCCGGCGGCGGCGGCCTCGATGGCCACGCGCTCTCCGGCGAGTCCGGCGCCGATGCACAGAAGGTCGGTTTGGAAGGTCTGCATGTGGTCTATCCTTATCTTATGCTTGAAATAACTGTGAACCGTGAACCCGCATCCCCGCTATATCGCGAGAAAGTAAAACCGGAGCAGGGCCATCAGGCCGATGAAGATGAATCCGGCGGTGACGATGTACTCGATGCGCTGCATTTTCGGTCGATCAGCCCGGCCCACGAATCCCCACTTTACGGCGATCCGGTACAAGCCCACGCCTACGTGCAGTTCCACCAGGGGCAGCAAAACGAGATAGAAGCCCATCCAGAAACCGTCCTGAATCCGGGCCGCGCTTTTCTCCGCGGTGATGGGCAGGTCCGTGAGCACCACCCACATGTGGATCGCCCCCATGATCAGAATAATCATGGCCGTGACCACCTGCGCGAGCCAGAGCCAGGTGTCCTTGTGGGCCAGCATCCGGGAGTGCTTCCAGATTTTGGATTGCTGTTCGGCCCGGAAAGGAATCTTGCGGGCCGCCAGCACGAAGTGCAGCAGGAAGATCAAGCCGATCAACGGGCCGCCCACTTGGGCCATGTAGGTGGCCTCGAAAAAATGGGCGATGGCGTTCATCACTCCCGGACCGATGATCACGCTGGCCACCAGTATCATGTGCGCCCACATGAACAGGATCAGGCCGGCGCCGGTGAGCATCTGCAGCCAGTCGAGACAGGCCGAAGCGCGGGAGGGGCTGGGGACGTAGACGGCGGTATCGATGGAAGTGGACATGGAACGTCGTCCTTTGGCAAAATGGGGTGTACGGGGTCGGGCCGTGACAAAACCCTGATTGATAGAGAGTATTGAGGACAATTGTCAACGCATGGAAAAAATGATCAGCCCTTTTGCTTGCGTTGGGCGAAATCCCGCATTTTTTTGGCCTGCTCCAGGTCGGGGTTAAGGATCATGGCCTTGGAAGCGGCTTGCTCGGCCTTATCCCATTGGGCCCGGTCGACATAGACGCGGCCCAGGTTGAAATAAAGCCGTTCGTCGTCCGTGGACAGCTTCAGGGCCTGCAGAAAACACTGTTCCGCCTCCTCGAACTTGCCCAGCTTGCGCAGGCCCATGCCGATGCGGTTCAGCAGATGGACGGATTCCGGGTTGTTCCGCAAGGATTCGAGCAGGTAGGTGAAGGCTTGGTCGAACTGGCCGGCCTCGAGGAACAGTTCGCCGATGTCCACCCGGAGCTCCTGATCGTCGTGGAAATACTTGAGCATCTTGTCGAAGAACTGGCCCGCGGGATCGTACTGGCCTTCCAGGATCAACTGTTGGCCCTTGGCTAGTCCTTCCTGCTTGCGGCGTTCCCGTTCGGCCAGCATGTCTCTGGCGTCCTGGACCGCGCTTTCCTGCAGCTCGCCCAGCAATTCCCGGAGCATACTCTGGAGTTCGGCTTCCTCACCGGGTGTGTATTTGAGCAGGATCGGGTAGATTTTGCGCAGATTGGCGTCACCGTTGAGCTGATAGACGGCTTTCTCCAGGGAACGCTCAAAGTCCGCCTTTTCGCTTTTCATCAAAGGCGTACGGATGATCTGGCCCAGGGCGTCGTGCAGCGCCAGGACCGCGGGCAGGACTTTTTGTTGCTTAAGCAGGGTGCCGATGCCCGCCAGCGAGGCCCGGGCCTTGATCAGTTCCTTGGACATGGGAGCCCTCCTAACGTTTGCCGACCACGTCGTCCAACATGGAGATGAAGCGGTCGAAGAACGAGCGACAGTCGTGGGGGCCGGGACCGGCTTCGGGGTGGTGCTGGACGGCCATCAGCGGCTTGGTCTTGTGCCGGAAGCCTTCCAGGGTGTTGTCATTGAGATTGATGTGGGTGGGTTCGTAAAAATCGGCCTGCCCGAAGTCTACGCAAAAACCGTGGTTTTGGGAGGAAATCTCCACCCGGCCCGTGGCCAGTTCCTTGACCGGATGGTTCAGGCCGTGGTGGCCGAACTTCAGTTTGAAGGTGGTCCCGCCCAGGGCCAGTCCCATGATCTGCTGACCCAGACAGATTCCGGCCATGGGCAGTTTGTCCGTGAGCGTTCTCGCGGTCTGGACCGCCTCGGTCACCGCCGCCGGGTCGCCCGGTCCGTTGCCCAGAAACACCGCGTCCGGCTTCAGGGCCAGGACCTGATCCGCCGTGAAGGTGGACGGGACCATCAGCAGGTCCAATCCCTTTTCCTGGAGAATGCGCAGGATGCTCCACTTGATGCCGAAATCGAAGACCACCACCCGGTATGCCCGGCCAGTTCGCCCGCCAGCACCTCGGTCGGGCCAGGAAAAGCCCTGGTCGATGTTCACCGGCTGCGGCCCTTGGCCGTCCCAGACGTACGGGCCGGGAACATTGACCCGCTGGACCAGGTTCGCTCCCTCCATGGAAGGCAGAGCCCGGGCCTGTTCCACCAGCTCCTGGACCGGGACGTTCCGGGTGGAGATGATGCCGCGCTGGGCTCCATGAATGCGTAGATGCCGGGTCAGAGCCCGGGTGTCGATGCCTTCCAGGCCGACCACCCCGGCGTCGCGCAGATAGTCCGGCAGGGACTGGGTGGCCCGCCAGTTGGAGGGTTGCTTGCAGCACTCCTTGACGATCATCGCCTCCACCTGGACCCGGTCGGACTCCACGTCTTCGGGGTTGACCCCGTAGTTGCCCATCAGCGGATAGGTCATGCAGACCATCTGGCCGATGTACGAGGGGTCGGTGAGCACTTCCTGATATCCGGTCATGCCGGTGTTGAAAATCACCTCGCCGCCGGCTTCGCCTTCGCCGGTAAAGGAGCGTCCGGCGAACCAGGCGCCGTCTTCAAGGGCCAATATTGCGCGCATGTCGTGCCTCATGTGGGTTTGTCGTGATGATGGCCGAAATTCAGGCCAATCCTTGCTCCCGGAGCAGCGTGCAAACGCTGGGGACGTCCTCGGGCCGGTCCACGCCGTGGGTGCGGTGCTCCGTGCGCAGAACGCGGATGGGAATGCCTGCTTCAAGAAGCCGTAGTTGTTCCAGTTTTTCAATCTGTTCCAGCTTGCCCGGACCCAGGTCGACAAAGGCGCGCAGGGTGCGCATCCGGAAGGCGTACAGTCCGATATGGCCCAGAAATTCGCCGGTTCCTTCCCTGGGGTAAGGGATCAGGGCGCGGGAGAAGTAGAGGGCTTGGCCCTGGGCGTCGGTGACGACCTTGACCACGTCGGGACTCCGGGCCTCTTCGGGAGAAAGCGGTCTGGCCAATGTGCTCACCTGGACGGCTGGGTCGTCAAAGGGGCTGAGCAGCAATGTCAACAGTTCCGGGCACAGGGCCGGTTCGTCGCCCTGGATGTTGACCACCACGTCGTCCGTGTCGACCCCCAGTCGTTCAGCGGCTTCCAGAGTCCGGTCAGTGCCGCTGGGGTGGTCGTCGCGGGTCATGGTCGCCGGAATGTCCAGCTCCCCGGCCACGTCCAGAATGCGTTGGTCGTCCGTGGCCAGGGTCACGCCGCACAGTTCCGGACAGGCCCGGGCTCGCTGGTACACGTGCCAGATCATGGGCTTGCCCAGAATGTCGGTCAGCGGCTTGCCCGGAAAACGAGTGGAAGCGAAGCGGGCCGGGATGATTCCGTGGCACCGTGGTCTATCGCGGCAAACAGCGTTCATGCCGGGGAGGGGAGTATCCTGTGATGCACCGTGGGGGCGGTGATGAAGCTTTGCCCATCGATTTCGCCGACGGCCGCCTGGACGTCCTGGGCCTGGGCCTTGTGGGTGACGATGACCACCGGAACGCTGCGTCCCGTCGGTGACCCCTTCTGGACCACCTGGGCAATGCTGATGTTGCGTTGCCCGAGCATCCCGGCGATGCTGGCCAGCACGCCGGGGCGATCCTGGACGGAAAAGCGGAAATAGTGCCGGGAGCGAACCAGTTCGGGGGGCAGAATGCGGGCCGGGGGCAGGGTGGCGTTCTGGAAGCCCGTATTGTCCGGGGCCCGGCCGTTGCGAACCAGGCTCATGATGTCCGCGAGCACGGCGCTGCCCGTGGGCAGGTCTCCGGCGCCCTGGCCGTAGAGCATGATCGGCCCCACCGCGTCGCCGTCCAGGAGGATGGCGTTGAACGGGCCGTCCACCTTGCCCAGGATGGCCTCCCGCCGGACCAGGGCCGTGAACACCCCGGCGTCCAGCAGGCCGTCGGACTCCCGGACCTGGGCGATGAGCTTGATCCGATAGCCGAACTCCTCGGCAAAGGCGATGTCCTGTGGGTCCACGTGGGTGATGCCCGTGACCGGCAGGCTGCCCAGGGGATAGTCCTGACCATGGGCCAGCCGGATCAGCAGAATCAGCTTGTGGGCCGCGTCCAGGCCTTCGATGTCCAGGGTGGGGTCGGCCTCGGCATAGCCCTTGACCTGGGCCTGGCGCAGGGCGGTCTGGAAGTCCAGCCCCCGGGAGGTCATTTCCGAGAGGATGAAGTTGGCCGTGCCGTTGAGTATGCCGGTGAGCACCTTGATCCGATTGCCGGCCAGCCCTTCCTTGAGGGTCTGGACAATGGGAATACCCCCGGCGATGCTCGCTTCGTAACCCAGGCCCACCCCATGTTCCGCGGCCAGGGCGAAAAGTTCGTTGCTCCGTTTGGCCAGCAAGGCCTTGTTGGCCGTGACCACGTGCCGACCCGAGCGTAGGGATTTCGTGATCAGTTCGTAGGCGGTGTCCTGGCCGCCCATCAACTCCACGATGATGTCCAGTTCCGGATCGTCGAGCAAATCCTGGATGTCGGCGGTCAGCCGGATGGGCATGTCCTCTGGAACGTCACGGACTTTGGACGGATCGCGGACCAAAGCGGTTTTGATCGTCACGCGTCGGCCCAGCCGTCGCTCGATCCAATCCGCGTTGGAGGCCAGGATCTTGGCCAGCCCCGTGCCCACGGTGCCCAGTCCGGCCAGTCCCAGGCGGATCAGCTCTCCGGACATGATTCCCCCGAAATGACTTTGCGCAATCCGCGGATTGCCTGATTGATGCGGTGGCGGTTCTCCACCAGGGCGAAGCGGACGTGGTCGTCGCCGTAGTTTCCGAAACCAAGCCCCGGAGACACGGCCACCTTGCCTTCCCGCAGGAGCAGCTTGGAGAACTCCACCGAACCCATGCTTCGGAATTCTTCGGGAATCTGGGCCCAGACGAACATCGTGCCCTTGGGCGAGGGAACGTCCCAGCCGATGCGGTGCAGGCCTTCGATCAGTGCATCCCGGCGATCCTTGTAGGTCTCCACGATTTCCTGGACGCAGTCCTGAGGGCCGTTCAGGGCGATGATCGCCGCGATCTGAACGGGCTGGAACATGCCGTAGTCCAGATAGCTCTTGATCCGGGTCAGGGCCTGAACCATGTCCCGGTTGCCCGCGCAAAATCCGACCCGCCAGCCGGCCATGGAGTAGCTCTTGGACAAGGAGAAGAACTCTACGCCCACGTCCTTGGCGCCCTTGGCCTGCAAAAAGCTGGGGGCCTGATAGCCGTCAAAGGTCAGGTCGGCGTAGGCCAGATCGTGGATCACGTACATTTTGTGTTCCTTGGCGAAATCCACGATCTTTTCGAAAAAGGCCAGGTCCACGCACTGGGTGGTGGGATTGTGCGGATAGGAGATGATCAGCACCTTGGGCTGGGGCCAGGTCTGGCGGGTGGCCACCATCAGATCTTCGAAAAAGTCCCGGTCCCGACCAATGGGGATGCGTCGGACATCCGCGCCGGCGATGATCGCCGAGTAGGGATGGATGGGATATGTCGGGTCCTGGGCAAAGACCACGTCGCCGGGGCTGAGCATGACCATGGCCAGGTGGGCCAAGCCTTCCTTGGCGCCCAGGGTGACCACGGACTCCTGGTCCGGGTTCAGCTCCACCCCGAACCGCCGCCAGTACCAGTCGCAGATGGCCAGGCGCAACTTGGGAATACCCTTGGAAGCGGAGTAGCGATGGTTCGTGGCCTTGTGCGCGGCTTCGCACAGCTTGTCCACGATGTGCTTGGGCGTGGCCAGGTCCGGATTGCCCATGCCGAGATCAATGATGTCCTCCCCTTGATGACGCATCCGGGCCTTGAGTTCGTTGACCACGGCGAAAACATAGGGGGGCAGTCTGTGTACGCGAGGAAATTGTTCCATGAAGGGCCTGCCGTTAAGGTAAGATGTCCAGGAAAAACCGGTCGTGGAATGTATCCGGGGGGCGTGGTTCTGTCAAAGGCGGGCGCACTATCCGAACTGTAGGGGCGGACGCACAGGTCCGCTCCTACTTGACCCGGTCCGAAGATTTGGATAGGAGACTGTCCTCTTTGGGGAGAGGTGGCCGAGGCGGACGAAGGCGCTCGCCTGCTAAGCGAGTATAGGGGCTAAAACTTCTATCGAGGGTTCGAATCCCTCCCTCTCCGCCAAAAAAAAATGCCTTTCCGCTTTTTTTCCCCTCTTTTCCTTCGCTTTTCCTCCGTTTATTCGCTTGATCTCCTTTTGTTTCTCTGCCTCCACTGATTAGATTTCTGGTAATTACTCAGTACATTTTGTGTCCGCTCTTGCTCCGGCAATCGGTATCGGGGTCGGAATCGAAACAGGAAGAATTAAGAAGCATCCCAGCGTTTTCGATCCCGATCCCGATTCCGACCCCGGCAGCAGAATCACTCTGTGCTGAGTAGTTACGATTTCTGTTCGATTCCGGACGGCTTTGCCGCTCCAGGCCTACGACTTCGCGAACCGCACCCGGAAGAACGCGGCGTAGAGCACCGGGCAGAGCACCAGGGTGAACAGGGAGGAGAAGGCCAGGCCGAAGATCAGGACGTTGGCCATGGGCCGCCACATGTCGCCGCCCAGCACGGCCAGGGGGACCAGGCCCATGATCGTGGTGACCGCGGTGAGGAAGATGGCCCGCAGCCGTTCCAGCACCGCGTTGACCACCAGTTCCTGTTCCGGCTTGCCCTCGGCCCGTTCGATGTCCATCCGGTCCAGGATCAGGATGGCGTTGTTCACGATGATCCCCACCAGGCTGATCATGCCCAGCATGGCCATGAACCCGAAGGGCTCCCGGGTCAGCAGCAGGCCGACGCTGATTCCGACCATCATCGGCGGGATGGTCAGCAGGATGATCAGAAAGCGGCGGATGGAGTTGAACTGCACGATGAGCACCAGGGCCAGCAGGCCCATGGCCAGAGGCACCCCGGCCATGACCGAGGCGTTGGCCTCGGTGCTTTCCTCCACCTCTCCGCCGTACTCCACGAAATAGTGATCCGGCCATTCCGGCCCCTGGACGATCCGGTCTATCCGGGCCTGGACCTCGGTCAGGACGTCCTCGGCGTAGCGCCCGGAGATCTCCACCTTTACGGTCATGGTCCGGGTCTGGTCCCTGCGACGGATGTCGCTGGGCTGCCAGGTCAGCCTGGTGGAGGCCAGTTGGAGCAGAGGCACGCTTTGGCCGTCTTCAAAGGCATAGACGTTGAGCCCCTCGATGTTGCCCAGATCCTCTCGAAAGCTCTCCTGGGCCCGCAGGACCACGGGCACAAGGTTGTCGCCTTCCCGGAACTGGGTGGCCGTGAGGCCGGAGATCTGGGTTTGCAGGGACAAGGCGATGTCCTGGGTGCTCAGCCCGGCGCGTTTGGCCTGCTCCTGGTTCACGTCCACGACCATTTTCTTGGTCCATTCGCCCCAGTCGTCGTAGATGGCACTGATGCCCTCGATGGGAGCGATGGCCTGGCTGATTGCGTCCCGTAGCCGGTACAGGGCGCCAATATCCGGGCCGGAGACGCGGATCTGGATCGGCGCGCCCACGGGCGGGCCCAGTTCCAGGCGACGCACCGTATGCCGGGCGTCTGGAAAGTGATCGTCCAGATAAACCCTGGTGGACCGGATCAGCGGACCGACGTCCTCCAGAGTTTTGGTGTTCACGATGACGAAGGCGTAGTTGGGATTGGGGTGTTCCGGGTTCACGGCGAGGTCCCAACGCGGGCCGCCGTCGCCGATGAACGCGCCCAGGGAGGCCACGCCGGGTTGATCGATCAAGTGGGCTTCCAGATCGGCCAACCGGTCCGCGGTGGAGCGGATATCCGTGCCAAAGGGCTGCCAGAAGTCGATGGTGAACATTTCCCGGTCATTGGGCGGGAAGAAGATGGCCGGCACCAGGCTGAAGGCCGCGGTCCCGCCGATGGTCAGCAGCAGGGCGAAGGTCAGAAAGAGCGTCCGCCGTCGCAGACAGAACAGCAGCAGAGCCCGGAATCCCCGATACCAGAACCCGGAAAAAGGCTGGCCACCGTTTTGGCGCTCCCTTTGGCGTGGTTTCTGGAAATAGTAACTGAGCAGGGGGACCATGGTCAGGGAGAATATCCAGGACAGCAGCAGGGTCAGGCTGACCACGATGAACAGAGACGTGGTGTATTCGCCGGTCTCGGACTTGGCCATGGGGATGGGCATGAAGGCGAAGATCGTGGTCAGGGAGGAGGTCAGCAGGGGAAACCAGAGCTCGCGCACCGACCGGACGGCCGCGTTGAGGCGGTCTTCGCCCCGGTTCAAACGGACCAGAATGTTTTCGCTGACCACCACGCCGTTGGCCACCAGCAGACCCAGGGCGATGATGAACGAGGCGATGGACACCCGTTGCAGGTCCACGCCGAACACGGGCATCAGGGCGATGCAGGTCAGGATGGACATAGGGATGATCAGCCCGGCCACGATGCCGGTGCGCAGTCCCGTGAATACGAACATGGCCCCGACCACGAAGACGAAGGCCAAAAACAGGTTGACCATGAAGTCGTCAATGGCCGTGCGGACGAAATCCGGCTGGAAAAGCAGGATATCCAGATCCAGGCCCATGGGCAGGTTGGCCCGCAGCTCGGTCAGTCGTTCCTGGACCCTATCCCCCAGATCCGTGATCTTGCCGCCCTGGGCCATGCTCACGGCCACGATCAGGGTGCGCTGGCCGTTGAACCGGGCCATGGGATCGGGCGGGTCCACGTAGTCCCGGGTGATGGTGGCGAAATCCCGCAGGGAAATGTTGTCGGCTCGCCCTGGTAAGCGAAAGGTGACCTGGGCCAGGTCGTCCAGGGAGGTGAATTCGCCGGTGGGCTCGATGACGATCCGTTCCGTGCCCACCAGGGCCACGCCGCTGGGCTGAATGGCGTTCTGGGCGCGGAGCAGGTGGAGCACATGGGCCGGGCTGAAGCCGAACTCGGCCAGCCGGGCATTGGAAAACTCCACGAAGATGCGCTCTTCCTGGACCCCGTGCAGCGATACCTTGCCCACGTCCTCCAGGCGCAGAAGCTGATCCCGGATATGGTCCGCGGCGTCCTTCATCTCCCGGTAGGTGTAGCCGTCTCCGGTCAGGGCGATGAGAATACCGAACACATCGCCGAACTCGTCGTTGACCATGGACGGCAGAACGCCGTCAGGCAGGTCCGGGGCCGCGTCGGCCACCTTGTTGCGCAGGTTCTGCCAGATCGGGCCCAGATCCTTGAACCGCTGCTGGATGTTCACCTCAATGATGGACAGGCCGGACATGGACTGGGAGGTGATATAATCCACCTCCGCGATTTCCCGGATGCGCTCCTCCAGCTTGTCCGTGACCAGTTCTTCCACGCGCTGAGGCGATGCGCCGGGAAAGGGGGTGATCACCAGGGCGACGCGCACGGTGAATTCGGGGTCTTCCAGGCGAGGGATGCTCAGGTAGGTGCTCAGCCCGAGAAAGGCCAGGAGGGCGAAGACGACCAGGGAAGTCCGGTTGTTTTGGATGCACCAGGCGGCGATGTTCATGAGGGGGGAAGGCTGAAGGGTGAAGGTTGAAGTCAGAGGTCAGGAGGCGTTTTGGGGGAGGCGGACTTTTTGGCCTTGTTCCAGGCGGTGGACGCCGCGGATGACGATGATTTCGCCGCCGAGCAGGCCGTCCAGGATTTGCAGCCCCCCGGGGAGCAGGCGGCCCGCGATGACGGGTTGGCGGTGGACGGTGCCGGAGTTGGTGCCGGAGTTGGTGTCGGATTCGGGATCCACCAGCCAGACGGCCTGTTCCCCGGAGGGCAGGCCGAAGACGGCTTCCACGGGAACCAGGGTGAAAGGCCGGGAGTTTGCGTGGGAAAAGGTGAACCGGGCCATGCCGATCATGCCGGGACGGACTTGCGGCGCGGGCTCGGCCAGACGCAGCTTGACCGGAAAGGTGCTCACCGGTCCTGGAGTGATCCCGACCTCGCTGACCGTGGCATCGTAGGGTTGGTTCGGAAGCACGTCGAAGATCACCTGGGCCGGTTCGCCTGGTTGAACCTGGTGGATCAGTTGATCCGGCAGGCCGACTTCGAACTCCAGATCGTCGTCGGTGCTGAGGACGACGATGGGCTGTCCGGAGGAAACGGTCTGATGGTTCTCCACCGGCACTTCGGAGATGGTCCCGGCCATGGGCGCGGTCAACCTGGTGTAGGAGAACTGTTGGCGGACCAGTTCCAGACTTTTGCCCATCGCGGCCAGTTGGGCCTGAGCCGTCTCAAATTCGGCCCGGACCTGATCCAGTTCGCTTTTGCTGACGCTGTCCGCTTCGAACAATGTCTGAAATCGTTCGTAATCCGCCTTGGCCCGTGTGAAGGCCGCCCGGGCCTGGACGGTCTGGGCTTCCAGTTCCATGACCTTCAGCTCAAAATCCGTGGGGTCCAGCCGGGCGATCAGCTCCCCGGCGCGGATCCGCTGGCCTATCTGGACGGGCAGTTCCCGCAGCACGCCGGAGACCTGAAAGCTGAGCGCCATGTCCCGGGAGGCGCGGGCCATGCCGGAAAAGCTTCGTACGACTTGGCTCTGTGGTGGCTCCACGACCATGGTCTTCACCGGCCGCGGTCCCGGCGCGTAAAGTGGCTCGGGTTCGGCGCAACCGGTAAAAAGAAGCAGGACGCAAAGAAAGATTGTTGGACGGAGAAAAAGCAAGAATGGATCTCCTGATAGATGGTCAAAGCGAGTGATCTGGTCGCGGACGCTTTCGCAGCCGCTTGGAAACATCATAGGCCAGCCACAGGGCCAAGACAACCAGGATGATCTTGCCGGTAAGCTGGAATCTAGTCACCTCGTGGACGGCGTAGGCTTCCATGAGCAGGGCCGGGATTTTACCCAGGGTGGAGGCAGTGGCGAAAAGGAGCAGAGATGTTTTGCCCACCGCAGCGCCCAGGGTCGAGACAACGGCCGGGGCAAAGGGCAGCAGGCGGAGCAGGAAGATGAGCTGAAAGGCTTCCCGGCCTTGGGCGTTGATCAGGGCCTTGGCTCTGGGGTAGCGGTTCAGGGCCGTCTGGGCCGAGGACCGAAATCCGGCCCGGTAGAGCAGGAAGGCCGTGACCGCGCCCAGGGACTCGCCCAGAAACGAGACAAAGGCGCCCGTCCAGAAGCCGAACAGGACGATGTTCGCCGCGGTGATGAAGAATGTGGGAAAGACGCCGCTGATGGTGGCCAGGACGTTCAGGCCGATGCTGACCAGCGCGGCGTACATGCCGTAATGGCGCAACAGCTCGACGAGGGATTCGGTCATGACGCGGTTTCGGCCTCAGAGGGCGACCGGTCCCGGTTCGTCGCGACGGCGAGGTATTTCTTGCGCACCAGTCGCCAGACCACCACGAAAAAAGCGGTCAGCGGGATGGCCAGGATCATGCCCAGGATGCCGCCCAGGGCCTTGCCCCAGAAAAAAATGGCGATGATGATCATCAGCGGGTGCAGCCCGGTGCCCCGGGCCATGATCCGTGGGGTGAGCAGATAGCTTTCCAGGAGTTGGACCGCGACGAAGATAGCCAGCACCAGGGCCAGGAGGAACAGTCCGCCGTCCTGTTGCAGGTAGGCCAGGGGCAGAACCGTGAGCAGGCCCAGGAGGCTGCCCAGGTAGGGAATGATGTTCAGCAGGCCGATGACGATGCCCAGCAGGGTCCCGAATTTCAGGCCGGCCAGGGTAAAGCCGACGGCCATGAGCACGCCCATGATCAGCCCGATCAGGATCTGGCCCCGAAAAAAGGCGACCATGATCCGGGCGAACTCGCCGGTCAGAAACGTGATGTCCTCCCGCAGCCAGGGCGGGATGAAGGAGAGTTGTTCGTCCAGAGCGCGCAACGGGTCCTTGTCCGTGAGCAGGAAGAAGAACAGATAGACCGGGATGATCGCCGTTCCGGCGACAAGGGTGAAGGTGCGGCCCAGGAATTCTCCCAGGGTGTTCAGGGCCGGCAGGGAGGTCTGGATGATCTTTTGCAGGTGTTCAGTCCAGGATTGCAGGTGTTCGCGGAGGACTTCCGGATTCAGGGACTCCTCGGCCCAGGTCGCGGCGTCTGGGAACAGGCGGGCGATCAAACGGGACAGCTGTTCGGCGAGGACCGGAAGGTGTTCGATCAGGGAACGAACCTGGGAGAGGATTTCCGGCAGGATCAAGGCCCCCAGCAGAGCCAAGGTCAGCAGGACGATGCCGTAGAGCAGGAGAATGGCCGTGATGCGTCCGAGATGCAGGATGCGCTGGAACCAGTGGACCAGCGGCTTGAGCAGCAGGGCCAGGATCCCGGCCGCGGCCAGGGGCCAGAGCACGTCGGAAAAGTAGACCACCAGGCCTTGGAGCAGCAGGAAGACGCCGAAGAAGAACGCGCCGATCAGGTTCAGCGCCAGGACCACCAGGGCCACGCTGATCAAGCGGCGTTGCAGGGGCGTCAAAAAGTCGGAAATATCGGAACGGGACATGGCTGAAGTGGGGCCGAACCAACAAAAAAGGCCGCTGAGCAAAGCGGCCTTTTTTGCTATATGTTGCGTGAATTTAGTCGAGTTCCTGGACGTTCGAGGCTTGCAGGCCCTTGTCGCCGTCGACGATCTCGAAGGAAACCCTGGCTCCCTCCCGCAGCGTCTTGAACCCGCCGCCCTCAATGGCCGAGAAATGAACGAAAACGTCCTTGCCGTCTTCCTGACCATCCGGAGTGATGAAACCGTAGCCTTTCTGCTTGCTGAACCACTTTACTACACCTTCCATAAAAAAAAGACCTCCTTAAAGAAATACAGAGAGTTGGCCTTAGGGCTGGCCTGAGCGGCGCGATGCACGCTCTTTCTTTGGTTGGCGGATACTCTCGTTTGTCCGAGGGGTCAAGTGAAAGATGGAACGTTGCTCAAAGCACGGAAAAAGCAAGCATCATGAACAGCGCCATCAGAACCAGCCCGACGCAGACTCCCAGGCCGGCGAGCAGGGTCAGTCGGAATAGGTCGTTCAGCTTTTGGTCCGTCCAGGTTTGGCCTTCCGGCCCGAGCCAGGGCTTGACCTTGGCTTGGCCGAAGTAGCGGGTCGGGCCGCCCATTCCGGCCCGGAGGGTCAGGGCCGCGGCGGCCATGGGCCAGCCCGCGTTGGGGCTTTCGGTCTGGCCCGCGGCGTGGCGTAGTTCGGGTAGGCGAACGGCGGGGTGGCCCAGCAGACGGGCCGCTATCGTCAAGGCCAGGGCGGTCAACCGGGCCGGGAGAAAGGCCAGGAGGTCGTCGGTCCGGGCCGCGGCCCAGCCCAGTTCCCGCCAGCGCGGCGTCTTGTACCCCCACATGGAATCCATGGTGCTCACGGTCTTGTAGGCCCACAGTCCGGCGGGGCCGAGGCAGACCAGGTAGAAAAACGGGGCCGTGAAGGCGTCGTTGAGGTTTTCACTGATGGTTTCGGCCAGGGCCCGGCGGATGCCGTTTTCGTCCAGTTGATCCACGTCCCGGCTGACCAGCCCGGAAAGGGCCGCTCTGGCGGCTTCGATATCCTGCTCGTGGAGCAATCGGGCGACCCGGCGTCCTTCCTGGAGCAGTCCGCCCAGGGCCAGCCCGGCGAAGCTGAAATACAGGGCCGACAACCAGCCGAGAATGGGCAGGGAGGCGATCAGTTGGATCGCGAGTCCCACGCCCAAGGCCAAGCCCAGAACGCAAAGCAGTCCAGCCAGGCGCGGAGGGAGCGGAGAGAACCGGGCCAGGCGCTCCAGGCGGTCCAGCAGCCATCCGACGAGCCGTACCGGATGCGGCCAGTTCGGCGGATCCTTGAGCCAGAGATCCAGGGCTGCGGCCAGCAGAGGAATGGTCAACCAGAGCATTTATGCTTTATGAGGGCACTGAATCGGTATCGAAATCGAAATCGTGATCGAAATCGGACGTTATGTGGCGTAATCACGGGGGATGCACGGTATTTTTCGATTTCGATTGGGATTGGCCCAGGGTATTTTTGACTCGACGCGGAAAGAAGCTTCAGTCCGGAAACAGGCAGAGCTGCACTTCCCGCTGCTTCCGAGGGGCGGGGGCCGTCTCGGAAGCAGCGGGAAGTGCTTTCGCCTTTGGTTTGCGGCGGGGAAAGGGATTTGTGCCGGAACGGAAGGGATGCAGAACGCAGGCGACGTCCGGGCAGAGGCGGACCTCTTTGGGGCTGCCCCCGCAGCATTCCAGGCACTTGGCCCGGATGGCCTTGAGCGGATTGCGATGGGTGCGCTTTTTGGCCATGGTTGAAGAGATCAGCCGCGGCTGAACTTGCGGTACTTGATCCGTTTGGGAACGTCGGCGTCCTTGCCCAGGCGTTGCCGTCGATCTTCCTCATATTCGGTGAAGTTCCCGTCGAAAAAGGTCACCTGGCTGTCGCCCTCAAAGGCCATGATGTGGGTGGCAATGCGATCCAGGAACCAGCGGTCGTGGCTGATCACCAGGACCGCTCCGGCGAAGTTCAGCAGGGCGTCTTCCAGGGCGCGCATGGTGTTCACGTCCAGGTCGTTGGTGGGCTCGTCCAGCAGCAGGACGTTGGCCCCTTCCTTGAGCATGCGGGCCAGGTGGACCCGGTTGCGCTCCCCGCCGGAGAGCAGGCCCACCTTTTTTTGTTGATCCGCGCCGGTGATGTTGAAGCGGCCCAGGTAGGCCCGGGCGTTGACGTCGCGATTGCCCAGGCGGATCAGGTCGTGGCCGTCGCTGATCATCTCGAAGACGGTTTTGTCCGCTTCCAAGTCGTCCCGTTTTTGGTCCACGTAGGCCAGCTTCACGGTCTCGCCCACGGCGATTCGGCCGGAATCCGGCTGTTCCTGGCCGGAGATCATTCGGAACAGGGTGGTCTTACCGGCCCCGTTGGGACCGATGATCCCCACGATGGCGCCGGGAGGAATCAGAAAGTCGGCGTTGGCCAGGAGCATCCGGTCCCCGTAGGCCTTGCACAGGTCCTGGGCTTCGATCACCTTCTGGCCCAGCCGGGGGCCCGGCGGGATATAGATTTCCAGCTCTTTGCCCCGTTTTTCGGATTCCTGGGACAGGAGCTGCTCGTAGGCCCCGATCCGGGCCTTGCTTTTGGCGTGCCGGGCCCGGGGAGACATCCTGATCCACTCCAGTTCCCGCTGCAGGGTCTTCTGGCGGTCGCTCTCGGCTTTTTCTTCCTGGCGCAGACGTTCCTTCTTCTGGTCCAGCCAGGAGGAGTAGTTGCCCTTCCAGGGGATGCCCTTGCCCCGGTCCAACTCCAGGATCCAGCCGGCCACGTTGTCCAGGAAGTAGCGATCGTGAGTCACGGCGATGATGGTCCCCGGATACTGGTGGAGGTGATGCTCCAACCAGGCCACGGATTCGGCGTCCAGGTGGTTGGTGGGCTCATCCAAGAGCAGGATGTCCGGCTGCTGGAGCAGCAGGCGGCACAGGGCCACCCGCCGACGCTCACCGCCGGAGACGAGGTTCAACGGCATGTCCGGGGGCGGGCAGCGCAGGGCGTCCATGGCCATTTCCAGACGGCTTTCCAGTTCCCAGGCGTTCAGGGCGTCCAGCTTTTCCTGGACCGAAGCCTGTCGGGCCAGCAGGGCGTCCATGGCCTCGTCGCTCATGGGTTCCGCGAACTGGGCGTTGATTTCCTCGAATTCCTTGAGCAACCGGACGGATTCCCCGGCGCCTTCCTCCACGACCTCCAGAACCGTGCGTGGTTCATTGGCCAGTGGTTCCTGTTCCAGGTAGCCGATGGTATGCCCCGGGGCCAGGGATGTTGACCCCTGGAAATCCTGGTCCACTCCGGCCAGGATTTTCAGCAGCGTGCTCTTTCCGGAGCCGTTCATCCCCAGGACGCCGATTTTCGCCCCGTAAAAATAGGAAAGGGAAATATCCTTCAGGATCGGTTTCTTGTCGTAATACTTGCTGACCCTGTGCATGGAATAGATGATTTTTTTATCGTCAGTGCTCATGGTTTTTCCGAGGTGCCCGGAACTGGTTCTGGGCTGGTTCAATGGAGGTGGATATGAAAAAAAAACGGACACCCTCCCGAAGAGGGTGTCCGGTTTGAAGGAAAATTTATGGACAGGCTAATGACCGTGTCCGTGTCCGTCATCGTTGAGGGTGTCCTTGATGGATTTCAAGACAACGACGCCCACGCCCGTGCCGATAAGGATCAGCGCCAAGTAAAAGGCGCCCATGAAAATGGCGTGGTCGGGCATCCACCAGGGGATGTCCTGGGGCAGAAAACTTTGAATGGTTTCTCCGGGAAGCATCATTCTCTCCTGTGCAAAAGTTAGTTGACGGCGTCCTTAAGCAGTTTGCCGGGGCGAAACTTGACGACCTTGCTGGCCGGAATCTTGATTTCTTCTCCGGTCCGGGGATTGCGGCCGGTGCGCTCCTGGCGCTGCTGAACCTCAAAGGTGCCGAAGCCGGTCAAGGTCAGCTTTCCGTTGGCGGAAAGAATTTCCTCAACGGAATCAATAAAGGCATTGAGGGCGCTCTCCGCGCTCGCCTTGGTCATTCCCGCCTTGTTGGCGACTTTCGCTACCAGATCCGCCTTTGTCATAACGCTTTCTCCTTTTGCACTTAATGGTGATGGTGAGAAAAAAAACTGTCAGATTGACAGCCCTATCAACGACCTTCCTTGGACGGCCTCTAGCCCAAAGCCGCCGCCATTGCAAGAAACCAAGGGAAAAAATAGTGGAAACCACGTGTTCACCGTGGATGATTCGGTTTGCCATATATAATCCCTTTCAAGATGTCCATGGTTTTGTCCGCTCACGAACAACTTGTCACCGAACAAACGATTGCGCTACGACCGCATGAACGGACGTGTTTGTTTGAAAGGCGTGATCGACATATCCTCAACAGATACCAAGGAGCAAGAAGATGCCGCGACGGGCGCCTTTGGAAGCGGAAATGTACTCCCATCTCGGGCCTTCGCGTTTTTCAGCCCTGGGTTTTCTCGGCGAGGATGCCCGGGACTGGGAGGATATCCTGGCCGACGACGCACGAACCCTGGAAGGCTTGGGAGTGAGCAGGAAGCAGCTGGTTGAAGAGCTGCGAGAGGTTTACGAACGGGCGGTGAAGGCCGGTGGGGATCCGGTACCGGTGGGCCCGGGAAGTGTCGCGGAGTGCCTGGAGTGCCGGGGGCGGATTCCTTCGCCGTTTCCAGGCGAGGGTACCTTTCCCAAGCATCAGGTCCGGGTGTTCCGCGAGCAAGGGGCGGAATCGCTCGTCATCACCCCTTTGGCCCTGCACCTGATCGAGCGACATGGCTTTTTTCAGGGCATCGGTTCGCCCTTCCGGATCGATCCCGTCCAAGCCGTCGCGATGCTGGGGCTGGGCGGCGAGTGAACAAAGCGAACGACTTTTCCTCCGGGCTCAGCGCTTGCGTTCCAGATTGTCGAAAGCCGCGATCCGGTCCCAGGCCTCATCGGCGGTTTCCACGAACTCGAACAGCTCCAGGTCCCGGGGCGAAACGGTCCCGGCTTCCACCAGAGCCCCGAAGTTGATGACCTTATTCCAGAATTGGGAGCCGAAGAGCAAAACCGGCATGGGGGCGATCTTTCCGGTCTGGATCAGGGTCAGGGCGTCGAACAGCTCGTCCAGGGTGCCGAATCCGCCGGGGAAAATCACCAGGGCCCTGGCCCGGATCAGAAAGTGCATTTTGCGGATGGCGAAATAGTGAAACTGGAAGCTGAGTTCCGGCGTAATATAGGGGTTGGGGGCCTGCTCATGAGGCAGGACGATGTTCAGGCCGATACTTTTGGCCTGGACTTCCGCCGCCCCGCGGTTGGCCGCCTCCATGATTCCCGGACCGCCGCCGGTGATCACCACATGGGTTTTTTTCTCCTCGCACTGGCAGTTTTCCGATATGATCCGGGAAAGCTTGCGGGCTTCCTCGTAATAGCGGCTGTGCTCCAGCGCGCTTTTGGCGGCCTGGAGTCGGGCCGTTGCGCCTTTGTCTTCGGGGCCGTCGGGCTGGTTCCCGACGGCGGCCAAGGCCTCGTCCAGCCGGGACTGGGCGGTTTCGGCGTCCAGCAGCCTGGCGCTGCCGAAAACCACCACCGTGGACTCGATCCGATTATCCCGCATCAGCATTTCGGGCTTGAGCAGTTCCAACTGGAGGCGAACCGGGCGCAGTTCATCCTGGAGAATAAAATCTTTGTCCAGAAAGGCCAAGCGATAGGCCGCGGATTCGGTCTGTGGCGTGGAAGGCTGCTGTTGGGCCCTTGCGACGTCGTTTTGTGCCGAAGGGAAAAGGGTTTCCGGGTGGCTGGCGGCCATGGACGTCCTCCTTGCTGATTGGTGGGTTGGGGGAAAGGGAACTTGTTGGCCTGTTTTTCCGGGATCGTCAATCTTATCGCCCGAGCCTCCAGGGCGTCGCTTGCAAAATCGGCGATGACGCCCTATCCATTCCCGATTGTTACGGTTCATGAACAAAAAACAAGGAGATCATCGCAGAATGTTGACGGAAAAACACCTGGACGCCTATGCCCAGGTCATGATCTGGGCTCTGGACACGGCCAGGAGGCGAAAGCTGCGCAAGGGCAATGTCGTCCTGCTGCAATCCGATCCCGCGGCTTCGGCCCTGGCCGAGAAAATATACGCGCTGCTGCTGGGTCGCTCGCTGCAACCCGTGGTGCGCTGGAATCCCACGGTGCGCATGGAGCACGATTTCTACGCCCTGGGTGAGGACAAACAGCTCACGTTTCACCCTCCGGGGACCAAGGAGTTGTTGGGAGCCTTGCACGGCGCGATCCACCTGCGTGCACCGGAGTCTTTGACCCACCTACGCGACGTTCGTCCGGAACGGATCAGCCTGGCCACCCTGGCCCGCAGGCCGCTTCGGGACATCCTGGACGCCCGGGAACAGCGGGGTCTGTTCGGCTGGACCCTGGCCATGCTGCCCACCCAGGAGATGGCCCAGGCCGCGGGCATGGACCTGGACGCCTACTCCCGGCAAATCGTGAACGCTTGTTACCTGGACGCCGACGATGCCGTGGCCGGTTGGCGGGAAGTTTTCGACGCGGTCAGCCGGATCAAGCGCTGGCTGAACAAAATGAACCCGAAGACGCTCCGGGTGGAATCCGAAGGCATGGACCTGGAGGTCTCCATCGGCGAACAACGCAAATGGGTGGGCCTGTCCGGCCACAATATCCCCAGTTTCGAGATTTTTCTTTCTCCGGACTGGCGAGGGGTCCGCGGCGTGTACGTCGCCGATCAACCGTCTTACCGCAACGGCAACCTGGTTTCCGGAGTGCGTTTGGAGTTCACGGATGGAAGGGTGACGTCCGCCCAGGCCGAACAGGGCGAGGCATTCCTGCGTTCCCAGGTGGCCATGGACGCCGGAGCGGCCCAGGTCGGCGAGTTTTCCCTGACCGACAAGCGTTTCTCCCGCATCAACGCCTTCATGGCCAATACCTTGTTCGACGAGAACTACGGCGGCGAACACGGTAACTGCCATTTGGCCCTGGGGTCGTCCTACGTGGAGTCCTTTTCCGGCAACGTCGCGGACCTGGACAAGCGCCGCAAGCGCGGCCTCGGATTCAACGAATCCGCCCTGCACTGGGATCTGGTCAACACCCACACCAAGGTCGTCACGGCCCGGCTGCGATCGGGAAAGACTCGGGTGATCTATGAGAATGGGGAGTTTTGCTTTTAACAGTCCGTTGAAAAACTCCCAATTGCTGCGTCGCTGCAAAAAGTTCAAACTCTCACGTATGAATAAATACGCTTCGACCTTGAACTTTTTTTTGCTCCTTGCACTTGGGGTTTTTGAACGGACTGCCGGATAAGGACTTTTTCAACACTCAGTTAAGGATTTCCTTGTCTCATGGACAATCGAGGCGACTTTTTTCGTGTCGATTTGCCGAGCAATCACACCGCGTCTTCTCCGTTCAGGAGGCGCGGTTTTTGGTTCTTTACACCGACAATCCCCCAGGCTATGTTCATCATTTTTCTTTCCGCAAGAGTTGCTTGCGATACGTGTTCGTGGTGCGTGTTCGTGGCGCGGATCGGGTCGTGGAGTTTGTTCATCTTGAATCCCCCCCGTGAGTGTTTGAGGGGGCGCGTGAGGGCGTTATGGCTCGACATTTTTTGCAGATAACCGATTTGAAACGTTCCGAGGCCTGGAACATGTTGACCAGGGCCAAGGAGATCAAGGCCTCCAATTGGCGTTCGTCCCTGCTCGACGGCAAGACGTTGATCCTGCTGTTCGAAAAGGCCTCAACCCGGACGCGGATTTCCTTTGAAGTGGCCATCCGGGCCCTGGGCGGCGACGTGCTGTTCATGACCAACAAGGAGTCCCAGCTCGGTCGGAACGAACCGTTGCGGGACACGGCCCGGGTTTTCGGACGCTACGTCCAGGGCGTGGTGGTGCGGACATTTGCCCAGGAAGTGCTCGAAGAGCTGGCTTCGGCGGGCGGGATCCCGGTGATCAACGCCCTGACCGACCTGCATCATCCCTGTCAGGTGATGAGCGACATGCTGACTGTTTTCGAGCAGACGCCGGACATCCCGAGCCTGAAGATCGCCTGGGTGGGCGATGGGAACAACATGGCCAATTCCTGGCTGCATGCGGCCATGCATTTTCCCTTTGCCCTGCATTTGGCCGTGCCTCAGGGATATGAGCCGAATCCGGAGGTTTTGCAGCAGGCCCGGGAGAACGGGGCCAACGTGGTGGTGACCAACGATCCCAGGGAGGCCGTGAGCGAGGCCCACTACGTCAACACCGACGTCTGGGCTTCCATGGGCCAAGAGGACTCGGCGGAGGAACGGCGGGAGATTTTCGCGCCCTTCCAGGTCAACTCCCGGCTTCTGGCCTTGGCCCGGCCGGACTGCAAGGTCCTGCACTGCCTGCCGGCCAAGCGCGGGGAGGAGATTACCGACGAGGTCATGGAAGGCGAGGCCTCCGTGGTCTGGGACCAGGCCGAGAATCGGCTGCATATGCAGAAGGCCTTGCTGGAATGGGTTTTTGAGGAACAGAATTAACGAAATCCACTTGAACAGGACGGGTGCTCGGCAATGAATCAAAAAATTGAAAAGGTCGTATTGGCCTACTCCGGCGGTCTGGATACGTCGGTGATTCTGAAGTGGATCAAGGAAACCTATTCCTGCGAGGTGATCGCCTTTACCGCGGATCTGGGCCAGGGAGAGGACCTTTCCGGCGTGGAGCGCCGGGCCCTGGATACCGGCGCGACCAAGGCTTATGTCGAGGATTTGCGCGAGGAGTTCGCCAGGGACTATATATTCCCGATGATGCGGGCCAACGCGGTGTACGAGGGCCGCTATCTGCTGGGAACCTCCATCGCCCGGCCCCTGATCGCCAAGCGGATGGTGGAGATCGCCCGGGCCGAGGGGGCTCAGGCCATTGCTCACGGGGCCACGGGCAAAGGCAACGACCAGGTCCGGTTCGAATTGACCGCCGCGGCCCTGGACAAAACCTTGAAAACCATCGCTCCCTGGCGGGAGTGGGATCTGCGTTCGCGCACGGACTGCGTCGAATACGCCAGAAAGCACGGCATTCCCGTGACCGTGACCAAGGACAAGCCCTATTCCTGTGACGGCAATCTCCTGCACCTCTCCTTTGAAGGCGGTGAATTGGAAGACCCCTGGGCCGAGCCCGGACCGCACACCTACCTGATGTGCGTGCCGCCGGAGCAGGCCCCGGACCAGCCGGAGATCTCGACCATCGAATTCGAGGCCGGGAATCCCGTGGCTCTTAACGGTCAGTCCATGAGTCCGGCAACGATCATGGCCGAGCTGAACGTTCTGGGCGGGCGGCACGGCATCGGTCGTCTGGACATGGTGGAAAGCCGTTTTGTGGGCATGAAGTCCCGCGGAGTCTACGAAACACCGGGCGGAACGGTCTTGCAGACCGCTCACCGCGACCTGGAGGGCCTGACCATGGACCGCGAAACCATGCGCCTGCGCGATCAGTTGATCCCGCAATACGCGGCCATGGTCTACAACGGTTTCTGGTTCGCTCCGGAGCGGGAGGCCCTGCAGGCCTTCATCGACAAGACCCAGGAACGGGTCCGAGGCACGGTGCGGCTGAAACTGTATAAAGGAGCGGTCTCTGTACTGGGTCGCAAGTCGGACGTTTCCCTGTACAATCCTGAACTGGCCACCTTCGAGCAAGACATGGTTTACGACCAGGCCGACGCGGCCGGGTTCATCCGGTTGAACGCCCTGCGACTGCGGGCCTGGAACCAGTAATGTCCGGGAAAGAATCCACAGGCAAACTCTGGGGCGGACGGTTCGAGGCAGCCACGAACCGGCTCGTGGAGCAGTATACGGCTTCGGTCGGGGCGGATCGCCGCTTGGCCTTGCAGGACATCCGGGGTTCCATGGCCCATGCCCGGATGCTGGGCAAGCAGGGTGTTTTGCGAGCCGAGGACGTGGACGCCATTCTGGACGGGTTGCGGCGGGTCGAAGCCGAGGTCGCGGCCGGGACGTTCGTTTGGAAAGACGAACTGGAAGACGTGCACATGAATATTGAAGCCCGGTTGACCGAGCTGATCGGCGAAGCCGGCAAGCGGCTGCACACCGGACGCAGCCGCAACGACCAGGTGGCCCTGGACTTCCGGCTGCATGTGGACGAGGCTCTGGAGCAATGGCAGGGTGCTCTGCATGAGCTGATCGCTGTGCTGGTCCGCCGGGCCGAAGAGCACGTCCGGACCCTGCTGCCCGGCTGCACCCATTTGCAGCCGGCCCAGCCGGTCAGTCTGGCCCAGCATCTCCTGGCCTACGCCTGGATGTGTCGCCGGGATTTCGACCGGGTCGCCGACGCCCGCCAGCGGGTCCGGGTCAGCCCCTTGGGTGCCGCGGCTCTGGCCGGGACCACCTATCCCATTGACCCGGAAATGGTCGCCCGGGAAGTGGGGTTTTCCAAAATTTTCACCAACAGCATGGACGCTGTGGCGGACCGAGACTTTGTCATGGAGTCCGTATTCTGCGCCTGCGTGATCATGGCCCACTTGTCTCGGCTCTGTGAGGAGTTGATCCTTTGGGCCAACCCGGCCTTCGGATTCGTGCGGCTGCCAGACGCGTTTGCCACGGGATCAAGCATCATGCCTCAGAAAAAGAACCCGGACGTGGCCGAGCTGATGCGCGGCAAGACCGGGCGGGTCTACGGCGATCTGACGGCCTTGTTGACTCTGGTCAAGGGCCTGCCGCTGACGTACAATCGAGACATGCAGGAAGACAAGGAGCCGTTTTTCGACGCGGACACGACCGTGTCGTCCTCATTGCGGCTGATGGCCGCGATGATGGCCGAAATGGAGTTCGTCCCCGAGCGGATGTTGGCCCTGCTGCGCAAGGGCTTTCTTAATGCCACGGAACTGGCCGACTATTTGGCGGGCAAGGGCTTGGCCTTTCGCGACGCCCACCATGTCGTCGGGCGGGCCGTGGCCTTTGCCGAGGAGCGGAGGCTGGGTCTGGAGGATCTGTCTCTGGAAGCGTTGCGGTCATTTTCCCCGCTGATCGAGGAAGACGTCTTCACGGTGCTGGATTACCACCAGGCCGTGGCCCGGCGCTCAGCGCCGGGGGGCACGGGGGAAGGGCCGGTGCGCGGGCAAGTCGCCGATCTCCGAACGTGGCTGGAGGCCGTGCGCCCATCGATGTGATCGGTGACTGAGGGGCTACACAGAGAAGCTTTTGGTGCGAATGACGCGGAGACTGTTCGAGGGGTGGCGCGCGGTGAGGTGAACGCGGGATGAGCCGGAGCGAGGGGGAAATGGCGGAAGCGTATAGGAGTCGAACCTACCGACGACCTCTCGACCGTCCACTGGATTTGAAGTCCAGGCGCCACACCGGTGACGAAACGCTTCCTCAATTCGTGCTCAATGCTTACGCAGTACTTGATTGGGCTTGCTGCTTGGCGAACAGCGGTGACTTGTATCCATTTCGTTCTTGATCCGCAAGCGCGGGATGAGAAAAACTCGGAGTGAATTCGTTTCTGAACCTCGGATTAGGCGTGGAATCGTAGTGTGCTTTATCTGGCCAGTTCCGCAATCCTTTTTGAAATGACGCTCGATTTCGATCCCGATTTCGATTTCGATTATGTTGACGTGACAAACTGATACCGGAGGAATCTTCATTGAATAATTTTTCTAAGAACCTGCTGCTCTGGGCCACCATATCCGTGGTCATGGTGGTTCTGTTCAATATGTTCAGCCAGCCGCCGGCGCCGGAGCAGAGGCTGAGCTACAGCGAGTTGTTGACCCGTGTGCGCGCCGGTGAAATCACCGAGGTCAAGGTCCAGGGACAGCGAATCCAGGGCGTTCTGCTTAACGAACAGCGTTTTGTTTCGTTCAATCCCAACGATCCGAACCTGGTGCAGACGCTTCTGGACAACAATGTGCGCGTGGTGGCCGAGCCCGAGGACCAGTCGCCGTGGTACTTCACGGTGCTCATCTCCTGGTTTCCGATGCTGCTGCTAATCGGCGTCTGGATCTTTTTCATGCGCCAGATGCAGTCCGGCGGTGGGCGGGCCATGTCTTTCGGACGGTCCCGGGCCAAGATGCTCAGCGAGGAATCCACCAAAGTCACCTTCGAGGACGTAGCCGGGGTGGACGAGGCCAAGGAAGAGCTGATGGAGGTGGTGGAGTTTTTACGCGAGCCCAAGAAATTCACCCGCCTGGGCGGGCGGATTCCCAAGGGCGTCCTGCTGGTCGGTTCGCCGGGAACCGGAAAGACCCTCCTGGCCCGGGCCGTGGCCGGCGAGGCCGGGGTGCCGTTTTTCTCCATCTCCGGCTCGGACTTCGTGGAGATGTTCGTGGGCGTGGGCGCGGCCCGGGTCCGGGATCTGTTCACCCAGGGCAAGAAGAACGCGCCCTGTTTGATTTTCATCGACGAGATCGACGCCGTGGGACGGCAGCGAGGGGCTGGACTGGGCGGCGGGCATGACGAGCGGGAACAGACCCTGAACCAGATGCTCGTGGAAATGGACGGGTTTGAATCCAACGAGGGCGTGATCCTGATCGCGGCCACCAACCGTCCGGATGTTTTGGACCCGGCCTTGCTGCGCCCGGGTCGATTCGACCGCCAAGTGGTGGTCCCGTCGCCTGATTTGCGCGGCCGGGTGCGCATTCTGCAGGTCCATGCCAAACGCACGCCCATGGCCAAGGGAGTTGATTTGGAATCCCTGGCCAAGGGAACTCCGGGCATGTCCGGAGCTGACCTGGAAAACCTGGTCAACGAGGCGGCCCTGCACGCGGCCCGAAAAGGCAAGGAACAGCTGGACATGCGGGACTTTGAGGAAGCCAAGGACAAGCTGCTCATGGGCAAGGAGCGGCGGAGCATGATCCTCAGCGACGACGAAAAGAAAACCACGGCCTATCACGAGGCCGGTCACGCCCTGGTGGCCCGTCTGCTTCCCGGCACGGACCCGGTGCACAAGGTGTCCATCATTCCCCGAGGCATGGCCCTGGGCGTGACCATGCAGCTTCCGGACGACGACCGGCACAACTACAGCCGATCCTATCTGGAAAAGACCCTGGCCGTGCTGATGGCTGGTCGAGTTGCCGAGGAGATCATCTTCGATCAACTGACCACCGGAGCGGGCAACGACATTGAACGGGCCACGAAAATGGCCCGGAAGATGGTCTGCCAGTGGGGCATGAGCGACACCCTGGGGCCGCTTTCCCTGGGGGAAAACAACGACCATGTCTTTCTGGGCCGGGAGATCGCTCACCATAAGGATTACAGCGAACAAACCGCTCAGGTGATCGACGGGGAAATCAAGGGCTTCGTGACGAGGGCACACGGCAAGGCCAAGCAGCTTCTGGAAAAAAATATCGATGTTCTGCACGCCGTGGCCGGCGCGCTTCTGGAGCGGGAGACCATAACCGGCGCGGACATTACTCTGCTGATGAAGGGCGAGCCGCTACCGCCCATGAGCCCGACTCTCGCGAAGCCGGTCCGGAAGGAAGCTGAAACGATGCCTGAAGCGGCATCCGGGACTGGATTCGGCGACGACAAAGGCGGGGGCGAAAAAGAGGCGGAAGCAGAGAGAGCCGACTTCGAGCAGTCCGCCAAGCCTTCCGAGTCTTCCGACGCCACCGACGGACGTTCTGAAGACAAGGACGGCGCGGACGACACAGACGACGCGGACGAGTTCGCCCTGGAAGAGCCGGACAAAACCAATCGGTCTTGACTTGGTCACGACATTTCGGATGCGGCCCGTTTCTTCCTGGCGAATCAAGGATGGTCGTTGGATCGATCTAGCCGATCCGGTGATCATGGGGGTGGTGAACTGCACCCCGGACTCGTTTTATGACGGAGGGCGGCATGACGAGCCCGACGCCGCTCTTCGTCATGGTCTGTTGCTGGCCTCTCAAGGCGCGCTGATCCTGGACGTGGGCGGAGAGTCCACTCGCCCCGGCTCTCGTCCCGTGAGCGTTCAGCAGGAGTTGGAACGAGTGCTGCCCGTGGTTCGCGGGTTGTCGTCGGCGACGACGTCTCCGGAGGCCGAACCTTCCGTCGCTTCTCCGGTACTATCCATCGACACGACCAAATCCACGGTGGCGGCCCGGTGCCTTCAGGCCGGGGCGGCCATTGTCAACGACGTCTCCGGGTGTCGGTTCGATCCGGGGCTTTTGGACGTACTGGCTCAGTTCAAGCCCGGCTATGTATTGATGCACGCCCAGGGCAATCCGGAAAGAATGCAGCATGATCCGCGGTACGACGACGTCGTGGACGCGGTGCGTCGGTTTTTCGAGCAACGGTTGGACGCCTTGGCGCGTTCCGGGCTGCCGGAAGAACATGTGGTTCTCGATCCCGGCATCGGCTTCGGCAAGCGGCTGGAGCATAACCTGGAATTGCTGCGCAACATCGAGGTGTTTCAGGAATTGGGCCGTCCGATTCTGGTGGGCGTTTCCAACAAGTCGCTCTGGAAGGACCTTTTGGGTCTGGAACTGGAAGAGCGGGGGACGGTCACCCAGGTGGCCGCGGCCTTGCTCGCGGCTCGGGGCGTGTTGATCCATCGGATGCACGACGTGCGGGCCACGGCGCGAACATTGCGGGTTGAAAAGGCCCTGCGCGTCCGGGGAGGGCCGACATGCTAGAGATGCCGATCAACATTCCGATAAGCATTCGGGACATGGTGGACATCGGTCTGGTAACTTTCGCCTTTTACCGACTGATTCTGCTGGTCAAGGGAACGCGGGCCGTTTCGGTGATCTACGGCCTGGTCCTGATCCTGGTTATCTTCTACCTGTCCGACGAGTTCGGCTTGTTCACCCTGAACTGGTTGCTGGCCAATTTTCTCGGCTCGCTTTTCCTGGTGATCATTATTTTCTTTCAGCAGGACATCCGAAAAGCCCTGTCCGAGTTGGGGGCCGGAAGCTTATGGCGGCGACGCAAGGTTTCGGACCAGCTGGTGAACGAAGTCGTCTTCGCGGCCCTGAACATGGCCAAGTCCCGCATCGGGGCCTTGATCGTCCTTGAACGCGGCGTCCCCCTGGGGGACATCATTGCCCGTGGCGTGGAAATCAAGGCCGACCTGACCCGTGAATTGCTGGTGACCATTTTTTACCCGAACACTCCCCTGCATGACGGAGCGGTGGTCGTCCGGGGGGGGCGGATTGAGGCCGCGGGCTGCATTCTTCCGTTGTCCTCCGGCGTGGATCACTCCGCGAAGCTGGGGACCCGGCACCGGGCCGCCATCGGGGTCAGCGAGGAAACCGACGCCGTGGCCTTGGTGGTCTCCGAGGAGCGCGGCATCATCTCCATTGCTCAGGGCGGACGGTTGACCGAAGACCTGAGTGAAGCCCAACTCAAGGACATGCTGCGCGAAGTTCTGGAGCAATCATGATACCACGCGCCAATTGGCAATATCTGGCCTTGGCCTTCGCCCTGGCCGTGTTCTCCTGGTATCTCGTTTCCGGGCGGGAGAAGGTGGACTCCTGGATTCAGGTGCCCGTGGAAATGGTCAATATGCCGCAGGGATACATCGTGCGGCAGGGCATGGTCAATCGGATCGAGGTCCGGGTCCGCGGGCCGCGCCCCATGGTCCGGACCATTGACATGCGTAATGCTTTCTACCCCTTGGACCTTGCGGAATTGCAGGTCGGTTTGAACCAAATTGACTTCGAAACCCGGAACCTGAATCTGTCCCGGGCCATTGAAGTGGTGGAAATCATGCCGTCCCGGGTTGAACTGCTCGTGGACCGGCTGATGACCAAAACCATTCCCGTGAACAAGAACGTCGTCGTCGACCTGGACGAGGACTTCGAATTGCGTCGATCCGCTGTGACGCCGCCGGGAGTGGTGCTCCGGGGGCCGTTGGTGATGGTGGAGCCCGTGGAGGAGGTGGAAACCCAGCCCGTCAAGGTGGAGGGCGACCGCCCCGGGCTGGTGGAAACGACCGTTGGGTTGGTCTTGCCTCCGGAAGTAGAGGCCAGTCCCAGCCGGGTGGTGGTGCAACTTGATTTTCGTGAGAAGCGGACCGAAGTGTCCCTGGACCGAGAAATTCAGGCCACGAGGCCCTCGGGCATGGTCATGACGCTTGAGCCGACCTCGATCCGCCTGACGCTCTCCGTTCCGGTATCCCTGGCCCGCGACCCCGGGCTTGAGGATCAGGTGCGGGTGATAGTCTCCCCGGTGGGAGAGTTGCCCGTTGGGGAGCACGAGGTGGGGTACCGGGTTGAATTGCCTTCCGGAGTGACGTTGACGCAGAGTGAGCCGGAACGGATACGGGTGGCGCTTGAACTGGAAGAAGCCGGTCCTCCGGGTGAAGCAAGCGTCGGCGAGTGATTGAACCAATACAAAGCAGATATGCGAACGATATAGCGAGGTGCTTAATGCGGAAAGGTCTTTTTGGAACGGACGGTATGCGCGGCCAGGTGAATATTTTCCCCATGCTTCCGGAGATCGCCCTTCGGCTGGGGCTGGCCGTGGGGCAAATGTTGCGCAACGGTTCGCGGCGACACCGGGTGGTGATCGGCAAGGATACGCGCTTGTCGGGGTACGTGTTCGAGACGGCCCTGACTTCCGGATTTTGCGCGGCGGGGATGGACGTCTATCTTGTCGGTCCCATGCCCACCCCGGCCATTTCCTTTCTGACCCGCAACATGCGCGCCGACGTCGGCGTGGTCATTTCCGCCTCGCACAATCCGTTCATGGACAACGGGATCAAGCTGTTCGACAATCTGGGATTCAAGCTGGCCGACGCCATGGAAGACAGTATCTCGGAGTTGATTCTCTCCCCGGATACGGATTGGGAGTATCCGCAGCCGGAAAACGTAGGCAAGGCCGCTCGGATTCAGGATAGTCTGGGGCGGTACCTGGTGTTTTTGAAGAACACCATCCCTTCGACCATGACCTTCGACGGGGTGAAGGTGGTCTTGGACTGCGCCAACGGCGCGACGTACAAGGTCGCCCCCTTGCTGTTCGAGGAACTGGGGGCCAAGGTCGAGGAAATCGGCACGGAGCCCGACGGATTGAACATCAATCGCAAGTGCGGTTCCCTCTATCCGGAACTCGTGGCGCATCGCGTCCTGGAATCCGGGGCGGACATCGGCCTGGCCCTGGACGGTGACGGAGACCGGCTGATCGTCACGGACGAGCAGGGGACCGTGCTGGACGGCGACCAGATCATGGCCATTTGCGCCCAGGACATGATGCAAAACGGCACGTTGCCCGGCAATACCCTGGTGGCCACGGTGATGAGCAACATGTCTCTGGAACTGTTCATGCGGGACCATGGCGGCAGACTGTTGCGCACGCCCGTGGGCGACCGCTACGTGGTGGAGGCCATGCGCCGCGAAGGCGCGGTGTTCGGCGGCGAGCAGTCCGGCCACTTGATCTTTCTGAACCATTGCACCACGGGGGACGGTATCCTGGCGGCCCTGCAACTGATGCGGATCATGCAGGAAAAAGGCAAGCCGCTGTCCGAGCTGGCCGGGCAGTTGAAGCCGTTTCCCCAGGTGCTGGTCAACGTTCACGTGGAGCGCAAAATCCCCTTCGAACAATCCCCGGAAGTGGCCAAGGCCGTGGCTGAGGCTGAGGAAAAGCTCGGGGCCAGGGGGCGCGTGCTGCTGCGCTACTCCGGAACCGAGCCGGTGGCCCGGGTCATGGTGGAAGGCGAGGATTCCGTCCTGGTTCAGCGGCTTGCCGATGAACTGGTGGACGTCTTGCATACGTATTTGCGATAGACTGTTTGCACGAATGGGGATAGACTTGAGCCGATTGTCGGAGGCAAAGCTTCCTGCGCAAGTTTCCGGCGAAAGCTTTCGGCGACTTGCATTTTTGACCTTTTGCGTTCCAGGATTGGTCGCAATTCATTCGAATGATATAAAAAAAGATAGTTTTGTGTTTTTTCGCATCGATGCCGGGCGTGTTCCTCTGTGGCGTTTTCACCAGTGATATCCGTCAGCATTGATCCAAACGAAGGAGATTGTTCCGATGCAGATCAGAAAAGTCGTCATTCCCGTGGCTGGCTGGGGAACCAGGTCGTTGCCGGCAACCAAGAACATCCCCAAGGAAATGCTTCCGGTGTTCAAAAAGCCGGCCGTGCAGCACATCGTCGAGGAAGCCATGTATTCCGGGTTGACGGACGTGGTTTTCGTGAACAACTCCAATAAGAAGATCATTGAGGACCATTTTGACTACAACTGGGCCTTGGAGGACCTGCTGCAACGGACCGGGAAAACGGCGCTATTGGAGGAGGTTCGGGCCGTTGCCGAGATGGTGAACATCATTTCCGTGCGCCAGAAAAAGCAGTTGGGGCTGGGACACGCCGTGCTCTGCGCCAAGGAGGTCATCAAGCAGGAACCCTTCGCCTTGATGCTCGGGGACGACCTGATGTTCGGGATGGAGCCGGGCATCAAGCAGTTGCTGGACGTGGCCTTGTCAGAAAATATGTCCGTGGTCGGCGTGATCGAGGTCGCCGCGGAAAAAGTGAGCAGCTATGGGATCATCCATGGCGAAGAGTTCGCTCCGGGAGTCTATCGGGTTCGCTCCATGGTGGAGAAGCCGGCTCCGGCCCAGGCGCCTTCAAGGATGGCCGTGGTCGGACGCTACGTGCTCATGCCGGAAATATTCGAACATCTCGAAGGGGCCGAGCCGGGTCACGGCGGCGAGATTCAGATCACGGACGCACTGATGAAACTGGCTCAGAAGAATCGCCTCCTGGCGGTGAAGATGCGCGGGATGCGCTTCGACGTGGGCGACTGGAGCGACTATCTCACGGCCAACATTTATTTCGCCTTGCAAGACGAGTCGTTGCGCGAGGAATTGGTAGGCAAGCTGAAGAATTTGCTTCCTTTCAATTGTTGATCGCGGCGGACTCGATTTTGATCCCCCGGTTTTTCGAGCCGACTGCACCATGGGGCGTGCGGTCGGCTCGTTGCGTTTCATCCCCCTGTACAACTCGACAACAAGGGAGCCCCGGGCCTTACTGATGGACAAGCTTTGGACGAATCTTCTTGCGAGACGAGCGGCATGACCCAGGCTTGGAATGTGGCTCTTTGCAGCCCGCCGTACCTCGTTTTCACTTATGCGATGCCTGATTGCCTGCCTCCCGAGGCCTGGGCCGCCGGACAGCGTGTGATGGTCCCGGTGGGCAAAAGGACGCGGATGGGGGTGATCATGGAGCCATCCGCGGTCGAAGACGGAGGGCGGACCTTGAAGCCCATGATTTGGCCCCTGGACCAGGAACTGCTCCTGACAGACGCCGTTCTGGACTTGGTCCGGCACCTGGCCAGACGCCAGATGGTCCCGGAGGGACTCGTTCTTTCCAGCATCCTGCCCAAGGCTCTGCGTTCCGGGCAACCACGCTTCAGGCTGGTGGACGGTTCGGCGACGCGGCGGTGGACCTTGGAGGAAATGAGCCGTCTTCGCGCCGAGGAGTCGGCGCGACTCGGACAGGCTTGGATGGAAGGCCGACTGTGTCTGGAGCAAAATCAGCGCAAGGGGAACGACGACGTCCTTTATACCTTGCTGCGCGACCCTCCCTGGGGCCTGCGCCCCAAGGCCAAACGGCAACAAGCCGTCCTGGAGCACTTGTTCGCTCACGGCAGCGCTTCTTTGAGCGGTATCGCTCGAGGCGTGGCCGTTGTTCAGGATCAATCCCTCTTTGCGGATCATGGTCCGGATGGTGCGCTGGTCCAGTGCGCTGGGGAAACGGATCAAATCCCGGTCCGGGACGCATTTTCAGTGCGTGAGACGAAACAAGGTCTTAAGCGTGTTATGGCGGACTTGGTCCGCAAGGGGCTGGTCCAGGCCGTGCCGGTTCTTTCCGCCCAAAAGACTGACTGGGAGGCTGAATGGGAGGCTGACGGGCAGGCTCACAAGCCGACCCGAGCGCTTTCCGATGCTGCACGGGGGCTCTCGCAATCATCCCCGGATGTCCTTTCCGGCACTTCCGATGTTCCTTCCCTTGAATGCCACCCTCTCTCCGACGAGCAGGCCGATGCGCTCGGGGCCCTGGAAGCAGATCTGCGTCTGACCCTGGAGCCTGTACCGGAAGATGTCCGGAGTCCTGACGGCTCTCCGAGGCAAGTTCGTGTCCGCCTGGTCCACGGCGTGACCGGCAGCGGCAAGACCCTGCTGTATCTTCGGTTGGCTCGAGCGGCTCTGGCCCAGGGAAGGAGCGTGCTGTTGCTGGCCCCGGAGGTGGCCTTGTCCGCCCAGCTTTGGAGCGAGGTGAACCAGTTTTTTCCCCAGACGCCTCGACACTGGTATCACGGTTCGCTTCCCGCCGGGACCAGGCTGGGGGTGTTTCGCGCCCTGCGCCACCAGGCCACGCCCCAGATCGTGGTGGGCACCCGATCCGCGCTGTTTTTACCTTTCGCCAACTTGGGGTTGATCGTGGTGGACGAGGAGCACGACGCCTCCTACAAGCAGGACGAGGGATTCACGTATCAGGCCAAGGAAGTGGCCTATTTCCGGATCAAGCAGCAGGGCGGCCTGCTGCTGCTGGGTTCGGCCACGCCGGACATCAAGACCTTTCACGCCGCCGACCAGAGCGAGATCAACAGCGTTACCCTGCGTCACCGAGTCAGTCGCAAGCCGTTGCCCGAAATCCAACTTGTGGACATGCGCCCGGAGCCTCGCTCCGCCCCGCTTTCCCAGCTCTGTCGATCCGAGTTGGAGGGCGCGCTCCAGCGCGGAGAGCAGGCCATGTTTTTGCTCAACCGTCGCGGCTTCGCGCCGCTGGTCTCTTGCCTAGATTGCGGCACGGCCCCGAAATGTCCGCGCTGCGAAGTGGGGCTGACCTATCACAAGGGGTGGGAGCGCCTGCTGTGCCATTACTGCGGCTTTGCTCAGCCTTTCCCTTTTGGGTGCGGCCAGTGCGGTGGAACCCGGTTCCTGCCTCTGGGCGAGGGGACCGAGGGGCTGGAAGAGTACCTGGAGAACCTTGGGGACTCGGGCCTGGGAATCGTTCGCCTGGACCGGGACAGCACTCGGCGCAAGGGGAGCCTGGATCAAATCCTCAAGGCCTTTAGTCAAGGACGGGCCCAGGTGATGGTCGGAACACAGATGCTCAGCAAGGGCCATCATTTCCCAGGCGTGACCCTGGTCGTGGCCGTGGACGGGGACGTCGGGCTGAATCTTCCGGACTATCGGGCCGCGGAAAAAACGTTTCAACTGCTTGTCCAACTGGCAGGGAGGGCCGGACGAGGAGATCGGCCGGGTAGGGTGCTGATTCAGACGCGCAATCCGGACCATCCCTGTTGGGAGCACATTCGGACCGGCAACTACGAGGGATTTTTCGCACAGGAACTGGAACGCCGCCGCAAATTCGCCTACCCGCCCTTCGTAAAGCTGGCCATGATCCGGTTGAGCTATCCGCGTGAATGGGAGGAAGGCGCGGCCCTGGTGGCCACGGCCGGTGACCACCTGCGCCGCGAAGGAACGCGACTGGGCCTCCGGGTCCTCGGCCCTGCCCCGGCTCCCCTGGGGTTGCTCAACGGCCGCAAACGCTTCCAGTGCCTGCTCAAGGCCATGTCCTGGCAAAACCTGCGTGAAGCCTTCACGGCCATGCGCTCCACCCTCCCCGGTTCCTCCCCTCTTCGCGTGACCCTGGACTTGGACCCGGTGAACATGCTTTAATAGTCCGTTGAAAAACTCTCAATTGCTGCGTCGATCGTCGAAGCAGGCGTCATGTTTGAGTTGCGCCTTCTTTAGAGGAGTGCCGAGACGGCGATTCGCGCGGTACAGTTTTTCCCGTTCAATGAGAAGCGCCAGCCGTTCAGCCTCGGTGAAGGTGTAGTTCCTGGCCCCGAGCACGGCCACGAAAATCTGCGCCTGCCGGACCTCTCCGGTGACGGGGTCGCAGATGGAGAGGGTCTGGTCGGCAAACTCGATGAACAGCGAAGCGAGTGACGTTCAACGCTTCAAGTGTCAACAGATTTTGTGCCGTACAAAAGCAACCCTTTCAAATTGTTCCAGGAAATCACTTCGGCATTGCTTCTGTTCTGGTTTGCGTTGCCACCGTACACGACACAGGGCTTGGCCGCCGAATCCCCAGCCAGATTTACATAATACTCCAATCCCTTGAAGAAGTCCGGGGACACTGTACGACCTGCCTTGATTTCCATGGGAAGCTGAGAACCTCCCTGGTCGATGAGGCAGTCCACCTCATTTCCGGTTTTATCTCTCCAAAAATAGCAGTTCATTTGCTTGCCCTGGTTGTATCGTTTCTTGATCAACTCGGTGATCACCAGGGATTCAAATAAAGCACCTTTTAGGTAATGGGTTCGTAATTGTTCCGGACTCTGGATTTCCAGGAGGTGCGCCGCAAGCCCCGGGTCATAAAAATACAGCTTGGGCATTTTGACCAGTCTCTTGCCGAAATTTTGATGATAGGGGCGGAGCAGGAAAACAATGAAGCTGGCTTCCAGAAGGGATATCCACGATTTTACCGTGGTATGCGATATACCGCATTCATTGGCCAGGGCGGACATGTTCAGGAGCTGCCCGGTCCTGCCCGCGCACGATTTGAGAAAAAGTTGAAACTGTCCAAGGTCGGCGATATTCTTTATCGCCCGTACATCGCGTTCAATATAGGTCTGGACATAACTGGGATAAAAATCCTGCGCGGGGATGCCCATCTTGTATATCCGTGGGTATAATCCGGTGAACAGATAGTCCTCATAATCCTCCCGTGGGTGCGACGGGAAGATTTCATCCAGGGAAAAGGGAAGAAGCCTGAGCACGGCGGTCCTTCCGGCAAGAGACTGACTGATCTTCTCATAGAGCAAAAAGTCGCTGGAACCGGTCAGGATGAATTGCCCGGGCTGATCCTTTTGGTCCACCACGGTCTGGATATAGGAAAATATCTCGGGAACTTTCTGGGCTTCGTCAATGACCGCGTTTTCATAGGTCTTCAAAAAACCGCGTGGATCCTGGCGGGCAAAGAGCAGTGTATCCGGGTCTTCACAAGAGACGTAGGGCTTTTCGGGAAACACTTTTCTGACCAAAGTCGATTTGCCGGACTGCCTTGGTCCGGTCAGGGTAACCACTGGAAATTTTTTCGATATGGAGATCAGGTAATCTTCCATCTCCCGGTTGATGTAGGTCATCTGCCACCTTCCTTGTATACCGGCTTTTTTTTGATCCGATATCATCGGCGTGGACAATTTGCAAATCGAAATTTCAAATTGTCCGAATATTTTGGGAGATGGTTTCGATTAACCATAGCCTGGCTGTGCGTATTGGTTGAAATTGACGATTTGTCGCTTATTACATATGCAAAGTATGCGCATTCACAACAAGGAGAGGTATGCTCGTTGCCATTGATAAAAGAGACAGTATCAGTTTGCTCAGAGGCTTGGCCCATGATACCATAATCAGCGCCCAGTGCTACAATGCATTTTTCATGGCAAAGAACAGAGCGTAAAGAAGAGCAGAGCGTGATGATTGAAGTTCGCAAAACCGATCATTTTCTGGAATGGTTCCAGTCCTTGAAGGATATTCGTGTCCGTTCCAGAATACAGGCGCGTATTGACAGGGCCGAAATTGGCAATCTCGGTGACTGTCAACCAGTGGGCGCGGGTGTTTCTGAGATGCGGATTCACTTTGGGGCTGGATACCGTGTGTACTTTCTACAGCATGGTTCTGCCTTGATCATTTTGCTGGCTGGAGGCGATAAAAGCAGTCAACGCCGTGATATTGATGCCGCAATCGAACTTGCGGAGCAACTTCGTATGGAGGGACAATGAGATGGGCTTAAAAACAACCCGCTGGGATTCAGCCGAGTTTTTGCAAACCGATGCGGATATAGTTGCCTACTTTGACGCCGTACTGGAAGAGGGAGACCCTGCCCTGATTACGCATGCTCTGGGTATTATTGCCCGGGCCAAAGGGTTGAACCAGATAGCCCAGGAAACCGGGATTGGCAGGGATGTCCTCGGCAAGGCCCTCACAGCCGACGGCAACCCGGAATTTGCAACAGTGTTCAACGTCATGAAATCCCTGGGCCTGAAACTGCACGCCATGCCGGCATGAGTCCTTGAAAATGCTTTTTCATCTATGCGGCCGCCGGAAAACAGGAAGCGGTTGACATTGACTTGGCCATTGTCAGCCCGGATTTTTCTGAAGATCTATTTTCAGAGCGCGTCTACTTGATGAAGTTGGCCCTGTCAGTTGATGACCGCCTTGAACCAAGCCCGTTTCGCCCCGATGATTTCACCAGGGATAATCCTTTGGTGAATGAAATCAGCAGTACAGGGATCGAGTTGAATTGTGAATGATTGATGTTTATCTTCCAGCTTCTGTGTTTTTGCGTGCCTTCCATGGACAACATCTTTCTAAATTTCTTCCTACGGAACACACGGAAGGCCACGGGAATGTAAAGAGTCGCAAGAGCTTTGTTGATATGGTGCGGTTGAAAATGGGTGCTGCTCTACGGAATAAGCCTGTTGGGGTTGCGTGCAAGCGGGAGAACATGATTGAGTGGGAAGTTTTTAACTCCAGAGATTTTTGACTTTTTCCGAATTATTTTGGTCTTTTGGATATAGAATGCTGTGCTTTGAAAGACAAAAGTTGTCTGTAAGGGGTCAAGATAGGCCTTTTTAGGTGGTCAAGATTAATAATTACAGGTGGTTGCTGGTCTCAGAGACCCAGCCAACGACCCTTGCCCAGCCCACAGCCAGAACTGAAAGGCAATCCTAATGTGTGTAAAACCAATCACCCTTTCCCAGTATAGGCGCTTAGTTGCTCCACGTCCCTGGCTCTGGTGGGATGTGGCGGACATTGCCCGCTTGTCCGTGGACAGCGTGGTCGAGAGCATTCTCACCCGTGGGGACTGGCCCGATTTTCTGGAAGCCCTGGACGAGTTGGGCACGGACCAGGTTCGGGAAGTTTTCTTCAGGCAAATCAATCGCCAGCGGAATAACTACCGACCCCAGACCCGGAATCTGTATCAGGTTTATTTTGAACGTCATGCATGAAGAGATTTTGAACATAAACCAGAAAAGGGTTGCCGAATCCGTCCTCCCCAGGTTCACCTCTGATTTCATCTTATGCGGGGGCACAGCCGTTGCCCTGCAACTTGGCCATCGTCGATCCATCGATTTCGACCTGGTCTCGTTCACTGAAATCAATACCGACCGAATCATCCGGCACTTGAATGCCGCAAAAGCAGTCATTGAACATACAATCGTTTCCTCCATCGACGAATTAACCGTCGTGGTCAATGGTGTGAAGCTCACGTTTTTCTCCTTTCCTTTCCGTGTCCCTGCTCAGGTCACCTGGTCTTGGGCTCATATGACGATGCCCACCCTGCTGGATCTTGCCTCCATGAAGGCTTACGCCCTTGGGCGGCGAGGAAAATGGAAGGACTACGTTGATTTGTATTTTCTTTTTCAAGGCCATGTCTCCATGCCGAAGCTTGTTGAGAACTGTCGAAGAATATTTCAGGGAGCCTTCAATGAGCGGCTTTTCCGTGAGCAACTCTGCTATTTTGACGACGTGGATATGTCTGAAGCGGTTGCCTATCTCGGGGAAGGCCCGAGTGACGGCGATATTCAAAGTTTCCTGATTTCTTTGGCGGCCTCAGGCTGACCCATGCGCAACCCGATGACCGCATCAACGCAACTCCCTGATCACTTCGATCTTCTCCTTCGTCGCATAACTTGCACCTGAACCTTGGTCTTTGGCATTTTAGCCTTTGAGCTTTCAGCCACGAGCCATCAAGTACCAGCTCCGAGTTACAGCAATTCCGGCCTGAAATTTGCTTGAGTTTTTCCAAAACCTTTCAGCAGGCAAGCCATGCCCATTGATAATCAAGCATATTCGCCATTTTCAAGCTCCGCCAAGGAGTGTCAAATCATTGTTCCGTACCGGCAAGGTGCGGCATGAGAGCGTATTTGGACTGTGGAATTGGGCGTCGGGAGCAAGAGCTTTGTTGATATGCTGCGGCTGAAAATGGGTGCTGCTTCACGGAAAATGCCTGTTGCGGTTGCGCATGAGAATCCTGGTGGATACGGTCGGGGCAAGCACGAGAATATGATTGAGGGGGGAGTTTTTAGCTCCAGCGATTTTTGATATTTGCCGAATTATTTTAGTCTGTTGGATATACAAAGCTGTGCTTTGAAAGACAAAAGTTGTCTGTAAGGGGTCAAAATAGCCCTTTTTTGGGATCAAAGTCAATAATTACAGTTGGTTGATGGTCTCAGAGGCCCAGCCCAAAATGCTGATAGACTGGCTTTTCTGCACCCGGATTCTGGTTTTTTGGGATAAATTTATGGAATTTGCAACCTGGAACAAGTGTCACATGAGCGAATTGCACACCCTGACCTTGTTAGATATTCAAAATCGCATAATTGGGCCTAATCACCCATCTTTCATTATTGCTGAAATCGCTCAAACCCATGATGGTTCCCTAGGTCTTGCCCACTCATATATCGATGCCGCAGCAGACCTTGGCGCGGATGCTGTGAAATTCCAGACCCATATTGCTGATGCGGAGTCCACTCTGGATGAGCCTTTCCGAATTAAGTTCTCCAGCCAGGATGCTACACGCTATGACTATTGGAAGCGAATGGAGTTCACCTCCGAGCAGTGGCAAGGGTTGGCTGATCATTGCAGCAAAAAAGGCCTGTTTTTTTTGAGTTCCCCTTTCTCAATTCAGGCAGTGGAGCTTCTTGAAAAGATTGGCGTACCTGCCTGGAAAATCGGCTCTGGCGAGGCTGTTTCCGGAGATATCCTGGATGCTGTTTTGGGCACTGGCAAGCCGGTGCTGGCCAGTACGGGGATGAGCACGTTTCTAGAAATAGATGCCCTCGTAGGCAGTTTTAGAAAAAAGGAAACCTCTTTTGCCTTGTTTCAATGCACCAGCAAGTATCCAGTTGATTTAAGCGAGATAGGCCTTAACCTGATCCAGGAGATGAAAAAGCGTTATGCCTGTCCAGTGGGCCTGTCTGACCATTCGGGCAGTATTTACCCCGCACTTGCAGCAATGGCCCAGGGGGCAGACATTATTGAGGCTCATATTGTGTTTGACAAGCGTATGTTTGGTCCAGATACCCCGGCTTCTCTGACAGTGGATGAATTCAAGCTGTTAACGCAGGCCAGGGATGCTTTTCATAAGATGAACAGCAACCCTGTAAACAAGGATAAAATGGCCGATTGTATGCAGGAAATGCGCGGCATGTTCGGCAAAAGCCTCGCCCCCATCAAAGATCTGTCAGCAGGCACTATGCTGACCCATGATCTTTTAACCGCCAAAAAACCAGCAGCCGGCATTCCCGCTGATCAAAAAGACACAATTGTGGGCAAAAAGCTTAAGAATGATGTAAGCAAGAAAAGATTGTTGCGCTGGGAGGATATCTATGAGTAAGAAGAAAGTCTGTGTTGTGGTGAACAGCCGGGCTAACTATGGCCGGATCAAGAGTTTTCTTTCAGCGGTTCAGAAGCATCCGGATTTACATTTGCAGCTCATTGTCGGCGCATCAGCCATGCTTTACCGTTTTGGTTCTGCAATAGACATTATCCGTGAGGATGGATTTGAACCGACAAGCGTTGTTTACTCCATTGTGGAAGGTGAAAACCCATCCACCATGGCTAAATCTGCTGGTCTTGGTATCCTGGAGCTGGCTACTCAGCTTGAAAATCTCAAGCCGGATATCGTTCTTACAGTTGCGGATCGTTTTGAAACTATAGCTACAGCAGTGGCTGCCAGCTACATGAATATTCCTGTGGCACACACCCAGGGTGGTGAACTTACAGGCTCCATTGATGAGTCAGTAAGACATGCTATTACCAAGCTTTCGCACATCCACTTCCCGGCCACGCAGCGGGCCGGGGAAATACTGGCGCAAATGGGAGAAGATCCTTCCAGGATATTCGTAACAGGATGCCCGGCCATGGATTTGGCCGCAGAATCTTGTAAGCAGAACTGCGATGATCTGTTTCAGAAATATGGAGGTACTGGAAAGGTTCTGGACTGGAACCAACCATTTCTGGTGGTACTGCAGCACCCGGTGACCACTGAATATGATAAAGCCTATTATCAGACAAGACAGACACTGGAATCTGTAAAAAAAACAAATATGCAGACCGTCTGGTTCTGGCCAAATGTTGATGCCGGATCTGATGCAGTGTCCAAAGCACTGCGGACGTATATTGCTCAAAACGACAAAGCACCTTTCCATTTCTATAGAAACTTCTCACCTGAAGACTACGTCCGTCTTATAAAGCGCTGCTCCTGCATTGTGGGTAATTCGTCCAGCGGTATCCGGGAGGGTTCATTTCTGGGAACTCCGTGCGTGAATATTGGCAGCAGGCAAAATCAAAGAGAGAGAGCCCATAATGTAGTGGATGTGGGCCATGACGCCGAGGCCATTTTTCAGGCCGTAACGGCCCAGGTCAGCCACGGCAGGTATGTGCCCAGCTTCCTTTACGGCGACGGCAAGGCCGGGGAAAGGATGGCGGAGGTGCTGGTGAAAAATCATGTGACCATCCAGAAGCAATTCTTCCATGGCTGAAGGTTCAGCGACATCCGGCAGCGTCCGCGCATTCGACGCTAACTGGAGCGGCAGAAAAGAGGCCCAGTACAACCACTGGACCAGGGGCCGACCTCGGAATCAAATCCAGTTGGCCTTTCGTCGGCATTGGCTGTTGTTTCAATCCATCATGCATGGCCGGGGGTATCGCTCATGCTTGGAGGTCGGTTGCGGGAGGGGCAGCATCTCCAGTTATTTCGCGGACAGCGGGATGGAGTGCACGCTGCTGGACGCATCCGAAAGCGTCCTGGATACGGCCCGGAGCATCTTCATGCGCAACGGGCACGGGGCCAGGTTCGTGCATGGCAATGCCCTGGCCCTGCCCTTTGAGGACCACAGCTTTGACGTGGTGGTCAGCATTGGGCTGCTGGAACACTTTGAGGATGTCTGCGGCCCCATCCATGAGCAGCACAGGATACTCCGGCCCGGGGGCCTGTTTCTAGGCTATATCGTGCCGGAGCGCCCGGACAATGTGCAGCGGTATTTTCGCTGGGTGAATTCGATCCTGGCCGCCATTGCCGCTTTTCGCCAGGGAAAGGAAGCCGAAATGGCGCACAAGGCCGACATCTACCGGTCCGACTACGGCTCCCAGCGGTACCTGTCCGTGATCAACGCCCTGCCGACCCGTGATCTTCTGGTTTCCGGCGTGTACCCCATGCCCATGATCTCGCATTCGCCCGCGTTCCCCTTCACCCTGCTACCGGCCCCGGCGGAACTGATCCTGGCCCGACTGTTCGAGGCGGCGCTGTGGCTGAGAGGACGATGCAGTCCAAAAGACCCGTGGCTGTGTGACGAAAAGTTCGGCCAGGCGTTTCTGGTGGCCTGGACAAAGGAGCAATGATGGCGTTTGTCCTGGGGGTTATTCCGGCGCGGGGCGGTTCCAAGGGCATCCCGTTGAAAAACATTGCTCCGGTTGCGGGCAAGCCCTTGATCGGCCACACCATCGAGGCCGCCCTGGGCAGCAGACGGCTCAACGCCTGCACCCTGTCCACGGACTGCCAGGCCATAGCCGACTGCGCCGCCGGGTTCGGGTTGCCCGCCAGGGAATTGCGACCCGCGCATTTGGCCACGGATACGGCCAGCAATACCGATGCCGTGATCCACGCCGTGCAGCAGTTTGAACATGCGGAGCAGCACCTGGTTGACGTGATCGTCCTGCTGCAGCCCACGGCCCCCATGCGCACCGCCACGGACATCGACGCCGCCCTGGACCTGTTTTTCGCATCCGAGGCCAGATCCCTGATCAGTGTGTACGAAGGCAACAACGTGCATCCCAATATGATGTACTTTGAACGCGGCGGCAGGCTGGAGCCGGTGCTCACCGCAGGCGCTCTTCCCGGCAGACGCCAGGAGTTCCGGCCCGTTTTCGTCCGCAACGGGGCCTTGTACATCGCGACCCGGGATCAGCTTTTCACCAACAAGGCTTTTGTGGACACCGCCCCCGCGGCCTATGTCATGTCCCGGGAGCGGTCAGTGAACATTGACGAGCCTTTTGACCTGGAAATGGCCCAGTGGTTGATGAGTCGCAAGAATTCTTGATCTTGCACGGATCGTTTCTACACTACACTGAGCTTCATGCTCTTCATGCTCTTCATAGCAAAAATTCATCCTAATGGTAACCAACTCACGCATCCTCAACCTGGAACCGGAAGGCTACAGCCCCAAAGCCAGAGCCGTGCTGGAGCGGCTCGGCCAGGTGGACGACGGCCCCATGAACCGGGCGGAGCTTTTGGACCGGATTTGTGAGTACGACGTTATGATTGTGCGTCTTGGCCACAGAATAGACGCCCAGGTCATGGAGGCCGCCCAACGCCTCAAAACCATCGTCACCGCCACCACGGGGTTGAATCATATTGACATGAACGAGGCCCAAGGCAGGGGGATCACGGTTCTGTCCCTGCAAGGCGAACGGGCCTTTCTGGACAACATTCATGCCACGGCCGAGCATACCTGGGCGCTGCTTCTGGCTTTGCTCCGGAAACTGCCTCAAGCCCATCGGCATGTCCTTTCCGGCGGTTGGGATCGGGACCGGTTCAAAGGCAGCGAACTGCATGGCCGGATACTGGGCATCATCGGGCTGGGTCGGCTGGGGACCAAGGTTGCAGGGTACGGGGCTGCCTTTGGCATGCGGGTTATGGGGTATGAGAGCAACAGAGCGCACCCCATGCTAGCGAACGTTGAACACATGAATCTGGATCAGGTGCTGAGCCAGTCCGACGTGATCAGCCTGCATGTGAATTACTTCCCGGAGAATCATGCCATGATCAGCCGGAAGGATTTGTCCCGCATGAAGCCCGGTGCTGTGTTGATCAACACGTCCAGGGGCGAGTTGGTGGATGAGAGCGCCTTGCTGAAGGCCCTTGAGTCCGGTCGGCTGGGTGGGGCGGCGCTGGATGTGCTTTGTGGGGAGTATGCCGGGTGGGAGGCATCAGAGGGGTTGCTGGAGTATGCCAGGAAGCACGACAATTTGATCCTGACTCCGCATGTTGGGGGCTGCACGTTCGATTCCATGGAAATGACGGAAGTGTTTATGGCTGAAAAGCTAATTCGCCACTTGAAAAGGGAGACATGAGTTGGACATCTACGCAATCACTGAAGCAGAGGGCAGAGGAATACTTGATGGGCAAGGTGTCGCCGACCTGTTGCAGGAAGGCGCTGATACAGAAATCAAGCCCAAATGGGACGACCTTGCAAGACTGTACATGCTGGTGCGAGAACGCAAGCCGTTTCATATCCTAGAGTTCGGTTCGGGCTTCTCAACAATTGTGATGGCTTCCGCCTTAAAGCAAAACTGGGAAGAATGCCGTGATATTCTGGCTAGACAGTCAGGCAGTCAGGCAGTCAGGCAGATTCTATACGAACGGCCACAAATGGTGTCAATTGAATCATCTAAAAAATGGATGCTCAATACCAGGGAAAAAGTTGAAAAAGGAGGGCTTGCTGAGTTTACGGATATTGTCTTCTCAAATGTTTCAATCGCTGAATATCAGGGACAAGTCTGCCATTTTTATGATGAACTTCCCGATGTTGTGCCGGATTTTGTCTACATGGATGGCCCTGATCCTTCCACGGTCAAGGGCAGCATAAACGGGATTTCATTCAAGAGGTCTAAAAGAACAGTCATGTCCGGTGATATTCTTAAATATGAATCTACCTTATTGCCAAGTTTTTTCATGATCGTGGATGGCAGGACCAATAATGCTAGGTTTTTGCAAAGAATGTTATTAAGGAAGTACGATGTAATTTATCATAAAAAAGCAGACGTGACAACATTTCAGCTGAAAGAGCCACGACTTGGAATCAAGAATGTTTTTGGCTGGGAAGCGTATTCTGATTTGCTAAAAAAAAACAATCCATAACCCAATATTGCCCGATCCATTAGTTAACGCAATCATATATATATGTGTGTGTGTGTGTGTGATGTTGGGCGTTTTTTAATTTTTGTGTCATTCTGAGAGAATTCTAGCTCCACAATGCAAACTAAATATTGCCAATAAATAAACTACTATGAATATACTAATTAAAAATATGTTTTTTGGTGAAAATGACCATACTTATTGTGAATTAACTACAAAAAATGATTATGAACAGAATAAGATTTGTTGTAAATGTAAAATTCTTATGAGAGATATAATTGTAGTAAAAAATATTAATTTTGATAATGGATTGTCTTTGTCTTTATGTGAAAAATGTGGCTATATAAAACAAACTAGAAGTTTGTCAGATGTTTATTTAAAAAAACATTTTTTAAAAAAATGGTTGTCTAAAGTTAAAAGATTATTTATTGAAGATAATTCAGTGTATTTAGAACTGGAAAAATATTTTATATATTATAAAAAAATGAAGGTTCTTGATATTGGATGTGGGAATGGTGACAAATTGTTGTCATTTTATAATAATAATCATGATGTATATGGAGTTGAGCCGTCAATAAATAGAGTGAAGGAAGCTTTGTTTCGAATAAAGGATTTAAAAATCGAAAATAATTTCGCTGAGCCATATTTAATTAAAAATGAAGTTAAATTTGATATAGTTATTATATATAATGTTTTGCAATTTGTTAAAGATCCATTTTTTTTGCTTGAATTAATTTCTAAAAATCTTACAGATGGTGGTGTAGTTTATATCCGTGCTCAAAAATATAGTTATTCAAATTTTTATTATTTAGCTCTTTCTGGACTTATTAGATCATACCTATCTTTGCATTGTATGAAGGAATTTATTTTACGTAATAATTTTGAAATTCTAAAATTCGTAGATGATCCGTTTACTTTGATATTAAGGAAAAGTGAAAAAAAATCTAAAAACTACAAAAATATAAATAAATTTAGAAAAATTAGCATAAATGATATAAAAATTTATTTTGAAAAAACAATTTTTACACCTGAGAATATGAGTTCAAGAAAAATTTTAATTGAAGAAAATAGGAAAATAGATAACCAATTAGCAAAAAGAGAGATTGAAATGTATATTTTAAGTAAAAAAGAACTTCCTTTAGCTTTAATTTTTGAAAATGATAAATTTCCTGTTTTACTAAAATAGGTGCTTGTATAGTATTCACAATTGTTTATATTGTAAGGATTAAACTATGAAACGTGACTGGCTTTATTTGCCAATTGAGTTAAAAGTTAGAGACCTTCACTCACGAATATTGCTGGCATGTTTTGCTGCTGTGAGAGGTATTAAATCGATTGTTGGGCATAAACTTGAAGTTCAACACAAAATAAGAGAATGCCCTCCAGGGTTTTTCTTGATGTACGGCTTTGTTGATAGCTACTTGAATAATTATGAGAAAATTATAAAATATGGTCACAAGGTTGTTGCTCAAGACGATGAAGGGTTAGTTGTTTGGCAAAATGATATGTATCAGAAATTTCGTGTTTCTAGCTCTGTTTTAGAAAAGGTAAGTCAAGTATACGCATGGGGGCAAAATCAGAAGCAACTGATTGATAATTGGAGCCCAAAAACTAAAGAAAAAATATTGATCACAGGTAGTCCTCGTTTCGATTTGCTGCGCAAGCCATTTATCCAGGCATTAGATGTCGATGCTCAAAGTATCAGAAAAAAAATAGGGCCTTATATTCTTATCAACACCAACTTTGGTAGGGCAAATCATTTTAAAGGCACGCAGTATTACATTCAGACCAAAAGAGAGCAGTACGTAACTGACAATATAAGCAGTAAATTTTTTGAAGGTTGTTTGGAATTTCAGAAATATATTTATTATAGTTATATTGAAATGGTATTCGAACTCAGTTCAAAGTTTCCAGAAACGATGATCGTCATAAGGCCTCATCCATCCGAAAATCATGATGCATGGCGTAAGCATGTACTTGGCTTATCAAATGTGAAAGTTATTCACGATGGTTGTGTTTTGCCATGGATTTTAGGTTCAGAAGTGCTTATACATAATGGCTGCACTACAGGTGTCGAAGCATACATGTTGAATAAACCTGTTATAGCCTATCGCCCTGTAATTAATGAGACCTATGAGCCAGTATTACCCAACCAACTCAGCCATCAAACTTTTACCAAAAATGAATTGATTAAAGTTGTTAAGTCTTACTTAGCATGCTCAAAGACACTTCGAACACCTGACATGGATGAAATTGCTAATTTCTATATTGAATCAATGGGGAATTCTTTTGCATCCGAAAAAATAGTTGACAAACTATGTGATAGTCAAGAGCAAATAACAATTGATGAAAAACGTGAATCGTATATATATAAACATCTTACATCGAATTGTTCAGAAGCATTTAATTCAAAAAGTATGTTAATTAATGATTATATTAGACATAAATTCAGTGGGCTGTCTATTAATGAAATTTGTGATTATCTGCATAGACTAAAGCAAGCTTATAGCCGTTTTTTAAGAATTACTGTAAAACAAATTGGCGAGACTTGTTTTCTTTTTGAATACGATGGCAAAAATAAAACAATCACGACAGCAGATACTGATTCCAGTTTGATAGGTGGTAAAAATATATTCTCAAAGGACGGTTTTATTTTTAGTGATAAAATTCACCAAGTTTTTTTTGGCTATTATGACATTACACCTTTCAGCCCTGATGAATCTAAGCTTTTAGCCGTTCATGCACCCATCGAGAATGTGACCCCGGCACCCAACAGCCAAGTCAAAGTCGGCTATTACGATCTTAGTCAGCAGGTTCCAGAATTTCAGGCTGTCGATATCTCAAGCACATGGTGCTGGCAGATGGGGTGCAGGCTGCAATGGTACCCAGCTGCAGGTGGGAATGCTATCCTGTATAACAGGCTTGTGAATGGAAAATATGGTAGTGTTATTCAGGATATCCATTCAAAAAATATTCTTAAGGCATATTCATATCCGATGTATGCTGTCAGCCCAGATGGACGTTGGGGGCTATCCATTAACTTTTCGCGCTTGCAAAGACTTAGACCTGGGTATGGCTATACATCTTTGCCAGACGGAACCCAGAACAATTTTGCACCTATTCGTGACGGCATCTGGCGTATTGACATGAAAAATGGGAGGGCAAAATTCCTTCTTTCTTTGAGAAGAGTGAAAGATATCAAGCCACATAAAAGTATGGAAGGTGCGGAGCATTATTTCAATCACTTACTCTTCAATCCTTCAAGCACACGCTTTCTTTTCATGCACTTATGGGTGAAAGATGGCAAAAGATATAGCAGGTTGCTTACAGCAGATTGTGACGGTTCGAATATACATGTCGTGAATAATGAAGGAGTTAGTTCGCATTACACATGGAAAAATGATGATTCTATTTTAGTATATTCTTTCCACAAAGAGAATGGCTTTAATTATTATCTGTATCAAGATAAGTCAAGCGAACGAATGATTGTTGGAAAAGATATATTGAAGGAAGATGGGCATCCAACTTTTATTCCATCAAGTAACGATTTGATAACTGATACATATCCTAATATAAATAGAATACAATCATTGATTTATTATCATTTTAAAAGCAATAATTATAGTGTTATCCACTCTTCATATGTTCCGGATTGTTTTAAAGGCGAGATTCGTTGTGATTTTCATCCACGATTAAGCAATTTAGGTCGTTTTGTATGTATAGATGAATTAATTGATTTTCGGAGAACTATGAAAATAATAGATATAAGTAGGCTTCATGTCGACAACAAATCAATAAATGACTCCATGATTAATGACAACAGCACAATCAATTCACAGTATTGCAGCAATCGGATTGATAGACAATTTCGTTTGGCTAGGATTTGGTCTAATAAGGAATTGTTGAAAATATCTTCTTTGTTTTCTGGTGAAATTGTAAATATTTCTGGATGGAAGGATGAAGATAAGGAAGGAAAAAAGTACAAAGATTATTTCACTAATGCGGATAGATATTGGATTACAAATTTCTCTGGTTACCGTGGCATTCAAAATGTAGATAACGAAATATTTCTTGATTTAGCTGCGGATTTGCCTAGTGATCTTAATAAAAAATTCGATGTTTGCTTTAATCATACAACCCTTGAGCATATATTTGATTTTAGGAGAGCTTTTAAGAATATTTGTGAAATGTCGAAAGACATCGTGATTGTTGTTGTTCCATTTTCGCAAGTGGAGCATGAGTCTGATTCTTACAATGATTTTTGGAGGTTTGCTCCATCATCTATGAGAAAATTGTTTTCTGAAAATTCTTTAACTGTTATTTATGAATCGTGGAATAATGATTTTAATTCCGCGACGTATCTTTTTTTTGTAGGATCTCGTTTTCCAGATAACTGGAAAGGGATGATTAAATCATGTAAGCCTGTGAACCCAGCAGGAAATTGGATTGGTATGATCGAACATGAATAACCTTAATTCTAAAAGTCAACTAACATTAGATCAAGTTACAGTAGTTATCAGGTCTGTAGGTGAACGAACCGAAAACTATTCAGTTCACCTTGCTACTCAGCAAGTCATTGATAATAATATTTTCATCGTTCGTAAAACGCCTTTTTCAGAAGCACTTCGCGAATCTTTTAAGATCGGAATCGAAAAAGGTTTGCCGTGGACAGTCTGCATTGATGCAGATGTCCTCATCAAACCAAACTCCCTGCGAGATTTGTTAGATATTGCTAATCGGCAACGAAGAGACATGTTCGAAATTCAAGGACAGATTCTTGACAATTTTTTTGGGGGCCCTCGCGATGGTGGTCCTCATATGTATAGAACTTCATTATTATCCAAAGCAATTGATTTTATCCCAGAAGAAGGTACCGGCTTGCGTCCAGAAAACTTCACGATATTGAAAATGAAGGAAAGTGGCTATCCGCATGTGCAGATACCTCAAGTTCTCGGGCTTCATGACTTCGAGCAGTATTATCGTGATATTTTTCGAAAATGCTATGTTCAGGCACATAAGCACTCGCAATTTATTGAAAAATTTATCAATTACTGGAGGCTAATGGCCGAGGAAGATAAAGACTTTGAAGTCGCTTTATGGGGGCTTGCCGCTGGGATAGCTAAAACAAATAATATCCGTGTAGATGTGCTTAACACTCCTTTTGAGTTTTTTGATTTTTTGAAAGACAAAGACTTTGTTGAAAAAAACAGCTTGGATCATGCAGACCTAAGTTTCCAAAATTTCGAAGAGAAATTATTTAGGAATTACCACGAGAAGAAGTTTGAACCCGTTTTCCCAACGACCTATTTTAAAGACAGGAATTTATCTAGGCAGCATATTGCTCAGTCAACTGCTTCAAAAGGCACCATTCGAAAAACGAAGTCGCCTCTCCGATTAGTGCATATTAATACCCACGACATCATGGGTGGTGCCGCAAAATCAACATGGCGGTTGGCTGAGGCTCAGCGCCAGCGTGGCCATCAGGCTGACCTCCTGGTGGGATTTAAAAACTCCAACCATCCTTCGGTTCACAGATTTGACCCTGATGCTAGCCCTACTCACATCCAACGCTGTCAAGAGCAGGGTCTTTTGTACTACGAATTTCAAGGGAGTCATAAACTTCCAGGCCATCAGCTTATAAATAATGCTGATTTGATTCATTTCCAAAATCTTCACGGTGGATATTTCAATCCCTTTTCCATACCTAGAATTTCAAAGATCAAGCCCATAGTCTGGACATTGCGTGATATGCAATCAGTTACAGGGCATTGCGCTCATTCATTGGAGTGTGATCGGTGGCAGACTGGATGCGGTGATTGTCCTGATTTAAATGTCTATCCCCAAATTCATTATGATTCGACCGCAAGACTCTGGGAGGATAAAAAGACTATCTATAGCAAATCAAAAATGCATATTGTCTGTCCGAGTAATTGGATAAAGAAAATTGTTGAGAAGAGTATTCTTTCTGAACATTCTGTAGATTTGATTTATAATAGTGTTGATACGGATGTTTTTTTTCCACATAACAGGCTTGAAGTGCGCCGCGAGCTTGGACTTCCTGAAAATTGTGTATTGGTCGGAGCAGTCGCTCACTGTGGAAGTTTAGGTAATCCATGGAAAGGTGGCGAGTATACTCTGGAAGCCCTGAAATATCTCTGGGAAAAGTATCCTCAACTGATATTTGTAAATATCGGGGCGTCGCATCAGAGTCTGAACTGTGACCAACGAATAGTCAACATTCCTCACGTTGATGACGAAGGCTTTCTTTCCAAGCTATACTCCTCGCTAGACTTATTTTTATACACTACCCTGGCTGACACCTGTCCATTGGTGGTAATTGAAGCATTATCATGCGGTTTGCCCGTTGTCTCTTTTGCTACTGGTGGCGTCCCTGAATTGGTAACACAAGGTGAGGATGGCTTCGTCACGCCAAGAAAGGATGTCCGCTCTCTGGTCAAAGCTGCTGAGACACTACTAAAGATTCCAGAACTTCGGGGTGAGTATTCTTGTAATGCACGCAAAAACGCTGTCCAACGTTTTTCGATACGTGATATGGTAGATAAATATGAAAATGTATATTTTAAAGCCATAGATGACTTTAAATCTGTAAATCGTAAAACTCTTTGATTCCCTTGACGGCATTCCGGACATGGTGGTGCATCAGGTCAATGGATATCTGGCGCCGGTTGGAGATGACAAGGGGCTGGGTGAGGGGATGCGGTGGGTCATGGAGCAGGAAATGGTTGGGGTAAGATTCGGGGGAGACGGCGCTGAGCCGGTATAATTTGCCGTTGCAGGCGGGGCGGTACCGGGAGTTGTATGAAGAAATTCTTAAGTGAAACAATGCGATGTGAATAGGGCTAGTTTTTCATGCTTTCAATTTATTTTTTAGAGTGAGTAATAATATGCCGGAACTAGATTGGAATTTAAAGGAATGGGGATCTAAAGAGAATTGGGAAAAATTTTCAGGTGGAGAATTATGGTCACAGGGTTGGGGAGGATCTTTCGCACAATGGTATGGCTTGATATTTCCTCGGATAGCTAACTTTTTGCCGTGCGAAACAATGCTTGAAATAGCGCCAGGGTATGGACGATGGACACAGTATATTATCAATTATTGCAAGAATTTTTATGCTGTAGACATATCGCAGGAATGTGTTGATATTTGTAGTAATAAATGGGGTAATAGAGGAAAATTTTATAAGACAGATGGTAAAAGCTTGCCGTTTGATTGTGAATTTGACTTTGTATTTTCTTTTGATTCGCTAGTGCATGTAGAATATGAGATTATAAAAGAATATATTGGAAAAATTATCAAATTATTAAAAAATGATGGATTTGCATTTATACATCATTCGAATCTTTTTGAATACAGAAAAAAAATGCCATCTAAGACACACGCGCGTGCACCAAGTGTCTCGGCTAGTCATATCGAAAAATTAGTTGATAAGTGTGGCGGAAAAGTTGTTATTCAAGAAAAAGTGAATTGGGGAACTTCAGAATTAATTGATTGCTTTTCTCTTTTTACAAAAGGAAAAAGTAACAAATACGAAACTAAATATTTGGAGAACAATGCGCTGATGGATAATGCAAGTTACATTAGAAACTATTTAGCACCATATAGTATTACTAAATAGGCTATGTTGTTTATACAAATGCATCGAAGACAAAGGATTATCTAATGAGTATGGCGGTAGATATTAGTTATCCCAGGATTAGCATTGTTACGCCATCATTTAATCAAGGAGATTATATTGAAAAATCAATCTTGTCAATTATCGACCAAGGTTATCCAAATCTTGAGTATATAATTATTGATGGTGGCAGCACTGACAATACAGTAGAAATTATCAAAAAATACGAAAAGCATTTGACCTACTGGGTCACCGAACCGGATAGAGGGCAGTCACATGCCATAAACAAGGGGCTGGCTCATTGCACGGGGGATATTTTTAATTGGTTGAATTCTGATGACTACCTGCTATCAGAAGCATTATTCGCTATAGCAGATTCATATAAAAAAAATAGATATGCTGCTGCGTGGATTGGTAGTTGCAAAAGAGTCGATGAGAATGGTAATACTCTTGCATATATATTTCCAAATGGACTATTTCGAGAACATATTGGCCTTAACTGGAATGGAAGAGTTTTTTATCAACCTGCATGCTTTCTTAATTTAAAACTTGTAAAAAATGTTTGCGGTTTAAATGAACAAAAAAAATATTGTATGGACTATGATTTGTATATGCGCTTGTTCCATGAAAATGCAAAAATTGAAAAAGTTGATAAGATTTTATCATGTGCAATTCTTCAAAAAAATGCAAAAACCGTTGCCGATAGTAGACAATCTTGGGCTGAACTTGCATATACAATGCTTGATCATGGTTTTCATGAAGGGAGTTTAGAAATATTTGATCGTCTGACAAAGGGGACACCATGTAGGTATACAATCCCTGATTCAGTTAAAGTAGAACTCAAAACGCGTTCAGAATCGTATAAAAAGTTATTTTATAAATCATTGAGTGATATCGGATATGAAAAAAAAATACTTATTGTCAGTAATTTTTCTGAAAACGCTAAAAGTTTATCAGTTCTTGTTGCCAAAATTATTTCTGATATTTTTTTTCTGTTTAGAAATGTGAAGTTTATTCTTCATGGACATAATTCTAGCGAGTTTTGTCAAATTATCAATTATCCTTTTGTTACATGTATTGATAACATTACATCTATTGCAAATCAAATTGACATATGTATTTTTTTCGATTCTACACAAGCAACAAAAAATGTAATAAAAAAATTATCAATGAATTTTGTTGCTATTATCATTCCATCTTCTTCATCTATAGAATTTGTTGATGGTCGTAATTGTTTTACTTATGATTTTAGTAATTATGAACTTATTCTGTATAAAGCTTTGCAAGCTCTAAATGATCAGCCTACACGAAAAAATTTGCAATTACAAGTATTTTTAGATTATAGTACACCAGCAAATTTTTTTTATTATAATCAAACAAACAAGATTCTTTTTGTCTGTCACAACTGCCCTCCCTACAACACTTCCGGAGCACAGCTTTATGTCCTGAACTTGGCCAAGGAACTCAAAACACTCGGCCATGACGTTTCCTTTTTTTATCCCGTAGACATCAGCAAACGCCAGACTGACGAGGACAAAACGCCCTATGCCGTTGTTTCGACGGAATATGAAGGACTGAAAGTCCATCAAACCAACGTCATGGATGGCTCAACGGATCTGTTTGAAAATCCCCAGTACATGTTTGCCAATGAAAGCGTGGAGCAGCAATTCGAGGAGCTGTTACGGCGAGAACAGTTTGACCAGGTCCATTTTCACCTGCTCTACCGCTTAAGTGCCCGCCTGCCCTTGATCGCCAAGGCATTGAACATTCCTACGACGGCCACCCTACATGACTACTGGCTGCTATGCGCCATGGGACACTTGATTGATACCAAGGGCCGGGAGTGCTCAGGGCCTGAATCGCCGGAAAAGTGCGCTCGTTGCCTGGGAGGATTTCAGGCCGATCCCGCCAAAGAAGTAATTGAGTTCTTTCGTCTTCGACAGCAGGTCATTCAAGCCGGATACGGGGCTATCGACAGAAATTTTTCGCCATCAAGGCATTTAGCTGACGTACATGCTCGTTATGGCTTCTCACGACCCGCCGTGCTTCCTTTGGGATGGCCGGCTATTCAGGCTCCTCGCACAAGCCAAACTCAAAAAGCCAAGATTATTCTTGGCTTCATCGGCCAGATAGTCTACCGCAAGGGACTTGATCTGCTCGTTAAGGTCGTGAAGGAACTGGACGTGGCATTGCAGGACAAATTCGAGCTGCACATTCACGGGACCGTGCATCAGCCGCAGTTTTTTGACGCCGTTATGGGAACGATCAAAGATAATCCTAGCGTCAAGTTTTTCGGGCCGTACAAACATAATGACCTTGGAAACATCCTTTCTTCCTTTGACGTCACCGTGATCCCTTCCCGCCAGGAAAACTATCCTCTAACCGTACTGGAATCCCTTTCCGCCAAAGTGCCGGTGATCGCCTCGGATGTGGGCGGGGTGCGGGAAATGTTCCAGGACAAAGTGGAAGGCTTTCTCTTTCCGCGGGAGGACACGACGCGGCTGACGAAAATCGTCCGCATGCTCCTGACGCAGCCCGACCTCTTGGCCACCATGCGCACCAAGATCCGACCGATCAAGACCATGCGACAGAATGCCGAAGAATATGCGCGGGTGTATAAAGAAATGCCGGGATAAGACATGATGCTGGAATGAAACAAAATGCTGGGATGCTGGGATGAGAAAGGCGGTGGGAAAGTGAAAGATGGGAGGCAGGGAGAAATCCGCGTCCCACATGAGAAAGAGGTTGCGGTGGAGTCGCAGCATATTGAGCGAAAGCAGTCTTTTGGCAAGGAAGTCATTATCTCCCTTGTCGCCTTTGCCAATACCGACGGAGGCACCGTGGTCGTCGGTGTTGACGACCACGGTGTGCCATGCGGGCTCAATATTGGTCCTGAGAAGATTCAGCGTTACCTCAACGAGATCAAGATCGCCACGTATCCCCAGATCATGCCCAAGGCGTGGGTTGAAGAAAGAAGCGGCAAGCAGGTGCTCATTTTTCAAATCAACGAGTACCCGGTCAAACCGGTGGCCTACAAGAACCGGTACTACAAGCGGGTGCACAACAGCAATCACCTGCTGACTCTTGAAGAGATCGTTGATTTGCAACAACAGTCTCTCTCGGTTTCATTCGATGCCTATCCCAGCCTCGCTCAACTGAATGCGTTGAATGTTGATCTAATTGCGCGTTTTTTTGAGAGGGTGAACAACAGGGGCAGGGTTGCACTGCGCGACGACATGTCGGCAAACCTTGTCAAGCTGAAGCTCATCCGGGGTGGAAATGTTACCCTGGCGGCACAATTCCTTTTCGGTATTCCAGATTGTCATATTCGCCTCGGCCGCTTCAAGTCAGAAGCGACAATTATTGACGACAACGTGGTCAGGACACCTCTGATGCTCGCGGTTGAGGAGGCGCTGACATTAATAAAAAGACACATCAACCTTTCGTATCATTTTGACGGCGGCATTGAGCGAAAAGAGCGTTGGCAATACCCTCTGGAAGCCATCCGGGAGCTGTTACTCAACGCTGTCGTGCATCGGGACTACAAGAATGCTTCTGACGTAGTAGTCAAGATTTTTGATGACCGAATCCTGTTTTCAAACCCAGGAAGGCTCTATGGTAATTTGCGCGTTTCGGATTTAGAGCGCGATGATTATGTCTCGTCGATACGGAATCGACTCCTGGCGGAGGCATTCTATTTGATGGGAGATATTGAGCGCTATGGAACGGGGTTCGTCCGGATCAGAGAATATTTGCGGGATTACCCGGAACTCAAACTGAAGATTGAAGAAATCGGGAATTTTTTTACAGTCGAATTGCGCCATTCCCCCCCAATCTCCCCCCCAATCTCCCCCCCAATCTCCCCCCCAATCATCACGGTGACCGAGCTTGAACGGCGCCTGCTCGAACTGTTGCTTAAGAACCCCGCAGCAAGCAGTAGCGATTTAGCCCAAGAGTTGTCTATGACCCGGGGCACGGTCAAGGAGTATTTGGGGAGATTGAAGAAAAAGAGCGCCCTGGTGCGTGAGGGCTCAACCAGGACAGGGCACTGGGTGTTAACAGATGCAGGGCAGGGGATTCTTTCAAATGACTAAACGAATTCTGATCCTCCGCCCGGGACAGACCGGGCCCGGCGTTATCAGGCATGGAATACGGTGAGGAATCAGTCATGAATCAGATTCTTCAAGCGCTGAGTCAAGTATTGCCACAGGGTGCCCGCCTTTTCTCCGGCCAAGAGGCGGGACGCGGTGATCCATCCATATTCAGGGCGTTTTCTGCGCAGGTTATTCGGAAAAACGAGGTCCTCATCAAGCAGGGGGAGAATCAAAAAGCACAGGAAATGGCAGTCGCGCTTCTGGCCGCATATCCTTTGGAAAAGACAGCCGGGCTGCATCTTATGCAGGTATTGGGGCGGTGCGGGAATATTCTGGAGGGATATAGACTGGGCAAGCTGTATGCCACGCTTTTCCCAGAAGACCAGGACTTCTTCAGGCTAATGGCGGAGTATCTGCGCATACTTGCCATGCATTGCGACGACGATGCCCAGGCTATGGGCCTGCTGGACGGAGCGGCTTTGCTTGATCCGGCTTTGCCTCGTGTCTGGAGTGACCTTGCGAACCGTCTTCAACTCCTTGACCAGCGAGATGCACTTGAACGTACACGACAATGGGCGGCGAGCTTCAAGCCGCAAATTTCTTGTATGAATTCGGTTGGTTCTCTGAATAGCACTCACGGTAAACGTATTCGGGTCTGGTATGTATCCCACTCCTTCGGCTTTGAGGCTGGTGGAATAAACGGCGTATCCCAGGCCAAGTCCATGACATTGAGTTCGATTATCCGGGGGGGAGATGGACCAGAGGTCTCCGTCATCACCCCTTTGCGTCCTGAACTTCCGGAAGCCATGGGGGAATTCGCTCAGACATTGCCGCGCATAACAAAGGGGGATGGCTTCTCGTGGCCTTTGTGGCAGGGCACCACGACCCTGCCACAGGGGGGTATACGTTTTTGCCGCCCGGAGGATGGCGGCAAGCCTGACCTCGTCATTGTTGAAGGTCTGCGGCTCACCGCGCACCACTATCTTGAACGGCTGGGCTTCCCGGACAACTGTCCCAAAGTGTTCATTCATCACTCATCTCCGGATCATTTCACTGACAAATATAGGGGTGAACAGGAGTTGCCGGCCACCTTGGAAGCCCTTGCCAAGTATGATGGTTTTGTCTGCGTTTCAAGCAATGTCATTGAAGAATGGAAGCGTTTTGAGACATTGGCCGCCAAGCCGTGGGTGCATATCCCCAATTGCGCACGCGAGGAGGAGGCAGCAGACTTACTGAAAATCGATCCCGGTAGATTACGCGAAAAATTGGGCTTGCCGCAAGATGGCTTTATAGGTTTATGCCTTGCCAGCGTACAGTGGCGCAAGGGACAGGACATATTACTACAACAGTTACGTGAGGTCACTCACAAACGCCCAGATGCGCTTTTTATATTTGTCGGGCCGATCTTCACGGAATGGGGGGGGCAACAAATTATGGAACTGGGAAATAAATTTTTACAAAAACATGTTCGCTTTCTCGGCGTACAGCTCAACGCCCTGGAATATATTCATGCCTCCGACTGCCTGGTTTTACCGTCGCGAGAAGAGGCCTTGCCTTTGACTATTCTTGAAGCCATGTGTCTGGGGAAAACAAGCGTGGCTTCCGATGTCAACGGGATCCCGGAATTGATTGAGGACAAGGTCACGGGCTTGTTGTTTTCACACGACAATCCAAGGCAACTGGCCAAACATCTTCTGACATTGATTGACAATCCCGTGCAGGCTCAACACTTGGGAAAGCAAGCTCTCAATCGATACCACACCTTGTTTTCTCGCAAGCAGCACGCCATGCGCTGGAGGGAATCCATTGAAATGCTTGTTGCCCAAAACAAAGAGAAAAATCCATGAACGAAGATTTTCAGTATGTCTCTCCTGGCATTGTCCCGGAACTGAACGCGTTGACCCTTGATGAGGTGTGTCAGCATTTGGCGACGCATCTGAATAGTTTCATTTTGGATGATAGCCTGGGAGCTGCGTATTTCAACCGCTTTGTCCATGACGAAACGTTAGCTTCGAATACGCGGGCATTGAATTGTTTTTTTTATATTCTTCGCAAAATGGGGCAGATCGACCCGTTTAATCCGACCATCATCAATATGACGCAGCAAACAGCGCCTTCGCCAGAAAAGAAGATTAAGTTAAAATTATTGATGAATACGACTTTGACCCAGGAAAAGATCGCTCAGGTCCAGAAGTTTTTACAGGGTGAAAAGAGTGTGAATGGCCGAGGAGAACTTGTAAGGTGCCTGCGGCATAACTGTAGTGATGTGGCATTGGCAAATTACTTGCTGGATTTCGATCTCTCCTCTGGACATAACCCCCAAGAGTGGATGAAAACGTTTCATCCTCCTGATATATTTAAAAAAGAATGGGAATGTCGGAAAATCTATCTTTATGCTCGATCAGGAAACACAATCAAAGCGCTGAAGCATTGGGAGCGTGTTGCCGACAACGAGAACGAAGTCCCCGAAACCATCCTCAATTACGCGGCTGCTTGCCTCATCAGGAATAACGCGAAAGACGCCGCTGCAAGTCTGCTCAAGCAATCATTGAGGCTTGACGCTTCGCAGCCTCCTGTCAACTATTTGAGCGAGGAGCTTCAATCTCCATTTTGCGTGGATAAACACGTTGTCCAGACAAAGGATATCATTATTGGAGTTTATACGCACAACAAAGCTGACCTGTTGCAGCAAACCCTCCAGAGCCTGCGACAGTCATGCCTTGGAAAAGCGCGTTGCTTTCTTTTGCTCAACGGCTGCAGTGACGAGAGTTTTTCCGTGGCCCGGGCAGCGAAGGAAGACTTTCCGGACGGTCAGCTTTCTGTATTTCAGATGCCGATCAATATCGGCGCTCCGGCTGCGCGGAATTTTCTGGTTCATGAGGCATTGAAGACGGAATGCGATTATATGGCATTTCTGGACGACGATGTCGTGATACCTGAAAACTGGCTGCAAAGCCTGGCCACGGCCATTCAGGAAGAACCAGGGATCGGGGCGGTGGGATGCAAGATCATGAACCCTCAACCGGCCTCGACAATGCAGTACCTTTTCCGGGATGTTTCGATCGTCAAGAAGGGCATCTTCAGGTTGAGCCTGGCAACGCCTTTTTGGACTATTGATCCAGGCTTTTACGGGATTCGCAGGGATGTCGACTCAGTCATGGGGTGTTGCCACTTGATCAAAAGGGAGTGCCTGGAGCAGGTGCCCGAGTTTGACATCCAGTTTTCCCCCAGCCAATTGGATGACGTGGCGTTCCATTTGGATCTGCGCCTGAAAGGGTATCGAGTCCGTTACCTCGGGCAACTGGAATGCACCCATTATCGTTCAACCGGTTTCCAGTCTCCAAAAACAAGCAATCATGGGAGTTCTCTGGGAAACGACGTGAAATTCTATTATCGCTTCAAAGGAATGTTTCAGCGGATGCGTGATTGGCAACGCAAGCGTAATGAAGGTATTATACCGACTTTAGATTCGTTGTGTTAGTTCGAAGTAATACCTTGAGGTTTCTCAAAGCTGGTAAATACTCTTGATCTTGAGATAATGCCTGTCGAAATAATAAATTCGCATCTTGGTATTCTCCCTTTTGAAATTTGATTAATCCTGCAAGATTACTGTATTCTTTGCTTATATCATAATTATTTTCAATATATCTGAGCCGATTTTCACTTTCAAGCACATCTCCTCTATTAAGCATTATGGCTGCGGCATGGATATGGTATTGTTGCTCAAGACTTTCGTTGAAAGGCTTCCTACCTGGCTCCACTTTCCATGGCCCTGATCGCAATTTTTGAGAAAAATTGCAATAGCTACAAGCGTCAAGAGGATATCTTTTGCGCCAGAACCAGAAACTGTCCCTGTTAAACTGTTTTAAGTCATAGATCATGTCTTTGCTTGCCAGAAATGCATCTGGGATCATTCCTTTGGGTGCAAATCGGGTATAAGCGCCAGCTCCGCAACGCCCCATGCGCATATCTGAAAGCAGAGCCGTGCACTCAACATTACCGCAATACAGTTGGGGTTGTTCAGGACTATTCCAAAATTCCAGCTTGTTGAAGACTGCTTTGTCACAAAAGTCGATACAGATGTTTGGATTGATTTCTCGAATTTTATTCAACAGCTTTGATACTACCTGTTCTCCTCCGAGTCGTCGCATGATCGTCGGGTAGCGGGATACTCGCAGCGTGTTGATAACTAACCATAAATCTTTGTAAAGACGAATATCTTCAAGGCTGAGCCAAAAACCATTGGTCGTCAGCATCAATGGTTTGCGATATCGCTCCAATAAAGCATAAGCAAAGCCGGTCAAGTCTTGATGTAGAAAAGGCTCTCCGCCCATAATAGAAAGAGAATGATAGTGGATGTCGTTTTTTTTGAGCACATCGAGGCCGTCAAAATATTCCTTTGCTTCATATTCTCTTGAGGCGGCAAAAGGAGAATAATTATGGCACCATCGACAGTTATGATTGCAATGATCCACGGCATGTACTTCCAGCCAGCCGAATGCGTTAGCCATGAATAGCTCCTGACTTCGGTATGTTGTTTGTATAGGGGGAGACTCTCTTGCTTCAACTTCTGGCAAACATTTCCTGAGCCTGGGTCCAATCTTCCGGAAAATCAACCTCGATACATCTGTGCTCGCTAATATCCAATGGAATGAATTCAACCCCGCCGCGAATCATGAATTCCAAGCCGCGTTCAAAATAATCCTGGTCCTCGCAACGCTTCAGATTTTTCACCAAACAGGGCAGATATCCGGCCAAAATTTTGTTGATCCCCACGGCTTCGCCTTCCCCGTTTTCGATATTTTTTGAAATAGCAATAATTTTCCCTGACTCGTCCGTGCGGTACTTGACCTCCTCGGCTTCGCACTTCTTGCGGTCCACGGCGATCACATTGTTTTCGGCCGCGACCACCGTGCGAAGCACTTCGGTATCAAAGACCACATCACCGTTGGCCCAAATCACGTCGTCCTCCAAGTCTTCGACCGCGTGCAACAGGCTTTGGGAGGTGTTGGTGATGTAGAAGAGCGGGTTGTAGCGGAAGAACACGTTCGGGTGCTGCTCCATGACCAGGGTCTTTTTGAAGCCGACGACAACGATGATCTCGCGGATGCCGACCTCTCGGAAGATTCTGATTTGTCTGCCCAGGATTGTCTCGCCAGTGGGGAGGATGGCCAGGGACTTGGGGAGAGGGCGGCCCAGGCGGCTGCCGACGCCAGCGGCTAGAATGACGGCTTTCATGGTGCTCCTTTATGTTCTCTCGCCAAGATCGCCAAGAATCGCAAAGGGGGATTTTACTGCTTTACAGGCAAATGTCTTGGCATTTTTGATTCATATCTTTGCGCAATTTGCGGGCTTGAGCGAGTCTTCGAGCGGGCGAGAGGAATTTTTTTCTCTCGCGAAGATCGCCAAGGTTCGCTAAGGGTCACGTATTCACAAATCGTTCCACGAGGTATTTTCCAAGGCGTGCGGCGGCTTTGCCGTCGTGGTTGGTGAAGGATTTGGCGGCCAGGGCTTCGCGTTTGGCTTGGTGCGGGTCTTCGTCGCGGGCCAGGAGCGCTTCGAGGTAGGTAAAAAGTTCATCCTGGGTCACGGCATGGAAGCCTGGCGTCATTTCCTGGTAGTTGAAGAGCAGGGACCGACTGGAGGTCACATAGCGTTCCAGGTCATAGGGATAGAACAGGATTGGCCGGTTGGTCAGGAGAAAATCGAAGTACACGGAAGAATAGTCCGTGAGCAGCAGATCCGTGATGCGCAGCAGCGGGTAGACGTCCGAAGTGGATTCGGCCATGTGGACCGTGGCCGGGAGTCGTCCTTGCAATCGTGCCGCGACATACGGATGCAGTTTGCAGATGAAAAGAATCTTGTGGCGCTGGTTGAATGCATGCAGACGGGCAAAGTCGATCATTCCCTCTTCCAGCGGCCCCCCGCCGGCATCACGAAACGTGGGCATGAATAGGATGGTTTTGCCCCCCTGCTTTCTGGTTTGCATCATCCGGGCGTACAGTGTCGCATCCACGTTAAGCATGTCCATCCCCTGGGGAGGGCGCGAGAGCACGTCGTTGCGCGGGTAGCCGAGCTCGGGGAAGGCATCTGCCTTGAAGGCGCGGGCAAAGGCGTGTTCCGAGAAAAAGGGTGACGTTGAGAGAACGCTGTCGTAGCCGGAGTACATCTCGGTCAGGTACCTTGCTTTTTCCGGAGTCATGTTCACCGGGGAGTCGATTTCCGGGAATCCAATGGCTTTGAGGGGAATTCCGTGCCAGAGTTGGACGACCTTGGCCGGACTGACCAACATGGTGAGTAGCTGATCATGTCGCCACCAGAAGTCGTCGCAAACCACGATCCTGGCTTGCAGGAGATGATCGACGGCTTCTTGGGCGCTCAGGTGAACAGCCGGAAGATTGGCCCGGCGTAACGCGAGGCAGGTGTTGCGATGAGCGCCGATAAAAACGCAACGCAGTTCCGGAACATGTGTAGCGCAATGCAGAAAGGCGTACTTCACGTTGTCGATGAATTGGCCATCCTTGCGGCCGAGAAAGACGACATGATTCATCCGTCTGGGGGTTGTCGCCACCAAACGAGCGATGGAACGTAGCGATTGTCCATCCATGAAAAAAATCCTTTTTGTTGGTACATTTGCAGGGTCACGCGAAATATCTCCCCGGATTCCTTAAACATGACCGATTGTTGAGTTTGCTGGCCTCCTGACAGACCATGGGCACGCCGCGACCGTACTGGACTCATCAGCTTCCTTTCCCAAACACCTCGTCTTGCCAAAAAGCCTGATCCACCCCACGTGATTCCCGGTCAATAACCGCCAGTTCACGTTCCGTGAACTTGTGCTCCATCTTGATATGATTGCCCAGGACATGGGCGTCCCAGGCCGCGTCTTTGGGGGCGCGGCGCTGGTCGTGGGATGTACTGACCACCGCCACCCGGCCATCGTACACGGCCTGCCCCCCGGCCTTCCATATCTGGATGTTGTGCTCCAAATCGTCCACTTGCGAGGGGGAAAAGCGGATGTCGAAGCTGGGTACCCCCAGTCGGTTCCATTTTTTCAAGTCAAAAAGATGACAACAGCCCATCACCGACAGGCATGGCCGGCGATAGTCGAACTGGCCCAGATCCATGAACAGGGGGGCGTTGTTGGTGCAGCGGATGGTTTTGTCGCCGGTTTCCTGGAAATAGCGGTACACGTATTGAATTGTCCGGATATCGCCGGGGTTGACGCCTTTGGGGCCAACGACAACGGCTTTGAGAAAAAGCTGGAAATCCTGGAGGTAGCAGGCCAGCCAGTCCCGGGGCAGGAGGACGTCGTCGTCCAGATAGGCCAGATAATCGGCTTCCTGGGTTTCCGGGAGGGTGAACAGCCAGTTGCGGGCCGCCGGGGCGCCGATGTTCACGGGCAGGTGGATGATGGTTACGGGTCGGCCTTGGGCCAGGGTCTGGACCGCGCTGTCCAGTTCTTCCGAGGTGAAGGCCGTGGAGCCGTTGTTGAGCAGGGTGATTTGGCTCGGGCCGATATTTGAGGCCAGCAGGCTTTCCAGGGTGCGCAGGGTGGTTGCCAGCTTGTTGAAGGTGTAGAAGCCGATGTGGACCTTGGACTTTTCCACCAGAGCCGGATCTGCTTTCGGCTGGTCCAGCTCCCAGAGTCGGTAGCGCAGGTGCGGCTGGTGCGGTTCCCAGGCCAGGGAGCGCAGCCAGAACATTCGGGCCGTGTCCGTGCGGCCTTCGTGCAGGGCCAATTCGGCCTTGAGGTTCAGGCTGAGAAAACTCTCCGGCCCCTGGTTCAGCAATTCGAGGGTCAGGGTCTCATCGCCGGACTTCCAGGTCGCCCAGGCCAGCAGCGGGGCCGTGGCCGGGCCATACGGACCTTGGGTGAACCGTTCAGCCCACCTCACGAAACGCTCCTTTTCCCCCCATTGCCAGAACTTTGATAGCCCCAGAAAGTGGACCAGGGAGGCGGGCGAGGTTGTCAGGATCTGCTCCAGGTGCTCCGGATCGTCACCGCATTGCTCAATGAGCGGATGAGCCTGCTCCATGGTTAATCCCGAGGCGTCTTGGGGCAAGGCTTCGAACCAGGCGTGAAAATCCGGAGACGATCCGGTCATGGGCAAGAGCTGGCCCAACAGCCCGCGGACATTGGGGTCGCAAGGGTTCATCACCAGGGCCTGGCGCAACAATCCGGTGGCCAGATCGATGCGGGCTGCGGATTGGGAATCCTGGGACGGGGCGAGGCCCTCCAGCAGTTTTTGCGCGGCCCAGACGGCATGGCCGGGGTCAAAATAGCCCTGGAAGCGGTGCAACCAGGAGATGTGGTCGAGGATGGTCGGTTGTTGATGCATGGCGTTTCTCTGGTGAGGGCTGGGATGCAGTGCATGGTTCATAAGACAATTCCTTCTTGCATCTATACTATTTCACGTCGTTAATTTTTAACGATGCCGGAGTTCGAAATCTGATTTGATGACTTGTGTCATCAATGATTTGGCGGACAGGCCTCGCGATATAGGCGTTCCAGGTAATTATCCTCAGCCATTCGCGCCTGATTCGCTAAATGCGCGGCTTTTCGGCGCAGGGTGTGCGGATCGGCGAGGATGCGGTTGATGACCGTGATCTTGCTTTGTGTTTCCGCGGCCAACTGCTTTTGCCCGCATTTCAGCGCGGCCCGCAGCAGATGCGTGTAAGCGGCGAGAGAGGGACACAGGGTGGCCTGGTGTAGACGTAATTCCAGGGCCTGGGGCCAGTCCCCGTGTTTTTGCAGAATCTGGCCAGCGGCCTCGTAACCGGCCGACCAGAGCGGGTGGGGTTTCAGGAGGTTGAGCAATGAATCCAACGGGGCCTTGGAGAGGGGGGAGAGGCGCTCGGTATCCTCGTCCGACATGGCCGCGTGGGGCAGCAGCCACGGGGTCAGGCGCAGTTCCAGGCCGTCATGCAGCAGATGATGGTGCAGGTCCGGGATGATCAAGGTTTCGCAGCGTTCCTGGAACAGTCGGGCGTTGGCTTGGTCGTGGTCGAAGCGTCCGGGCGTCTGGCTGGTGTGATGGATGATCTCGCTTTCCGGAACGCAGCGCAGGCCCAGTCCCTGCTCGCGGATGCGGGCGCAGAGTTCCAGGTCTTCAAAACCGTTCATGTATCCGGGGTAAAAGCCGCCCAATGCCAAGAACTGGGAACGTCGCAGCAGCAGGGCCGCCGCGCTCAGGGCCTGAACCGAGCGATCCGGGCGCACCAGAGGGTGGGTGGCTGGGAAGAGTTCGTAGAGGTGTGAGACATTCTTTTGGGGGCAAAAGGCCACTCCGAGATGCTGCACGCGGTGCTGATTTTTGTCGCCGTCCGGGTAGAGCAGCAGCGGCCCCGCGGCTCCAAGCCTTGGTTGCGTGGTCAGGGCGCGGCGTAGCGGTTCGAACCAGCCTAGCCTGGGCACGGTGTCGTTGTTCAGGAAAAAGAGCAGCTCGCCCCGAGCCGTGTGCGCGGCCAGATTGCAGGCCGGTCCGAAACCCAGATTCATGTCCTGGCGCAGAACCGCGAATCGTTCCACGAACAGCTCGTGACCCAAGGGAGAACAGGCCTCCAGGGTGGCGTCTTGCGAGGCGTTGTCCACCACGATCACTTCGAAGAAGTTCCCATGTGTGGCGGCCCGCAGGCTGTGCAGGCATTGCCGGGTCAGGGGCCACTGGTTGTGGACCGGAATGATGATGGACAGGAGCGGAGCAGCGGTCATGCGGGCAGGATGTAGGTTTTCTCCGCATGTCCGAGAACCATCCGCTCCGCCCATTCCACGCCCTGCATTACGGAGTGGTCCATGTTGCCCACCTCGTATTTCCAGCCACCGAAGCGTCCGCGGGAGAAGATCCCCAAGGATTCGAGCCAGGGCTGGATCAGGTTCAGGGCCGCGTCCCGTTCCAGGCAGGGGATGGGGTAGCCGTAGTCCGCGGTGTGCTCCCAGGTGGAGACGATCCGCTGGGCGTCGTCCGCTCGCATCAGCTCCACGTCTTCCAGGCCAACGATGGTGTCCTGCAATAAGGCCGCCTGGTCCACGGTTTTGTGCGCGGAAAAAGAGACCTCGGCCATCAGGGCTCGTTGTTCGCCGGGCCGGGCCGTGTTGTTGGCTGAATAGTTGTGAAAGTTCGTGACCCGGTAGAAGGGGTTGGAGAATTCCGGAAAGTACATCCAGCAGGTGTCGTCGGGACGCGTCTCCTCCAGTCCGACGCCCAGGATATGCACTCCGTTATGCTTGAGATTCCGGGCCGCGGCGCGGATTGGTTCGGGGGGCCCGTTGCCAGTGCTCATGGCGGTCAGGATCAGCCAGTCCAGGGGGGCGGTGTTCAGCAGGGCGTCGTAGGTGATGGCGGTTCCGTCGGCGCAGGTGACCATCTTGGCTGTGGTGTTGATGCGGACCACCGCTGTGTTGAGGCGAATCCGGTCCGCATGCCGCCGGGCCAGGCGGGTGAAGATCTCCCCAGTTCCGTCGTTCAAGGGAAAGCGGAACAGATTGTTCGGTCCCCAGGAGACGTCGTCGTGCTGAAAAACGATGTTCTTCAGAACGCGGCGCACGTCCACCACGCTGACCCGCTCGCCGATCCAATGCCAGGCCATGGTTTCCGGTGGATGAGCCCAGACCTTGAAGTTGTAGGGAAACAGAAACAGGTCCGCGATGCCTGGACCGAAGACCTGGAGTATCCAGTCGCGGAAGTGGGCGGGAGTTCCGGTGGCCGGTTTCTGCTCATGCAGGTCAAGCAAACCTTCGATGCATTGCCATTGTAAATCCGGCGGCAAGTGGCGGATGTTGTTCTGGAACGGGTAGGGGGCCCAGGTCCCGGCGATGCGGATCATGGCCTTGCGCTGGTGCTCCAGGTAGTCCCGGCCCAGGAGGTCGTCCAGCAGGCGGTCAAAATAGTCGTAATGGGAAAAGACCACATGGCCGCCAATATCCCAGGTGAAGCCCTGGTCGTCGCGGAAGCTGGCCGATAGGCCGCCGGGATAGACGCTTTTTTCCAGGATCAGGTAGTCCGTAACGTCCAGTTCCCGCAGGCGCTGGGCCGCGCCCAAGCCGGTGGGGCCGGCACCGAGGATCAGGTAGGCAACATGGTGGGTGGGCATACGTTCACATCCATTCTTGCAGGTCGCCGTGTTCGGCCATGGTTCGGACCTTGGCCAGCAGGTCTTCCTGGGTCGCGGCGCGGTCCAGGGCCGCGATTTGCTCCACTTGCTCCGGAGCGTACTTATGGTGCAGCTTGTACTCGTTGGCCATGGCGCTGCCATATTGCTGTGTGTTGTTCAGGGTCGCCCGGCCGGTGCGTTTCAGGTGTCCGATTTCGAGGTGGCCGGAATAGACCGCCGGACGGCCGTTCAGGCCCAGCCGCAGGTCGTGATCCAGGTCGTCGAATTGCGATGGCGAGAAGCGCAGGTCAAAGTCGCCGCATTCCAGCAGCACGTCCCGGGCAAAGAGGTGGCAGCAGCCGGTTACCGAGGAGCAGGGCCGCAAGTAGCTGAACTGACCCTGATCAAGAACCTGATGATGCAGGTTGGACAGCCTGAAGGAGGTCCAACCTTCCGAGGCGTCCGGACGGTCCGTGGGCTTCAATTCGCGCACGTGCAGATCCGCGCTTTGGATGGAGGTCGGGTTGTGAAAGTCCACCACCTTGCAGCCCCAGACTCCGGCTTCGGGGTAGGCCTCGCAAGCCGCTCCCAGCCGTTCCAGCCAGTCTTCCGGCAGGCTGACGTCGTCGTCCAGATAGACCAGCCAGTCCGCCTCGCGGCATTCCGGCAGATGCATCAGCCAGTTGCGGGCCGCCGGAGCGCCCACGTTTACGGGCAAGGAGATTACCTGAAAGCGCTCCGGGCCGAGCCGGTCCTGCCAACCTCGGAGCAGGTCCGGCGTCTGATCCGTACTGGCGTTGTCCAGAACCGCCACCCTGGCACCGTGCAGCTTCGTGGCCTGGAGGCTGTCCAGGGTCACGGCCAGTTCCTCGGCCTTGTTGAAGGAATAGAGCAGGATCATGGTTCTGCCCGGTAGGATTGTCCGTTGTTGATCCACGCCAAGCAAGGCGTCGTGCATCTTCAAAATCAGGCCGGTCTGCCACGGGCGCTGACGCAGGGTTTGCCGCCAGTGATGGAAGGCCTGATCCCGGTTGCCCTCTGTATAGGCCAAGTCGCCCAGCAAGCGCTGCCCGCAGGCCGAGGACATGGCGATTTCCTGTGCCGTGTCCAGCATTCGGTCTGAAACCGGGAGCCCTTGCAATATCCGTAGCTCGGCCCGGATGCGTTGGCCCAGCAAAGGCATGGCCGCAGGCCAAAGACGGTTCATGCAGTCCTCGATCCATGCCCATTCCTGCTCGTACGGCCCCACCATGAGCGCCTGCTGCCACCAGTAGAGATTTTCTTGATCCTTGCCGAGCATTTGTTCCAGAAAACGGCACATCTTTTGCGTTTCCCGGCGCTGGACCAGGTGTGCATAGTAGGTGTTCTGTTTCGGTGGTTGCCACTTTTGGGCCACATAGCGGAATATGTCGATCAAATGTTCGGGGAGGCCGGGAATTTTTTGCTGCAGCATCAACAACTGCCCGGCAAGTTGCCCGTCCAGCGGATCCTCCTCCCATGCCGCAAGCAGCATGTCCAAACCGAGGGAAACGCAAAACGAGGCCTGGGCCGGAGACGCTCCGGAAACCGCCTGATTCAGGGCCTGTTCGGCCATGGTGACCAGATGCAGCTTGCCCACGCTGCCCAGCAGAAGATTGTCCTGGAGTGGTTCGGGCAGCCTATTCCAGAACGCGGGGGGCGCGGTACGCCCTGTTGAAGCCTGGGGCATTGGTTCACTCTCCGTTGGGCTGGGGCAAGGAGGCGGGGTGGGTGTTTTGTTCCCGTTGCCGGTCCGCCTCCTCGCGCTGTTGCAGAAAAGCCTGGATTGCTTCCAGAGGGGTGGCGCTTTGCTCCAGGATGTCGCGATTGTGGAGGAAAATGAGGCTTCGGAAACTGCTTTCTTCCGGATGATGCTGGTCAAATCCTTTTGTGAACCATTCGTGTGTATCCCGCAGGAAGCGTTCCACCTCATGACGCCGCGCTCGTTCCCGGATGCGCTTGGCGTACTGGTCATGGTACCACAGTAAAAGTCGCTCAAAAGAGAATGATCGCAGATGCCTTTCCGCCTCGGCCAAATCGTGGGCAATATCCGTCAGTATGCCCCGATACACGACGAAATAAACGGACTGTTGGTTGAGAGTCCGGCAAGCGTTGCAGTACAGCCCCTCGCGCACGATGCGTAGTTCTTCGGCATGCCCGATGCAATCGCCGATGCGGAAATCCCCCAGGATATTTTCAAAGGCCTTGGTCTGGGTGGAGGTGATCCGGGCTTGGCAGGCCGTGCAGGTCAGCGGCTGGGGGAAGTGGACGGTGTCATAAATGCCCATGACGGTTCTCCTGATTTGGAAGGAGTAAAAAAGTCGATGAGTTTATTTCGGCTGCGGCGTGTCGTATTGATACAGAGGATCAGATGCCTCTTGACGCTTATGGTCGCGGAGACTCGAGAACCGACGAAAGCCAGCAACGCAGGGCCTCAAGCACCATCTCCAGGTCTTCCAAGTGGTTGGCGCAGATGTCCTGGATTTCAACGTTCGATACCTCGTGGTAAAAATGGACCATCCGGTTGCGATAGCCTGCTAATGTCCGGAATTGGTCCGCCAGATCATTGGAAATGACGCCGTGCTTGGCCAATGCTGGCCCGATCTCTTTGTACTCTTCCACTGCGATAGCGAACTGTTTGGTCAGGATGTGTCTGCCCAGATCCAGAAGGGCTTTCAGGGCTCTACGCAAGCACGACTCGCAGGCCAGTGCATTGCGCGGGTCCGTGTGGAACTGCATTGGATCGTGAATCGGCATGTTCCGAATACTCTGGAGCATACTTTGGACCCACTGGATACGATCGGTAACGACGCGACGGGAAAGATGCCCACTGGTCATGCTTGGCCTCCGAGAATGAGGTTGACTCGTTCTCTGTGCAGGGGAAGCAGGTCGCCGGCCCGGCGCAGAATGTAGAGGTCGTACTCGTCCGCCTGGTCCTCGTCCGTAGTAAACAACCGTTCACCCTGGACAATGTTGGAGGCCAGAAAAGGCGGTGCTTGCGGCAGAATGACCAAGTCCACGCGATGGACTCCGAAAAGGTCTTCCAGGTCAATGGTCAGGTTCACGACGCGCCGTATCGGCAGCCGGATTCCCGACTCAGGCAGGGCTCCCAGGTCAAGATCCGACGTGGACGCGGCCATGTCCTGGATGTTGTTTTCCAACCAGTCAGCGGCCTCCTTGGCTCTGCTTCCGAAGGCATATAATGCGGAGATGCTATGCTCTCGACACAAGACCGCAAGCTTGGCTGTGCGCGGAGGGGATATGCGTTCATGACAGTTCATGGCCGTACAACTTTCTTTTGGACCGCGTTATCCTGCGGAGCAGGATGCTGAGTCATTATTTGGGAATGGGTTTCTGCAATAATCCTGAGGTATTTTGTCGGAGAGCCGGTGGGGTTTTCTCGGCGGCATGGTAATAGGCCTGTCGCAGTGGATGTCCCGGAGGCAAAGAGTCGCTGAGATGCAGAAACAACGGCCGAAGGATGTCACAATGGATGGCCGTGGATGCCCGTAGGCGATTGGCGATCAGGGCGGACCAGTCGTGTTCGCGCAGCCGGTTGGTGAAGGCTGCGGCGCGGTGGGAGGCCCGGTGGTCGGCGTTGACCTTGGCCTGGCCGTTGCGGGCCAGGCGGGCGCGGAGCGCGTCGTCGGCCAGGAGGCGACGAAGCTGGTGGAGCAGGTCCGCGACGTCGTTTCCGTCCGGCGATTGGTCGTAAAGCCAGAGGTTCTCGCCGTGGCAAAACAGATCGTCCTGGCCGTGGCCGATGCGCGGGGTGAGCAGGGTGCTGCCGCAGGCCAGGGCCTCCACGACCCGGAAGTTCAGGTCGTTCAGGTCGCAGAAGTTGAGGACGACTTTGGCCTGGGGGAACAGTTCCTGAAATTTGCCCTGGCGGACTTCCAGGCCTGGAAGTTCCTGCCTGAGGGCTTGCAGGGCCGCGTGGCGTCTGGGCGTCAAGGTGGCGTCGACCTTGCCCACGAACAGGGCGTCCCAGATTTGGTTCTTGGGCGCGGGTTGGAGAGTGTCCGGGACAAACGGCGGTGTCCACAGTGTCCGGTTCGCGTCCAAAAACCTTCCGGTAAAGCGGGGCAGATGGTCCCGCAGGCTGACAAGGCAAAGATCAAAGGCCTGGGCGTACAACGGATGCCAGGAGTGGATGTGCGAGTCCACGCTGTAGAGCACGGTCAGGCTGGGGCAGGTATGCGGGTCCAGCAGGGGCGGGGGGCCGCTGTAGTCGGCGATCACCAGCACGTCGGGCGGGCTTGGCAGATCCGCGAACAGCTCACGCCAGGAGACCGCTGCGGGCTGGTATTGCCGCTTGATCGTCGTGACCCAGCCAGCGTCGGAAAGGGCGCCGGAGAAGAAAGCCGCACCGAACCAGAGCAGGGTGGGAGGGCTGGAGTCTCTGACGTTGTTGGTCATATGTGATTTGGAACAGAAAGAAATGTGTAACCTTGGAAACGGAATGGAGGTTTCACGAGAAAGTCCCAACAGGGCCGGGAAAGAAGTAATTTTGTTTTTGGCATCTATTATAGCTTGTCATAACTGCTGAAGCTTGATTTAATTGATTCGTGCTCGCTTAGTATTATTTGAAGAGTTTTTTGTTCAATTGTGTTTAGTACATTTTTTGAAAAGAAAGAAATGAATTCCATGCAATATACTTCAAGTGGGTAATGTGAAATATTGTATTTTTTTTGATATTCTTCAATTTTTGACATTTCTAGAGTGTCATGATTGATGAAGTATTGAATTTTTGGATATTCTGAAATTATATTTGTAAATGTTGAAAGAAAAACAGAGCAATTTGATTTTTTTCAGAATTTTTGCTTATTATTTTCAGTGTGTCAATTGTTGCATATACGAATAAAAGAATATCAAGGTATGCAAATTCATTTATGTAATGCTCATTATTTATTCTCAATTTAAATGTCGCCAAGAGAAAACTAAGGGTGTCTCTAAACGGTGAATCCTCATTCAGCTGCTCTCGGAAGCTTTTCCATTGACCTTTCCATATTCTGTTTACAGCTGTGTATCTATTGTAACGTCGAAGTTCAAATGCTTGAACATGCTTGTTTGAGAAAAGCTTGTAGCCTCTTTGATAAATTTCTTGAGAGAACCATATGTCTTCTGCCAGTACACCTTTGAAATTGCTGAATCCTCCAGAACTATTCCAGACATCTTTCCGAAAGAGCCATGCTCCTCCGTTGTTCAATTTTTTTGGATATTCAGTTGCTGGATATCTTATGTAAAATTTTATGTATCTATCAACAATAGTTTCGTTGAAGAAGTAGGTTATTCCAGAAGTGACGATGCCGATATCTTGACGAGCAGAAAATTGTATATTTTTGTATAACCATTCTGAATTTAAACGTATATCGCAATCTAAAGAAAGAACAAATTTTCCTGTGACAGCTGAAATACCAGCCTGTTTTGCATCTGCAAATCCATGATTGCTTGAAAGCCTGATGACGGTTGCTTTATCAGTCCAATAGCTCCGAATGGAACCATCGTCAACGACTATGATTTGAGAAGGTTGCAGAGTCCATGAATCTATGCTTTCAAGCAAATCGTCAACTAGACAGTGGTCGTTGTAGGTATATGTCACCAATGTGACATCTGGTGAAAAAATTTTTGATTTCAACGAATATACCATCAAAATACAAATATTGATCACACAGGTGTATTTGCAGAGTAATTATAGGCTAAAATGCTAAATCTGTTGAGCCGCAAGGCCGCGAAAAAGATAAGCCAGAAGGCATTTGTGGCCTTCTCGGGATCATCCTTTTTTTGTCTTAAGCGCCGCCCGCAAACGATCCCGCTCCGCGGTGGCCCGGAGCAGTTCCAGGTCGATCTCTTCCCTGCGGGGAGGTGGGGCCTGCTCCAGTTCATGGCGCAGGCGTTCCACCTTCCGTTCCAGGGCATAGAGTTCTTGGGCCAGGGCGCGTACGGACATTTCGGGGAAAAATCGGTCAAATGGTCGTCAAGCCGGGGAGCGCCGTTCCGGCACGTACTCGTGGGGAATCAGGTCTTCGTTCCACTCCCGGGAGACGTACAGGCCGCAGTAGCAGCTGCCGTACTCCTTGACGTCCGGTTCCCGGTAGACGCAAGGACAGATGATGTCCTTGTCCTGGTTTCGATCTCCGGAAGCCAGGCGGCAGGGGCAGACCATGTAGCCGTGGCGGTCCTTGTTGGTCAGCAGGGATGCCATCAGCTCCAAGACCATTTCCTTGTCCTTGTTGAAGAAATAGCCCTTGGGCTCCTGGATCTTGCGCAAGGTTTCGTAAAGCCGGGCGGCATTTTGGTCGGCACTCATGATGCGGACGGCTCCTTGGCCTGAGCTGGATCGATGCCCAGGGCTTTTTCGATTTCTTCCTTTTTGAAGCCGACGATCACCGAGTCGCCGATAAGGATGGTCGGGAAGCTCTGGGCCGGATTGTACTGTTTCATTTCAGTCAGGGCGTCGGTGCGTTCCTGGCCGGTCATCCAGTCCAGATGCACCGGGGTGTATTCCGCGCCGCATTGGTCCAGAAATTCCTTGGCCCGCTTGCAGTGAATGCAGGTGCTCAGGGCGTAGACGCGTATGGGGGCAGGCATGTGGGGCTCCTTGTTTGGGGTTGTGGGAAAATCGTGTTGGGCAAGTCCCGGCGTTATTCGGATGAAGCGGGTTGATTGACGACGTTGGTGGGCCGACCTGACAGAAAGGCCTTGATGTTTTCCACCGTTGCGTCCAGGAGCCGCTTGCGGGAACTCAGGCTGGCCCAGGCCATGTGCGGGGTGATGAGGCAGTTCTTGGCGGAGAGCAGCGGGTTGTCAGGACGGATGGGCTCTTCGGAGACCACGTCCACCGCGGCCCCGCCCAAGGATTCGTTGTTCAGGGCTTCGGCCAAGTCGGTCTCGTTGACCAGAGCACCTCGGGCCGTATTGATGAAAAAGGCCGTTTTTTTCATCCGGGCCAGCAAGGTCTTGTCGACGAAGCCGACATTGTCAGGCTTCAGGGGGCAATGCAGGCTGATTACGTCCGCTTCCGCGAACACGTCTTCCAAGGCCTTCCAGGCAAAGGGCTTGTAAGAAGGCGTTTCCCTGATCCGAGGGGTGTAGACCAGGATGTCCATGCCCAGGGCGTGGGCCAGTTCGGCCACCAGGCGTCCGGTGCGGCCAAAGCCGACGATGCCCATTTTCAGCCCGGAGAGTTCGATCTGCGGGGTCTTCCAAAAGCAGAAGTCCCCGGCCTTGGCCCATGCCCCGGCCCGGACCTCCCGGTCGTGCAGGGCAACCCGGTGGCAGTGTTCCAGGATCAGGGCCAGGACGAACTGGGCCACGGACTTGGCGGCGTAGCTGGGCACGTTGGAGACGGGAACGCCGCGCGCCGATGCGGCGTCCAGGTCCACCACATCGTAGCCCGTGGCCATCACGGCGATGAACCGCAATGAGTCCAGCTTGGCCAGAGTATCCGCCCGCAGTGGGGTCTTGTTGGTCAAGAGAATGTCCGCGGACAGGGCCCTGGGCAGGATGTCCCCGGCGGCGGTCCGGTCATGGACCGTCACCGTGCCCAAGGCCTCCAGGTGCGTCCAGGGATTGTCGCCGGGATTGATGGTCTTGCCGTCCAGCACGACGATGTTCATAAGCGATCTCCAGAAAGGGTCTTCAGGACGTATTGGGTGAAGCGAATTGGGAAATTGGAGTTCCGCTGGTGTTCGGCGTCCCGTGATGGCTACCACTGATGAATGATGAATATCAAGCATTAATGATGAAACCAGATCAACCCTTTCATATGAATAGGAAAATGTTGTTGAAAAATGACATCCCCGGGAGCCGTCTTCAATACCTGGGGGTTGTGCCCGGTATGCGGGAGCGGTAAGAGAGCGTCGCACTTGGCGCGATTGCCATGGATGCAAGGAACAACATTTTGTGAAGGAGATCAATTCGTCATGAATCTATGTATTGTCGGCACGGGATACGTCGGGTTGGTCACGGCGGCGTGTTTCGCGGAAATGGGCAACAACGTGGTTTGCGTGGACGTGAATCCGGAAATCGTGAAGAACCTGACCCAGGGCAAAATCCATATCTTCGAGCCGGGGTTGGAAGAGATCGTGCAGCGGAACACGGAGCAGGGCCGATTGCGGTTCACCACGGACTTGACCGATGGTCTGGATTCGGCCTTGTTCGTGATGATTTGCGTGGGGACCCCTTCCCGCCCCGACGGAAGCTGCGATCTGCGCTTCGTTCATCAGGTGGCCCGGGACGTGGGCAGACAGATGCGGGAGTACAAGGTCGTGGTGAACAAATCCACGGTCCCGGTGGGTACGGCCGATCAGGTGCGGGCGCTGATCCTGGAAGAACAGCAGGCTCGCGGGGTGAGCATCGAGTTCGACGTGGTCTCCAATCCGGAATTTCTCAAGGAAGGCGACGCGGTCAACGATTTCATGAAGCCGGACCGGGTGGTGGTGGGCACGGACAACGTCCGGGTAGCCGAGCTGCTCAAGGCCCTGTACGCGCCTTTTGCCCGCAGTCGGGAAAAGCTGATCATCATGGGCGTACGCAGTTCGGAGATGACCAAATACGCCGCCAACTGCATGCTGGCCACCAAGATTTCGTTCATTAACGAAATCGCCAATATCTGCGACCGGGTCGGCGCGGACGTCAATGATGTGCGCATGGGCATCGGTTCGGATTCACGCATTGGTCGGCATTTCATCTACCCCGGTTTGGGGTACGGCGGATCCTGCTTTCCCAAGGATGTCCGCGCCCTGATCGACACGGCCGTGAGCAGCGGCTACGAACCCGGGGTGCTCAAGGCAGTGGACGGCTTGAACATGCGCCAGAAGCGGAGCCTGGTGGACAAGATTTCCGCTTACTTCGCCCAGCAAGGCGGGGTGCGGGACAAGACCCTGGCCCTATGGGGCGTGGCCTTCAAGCCGAACACGGACGACATCCGGGAGGCTCCGGCCCTGGAGCTGATCGCGGAATTGACCTCGGCCGGGATGCGGGTCCGGGCCTTTGACCCGGCGGCGGGGGAAAAGGCTCGCGAGGTCCTGGCGGATAATCCGTTGGTATCCTTTCATGCCAGCCAGTACGAAGTGCTGGACGGCGCGGACGTGCTGGCCGTGGCCACGGAGTGGAACCAGTTCCGCAATCCGGATTTTCAGCGGATACGTCAGACCCTGACCGAGCCGATTATTTTTGACGGCCGCAATCTGTATGATCCGGAATTTCTGAAGCGCTTCGATCTGGAGTACGTCTGCATCGGCCGAGGGCATTCGGCGGGCAAGGCCGCGGCGTAGAACTCTGCTGAGGGGAGCAACGCACGCATCGTAGGGGCACGGCGCGCCGTGCCCCTACGATGCGTGTTTTTATATGATGCGTGTACCGGGAAAGGAACACCCGGAAAGGGTCAGTATGGCAGGGTCAGAAGGGGCAGGGCGTTTCGATGCGCGGTTGAGTGGCGAAGGGTTGGCCTCGCTGGCAGAAACGCAGTTGCAGTTCCTGCAGGATGAGCCGTTCGTAGTTTTCCGCCGGTAGTGCCGGGTAGATGTCGTGTTCGTGAAAGAATCCTTCCATGAATTGGCTCTCTTCCCAAAAATCCAAAAGATCCTCATCGCCGAGCATCTTGACGTGTTCGTCCAAGGATACCGATACGGCGGAGTGTTCGTGGTAATAAGCCATGCTGCTGGATGACCTCCGGTGGGGTTTTGCCGGGCGCGCGGCGACGCTCCCGAATCGCGACAGGGCGCAGTTGTAATGAACTGGGAGATTTTTGCAACCGGATGTGGGGAAAGGTCAGGGCAGGTTTGCTCCCGTTTCCAACGCGCTATCATATCGAAATCGAAATCGATATCGATTGTGATGCCGATCCAATCGGGATACATTTGTGATAATCGTGAAGTAGGTTACCCTGCATAGCTGAGTGTTGAAAAAGTCCTTATCCGGCAGTCCGTTCAAAAACCCCAAGTGCAAGGAGCAAAAAAAGTTCAAGGTCGAAGCGTATTTATTCATACGTGAGAGTTTGAACTTTTTGCAGCGACGCAGCAATTGGGAGTTTTTCAACGGACTGATAGAGGGTCGGATTGGATGGTGAGGTGGGGATGGTAATGATGAGGCGAGGTGACGGTTCGTGTATTTGACCAAAGACGTTCAGGAGTTTCTGCGCGGACGCAAGGACGCGCTGTCCATTCATAAAAGCGGTCCGGCGACCCAGGCCTACCTGGCCGAAGCCTTGTTGGCCAAAGGGCGAAACGTGGTGCTGGTGGTCCCGGAGGCCAAGCAGGTTCCGGAAATGGAGGCTCTGGTCCGGCTGTTTTCCCGGGACGAGCATGACTTGTTCTGGAAGCGGCGCTGGTTCTCCTTGCCCGCCTATCCGCCCGAGGACCCGTTGCATGCGGACCCGAACGCCTGGAGCCGACGGTGGTTGACCCTGTTCGCGCTGCACGTTGCTGTGCGGCCCTTTGGCCTGGTGCTGAGCGTGGAAAATTTTCTGCCCAAGTGGCCGCCCCGGGAGGAAGTGGAGAACGCGTTTTTGCACCTGAGCGTGGGCGAGGAAATTTCCCCGGACCTGATCCTGGAGCAGCTGATTTCCTGGGGCTACCGGCGGTCGTCCATGGTTGGCGCCGTTGGCGAGACGGCCCGGCGCGGCGACATCCTGGACGTGTTCCCTCCGGGCTTTGAGATCCCGTTGCGGATGGAGTTTTTCGGTGAGCACCTGGAAAGCATGCGTCTGTTCGAACCCTTGCGTCAGCGCTCCATGGCGGACGTCCCGGACGCGATCATTCTGCCGGTGGCTCCGGCCCTGCTGAGCCCGGAGTCCATGTCCCGGGCCCAGGCCTGCTGGCAGCGTTTCGATGCCACCGGTGAGGTCTCGGACCGCGGCCACGGGGCCTTGCTGCGGGCTTTGGAGCGCGGGGACGGGCGGATGGCGCCGGGGGTGTACTACGAGCGGTTCTCGACTCTGAACCAATGGATACCCGAGAACACCACGTTTCTGCTTTCCGGGTCGTCCCAACTGCGACCGCGGTTGGAGGAAGGCGAGTGGGCCTGGCAGGCTTTTCTTGAAGAGGCCGCACGGGAGAACGACTGCGAGGCCGAGGTTCGTTGGCTGCGGACCAACGTGATTCAGCCCGCGTCCTCGGCCAGATTGGCGTGGCACAACCAGCGCCAGATGGTTTTCGAGGATCTGCTCATCGGCGTGGATCGCCAAGGCGTCGACCTGCCGGAAAAGACTTTCGGCTCGTTCCAGGAACTGTTCTGGCGTCCCGAGGCCCGGCAACGCCCCTGGAGCACGCTGGTGCAGGCCCTGCGCACGTGGCGGGATGAGCGGCCCCAGGTGTTGATCTCCTTTCATTCGGATCATTCCCGGAAGCGGTTCGGCAAGCGGCTGGCCGAAGAAGGTATTTCCTTTAATGAATCCTTCGATCCCCAAGGCCAGGGGGTGGCCCTGGTTCGCTCCTCCCTGCGCAAGGGGCTGGACCTGGAATGGAACGGCCTGCTGCTTTTGGCCGAGGATGTGCTCCAGCCCGACGAAAAAAAAGGCCCGGCCCGCCAAGCCCACAAAAAAGGCTTTTCCGGGCTGGATTCCTTTGACGAGTTGTCTTCCGGGGATTTGCTGGTGCACCGGGATTACGGCCTGGGCCGCTTCGACGGGTTGCACCGGGTCCGGATCGGGGACGCGGCCAACGATTATCTGCTGATCGAGTACGCCGGAGAGGACAAGCTGTATCTGCCCGTGGACCGCTTGAATCTGGTTCAGCGTTACAAAGGCCCCGAGAGTGCGTCACCGAGTCTGGATCGGCTGGGCGGGGCGCAGTGGGCCAAGACCAAGGAGCGGGCGCGCAAGGCCATCGAGCAGATCGCCCAGGATCTGGTGGAAATTTATGCCTATCGGCGGATTGCCAAGGGCTACGCCTACAGTCCGATGAACGAGATGTATCGGGATTTCGAGGCCTCCTTTGGGTACGAGGAGACTCCGGACCAGTCCCGGGCCATCGACGACGTGCTGGCGGACATGGATCTGCCCCAGCCCATGGACCGCTTGGTTTGCGGAGACGTGGGCTTCGGCAAGACCGAGGTGGCCATGCGCTCAGCCTTCCGGGCGGTAATGGACGGCAAGCAGGTGGCCCTGCTCTGCCCGACCACGATCCTGGCCGAGCAGCACTACCAGAATTTCCGGATGCGCATGGAACATTTTCCGGTCCAGGTGGCCATGCTCAGCCGGTTCGTGCCCAGGGTCCGCCAGAAGCAGATTCTCGAGGCCGCGGCACGGGGCCGGGTGGACATCCTCATCGGCACCCACCGGCTGATCTCCGACGACGTGCATCTGCCCAACCTGGGCCTGCTGATCCTGGACGAGGAACAGCGTTTCGGGGTCAAGCACAAGGAAAAGCTCAAGAAACTGCGCAAGAACGTGGACGTGCTGACCCTCACGGCCACGCCTATTCCCCGAACCCTCCAACTTTCTCTTTCCGGAATTCGTTCCCTGAGCGTGATCGAGACCCCGCCCGTGGATCGCAAGCCGGTGCAGACCTTTCTTCTGGAACGCGACCCGGGAATGCTTCGCCAGGCGTTGGCCCAGGAACTGGAACGCGGCGGACAGGTGTTCTGGGTGCATAACCGGGTCCAGGGGCTGGAGCAGGTGGTGGAATACGTGCGCTCCCTGGCCCCGGAGGCTCGGATCGGCATGGCCCACGGTCAGATGAGCCCGACCATGCTGGAGGAGGCCATGCACAAGTTCTGGCACGGCGAGTTGGACATCCTGGTTTGCACCGCAATCATCGAATCCGGCTTGGACTTTCCCCGGGCCAACACCCTGATCGTGGACCAAGCCCAGATGTTCGGGCTGGGACAGCTCTATCAACTACGGGGTCGGGTGGGCCGCAGCGAACGCCAGGCCTTTGCCTATTTCGTAGTGAACAACCTGGACGGCCTGCCGGAATCCACCCGCAAGCGGTTGCAAGTCATCCTGGACATGGATTATCTGGGCGCGGGTTTTTTCGTGGCCATGGAGGATCTGCGGCTGCGCGGGGCCGGGAACATCCTGGGCGAGACCCAGTCCGGGACCATTTCCAAGGTCGGGCTGGAGTTGTTTCTGGAAATGCTGGAGAACGAAGTCCGGCGACTCAAGGGCGAAGCCCCCCGGGAGGATGCCCAGACCGAAATGAACGTCCTTTACCCGGCGCATATTCCGGAAGACTACATCCCCGAGGCCCGGGACCGACTGCATTTCTACAAGGCCTTGTCCTCGGCGGCCACGGATGAGGCGGCTCTGGAGATCGAGGGGGAAATCAAGGATCGATTTGGAAATTTTCCCGAGGAACTGCGGACTTTTGAGGAAGTCGTCCGGCTGAAACGGCTGCTGTCCTCCCTGAAAGCGGTCAAGGCCGATCTGCTGCCGGGCAAAGTGGTCGTGGTCTGGCCGGATGGGACCAACGGGAGAAAGGACGGGGTCGGCGACTCAGGTGGGGCGGACGCCGTCCTGGACGCCATCGTCCCCTGGGTCCTTCAACACCAGGACCAGGCAAGGCTGCTCCCCCCAAACCGGGTGGAGTTGCGCTTTGCGGACAAGGCGGCTAACTATAGACATTTGCAACAAGCCACGGCCCTGCTTTCCGAGCTGAAGCCGTCACGTCCCGCTTCCTCATGATCTCCATGCGTCAATATTCCTTGTGGCCCAGCGCTTTCCAAACCAAAGGACCGGCTGTTTTTCCGGCTGCCGCCCTGACTGTTTGTTTGGGCCTGGTCTTGCTGTTCACCTTGGTGTCGGGATGCTCCGCGCCATTCGATGAACAGGGCGTCGTGGCTCGGATTAACGGAGAGCCCGTGCTGCTTTCCGAAGTTGAGGCCGTGCATGATCTGAAGTATCTGGCGGGCATGACGCACCAGGTGGACTCCTTGCACCGCCTGCAAGAAGAGTACGGCACGGTGCTGACCGAAATCCTGGTCCAGCGCTTGGTGGCCGGGTATCTGGTTGATCAGGGTCTGGCCGTGACCGACGAGGACGTGGCGGCGGCGGAGATGGTGGTCCGGGCCGATTATCCGGAAGGGGCTTTCGAGCAGATGCTGATCGAGGAGTATATCCATCTGGATCGATGGCGGGAGCAGCTTCGGGCCGGGCTGAATCAGGAAAAACTGGTCCAGAAGGTGCTGCGGCCTTCCATATCCATTGATTATCTGGAAGTGGACGCCTATTATCGGGAACATATCGCCGACTTTTATCTTCAACCTCGGGTGCGGTTTCTGCTGATCCAAGGTCAGGAACGGGATTTGGTGAAGAAGGTGCTGGACCTCTCCGCCACCGAGCCTGATCCCGACGTGCTGGGGAAGCGTTTCGACAGGGTGGACGTGCATGCCTATGCCTTGCGGGAGGACAACATCCCCGGAGACTGGCAGGCCCTGTTGTCCGGCTTGGAGCCCAGAGAGGCGACGAATATTTTGTCGCGCAACCCGGAAGGATATCAAGTTTTGGTCTTGTTGGAGCGCACCGAGGGCAGAATCGTCGATCCGGCCCAGGCCTATCCACTGGTGGAGCGGATTCTGCTTGAGAGCAAGCTTCGGGATGCCTTTGACGCTTGGCTCGCGGAAGCATTGCAATCCGCCAGCATTCAGGTCAACCATCAACTACTGGCACGGGAATGACTCTTTTTTGCAATTATTCAGCTCATCCGTCCGAGAGCGGACTGGATTCCCGCGTTCGCGGGAATGACGTTTTACTCTGTCGCCTCCGAATCAGTCATGCCCGCGAAGGGTATCCAGGGTCGGAATGAGGCTTTTTCCAGGGTGTGCTGAATAGTTCCTTTTTTTGAATTGAAGTCTCTGATTGGAGAAACGGAATGCGATATTTTTGGCAGCTTGTGATCCTGGGTGCTGTCTTCTTTTTGTCGGCAACCGCCGGGCCTGCTTCGGCCCGAGACGTGGTGGATCGGATCGTCGCCGTGGTCAACGGTGACGTCATAACCTTGTTTGAACTGAATCAGCGTTATCGGCCTTTTGTGGAGCAGTTCCAGGGCCAGGACCTGGGCGAGGCGGAGAAACGCATGCTTCTGGACGCTAAGCGCCAACTCTTGGATCGAATGATCGACGAGGTTCTGTTGCGCCAGGAGGCTCAACGCCTGGAAATCGCCGTGACGGACCTGGAGGTCCAGACCCAGGCGCGGCAATTGCGCGAGCGGGCGGGGTTGAGCGAGCTTCAGTTTCAGGAGCAGTTGACGCTTCAAGGGTTGAACCGGGAGCAGTACGAGCGCCGGTTGCGGGATGAAATGCTTCGACATCGGTTGCTGGGCTTCATGGTCCGCCGCAAGGTCGTGGTCACTTCGGATGAGGTTCGGGCCTTTTACGAGGCCAACAAAGAAGAATTCGCTCAGCAACGTCGGGTTCGTCTCGGTCTGATCCTGTTCGACTCCCAGACTCTGGCCGAGGAGATCCTGGCCCGGATTCAGGCTGGAGAGCTGTCCTTCGGCGAGGCCGCGGGACGATATTCCAGAGGCCCCGGAGCGGAGCAAGGCGGAGACATGGGAATGTTCGCCTGGGGAGATTTGTCACCGAACTGGCGTGGGGCCGTGGAACCATTGCGTGTTGGGGACGTTTCCTCGGTTGTTCTGATCCAGGACCGCCCGGCCGTAATCAAGTTGCTGGAAGAGGAAGCCGGCGAATTGAAGACCCTGGCCGACGTGGAGGAGCAAATCCGCGAGATGTTGATGGAACCGCTCCTGGATGAGCGATATGATATCTATATGGAAAATTTGCGGAACAGGGCCTTGATCGATGTTCGGCTCTAGCTGTTCATCATAATGCGGTTATTTCCGGCGCGGCCGCGCTCATGTCTCGGTGGATCACGGTGAAGGCCAGGCACTGAAAACGGATACGCTGTTTTGGAGAACACTATGGATCTGAAGGAATTCGGGCGACTGCTGCAAGAAGAGCGTCTCCGGCAGGGCTTGGAAATCGCGGACGTGATGGACAAGACCAAGATCAGTCGGATGAACTTGATGGCCATTGAAGAGGGGAACGAACAGGCCCTGCCGCATCCGGTCTATGCCAAGGGATTCGTCAAGAATTACGCGCGGTTTTTGGGGATGGACGCGGATAAAATGGGCAACACCCTGGCCCAGATTTATGTTTCCAAAGACGAGTCGGATTATGATGATCTGGTTTTGGCCGATGCCGAGAAACTGCCGGCCGTGCGGGAGGGCTGGCCGCGGTTTGTCGGTATTGTCGTTGGAGTACTGTTGCTCCTGGCGCTCATCGGGTCCGGGGTCTGGTTTTTCAAGGATGATATTCGCGGATTATTTTCCAGCGACGCCCCTGAAGACGTTTCATCCGTGAGCACCGGTCGTCCCGGATCGGAGCCGTTCCTTGGCCCCGCGCCTCACGGGGAACCCTTTGCGAGAGAAGGCGATCTTGGAATTGGAACCGAACCTGGGTCCCTGGCGTTTCCTTCCTTGGCCGAGGAACCAATCAGCGAGACTCCGGAAGACGCCGGGTTGCCGGAGTTGGAGTCCCAGACGATAGAAGACGCGATTCCGGATCGTCCGGTCCCTGAAACCGGGCCTCGAACTCCGTCCGTCGCGGAGCCACCCCAGGAAACTCCCCAAGAAACTCCCTCTGCGACTCCCCCGGGAACGACTCCGGAATCCCCTCCAACGCCTGATCCGGCTCCCGCAAGCACACCTGAATCCACGGGTGAAACGGCTCAAACCGGGGCCTTGCCCCAAGAGCGACGTCCAGAGGAGGCTCGGGTTGCTCAAGAACCTGCGCTTACTCCGGCGGGAGTCGAGAAGACATTGGAAATTCGGGCCACGGAAAATTGTTGGCTCTCCGCTCAAGCCGACGGCGCTCGCCCTCGGGAAGCATTTTTACGACCCGGGGAACGATTCGTTATTACGTTTGAAAACACCCTGGAAGTCCGTTTGGGCAATGCCGGTGGAGTGGTTCTGTATATGGACGGGAACCCGTGGCCCTTCTCGGCTCGCTCCGGTGAAGTCATGTCCCTGCGTTTTCCCTGACAAGCGTCCCACGTGGTTTCGTCGTAAGGGCGCGTCGTGTACCGGGAGTGGACCGGCGAAGGCCTGATTTTCAAAGTCGGCCGGTTTCGTGAGATCGACTGCTGGGTTCGTTTTTTTTCTCCGAATCTGGGAATGGTCACGGCCATGGCCTTCGGTGGAGCCAAGAGTCGACGCCGCTTTTGCGGCTGTCTGGACGCCTTGAACAGCGTGCTGTTCAAGGTGCGCTTTTTTCCTGCCAAGGATCGCCATGTGCTGGAGGAAGCGACCCTGCTGCGCGGATTTTCCCGGTTGCGTCACGATGCGAGCCGGGTCGGGCTGGCGGCGAATTGCCTGCAATTCGTCCAGGCCTTGCGGATCAGTTCCGAGGAAGCCTCGACGATTCATGGGCTGCTGTTGGAAACCTTGGACGTCCTGAATCAGGCCGAGGACGTTCCTCCGGTGTTCGCGCAGCTTTTTCGGGCCAAGATATGCTTCACCCAGGGGTATGCTCCGGAGCTGAGCACGTGCTCGGTTTGCGGACGTGCGATGGCTGAGCCGCAATGCGGAGAGCGGCCTGTCGAGCCACAAAACGTAAAGAGGCTTGATCGCCCCCGGATGACCTTGGCCATGGAGACAGGCGGGATATATTGCGCCCACTGTCCCCCGGCGGGCGGGCACCAACTCCGGATCGGACCGGAAACCCGTTCCATCCTGAACAGCCTGTCTTCCAGCGGGCCCCGACAATGGGCGGCCCTGTCCATGTCCCCGAGTGCGCGAGGCGAGCTGTTCCAGATGGTGGACGGGTACGTGCGACGTCATCTCGGCCTGCGCTGGCGCAACGGTCGGTTCGTCACGGAGTGAAGGCCGTAGTAGATTGTTTTTTCGAAACTCTTTCAAATCAGGAACCGTAATGTATTTTCAAGACATTATTTTCGCCTTGCAAACCTATTGGGGGCAACGGGGGTGCGTGGTGCAGCAGCCCTACGACATTGAAGTGGGGGCGGGGACGTTTAACCCGGCCACCTTCTTGCGGGTCATCGGGCCGGAACCCTGGAACGTGGCCTACGTGGAGCCTTCCCGCAGGCCCACGGACGGCCGGTACGGCGAGAATCCAAACCGTTTGCAGCACTATTACCAGTTCCAGGTAATCATGAAGCCGTCGCCCAACCGCATTCAGGAAATGTACCTGGAAAGTTTGGCCGTCCTGGGCATCCGGGCCGATGAGCACGATATCCGGTTCGTGGAGGACGACTGGGAGTCTCCCACGCTGGGGGCCTGGGGGCTGGGCTGGGAAGTCTGGCTCAATGGGATGGAGGTGACCCAGTTCACCTATTTTCAGCAGGTCGGGGGCATCGACCTGAAGCCGATCAGCGTGGAAATCACCTACGGCCTGGAGCGGTTGGCCATGTATCTCCAGGAAAAGGAATCGGTCTACGACCTGCAATGGAACCAGACCGTCACCTACGGCCAGGTGCATCATCAAGGCGAGGTGGAGCACTCCCGATACAATTTCGAGGCCGCGGACGCGGATATGTTGGCCCGCCTTTTCGAGATGTACGAGGCGGAAAGCACCCGTTTGGGCGAGGCCGGCCTGCCCTGGCCGGCTTATGACTATTGCTTGAAGTGTTCACACACTTTCAACTTACTGGATGCGCGAGGAGCCATATCCATCACGGAACGGACAGGGTATATCGCCCGGGTGCGCAAGCTGGCCTCCCGGGTGGCCAGGCTGTACGCGGCCCAGCGTGAAGAACTGGGCCTGCCCATGCTCACTCCCGCGGGCCAGCCCGGTTCACGGCCAGAGGTTCAGCCCGATACATCCGGAGGTGCGTCATGAGCAGCGTGCCGTTTATTCTGGAACTGGGGACCGAGGAAATGCCGGCCGGCTTTCTTGCGCCTCTGGAACGGCAATTGGCCGCGGACCTGACCCAAGCTCTGGAAACGGCCCGGATTCAGGCCGCTCCGGTGCGGACCGCCTCGACGCCCAGGCGGTTGACCGTGTTCTGCCCGAGCATGGACCAGCACCAGCAGGTGATGGAGGAACTGTTTATCGGCCCCCCCTGGAAGGCCGCCTTTGGTCCGGACGGCCAGCCTCTGAAGCCGGCCTTGGGGTTTGCTTCGGGACACGGGGTGGAGCCCTCTCAGCTGTTCGCCCACGAAACCCCGAAAGGGGCCTACGCCGCGGTACGCAAGCAGGTGGGCGGCGGTCGCGGCACGGACATTCTGCCCGGGCTGTTGGCCGACATCATCGCCGGTCTGACCTTTCCCAAAAAAATGCGCTGGGCCGACGGGGACACGGCTTTCGGGCGCCCGTTGCGCTGGATACTCTGCCTGCTGGGAGCGGACGTGGTGGATGTCCGGTACGCCGGCGTCGTTGCGGACCGCATGACCTACGGGCACCGGGTCATGGGGCGAGGTCCGTGGAACGTCCGGGAGGCCGGGGAGTTTTTTTCGATTTTGGCGGATCAGGGACAAGTCGTCCTGGAGAGCGCCGTCCGACGGAAGACCGTCATTGCGCAAGGCGACGACTTGGCCGCCGGACGCGGGGCGCGGATCGTCTGGAAGGATCGATTGTTGGATGAAGTGACCCAGCTCGTGGAGCATCCAGTGCCCGTGCTGGCCGGCTTTGACCCCTCCTACCTGGAACTGCCTCGAGAAGTCTTGCTGACCAGCATGGAACAGCACCAGAAGAGTTTCGGCGTGGAGGACGCGTCCGGTAACCTGCTGCCTAATTTTCTGACCGTAATCAACCTGCGGCCCAAGGACGAACGGTTGGTGCGCAAGGGCTGGGAGCGGGTGCTACGGGCTCGGCTCGAAGACGCCCGGTTCTTTTTTCGTGCCGACTGTCGGGCTTCCTCCGCGACATGGCTGAACATGTTGGAGAACGTCGTCTTTTTGGCGCCGTTGGGAAGCATGGGGGACAAGTGCCGACGATTGGAGCGTTTGACCGGGGTTCTGGCCAAGACATTTCTGCCCGAGAGCCGGGAGCAGGCCGCTCGAGCCGGGCTTTTGGCCAAAATGGATCTGGTATCGGAGATGGTCAAGGAGTTCGCTGAATTACAAGGGACCATGGGCGGAATCTACGCCCGTCGGCAGGGTGAAGCGGACCTTGTGGCCCAGGCCGTGGCCGAGCAGTATCTGCCCGCCGGCCCGGACAGCCCGGTTCCTACCTCCCGCCTGGGTGCGTTGCTGGCCATGGCGGACAAGGCCGACACCCTCACGGGATGCTTCGGTCTGGAGATGACCCCCACCGGGGCCAACGATCCTTACGCCCTGCGCCGGGCCGCCCTGGGGATTTGTCGGATCATCATGGAACACGGTCTGCGCCTGGACCTGGAGCAGCTGCTGGCGGACGCCCAGGAAACCTATGGCCCGATTGCCTGGAAAGTCGCACCCGGAGAGAGCCGGGCCAAGCTGATGGATTTTTTCGGCCAACGCCTGAAAGCCTATTTCCAGGGTCAGGGCTATCCCACCCGGATCGTGGACGCCGCTGTTGGGGCCGGGTTCGCGGATGTCTGGGCTCTGCGGGCCAAGGTCGAGGCGTTGCTGCGCTTCAGCAAGGAGCCGGAATTCACGGCCTCGGTGCAGACCTTCAAGCGGGCCGCGAACATCATCCGGAAGCAAGCCGCGGATAATGCCGACGGCTCGAGTCTCAGCGGCGCTTGCGACAAAGCCTTGCTCGTCGAGCCTCAGGAAAAGGCTCTTGCCGAGGCCTGGCAAGCCATCATCCCCCGCTGGGAGGAGATGGCGGCCCAGGATCGGTACGCGGACATGCTGGCCTTGCTCCTGGAGATCAAGCCCTTCGTGGACGACCTGTTCGACAATGTCATGGTCATGTGTCCGGAGACGGAGTTACGGATCAACCGCCTGAACCTGCTCAAGTCTCTCGTGGACCGGTTTGACGTGCTTGCCGACTTTCCGGCCTTACAGGTTTAGCGGCTGAAACTGCTGCCCTGTGAACCAGGGATTTGTTCTCATCGAAATCGCTATCGAAATCGCTATCGAAATCGCTATCGAAATCGGTATCGAAATCGGTATCGAAATCGGTATCGAAATCGGTATCGAAATCGGAATGGAAATGCTGTGCATCACCTCGTGATTTTGTCATCTTCTTGGACATGAAGTTCGATTTCGATCACGATTTCGATTTCGATACCGATTCAGTGATAGCGAATGAGGATGGAGAGCAAATCCGCCCTGACCCGTGAACGAAATTCCTTGACAACTCGGCGCTCTTTTGCGTAGGTATCTCTTTTTTGCCAAGCGAGACGACCCGAAAGGCACAACGTGCCGCCCATATTCAATTTTATCGATTCTATTCTTTGAGGAGGAAAGACATTGGCTAATCATGCATCGGCACTCAAGCGGCACCGGCAGAGCCTGAAGGCTCAGGCCCGCAATAAGGCGACCAAGACCCGGATCAAGAATGCCATGAAGGCGGTTCGTCAGGCCGTGGAGCAGAAGGATTTGGAACAAGCTCAGGCCCAATTGGCCCAGGCCACCACCGTTTTGGACAAGGCCGCCGGAAAAAAAGTTATTCACTGGGGTTGCGCGGCCCGAAAGGTGTCCCGCCTGACCCTGGCGGTCAATACGTTGAAAGACTGATCACTCTTTTGTTTTTTCGTCATGAAGCCCGTCGCGCGATTGCCGTGACGGGCTTTTTTCGTTTGGCGTTCCCTCGCCGGAGGTCCGAGTCGGCGGTTTGCAAAGACGGTATGAACGGGTAAGGGATGGTGGCTGTGCCTGATACAGGATGGGTTATTGGGCAGGCAGGATGCCCTCTATAGCATTGGCTGCCTGGAGTTTATGAGCAATAGCAGTTGGATTTTCAGCGCGAAACGCACACCTCTGACGGATTGGAGAATTCATGATGGAGAAGCGGATATTGGTCACCGGGGCGAACGGTTTCGTGGGGCGGACGCTGTGTTCTGCTTTGCGAGACCAGGGCCATGCGGTCCGCGCCGCCGTGCGCACTCGGAGCGTTTTGGACGACGTCCCGCCTTTGGCGGCGGAAGGCGTGGGCGACGAGGACATCGTCGAGGTGGGCGATATTGACGGGGAAACGGACTGGTCCGAAGCCCTGGACGGGGTCCGGGTCGTGGTGCATCTGGCTGGGCGGGCGCACAGGATTCAGGACAAGGCCAAGGCTCTGAGCGCCTATCGGGTGGTGAACCTGGACGGCACGGAGAATCTGGCTCGCCAGGCCGCGAAAAGCGGCGTGGGGAGGGTGGTCTTCGCCAGCTCGGTCAAGGTCAACGGGGAGCAGACCCATGGCCGCCCCTTTACCGAAGACGATCCGCCCGGGCCCGAGGACCCTTACGGGATTACCAAATGGGAAGCCGAACAGGTCCTGGCCGAGGCATCCGCCGCCAGTGGCCTGGAAGTGACGATTCTCCGTCCGCCCCTGGTGCACGGCCCCGGGGTCAAGGGCAACCTGTTGCGCCTGATGGACGGCATCCGCCAAGGTCGGACCTTGCCCCTGGGCGCGGTTCGGAACACGCGAAGCATGCTCGGGTTGGAGAACCTCTGCTCCGCGCTGAGTCTGTGCGTCTCTCATGCGACGACCGGAACCTATCTCCTGGCGGACACGGAAACGATTTCGTCTCGTGATTTGGTCCGAACTCTGGCCGAGGGCATGGGCCGCAAGGCCAAGCTGTTCTCCGTGCCCGTGGCCTGGATGGAGGTGGCGGCCAAGGTCGCCGGGCGACAGTCCGAATTTCGGCGGCTGACCGGTTCCCTTGAGGTGGACGCGGGAAAAATCCGGCGCGAACTGGGCTGGACCCCGGCCAAAAGCCTGGAAGACGGCCTGCTGGATATGGCCCGTTGGTATATGGCCGCGAAGGCGGCTTGACGCAATGTTGACGCAAAGTTGACTTTGAGATGAACCTTGGTCCCGGCCTGTCTTTCCTCGCGCCCTTATTCGCGGCGCTCTTCTCCAGCGCGGTCCTGACCGCCTACCTGGCGTCCGGCAGAGCTCGGTTGCGCATCCTGGACCATCCCAACGAGCGTTCCCTGCACCATACCCCCGTCCCCCGGACCGGGGGGCTGGCCATCCTGGCCGGTCTGGCCGTCGGCATGGTCGTTGCCTTGGTGATGGACGTGCTTGTTCCGGGCGCGCGAGGGCAAGACGCGCTGATCCGCGAAGCGTTTCCGGAGCTGCTCTGGCCGTTGGGCGGGGCGATCCTGGTGGCCTTGATTTCCTTTGCCGACGACCAAAAAGGCGTCGGAGTGGTCCCCCGGTTTGCCGTGCATGTCGCGGCCACGGGCGTCGTCCTGGTCGGCGGCTTGGCCTTGCGTGGTCTGGATCTGGGGGCTTGGGGCTGGATCTGGCCGGGACTTGCGGGCGTACTTTTTTCCGGCCTCTTCATGGTCTGGATGACCAATCTCTACAATTTCATGGACGGCATGGACGGCTTTGCCGGGGGCATGGGGCTGATCGGGTTCGGCTTTCTGGGGGTGTTCGGCTGGCTGGCCGGAGAGTCCGGTTATGCTCTGGTCTGTTGGAGCACGGCCCTGGCCTGCCTGGGCTTCCTTGCCTTCAACTTCCCTCCGGCCAGGATCTTCATGGGCGACACCGGGGCTTCCACCCTGGGGTTCTGGGCCGGGGCGTTGATCCTTTGGGCCGAGGCCCGAGGGATGTTTCCATTCTGGGCCGGGGTACTGGTTTTTTCACCATTCATCGTGGACGCCACCGTGACCTTGCTGCGACGTCTGCTGGCCGGAGAAAGAATCTGGCAGGCCCATCGCAGCCATTATTATCAGCGCCTGGTCCAGTTGGGTTGGGGGCACCGTAAAACCGTGCTGGTCGAATACGCCGTGATGCTGGCCGCCGGATCATCAGGCTTGATCCTGATTCAGCTTGGGAAATCGGTGTGGGTTTTACCCGGCCTGCTGCTCTGGGCGTTGATCTATCTTATCCTGGCGTTGCTGGTGGGGCGGATGGAAAGGCGGCTGTCGCAAACCGGCCGGGTGGAAATCGTTTGACGCGGATGCAAACGCTCGGATATCTACGTTATGAAGAACTGGCCAAGCCCTTTCACTTACCTTGTAGGAGCGATCTCTGCTTGAAAAGGAATATTTTATGACGAACCATGACTTCACCCTGGAAATGTCCGTTCGCGACTATGAATGCGACATGCAGGGGATTGTGAACAACGCGGTCTATCAGAACTATCTTGAGCATGTCCGCCATGAATGCATGAAGTCCGTGGGCATCGACTTCAAGCAATATACCATGATGGGCATTTATTTCGTCGTGGTCCGGGCGGAAATCGACTACAAGAGTGCCCTGACCAGCGGAGATTCCTTTGTCGTCGGCCTGAGTCTGGTCAAGGAGTCCCGGCTCCGAATGGTCTTTTACCAAGATATTCACCGCCTGCCGGATCAAAAGCTCGTGCTCAAGGCCAAAATCACCGCCACGGCCCTGAACCAGCAGGGCAGGCCGGAAATTCCCAAGGAAGTGGAAGACGTTATCAGGGCGCGTTTTGTGGAGAAGGAGAATCAGTGACTGATTATTGAGGGGAATATAGCAGTCCGTGGAAAAACTCCCAATTGCTGCGTCGCTGCAAAAAGTTCAAACTCTCACGTATGAATAAATACGCTTCGACCTTGAACTTTTTTTGCTCCTTGCACTTGGGGTTTTTGAACGGACTGCCGGATAAGGACTTTTTCAACACTCAGATAGATGAAAGGTGCGACCCTGAAAGGTCGCGAGCCAATGGCATGGTCTGAGAAGGGGGGATGGATATGTCCGAACAGCGCGTGTTGGTCACCGGGGCCACGGGATACATCGGCGGACGACTGATCAAGAAGCTGCTGGAACGCGGGCACGCGGTAACGGCCATGGCCCGTTCCCTGGGCAAGGTGGGGTGCCGACCCTGGGCCGGGCATCCGTTGGTGCGCCTGGCTCAGGGCGACGTCATGGACCAGGCTTCCCTGGAACGGGCCATGGAGGACTGCACCGCGGCCTATTATCTCGTGCATTCCATGACTCCGGGGGCCAAGGACTTCGCTTCGTCCGACAGGGTCGCGGCGGAGAACATGGCCCGGGCCGCGGATAATCAGGGGCTGTCGCGGATCATCTACCTGGGCGGCCTGGGGGAGGAGAGCGACGCGCATCTGAGCAAGCACCTGCGTTCCCGGTTGGAGGTGGCCAAGGTGTTGCGGGAGGGGCGCGTCCCCGTGACCTTTTTGCGGGCGGCGATGATCATCGGGTCGGGCAGTGCGTCGTTCGAGATTCTGCGCTACCTGACCGAACGGCTGCCGGTGATGATCACCCCGCGCTGGGTGCGCACCGAATGCCAGCCCATCGCCGTGTCCAACGTCATCGAGTACCTTTCGGGCTGTCTGGAACATCCGGAAACCACCGGCCAGACGTACGACATCGGCGGTCCGGACGTGCTGACCTATGCCCAAATGTTTCAATTGTACGCCGAAATTGCCGGACTGCCGAAGCGGGTACTGATTCCGGTCCCGCTTCTGACCCCTCATCTTTCCTCATTGTGGATCAATTTCGTGACGCCGATTCCCACGATCCTGGCCAAGCCGTTGGTGCTGGGACTGCGCAACCGGGTGGTCTGCTCGGAGAACCGGATTCGGGAGATCATCCCCCAGCCGCTGTTGACCTGCCGGGAAGCCATCACCACGGCCTTGCGGAAAATCGAGCAACTGGACGTGGAGACCTGCTGGAGCGACGCCGGGTTTCAGCCTCCGCCGGAGTGGCTGGATTGCGGGGACGCGGCCTATGCCGGGGGCACGCTGCTGGGTTTGTCCTACCACATCAAGATCGCGGCCAAGCCGGAGGAAGTCTGGCCCGTGGTGGCCGCCCTGGGCGGGGAAACCGGCTGGTACTACGGCGATTGGCTCTGGCGGCTGCGCGGGTTCATGGACCGGGTGGTCGGCGGGGTGGGGTTGCGGCGCGGGCGACGGCATCCAACGGAAATTCGGGTCGGCGACGCCCTGGACTTCTGGCGGGTGCTTCAACTGGAACCCGGGCGGCGTTTGCGCCTGTTGGCGGAAATGAAGACACCCGGGGAAGCCCTGCTGGACTTCGAACTGCGTCCCTCCGGCCAGGATGGAGCGTACACGGAAATCATCGAGCGATCCCGGTTTCTGCCCAAGGGACTGTGGGGCTTGGCCTACTGGTACGTCACCTATCCGTTCCATATCCTGATCTTCAAGGGCATGCTGGAAAAAATCGCCCATCAGACGGGACGGGCCGCCGGACCGGCCAAGCCGCTGGGGCCATCGTCCACCACGAGTTGCGCTTTGCCCGGTGGACGCTAACAGGGCCGAACGTCACTTGGTTGGTATTCTGGACGCTGGAGCTTGGGAACGATCGAAACATCGAAATCGAAATCGCTATCGAAATCGGAAAGTTGCCAGAAATCGATTTTGGTCACGATTTCGATTCCGATTTCGATAACGATCCAGAGCGCCTGCGGCTCGATAACAGATCAGCCCTGCCGTGAACCCCAAAACGATTGACCTCGCCATGGAAAGGGCCTACCGAGAGCACATTTTATCCGGATGCCTTGGAGGGCGAGAACATGTTCATGGAGGACGATGTCTTTTTTTCAGACATCAAGCTGGACCCCGAGGTTTCGTACTTTCTGTACATTGGTGAAATCAAGACGGATTGCCTGAACCAGTTCGTCAAGGAGACCCTGTCCAAAATTCACGGACGGCCTTTTGATTTCATCTCCATCCTGTCGGACGTGCTGGAATCCTACCCGCACAAGAACACCCTGGTGATCAATCCCATGGCCCGGGAACTGTACCGGGCCAAGGGGCGCAAGGTCAGTTTCCGGATCGCCCCGAGGACCTTCGCGTCCATGGTCTCGGCTTCCGCCGCGGTCAACGATCTGATCCGGCAACTCCTGGACAAGCAGGGTCAGGTGTTCATCCACGTCTTCGAATCCGTGCCGGAGCTGACCCTGGCTTTGATTCCCGACGTGCGCATCCTCGGTCCCAGCGGACACATCGCCAATATCTGGAACAACAAGCTTTACCAGCTACAGATGCTCAAGGGCACGGCCCCGCTGATCGACTACCGGGTTTGCGCGGACGCGGAGCACATGCTGGAAACGGCACGGGATCTCTGGGGGGAATGGCCGGACGGCATTTTCGTCAGCCAGCCCTATTCCGCGGCCGGGGTAAACAGCTTCCTGGCCACTACTCAGGAGGAGATCGAGACCAAAGTCGCCCACCTCAAGGGGAAGTTCTTCATCAGTCGCTATATTCCCCACCTTGACGATCCCACCGTGCTTGGCGTCGTGGCCGGACCCTCCGACGTCTTCATTGCGGCCATCGCGGACCAGGAGATTCAGGACGGAAACAAGTTTCGCGGATCGACCTTTCCGTCGGCGTTGTCTTCCGCCTTGCAGCAGGAACTGCGAGAGATCACCCGCAAGGTGGGGCAGGTCATGGGCCGCAGCGGGTATCGCGGGATTTTCGGCTGCGATTACGTTGTCGACGGCCAGGGCCGGATTTATTTCGTGGAAGTCAATGCCCGGAAACAGGGCACCACCATGGAAATGTGCTGTACCCTGGAAAACGCGTTGCCCGCGGACACGCCCGGCTTGTTGGAACTGGAGTACCACGCCGTGATGCACAATCGGTTTCCGGAAAACAAGATGGAAATCGTCGACGCTCTGGGAGACATTTGTTGGCGGACCTACAATTACAAGTTGGACACGGAAGCCGAGACCAATCAGATCGTGCCCGTTGATGAGGATGAACGAACCCTGTTCAGGGAGGTCAAGGCGGGCAGACAGGACCACGGCGTGATCGTGATGGAACATGTCGGCGGCAGGCTTGCCGTGCAACCTGGGACGTTCCTGGGTCGCGTGGTGGCCGTTGGTCACACCCGGGCGCAGTTGGAAGAGGATATCCGTCTGGGCATCCAACAGCTCAAGGAATCCATTTTCGATACGCTACAGACCCAAACCACAACGAAGGATGACTGATCATGAGCAGCACGACCCCGCATGTCTTGGATTCGTTTACCGAGGTTTTTTTTGAAGACTTGTTCATGGCCGAGGGGGATACTTCCGCATCGGAAGTACAACTTGCCGCTGTGGCTGAGTTGAAGGACGCGGCCTTGACCCAGGACCGCACCGGCCCCATTGTCGAACTCTTCGCGGAATTGGCTCGGATTCATGGTGAGCAGGGCCTGACACCGGAACAGCTTGGCCTGACCCGGGAGGAACTTGTCACGTTGGCGGACAAGCATGCCAAACTGGATGAACACGGTGTGACCGTGGGTGGACGAGTAGGCAAGGCCCTGCCCATTGTCGCCGAAGCCAAGTCCCGGATCACCGACTATCTGGAACGCCACGCCGTGGAAGCCCCCAGCGGGATCGAGGCCTGGGAGCGAATCCAGGAGAATCAGGCCCGAATCAAGCGCGTACTGGGCATGACCGACGAGGACTGGAACTCCTATTCCGGACAGTTGCGCCATGCCGTGGAGGACGTGGACGCGCTGGCCTCGATTATCGATCTGCCGGCCAAGGCCGTGGAGGAGGTCCGACGGGTCACCCAAACCTACCGGATGCGCCTGACCCCATACTATGCCAGTCTGATCCTACCGAATCGGAGCAACGACCCCGTGCTGCTTCAGGCCGTGCCCACCGCGGAAATGATCGACAACGCCGGGGTGGAGATCCCGCCGGTGGCCGCGGACCATTCCCCGGCCCGGCTGATCGACCAGTTCTATCCCCGGGTGGTGACCATCAAGGCCACCAACATGTGCGCCATGTACTGTACCCACTGTCTGCGCATCGCGCACATCGGCGCCAAGGACCGGATCTACAGCAAGGAAGCCTACGGCGAAGCTCTGGACTATATCCGGGGCAACCCGGAAATCCGGGACGTCCTGGTTACCGGCGGAGACGCTTTCGTGCTGCCCAACTCCATGCTGGAATGGCTCCTGGGTGAACTGGACTCCATCGAGCATGTGCGGATGAAGCGGCTGGGGACCAGGATCCCGGTCACCACGCCGCAGCGGGTGGACGGGGCATTGCTGGACATCCTGGAGGCCAGCAATGAGCGCAAGCCGGTGCGCGTGGTCACTCAGATCAATACGGCCCAGGAGATCACTCCGGTGTCCAAGGCCGCGTTCAAGGCGATTTCCGGGCGCGTCATGGCAGTGATGAACCAGGCCGTGCTGCTCAAGGGCATCAACGATACGAAGGTCAAGATGTGGAAGCTGTGCGAGACCATCCAGGAGTCCTACGTCCGGCCCTACTACGTGTTCAATTGCAGCTACCGCAACCCGCAGTTCACGCATCTGCGCGTTCCCGTGGCCACGGGACAGGAGATCATCGAGAGCATGTACGGCAACATCTCCGGTGATGCCATCCCCCGGTACATCGCCACGGCCGGCGGCAAGATTCCCCTGCACAAGACCAACCTTCTCGGGCGCAAGGACGGCAACCTGCGGATGCAGAAGCCCTGGAACGAGGAGCGGGTGATGTATCCGGACGCTGATCCCGGAGAGTACGCCCGCCAGGATTTCGGATTTGCCAGGTATCGGGTCGACACGGAAAAATAGTCGCCCCATGCACGATCAAATCATCGCCTATCTGGCGGAAAAGGAAACCGAAGCCGTTGAACTGTTGCGGCGTTTGGTGGAGATCCAGAGCGGCAGCCGGAACAAGCCGGGCCTGGACCTTATGGCCGAGGTCATGGGCGAGATCCTGGGGCAGGTCTTGCCGGACGTCCGAGTCCTGCCCTTTGCCGACTACGGGAACATGGTCCAGGCTTCCTCCGGACCATGGAGCCGTGGCGAATCCGGCTTCGCCCTGGTGGGACACATGGATACCGTATTCCCCGCGGACACGTCGTTCACCACCTTTCAGGAAGACGGCGAGATCTGTCGCGGGCCCGGGGTTTACGACATGAAGGGCGGCCTGGTGGTGGGCGTTTACGCGCTCAAGGCGCTCCGGAGCCTGGGCGTTTTGAATGACATGCCGGTGACGTTTTTGTGTAATTCCGACGAGGAGATCGGCTCCCCGGCTTCCCGGCCCTGGATCGAGGAGCAAGCCGTGCGTGGTCTGGCCTGTTTGGTGTTTGAAGGCGGGGGGCTGAACCGGGAAGTGGTCACGGGCCGCAAGGGCAGGCTGGGTTTGCGGGTGACGGTTCGCGGAAGGGCCGGGCACGCGGCCAAGGGCGGCTCCAAGGCCAGCGCGATCCTGGAACTGGCCCACAAGATCACGGCTTTGGAAGCCTTGAACCACGACGTGGAAATCACCGTGAACGTGGGCCGCGTGGAGGGCGGGATCGGGCCGAATACCGTCCCGGAACTGGCTCAGGCCTTGGTGGACGCCCGGTTTCTCTCACCTGAAGGTCAATCCCGGCTGCGGGAGTCGATGGCGGATATTTTCGCGGATCAAACCGTTCCCGGTACGTCCTGCGAGCATGTCGAAACCACGGGCCGTCCTGCCATGCCCCAATCCGAGGCGAATAAGCACCTGTACGCGGCGGCCCGGAGGCAGGCGGCGCTGTTGGGATACGACTTGCCCGACGAGCTGCGTTTCGGAGTTTCCGACGCCAACTTCATTGCCGACCGGGGCGTTCCGGTTCTGGACGGGCTGGGACCGCTGGGCGATCTGGATCATAGCGACAAAGAATACATCGTCAGGCGCAGTCTGCTGGAGCGGTCCGCCCTGGTCGCCTCATTGCTGCTGGATTTGTGGACCAACCGGCCCCGTTGACCGCGAATCCTCGGCGTTTGACATCAGCACTCATCTTCGGCATATCACTTCGGACAAGATTGGTGAGAGGTGAATTTGTTTGATTTTTAACATTTTTGTTATGGAGGTGTGAGTATGGTAGGAAAGAAATGGTTCGTAGCCTTGGTCGTCGCCCTTGGATTGGCGTTGTCCGCGCCCCAGGCCATGGCGAAGCAGGACATTCTGTTCGGCGGAGCGTCCATTACCGGTGTTTACTATCAGGTCGCCCTGCAGATCAGCAACATGATGAACAAGCACATGGGCGGGGAGTACAACTACATCGGTCGGCCCACCGGCGGCTCGGTGTTCAACATCAACGCCCTGGATCGCGGAGCGTTCGACTTCGCCGTGGCCCAGTCCGACCGGAATTTTCAGGGCTTCAACGGCACCGCGGACTGGGAAGGCAAGCCGGTCACGGCTTTGCGCAGCGTGTTCAGCATGCATCCCGAGACCGTCATGCTGGTCACCCGCAAAGATACGGGCATTACCAGCGTTGACGGCTTGAAGGGCAAGCGGGTGAACATCGGCAATCCCGGTTCCGGTCAGCGCGGCAATGCCGAAGATGTCCTGCGCATGTACGGGCTGGATTTCAACACGGATTTCCGGGCCGAGGCGCTCCAGCAGCATGAAGCTTCCCGGGCCCTGGTGGACCGCAACATCGACGCTTTTTTCTACACCGTGGGCAACCCCAGCGCGGCCATTGAAGAGCCCGCCCAGTCGGTGGATCTGGACATGGTTCCCCTGAATTCCGACGCCGTCAAGGCGTTCGTTGCCGAGCATCCCTTTTACATCACGACCAGCATCCCGGCCGGCACATACCGCGGCATTGACCGGGACATCGAGACCTACGCCGTGACCGCCACCGTGGTCACCAACGACTCCGTCTCTGAGCAGGTGGTCTACGACATGGTCAAGACGGTATTTGAAAACCTGGATGAGTTGCGGGCTTCCCACGCCGCTTTCCGTCATCTGAAGCCCGAGGAAATGCTGCAGGGTCTTTCCGCTCCGCTGCATCCCGGCGCCGAGAAGTACTATAAGGAAAAAGGCTGGATGTAGCCTGTCTTGTTTGCTCAGGGGCGGTTTGCGAACCGCCCCTGTTTTGTTCCTCCCTCCGCATTGTTCTCACAAGCACTAAAGGTCCGCCATGACCGATCAGGAACGTACCGAAACTACGCCGCGAGGCGTTGAGCACGCCGTCGAACCTGACACAGAGGGTTCGCGCAAGAAAACCCGGGTCCGTCAGTCCGCCGAAGACATGGTGGCCATGGTCGAAGCCGGGGCTCGGGAGCCGAAGCATCCAGTCGCTGCCTGGATCATCACCCTGTTGTGTCTGGCGTGGTCCGGATTTCAGTTGTATCTGGCCTATGAGCCGATGAACTCCCACATCGCCCGTTCCTGGCACCTGGGATTCGCCATCTGCCTCGCCTTTTTGGCCTACCCGGCCTACAAGCAGTACAGTCCGCCCATGTGGGTCACCTGGACCCGGAAGATGATTCCCAGCTTCGCCCGTCGCTCCATCCGGACGCATATCCCGATTTACGACATCCTGCTGGCCATTCTGGCCACGGCCGGGGCCCTGTACATCTGGTGGGACTACAGCGGGATCATCACCCGGATGGGCCTGCCTTCGCAGCTGGACATCTGGATGGGCGTGATCCTGGTCGTGCTGCTGCTGGAAGCGGCAAGGCGCGCTCTGGGGCCGGCCCTGGCAGTTCTGGCGGGCATTTTTTTGCTGTACACCATTATTGGTCCTCATTTGCCCGCGCTGTTGCGCCACCGGGGCGTTCCCCTGGATTTCATCATCAGCGACATGTACCTGACCACTACGGGCATTTTCGGCGTTCCTCTGGGCGTGTCCACGGACTTCGTGTTCTTGTTCGTCCTCTTCGGGGCTCTTCTGGACCGGGCCGGGGGGGGCAAATATTTCATCGACGTGGCCTTTTCAGCCCTGGGCACCTTCCGGGGCGGTCCGGCCAAGGCCGCGGTCATGGCCTCCGGGTTGACCGGCCTTGTTTCCGGCTCCTCCATCGCCAACACCGTGACCACCGGAACCTTCACCATTCCGCTGATGAAAAAGGTCGGCTTTCCGGCGCACAAGGCCGCGGCCATCGAAGTGGCTTCCTCGGTCAACGGGCAACTCATGCCGCCGATCATGGGCGCCGCGGCGTTCATCATGGCCGAGATCATCGGGATACCGTACCTGGACGTGGTTCGCGCGGCCTTGTTTCCGGCCCTGATCGCATATCTGGCCTTGCTGTACATCGTACACCTGGAGGCCCTGAAAATGGGCATCAAGGCCCTGCCGCGCAAGGAACTGCCCAAGTTCGGCAAGACCGTGCTCCGGGGCTGTCACTTCATCATTCCCCTGGGCGTGCTGATCTTTTATTTGGTGATCATGCGCCGTTCCCCCATCGCCTCGGCGCTGTACGCCATTGAGAGCCTGGTCGTGATCATGCTCGTCCAGCGGCCGATCATCGCCTTCCTGTCCCTGGGCATGCACAAGCGGGCCGGGACCCTGGACCCGAACATCGACCTGAAGCGCTTTTTGCTGACCGCCACCTGGCAGGGGCTGCACGATGTCTGGAGCGGGATGATCATGGGAGCGCGGAACATGGTTTCCGTGGGCGTGGCGACGGCCACGGCCGGGATCATCGTCGGCGTGGTGACCATCACCGGTTTGGTGGGTCGCTTCATCACCATCATCGCCACCCTGTCCATGGGCAACATCGTGCTTATGCTGGTCTTTACGGCCATCACCAGTCTGATCCTGGGCATGGGCATGCCCACCACGGCCAACTACATCATCATGGCCACGCTGACCGCGCCGGTGATCATCCAGCTCGGCGGAGACGCCGGATTGATCTTCCCGCTGATCGCGGCCCACTTGTTCGTTTTTTATTTCGGCATCCTGGCCGACGTGACTCCGCCGGTGGGCCTGGCGGCCTATGCCGGAGCGGCCATTGCCCGCACGGACCCGATCAAGACCGGGGTTCAAGGGTTCGCCTACAGCCTGCGTACGGGCATCCTGCCGTTCATCTTCCTGTTCAATACCGAGCTGTTGATGATTTCCGGGGTGACCGAAACCGGCAAGGTGATCTGGCTGGAGGATCCATGGTATCTGACCTGGGTTTTTTTCTCCGGTCTGATCGCCATGTTCGCCTTTGCCTCGGCCCTGCAAGGCTGGCTGGTCACGCGCTGCAACTGGCTGGAGCGGCTCTTCCTGCTGTCCGTCTGCGCCACCACCTTCCGCCCGGGCGTCTTCGCGGCCTACCTGCCCTTCGATCGTCTGGGCATGCAGATCCTCGGCGTGGCCATGTACTTCTCCCTGTTCGCGTGGCAGATGTACCGGTCGAAACGAACAGGCGGCGACGCCATGACTTCCCCGGCTTGTTGACGCAGACCCCGTGCTTTCAAAAAACAAGACCACGGACTCGGCATTTTATACCATTGAACCGCTGGACCGTTGATCCCCTGAACCCTCCAATCCGACAGTGGAGTCGACATGTACAAGCGCATCCTTGTTCCCATTGATATCCAGGAAGGCGAGCGCACCCGAAAGATGAGCCTTGAGCGCGCCGCCGAGTTATGCCGGTTTTATGATGCGAAGATGTTTGCCCTGACCGTGGTTCCGGACATGGGCATGCCCATCGTGGCCGACTACTTTCCCTCCGACGCCGGCGACAAGATCGTGGCCGACGCGGAAAGTCTCCTGCACGAGCTGGTGGACGCCCATATCCCCGACGACATCGACGTCCAGCACCTCGTGGCCCAGGGCTCCATCTATCGCCGGATTTTGCGTATGGCCGAAAAAGTCGAAGCCGACCTGATCATCATGCCCGCCCACCGCATCAAACTGCAAGACTACCTCCTCGGCACCAACACCTCCAAGGTCGTCCGCCACGCCAAGTGCTCGGTTCTCGTGTTGCGTTGCGAGAGCTGAGTTTGTTCGGAGAGATGGCTGGTTCAATCGTAACTACTCAGCACAGAGTAATTCTGTTGCCGGGGTCGGAATCGGAATCGGGATCGGGATCGAAAGCGCTGGGATGCGTTCTCAATTCTTCCTGTTTCGATTCCGACTCCGATACCGACCCCGACACCGATTGCCGGAGCATGAACGGACGCAAAATGTGCTGAGTAGATACGTTCAATCTTGCAAAGCACTTCCTCTCCGATAGCATGCCGGGGGCTGTGAGGCCTCCGGCATTTTTTTTCTCCGGTCTAAAAACTCCAACTAATCTTGGCCTCGAACCCTAAAGTCGCGTCCAGGTCGTGGCTTCGGCGTTTGTCGCCGCCGGAGTCGGAGACTTCCAGTCTTCGGTTGAAGTTGTAGGTCGGGCCGATGCGCAGCAGCAGGGTGGGGGTGGGGGTGACGTCCAGATAAAGGCCGGTGGTGAACATCCGTGATCGGACATATCCTCTGGGCATGACGGTACTGTCGTCAGCCAGGCGGTAGGTGTCCGAGTTGATGCCGAATCCCAGCCAGGTGGACCAGACAGGGGATACGGTGTAGCGCAATTCGCTTTTCGGGAATCCGAGTCGGCCGGAGAAGCCCGGGGCGCGGGGATTGCGGTACTGTAAAAAGGGACCGGCCATGGCGAAAGTGCTGGAAAAAGCGAATTTGGTGGTGGGATCCACGCCGATGAATCCTCCCAGGCCCACGGTCCAGTCTTCATTCCAGGCATAGACTAGGCCTCCGTTGGCAGCCACGCCCACGGACCGGGAGAGCTCCCGCTCGAACCCGGAACGGATCGCTCCCTGGACAAAGTAGGACCAGCGTTGGGAAAGAATACCGCGCTGGTTGACCATGAAGGTCAGCACGTGCAGCGAATCCCATGGGGCATCCTGTCCGTTTCCAAAAGGCAGGGCGCTCTTGTCCTCCCAGGAATACCAGTTGGAGTGCCAGCCCAGACTGAAGCGGGACCAGGAGGCGTCTGCCCGGGTCTGGGTCACGGAGACTTTGCCCTGGTCGTCGCCCACGGCACTGTTGAACAGATGAAAACCGCTGAGCGCGACGCTTCCGGATGGGGCGCCAAATCCAGGCCTACTTTGGGTGGAAGCTGGTGGGCCATCCTGCCCGTGGGCCGGGCCTACGAGAACCAGGGTGGCCGCGATGAGCAGGGCGATGAAAAATGGCAGTCGGGGTTTGACTCTCCACGGGGATACATTTCGACTCGCGCGGGACAGGGACATGTGAAGGACCTCCAAAGAATGCGATATCAATAATGTGGTGGGTATCCAGTGCTTTCTGTATGGTGAGCTGAGTTGTTGCAAAAAAAAATCCCGCCATGCGCGAGCATGGCGGGAGCGGGAAAAGTCCGCTAGGCGCGGCATCTCCAGGATTGTTCCTCGCCTTGGGCGAGGCGCTGGATGTTGTCCTTGTGCCGCGAGTAAACCAGGGCCATGATGACCAAGGTCACCGGAAGCAGGCTGTAGGATTCGGTCAGCAGCATGAAGATGGGCATCAGGGTGACCAGGACCAGGGAGCCCAGGGAGACGTACCCGCCCAGCTTGATTACGGTCAGACAGACGATCAGGGCCAATACGGCCGGCCAGAAGGCCAGTCCAAGAAAGATGCCCACGGTGGTGGCCACGCCTTTGCCGCCTTTGCCGTCCAGAAACACGGAGAACATGTGCCCCAGGAGCACGGCCAGGGCGGTGAGGGACAGGAACAGCCAGGAGTCGCTGAAGGAGGCGGCCACGCCCACGGCGAAAAGGCCTTTGAGGGCGTCCAGGATCAGCGTCATCGCGCCACAGCATGTGCCGCAAACCCGGGCCACGTTGGTCGCGCCCATGTTTTTGCTGCCGTGCAGCCGCGGGTCGGGCAGTCCGCGCATTTTGGTCAACAGCAGGCCGAAAGGAATGGCCCCGATCAGATAACTCATGCCCAGCCATAAAATGCTCAACATCGTCTACTCCTTTTCCTCGGTTTGATCATCAATAATCTCCACAACCTTGATTTCATTTAGTAATGGATCAATCCTTCCCAGGCGGAGGCCGTAGTTTCCACCGATGAGAAACTTGTCCCCCAGCAGGCGCTTGGGCGCTCGGACCTGTACCTGCTCGGCGGGCAAAGAGAATACCGCCTGAGTCGGTGTTTCGTCCACTAAAATCGCGCCCCAAATTTTGTCGTTGGCGCTTTGTTGGCGTAAATACTCCAGTTTCCAGTAGCGCGACCGGGTTCGTTGCACTCGGCCCACCGCCTCCATCCTGGCCCGCCAAAAGGGGAGTGCGGCGTCCAGGTCCCGCTTGGTCAACCGGGCCGATCCCTGGTCCAGTCGGGAAGCCACCTGGGCCAGGTTGATGAAATCCACGTAGCGCCGCAACGGCGAGGTGATGGAGGCGTAGGCCGAGACGCCGAGGCTGGCGTGGGGCGCGGGCTTGGTCTGGATGGCGGCGTTGGCCAGCAGGCGGGACAGGCGGTACATGTCTTCCGGTCGCGTGTAGCACCCGCCGATACCCGGTGGAAGGGCGACGTTCTGGGTCCGGAAAAGCAGGGGAACTTCGTGCTCCCGCGCCCATCCGGCCAGCCGCGTGTTGGCCAGGACCATGAATTCGCTGACCAGGAGCTGAGCCTTGGGCGAGGCCGGCTTTTCCTCCCGAACGACTCGGATGCCCGCGCCTTCACCGACCAGTTTCAGATGCGGGTCCTGCTGATCAAAGACCACGGCGTTGTCGGCGATGCGGTGGTCGCGGAGCATCTCGGCCAGGACATGGGCCGAGGCGAAGGGTTCGATTCCGGCCAGGATGTCCGCCTCCACCTGTTCGTAGTGCGTATTGGCATGCACCCGGACCCAGCCCAGGCGCGGCTCGATGGAGCGGACCCGGGCTTCGGGGTCCAGGTCCAATTCCAGAAGCAGGGCTGGTCGCTCCACGTCCTGGCGCAGGCTGAACAACTCGATGCCCAACCGTTCCGGAAGCATGTGGCTGACGCCTTCGAGAAGATAGAGGCTGGAAGCCCGTTGCGACACGGCCTGGTCCAGTTCCGAGAGCCAGGACCATTCCAGACAGGGCCGGGCGATGGCCAGGGTCAGGCGGAATCCCTGGTCCGCGGTCCGTTCCAGGGCGAAGGCGTCGTCGATGTCCCGGGTGGACGGGGAGTCCACGCTGAACAGCGTCAGGGGGGCCGGAGGAGAGACGCGGCCTCGGACCGCTTCTTCCAAGCGCTGAATCTCCGGCAGGAATTCTCGGCTCCAGTCGTCTTGCCAATCGTAGTCAGCCTGGGCCAGCAGATAGTTGTGGTGGGCCGGTACGAGTCCCCAGGCTTGGGCCAGGAGCAGGGCTTGCTGGGGATGATCCGGGATGCGCTTGGTCAGGTTGCGCCAAAGGTCGTCCGTGGCCGGGTCCTCGGGCTGATTGATGCGTCGCAGCAGCAGTTCCCTGAGTTTCGTGGCCGTGGATTCCAGAGGAGGCGGGAAGGAGGCATCGGTTTTCCCGGACGCTTTCGAAACTCCGATTTGCCACAAGTGGTGGAAAAAGTCCTGTCCGGCCGCAACCAGTTCCTGGTGCTCACGGGCCGCTTCCTGTTCGGTCAACCGGGCGAGGACGGTTTGTTCCGGATAGATCAGAAACGACGGCGGCTGAAACTTGAAATGGGTCTTGGCCTCCAGCAGAACGCGACCCAGGGCCGAACGCTGATCCGGGCCGGGTTCCTCCCAGAGCAGGTCGGCGAACCATTCCAAAGGGGCCGCGTCCAACTCGCCCTGGGCCAAGCTCCAGATCTCCATGACGTCGATGGACTCGGTCAACGCCTTGCGGGATTCCAAGTGTCGGGCCAGCCGCTCTTCATTCTCAGCGCGGGTGGCCGGGAGGGCATACTTCGGACCGTGCCAGGGCAGGAGCCTGGCCGCCGGCAGGTTCATTTCCCGGCCTCTCTGGGTGAACAGGCGGGTTCGCCCGCCCTGTTCCTCCAGCATCACGGCCAGGTTGACCTGGTTGTCCTGCAGGTATTCGACCAGGGAGCCGGGGCCGGGGGACGAGGAGGGGGAAGATGAGGTCAAAACGAATTCCGGATTCTTTTAGTTGACTGTTGAAAAAGTCATTGTCTCCAGTCCGTTCAAAAATTCCAAGTGCAAGGAGCAAAAAAAGTTCAAGGTCGAAGCGTATTTATTGATACGTGAGAGTTTGAACTTTTTGCAGCGACGCAGCAATTGGGAGTTTTCAACGGACTGTTAGTGCCGAAAGGAGCGCTGCCCGGTGAAAACCATGGCCACCTGGGGATCAGCCTGGTTGACCGCGGTGATGACCTCATGATCCCGGATGGAGCCGCCGGGCTGGGCGATGGCCGTGACGCCCTGGGCCACGGCCAGGTCCACGCCGTCCCGAAAGGGGAAGAAGCCGTCGGAAACCAGGACCGTTCCGGGCAGGCCGCCCTTTGCCGTCTCGGTCCGGGCCTGGATGTCTACCAGAATCCGACGCGCTTCCGGGTCGGTCTCGGCCTTGTTCTGAAGCTCGTAAAGGGAAACGCCCTGTTCGGTGAAGCTGAGCCAGTCCGCGTATTTGGTGTAGGCTTTGTGAATGGTCAACTGGACGCATCCGACCCGGTCCTGCTCGCCGGTGCCCACGGCCACGGTGGCCCCGTCGCGGACAAAGAGCACGGAGTTGGAGGTCACGCCGGCCTCCACGGCCCAGGCAAAGAGCAGGTCGTCCATTTCCCTGGCATTGGGCGTCCTGGCCTGGAGCAGGACACCGTCGCGCTCGGCCTTGGACGGCAGGAAATCCTGGGGACCGCGGATGCGGTTGCGGAACGAGAACTGGACGATCACTCCGCCGTCGGCCAAGGATTTGACGTCCAGGAAGGGCTTGTCCGCGAAGGTTTTCAACTCCGCCAATCCGGGAATGCGCAGAATGCGCAGGTTCTTGCGCTTTTTGAGGATGTTCAGGGCCTCGGGGTCATACTCCGGGGCCGCCACCACCTCGAAGTAGGATTCGTTAATGAACGCAGCGCAGGCCGCATCCACGCCGCGATTGACCACCACCGTACCCCCGAAGGCCGCGATCCGGTCGCTCCAGAACGCTTTTTTCAGGGCGGTCTCCAGCCCCTGGTCGTTCCAGGCCGCGCCGCAGGGGTTGTTGTGCTTCAGGATCACCGCGGCGGGCTTGGCGTGCAGGTACTGAAGAATGTTGATCCCGTTGTCCACGTCCGTGAGATTGATCTTGCCGGGGTGCTTGCCGGCCTGGAGCATGTGCTCTTCGGTCAGGGCGGAGACCAGGCCGTCCCCGGCCTCGCGAAAGGCCACGCCGTCCAGTTCCAGCGTCCCTTGGGCCAGGGCGTACAGGGCCGCCGGCTGGTCCGGATTTTCTCCGTACCGCAGCCCCCGATCCTCCCCGTCGATGTGCCAGGTACGCTTTTCGAACTTTAATTCTTGGTCACCCAGGGTGATGGTCATGGTCCTGGGAAACGGGTCCGTGGACAGGGTGCGGTAGACGGTTTTCAGGTCGGACATGGTCGCTCCTCATACTGCTTGGGGTGTGGCTTGGGTTGATGTTCAGATCGGCTTTCGCCTCCTGCCCCCAACATTTCACCTTGAAAACATCGGACGGAAGGCATAGAAAAACGAATTGCGGCAGTGTGCGGTTTTTCTGAGAGGTGAACCGTGAACCCTTACAAACAAACGAAGGCAGGGCATTACTCGTGGAAAAGGTGTTAATCAAGCTGGCCGACCAGCTTGCCCAGTTCGATGAAGCGTCGTTGACGTCGTTGATGGACAAATATGAAGGAATGGCCGGTGAGTTTCAGCCCACGAAAAAATGGGAGCAGGCCGTGATGGTCTTGGGGTTGATCCAAGTGGTCCGCTGGAAAAATCATCTCTTCAACTATCATTGGGCCGAGCAGCAAAAACCCCGGAAGACGCTGGAGGCTCCGGCCTTGCCGCTGACCGCGTCAGGAAAAAAGGCGCGGACGCCCAAGCCGGCCAAGGTGCTTCCCTTCCGGTCGTTCAAGAACGAGGAGCCCGTTTAGGACGTAATAGTAGTACCGAATCGCCTCAACGTGGGCCACGGCTTCAAAGCCTCTGGTGTAGCCGTGGCGCGCCTTGCTGTAATAGTCGCGTTGGCTGAGCAGGGGAAAGACGCGCTTCACGTCGTTCCAACTTGTCTTCTTCAGCCCGAGGCTCTCGGCCAGGGCCATGGCGTCCCATGTATGACCGAGGCCTTGGTTGTAGGCGGACAAGGCCAGGAACCAGCGATCCCACTCGGAAAGGTCCGTGTTATCCAGTCGGTTCCAAATTTGGCGCAGGTACCGCGCACCGGCCAGGATGCTTTTGTTAGGGTTCATGGGGTCGTCCAGGCCGAGTTCCTGGGCCGTGACCTGGGTGATCTGCATGATTCCGCGCACCCCGGTCCGGCTGACCGCTTCGGGGTCGAACCGGGATTCATGATAGATCAGAGCGATGAGCAGCAACGGGTCTATTTCGTAGCGCTGGGCCGCCTTGAGGATGGTCGGGCCGTACCGAGGCAGTTCACGCTGGAGGGTTTCCATCAGGTGCAGCAGGGCGAAGCGGTCGCTGCTTTCCGGAATGAATCCGAGATATTTGTCCTGAATCCGCTCCAACGCATTGTCCTGGGTCATATTATTCCAGAATTCGGTCAGCTTTGGGGCGATCAGGTTACGGTCGTCGCGCCAGAACCAGCGGTATTCCAGAGTCGTTTCCAGGCTGTGGGCCAGTTGGAAGTCGGCGTAGAACGGTCCCCAAAGAGAGAAACGCCCGGTATCCACGAGGGTAAAGCGAGCCTCGGTTTCGACCATGGCCGCGAGCTGCACCGGAAGCGACGCTTCCTCTGTCAACAGTGGGGCCTCGGAGCACGTCGCATCGTCCAGGCCCAGGTCGTTCCGGTCCATGTCGTCCAGCAACTGGAGGAAGGTCAGGCGCAGGAGAGGGTTCTCCGGGAGCAGGACCTTGCGGCGACAGAGGTCCGACGGGTCCTGGGGAGGGTGGTGGTGACGCTGATGGACCACCCCCACGGGATGACGGGCGTAGACAGGCCCGGAGGCCACCGGGGTCACCAGGGAGTCCAGAAAGGGTCGGGACGGCGCGTATCCGACGCCGACCAGCAAGTCGGCCCGGTGATGGCGCAGTTCGTCCCAGGCCGGTCCGGGGCCGTCCATGTGCAGCCAGATCGGATGCACGCCGGCCTGCTCGGCGAACAGTTCCACTAGTTCCCGTTCCAGACCCGGTCCGTAGGGCGATATTCGGGAATGGACCAGTTCGGACTCCGGAGCCAAGACCCGGACAACCGGCTTGATCAGGCCGGGCGGGCGGGCGTCCCAGAGCAGTTTGTTCACCAGGACCAGCTGGGCGAACACCAGGAGAAAAACGAAAAGGCGGAGATGTCTGACAAGCAGGAGATACGGGGTTCGTTTCATATCGGGAGAGGGGAGTCGAGGAGGAGCTATGGAAGCCGGGAAAGGAAAAGGGTGTGTTCAAGAACCCCCAAGGGTGGGTTGGCAATCATCGAAATCGCTATCGAAATCGAAAATTTGCCGGAAATCGATTTCGATCACGATTTCGATTTCGATACCGATCCGGAGCGCCCGGGGTTCGAGAAAAATCTGTCCTGGGAAATTTCAAGACGTGCATTGACTTTGCGGACGGCCTTTTTTAGGGAGATGGGTCGTCTTGCGCAAACGAATAGATATACTTTTAAGGAGCGGTTCATGTCAAACGTCGTCGTGGTGGGCACCCAGTGGGGTGATGAAGGCAAGGGCAAGATCGTCGATTTGCTGACGGAACGGGCGGATCTGATCGTCCGGTTTCAAGGCGGAAACAACGCCGGTCATACCCTGGTCGTCGGCGAGAAGACCTTCATCCTGCACCTGATTCCCTCGGGAATACTGCACCCCGGCAAGGTCTGCCTGATCGGCAACGGCGTGGTTCTGGATCCGGAGGTTTTTTGCCGGGAACTGGATGCCCTGGCCGAGCGCGGATTGGACGTGGGTCCGGAGCGGATTCTGATCAGTCCCAAGACCCATGTGATCATGCCCTACCACAAGGTTCTGGACAAACTCCGCGAGGAGAAGCGCACCGGCGAGAAGATCGGCACCACGGGCCGGGGCATCGGGCCGTGCTATGAGGATAAGGCGGCCCGGGTGGGCATCCGGGTTGGAGACTTCCGCTCGTCGGATCTCGTGCGGGCCAAGATCGTTCAGGCCCTGGCCGAGAAAAACGCCTTGTTCACCCACTATTACGGCGCCCGAGCCATGGACGTGGACGCGGTGCTGGAAGAGGTTTTGGAGTCCGGCCGACGCCTCGTGGCCCATCTCGGCGATGTTTCGGAGCGCATTGCCGAGGCCGTGGCGGACGGACGCAGCGTGCTCTTCGAGGGCGCCCAGGGAACCCACCTGGACATTGATCACGGCACCTATCCCTTCGTGACCTCCTCCAACACCGTGGCCGGGAACGTGGCCGCCGGGGCGGGGTGTTCGCCGGGGATGCTGGGCACGGTCATGGGCATCGTCAAGGCCTACACCACCCGGGTCGGCTCCGGTCCCTTTCCCACGGAACTCTTCGACCCCGTGGGCGAGCACTTGCAGCGGCAAGGCGGGGAGTTCGGCGCGACCACGGGCCGTAAACGGCGCTGCGGCTGGCTGGACCTGCCCTTGCTACGCGAATCCATCCGCCTGAACGGCGTGGCGGAGATCGTCCTGACCAAGCTGGACGTGCTCAGCGGTCTGGATCGGATACGGATCTGCGTCGGATATGAGCTGAACGGCCGGGAGCTGGCGTATCCGCCCCAGGAAGAAGGCCTGCTGGCCGCGGTGAAGCCCGTTTACGTCGACGTGCCCGGCTGGTCCGAGGACATCGACAAGGCCGCGACATGGGACGACCTGCCGGAGGCCGCACGGGCGTATATCCTTCGGCTGGAAAAAGAGCTGAACGTTCCGGTGACTATCGTCTCCGTGGGCCCGGATCGACGTCAGACCATCGAACGCCGCGCATAACGGGAGCCGATCATGGCCAGGACGGCCTCCCAGGCCCAGGCCCAGACCCGGACCAAGAGCCCAACCAAAAAGCAGACCCAGGACGAGGCCCAGGACTGGGCCCCGAGGGTCGTGCCGGATTTGTTCCGGATTCCGGGCCAGGATCGGGTGGTGGGCATCCTGGCTCGCCTGCTTTCCCGCCCACCCCGGGTGCTTCTCTTGGAAGGCGGGACCGCCGAAGAGCGCCAAAAGCTCGGTCTGTATTGGACGGCTCTGCTTAATTGCTCGGCGCTCCCGCCGTCCTCCTCCCTCCATCCCTCTCCTTACGACTCTTCGTTAGCTTTGCCCGGCGGGCCGAGGCCTTGTGAGCAGTGCCCCGCGTGCAGCCGGATTCGGGACGGCGTGTTTCTGGACCTGGTCTATCTGGACGGCAGGGAAGGGCGGATCGGCATTGATACGGTCCGGGAACTGCGCGGCCTGCTGGGCCAGGCCCCCCGGGACGCGAAGCGCCGGGTGGTCGTCCTGGGCGAGGCCCAGGAGCTGACCGAAGAGGCGGGCAACGCTCTGCTCAAATCCATGGAAGATACCGAAACCCGCAACGCCTACGTCTTGCTGGCTCCTCAGCGGGAGCGCCTGTTGCGCACTCTGGTATCCAGAAGCTGGGTCGCCACCCTGTCCTGGGATTTGGACGGGGTTCAGGAGCGAGAAGGGGGGTCGGATCCGGAATGGACCGAGGCCCTGGCCCGATTCCTGAAGACCGGCCGGGACTGGTTCGGCCGGACCATGGTCAAGGGCCAGGTGGACCGGCCGCTGGCTTTTCATGTGATCCACGCCTGCCGCCGGGGTCTGATCCGGGCCTGCCAGGGCCGAACGGATTCGTCCCTGGCCCGGGCGTTCCTCGAACAAGGGAGCCCGGCGGCCTGGCGGGCCGTTGATCTGCGCCTGGACGAGGCCGAGCAGGCCCTGCGAACCCAGGTCTCCCCGCCCTTGGTTCTGGACTGGCTGGCCGTGGGGCTGCGCGGGGCGCTGCGAGCACCGCTTCGCTGAGCACGAGAAGGACGATTTACTGTATCTACTCAGCATATTTTGTATCCGCCCTTGCTCCGGCAATCGGAGTCGGGGTCGCTATCGGAATCGGAATCGGAACAGGAAAAATTTTGAACGCTTCCCAGCGTTTTCGATCCCGATCCCGACTCCGACCTCGACTCCGACCCCGACTCCGACCCCGGCAACAGCATTACTCTATGCTGAATAGGTACATACGAATGAAGTTCCTGATGTGACGAAAGCAGGTTGCATGGTTGACATTGAAACTGCTTATCATTAAATACCATCATCCAGCGCCACTGATTGAGCCCGATCGGGGTTTTGCGGGTCGTGGTTTGGAATCATCGTGAGCGTCCTCAACAAGCAAGGAGAATCAAGCCATGTTGCACCGTTTCCGGAAACAAAAAGCAATGCCGCTCCAAGAATGCCCTTCCTGTGCGCAGACCACGCAGAGCGGAAATGGCGAGGACCAGACGCTGACCAACGTAGCCAACGGGTGCCGGTGTCGGATTCGACGGCACAGGGCGCATGGGGCCATCCGGCAGCGCCTGCTGGACCTGGGCTTTGTTCCCAACGCGGAAATTGAAATGGTCCGTTGCGCCACGCTGGGCGATCCGTTGGAGATGCGCGTCGGCGACTACTACGTCACCCTGCGCAAGCGGGAAGCTGATTTGATCGACGTGCGGGCCGCCTAGTCGGGCTCGTTCCTGTCGTACGCAGGATCAAGTCGAATCTTCCGGTTTTGAATTGATCTTGAAAATCATTTTGGTAGTTACTGTGATTTTTTTTTCTTCCAAATAGCTTCCCGGAGAGACGGCCACCCGCGGTCTTCCCGCGGTCTCTTGGGAACTGCACGATAATCTGAAGGATAGCATGTCACCCGCCAAGAAAAACATCATGATCGGGCTGGCCGGTCAGCAGAACGCCGGCAAGTCGACCATCTTCAACATGCTCACCGGGGCGAACCAGCATATCGCCAACTACCCCGGCGTGACCGTGGACAAAAAGACCGGCAATTATCACGACGAGCTGGGTCGGGTGGAGGTCGTGGACCTGCCAGGGACCTACAGTCTGACCTCCTTTTCCCTGGAAGAGCGGGTGGCCCGGGATTTTTTGTTGCGGGAGCGGCCCGACGCCATCCTCAACGTCATCGACGCCTCCAGTTTGCGCCGGGGGCTGTATTTTACCTTCCAGATTCTGGAAATGTCGTTTCCCGTGGTCATGGCTCTGAACATGGTGGACGTGGCCGCGGCCCAAGGGCGCAAGATCGATCACGAAAAGCTGGGCAGGCTGCTGGGCATCGAAGTCGTGCCCACGGTGGGTCGCAAGGGCCGGGGCAAGCTGGAACTGCGTCCGGCCCTGCGCCGCGCGGCTCGCGAGGAACGGGGTGAGGATGAAGGATTCCAGGATCAGCATGGTTTGCGGATCAATTACGAAGAGCTGGAAGAACACATCGCCGCTGTCCACGAGCATTTGCTGGAATCGGAAAATTTGGTCAAGGCCGTCCCCTTGCGCTGGATGGCGGTCAAGCTCCTGGAGGGCGACTCCGAGGCCCTGAAGCTGTTGCGACGACACCATGCCCGTGCTGATGCCGTAATGGACGCGGTATCCGCGGCCACCGCCGCGTTCCAGGAAAAAATGGACATCACCCCGGCGGACTATATCGTCACTTGCCGGGACCGTCTGGCAGCCTCCCTGGTGGAGCAGTGCGTGGAGGTGACCAAGGCGGACACGGTGCGCTTTTCCGAAAAAATCGACCGGGTGCTTCTGCACCGGGCCTTTGCCCCGATCTTTCTGGTGCTCACGGTTTACCTGATCTACGAGCTGTCCATCGTCCAGGGCTACAAGCTGACCTTCCTGACTTGGCCGGCCCTGGCTTGGGTGCGATCCTTCGCGGCCGGGCTCCTGCCGGACCCCGGCTTGCTGCACGACACCATGCTTCGGTCCATGTCCTTGTGGATGGTGGACAGCGTGAACACTCTGCTGAATTACGTGCCCATCTTCCTGATTCTCTTCGCCCTGATCGCGATCCTGGAGGATTCCGGGTACATGGCCCGGATCGCCTTTATTCTGGATCGGGTCTTTCAAAGTTTCGGTCTACACGGCCAGTCCACGCTGCCGTTCATCCTGGGCGGGGTGTTCACCGGCGGCTGCGCCGTGCCCGGGATCATGGCCACCAAAGGCATTCCGGACGAGCGTTCCCGCCTGGCCACGATTCTGACCGTGCCGTACATGAACTGCCTGGCCAAAATCCCGCTCTACACCCTGCTGGTCTCCATCTATTTCGCGGCCTACAAATCCTATCTGATGTTGTTCATCTCCACGATCACCATTATCATGGCCATGATCATCGCCAAGCTGCTCACCTCGACCATTCTGCGCGGCCGGGAAACGGCTCCGTTCGTCATGGAGATGCCCAACTACCACATGCCCACGCTGATGGGCGTGTTGCGCCGCGCCGTTGACCGGACCTGGGTCTACATCAAAAAGGTGGGAACCATCGTGGTGGCCGTGGCCATCGTGGTCTACGTTTTGTTGCAGTTCCCAGGACTGCCGGCCGAACGCATGGCCTATTTCGACGGACGTATGAACGAGGCCGTCGCCGCCTTTCACGAAGACATTCGGGAGACGGCCTACGCCGAAATCCTGGCCGACGCCGCCGCGGTGCTTAACCTGCTCAACGTGGCCAATACCTACCGCGAGGCCAAGCTGGCCGCATCCACCCAGGAGGCTTCCTCCGCGGTAGATGCTCGCTACGAGGCCCTGCACCCGGAGATTTTTCCCCTGCTGCGCCCCAGGGACCCGGAAGCCCGCAACCTGAGCCGGTCCTTGCGCTCCTTGTCCACGGAACGTTCCAATCTGCGCACGGCCATTCGCGAAGAGACCATCGTCTACAGCTACTTCGGCACCGTGGGTCGGGCTCTGGAGCCGGTGACCAAGTACGCGGGCTTTGACTGGAAGATCAACGTGGCACTGATCAGTTCCTTCGCTGCCCGTGAATCCAGCGTGGCCACGCTGGGAGTGCTGTTCCAGGAAGGGGCCGACGAACAACTGTCCCTGGAGGAACGCATGGGCCAGGAAGGCGCAGCCACCGGGTTCACTCCCTTGCACGCCTTTGCCTTGATTCTCTTTTTCGCCTTGTACCCTCCCTGCCTGGCCACCACGATCATGGTCAAGGTCCAGACCGGTTCCTACAAATGGATGCTTTTCTCAATCATCTTCCCAACGGTATTTGGTCTGGCCGTGGCCAGCGGGGTGTTCACCATCAGCTCCTGGCTCGGTTTGAGCGGCATCCAGGCCATGTTCGGATTCTACTTCCTGGCCCTGGGCACGGCCATCGGCCTGTCTTTTTTGCCTGATCCGGCCTGGAAGAGACCGGGAACGGCCATCACCCACGCCAAGGAGGCCTGATCATGTTCTGGGAATACCTGATTCTGGGAGTTCTGTTGGCCTGGGCCGTCTTTTATATTTGGAAATCGTTTTTTAAAAAGAAAGGCTGCTCCTGCGATTCCTGCCCATCGGCTTTGAAGTTGCCGGGGCAGGAAGGGATTGGGGATTTGCGGCGGGACGGGAAAGAGAAAGGGGGGAGGGATGAAACCTGAGACCTGAGGGGGAAGACGTTCTTGGTTCGTTGTTCTTCGTTGGAAAAATCGCGGGCTGGCGGAGATGGGAGCGTGAACCCGGATGCCCGCCACCCCTCGCTTCATTCCCCTCCTGGGAGGGGCCAGGGGTAGGTTCTTTTGGTATTATTTACACCATTTTTTGATTAGTGGAGGATACTGACATGTTGCGACGCGGATTGATTTTGTTTGTTTTGGCGGGGTTTCTGACGGTCGCGGGGACGGCTTCGGCGCACACGCCGCTGTTTTCCTGCTTCGACAACGCCGACGGGACCATCTACTGCGAAGGCGGATTTTCCGACGGCTCCAGCGCGTCCGGGGTTCCGATCATTGTCAAGGATGCATCCGGAGAGGTGATTTTGTCTCTCCAATTGTCCGGAAACAGCGATGTGGAGTTCGATAAGCCCGAGGGAGAGTACTCCGTTGTTTTCGACGGCGGCGAGGGGCATGATATTCTGATTCCCGGCTCACAGATTTTCGAGTAGGAAGTGTCCGGACCGCGGGGGATCCTTCGGCTCGGTTTTCAGTCATTGTTGAGAAAGATTGTTGTTATTAACATTATGTAAACCCTGAAATGGAGGAAGAAATGAAACGTGGATTGTTGCTTGCCGGACTGTTGACCCTGTTCTTGAGCGTCCCGGCCCTGGCCCACTTCCAGATGCTCTACACCCCGGAGAGCGCCCTGGAGCAGGGCGGAGAGATGAGTCTGAAGCTGGTCTTCACGCATCCTTTTGACGGTGATCATATCATGGACATGGATCCGGTCCAGGAGTTCTACGTGGCGCATCAGCGCGGCGAGGAAGGCGAACCCCGGAAGACCGATCTGAAGGAGTATCTCTCGGAGATCACCTGGAAGGGCCTGGACGACGCGGCGGGCAAGGCTTTTGACGCCAACCTTCCGGCCCGCGTGGTTCGCTCCATGGGAGACTACGTTTTCGTTCTGGTTCCGACTCCCTACTATGAAAAGGCTGATGAAGGATACATCCAGCAGTTCACCAAGATGATCGTGAACGTGGGCGGCATGCCCGGCAATTGGTCCGAGCCCCTGGGTTTGCCCGCCGAGATCGTGCCCCTGAACAAGCCGTACGCCAATTGGACCGGCGGGGTGTTCACCGGCGTGGTCATGTCCAACGGCGAGCCGGTTCCGAACATCGAGGTCGAGGTCGAGTACCTGAACGTGGACGTGGACATGACCGCTAACTCCTTTGTCGGCGAGCCCAAGATCGAGGCCCCGCATCCGGCCTTTGAAACCATGTCCGTGATGGCCAACGGTAAGGGCGAGTTTTCCATCGGTCTGCCCAAGGCCGGCTGGTGGGGCATCGCCGTGCCGGACGTGGTCGAACTGGAGCACGACGGCAAGGAAATGGTTCAAGAAGCCGTGCTTTGGATCCAGGTCACGGATATTCCGTAAGCCCCTCCTGAAGCGCCCCGACTTCATCGTTCTTCACCGTAGTTGATGGAGTCGGGGCGGTTTTGTTGTTTCTTGTTGCGCAGGGAACAAATTGCTTTGTAAGCAAACAGACTTCAAGGCATAGTGACTTATTCAGGATAGCCAGGAGGTGCGAAATGAACATGCTGATGAAAAATGGATTGTGGTTGCTGGCAACACGATGTACGTCAGTTCCATTCCCGGAAGACTCCGGATTCGCACCGAGGATCAGGCCGCGTTGCAACGTTTGGCTGAATCCGTCGGCAAGCTGGGGGGCGTTCTCGCTGTTCAACTCAATCCACGTACCGGAAGCCTGTTGGTCCATTACGAGGACGAGTCCAAGGTCGAGGCCGCGCTGCTCAAAGCCCTGAAAAAAATCCCCCGCTCGGACACCGCCCTGGTGCCCAAATCTACGTCCAAGGCGTCGAACAAGGCCGCCTACATGACCATCGCCAAGCGAGGCATGCTCTCCAGCCTCGGCCTGGCCATGCTTTTCGCCCTTATCGACAGGGAAGACGGGCACATTTTTACCGGGACCATGTTTCTCGGCTTCCTGGGTTGCCATCTGTACGGGTATCGGAAGCGGGTGCTGGCGTAGGGGGGACGTTCGTCGTTCGTTGTGCTCCGCTCCTCGTTCTTTGTTGGGAGTGTCGCGGAGGATCGGGCTTTGCGCCACTTTTTTCCTTGAGAGCAAAAGATGGGTCAGCAAAGTGCAACCGGTGACAGCAAGGAACGTCGAACCAAGAACCAAAAACCAAGAACCAAAACAATGCATTTATCCGATCTCGCCAGCCTACGTCGCTATCTGACCATCAAGCATCACATTCCCGGACGCATCAGGCTGCTTTTTAATCCGGTCCTGGTTTCCCGGCCCGAGGTTCGGGAATTGATGGCCACGCATTCGGAGTTGCCGCCGGGCGTGTTTTCCGTTCGGGTCAATGCTTTGGCCCTGTCCTTGGTCATCGAATACGATTCGGAGCGCATCGCTCCGGCGCTGTTGGATGAACTGGTCACTGCGGGCGACGATCGGGTGGTGGAGGTTCTGCGAGAACTGGGCGAAAGATTGATGACGTGATCGTTCTCGCGAATCAAGTCATCTCTTGATACGCCATGAACCATTCCAACCAAGACAGCCGATCGTATCATGGACACATCTTCGGTCATCGACTTCCTGAACGAGAGCATCGCTGAACTGCATAAGAAGGTCGACGATCAGGGACGCATCCTGGCGAAACTGACCATACTGCGAGCAAATATTGATATTGATGGTCAGTCTTGTTACCTTTGCGATTATCATCGGGAGAAGCATCTGGAAGGCGCCATTCGCGAGGCGATTCTGGTTCTGGAGCAGAGCAAGCGCAATTTTCGTTCCAAGCAGCTTGAAACACTGCGCAAGCGCCTCATGGAAGCGCTGCTGGACGTCGATTCCGAAGCACTGGAGAACACACCATGTCCCACGACTTTTCCGTCTCCACGGAGCTGATCTCCGGAGAGCTGCGGATCAAGGCCCGCGGAGAGTTCGACCGCAAGGCCGCGCGTATGTTGCTTGATCTACTCCGGGACCATGAATCCGGGCAGGAATGGTTGGTCATCGATACCAGGGAACTCTGGCGGGTGCATACTCACGCCTGCACGGTCTTCAGGGAGGGAATATACCGATTTCGGCGTATCGAGCCCCGGTTGAGATTTATCGGCAGCAAGGGCCGGGCCATGGCCGGACGGCGGGAACTGGTGATGCATGGTGAACATCGCGAAGGGAGTTTTGCATGACTTCTCGATGGACGAAACCTCCGACCTGGGGCGGCAAACGGCTCGTGGTGTTGACCCTGGGCCTGGTGCTGGTGGCCACGGTTTACTTTGGAACCGACGTATCCCGGGGCAACCGGGGTGGTCCGCCGACGGGTTCCGCCGGTCGGGTCGCCCTGCTTCAGTTGACCGCCGAGCACTGCCCGGCCTGCCGGGACATGGAGCCGACTCTGGAGATGATCCGGCAAAGTCATGGGGAGCGGGTGCTGATTCGCCAAGTGGATGTCTTCCAACGGGCGGGAGCGGCATCGAGGTACGGCGTGAGCACGATTCCGGCCCATTTGTTCTTCGACCACCAGGGCCGCGAGCGGTATCGTCACGAAGGCGTCATGGACCGGGAGTCCGTGCTCAGGGTCCTGGATGAACTGTTGGCGGAACTGGACGGGTGAGCAGCGCAATTCCAACATCGATAAGATTACGGAGGTGGAAGATGGTGAACAGACTCGGCGCCTTGGTGCGCCGGAGATGGAGCGGCTTCGTGGAGGAGGGCGTATTCGGTTCCGAGGGGAGGACCGTCGAAGTACGAAGGAGGCCTTCCGAAGATGCCCCGCGACCTTTCGAATCCGGCAATGTTCACCCCGACGTCAAGATTCGCTCCCGGGAGGATTGCCTGGCCGCCGAGCCCGTGATGGTCTGGCCGGCCGATGCCTGCCGCGTGGTTCGGGAACTCAATGCCAGGGTCGCGGAATTGGAGGAAAGCAATGCGACGCTCCGGAGGAGAGACGAGGCGCACCAATTTCGCGTCGCGCCGGAAACGCCCAGCGCCGTGAGAGACGTGCTCGACGAGGCCCGGTGCTTCGTGGATGAGACCAAGGCTCTCAAATGCGAGTTCTTGCGCACCGTGAACCATGAACTGCGGACCCCGCTCAACGGCGCGAAAGGGATGTTGCAGGCGTTGCGGGAGACGAATCTTGATGCGGAGCAGATGGAGTATGTCGACCAGGGACTGGCCTCTTGCGAGACATTGGACAGGGCGGTCCGGGATATCCTGGATTACAACACCTTGAATCCCGGCTGCGTCCAGTTGGAACGCAAGCCGTTGGACATCGCCGACATCCTGCATGATGTCGAGCAGGTTTATACTCCGGGCTGTGTCGAAAAGGGGCTGGATTTCGTGATCCGTAAGGACTCTTCCGTCAGAGGACTGTTTTTAGGAGACGCGGCGAGATTGAAACAGATTTTCCGTCACCTGCTGGACAATGCCCTGCGGTTTACTCTTTCAGGTGAAATTCGCGTCGAGGCGTCTTGTTTGTCCGAGGCGGGGAACGGTCGGGTCCGGCTCTGCCTGAGCGTTCACGACACGGGTATGGGAATTCCCGAGGATTGTTTGGAACGTGTTCTCGAGCCATTTGCCCAGGTTGAAGCGGGATTGACCAAGACATTCTCTGGTTGCGGTCTGGGGCTGGCCATGGTCAGGAAGCTGGTCGGGTTGATGGATGGACAGTTTAGGCTAGAGAGCCTTGAAGGGGCGTACACTTCGGCCTATTGCATCTTGAGCCTGGAGCGGTTGCCCGGAGAGGACGACTGCTGAATGGTCGGAGTGGGGAAAATATTGAAGTGAAAATTCTACTTGATAAAAGAAATCATTTTCTATATCTTTTTTCTCAAGCGGAATCTTCAGGCTCTGAAGAGCGGAGTAAAACATCCTCCGCCTATCGTGTCGCCACAAAAAATCTTTTCACGGATCGGATAACCCTTAGAGGAGAAGCCATCATGGACTCGACGTTTCGGATGCGGACTAGAAAAAGCATGGGCAACCTGCATGTGCGATTGGAAGGAATTTTGGATACCAATTCCGCGACTTCCCTGGCACTTGTCCTGCGTGAGGAAGCCGCGACCTGCCGAAAGTTTTTTATCAATACCGAGGATTTGGAACGTGTGGAACCTCTGGGAGCGTCCGCGTTGCGAACGTTCATGACGGAGTTCGCGCAAAATACCGCCGAGGACGTGAGTACGCGGATCTACTTCAAGGGGAAGAACGGCGCTCAGGTCGCCATGGAAGGTCAACGGGTGCTCCAGACCAAGCCGTCCTCCGGGTGCAAATGCTCTGGGAAATGCAAGGTCTGCAAATGCGCCCAGCGGATGGAAGGGAGTCCCCACCGATCATCGTGTCACGGATAACCTCTGGGTTGATTCGAATGTTGGGAAATGACTTTTGTCTGCTTTACATGATATCGAGTTTCAATTGCATTTTTAACTAGATTGGAGATTGTCATATGTGCGCAACCTTGATCGGCGGCATGGACCGCCTGAAGCCGAATTATTTGCAGACCGCCAAAAAGGCGGGAATCAGTCTGAAAATTTTCACCGGCAAGGAAAACTCCATCTCCTCCTCTCTGGGGGACAGTGAAATGATCATCATCTTTACCAACAAGGTCTCCCATCAGGCCCGCAACGAGGCCATGCAGGTGGCCAAGACCCGGAACATCCCCGTGCATATGCTGCATTCCTGCGGTGTTTCCAGTCTGAAGAAATGTTTGCAGGGCACGGCGTAAGCACGGCAAAATCCATTATTCAAGGAGAATGCATCATGAGCAAGGTTTTGATCGTTTACGGCTCGACCACCGGGAATACCGAGCATGTGGCCGAGGTAATCGGGGAGGTGCTCCGGAAGTCAGGCAAGGAGGTCGTGGTCAAAAACGTTACGGATGCCAAAGTCGAGGAACTGGGAAGCGAGTACGACCTGACCTTGCTGGGCGTGTCCACCTGGGGGGACGAAGATGTCGAGTTTCAGGAGGATTTCGACTCCTTCTACCAGGACATGGACGACGCCGAACTGGAGGGCAGGAAGGTCGCCCTGTTCGGTTGCGGGGACTCCAGCTACGAGCATTTTTGCGGGGCCGTGGTGCTGTTGCGGCAAAAGGTGGAAGGCCTGTCCGCGGATCTGGTCAACGAGCCCCTGCTCATCGACGGTGATCCGTCCGTCATGCGATCCGAGATCGAAGAATGGGCCGAGGAAGTTGGGAGGGCGGCGTGAGAGGAGAGGGCTGAAGCCTGAGGGATGAGACCTGAGACTGGGTGGCGGATGTTCTTCGTTCGTTGTTCTTCGTTGGAGGATGACGCGCGGAGAAAGGGGGCTTTATGCCCCTATTTGCCTGAAAGCGAAAGGCGGGTCAGCACGGAGCAACGAGCGAACAGCAACGAACGAAGAACGAAGAACCACGAACGTCAAACAAAGAGCAGACGGAGAATACCATGATCGACTTGGATAAAGCGCGTCAGGAGTACGCGGAACGGCGACAGGAGTTGATTCGGATGCGGGAGCGGTGGATTGATGAGATGCGGGATTTCTCGGTGTTTCTTCGGGATAGGGCTGAGAGAGAAAGCAGTGAGAAAGCCGACGAATAATCTCAGATCCTGGCTTCGACCAGGAGCTTGTTGAGCAGTCTCCTGATTTGCTGGATGGTATAGGGTTTGGCTATCGAGCCGACAAAGCCGTATTCTTGAAAATTGGCCATCACCGGGTCGCTGGAATAGCCGCTGGAGGCCACGACCTTGGCGGCGGGGTCGAGTTTGAGGATTTCCCGGACCGCCTCCTTGCCGCCCATGCCGCCGGGGATGGTCAGGTCCATGATCACGACGTCGAAAGGAAGCCCGTCAGCCATGGCCTGTTTGTACTGGGCCACGGCCTCCTCGCCGTTCTGGACCGGAACGGCCGCATGGCCCAGGTGTTCCATCAGGTCCACGCTGATGTCGAGGACCATCACATCGTCGTCCATCACCAGGATGCGCCCTCCCGGATGGTCCGGATCAATCTCTTCGGTGGCGCGGGACGTCGGCAGAGCGGTGGGCACGGCTGGTAAAAAAACATGGAACGTCGTTCCCTGATCGGGCGCGGATTCCACCGTAACGACGCCGCCGTGGCGTTTGATGATGGAATAACTTGAAGCCAGACCGAGCCCCGAACCGTGGTCCTTGGTGGTGAAGTACGGATCGAATATCTTGGTCAGGTGTTCCGGCGAGATGCCGTGTCCCTGGTCGGTCACGGAAATCCGCGTGAACGGTCCGGAATTGCTGATGGCTTCAGGGAGATTTGGGCCGTCGATATTGCCTCCGGTCAGGGTGACCACGCCGCCTTGGGGCATGGCATGGTGGGCGTTGATCACTAAATTGTGGACCACCCGGCTGACTTGGTCCGGATCGGCGTGGACGGGCCAAAGGTCGCCGGGAAGATCAAAAACGCATTTGGCGTTGGTCCCGCTCAGGGCGAACTCGGCCGACTCCCTCACCAATTCAGCCAGGGGCAAAATATCTTTGACGGGTGTGCCGCCCTTGGCAAAGGTCAGCATCTGTTGAGTCAGGGCCTTGCCTCGGTAGGTGGCTCTTTCGGCCTCGCTGAGTTTGTGCTCGGCTTTGTCCGCATCGGTCAGGGAGAGCTTGGCTGAGGTAATGTTTCCCAGGATCGCGGTCAGAATGTTGTTGAAGTCGTGGGCGATGCTTCCGGCCAGAATTCCCAGGGATTCAAGTTTTTCGGCTTTAAGGGCTTCGTCCAGGAGGCGCTGCTTTTCGGTCTCGTCCCGGAAGGCCAACACCACGCCGATCATCCGGCTTTCCTTGTCCCTGAGCGGAGCCGCGTTGGTCGCGATGAGCCGGTGCTTTCCGTCCTTGGAAGCAAGGCGGCTGGTGCCGTCCAACTGGCGAATGATCCCGTTCGCCAAGACCAAGCGGATCATATTCTCGGCTTCCTCGAAACGCTCATTCCGGAGCTGGAACACTTCGGACAAGAGACGCCCCCGGGCTTCATCCTGAGACCAGCCGGTCAATTCCTCGGCGGTCTTGTTCAAAAACAGTACCTTCTTTTCCGTGTCCGCCGCGATCACTCCGTCGCCGATGGATCGCAGAATCACGGCCAACCGCTCCGAGGCCAATTCCGCCACCTCGGCCATGCGGTGCGCCTCCATTCTGTTGTTCTCAGCCTGGGCCAGGGCGCTTCTCAAATTGGCGACCATTTCAGTGATGGCCTGCATCAATCGCCGCGCTTCTCCGTAAAAGCGCCCGGTGACTTTGGCGTTGAGGTCTCCGGCGGAAACCTTGTCCGCATAATCGGCTAAAATGCCCAGGGATCTGGTGAACACGATGGAGGCGAGCAGGGCCGCGGGCAGGACGAGAAGCAGAATGAACAGCGAAAACGTGATCACCTCCACGCGCAAGACGCGCATTTCGGCCTGAATGTCGTCGATGTACAGGCCGGTGCCCAGAATCCAACCCCAGGGCTCGAAGAGCAGCGCATAGGAGACCTTGGGATACCATGCTTCTTCGGCCATGCCTTCGGAATGCGGCCTGGGCCACATATAGGTCACGAAGCCGTCTCTGGTCTGCGTGACAACCTCGACAATCGCCCAGGTGATGTTCTTTTCACGGGCAAAATTCTGTATCGGGCCGTTCACGCCGTACTGGATGCGTGTGACGCAATAGTACAGAGGGTTGTCCGGCAAAGCGTCTTCCAGTTCCGAGATAAAGGGATGCATGATAAGTCGGAGGTCGAGCGCATCATTACTTCTGATCCAAAGATAACCGTCCCGTCCGTAGCGAATGTGCCTGAGCCGTTCTTTGGCGCGATTCTGAGCCTCTTCCAGGGTCAATTCTCCGACCCGGACTCGTTGCTGATATTCGCCGAGCAGGGAGTGGACCGAACGCGCGACGTGCATCAGTGCTTCCTTCCTGCCGTGCAGCAGCCGCTCTTGCATCAAGGGCAGGAAATAGAACAGAATCATCCCGCAAAAGACGAGAACGAGCGCCAGGATCAGCCCGAAGGTCTTGGCGGGGATGGACAGGTTCAGGAGTTTGGTGAGCATGGAGTGTCTGAGATTCGGGGAGGCGGAATCCGGGTTCAAAGGGGTAACGGCATTAATCGGAATTGCAATCGAAACAAGCCTGTTGGCATCGTGTTTTGGGACAAGTTTGTTTATGGCCGATTTCGATTGCGATTGCGATTTCGATACGGATGCGCGGCACCCGGACCAGGCCCTGGACCATCAAGCCGACTCCAGAAAATTTTTTGCCCAGCTTATGGCTTGATTCTGGACTTTCGCGGCCAGTTGCCGCCTGATGGCAAGTGTATTCAGGATTGCCTCGGCTTGAGACCAGTTTCCGCTTTCGGAAGCAAGCGCAAGGTCCAGCCAGGCTTTGCAGTTCCGGGTCGTCGCCCAGCAGGGCTCGATATTTTTCCTCGCTCGTTCGTAACGCCTTCTCCATCCATTTACGTTCGCTGATGTCCATGGCCATGCCAATGAGCACGGGGGAGCCCGACCCATCCGTGGTCAAGTGAGCCTGATCGTGCATCCAGCGCCATGTCCCGTCCTTTGCTTGGATCCGATACTCCAGGTCGATGGGATGTCTTTGCATGGCGGACTCAATGGCCGCGTCAACCTTGGCGGCGTCTTCTGGATGGATGGAGCGGTTCCAGAGCATGGGGGCGTTCATCAGTTCCCCCGCGAGGTCTTCCGTTCGGGAAAGCCGAACGGGCACCGCAAGACCTCTGACCATGTTTCCCGGCCCGTTGCGAAGTTGAAGCCCCATGTGCCGACCCCGGCAACAAGGTGAACATCGGCACTGCGGAAGGACAAAGCGGTCGATCGTTCCTCCGTGTCCGCTGCCAGGTTTTTCGATCCGCTTCCCGGCGACAGGGAAAAATTAGCCACCTCCGTCCCCAGGGCTTCAGCAGTCTTGACCAGTAGCTCAACGGAGGGATATCCGCAGCCTCTCTCGATCAACCCGACGTGCTGCGCCGTCACGCCCAGACGCATGGCCAGTTGCTCTCGATTCATGTTGTTCAGCAGACGAAAGAACCTCAGTCGCTCCCCGACCACGCATTCCGTGGTGCCTCTCTCGTTTTTTGATGCCAAATATGTCATACTATGCTGAAAGTGAAGCCCGGAGCAAGAAACTTAGATATTTTTTTGCTGTGATTCTCACTGCATGGAAACGCGATATGTTTCAATTTATCCGGCTTATTCTCTATTTTTTAACGCGATTCTCGCAAAAAAACACAACCACAAAAGCGGCTGTTTTTCCTTTGGCCGTGCGTTCCCGGAGGTGAAGACGGATTTCTGCTCATCCATGCTCAATCCTTCCACATGGTCCTTCAGTGGGCACGATTTCTCTTCATTTTGATTAGTTATGGATGATCAGGTCGAACGAGATGTTCTCCCGAGCTCAGCTTGATATTCCGAGGATTTGATTTTCCGGTTGTGACGGGCCGGTATCCACAAGGCGGCGATGCATACCGTGACCACCACCCCGGAACCGGGTCGTGCTGGCAATCAAAATTAGCTCACGGACGGAACCAGGAGCTTGTTGAGCAGTCTCCTGATTTGCTGGATGGTATAGGGTTTGGCTATCGAGCCGACAAAGCCGAATTCTTGAAAATTGGCCATCACCGGGTCGCTGGAATAGCCGCTGGAGGCCACGACCTTGGCGGCGGGGTCGAGTTTGAGGATTTCCCGGACCGCCTCCTTGCCGCCCATGCCGCCGGGGATGGTCAGGTCCATGATCACGACGTCGAAAGGAAGCCCGTCAGCCATGGCCTGTTTGTACCGGGCCACGGCCTCCTCGCCGTTCTGGACCGGAACGGCCGCATGGCCCAGGTGTTCCATCAGGTCCACGCTGATGTCGAGGACCATCACATCGTCGTCCATCATCAATACGCGTCCCTTCTCGGGGACCGACTCATCCTTTTCGGCTTGGCGAGGTGTGGGGGATGCGGTGGGAACGGCGGGCAGATAAACATGGAACGTCGTGCCTTGTCCGGGCACGGATTCCACCGTGATGACGCCTCCGTGTCGCTTGATGATGGAATAGCTTGAAGCCAGGCCGAGCCCGGAGCCGTGGGTTTTGGTTGTGAAATACGGATCGAAAATCCTGGTCAGGTGCTCCGGGGAGATGCCGTGTCCCTGGTCGGTCACGGAAAGACGCGTGAACGGTCCGGAATCGAGGATGGCCTCCGGGAGTTTTGGGGCGTCGATATTCGCCCCGGTCAGGGTGACAAGGCCGCCTTGGGGCATGGCATGGTGGGCGTTGAGGGCCAGGTTGTGGATCACCCGGCTGATTTGGTCCGGATCGGCGTGGACGGACCAGAGATCGTCGGGAAGTTGGAAAACGCATTTGGCGCTGGTTCCACGCAGGGCGAATTCTGCCGACTCTCGCGCCAGCTCGCCCAGGGGCAGGATTTCCCGGACGGGAGTGCCGCCCTTGGCAAAGGTCAACATTTGTTGGGTCAGGCCCTTGCCTCGGTAGGTGGCGCTTTCAGCCTCGCGGAGCTTGCGTTCGGCCTTGTCCGGTTCGGCCAGGGACAGCCGGGCCGAGGTGATGTTGCCCAGGATCGCGGTCAGGGTGTTGTTGAAGTCGTGGGCGATACCTCCGGCCAAAATCCCCAGAGACTCCAGCTTTTCGGCCTTGAGAGCCTCGTCCAGAAGTCGTTGCTTCTCGGTTTCGTCCCGGAAGGCGAGCACCACGCCGATCACCCGGCTTTCCTTGTCTCTGATCGGGGCCGCGTTGGATGCGACGAGCCGGAGCTTTCCGTCCCTGGAGACAAGGTGGCCGGTACCGCCCAACTGGAGTACGATCCCCTTTTCCAAGAGTTGACGAACCAGAACATCGACCTGTCCGAAACGATCATCCCGCATCTGGAGCACTTCGGACAGGGGCAGCCCATGGGCCTCATCCTGGGACCAGCCGGTCAGTTCCTCGGCGGCCTTGTTCAGAAACAGCACCTTCCCCCCGGTGTCCGCGGCGATAACCCCATCGCCGATGGATCGCAGAATCACGGCCAATCGCTCCGAGGCCAGTTCCGCCGCCTCGGCCAACCGCTGCGCCTCCATCCTGCTGTTTTCGGCCTGGGCCAGGGCGCTTTTTAGATTGCCAACCATTTCGGTAATGGCCTGCATCAACCGCCGCGCTTCACCGTAAAAGCGCCCGGTGACTCCGGCGTTGAGGTCTCCGGCGGAGACCTTGTCCGCATAATCGGCTAAAACGCCCAGGGACTTGGTGAACACGATGGAGGCAAGCAAGGCCGCGGGTAGGACAAGAAACAGGATAATCAGCGAAAACGTGACCATCTCCACGCGCAAAACGCGCATTTCGGCCTCAATGTCGTCGATGTACAGGCCGGTGCCCAGAATCCAGCCCCAAGGTTCAAAGAGCAACAAATAGGATTCCTTGGGGTGCCTCTCCGCGTTGATGCTCGTTTGATGCGGCTTTGGCCAGTTGTAGGCCACGAAGCCATCTCCGGTCGTTTGGACGACCTCGGTAAAGATCAACAGTAAATTGGCCATGGTTCCCGGAAGCAGCTTCACCGACCCTTGAAAGCCGTACTCCATGCGCATGACCTCGGCGGTCAGAGGGGCGTCCTGTTCCGTGCCGTCCAGGTCCGGAATGGTCGGATGCATCAGCAGGCGCGGCATGGATGCGGCGTTGTCGCTGATCCAGAGATAATCACCCCGTCCGTAGCGCATATGCTTGATCCGTCTCTTGGCGCGCTCCTGGGCCTCATCCAGGGTCAATTCTCCGGCCCGGACTCGTTGTTGATATTCGTCAAGCAGGGAGTGGGCCGAACGCGCGACGTGCATCAGCGCTTCCTTCCTGCCGTACAGCAGCCGCTCTTGCATCAAGGGCAGGAAATAGAACAGAATCATCGCGCAAAAAACCAGGACGAGCGCCAGGATCAGCCCGAAGGTCTTGGCGGGGATGGACAGGTTCATGAATTTGATGAACATCGGTTGCCTTTATTCCAGCTTGGCCGCGGTCTGCTTCAATTCCGTCACGTTCATGAGCATGACCAGGGCGCCATCGTACTCGCCTGCGTCCGTGAACAACGGTGCGGCGGAAATCATCACCCAAATGATTTGACCGTTTTTATGAATGATGCTGGCTGGAAAGCGCACACTGTGGCCCGCCCGGTTCTGCTCCGCGAAAAATTGGATACGTCCGGTTTCTTCAGGGGCAATAAAGTCCAGGGCCGAGCCCCCCAGCAGTTCCGCCGCGGAGCGTCCTCCAAGCTTTTGTATCCGGGCATTGGCGAACATGATCCGTAAGTGCCGGTCCAACCGTAATACGCCCTCATTTGCTGTTTCCAAGATTAGTCGATGCTGTTCCTCGCTTTGACGAAGCCGTTCCTGGGCCGCCATGACCGCCGTCAGGTCGTGGAGCGTGACGATAACGCCGAGTATTTCTTTGTTTTTTAGGCAAGGAGTAAGAAATACCCGCATATATCGTCGTCCTAGCCTTCCATAGCTGAACCATCCTTCCTTGATCTTCGCTTGCCCGTGGGTTTGAGCTTTCTCCATATCAGGTAGAATGGCTCGATCAAAAAAATCACGTCCCCAGCGTTCGATCAACATATCGTTATACAGCCGTCCCTCAAGCTTCCTCAAGGAGATACCCGCAAGTCGGGCATACGCGGGATTGACCTTTTTTACCAAGCCGGACCTGTCCACGAATATCTGAGCGTCCAGAGAACCGGCGATCATCAGATCGGATATTCGCAAACCTTGTTCGGCCTTATTTCGTTCAAGAATCTCTTGTTGCAACCTTTCCACGGTCAGGGCCAGTTCCTTGTTCCGCTCCAGCATGTACGTTTCCTGTTGTCTCTGGTTGTGTACAAAAGAGCGGTGCAGGGAGATGCAGTCCGTCACTTCCCGGACGGTCACCAGAAGGCCGTTTTCGTTATCCGTCTCGAAGCCCAAAGGCTCGGCCTGGACCATGATCATGCGCTGCACCGGACCTTTCCCGGTCAAGGGAACCAGGATGCCTCGTTCGTTCGGGTCCTGAGCGGAAGAGTGAATGAAGGATTCGACCGCCGCCCTGTCCATGGAACGTACATGCTTGAGAAACCGCTTTAGGGTTGGTTTGACGGAAAAGGGGCGGTAGCCCAGCAAGGTGTACAAGGAAGCGGACCATGTTCCGTGCCTGGAAGAAGAGGGAAGGAACCATGCTCCGATTCTGGTGGAAATGATCTCGTTGTTAGAGATGGCTGCTGTTGGCTCCTGGATGGATGCGGGAGGAAGTTCGGAACAGTTCTGAGGCGGGGAGGGGTCATGAAAGAGAAATAAGGTTACTGGGGCGATATCCAAAGCCCGGCAAAGTTTTTCCAGGAGAGCGAAGGAGGGAGTTGAGAGGCCGCGCTCGATGCGGCTGATTTGTTTCAGGCTCAAGCCGACCTTTTCCGCTAATCCGGATTGGGTCAAACGCTGCAGAGAGCGATAATATCGAAGCCGCTCACCGAACCGTCTGGCTACCGATAAGTCTTCATTCATAGGACTCCTCTGCAAGGCGAACGAGGTCCGTCATCGTATGGGATGTCGCCCGGTTGTTCGGGAACCGTTTCGACGTTTCACGCCGATATAGCTCCGTAATCAATCGAAATTGATAGAGCTGTTCTTCATCCATTGCAACACCTCCTGCAACTCGTTGCCCACATCCTTGCGAGCAACCGCATCCCGAACACCTTTTTTGAACGGCTCAAGGTCGAAGGCAAATTGAAGAATTATGTCAGAAATCATTTATCTATCACATATGAACACAGTGTACAGCCCTGATAATGTCCAATTATGATCATTTTTGGAAGGTGACATGAAAATCATGAGAGGGGCATCGGGGGGAAGGACGGACCGCGGTACGGCTGGAGGTGTTGGTTTTGGTTGACAATCAATCCGTCTCTGGCCGAAAGACTTCCGCTTTTGGCGATCATTAGACAGCCCGCTTCTTTGAGCACAGCGGCTGTCTTGTCTTTCACGAAAAATTAGGCTTTGAAACCATCACGTAATGACCATGCATACCGACTGGCACACCCACGCCTTCCACCCCAAGATCGCTCACAAGGTTCTGGCCCAATTGCGCGGGCATTACGGGATAGACCCCGTGGGCACGGGCTTGCCCGAGGATTTGATTTTCCGGTTGCGACGGGCTGGCATCCACAAGGCGGCGGTGCATACCGCGGCCACCACCCCGGACCAGGTCGTGCCGGCGAACAACTGGTCCATGTTCATGCAGACCGAGCATCCCGAGTTGATCGCCTTTGGAACCCTGCATCCCGGGTTTATGAACTGGGAACGGGAGTTGGTCCGCCTGGAAACGGCCGGAATCAAGGGCCTGAAGTTTCATCCGGATTTCCAGGGATTCCGGCTTGACGATCCGGTCCTGTATCCGCTTTTCGAGGCCATTGGCAACCGGTTCGCGCTCATGTTTCACGTCGGCGACCGGCTTCCTCCGGACCTGAATCCGTCCAGCCCGGCCAAACTGGCCAAAATCCGCCGCGATTTTCCGAAATTGACGATCATCGCGGCGCACTTCGGCGGCTATCTGCATTGGGACCAGGCCCTGGAGGTCCTGGCCGGGACCGACGTGTATCTGGACACCTCCAGTTCCTTGCCCTTTATGCCCCGGGATCTGATGCGCGGACTGCTGCGCAAGCATCCCAGGGAACGGCTGCTGTTCGGCAGCGACTATCCGCTGTTCGATCCCCTGGACGAGATCCGGCTTTTGGAAACCAATGCCGGACTGCGGGAGGAGGAGATTGAGGCGGTGTTGGGGAACGGAGTTTTTTGAGGGCTGAGGGGGGAAGAGAGGGCTGAAGGATGAGACCTGAGATCTGAATGATGGGGAAGGCGTTCGTTGTTTGCTGGTGGGCGGGAAGGGAGAATTGTCTTGATCCTCACCCACTATCTGGATCGAAATCGAAATCGTAATCGAAATCGAACGGCATGTCCAAAAAGATGATGTAATCACAGGGTGATGCACAGTAATTTTCGATTTCAATCTCGATTTCGATTTCGATGAGAACAGATTTGCCTTGGAGAGGTGCCTTCGTTCTGGTGGAGATCCCCTCCTGCGAGGGGTAGGGGTGGGTTGGGGAAAGAGAGGGGGGCTGGGATTTGAAACTTGTGACCAATGGAGTTTTTGCTGGATTTTGAAAATAATTTTCAAATTTGTTGACGAATGGGGTGGTTGCGGATAGATGAGATATCGCGGGTTGAGGGGGGGCGAGGAGAGGTGGGGTTGAGATATGTGTTTTGAATCAATGGGAAATTTATGGCGGAAATATCCATGATCGTTGACAAGCCCGGTGTCGCGACGCGGTTGTATGGCGCGCTGGTCCGTCCGGTGGTGGACTTTGTTTACGGGTGGAGCGTGACCATCAAGGTCCGGCTGCTGCTCGTCGCCCTGATCGTCCTGCCGTCTATCGGCGGGTTGATCTTGCTGGAGTCCCGCCCGGCGGATCTGCAAACCTACTTCATCTTCGCCCTGGTCGGGACACTGGCCTTTATCGGACCTCTTTCCAAGATCGTGGCCGACTATCTGGTCATGCGCGACCTGCGGGAGGTGGAGCGGTTTTGCCTGAAGCTGAAGGCCGGAAATTATCACGTCAAGTTTGATTTGCCGCCCCAGGTGGACGAGGAGCGGGACGTTCTGGTCCTCAAGCGCAACCTGAACTGGATGGCTCACGTGATTTCCCGCCGGGAGATGCAGTTGGAGGCGGAACTGGCCAAGACCCACAAGGAGCGGGTCCGGTTCGCGGACATGTCCTTGAGGGACCAGCTCACCGGGCTGTTCAACCGGCGGGGGATGGAGGAAAAGCTGAGTGAATTGGCCCACGAGGCCTGGACTACGGATCGTCCGCTGACCATGCTCTTCCTGGACGCGGACAAGTTCAAGGCGGTCAACGACACGTACGGCCACCAGGCCGGGGACGATCTGCTGCGCAACCTGGGCGCGATCATCCGGGCCAACGTCAGGGAGGGCATCGACGTTCCCTTCCGTTACGGCGGCGACGAATTTGGCGTCCTGCTGGTGGGTATCGAACTGGAACGGGCCGAGACCATCGCGGGGCGGGTCCTGCGCGCCTACAACGAGATTCGGATCGGTGAAACCAGCCTGAGCATCGGCGTCGCCATGATGGTCAAGACCAAAGACGGCCACCTTGACGACGCCGTGAGAATGCTGTCCCAGGCGGACCAAGCCGCCTATGAGGCCAAGCGCGGAGGAGGGAGTCGCGTGCATGTTCACAAGGAGAGCTCATAACATGTTCATGGGATCGGAAGCGTTTCGTTTACGAGTGGATTCGCTGGGATGTGGGGCGTCGGGCGAGGTTTTGGGCGAGGGGTTGAGCGAAGTTGGGTGCACTTCCGGGATCTGCGAGTCCTTGCACCAGATCGCGGCTGCACTGGGAAACGCCATCGATGCCAAGGACCACTCCACCAGTTCCCACTCCCGGCAGGTGGCCGACCTGGCCCGTTGCCTGGCCCTGCGGGCTGGCATGTCCATCCATCAGGCCGAGGTGATCCACATCGCCGGCCATCTGCACGACATCGGCAAGATCGGCATCCCGGACGAAGTGCTGTGCAAACGCGAACCGCTGACCGACGCGGAGTGGGCCATGATTCGCCAACACCCCGCCATCGGGGCCAGGATCGTCGCCCCTGTGCACATCATGAACGGGTCCACGGGCATCGCCAAAATGATCCTGCACCACCATGAGCGCTGGGATGGACGAGGCTACCCAAATCGGCTGCGCGGCGAAAACATCCCCCTGGGGGCGCGGATTCTGTGCCTCGCGGACAGCTTTTCCGCGATGATGGAATCCCGTGCCTACCGAAACCGACTGACCCTGGGCGGCTCCATCGAGGAACTCCGCCGCAACTCAGGAAGCCAGTTCGATCCGGAACTGTGCGGGCTGATGGTCGACATGCTGCGGGAAGCCGGAGTGGCGGACGAGTACTGTACGCTGGATCTGCTGGTCACCCGGATCATTGCCTCGGATCATCAGTTTCCGTAAAGCTGGCCGGGAGGAACGGGAGGTGTATCACGAATGGCTTGAACAAGATTTTGACGGCGCGTGAAGATATCCTGGCCGCGACCAGGAATCCGCCGCCCGGCGGGGATTATGTCTGGGACGGCCAGGACGAAGCCGACCGCCCCCTGGCCCGCAAGGAAATACAGGCCGCACTTGAAGTCGTCCGCAAGGGCCGAGGCCGCCCTAAAGGGTCAGGGACGAAAGAACAGGTGGCCGTTCGTTTCGACAAGGATATCCTAGAGGTCTTTCGTGCGGCCGGTCCAGGCTGGCAGACGCGCATGAACGACGCCCTGCGCGACTGGCTCAGGACGCATTCGTCGACATAGGTGGGCTGAGGGATGAGACCTGAGAACTGAGGGGGCGGTTGACGTTCTTGGTTTGTTGTTTTTCGTTCGTTGTTCTTGGTTCCTCGTCGAGGATTGGAGGGTGGGCGGAGGTTGAGGGGAAAGCTGAATCTCCACGGAACCGCGGATCATTCCCCTCCTGGGAGGGGCCGGGGGTGGGTGACGGGTGGAAGGGGCTACCGATCCATGAACGAAGAACAAAGAACAACGAACATTAAAAAATTCTGGTCTTGAAAATAATTTTCAAAATTCTTGACAGGTTTTTCATTTCGGGCTAGAGGTACACTCGAATTTGGTCACGGATCGTTCTACGGGCTTCGGACGCGCAAGCGGTCGCGGAGCAAGTGGGGGCGGGACGACGGCACATACGTAGGGGAAAGGAATTGTTTCCCTGTTATGCCGTGGTCCCGCTTTTTTTTGGTCCGTGAAGTTTTCAGCCGTGATTTCGTCTGGATCGGCAAGGGCGAGTGCCTTGTTCTGGTGTGGCAAAGAGTAACGTAAACAGGAAAACGATAATCGGAATCCTTACCTTGTATGTATAAAGTGCAATCCGTTCGAATGATCTACTCTGGTCCATCCTCCGGCCCGGTCAGTCGGCCCGACTGTTCACATCACGCGCCCAGCCAGAACCCGATTCAGGTTCGGGGCGACGGGCGGGAACCGAAACAGGAGACGGGCGTGACCAATGTATTGCGCGGAGTGCATACTCCGATCCTCGAAAAGATTCTCGAACTCTATACCGACCTCTATCTCCATGACGGCTTCGGGACCGTCACCGTGGAGATGCGCTTCCTCAGGCGGGGTCAGAAAGAAATCATCGTCAGCAGCGGAAAGGAATACCGCTTTGTGGTGGATTGGCCGGAAGGCGCTCGCGAGGAGGGGAAGTGATGCGCCCCTCCACGTCTCCCGCGAGCAGCCGTTCCCTACCTCCAAGCACGGCCTTCCACCCGGCGACCTTCCGTGACGACGATGACGGGCGGCAAGTGGTGCGTACCGTTGATTACCGGCAAATCTGTCATGCAGACTCCATCAACACTCCTTCCAAGTCGGTACGCGACACACGACCGGCGCTCCAACACTCCCGCACCGAAACAAAACAGCGATCCTCCAGGCGTTGTTTCACGGCAGCGGGAATGGACGGGGCGTCGGTCGTGCCGGTCGGTCTGTCCCCCCCAAGGGGGGGAGATGTTATTCCGTTCGTTGTTCTTCGTTCTTGGTTGTTGGTTTGCGGTAGTGCTTGGACATTGCCGGACTGCACTGCCAGCCTGGCAGTGGCGGATTTCCGGAGCAAGCCGTGCAACCGGCGGTAATCCAACTGCTCGCGCAAGAAAACGAAGAACGAAGAACAACGAACGAAAAAACACATTCGAGGAGGTGATGCCGAACAAGAAAAACGCTTCCCCTGTCGCGGCGAGGGGCCGGAAGGGGAGAGTTGGTGGGGAGGATTTGAATACGTCAGGGATGACGTAGGCGGGGGTTCTCCTCATCGGCTGTGTGTATCGGAATTGTTGGTCTTTTGTTTCGCGGTAGACTCTGGGGGTGAGTTGCTGCTCCATTCAAACCCTCATTTTTTATACGGAGTTAATCTCATGTTGAAACGGAAAATGAATCGGAAAAAAGGACAGCTAGGTTTCACCCTTTTGGAAATCCTGGTGGTCGTGGCCATCATGGGCTTCCTGGTCGCCATGGTCGCCCCGCGGTTTGCGGGCATCACCGACGGCACCGTTGACGTGGTTTGCGACACCAACCAGCAACGCATGATCGCGGCCCTGTCCGCGTATAACGAGCAAAAGGGTACCCTGCCCGGAGGCATGGTCAACCTTGTGGATGAAGAAGGTCCTCTGACCGATGGTATCGCTGCCGGTTACCTCAGGCCCACCCACACCGGTGAACTGGAATACCCGGACGAGGGACAGGCTACTTTTTTCGAGGAATTTTACGAGCGGAACCTGTTCCAGGTGCATATCCTGGACGAGGATGAAGTCAAGGAACTGCGCACTTTGGGTATCGGCTCGGTGTACAACCTGAACGCCTATAATTACGAAGGTCTCGACCCTGCTGCTGGGTACACAGAAGCTACTGATCAGCAAGACCCTCTGCGCCGCCAAGCCGTAAATACAGGCATGGGCGTGCTAATGGTCGGTATGGGCGCTGAAGATGCCACTTCTTCTCTTGAAGGCCCCGCTGCTGTGGATGCCGCTGGCATTCTTGACACTGACTACGACGAATGGGGTAACCCGGATTGGCTCGGCCGGATCATCCTGGGCGTGGGTCCGGATTCCAGCTTGATCAAGGAAGGCATGATCTCCGCAGCTGGTTTGTGCCCCGGCGGCATCAACAACGACCAAGTGTATTGGAACAATTACAACGTGCTTCTGCCGCGTCTGGAAGCCACCGTCGCTCGTTACGACGGTTCCATGATGACTTACCTGTTCGCCAAGGCCAGCGGTGGTTCCTATCGTGAGTTCGACTTGACCGAGGCCCAGGAAGGCTACATGTTCCTGACTCAATGCCCGGAAGGCCATCGTTTCGCCACTCCGGATGAGTTCTCTGAGTGGGCCATCTACGCTGCCGCTGATGATGCGGAAGCCACACGTACAACTGCGGAAACCGCACTGGAAACCTTTTTTGAAGACTAGGCCGGATATTGACCTGACCTAATTCTTCATTTCGACCATTAGCTCACGGGAGGGGCCATCTGGCTCCTCCCGTGGATTTTGAAAATGATTCGCCTTTTATCTTTGCATGCCACCCAGGAGGGGGATCGTTCGTCTCGTCCGCCTCGCACGGGCCCTCCAAGCGGCTCTCCTTCCTGGGTGAGATGAGAAGATGTTGTTTCGTTCTTGGTTCGTCGTTGGAAAGCCAACCTACCCCTGGCCCCTCCAGGGAGGGGATAAAGGGATGGTTGAGGGATTACAGATGCACATCATCCAGGGGAGGCAACCCGGAGTCCATATCCGGAAAAATCTCATTGATGGCGGACAACGTGGCAAGCGTACCCAGCAACCCTTTTGTCCTGACCGGCTCGATGATCAGCCGATCACCCTCACGGCGGATGATGGCCGAGTCGGCATCCAGTTCAAACTCCTTGGGAATGCGAATGGCTTGGCAGCAGCCACTGCGAAAAATACGAACATGACGCGCCATATTCATGCAGATCCCTCCTTTCGTCGTCAGCATGTATTCTGCCTAGATCGGCCGGGAGATGTGCGTCAAGAACGAAGAACGACGAACGAAGAATAGCGGCGTAGCCGCAAAACGAAGAACGACGAACAAATTTACATGAAAAACAAAGGCTTTACCCTCCTGGAAGTGCTTGTCGTGATCGGGATCATGGGCTTGATGGCAGCCATGATCTGGCCCATGCGGGGGACTTTGGACGATTCGCAGCGGGAACGGGTAACCATCGAGAAAATGGACGCCATCGTCGAGGCCATCCTCGGGCACGAGCAGATCAAGGACCACTATGACCTCAGCCGGACCATCGGCGGGTATGTGGGGGATATTGGGAAGTGGCCGGAGTTGTATGAGCCGGGGGGGGGCGGCGGTCTGGACGGGGAGCGTGGAGAGTTTGTCGGAGGGCGATTCCAGTGGGAGCGGCCGTTCAAAAATCTAAAAATTGATGGCGACACGAAAAAAGAAAGCCTGGGTCAGCCACGGGGGCTGTGGGCGAAGGACGAGGTTGCTGCCGAAGACAGAAGCAAGTGGAAAGGCCCCTACCTGACCCCGCCGGTAACCCGCAACCCGGCCCTGGGCAAACATTACGCCAAGAATCAGGCGGAATATGAGGGCTTGGACCCAACTGACCGTGAATATTTCCACCTCCTGCAAGGCAGTGAGCAGCTTACGGACGGCTGGAACCGGGCGTTCCGGTTTTTTATCATCGGCGAAACAGGCGAAACATTCTGTATCGTCTCCCTGGGGCCGCGCGGGTTTGGGTACGAAGATGATTATGAACAGGACTGCGACCCGGATTCCCCGGAAAACCAGGGCAAGATCGTCAGGGCGTTGCATAAGAGCGAATGGGGTGCGGTACTGGCGGCGCGAGCGTTACGTAGCACTTCGACCCATCAATTGATCTTCATCACCCAGGACCACATGGACCGCATGGTCCGCGCCCTGATCGGCGAATCTCCCTCCGGCCCGAATACCGGATACACCGGCGATCTTCTGGACTGGCCGGAGTTGTTCAACTGGGTGTGCCGTGATGACGGGGGAAATATGGTCGATTGCGAAGATGAGATTGCCGTTAGTGGGACCGGGAAATGGGAATATGAATGTGAGGATCAGTCTTTCTCTGATAAAATAGCGTTCAAATATGGGCAACCACGCGGACTTTGGGAACGTGGCGAGCTGGCCACCAGCTGGCTCGGCGTGGGTTGGCGGCACGCCTATCTTGAAGCGCCGGACGGGACTAATGAGAGCGAAGAACTCAAGGACGCCTGGGACAACGCTTATCATTTTTTCAGAGTTGTGGAGCAAATCAACGGCAACAATTTGGAACAGTTCATGATTCTTTCCGGCGGGGAGTCGGGGGCTTTTCATTTTCCCCCGGCGGATGAATCGGGAGAGCCCTATGTCGACCCGGATTATCTTAAAGCTGGAGGCCCTGCTGTCTTATCGAAAAGAGTCCGTTTTTATATGAATCACTACAATCCCGATCATCCTTCAAATCAGGACAATATCGTACGCATCGTCCGGCGCAACGAATGGTTGCCGGGCTTTATGGATGTGACGCTGGCCATCGCGGGAGGCGACTGCAATGAGGTCAAATGCGGAATATACGGTGTTTTGCCTGATCAATCCGACCTTGTTTCCCATGAGGTGATCGATGATCTGTGCGTGTTCAAGGCTAAGTATGACGACAACGGTGGCGATAAGCAGATCGTCACCGGTGGCAGATATTGGGTTTGCTGGGAAGGCGGAGGTGATGAGCCTAGTCCGGGCGATAACGCATGGTGGAAGATTTTCAGCACCTATGGCCATCCGGCAAAGAATGTGAACGTTAGTCTGAACGCTTCAGACTTTCAGCCTTTGCCCGACCCCGAAGAAGACGAATAAACTGATTTCCTCTGCCAACCTCCGAAACGACAAACGTCCCTCAATGCCCCGCATTTCCCTCCCCAAAATCGGCCGTCCGAATTTCTCCAAACTTCTGTCCCGCCTGCCCATGCTCGGCGCGTTGTGCCTGGGCGTGGAGTATGTGGAGGATGAGGTTCGGGCGGCTTTGGTTCGGGCCAAAGGGCGGGAGCGGGAGATCATGGAGTTCGTGGCGGTCAAGGCGCCGGAAGCCGGGGATGATCTGCCGGGCATCGCTCAGCTTCAGGAAGTCCGCAAGCGCCTGAACTGCAAGCAGAACATCCAAACCGTGTTCGTCACACCCCTGGCTCGCCTGGTGGTCCTGCCCATGAACCGGGAGCGGGTTTTGAGCATGCGCAGCCACTTGCTGACCGAAGCCGTAAAGTGGGAGGCCGAGACGTATACCGGCGTTCCAGGAAATCAGTCCCTGGCCGGGGTGGAGGTGGAGAAAACTCGTGTGGAGCCGGGGCAGATCCAGGAAGAGCTTGAAGAGATCATGGTTCATGTGGCCGTGCTGGAACAGAACGTTTATCGGGCGGCCAAGGAGCGTTTCCGTCTGGCCGGGCTGAAGCTGTCCCGGGTCTATCCCGGCGAGGTCTGCTTTCATGTGCCCTTGTTGTATCAGCACGAAGAATCGGACCGTGGCGTGCTGGAGATCGGCACGGCTTCTTCGGGGTTTGCTCTGCTCAGGGGCGGCTCGACCCTGGCCATCAACGCCATGAACGTCACGGCGGAGATGATCCGGGCGCATCTGGACGGTCGGGCTTTGCCGGACCTGGAAGACAGCTTGCGCTTCAACTTCGGCCAAGCGCCGGGGCCGCTGCCCGTGGCCCTGACCGGGGTCGGGGCAATGGATCATCGGATTGTGGCCTTTCTACGTACTCTGGCCCCTACTGGAGTCGAGCCGGTGCTTTTGCAACGCACCTCCGGCCTGACCACGGCGGGCTCCGAGGAAGGCCCGATGTTCGCCACGGCCGCGGGCGCGGCCATGCGTGAGCTGGGCGGCAAGGGCATGCAGACCATCGGCATTTCCGACGCCGTGCCCGCGGCGGTGCGCATCCGGCAGAGCATTTACCTGATGCCCTTGGCCGCGGCCTCGTTTCTGTTCGTGGTCCTGTTGGGTCACAATCTGTTGATGCGCTATCAGGAGAAAGATCTGCTGGAACAGCGCCGGGGCATTGAGACCCAGCTTTCCGAGCGCAAGAAAGAACATGACGAGGCCAACCGTCTGCAAGGCGACATTCAGAAGGTTGACGAGCGGATCAGAGAGTTACGGGAACAGTTGAAGTACATAAGGGATGACTGGGACACACCCTTGCAAGCCAGGATTGACATGTACGACGCCTTGATTCGGAATCTTCCGGAAACAGTGGCTCTGATCGGCATTCGTCATGATCAACGCGAGTCTGGCAGGTACGTTGTCAGCGGTGAAGCCGTGTCGCCCTCGGCGATACTCGAATTCGCCCTGCGGTTGCGGGAAGAAGCGGGGATGTCCGTGGACGTGCAACGTCTGGAGCCGCAACAACAGACACGCGGCAAGGGCTCCGCGTCCCATCGATTCGTGATGCATCTGGAGGCGGGAAGTGGCCAGAAAGCTGACCAAACTTGAAAAATTCGGCCTGATCGCCGCAGTGATCACTGGCATGCTCTTTTTCTACCTCAAGCATGTCTACGACCCTCAGCAACAGGCCCTGGTCCGGGCGAGGGAGCAGTTAAACCGGAGCATCACCCAGTTCAACGAAATGCAGGCCGCGGAACCGCCGTTTCAACTGCGGCGACGCTTGGAAACCCAACGGGAGGCCCTGGCGGAACTGGAGCAGGAATTGACAGTGCTGGACATCCGTGTCGGTGACGAGGAAGCCCTGATCCGCGCACAGCACTGGGCGTATCAAGAGATGGAGCGCCGTAATCTGCGCGTGCTGAACGTGGTCCCTCGCGGCGTTGAAAAGAAGCATCTCGAATGGCGGATATTCAGGATCACGGCTGAAGGCGATTTCAGAAGTCTCGTGGGTATGCTCCGAGAACTTCGCACCTACAACACTCCGATGCTCGTGGAGCAGGTCAGCGTTTCCAGGGATGACAAACCCTGGTTGTTGAAGATGGTTATGGACTTGTGGATCGTGAGATAGCCGTACGCTGTAAAGATCTCATTTTTCGCTGTATCGCGGTTTGGATTCGGTGAGTGGATTATTTATTTAGGATAACAGGAATCAAATTCATGTTTGTTTTGAAGCGTTCCATATTAAAAATCGGGCTGGTCGGCATGTTCGTCTTTTGCGTGATGTACTGCTGGATTGCTCCGGCATCGGCACGGGAGCCGTTTTTCAGCCCCATTCCGCCCTTGGAAGCCTACGACTTTCCCAAAGCCGCGGATGAAATCAAGCTGCGCGGCCTGCTGCTCACCGAGGACTCCTTTCGGGCCGTGGTCTATTTGCGGACTTCTCGGGTCTACCGGGTGCTCCGGCCCCTGGACCGGCTGGAGGTGATGGTGGACGGCCTGCGGCACGAGTTCCGGGTGGAGGGCATGGGCGAGCGTCGCTTGGTGCTGCGCGGAGAGGATGATTACTGGTACGAGATCGGGGTGGAAGAGCGTGAGTAGGACATCCGGCCACGAATCGCGGAGCGTTGCCCTGGAAGACCTGCTTACGGCCCCTTTGCTTCCGGCGGCTTGGGGAGTGGGGGGGCTGGTTCTGATCTGCCTGCTTTTGGCAATTCTCACGGGCTGCAAGACCGTACAGCCCGCGGCCCAGCTTCAGTACACGCCGCCAGCTCCGGTATTGCAGCGCGACACCCAGCCCATCGTGCGCATTCCCCAGAAAGATCCGGACATGCGGTTGATTAGTTCGCATCGCCCCACGTCCCAGGACCGGGCCATGCGTTCGGGTTTTCGGCATCCTGACAGCGATACGAAGATCAAGGAGGTTTTCTTCCAGGATGTTCCTCTGCATATCGCGGCGGAACTCTTCAATGAGGTGGGCGGCGTCAACCTCATGCTTCAGGGAGAGGTGACTGAAAAGAAAGTCCGTCTGTTTTTGCGCGACGTGACCTTGGGTTCGGCCGTGGAGGCCTTGTTGCGAGGCAACGAACTGTGGTTCCGCACGGACGGCCGGGTGACCGCAGTGATGACCGAGCAAGCCTTTGCCGACACCATGGTCTTTCACCAATCCGAGAAGATCCAGGCATTTTTCATGCGCTACACCAATGCCCAGGACATGGCCGCCCTTTTGGCCACGCTGCTCGGCCCGGAGGTGGAATTCCGGGACATGAGCGGGCAGTCGGTCTACGGGCATTTGGAGGCCCATAGCGTGGGCAGCAGCGCGGATGAGCCGGGTAAGCTCGATGACCTTACGGCGGAAGAGCGACGCAGGCTTGTGCAGTTGGGCGAGGCCGAGACCACCCAGCACATGGAAGAGGCCAGCAGTGCCCTGGGCCGTCGGTTGCCGGCCATCGTCACGGTGTTCAAGAAGAACAATTCCATTGTGGTTCGATCCATGGACGAGGGGCTGTTGCGGCACATCACCGGCATGATCCGGGAACTGGATACCCCGGTCCGTCAGGTGTTGCTGGAGGTACGGATCGTAAGGCTGGAGCTGGGAGACGGCTTTCAGTCGTTCTTCGATTTTTCCTATGGAGATTTCGGGAATACCAGTGACCGGAACATCAGTCGGGATGGGTTCTATCAAACCGATTTCACCACCCTGGGAGGCGTGGGACAATTGGCGACGGATACCTTGTCCTATGTTTTCTCAACGGATCTGCTCAATGCGCGCATGCAGCTTTTCGCCCAGGAAAACCGGTTGAACACCATAGCTTCCCCGTTTCTGATGACCGCGGACAACGCCGAGGTCCGTTTCTTCGTGGGCAAGCAGGTCCCGTTGCGCACGGGAGTGACTAAGGAGACCATCCGGGCCAGCGACCTGCAGGACCTAGTCATCTTCATGCCCCAGATCAGCAACCGGGAACTGGGCACGGACCTGGAGATCAAGAGCTTCATCAATGCGGATCGGACCATCACAATGGAGATCGTGGCTCTCATCGAGTCCGCGAATTTGAACGTCTCCAGCATCACCTTGATCAACGACGCGACGGGGACACCGATCACCTTTCCCCTGGACGGCGTGGACAAGAGCGAACTGCAATCCATCCTCTCCGTACCCACGGGCAACACCGTGGCCCTGGGCGGATTCATCGACATCGAGGACCAAGACTACGAACAAAAAGTCCCGCTTCTGGGGGACGTCCCTGTCCTGGGCTACCTGTTCAAAAAGGTGGAACGCAGAGCATCGCGCACGGAAACCGTCATCCTGATCACCCCGCACGTCATGGGCGCACCTGACGAAGCCCCGGACACGACCCGCCGTTTTCTGGAAAGAAGCAGCCGGGTTTTGGACGAGGCGGAAGAGGCGAAAGAGCGCGTGATTCCGGAGGGTATGTTGTTTAAGCCGGTGGAAGAGTGAAGGGGGAAGGAAGAGATGTTGTTTTGTTCTTTGTTCTTGGTTCTTCGTTTGCGGAAGATGTTGTTTTGTTCGTCGTTCGTTGTTCTTCGTTAAAATGCCAACCACCCCTGGCCCCTCCAGGGGAGGGGAATGGTCGGCGGTTTCGAGGATATTCAGCTTGACGCTCCAACCTCCGAAATCTCGTGGAAACCAAGAACGAAGAACGACGAACCGACAACAATCACATCACCGAGGACGATATCCTGTCATTGGCATACTTGTGGATCAGGGAACTGATCAATGTTTGGTACGGGATGCCTTCCCGGATGGCCTTGGCCTTGATTTTTTGGATGTCGGATTCCAGGAGGCGGATGCTGATGGCTTTTTTTTTGTTGATCGTCCTGTCGACCAGGTCTGAAAAAGCCCGCATCTCCGCGGCCATGTCCGGGGGCTGTTGATAGTTGTTCCGGTGGATCGATTCGATCATCTCCTGCTCTTCCTGGTCCAGGTAGGGGATGGTGTTCATGATTGGGGCTCCTTTTTGAGAAGATGAGCGTATTTCTTATGATATTTTCTGTCGGGATAGATTGTTTTCAAAAAAACGCTGGATTCGCTTTCCACGAATGGAACAATATGGACATACCCATTGAGATCGACCACCAAAATTTTTTGATGGGGGTACCTGTCCCGGCGAGGATGGACTTCGATGGCCAGAAGTCTGTTTTCCTGGACTGCCAGCAGGACATCCTCGAAACAAATCCCGCGTTGCTCAAGGAATCGCGAATTCTTGTCCTCGCTCCAGAGTAGGTTTTTCAAAGTTCAAATCTCCTTGGAGAATGTAATGAATATACAGAGTGAATACAAGAGACGACAGGCGTTGTTTTGTTCCTTGTTCATCGTTCTTCGTTGAAATGCCAATCACCCCTGGCCCCTCCCAGGAGGGGGCAGGCTCAGCGCTGGATCGGGAGGGGGAGACTTTGGCTCGGTTTCCGACGACGAACAAAGAACGACGAACATAATAACATTTTCCGACAACGAACAACGAACAGATAAACGAACACAAACCCATGACCACCATCACTCAACAAATCGTAAAAGAGCACAAGCCCGAGAGCATGGAGGAACTGTTGGCCAAGACCGTGGAGTTGGATGCTTCGGATTTGCATCTGACCTATGGCGAGCCGCCGGTGTTCCGGATTGGCGGGGATCTGCGGCCCATGAGTTGCGAGGCGTATGCGCATGAGGAGATTCGGGGTTTGCTTGATCAGGTCATGCCGCCGCGCTACGCGACGGTGCTGGAGGAGAAGCGCTCTGTGGACTTTGCCGTGAGCAGCTCCTCGGTGGGACGGTTTCGGTTCGCGGCCTATTATCAACGCGGGGCCTTGTCTCTGGCCATCCGCCTTCTGGCCAAGGGCATCCCGGATTTTCAGAGCCTGGGCCTGCCGCAGAGCATGGCCCGGCTGCCCACGTTCCGGGACGGGCTGGTGCTGGTCACCGGCGTGACCGGCTCGGGCAAGTCCACCACCCTGGCGGCGATCATCGACGCCATCAACCGGGCGGAGCGCAAGAACATCATCACGGTGGAGGACCCCATCGAGTACGTGCACCAGAACTGCAACTGCATCATCAATCAGCGGGAGCTGCACACGGACGTGCACTCCTTTCCCGACGCGCTGCGCGACTCCCTGCGCGCGGACCCGGACGTGATCCTGGTGGGCGAAATCCGGGACCTGGACACCATGCGCACCGCGATCATGGCCGCGGAAACCGGGCACCTGGTTTTTTCCACCCTGCACTCCAAGGATGCCATGTCCAGCGTGAACCGCATGGTGGGTTCGTTCCCGGCCGGGGAACAGACCCAGATCCGGCAGCAGCTTTCCTCCACCCTGCGGGCCGTGGTCTCCCAGCGGCTTTTGCTTCGGGCGGACAAGTGCGGACGGGTTCCGGCGGTGGAATTGATGTTCGCCACCACGGGCATTTCGAACCTGATCCGGCTGGCCAAGGACGACATGATCTACTCGGCCATCGAAACCGGCCAGTGCGACGGCATGCAGACCATGGAGCAATCCCTCGTCGGCCTGATGGAGACCGGATTGATCTCCAGCGAGACGGCCCTGCTTTCGGCCAAGAACCAGGAAATGATGCGCAATCGCCTGACTTTGCGCGGCCTTCTGAATACCGGGACGTGTACGTCCAGGAGCCGGGTTCGTCCGGTGCCTTCAAGTGTCGGAAATGGAGCCAGATAGACCATGATGACTCGCGGCGACCGCTTCGGCGGCTACCTGGTCCAGCAGGGCCTGATCACCGGGGAGAACCTGGAGCATGTTCTGTCCGTACAGCGGGTGGTCCAGGAAAAGATCGGTCAGTTGCTGGTCCGGGAAGGATTGCTCTCCGAGGATCAGGTGATGCGGGCCTTGTCCGAGTTCACCAAGATTCCCCTGTACATCGGAAACGGGACGCCCTCGGATCCTCGTGTGGTGCGCCTGATTCCCGAAAAAATGGCTCGCCGGGCCGGGGTGATGCCCTTGATGCGCAACGAGGCCAATGAACTCTTGCTGGCCTGCAACGGACCGGTGCCCCGGGCCATGCTCCAGAATATTTCCCGCCTGGTCCGTGCCCCGGTGCGTCTGGTTCTGGTCACGGAGCGGCAACTGCGCAAGCTCCAGCAGATGGCCTACGCCCGGGAATTCGACACCACGATCGACTTCCGGACTCAGGCGGTGAACGGTGAAGATCTGAACGTGGTGGTGGAGCTGCTGGAGAAGCTGATGGTCCGGGCCATTTCCCAGAACAACGTGTCGGACATTCACTTTGAACCGGAAATGGACGGCTTTCTGGTCCGCTTTCGCGAGGACGGGATGCTGCGCCGGGTGGAGTCCCTGCCCGCGGCCATGGGCCAAAAGCTGATCTCCCGGATCAAGGTTCTGGCCAACCTGGATATAGCTGAGCGCCGTGCGCCTCAGGACGGCTCCTTCGCCTTCCAGCCCACGCGGCTGAAGGTTGAGGTGGAGGCCGTGAACCTGCGCGTGTCCATCCTGCCGGTGAACTACGGCGAAAAAGCCGTACTCCGGCTGCTGCCGCCCCACGACGAGGAAGTCCGGCTGGACTCCCTGGGCATGGATGAGAAGAGTCTGACCAGATTCAAGTCCATCCTGCGCTCCCCGCATGGTCTGATCCTGGTCACCGGCCCCACGGGATCGGGGAAGTCCACGACCCTGTACGGGGCCCTGCAACTGCTGCGCTCGGATACGACGAACATCACCTCCCTGGAAGATCCGGTGGAACTGACCCTGCGCGGGGTGAACCAGACCCAGGTGGACGGCGGCGTGCGGCTGGACTTCGCCTCCGGGCTGCGGTCCATCCTGCGCCAGGACCCGGACATCATCATGGTCGGCGAGATCCGGGACACGGACACCCTACGGGTCTCCCTGCGGGCCTCCATCACCGGCCACCTGGTGCTCTCCACCCTGCACACCAACGACGCGCCCAGCTCCTTTTCCCGGCTCCTGGACATGGGCGGGGAGTCCTTCCTGGTGGCCGTCTCGGCCCGGGCCATCCTGGCCCAGCGCCTGGTGCGCCTGGTCTGCGCCCACTGCAAGCAACCCCGGCCCGTGAACCGGGCCGAACTGGACATGCTGGGCCTGCGGGACACGCCCGAGGGCGCGTTCATGATCCACCGTTCGCTCAATGGCTGCGAGCTGTGCAACCACAAGGGCTACAGCGGCCGGGTCGGCCTGTTCGAACTGCTGGTGGTGGACGAGGAACTGCGCGAACGCATCATGCACGGCGCCACAACCCACGAAATCGCCCGCACGGCCAAAGCCGCCGGCAACTACCGCTCCCTGCTGGAAGACGGCGTGGACAAGGTCAAAATGGGTTTGACTACGCCGGAGGAGATTATGCGGGTGACGATGGAATAGATGTTGTTTCGTTCGTCGTTCTTTGTTCTTTGTTGGAGTAGCGAGCTTTCTTTTTGCTGTCGTGCGCTGATTTGAATCAAGAACGAAGAACAAAGAACGAAGAACAGCGGCGTAGCCGCCAACGAAGAACGACGAACAAAGAACGAGAAAACATCATGCCCTATTTCGACTGCCGCGCCATGGATCCGGGCGGGAACATGATTCGGTTGCGCATCGAGGCTGAGAGTCAGGGGGGGGCGGCGGCTGAGGCGCGGGCCAGGGGGGTGACCCTGATATCCTTGGAAGAGGCCGGGGGCGGCGGCGGTTTTGATGCATTTTCGCCCACGCGGTTTCTGCCCGTGACCACCAAGGACAAGGTGCTTCTGTTTCGGATGCTGGCCACATTGGTCAAGTCCGAGGTCACGGTGACCCAGGCCATCCGCATTCTGCACGACCAGACCGATCGGATGAACGTCAAGGCCGTGCTGGCCGAGGTTCTGTCCAGGGTCGAGGGCGGTTCGCCGCTTTCCGATGCTTTGTCCCACCATCCGCGGGTGTTCTCGCCCATGATGGTCAATCTGATCCGGGCCGGGGAAATGGGGGGCATCCTGGACACGGTCTTTCAGCGCATCGCCGACTATATTGAACGCCGGTCCAGCTTGCGCAAAAAGCTGATGATGTCCTTCTTTTATCCGGGGATCGTGCTGGTGGTGGGCCTGGGCGTGGTGGTGTTCATGGTGTTGTTCGTGATTCCCCGGTTCATGGGGCTGATTCAGGGCAAGCTGCCGCCCGTGACCCAGTTTTTGATGGATTCCACCGCCTTTCTGCAGGACAACGGTCTGAACATGCTCATTGGCCTGGGCGCGGGGATCGGAGCGTTGGCCGTGATGCACGCCGTGCCCCTGACCAGATACTATCTGGATCGGGGCAAGGTCTATCTGCCGGTGATCGGGCCGATCATCCGCCTGGGCGTGGTGGTCTCCTTTTCGCGAACCTTCAGCCTGCTCCTGGAGAGCCGGATACCCATGGTGGAAGCCCTGCGGGCCACCAGCGCGACCATCCCGAATACGGCCGTGAACGCATTTTTGGACAGGACCGTGGACCGGGTCATGGCCGGAGAGCCGCTTTCCGTCACGCTCAAGGAGAGCTGGGCCTTCACGCCCATCACCATGTCCATGGCCAATATCGGCGAACACTCCGGCCTGATGAGCGAATCCATGCTCACCGTGGCCGAGGTGCATGAGAAACTGCTGGAGGACAAAATCGCCCGGATGAGCGCCATGGTCGAACCGGCCCTGATCCTGACCCTTGGCGGCGTGGTCGGGCTGGTGGTCTATGGGCTGATTTCCGGGATGCTGGCCATGTACGCCGGATCGATGTGAGGAGGAGTCGTTTTTCCGTTCGTCGTTCTTTGTTCTTCGTTGGAGAGGCGAGGAGGTTGGTTGCTGTAATATCTGAATAAGAATGATGAACAATGAACGAAGAACGCCGAACGAAGAACAACCAGCAATGAACAGCGGCGCAGCCGTCGAACGAAGAACAACGAACATTACTAAAGGAGTACACATGTCGATTCTACGTAATACCGAGATGAAATTGCTTTTCATTTTTTTTATCTTCGCCATGCTGCTTGGATGCCAGGAGGTTGAGGTTTCGCATAGGACGGGCGGCGGGGCGGAGTCGGACGGCAGCGCCGTTTCGAAGTGGATGGACGAGTCGTTTCTGCTGGCTTACGCTCGCCGGATGGTCGATACCAAGGAACACGCCGGACGGGTCACGCCGGAATATGTGCTGGAGCATGTCCTGAATATGGAATCGCTGATTCGCGAGGCCCGGGACCAGGGTCTCACGGAGATGGCGGAATTCCGGCAGGCCGTGCATCAATTCCAGGCCGAACTGTTGCTGCGTACGTTGCAGCCGGATCTGGTCGCCGAAGTTCCGAGAGAGAGCATTACGGACGAGGATGCCCGGGCCTTTTTCGAGGAGAACATCGGGATGTACTCCCTGCCGGACACCTACGCGGCAACCGTTTTCCACACCCTGGATGAAGGCGAAGCGGGCATTCTGGGCGGCGCGGAAGATCGCGAGGCTCTGGACGCGATGGCCGAAGACTTACCGGGCGTGGAAGTGTTGGCCCTGGAGCCGATGCCCTTGGGGCGGTTTCCGGGCGAATGGGCGGAATGCCTCCAAGCACTGGAGCTCGGAGAATGCAGTCCGGTGGTGATGCACGAGGATCGCTTCGCGGTGGTGTGCCTGGAAGATGCGCGGACGAACCGAACGCAGGACTTCGAGCAGCGCAAGGAATACATCCGCAACGACGTCCTCTACTCCCGCTATCGCGCGGCCTGGGGCGAAGCCTACGAACATCTGCGCGAAAAGCACGGTATTGAGATCGACCCGGAAGTAGCGGAGCGGTTCAGGGAAAAGGGGGAAGAGATAGAAATGAGGGATGAGAGCTGAGACCTGAGGGGGAAGGGGTTATCTCGTTCGTCGTTCTTTGTTTTTCGTTGAATAAGCCAACCCTCCCCTGGCCCCTCACAGGAGGGGGATGGTTCACGCTAGATCGGGGGGGCAGGCCTTGGCTCGGTTTCCGACGTCGAACGAAGAACGACGAACAATGAACCAAAAAACGGAGCTACAATGACTGACAATGCAAACGAAATTCTTTCTAACCGCAAAACATGCATCTGGCTGATGCTGGCCTTGTTGGTGGCTATTTGGGTGGGTGGCGTCGGGAATGCCTGGGGACACAGTACCGAGGGGTTGGTGCGGGCGCAGTTGGACAAGGAGCGGCCGACCTACGACGACTTCGCTTTTTTCATCGAACCCTACGTGAACCAGGAGAAGTACAAGGGCGTGCATCAGCCGTACATGGGGCGATTCTACGCTATGGACGACGTGATGGAATTACGGCTCGAAGGCCGGGAGGCCGAGGCCACCTTTGAGGTTCTGGACATGCGGGGCAACGACCGCTTTTTGGATACGATGCGCTTCATCCGCGGCGACGACGGCGTCTGGCGTTACATGGAAGCCGAGGGTGGCCCTCGGGAAGTATACACCTATATTCCGGAATGGCAGCACATCCTGAAGACCAAAGTCCAACCCGCAAGCATGATCGGCCTGCCCGTGATGCTGGCGCTGTTGATCTGGTTGCGCTTGCGCCGGAAGAAGGGGCCGAAGCAGGTGGCGGAATCTATCGAGCCGACGTGAACAAAAGTCTCCGGGAGTCTATGGTTCCATGAGTCTATGGTTCCATCTTCCGTGCGTCGCGGAGCGAATCGCACGAGGGCGGGGCGGGATCGCTGGAGCAATTCGGGCGAGGCGGGCAATGGCGGATTACCAGTCAAAGAGAAGAGCGCCATGGACCATGCCACGTCCCGTGCCATACTCCGTCGTCCATGCGAATGTACGATACCCGGCCATCGATTCCAGGTGGTACGATTCGTGCTTTTGGAACAGCCATGCAGAATTTTCCCCTGTTCAACCTCATGACATAGGAGCGCGGGATGTCGACGCAAGCGATTGATTCGGCAGTATACGGCTATTCCTGGCAGCAGGCCGTCAACTCCGGCCAGACCGCCGAGACGGCTCAACAAACTCGGACGCAGCAGTCCGGCGCGAGTTCCGGGCAAACCTCTCTCAAGTCCCAGGTTCGGGGGCATATCGAGTCCTTGCTGGAGGACATTCCGAGATCATACGGCAAGCTTACCTTCCAAGACGTGTTAAACTACAAGGAAAGCCGGGAGAAGGAATGGTCTGACAGCTTCAAGGCGGACATGGCCGCGCTGGGGGTGAACACAACGACCTCCCTCAGCCTTAGCCTTGATCCGTCCACGGGGTTGATCGAGGCCAACGGGAACCACCCGGACAAGGCGGTCGTCGATCAATATTTCCTCGACAACCCGGACATGGCTGAGATGTTCGAAAAGGACGTGCAGTTAAGCAAGCTGACCGGCATCGCGGAACGCAAGCTTTCCCCCATGGAACTGCGCCAAAGCCTGAGCATGCAGAATATGGCCGTCTGGTTCGAGTCCTCGCTGTCCAGCTCGTCCCTTTTTGCCGGCGGCGGCATGGTCTTTGGTCAGGCCGGGACAGGCTACGCCGGTCTGGACCTGCGCGTGTAACCGCCCACCCCCTGGCTCATCCCTGGAGGGGAATGGATTACGGGTCGGCGCGATCAATTCTTCAAGTTTCAGCCCTCAGGTCTCATCCCTCTCTTTTGTCACGGATGAGGCAACGGGGTTTTGAGGAGGGTGGCGGCTGGGTTCGAGGCGGCTTCTTCTGATTATCCCAAGCCCGAAGCTCGCCAGTCATAGCGTCCTCCGTCCATCGGAATTTCGATACGCTTATCCCATACGTTTTGAGGGCTATCGCAGTGCCGCGTATTTTGACTTGAGCCGGACAACCTTGGGCAGGTAGTTGCGTGTCTCTTGGTACGGCAGATTTCGGACAAGGCGTTCGTACACTTCTTGCGGTGAGGCTGCGTTGATTCTGGCGACGGCTTGATTGCGGTCGCGGTGGAAGGCTCGCAGCACGTTGCCGCTTCCGGTATTGTATCCCGCGATCGCGCAGTATTCCCGGCTTCTCGGGTTTTGGACCATTTTGAGGTATCGGGTGTCGAGGATGTGCAGGTAGGCCGTTCCCATGCGGATGTTGTTTTCGGGAACGAACAGATACTCTCTGGTCGGGGTGCCCGGACGGCCGTAGAGGAGCTGGTGGCAGTCCCGCCCCGCGGTGGTCGGGACGATCTGCATCAGGCCGTAGGCCGGAACGTGGCTTACGGCGTAGGGATTGAAGCTGCTTTCCGCCTCCATGATCGCGTAGATCAGGTCCGGGGGCTGGTTGAATCTTCCGGCGTTTCGGATCACGGAATCCTGAAATTTGAACTGCTGTCGGCCCTGGTATTCCCGGACCATTTCGAAGGCAACGAAATGGACCCGCGAGCGCCCGGACCCGCTTGTTTCGTAGCGTGTCCGGAGCAGGTGGTCCGCATAGCGCTCGGCTCGCCAGGCCCAGCGGATATTCTGGTTTTCATGGTCCACGACCAGGCCGAAGAGAAAGGGTTGTCCGCCGATTTTGACCTCCTTGTCGCTGAGCAGGTCCACGGTGGTCGGGTCTTCCGGGGTGAGCAGGGTCGCGACAATGGCATGCCGGAGCGCGTCCCGGGGAGCATCCTGTCTTCTGGTTTCCACGCGGATGCGTCCGGTTTCAAAGTTCACCACGGCGCGGCTTTGATAGTCGTCGGTGTATTTGACGTACTCGGTTTCCGTGGGAACCTTCCGGTCTTTCCAGTACCGTTGAATTTTGCTGATCAGGGTGGAAACCTGACGCCGGACTAGTTGATCGACCTCCGGAACGCCGGATGTCGGAATGTATGCCCCTACGGCCCCGGCCACATCCCCGGAAAGGGCGCGATGGGTCGATCTGATGCCTTTTTCCACTTCCCGATGCGTACACCCGAAAAGGAGCGCCGTCGGGATCAGGGTGAGGAATGATCGCCGATTCAATGTCGGGCTCCACGGTCTTGGGGCAGGTTGGTCATTGGTCACACGTTCCATCTTTTTGAGTAGGAATGTCTCCATCGAGAGATATCCGGGGTAACGAGAAGGTGAAGACCGTCCCTTGCCCTGGCTTGCTTTCAGCCCAGATTCGGCCGCCGTGTTTTTCGATGAACTCCTTGCACAAGAGCAGGCCCAGGCCCGAGCCGCGTTCGCCTTCGGTGCCGCGCAGGGAGGTTCTGCGATCCAGGGCGAAGAGGCCGCATAGAATGGTCTCGTCCATGCCCACTCCGGTATCCCGGATCGAGATGCGGACTGTTTCCTCGTCCTGTTCCGCGGTGATCGTGATCTCGCCTTGACGTTGGGTGAATTTGACCGCGTTGAACAGCAGGTTGCGGACCACGGTGCTGAGCATGGGAGGATCGGCGAGGATGGAGATGTGTTCCGGGACCGAGCAGCGTACGGCGATGGCTTTTTGGCGGGCGCTCGGTTCGATGAGTTCCAGGGTGCCCCGGATCAGGGTCGTGAGAGGTTGCGGCTGGGGCTCAAAGGGGGTGATGCCGCGTTGCATCCGGGCCCAGTCCAGGAGATTGTTCAGCAGGTTGTAGAGATTTTCCGCGCTGCCTTTCATGTCCTCGGCAAGTTTGCGGATGTCTTCCTGGCTCATGTCCTCGATGTGCCCGACCATCAAACGGATGAAGGAGAGAAAGCCGATGAACGGCGAACGCAGGTCATGGGCGATGATGGCGAAAAACTTGTCCTTGTCCGCCAGGGTCCCTTCAAGTCGGGCGTTGACCTGGCGCAGTTCGTCCTTGACCTGGTCCTGCTCGGCCATGGCCCGGGCCAGCTTGACCTGGCCGAAGCTGAGGGTGGACACCAGATCCGCCAGGCGGGCGTAGAAGGCCATGGCCTGGTCGACGGTGTTCCGGTCATATCGCGGTACCCGGTCCAGCGCATTCAGGTAGGCTTCGGGGTCGAAGCCGTACCTGTGAGCCTGTTCCCGGAACAGCTCTCGATCCGGCATGTCGTCCGTAAACAGGAATTGGCCCAGAAACATGTTGCCCAGGTGACGGCCGCCGATGATGATCGGCGTGGCCATGTCCCAGAGATTGTTCTTGCACTTGTAGAGCTTGAAGGTCCCGGGTTCGCCCACGGTGGAGAGCAATGTATCGCTTTCGATGCAATTGCGCAGGGCGTCGGGGTGGGATCGGTGGAATTTCGTGCAGATGTCCTGCCATCCGGAGGCTACCAGCACTTTGCCGTGCAGGTCCACGATGGCGCTGCCGATGTGAGTCAGGCGGTGGAAGTCCTCCATCAGCAGTTGGATGGCCCGTGTGTCGATGATGTCTTCCAGGTCCAACTCGCCCACGTCTCCGTCCGGAGAGAGCAGGGCGTCGAGCTTGTTCCGGACCCTGACTTCGCTTTCGCGCAGGGCCTGGTCCATGCTTTTGCGCTCGGTGATGTCCTTGATCAGGCCGTCGTAGGCCGTCAATTCCCCCTGGGAGTTCAGCCTGGCGACGATGGTGTTGCTCACCCAGCGCCGTTGACCGTCCTTGCGGATGATCCGGTGTTCCACCGGCTCGGCCCGGCCCTCCTCGAGCACCTTGCGGGCCTGCTCCCGGACCAGCTCTTGGTCCTCGGGCAGGACCATGTTGATCCAAAGGTAGGGATCCGCGGCGAATTCCTCGTCCGTGAAGCCGGTTATGGCGACGCAGGCCGGACTGTGCACGGTTTGAGCGGCCCGGCCGTCCTCAACACGGACGGTGTACAGATAATCGGTCAGACATTCCGTGATCCGTCGGTAGCGTTCCTCGCTTTCCAGCAGAGTTTCCTCGGCTCGTTTGCGCTCGGCGATGTCCCAGGCCAGATCGGCCAGGGAGGCCAGGACGTCCAGATCCTCGGCTCCGTAATCCGTGGGCTTGTTGCCCACGCCGAGAATGGCCACGATCCGTTCGTCGCGCTGCACCGGAACCACCATTTCCCGGAGAATCGGGGCATGGCCCTCGGGCAGCCCCCGACGGTGGGGCAGGGCGGCATAATCGTTGTGGATCACCGGGGCGCGGGTGCGGACGCAGTCGGCCCAGACCCCGGCTCTGCTCACCGGGTAGTGGGTACCGGCGGAGGGACCGGTGGTGCAGCTTTCCATGACGGTTCTGGTGGACCAGGTTTGAAGGACGATGGTGGATTGGTCGTCTTCAAGAAAGTGAAAAAAACCGATCCGACTGGCGGTGAGTTGTTCGGCTTCAGCCAGCGTGGCCCGGAGCAGTTCGGCCAAACTTCCGGAGCGAGCCAGGTGTTGAAGCCGGTCCCGGGCGGCCATGATCGATTCCGTGCGCTTGCGTTCTGAAATGTCCGAAAGAAACCCTTGGTGGAGCAGCACCCGCCCGGCGGAGGCCCGGACCACGCGCACCGTGGCCGAAGTCCAGAGCGGCGTACCGTCGCGGCGGACCAAGCGGCATTCATAATTCACAAGCTCGTCGTTCTGATCCAGAAGGCGGACCAATGTCTCCCGGTCCTCCGGATCGGCGAACACCTGGACGGCGATGTCCGTCACCGATGCCAGCAACTCTTCTTCTGAGTTGTATCCCAGCAAGCGGACCATGGCCGGATTGGCGCTGAGAAACCGGCCTTCCGGGGTGGCCGTGAATACGCCCATGGGCGTGTTGGCCACGAGTGCTTCATAGTCATGGAGGGAGTCGCTGGGAGACGTGGGGATCATGAAATCTCCATGTTCGGTTCAGTTGCTATCCTGAATCTATCGGTATCGAAATCGTGATCGAAATCGAACCTCATGTCCAAGAAGATGACTTAACACGAGGTATGCACGGCATTTTTCCGATTTCGATTTCCATCGCGATGTCGATACCGATTTGGTTTTGAGAACAAATCTGCCCTGCGCGCCGTGCCCAACGGTGACGATTGGTCCATCCCCGCGAAGCAAATCACAATTCGTACATATTCAAAATGACGGACGCCCTGGTGATCTCACCGACCAAACGATCATCTTCCACAACAGGCAGGAATCCCAGATCGGAATGGGTCATCAGATGCAGGGCCTCGCGCAGGCCCTGGTCCGGATGCACGACGGGGACGTTGTGGTGGAGCATGGAGGTCACGGATTTGTCCCATTGCCGATCTTGCTTGATTTTCCGGAGTTGGCTTTTATGCAAGACGCCCAGAAGTCTGCCTTGTTCGTTCACCACCGGCAAGGCTTGGCGGCCAAGTTGGTTTCCGGGCCGGCCGTCGGTCCTTGAAGCGCTTTGGTTCTCTGGTCGCTCCAGGATGGCCGCGGCTTCCCGGAGGGTGTGCGTGGGGCTGAGTCCGGCGGAGACCGGGGTCATCAGTTCGCGGACTTGCGTCTGGCTGGTTCGGGCCTTGCGGATCAGTTCCAGGACTTGGCTTCGCGTCGATTCCAACGAGGCCTGGACAACGGCGGAACCGGCCCCGGGGTGGCCTCCGCCGCCCAGGCGGCGGACCACGGCGCCCACGTCGAACAGCTTGGGGTTGCCGCGTCCGATGACCGCGGTCTTGCGGGAACCCATGGGGAAAATCCCGAATGCGGCGTCGAGCCCTTGAATCTCCATGAACTTGGAGACCACCGTGGGCAACATGTTCAATTCCTTGCGGGCGTCCTGGACACAGACTCCCACGCGCAGGTCGTCAAGGCGGACGATTTCCGGTTCGGCCAGCATCCGGGAAAACAGATCCAGGTGACGGTCGTCCAGGGAACTGTCCAGGTACGCGCAAGCCACGTTCAGGTCCGCCCCGTTCTCCAGCAGGAAGGCGGCCATCCGCGCGTCCCGAGCCGTGGTGTTGGGAAAGGACAAGGAACCGGTGTCGTCGTAAATGCCAAGTAAAAACAAGGTGGCGTGGATCGGGGAAAAGGCCGTGTCCTGGGCCTGAAAGCGTTCCAAAAGCAGGGTAACCGCGGCCCCGACCTCTTCCCGGTGTTCCTTCGTGGCGGCGATGGTTCCGCGGGCCATGTGGTGGTCCCAGACGGTTACCGGAAGGTCGTCCCGAGCGGCCAGGTCCCGCATTGCGTCCAACCGTTCCCAACTGGAAGTGTCCGTGACCACCAACTCGTCCACGGCGGCCAGGTCCACGGAGTCCCGGTGGTTCAGCCGGAGCATATCCCAGTGCACGGCCAGGAAGTCGCGCACCGCCGGCTGCACGTGGGACGGGACAAGGCGCGTTGCGCCGGGATGCAGGAAGGCGGCGGCGACCATGGACGCCAGGGCGTCGAAGTCGGTGTTGACGTGGGTGGTCACGAGAATCATTCGCGTATCTCCTGTCCGGGGCTCGTCGTCAAAGACCAGGCTTTCCAGGAAAGCCCCGATTGCTTTTCCTCTAGCTGATTCCGGGCGTGTCTACAATCACGATTGCGTTTGCAACACACCCTGATCTTCGCTAGGATTCCGGGCACGTTCACGGATTGTCGCGGGATACGGTGATCGTCGGGACAGTGGAGCAATTAAACAAAAAAGGTAACTATTCAGCACCGAGTAGTGCCGGTGCCGGTGCCGGTGCCGGTGCCGTTGCCGGTGTCGGTGTCGGGATCGGAATCGGGATCGAAAACGCTGGGAAGCGTTCAAATTTTTCCTGTTCCGATTCCGATTCCGATAGCGACCCCGACTCCGATTGTCGGAGCAAGGGCGGATACAAAATGTGCTGAGTAGATACACAAAAAAGGACAATTCCATGGCCAAGAAGAATAAGGGCAAAGCAGAAGCGGGAGCCTCCCCGGACCGGAAAAGTCGTCTCGTCCAGTGGGACGGCGATTTGCACGGCGGCGACAGCGTGGAAGGGCTCAAGCGCGACATCGTGCGGCACGTGGTGACCAGTCTGGGCAACGATTATGCCCGGCCCAACGCATTCACGTATTATAACGGCCTGGCCCTGGCCATCCGCGATCGGATGATCGCGCAATGGATCAAAACCCAGCGTTCGTACTACAATGAACAGGCCAAGCGGGTGTACTACCTGTCCATGGAATATCTGCACGGCAAGTCGCTGTTGAACAGTCTGCACTGTCTGGGGTTGCACGATCTGGCCAAGGAAGCCTTGGCCGAATTCGGCCTGGACCTGGAAGACGTGGCCGAGGTGGAGTGGGACGCCGGGCTGGGCAACGGCGGTCTGGGCCGCCTGGCCTCCTGCTATCTGGACTCCATGGCCACCCAGTGCATCTCCGGCTACGGCTACGGCATCCGTTACGATTACGGCATGTTTCACCAGACCATCGAAAACGGGGCCCAGGTGGAGCAGCCGGACAACTGGACCAAGCATGGCACCCCCTGGGAGTTCGACCGGGCCCGGTTCATGACCCCGGTCAACTTTTTCGGCCGGGTCCGGACCTGGGTGGACGACCAGGGCCGGCTGCGTCACGATTGGGTGGACACGGAAAAAGTCCTGGCCATGGCCTGCGACCTGCTCGTTCCGGGGTACCGCAACGGTCGGGCCATCAACATGCGGCTCTGGGCCGCCAAGTCGGATACGGAATTCAACCTGGAGTTCTTCAATACCGGAGACTACATCGGCGCGCTGGAGGCCAAGATCCGGGACGAGACCATCTCCAAGGTGCTCTATCCCAGCGACGACAAGCTCCAAGGCCGGGTGCTCCGGCTCTGTCAGCAGTATTTCTTCGTTGCCGCGTCCCTGGACGACATTCTGCGCCGTTACAAAAAAAAGTTCGAGACGTTTGATCAGCTACCGGAAATGGTGGTCATCCAGCTCAACGACACCCACCCGACCATCGCCATTCCCGAACTGATGCGCGTCCTGGTGGACGAGGAACTGTTGGACTGGGACACGGCCTGGGATCTGTGCACCAGGGTCTTCGCCTACACCAATCACACCATCCTGCCAGAGGCTTTGGAAACCTGGCCCTGCTCCCTGATCCAGCGGGTCCTGCCCCGACACATGGAAATCATCTACGAGATCAACCACCGCTTTATGCAGTGGCTGGACGGACTGGACGACGGCCATCCCGACCCTGCCGGTCGTAAATCCCGGCTGTCCATCATCCAGGAACACCCGGAAAAGGCCGTGCGCATGGCCAATCTGGCCATTGTGGGCAGCTTTTCGGTCAACGGCGTGGCGGCCATGCACACGGAGATCATCAAAAGCTCGGTGTTTCCGGAGTTCCACGCCGTATTTCCAGGGCGGTTCCGCAACGTGACCAACGGCGTCACCCCGAGGCGCTGGCTGAACCAGTGCAATCCCGGTCTTGCCGAATTGATCTCACAAAAGATTTCCGGCAACTGGCTGTACAACCTGGACCGGCTCCACGATCTGATTCCCCATGCCGATGACCAAGCCTTCCGGACGGCGTGGCGGGACGTCAAACGGGCCAACAAGGAGCGCCTGGCCGCGTACGTGAGCCGCAAGCTGGGCTTTGAATGCAACCTGGACGCCATGTTCGACGTGCAGGTCAAGCGCATCCATGAATACAAGCGCCAGCTGCTCAACGTGCTGCATGTGATCACCCTCTATAACCGGATCAAGGCCGACCCCGCAAAGGATGTCGTCCCCCGAACCGTGTTTTTCGGCGGCAAGGCCGCGCCGGCCTATTTCATGGCCAAACTGATCATCCGGCTGATCAACGGCGTGGCCGACGTGGTCAACCCCGATCCGGACGTGGCCGGTCGGCTGCAAGTGGTTTTTCTGCCCAACTATTGCGTGTCCCAGGCCGAGCGGATCATCCCGGCCACGGAATTGTCCGAGCAGATATCCACGGCCGGCTTCGAAGCCTCGGGAACCGGAAACATGAAGTTCGCCATCAACGGGGCTCTGACCATCGGCACCCTGGACGGGGCCAACGTGGAAATGCTGGAAGAGATCGGGGCGGAAAACATGTTCATCTTCGGCCGCACCGCCGACGAGATCAAGGCGTTGCGCCGCGGCGGGTACAATCCCTGGCAATTCTGCGAAAACGATCCGGAGCTGAAGCAGGTGCTGTCCATGATCTCCGGCAACGTCTTCTCCCCCCACAATCACGGCCTGTTCGCGCCGATTATCGACAACCTGCTGCACCACGGTGACTACTTCTGCGTCCTGGCGGACTACCGGGCCTACGTGGAGTGTCAGGAACAGGTCAGCACCCTCTACCGGGACCAGGACGAATGGACCCGGCGCTCCATTCTGAACACCGCCAACATGGGCAAGTTCTCCAGCGACCGCTCGGTCATGGACTACGCCCAAAACATCTGGGGCGTGGACCCTCAAGCCTGTCTGCTTTAATCCTGGAGCTTTGTTTAGTATTCAGTCGCCGATGAGTAAATGTATTCATCGGTGACTGAATAAAATTCCTTCCGCTCCCGCTGTAATTTTCAAGGCGTCCGGGGACGAATCAGTAAGGCGTTGATCACCCTTTCCGGGAGGCGGGCCACGGTCCAGGCCAGGATCCAGAGAAAGACCAGGGAAAAGGCCATCCTGGCCCAAAGCACGCCGCTGACGTCCGCGCCCAGCAGGAGCATCAGCAGGGTGTCTTCGATCAGGCTGTGGCACAGGCCCATGAAGGTCAGGGCCAGGAAGACGTCCTTGGCCGGGATGCGTCCTGACCGGGCCTCGTGGATGATCAGCCCTCCACCGTAGGAGAGGCCCAGGGTCATGCCGACGATGGTGATGGTCCCGGCTTCCCGGCCGATGCCCATGGATTTGAGCAACGGGGAGAGCAGGCGGATCATCAGGTCCGTGACGCCCAGACGCTTGAGCACGTCCAGGAGCATGAGCATGATCAATACAATCACCGCGATTCCCGCCAGATTGCGGACTTCCCGCAGCATCCAGGCTGTCCAGCCTGCCGGTGGAGCGTCCGGGAACCAGGACGGCTGGACCGGCGTGGTCCCCCAATTCAGCCATCCGTAGCCCAGATGCAGCAGCCAGCCGCAGAGCATGGCCGCTCCGATCCGCACGACGAGCTGGGTACGCACCCGGGCCCCGGAGCGCCGGGCGATGCTCAATTCCACGGGCAAGCCGTGGGCGATGAGCATCATGGTCGCCAGGACCGTGACCTGGGCCGAGGTCAGGGGCGCTTCCGGCAGCAAGGTGATCAGAACCACGGCCGCGGCGTAGAGATTGGTCAAAAGCGCCGTGGCCCAGACCAGCCCCATGGGACCGGGCAGCCCGAACAGCTCCATCATCGGCCCCATGCCCCGGCCGACCACGTCCACCAGACCCAATTCCTGGGATACCTTCATCACGATCATCACCGGGATCATGACTTTGAACAACGCCGCGCAGACTTGTCCGGCGGCGAGGATGTTGCGGCGCAAGAAGTCTTGCGAGGCGTACAGAGCGGTGAACAAGGCGTTGGGGGAGGGCATGGCGGGCGCGACGATCCTTTGTTTTGAGGGTTGCGTGAGGCCTATGGAGGTCCGGCTTCGCTGTCAACCCGTTCGTCACCAGTCCGCAGGGCATTTTTGTTCTCGCACTACAGGCGCTCTGAATCGTGATCGAAATCGAAATCGAAATCGGAAAGTTACCAAAAATCGATTTCGATCACGATTTCGATTTCGATTTCGATGATTCCTGGCCCACCCTGGAGGTTCCCTTAGAACATGCTGCAATCTACAGTTTTGAAATACAGATATTTTGCAGAGAACAAAACGGCCCGTCACCAGTCCGTATCGCCTTTTTAGGCTGTGATTGACTTTGCCCGGACCTGTGCCCAGGATACAGCTGTTCGTAACAGAGTAGTCATGAATGTCCGCCGGTATTTCGGCCGGTATCTCGGGCGCGTGCTCAGCAAAGCGGTGTTCGTGCCCGGAATCGCCCACCCACGAGATCGTATTTCATGAAACGACACTATCTGACGGAATGGTTGCTGCTGGGGGCCCTGTTGTCGGCTCTCGGCGGGTTCGTCGCGCACACGTTGTACAGCGACTACCGTGAAGTCGAGGCCTTTGAGCAGGAACGGTTGTCCGGACAGGTCAGGGTATTGCGGGACAATCTGACGCTCCAGCTTTCCTCCGTCAATCAGATTCTCAGCAGCATCGTGGATGAGTTGGAAACCTGGAAGGGGCAAGCCGACGGCCTGGACCGGGCCAATGTCCGCCTGAAGGCATTTGTCCAAGCCATGCCCGTGGTGCGGACGTTGCTTATCCTGGATGCCCAGGGCGTGGTCGTGGCGGGCAACCGTCCGGAAGTGCTCGGGACCGGTTTTTTTGAGCGCGCCTATTTTCAAGCCCCGTTGCGCGCCCCGGACGCCGACACTCTGTATGTCGGTCCTCCCTTTACCACGGCCCTGGGGGTCTGGGCCTTGAACGTGGTGCGCATGGTTCCCGGGCCGGAGGGGGAATTCGACGGCGTGGTCAGCGCGACCATCAATCCGGATTTTTTCAAAATCATCTTCGATTCCGTGCGCTATGCTCCGGATATGTGGGTCTCCGCGGCCCATGGAGAGGGACAACACTTTTTAACCATCCCGGAGCACATGACCCGGCCCGCCCAGGACCTGCTCCGAGCCGACGCCCTTGCGACGCCTTCGGTCAATGCCGACGAGAGCGGAGGCGTCGTTCATTTTCGCGATCACGGGATGATGGTCGCCCTGAGCGCGATGCAACCGTCGTCCCTGAACATGGACTATCCGTTGCTCGTCTGGCTCGGTCGCGACCTGGACGCGCTGTATGCTTCCTGGAAAGCATATGTCTTCACGTTGGGAGGCCTGTTCGCCCTGTTGACCGCGGCCTCGGTGCTCGTGCTTTGGGCCGACCAACGGCGACGGGCTCATGTCGCGGCGAGCATGGCCGCGGCGGATGAGGCATTGCGGCAAAAGAGCGTTGAGTTGGAACGGTTTTTCAACGTCTCCCTGGATCTACTCTGCATTGCCGACGTCCACGGGCGATTTATCCGGCTGAACCCTGAATGGGAAAAAGTGCTCGGATATCCGCTTTCCGAGCTTGAGGGCCGACCGTATCTGGACTTTGTCCACCCCGACGACGTGGACCAGACCCAGGCCGCAAGCACGCACCTGAACTCGCAACAGGACGTGCTGTTTTTTGAAAATCGTTTTCGCGCCCGGGACGGTTCGTATCGATGGATCGAGTGGCGTTCCAAACCCCAGGGGGAAATCATCCACTCGGCGGCCCGGGACGTCACGGAGCGCAAGCGGACCGAGCAGGCCCTGGCCCAAGCCGTGGCGCGGTATCGCGGCATCTTTGAACGAGCCGTGACCGGAATCGCCTTTGCGGACGAAACCGGGAGCATCATCACCTTCAACGACAGCTTCGCTCATCTGCTCGAATACCCGGGGGGCGAGTTGATCGGCATGAATTTCAGCCGATTCACGCACCCGGACGATATTTCCTTGGAAGTGGAGTTCTTCAAGGAAATCATGGGCGGCGAGCGTGAGGATTATCGTCTGGAAAAGCGCTACCTCACCAGGTCCGGCCGGGTGGTATGGGCGGATCTTTCCGTGGCCGCGATCCGGGACGAACAAGGGAGGGTGGTCAACTTCGTCGGCATGGTGGTGGATATTTCCGATCGCAAGCAGGTTGAAGCGGATCTGGTCCAGGCTAAGGAGGCGGCTGAGACGGCGTTCAAAACTAAAAGCACTTTTCTGGCCAACATGAGTCATGAAATCCGCACTCCCCTGAACGCGGTGATCGGCCTGACCCAGCTTTGCCTGGAAACTCAACTGAATCCCCCGCAGCGCGACTATTTGCAAAAGGTGCTGCGCTCGTCCAGGATGCTGTTGCGCATCCTCAACGATATCCTGGACTATTCCAAGATCGAGGCCGGGCGGCTGGTTCTGGAGCAGCGGGTTTTTGCCCTGAATGAGGTCCTGGATCAATTGAGCGCATTAATGGAAGCGCCGGTCAAAGAAAAAGGACTGGATCTCTCCTTTCTGGTGGAACCGAATGTTCCCCGCAGCCTTGTGGGCGACTCGCTGCGCCTGGAACAGGCCCTGAGCAACCTGCTGAGCAACGCCGTGAAGTTCACGGAACGCGGCGGAGTGGAACTGCGCGTCGGTCTGGTGGGACGAGACGCTGAACAGGTTCGACTACGGTTCGCCGTGAAAGATACGGGCATCGGCATCAAGCCCGAGGAGCGGGAACGGCTCTTCACTGTTTTCACCCAGGCCGACGCGTCCACCACCCGCAAATTCGGCGGCACGGGGCTGGGGCTGACCATCAGCAAATTCCTGGCCGAAATGATGCACGGCGACCTGGACTTTGAAAGCGTTCCGGGCCGGGGCAGCACCTTCGTGCTCACCGCGAACTTTCAATCCGTGGCGGAAACGGAACTCGGGCAACCTTCCGCTTCCTTCACCGCGACGAACCTTCCGGATATCCGGACCTTGGTCGAGTCCATTCGGGGGGCGCGGATCTTGTTGGTCGAAGATGATGTCATTAACGAGGAAGTTGCCCGGGAATATCTCCAGCAGGCCGGTTTGCGGGTCACCGTTGCTCATAACGGGCTGGAGGCCGTCCAGGCGGTGCAAGCGGTTTTCGAGGACGCCAAGGCCGTGAAGGACGTCGACCGCCCCCATCGGTTCGACGCCGTGCTGATGGACGTGCAGATGCCGGTGATGAACGGTCTGGAGGCGACCCGACGCATCCGCGCCGCGGAGGTTCAGGGTTCACGGTTCAACGGTTCAACGGTTGGAGAAACGGCGGATGACGGTATTGGTGTAGGGGCGCACTGCGGTGCGCCCGACGGAGTTGCGCCAATTGCAACCCATGCCGACGACACCACGGAAACAACCGTGAACCGTGAACCCTACGACCGTGAACCCCACATTCCGATCATCGCCATGACCGCCGGGGCCATGGCTCAAGACCGGGAAGAATGTCTGGCCGCGGGCATGGACGACTATCTGTCCAAGCCCATTGAACAACACAAACTGTTCGCCGTCCTGGCCAAGTGGATCGCCGTCGCCAATAGCACGGATATCCAAAATATTCCGGATGCTTCAGGAGAGCCGGATGCCGAGGTCGCCCTGGCAATCCTGGACCGGATGATCCGTTTGGTGGAAGGCGGGGACTTGGTTGAGGAAGCCGTGCTGGAGCGATTGGAACGGGCCTTGGCCGGAGAAGAGCGGGCCTTGATGGAGGAAGTGCGGCGCTGTCTGGAACGCTTTGATTACGAATCCGCCTTCGCCGTCCTCCAGGCGATGCGAACCGCCGTGTCGTCGCAACCGGAACAAGGAGCATGACCCATGTCCGAATCCCAGGAACTCCGATCCGTACTGATCGTGGACGACGTTCCCGTCAACATCCAGGTACTGGCCGAGGCCCTGCGCACGGACTACCGGGTGCGCATCGCGGCCAACGGCCCAAAGGCCCTGATTATCGCCGCGTCCGACGACCCGCCGGACATCATCCTGCTGGACGTCATGATGCCGGAGATGGACGGGTACGAAGTCTGCCGGCGGCTCAAGAACGCTCCGGAAACCAAGGACATCCCCGTGATCTTCGTCACGGCCAAAAGCTCCAGCGAGGACGAGGCCCTGGGGCTGAACCTCGGGGCCGTGGACTATATCACCAAGCCGTTCAGCATCCCGGTGGTCAAGGCCAGGGTACGCACCCACGTCCAGTTGAAGGCCCGCACGGAAATGCTGGAACGGTTGGCCATGGTGGACGGGCTGACCGGAATCGCCAATCGGCGCAGTTTCGACCAGAGCCTGGAGCATGAATGGAAGCGCGCATCCCGAAACGCCCTGCCCATCAGCGTGGTCATGATCGATATCGACCATTTCAAGCCTTATAACGACAACTACGGCCACGGGGCCGGGGACATCTGCCTGCAACAGGTGGCCGGAGCGTTGCGCTCCGTGGTTCAACGTCCGGCGGACCTGGTCGCCCGCTACGGCGGCGAGGAGTTCGCGGCCCTGCTCCCGGAGACCGACGTTCAAGGAGCCGAGATGATCGCCTCGGCCATGCGCGAGGCCGTCTCCAACCTCAAACTGCCCCACGAACACTCCCCGGTCGCGGACCACATAACCGTCTCCCTGGGCCACGCCACCAGCTTCGCCCAGCCGGCCGCATTGCCCCGGAGCCTGGTGGACGCAGCGGACGGCGCCCTCTATAAAGCCAAGGAATCCGGGCGTAATCGGGTGCAGGCCGCTGAGGAGTAGGACCAGCGCAGCGCGCCGCCATTCAGGCGGCGCGCCTCCCGGCGCTTTTATGTCGAGGTCGCACATTTTCCAACGACACTGCCACCTGATATATTTCAACATTTCGCCATCCATTCCCGATCCTCACCGCCCAGCCAAGCTCTCTCCTCCTCGACGTCAGCCCCTCCCTTTCAAAAAATATCGCCAATACGCCATTTCATGTCGTATACGCACGGTCATTTTGCTGTTATCATCATAAATTTACATAATATCCAGAGCAGGTTTGACGCCTTGTTTTCCAACGCTCTCGGTCATGGTCTCAACCTGTAGATCATGATCCGTGAGCCAGGGGCAAGGCCATAGCGTACTGTCAAGGATGTAAGCTGGAGAGCAACTAACTAAGGAGGAATAGTGCAATTGAATCTGAAGACGAAGATGATCTGCTTCACGTTGGCTGTGAGCATAATCCCTATGGCCGTAGTGGGGTGGTACGGGACTTATAAAGGGGCTGAGGCCGTTTCGACCTCGGTTTTCCAGCAGCTTGAATCCGTAAGAGACGTGAAGAAGCACGCCCTGGAAGGACTGATACAGAGGTGGTTCGGCGACCTGAACATGCTTCAGAGCGACGATGCCGCCGGCCGGGCTCTGGATGAGTTCGCCGACCACGCCGCAGCATCCGGCGTCCGGCCCGGTGCCAGGATGGATATTCAAGCAAGGCGTTACAAATCGCTTCATCAGGAGTTTTTGCCCGACCTGGAAGGGTATGTCACCGTGCAAGGCTACTACGACGTTTTCGTCATTGGCGGCGACGGTCGGATCCTGTTCACCCAGGCCGAGGAGCCAGATTTGGGAGAGGACTTGTCCAAAGGCGTACTTGCCAACAGCGGACTCGCCAAGGCCTGGGCCGGGGCGATGCAGGGCGGGCAGGTGTTCATCGACTTTTCTCCCTACAGCCCGTCCAACGGCGAACCGGCCGCCTTCATCGCCGGACCGATTCACCAAGGGGGGCGGGTCGCGGGGGTCGTCGCCTTGCAGGTCTCCTTGGGGGAGGTCAACGCCTTGACGACCCTGCGCTCGGGCATGGGCCGAACCGGAGAAACCTACCTGGTGGGCCAGGACAAGCTGATGCGCTCGGATTCCTATCTCGACCCGGTCAACCATACGGTCAAGGCTTCGTTTGCCGACCCCATCAAAGGCAAGGTGGACACCGAACCCGTTCGAAAGGCCTTGGCCGGAGCGACCGGCGTCGGGATTTTCCTTGATTACAACGACAATCCGGTGCTCTCGGCTTATACGCGTATTTCCATCGGTGATACGCATTGGGCCTTGCTGGCCGAGATCGATGAGGCTGAAGCCTTCGCGCCGATCACGGCGCTGCGCGTGGCCGCGATGATTATGGGCACGATCATGCTGGTGCTGGTGGTTGTTTCGACTCTGGTCATCCTGCGTCGCGAGCTGCTCCAGCCCTTCGCGAGCTTGCAGTCCTTCGCCGGCGAGGTCGCCGCCGGGAACCTGGACGCTGAAGCGGAAGGCAATTTCAAGGCTGAATTGGGTCAGCTCAAAGAGTCCGTCTCCACCATGGTCTCCAACCTCAAGATTAAGATCAGCGAGGCGGACGCCAAAGCCCGAGAGGCCGCGGAGCAGATGGAAAAGGCCAGGGCCGCCTCGGAAGCCGCGGAGGCCGCCAAACGGCAAGCGGAGCAATCTAATGAGGATATCCTCCAGGCCGCGGCCACTGTGGAACGCGTCGTGGAACGAATGACCACGGCTTCGGAGCAGTTGGCGGCCCAGGTGGAGCAGTCCAGCCGGGGCGCGGAGGAGCAGAAGAACCGCACCGGGGAGACGGCCACGGCCATGGAGGAAATGAACGCCACGGTCCTGGAAGTGGCAAAGAACGCCTCGTCCGCGGCCGAGGGATCGGACAAGGCCCGTGTCAAGGCCCAGGACGGCGCTGGCGTGGTCTCCCAGGCTGTGGCGGCCATAAACGTGGTGGAGCAGAAGACGCAGGCCATGAAGGGCGACTTGAACAAACTTGGCCAACAGGCCGAGCAGATCGGCCGGATCATGACCGTGATTGAGGACATCGCCGACCAAACCAATTTGCTGGCCTTGAACGCGGCCATCGAAGCGGCCCGGGCCGGAGACGCCGGGAGGGGATTCGCCGTGGTGGCCGACGAGGTGCGTAAGCTGGCCGAAAAGACCATGAATGCCACCAAGGAGGTGGGCGACGCCATCATGGCCATCCAGGAAGGCACCAAGGGCAGCCTCCGGGGCATGGAACAGGCCGTTGAAGCCGTGGGCGAGGCCACCAAGCTGGCCAATGTTTCGGGTCAGTCGTTGCAGGAAATCGTAACCCTGGTGGAGGAAGCCGCGGACCAGGTCCGCTCCATCGCCACCGCCGCGGAGGAACAATCCTCGGCCAGCGAGGAGATCAACCGCAGCGTGGAGGACATCAACCGGATCTCCATGGAGACCAGCGATGTCATGGATCAGTCGGCCCAGGCCGTGTCCGAACTGGCCCGCCAGGCCGTGGAACTGCGCACCTTGGTGCAGCAACTCAAGCAGGATTGATCATTTCGCCCGGCCTGGATTCAGCCCGGGCCGGGCGATGATTTCCTCTCACTTTTTATACAGGCTAAGGATGCGAGCAAAAGCAACCTGAACAGTGTGGTAGCTATCCGTGCCGCGTCAATCCTCCGTAGGGGCGGCCCTCGCGGTCGCCCTGGATGGGCGCGGCAACCCGGGCAGCAGCAATATCTGACATTCCAATCCTTCGCGTAGAACCAGGGCGCAGGCATCCTGCCTGTCCCACCATTTTGAGATACCTCCTGCCGCTTCTCGCGGAATAGAAAGCGCGGACGCGGCATGCCCTCCTTACCCAGTCTCTCCTGAACAACGCTCACAGCGTTGTTCCCTCCCCTCAAAAAAAGCCTCGAATACGCCGCTTCGTGACGTATACGTACGGACTTTTTTTGTGTTATCATCATACTGTTAAAATAATTTTCAGAACAGATTTGACGCCTTTGTTCCCCTTGGAGTCCTTCTCGGCCATGGTCTCCAACCTGAAGATCATGATCCGTGAGCCGGGGGCAAGGGGCCAATACTTAGAGCATGAACCAGCATGGGAGGAGAAAAATGCACAGTCAACAGGAGTCGCCGGGCAAGGATGGAACCTTGCTGCAACTGGTCACGTTTAACATTGGAGACGAGGAGTTCGGGGTGGAGATCCTCAAGGTGCAGGAGATCATCCGGATGATGGGCATCACCCGGGTGCCCAAGGCTCCGGATTTCGTGGAGGGAGTGATCAATCTGCGGGGCAAGGTCATTCCGATCATTGATCTGCGGACACGTTTCGGCATGACCGCCCAGGATCACGACAAGCACACCCGGATCATCGTCATCGAGATCAACGCCGTCATCGTCGGCTTCGTGGTGGATTCGGTGTCCGAGGTGCTGCGCATTCCGGCCAACACCGTGGAACCGCCGCCGCCCATCATTGCCGGGATCGAATCCGAGTACATCAGCGGGGTGGGCAAGCTGGCGGATCGGTTGTTGATATTGCTGGACCTGGACCGGCTACTGAGCAGGGGCGAGCAGAGCATGCTGTCGGGGCTGTAACAGCGAACAATCTTTACCAGGAAAGCCGCCGGGCCGTGGGGAACCACTCCGGGCCGGAAATGCGGCACATGGAGCGATGACGGCAACGCGAGGCGTATCGGGGTGTATCGGTTTGTCGACAAACGAACAGGGTTTGGCAAGCGGCTGCATCCTTGTTTTCCCGAGAGGTACTTTTTTCGTAACTACTCAGCACAGAGTAATTCTGTTGCCGGGGTCGGAATCGGAATCGGGATCGGGATCGAAAACGCTGGGATGCGTTCTAAATTTCTTCCTGTTTCGATTCCGACTCCGATAGCGAAGCGCCGACCCCGACACCGATTGGAGCAAGATCGGACACAAAATGTACTGAGTAGTTACCTTTTTTCAACCTTAAAGAACGGAGGAACCTGAATGCGTTTACGTGATGTTGCCATTGGCAGGAAAATCATCGCCGGATTTCTGTGCGTCGCAATGCTGACGCTGTTTGTCGGCGGTGTCGGGTATTATGGTCTGACACAGATGGAGGACTCCATCGACGAGATCGGCGAGGTGCGGCTGCCGAGTGTCCAGAGTGTTCTGATCATGGAATTCCAAATGGCTGAACTTGCTCAGTCGTTGCGGACCCTGCTTAATCCGCGCAACAACATGGAGGTCCGCGAAGCGCAGTACAAGCAGTTCGCGGAGGCCCGTGAGAAATATCGAGCCGCCATGGCGATTTACGAGCCGCTCCCTCAGCGTGCCGACGAAGCCCAGGAATGGCGGGCGTTCATGCAAATGCTGCCGCGGTGGGGCGAGGCGAATGACGAATTGATGGCGCTGCATAAGGAATTCGATCGGATCGGTATTCTTGATCCGGATGAACTTGCTGAACAACTGCAGCAGTTCCGTGGAGATCTGTACCAATTGGAATTGCAGGTCGCGAATCTGTTGTTGGGCGTCAGCACGTTCGAGGGCCATGACGATGTCCAGGCGACTGATTTTGGAAAGTGGCGCGAAAATCCCCGAACGGATGCAGGCCCCATCGTCAACGACGCCGTTCTGAAAGTACTCGGCGACATCCGCGGCGCGCATGACCAGGTGTACCAAACCGTGGGCGCCATCCGCGCCGCCACGACCGTTGAGAATCATCAGGAAGCCGTGCGGCTGTTCAGCCGGGTCATGCAACCCGCGGTCGATGAAGTCCTGGAAGGGCTCTATCGTATCCTGGAAGAAACTGGACGGGCGGATGCGCTTTTTGAACGTATCGGCGACCTGACCATGGGCCGGGTGCGCGACCTGCAATATCAGGCGATGGACCATCTTGAACGAATAGTGGAAATCAACCTGGAGATCAGCGACGCGGAAGTGGAATCCGCGCATCGGAAGGCCGTCTTTCTGGAAATGCTGGCTTTGATCGTCGCCATCGTCGGCGTGCTGGTGGCGGTTATCCTCGGTGTGACGATCAGCCGGATGGTCGCCGGGCCGATGACCCGCTTGACGAGATATGCCGAGACCGTGGCCCAGGGGGATTTGGACGCCAAATCGGACATTGATCAAAAGGATGAAGTCGGCCAGTTGAATCAGAGCATCCAGGCCATGGTCCAATCCCTGGTCGAAAAGATGCGGGAAGCCGCGCGCCAGAGTACGTTGGCCCAACAGGAGACCGAAAAGGCCAAGTCCGCCTCGGAAGCCGCGGAGGCCGCCAAACGGCAGGCGGAGCAATCCAAGGAGAACATCCTCCAGGCCGCGGACGTCGTGGAGGGCGTCGTGGAGCGGATGACCACGGCGTCGGAGCAGCTTTCCGCCCAGGTGGAGCAGGCCAGCCGGGGCGCGGAGGAGCAGAAGAACCGCACCGGGGAGACGGCCACGGCCATGGAGGAGATGAACGCCACGGTCCTGGAAGTGGCCAAAAATGCTTCCTCCGCGGCCGAAGGTTCTGAAAATGCCCGGGGCAAGGCCCAAGACGGCGCGAGCGTGGTCTCTCAGGCGGTGGCGGCCATTAATCGGGTGGAAAGCACGACCGAGGCCATGAAGGACGATCTGACCAAGCTCGGGCGGCAGGCCGAGCAGATCGGCCGGATCATGACCGTGATCGAGGATATCGCGGACCAGACCAATTTGCTGGCTCTGAACGCGGCCATCGAAGCGGCCCGGGCCGGAGACGCCGGGAGAGGCTTCGCCGTGGTGGCCGACGAGGTGCGCAAGCTGGCCGAGAAGACCATGAATGCCACCAAGGAAGTGGGCGACGCCATCATGGCCATCCAGGACGGCACCAAGGACAGCCTCCGGGGCATGGAACAGGCCGTCGAAGCCGTGGGCGAGGCCACCAAGCTGGCCACTGTCTCGGGTCAGGCTCTGCGGGAGATCGTTTCCCTGGTGGAGGAAGCCTCGGACCAGGTCCGCTCCATCGCCACCGCCGCGGAGGAACAGTCCGCGGCCAGCGAGGAGATCAACCGCGGGATGGAGGACATCAACCGGATCTCCACGGAAACCAGCGAGGTCATGGACCAGTCGGCCCAGGCCGTGTCCGAACTGGCCCGCCAGGCCGTGGAACTGCGCACCCTGGTGCAACAACTCAAGCAGGGTTGATCATTCGCCCGGCCCGGCTCTATTCTGGCCGGGCCGGGCGATATCTTCCTCTCACGGCATCTTGCGTCAAGAACGGCACAACCTCAAAAGGAGAGACGGTTTGGGGCAGAACTCTTCGGGGAACGAAAGGAGGGGCACATGAACCAATGGTCAAATTCGGTTCGCCGGCTCGGAGAGCGATTGAAATATTTGCGGACGTTGAAAAACATGACCCAGGCCGAACTGGCGCTAAAGCTCGATATCAGCCTGCGACAGTATAACCGCGTTGAACGGGGCGAGTCGCAGCCGACCATCACGTTATTGGAACGGATTTGCGCGGTTCTTGATTCATGCTTGGCCACGCTGTTTCTGGTTGCGGACGAAAAGGGACGAGGTGTCTGTCTCGAAAAAACGGGACAAAACCAAGCGACTTGCGGACATTCTCTGGCCGGGATGTGGGCTTTGAGGACTTCGTCCGGACCATCTCGCTGGTCCGCTTCCTTGTATCAGCTTCTTGGCTACACGCCTTTTTCCGTCAAACCCACCTTGAATCGCTTTTTGAAGCATGTTTCGCCGGAGGAACAATCCGTGTTCAAGGCGTTTATTGATGCGGCGAAGCAATCTGGAAACATCGGGAGCCAGTTCCTCCATATAGTCACCAAATCCTCGGAAAATCGCTTTGTGATTCTTTCCAGGGATTTCTTTCCTGGTCAAAGCAACATGAAGAACCATATATTCTTATTCAGGATATAACGGATCAAATTCTTCTAGAGCGTGCTCTCAATCGCGATAAAGAACAGTTGGAGAAATATGTTCGGGAAAGAAATACCGATCTTGAGTTGACACTGTCTCGATATCAGCAGGAGATTTCAGAGCGAATCAAGACTGAAGAAGTCTTGAAAATTTTCAAGTTAATAGTCAGGGAATCGAATAATCCGCAAGCATACGTTGACAATAAAGGCATTATCGTCATCGCGAACACTGCATATGAAAAACTTGTCAACATGACCGCAATGGAAATTGTTGGGAAGGACTACGAAACACTCATTTCCAGAATACGAGGGCGCGCATGTTATGACCTTGAAATAAAACCTTGCCTGGATACCGTCTTCCTGCGTGGGGAGAGAACGTATCGGGCAGGATGGGTGCCCGGGGAGTATGGCCGCAGATTTCTCAGTCGGACGTATGCGCCATGCAGGGACGGAGAAAAAATAGCAGGAGTGATAATCACGATACATGACATCACCCACCTGATGATCGCACTTGATCAACTCGCGGAAACCGAAGCCCGTTTTCGCAATCTTCTCGAGAATTTCCCCAACGTGGCCGTTCAAGGGTATCGGCAGGACGGCACGATCTTCTACTGGAATTTGGCTTCGGAACACATCTACGGCTATTCAGCCGAGGAAGCCGTGGGCCGCAATATCCTGGACTTAGTCATTCCTCCGGGAATACGGGAGGAAGTCAAAGTGGCGATGCGGCAGATGGCCCATTCCGGTGTGACGATCCCCGCATCCGAATGGTGGCTGGTACGCAAGGACGGCACCCCGGTCCTCGTGTATTCCAGTCACGCGATCGTCAAAAAAGAAGGCGTTCTTCCTGAGTTGTTCTGCACTGATATAGATCTCACCGAAAGAATGCTGGCAGAAAAGGCATTGCTCGAACAAAAAGCCCACCTGAGATCAATCCTTGATACGATACGGGATGGTTTCTGCATCGTCGACTTGCGGGGCAATCTCGTCGACGTCAACGAGGCGTACTGTCGCATGACCGGGTACAGCAGGGGAGAGCTGCTACGCCTGAACATCAAAGACCTGGAAGGCGACGAAACGCCGTCTGAAATCGCGGAAAGAGTGGAGCGCATCATCACGAATGGTTGCGAGCTGTTCGAGCTCCGGTACCGCAAGAGCGACGGAACACTTCGCAACTTCGAGATCTCCTCGACATTGCTGAATGAGAATGGAGGGCAGGTCGTCAATTTTTGCGGGACATCACGGAACGGAAGCGGGCCGAAGCAGCGTTGGCCGAAGCCAAGGAAACCGCGGAAGAGGCCAGTCGGGCCAAAAGCGACTTCCTGGCCAAGATGAGCCACGAGGTCCGGACTCCACTGAGCGGGATTGTCGGCTTGGTCAATCTGCTTGCGGATACCTCGCTTGATGAGGAGCAGCGTGAGTACGTCACGCACATTTCCAAGAGTTCGGAAAAAATGCTCAAATTGCTCTGCTCTTTGCTGGACCTCTCCAGAATCGAGGCCGGTAAAATCGAGCTTGAGGAAGAGCCCTTCTCGCTCCGCTGGACCGTGGAAGATGTGGTGAATTTGATGATTCCGTTAGCCCGTCAAAAGAACCTGACCCTCAAGTGGGACATCGCGGAAAACGTCCCGGGTTTTCTTGGCGGTGACATGGACAGGCTGCGGCAAGTTCTGTTGAATCTCGTCGGCAACGCCATCAAGTTCACGGATCAGGGCACGGTGGATGTGCTGTGCGGTCTGGAGTCGATTGACGGGGCAAGGGCTCTGATGCGTTTCACGGTCACGGATACGGGGGTCGGCGTTCCGGCGGACCAGATTGATGCGCTGTTCTCCCCGTATGTTCGCGGAAAAAACGTGAACTCCCGATATTCCGGCACCGGGTTGGGCTTGGCCATCTGCAAGGAACTGGTGGAATTGATGGGCGGCGAAATCCGGGTGCAAAGCACGGAAGGCGAAGGTTCGACGTTCTGGTTCACGGCGTGGTTCACGTTACTTGAGGCAGTAGGTGAAGACTGATAACAGTATTACCATCTTGATTCCAACCCCCGAAAAACTCGAACCAGGAGGCAACCGTGATAGAAGTCGGCGGAATATTCAGCTTGATCCTGCTCATCGCCTGTGTTTGGGCCATTGTTCAGGTTTTTCAAAGCCGTGCGAGCACCGGTTCGAAGGTGTTCTGGGTCGTCCTGATCCTCCTTCTGCCCTTGATCGGATTGATTATCTGGTTCGTGGCCGGGCCACGCGGCTCCGGATATCAAATCCGCTGAAACGCCGGATGTGGGACCTGACGTTTTTCAATTCTCATACTCTTTTACATTGCGGAGGTTGTCATGACTGGTGGTGTGCGCTTGAGCTGTTTTCTCCGGAAGGCCGTGGCGATGCTCTGTCTCTGCTGCGTTGGTTTCGTGGCGGTCAATGAGGAGGGGAACGCGACGAGCGTCGTTGATCCGACCGTGGTGATGACCGACAAGGGAGCGGTGCGTGGTGTGGTGCGCGACGGCGTGCGCGAATTCAAGGGGATTCCGTATGCCCAGGCGCCGGTGGGCGAATTGCGCTGGGCGCCTCCCCAACCCGTTTCGGCCTGGACCGAGACGCTGGACGCCACGCAATACCGCACCATCTGCCCGCAAGTGGAGCGCTACGGCATTCCCGAGTCCAGCGAGGACGAGGACTGTCTGCACCTGAACGTCACTGCGCCTTACAAGGATGTCGAGGATCTTTCGCGCAAGCGTCCGGTCATCGTCTGGTTGCACGGCGGGGCGTTCGTGGGCGGCTCCAGCGCGTTGTATCCGTTGGATTACATGGCCACGCGCGGCGACGTGGTGATGGTGTCGATGAATTATCGTCTCGGCGTGTTCGGCTTTACGGCGCATCCGTCTTTCGACGCGGATCACAACGGCGGCTACGGACTGGAGGATCAGCGCGCCGCGTTGCGCTGGGTCAGGCGGAACATCGCCGCGTTTGGCGGCGATCCGGATACCATTACCATCGCCGGGGAATCAGCCGGGGGCTCGGGGGTGTGCATGCACCTGCTCGCGCCGGACGAAACGCGCGGGCTGTTCCACAAGGCGATCATCATGAGCGCGGGGTGCGTTACGCCTTTGCCCAGCGTCGACGATGCCAACAAGATCGGGCGGCAGATAGCCTCGGAAGTCGGCTGTGATGAAGAAAATGGCTCGCTTGCCTGCCTGCGCGGTAAAACGGTCAAGGAGCTGCTCGACGCGGGGACGAAGGTTGCCGGTTCGAACATCCTGACCTTCATGCCGAGCATCGGCAACAAGACCAATCCACTGCCCGGCGCCCAGGCGTTCCCGGCCGGCGAATTCGTTCAGGTTCCGGTAATCTATGGCGGCACGCGCGACGAGCTGCGCCTGTACGTGGCCTATGCCATGCAGGCCGGACAGAAAATCACCGAGGAGAACTATGAAGCGCTCTTGAAGCAGACCTATGACGAAAAGTCCGAAGCCATCGCGAAGCAGTATCCCGTTGCCAATTACTCGTCGGCCCCGGCCGCGCTGGGCACGGTATGGTCGGATTTCCGCCCTGACGTTGGCCTGAACCATTGCATTTATCTGGAATCAGCCAAGCTGATCCGCAAGTTGGCGCCGGTTTATCAGTACGTGTTCGCCGACGGTGACGCGCCGCCGGTGACCACCAATCCGGGTTTCGAGATGGGCGCGGTGCATTCCTCCGAACTGCCCTACATGTTTCCGCATTACGACAACACCCGGCAGCTCGCCGGTCCTGATCTGGCCCCGGCCTCTCAGAAACTCGCCGAGCAGATGGTGGACTATTTCACGCACTTTGCCCGCGAGGGCCAACCCGTTGCCGAGGGGGCGCCGGAATGGAATATTTTTGACCGGGACGATCGGGTCATGAATTTCGAGCCGGGCAATCTTGGGTATTTCAATGCCGCGGCCGCGCATTATTGTACATTCTGGAAAGGTCTGTACCCGGATATCCTGACCCAGAGCGGCCAGGATTCGGGAACGCCTCAATGAGATTCGTTGCTTCCTCAACCGTTCACTTTTGGTAAGGGAGTTCACCCAGGGCCGCGGGAACGCTCTCGAAAACAGCAATGTTCCCTTTTTGGTGGCCAAAAGGTAGAGCAATCTTCATTACAGTAACCCCTGTTACAGTAACCGCTGTTACTGTAACAGGGGTTACCTTTTAGCGGGAGGGGCGGTCTTGCGGGAAATGCGAGCGCAATCCGAGCAGGGCGGAAGGATGACCGTGATTACCGGGTGGAGGCGGGTGGGGGAGACCAGGGTGGTCCGAGAGAGAAAGACTACAACATCATCCACAAGGTCCCCCCTGTTCGTCAAACCTGGTTCCCGGTTCCAGAAATACGCCATGGACGACAATTTCCTCAATTTTTGGTTCCATCTCACCTTCAAGCGGTAAGCTACGAAAGTGGGACCGTGCGAACCCATCACGGATGAGGCAACGGGGTTTTGAGGAGGGTGGCGGCGGGGTTCGCAGCGGTTTCTTCTGAACCCTGGGTGGTGTCGGGATGGCTGAGGAAGGAAGATTGAAGGCGATGGTTGGTGACGGCGGGGAGGACGGTCTGGACGTGTTCGGGCAGGACCATGGTTTGGCCTTCCAGGAAGGCCCAGGCCTGGGCCGCGCGGAGCAGGGCGCGTCCGGCCCGGGGGGAGAGGCCGGTCTGGAAGGCCGCTGAGCGGCGCGAGGTTTTGAGCAGGGCCTGGACATAGTCCAGGAGGGCGTCGGAAACGTGGACCTCCAGGACGGCTTGCTGCAATTCCAGAAGCCGCTCCGGCTTGAGCAAGGCCGATGCTCCGCGCAGGGCTTCACGGGGATCGTCGATGCGCAGGAGTTCGCGCTCCGTGGCCGCATCCGGGTAGCCCAGGCTGATGCGCATCAGAAAGCGGTCCAGTTGAGATTCGGGCAGGGGGTAGGTGCCGATCTGGTGGAGCGGATTCTGGGTGGCGATGACGAAAAACGGATGGGGCAACGCCCTGGTCCGGCCGTCCATGGTCACCTGGCCCTCTTCCATGGCCTCCAGCAGGGCGCTTTGGGTTTTCGGCGTGGCCCGGTTGATTTCGTCGGCCAGAATAACCTGGGAAAAGATCGGTCCGGGGTGGAAGCTGAAGGTCTGCTCTCTGCGGTCGTAGATCGAGACGCCGAGGATGTCCGCGGGCAAGAGGTCGCTGGTGAACTGGATGCGCTGCATGTTCAGACCCAGGATTCGAGCCATGGCCTCGGCCAGGGTGGTCTTGCCCACCCCGGGAATGTCCTCGATCAGCAAATGCCCCTTGGCCAGCAGACAGGCCAGGGCCAGCCCGACTTCGCGTTTCTTGCCCAGCAGGTGGCGGCTGATGCCCGTCAGGACGGGCTGAAGTTCGTGATGCAATCGTTCTCCTTTATTAAAAACTTGTCAGATTCTGCAGGCTGTTCAAAAACCCCCGATGGCAAGGCGCAAAAAAAGTTCAAGGCCGAAGCGTATTTAGTCATACGTGAGGGTTTGAACTTTTTGCAGCAACGCAGCTAGCGGGGTTTTTCAACAGCCTGTTAAATCGGCCAGCGGGCCGCGATGGGCATGCGCCAGCCGGAGCCGAAGGCCACGTCGGTGATTTTCAGGCCGGGCGCGGCTTGGCGGCGTTTGAACTCCGCGTTTTTGATCAGCCCGACCACCCGGTGGACGTCCTCCGGGGCGAAGCCTTCGCGGATGATTTCTTCGCTGGATTGGTGCAACTGGACCACGCGCTCCAGGATGGCGTCCAGGATGTTGTATTCCGGGAGGCTGTCCTGATCGGTCTGGTTCGGACGGAGCTCGGCCGTGGGCGGACGGGTCAGGATGCGCTCCGGGATCACGGGCCCGCGACGGGCGTTCAGCCAGCGGGACGTGGCGTAGACCAGGGTTTTGGGCACGTCGGCGATGACCGCCAGGCCTCCGGCCATGTCCCCGTACATGGTGCAGTAGCCCACGGCCAGTTCGGATTTGTTCCCCGTGGTCAGCAGCATGGCCCGGTACTTGTTGGACAGGGCCATCAGCAGGTTGCCCCGGATTCGGGCCTGGATGTTCTCCTCGGTCACGTCCGCCTCATACCCGGCGAAGGCCTGGGTCAGGGAGGCGTCGAAGCCCCGCATCAGATCCTCGATGGGCAGGGTGAGGTGCTTGACGCCCAGGTTGGCGGCCAGGGCCACGGCGTCGTCGATGCTGGCCCGGCTGGTGTAGGGCGAGGGCAGGAGCACGGCCAGGACGTTTTCCGGCCCCAGGGCTTCGGCGGCGATGGCCGCGGTCAGGGCCGAGTCGATCCCGCCGGATAGGCCGAGCAGGGCCTTGCTGAAGCCGATTTTCCGCAGGTAGTCCCGGACCCCCAGGACCAGAGCATTCCATACTTCCTCTTCCCGCGACCCGTCGCCAGCCGACGCGGCCACAATGGAGGGCGGTGAAGAGACCGCAATCGACGCGGTCGGCGTTTGGTCCGGCGCAACGGCAACAGCCAGACGGTCGGCTCTCCGATGCGAATCTTCGTCCGTCCTCATTTCGATATCCACCACGATCAGGTCTTCGGCAAAGGCCGCGGCCGCCGCGATTTGTCCGCCCTTGGCGTCAAAGGCGCAACCTCGTCCGTCGAAGATCAGGTCGTCGTTGCCGCCCACCTGATTGACGTAGACCAGGGGCAGGCGATGCTTGGCAGCCATGTTCGCCAGCATGCGCAGCCGGAAGCCGTGTTTGTCCAGATGGAACGGGGACGCGGAAAGGTTGACCACGCAATGCACGCGCTGCTCGACCAGCCGCTGCACCGGGTCCATCCGGTAGCGCCGCGACGTCCAGAAGTCCTTGTCGTTCCAAATATCCTCGCAGATGGTCACCCCGATCCGCCGTCCGTCCAACTCGAACCAGCCTGGAGCGTCGAAGGGCTCGAAATAACGGTCCTCATCAAAGACGTCGTACGTGGGCAGAAGGGTCTTGTGGAAGATGTCCTGGATTTCTCCGCCGCGTAACAGGGCCGCGCAGTTCCAGAGCGGGCGGCCCTGGCCGGACGTGTTCGGCTCGGCCAAGCCTACCAGCACGGGCGGGGCGTCGGCTAGGTCCCGACCCAGAGTGCGCAGTACGGCCCAGCCGGCGTCGATGAATCCCTTGTTCAGCAGCAGGTCCCGGGGTGGGTAGCCCAACAGGGACAGTTCCGAGGTGACGCACAGGGCCGCGTTTTGGCGGGCCGCGGCGTGGACGGCGTCGGCGATCTTGCGGGCGTTTCCGTCCAGATCGCCGACAGTGTAGTTGTTTTGGAGCAGGGCGATACGCATTGGGTGGTGGGATCAAGGGTTCACGGTTGTCAAATATTGGCGCTGCCGGGACACTTTCATCTCCGTCGTCGGACAAAGATTTTCAACCACGGGGCACACGGGGATCACGGGGAAATAAACCCTGGTTTTACAGAATATGTTCCTCGTGTCCCCCGTGATCCCCGTGATCCCCGTGGTTACATCTTCAGTGGCGTTGCTTCTTGCCCTAAAAGGTCGCTGTAGCATCAGGGGCTTCTCGCAAGTGTTCGACGACGTGTTCGGTCAGGTCGTCCATGATTTCACCGTGATCGAAGCCGGCCAGGTGGAGCAGGGCGTGGGTCAGCAGGCGGATGAAGTGGTCGCGCGGGGCCTGGCCGTAGAGGAAGGCCTCCCGGAGCACCGCGTCCGCGCTGATGACGATGGAGCCGCGGATATTCGGATCGGGCTCGGAGGTTGGGGCCGACTCCGCCGGAAAGCTGAGCACGTTGGTCGGGCCCGCTCCGCCCAGGTGCTTTTGGTGCAGGTCTGTGATTCCCTTGTCCGAAGTGATCCGAAGTTCCAACACTGGTTGGCCGAAAGCGCCGGAAAGGCCCGCGACGTCCAGAATCCGGGTCACCATATCCCGGAGCGCCGCGCGGTTCAACGGGAGAACCGGATGGCGCAGGGTCTCGGGGTCCCGCAGCAGGCTGAGTTCAGCGGGCCGGGGCGAGGCGGGGCGAGGGCGTTTTCGCGGATTCGGACTTGGACGGCGTTGGGGCGGCATGGATTCCGGGTTTGGGATAGTCGATGCGTTGGTGAAAAATTCCGGTCAGGATGCGTTGAAAGGTTTCGCTGAGGATGTTCAGGTCCTTCAGGCTGAGGTCCGATTCGTCCAGCTGGCCTTCGTTGAACACGGTGCGTACCAAGTTCTGGATGTGGTTGCGCACTCGGCTGGGCGTGGGGTCCACCAGGGTTCGGCTGGAAGCCTCGATGGCGTCGGCCAGAAGAATGATCCCGGCTTCCTTGGTTTGCGGCTTGGGACCCGGATACCGGAAATCGTCCTCCCGGACACATTCCGTGCCCTTTTCTTCGCATATTTTGAGCGCTTTCTGGTAAAAATAGACGATCAGCCGCGACCCGTGATGCTGCTGGATCAAATCCGTGATTTCCGCTCCCAGTTTGTGTTCCGAGGCCAGTTCAGCGCCCTTTTTGACGTGAGAGATCAGGATCAGGGCGCTCATGGACGGGGCCAGCTTGTCATGGCGGTTCTCGCAGCCGAACTGATTCTCGATAAAGTAGTGCGGGTTCTTGATCTTGCCGATGTCGTGGTACAGGGCCGCGACCTTGGCCAGCAAAGGATTGGCGCCCACGGCCTTGGCTCCGGCCTCGGCCATGTTGGCCACGATCAGGCAGTGGTGGTAGGTCCCTGGAGCGTTGACCATCAAGGACTGGAGCAAGGGTTGTTCCAGGCTCATCATTTCCAGGAGCTTGAACCGCGAGGTGTAGCCGAACAGATATTCCACCACCGGGCTGAAGGCCAGGAGCAATAGGATCGACAGCATCGCTCCGGCGGCGCTGAACGCCGCGCCTGCGGCGAGCCAGGAGAGGCTTTGGAAGTCCAGAAGGTTCAGGGCGGCCCAGGTTCCCAGGAGCAGGCCGAGCAGGGGCAGCCCCGCGCGCAGGATGTCCGTCCTGGTCTGGGCGCCGCGCAGGAGCATGGCGCAGCCTACAGCGCCCACAAGGTAGAACAGGAATACGTCGAACCCGGCATGAAGCATCTGGGTGCAGAGAAAGGCCAGCAGAGCTCCGGCAAAAACACAGATCAGCAAGGGAAAGAACAGGGCCAGCACCCCGGCGGCCCCGGCCACGGGCAGGCTGTACACGAAGATGTCCGGGGTCATGGTCAACAGTTCCCGGCTCAGGGGGAAGCGGTACAGGGCCACGAACTTGGCCATGGCCGCGAAGGTGAGCATCACCGAGGCCAGCAGCAGAGCGTCCTTGGTGGTCAGCTGTCTGCCGGGAGGGGCAGCGGCGTTGAAAATGCCCAGGCTGAAGATCAGAGAGATGATCAGCACCCCGCTGAAGCGGTCCCAGTCGTACCCGCCATCCCGGGCGGCGAAAAAGGCCTGCATTTTTTGCTGCTGTTCCGCGGTGACCCGTTCGGCCTTGCGAACGATGATCTCGCCCTTTTTGATCTGGTAGAAAACAGGTTCCACGGACTGCACCGCGCTGGTCAACCGGGCCTGGGTCGCTTCCTGATTCAGAGTCAGGTTGGGCCGCAGCAGGGGGGCCAACAGCTCTTCCACGGCGCGACGCGTGGTTACCGGCAGGTTCAGGTTGACCCGCAGGTGCAGGTCCAGGGCGCGCATCACGCCGTCCAGGTCCGGAAAGTCCGCGGCGCTGAGATGCAGTTGTTCGTTGTCCGTGGCCAGATCCCGGACGATCATTCCGGAGGCGACGTCCGAGGCGAACCTGCGGTCGGCCAGAACGCCTTTCTGATAAGTACTCTCCAGCCAGGGCAGGACTTCCAGAACCACCATATTCTGGAAGGACTGTCTGTTCCATTCGGCCCACATCCCGGCCGGAATGCGGATGTTCAGCTCCTCGGCAACCAGGTTCTGGACCTGAGGCGTGGTTTCCGGCGTGGCCGAGGCGATCACGTCCAGCAGGCTGACGATTCTGCGGGCCATCTGAGCAAAGGGCATCTGGGCCAGGTCGAAGATCGGCGGCTGGCTTCGGGCCACCATGTCTCGGCGCGCGAGGGTGGATTCCTGGTCTTCGATGAGCAGGTCCCGGGGCGCGGTGACGTCGTGGCCGGCGATCTCGCCCTTGACGAAAATCCTTGCTCCGGGCTCGAAGCTCAACCCGGAAAGGACGGCCACCAGCACCATGCCGCCCATGAACACCAGCAGGCCGCTGAACCGGCTCTCCGGCGGCGTTCCTCCCGGCTTGGGAGAAAGCGCGGAGGATTTGGAGCTAGGCTTTTTGGGGGGCGTCTTGGCGTGTGAATCGGTCATAGGCATGGACGATCCGGCCCACCAGCGGGTGCCTGATCACGTCTTCCTCGTGAAAATGGATGAATTCGAGCCCCGCGACCCCGGACAGCACTTTTTCGGCCTGGACCAGTCCGGATCTGGCGTGCACGGGCAGGTCGATCTGGGTCACGTCCCCGGTGACCACGGCCTTGGAGCCGAAGCCCAGCCTGGTCAGGAACATCTTCATCTGTTCCTGGGTCGTGTTCTGGGCTTCGTCCAGGATGATGAACGCATCGTTGAGCGTGCGCCCGCGCATGAAAGCCAGGGGAGCGATTTCAATCACCCCGGTTTCCAGCATCTCCTGAACCTTGTGAAATTCCAGCATGTCGTGCAGGGCATCGTACAATGGGCGCAGATAAGGGTTGACCTTTTCCACCAGATCGCCGGGCAGAAAGCCCAGCTTTTCTCCGGCCTCGACGGCCGGCCTGGTCAGCACCAGTCGCTTGACTTCCTTCTTGGTCAGGGCCGCCACGGCCATGGCCACGGCCAGATAGGTCTTTCCCGTGCCCGCCGGGCCGATGCCGAAAACCAGATCCTTGCCGCGGATGGCCTGCAGGTAGCGGCGCTGACTGACGGTTCGGGGGGTGATGGTGCGTTTGGGGGAGGCGGCGTAGACCACATCCTTGAACACGGTCTTGATGTCGGCCTGGGGGTCGCGGCACAGGATGCGCCAGGCATGGTCCACGTCCTGGGCCTGAATGGACGTATTGGCCCGTTGCAGGCCGTGCAGCTGCACGAGGCAGTTGGCGGCCTGGTCCACCGTCTGCTGGTCTGCGCCGCGCAACACGGCCACGGAACCCCGGCTGTCCGCCGTGATCCCGCTCAACTCCGCGAGCTGGCGCAAATGGGCGTTGTGCGGTCCGAACAGTTTTTGAGCCTCGGAGGCGCTTTGAAATTCAAGACAGCGTTCAACGGTCATTTTGGGTGTTTTTTTGGCTCATCTTTTTGGGTCATCCCCCGATGGCGGACATGATTTTACGGCACACGGAACGCTCCCGGCCCTGGGCAGCCAGGAGTTCGTGGCCCATGGGCTTGATTTTGCCGGCCCGGATGATCACCTGGCGCAGATGCTCCCGTCCCAGTTTGGGCGAGCGGAGGATGGGGCGCAGGCGATATTCCTTGTCCGAAAAAAGACAGGTGCGCAACCGTCCGTCAGGAGTAATCCGCAGACGGTTGCATTGACCGCAGAAATGGGAGCTCAATGGGGAAATCACGCCGATGCGCCCCTTGCCTTCAGCGAGTGAAAACATCCTGGCCGGGCCTTTGCGCTTATCCCGTCCCTCCACGGGCACGAGGCGGGCGATGGTCCCGGCCTCGCGCAGGATTTCCGCGGCCGTCCAGAGCTGGTCCGGGGTCCAGACGGTTTGCTCGCCCATGGGCATGAACTCGATGAACCGCAGATCCAGGGGCAGCCGTTCCGCCAGCCGGACGAAGTCTGGCAACTCGTCGTCATTGACGCCTTTCAGGGCCACGACGTTGATCTTGACCCGCAGTCCGTGCTCCAGGCACTGATCAATGGCCCCGCGGACCTGAAGAAAGAAGTCCCGTCCGGTGATGCGCTGGAATTTTTGTCGATCCAGGGTGTCCAGGGAGATGTTCAATCCCTGGATTCCGATTTCCTTGAGCGCCGGGATCTTGCCGGACAAGAGCGTGGCGTTGGTGGTCAGGCGCATGTCCAGGTGCGGATGACGCTGGAGGATCTGTTCCAGAAAGTGCAGAAAATTTTTGCGGATGAAGGGTTCGCCGCCGGTCAGACGGACTTTGGAAATGTTCAGCTCCGAGGCCACGGCGATCAATTCCAGGCTCTCCTCGTAACTGAGCATCTGGTCGTGGGGCAGCATTTTCAAAGCCGCGCAGGACGACCGGCAGTATAGACAGCGCAGGTTGCAGCGATCCGTGATGCTCAGTCGCAGATAATTTATGCTTCGTCCATGCTGGTCGGTCATGGTTTCGGAAAGCATGGGGCCGAGGCTTGGGAGGATGCTCGGGTCGGGGTGCTTGGGAAGCGTCATGGTGGGTGTGGAATATAAGGCTGTTTGATTCGATGTCTACACCGAGACTCGTAGCTTGGCTTCCAACTCCGGATCCAGGGCCACGTTCAGGGTGCGCAGGACCCGGTCCACCGCGGCCATGCCCGGCGTCCCCTTGACCGGACGCACGTACTTGACCTGAGCGCAGATGATCGTGGCTCGTGCGGCCCCGGAAAAGTGGCTGGCCAATCCGGCCAGGCTGGCGGCTTCCTCCATGGTTCGCTCCGGGACGTCCCGGCCCGGGGAGTCTCGCTTTAGGACCAGGTGCGCTCCAGGACCGTCCGCCGCGTGAAACCAGTAGTCGAACGGGCTGGCCGCCTTGGTCAGGAGGTGGTGATTGGCCTTCTGGTTCTTGCCGCGCAAGAGAACAAAGCCGTCGCTACTCAAAAAGCGATGCAGGGGCAAGGCCCGTTCGTCATTGGGGCGGTTTCGGGCTTTCGGGGCCGGTGGACGATGATCCCAAGACGCGCCCGAAAATGCCCTCGAAGAAGCCTCTGAAGACGCCGTGGTTCGCGCTCCCACCGCCCCGGCACGTCCCGGCTCCGGATTTGATTGGAGCTGTTCGCGACGTTTTTGCACATGCGTCAACCCGCGCCGCCCTTTCTCGGCCAACTGGAACCAGCGTTGCATGTTCTCGAGAATGGTCAGGCGCTTGTCGAAAATCAGCTCAACGGTTTCGCCTTTTGGATCGGTCAGGGTCAGCCGCTCGACCTTGGAGCGGGGCGTGAGCTGCTGCGCCGGAAGCTGGTAGAGGTGACAACGGATCAACTCGGCCTGGTCGGCAAGACGAACGTACTCGCGTAGCCGGTGTTCATCCGCGTCCAGGTTGCGACGTAGCCGCGCGATGCGTTTGAGTTCCCGGGGTTCGGGGGCGGCTGGTCCGTTTGAGGCTTGATCCGGGAAGAAAATCTCCTCGGCCAGGAGATTCGCGGCCTGGAAGGCCGATGAGCTTGTCTGCTCGTCGCGTCCCTGGCGCAGGGACTGGGGAAGCGGCCACGCGAGAACCCAGGGTCGGCTCGGACTCTGGGATTTGCCGCCCTGGGGAGCGCGGTAGACAAAATAGGTTTCGGGTGCGCCGCCGGATCGGAGGGCGTCCAGCAGAGAGCGCCCTTGGTCTTCGGGCAGGGCGTGTATGGTGCGACGCAGCAGGGGGGAGACGTGGGGATGGGTTTGCCAGATTTGGTCGTCGTCGCGGATTTGCTCCCAGGTCGGCCAGGAGACGGGTCCCGAGGCGTCGTCCGAATTCGTCGCCGCCAATGAGTCGATATCGAGAGGCTCCGGCTCCGGTTCCGGCTCTGGCTGGTCGGACAAAAGTACGCCTTTTTGCGCGTCCAGAATGAGCCATGCTTGCGGCTCATGACGACCTAGGCCGAATGTTAGTCGACGCCGAACCCAGTCGGCCCGACAGCGCAGAATTCGAAGGCCCTGAACGTGCTTGCGCAAACGCATCACCTGGGCCGCGGGGGTGGCCGGGTTCTCCGGCGCATGCGGGGAGAGGGTCAGGGCGACATCCGCGGGATGGTGGGCGAAGAGCAAAAAGCGGGGATGGTCTGCGGGCTGGAGCCGAAAGGACCACCACCCAGGGCGCGGGGAGTAAATCCGCTCCAGGCGTCTGCCCAGCAGCATGGGCCGGATTTCTTCGACCAGGCCGCGAAAAAGGAGCGCCTCCATTTAATCGCCGCGCAACTGCTCCTCTTCTTCACGAGCGCTTTTGCACTTGATGCACAAGGTGGTCACCGGTCTGGCCTTGAGCCGCTGAATACTGATATCGTCGCCGCAGTCCTCGCAGAGGCCGAAGGTCCCGTTTTGAATCCGGGCCAGGGCTTCCTGGATTTTGGGAATCAGCTTCCGTTCCCGGTCTCGCAGGCGCAACATGAAGGAACGGTCGGTTTCCATGGTCGCCCTGTCGGAGGGATCGGCATAGACTTCGCGGTGGTCGGTCATGTCGTCCAGCGTGTCGGAACCGCGCTGGTTGATGTCCCGGATATTATCCTTGAGCATTTTTTCAAAAAAATCCAAATCTTTCTGTTCCATGGTCCCTCCGTGGCGATAAAAGCCGATTGCGGGGTGTGCTGGGCGGATACATCCTGAAGCTGTGTTGCGACTGGCAAGCACAAAAATAAAAAATACGAATGAAAGCTGCCTGTGAATCAACCGCCGCCCTCGGCGAAAAACAAGTATTATAGGAACGACGGCATGGAATGGCAATACGTCGCGACATGCGTCGTTGGCGTTCGCGCTGGGACGTTTTGAAAAACAAAGGAGCAGCCCCGATCCCGATAATCGGTTCATGGGACTGCTCCCGGAAACGGCGAACGCGATTTCAGAAAACGCCGTCAGTCGACCTGCTGAATGCCCTCCAGCAACCAGACGCCTTTTCCGTCCGAAGACCTGCTGAAATGCCAGATTTCCTGAATTTGAGACGGTTGAGCCGAACTGGAGTCTTCCCGAAGCAGGACGTCGAACAGCACGCTGCATACCGTGTCGTCGCCTTCTTCCTGGACTTCGAGCAAGGCGGCGTCCACCTGAAGCAGTTCGGTTTGGCCCATCATCGGCGCGGAGGCCTGCTGACGCTTGATTTCCGCGAACACCTCCCGAGTCGTAAAGTTGCGGATGTCGTCAATGTCGCGGTTGTTCCAGGACTTCTGCAAGCGGGCATAGGCCGCCTTGGCGCCGGAGAGAAATTCGTCCACGTCAAAGCCTTCAGGAATGGTGAGTCCGGAGGACGAAGCTCCGGAAGGCTCGGCGTTCAGGGCGTCCCAGGCGCTTTTTTCTCCAGATATGCCGGAAGATGAGTCGGAAGACGAGCCGGAAGAAGCGGAAGGCGAACTCCGGTGCAAAACCAGCTCCGGACGGTCTTCCGTCCCGCCATAAGGCGGTCCTTGGGCCGCGACCGGACCTGCTGGCTGGGCGGCCAGGCGACGGGAGCGGACAAAGCGGAAAATCAGAAAGAGAATCAGCCCGATGACCAGGATGTCGATGAAGTTGATCCCGGAAAAGGCGTCCAGGCCTCCGAAGAGCAAGGAGCCGATCAGCCCGCCCAGGAGCATGCCGCCCAACATCCCGCCGAGCATGCCGCCCATCCCGGGCCGCGCCGGGGCCTGCTGAGCGGACTGCTGCCCCTGCTGGCGGCTTTGTTGACCGGTTTGCTGCTGGGTCTGTTGCTGCTGGGTTTGGCGTTGCGTAGGTTGCGCGGGTTGTTGCGCCGGACGCTGATAGCTGGGCCGCGACCCGAAGGACCGGCTGCCGCCGAACCTCTGGGCCTCCGCGATTTCCGTCAGAATAAAGCCTCCAACGGCGAGCAGACAGACCAAGGAACCAAGAAAAACCGTAAATCGTGACACGCTGTACCTCCCGAAAAATTTTCGGAACCTTAATGCACAGGGCGGTGGTGTCAAGTTTAGCGGTCAGAGGTTACCGATTTCGAACTTCCTGGGGCTGCGGTTGAAGCAGGGGAGGAAGGTGGGGGGGAGTGGGATAGAGGGGGAAGGTGTAGTGTGGACCTTTACTGGTTTGATATAGGGATATCCTCGGTTGTATCAAAAAAGTCTTCGATGTTTACAAATGTTACGTTTGTTCCTCCGCTTGTCACAAAGAAACCGTCTCTGGCAATTACCGTTCCTTGAAAAAAAGATCCATTAAACGTAACCTTCCCGTATGGCGCGATCAAAACTCCAGTAAGACCACTCCCGCCAAGACCTGTAATGGTGATATCTCCCTTGCTTACAATGACGACATTGTATGCTGTTGGCCGCCAAGATGTGGATGAATAGCTGTCCGCAAATATTTTTAGGCCACTCGATAGCGTCCCAGAAGATATATATCCCTGATCCGCATACCATGGATCTGGCCTTGGTCCGGGAACATCATACTGTGGCATCTCTAAACTATCATCATATCCTGGTGCTTCGTTAATGTTATCGATATTGATGCATTTTGATAGAATTGACTCGTTGTAGTTGCTTGGATGGGTTATACTGCCAGTATAGTAAATACGAGAATCATTCGAGAGCCATGGAGTCCATCCCAGTTCAATATTTCCTTTTACATAGACATTCCCATGTATATTGGCATCTTTTAAAGAGAAATTTCCATTCACATAGACATCGCCATAAATATCGCGATCACCTCCCCATAATCGAAGATCTCCGTTTATTAAAATAATACCAGGATCAATACTGGATCCTAAACTCGCACTTCCCCCATCTAGATCGACATTCCCGCCAATAAAGATATTTGAGACACTGATACGACTTCCACGATTGAAATCTCCAGTATTAAGATCGCCTTGGACAACTATTGTTGCTCCGTGGCCTTGAACAATGTTGCCAGAGAATTGTAATTGACTTCCATAGACGAAAACATTTTCTTCGATGATATAATCTGTAAAAGTACGATCATCTGGATCATCTGTCGCGCTGCCAGAAATACGATATCTTGCCTCAAGAAGTGTTTCTTTATGCACTGTTGCAATCACAGTAATAACATCTCCATTGCGATCAATTGTAAAATTTCCTTGGTTGTCGGCAAGTACATAAACACCTTCATTCGCTCCCGTTAGCGCATAATTCAACCCAGACTCCGCCAAATAACGTGCCTGCTGATACGGATCCTGCGTCAGTTCGGTGAAAGTGGAGGTGGTTGTCAGGCGGACGATACCGACGCCCAGGGCGGACATGATGAGTATGGCCGCGATAATGAAGATGAGGGATGCGCCTTGTTGCTGGGAAGGGGGGCGATGTAGGAGAGTGGCGGCAAGTTGTTTGACGCGAAGGGAAATGGGGCGCATGGATCAGCTCCGGGAAGGCGGTGATTCAGGAACAGGATTCCGGGGTAATGGAAGTCTTGAAGGGTAAATTGGCTCCGTTTTCACCTGTAAGTACGAGTTCGATGGTATAAGGCGGTTTGTTGCCGTTGGAGGTCACGTTAAAGCTTGTGACACTGTCCGTCAGGGCTACCCCGTTGAGTTGCAGTTCATTGCCGTTTCTCTCGAAATTCATGGTCATGGCCGGGTCGTCGCATGTCGTGACCTCTATGCTGTTAGGCGATGTGGATGTGGCTTTACCGTCTTGGATACGGGACAATTCCCGCATTACTCTGGTCATGGCCACTTGGGCTTTTTGAGAGAGATGGGCGTTGTCTTGGGCAAATGTGTAGCTACGTACGGCATTGACCAGGAGGAAGCCGCCAAAGGTGGCGACGATGCCGAGAAGGAGAATCGTGACGATGATTTCGATGAGTGTGAAGCCGGATGGTTGAGAGGATGTTTTGCAGCGTCGCTTCAAAACGCCAAGTTTTTTGAGGGGCTTCCCTCGCGATTTGGATTTAGGAGTCAGCAGGGGCATACGGTTAGTCCGCCGGGGTAAAAAGATACGTTACTTTTTCACTTGAACCGGACGTCTTCCTCATTTCCACCTTGAGAATTTGCAAAGCCGGGTCCGTGCAGTCTCCGCTGTCGTCATCGCCCTTGTTTTCCTCGTACACGTCATTGATCAGAACGAATCTCAAGCAGTAGTGTTCCAATTCAAGTCCGTGATCGTCAAGGCAAGCGTTGGAAAAGTTTTTCACGCATTCTTCTACAGCTTCCAAATCTTCCAGCGCCGCGGCGATACCGCATTCGGCAACCAACTCAGCCATACAGGCGTTGACCTTCAGACTCTGGTCCAGACGAAAAATCGGGTCCGAACTTCTGGTCAGTGCCGAACCGATGAACGGGGCGAGCATGGCGGCCAGAAAGCCGAACATGACGATGGTGATGATCAGCTCAAGCAGCGTGAAGCCGGAAGAATGACGGTGGAGAGAGCGGGTCATGGGATGAATCCGGTTTCCTGGGTGATGGTGATGGCTTGGGTGCCGACGGATATGGTTTGATCATTCCCCATTACATTACCACCGGAATCAATCGGCTGGCCGCGGCCCGGGCTGAACCTGAAGGTCGTCAGGGGACTAATATTTGCCGGAATATTCTCCAAATAAGGTTCGCTCTCTCCTGGTAAGTTCGGAACGCCACCAGTCTCCCTGATCAGAACATACTTGTTGCTTGTCTCAATCTCTATCCCCCAATAGACGACATCCGCCATGGCCCGAATCTGCGCATACCGTAGATGCGTCTTGAGCGTATTGGCCGCGGCAACATCCTCGGCGTCCGTGCCGGAAAACCGAACAACCGCCACCACGGCCAGAATGCCCAGAAGAATGATCACGACGATCACTTCCATCAGGGTGAAGCCGAGGGATACGGGCGTCGGCTTGGTATGAGGGGGGGAGGGAGGTGGTTTCATGATATTCCCACGAGTTGAACGTGACGGGAAACGTGCGTAATTCGATGGTTTCGTCCCAGTTGAAGCGCTCCGGCATTTGGTAGCGCCCTTTGTCCAGGACGTAGCGCTCCGCCAAGTCCAGGTCCGGAAAGAACAGGAGGTATTCGGATACGCCGAATTCCTCGTAGAGCTGTTATTTGATCGCCGTGTCCCTGAAGGCTGAAGATTTGGCCCCGATCATTGATGACCGGGGCCGGCGGGCCTTGGATGCTTTGAGGCGTGAGATATTCCCCGCGTCGGCTCAGAATACGTTGAACAGCCTTCCAAGCATGCCGACCATGGAAATGGCTGAGAAGGTCATGGCAAAGGTGAACAACCGGAATGACTGGGCGCGATTCTCACGCAGTCCCTCGTCGATTCGCTTGTCGATGCGCTCAATGATTTTGTCCAGCTTGGCATCCACCTGCTGGAAGCGCTGATCCACCTGCTCGAAACGCTTGTCCACCTGCTCGAAGCGCCTGTTCATCTCGGCTTTCAATGCTTGCTGCGAGCTTTCCACCTGCTCGAAGCGCCTGTCCATATCGACCTTCAGCGCTTGTTGCGATGTTTCAAGCTGCTTGAACTTGTCGTTCAATATATCGAATTTGTAATCAAACTTGTCTTCGAGGTGGTCGAAGCGTTTTTCAAAATATTGCGATGTGGGGATGAACCGGACGATGAGGGCTTCGATGGTCTTTTCGTTAATGACCATATCGCCGGATTTTTCCGAGGAGTTTTGGACTTCGCTCATATTGGCCGCCTCTTTTCGTGAGTTGATGAGGGCCAAACGTATGTTAAAAGCCTTGATACTTCAATAGCCGGTGCGACGCCTTGCGTCAGGGATTTCTTGAACATGCCGTCAAATCGTTCCCACGCTCTGCGTCCAGTGAAGGCCGCAGGAGCGGCCGTCGGAATGCTCCCACGCGGAGCGTGGGAGCAAGAGAACCTACGTGTAACGCGGGAGCAAGAAAGTCAGGTCGTTCGGAATGCTAAACTCGGGAGCCAGGGGAAACTTTGCCTTCCTCCTTGATTTTCTTATCTATGGATGTCCCTTAATTCACTCGTCCCTCCGGCAAATCCCGGGGGGGGGGGACGAAATAAGCTTCTTTTATGGTGCGTTCCACGTTGTTGTGACGTCTTTTCCTTCATAGCCAGCTGTAATTTCAACTGTTAATGATGTTGCATTCCATTCGTTACTTGGACTTGCTTCGCAAGATAATGTGGGTAGTACTTTTCCGCTTAACGCAACATCGTCGCAAGCGGCTTCAGGATCATTTGGCCCTTTTCCAAGTAAGCTTGCAGCATATGCAAGGGACAGAGCAGATTGAGCTGCGGCGGCAACTCCCCAGGCATTGGCTTCCCGAGCATCATCTTGTAGATCATAAAATTTTGGTAAAGCCGCTGCCGCCAAAATCCCCAAAATAACAATTACCGCGATCAATTCAATCAACGTAAAACCGCCCTGGCCAGCTTTGTTCATATTTTTCCTTTCCATGAGTTCCTCCGCAAAGTTTATCTGTTCCAACGCGACGACTCCCGCGTTTCCGCTTTTCGAGTTTTTATGCGATTCGTGTGCCAATTGTTGAGTTGGAAGGGGTTTTTCCGGTGTTTGTTGAGAATTGGCGTTGGGAGTGGGTGGGGTGGCAGTGCGTTTGTGAGATATTGATGACTCACTCTGTAGGTCGTGACTGGAGGTGTGTCAAGGTTTTGGCGGATTTTTTTTGAGGGTTGTCTGGGGGGAATGCTGGGATTGGGGAATGCTGGGATGCTGGGATGCTGGGATACGCTTCGTTCCCACGCGGAGCGTGGGAACGATGATGAAACCTTCGATTTTATCGCACCATCTTCGTCAAATCCCACATGGGCATGAAGATGGCCAGGGCGAAGAAGCCGACGACTCCGGCCGGGAGCATCAAAAGCCGGGCTCTTCATCAAGCCGCGATTCGATGATCTTGCCCAGGTGAGGGGGGCCGCAGCAGTGATGGATCGAACTCGATAGTGTAGGATAACAACGTATCAAGATTCATCTTTTTTGATGCATCAAGAATTTCTATGCCCGTTAACTTTCCATCTTCCGTCGTATCGATATTAACCCCTTCCTTGATTTCAACAACACCGTCCGGAATGGAATCACTCAGGTGAATGTATATTGCATCAACTTGCTGATCGTAGTGAATCTTCATTGTGGCACTCCTTTTTTCAACGGATAACTTGAAATGACTGTCATGGCATCGGATTCAACCGAGACGACTATCTTGAGAGGATAGGCAAGACTTCATTTGGCAGTCTTCCCGAATGTGTATCTGCAATCCCGAAGGGATTTGGTCATATAGCCGGTGGTTTTAACCACCGGTAGGAGTGGATTTCGAATTGAGTCCCGAAGGGACGACGTTACTGAAATTTACAAGAACGTCGTCCCTTCAGGACTTGAAATTGTTGTATATGTCATTCCGGTGGTTGAAACCACCGGCTATACGACGTCTCCCTTTCAGGGAGATTGTATTGCTGAAGAATATTCGTCCCATGACACCACGTCACCGCACCATCTTGGTCAAATCCCACATCGGCATGAAGATGGCCAGCGCGAAGAAGCCGACCACGGCGGCCAGGAGCAGGGTCAGGATGGGGGTGATCATTTCGGACATTCGGCCGACGGCGTAGTCCACTTCGTAGTCGTAGTGGGCCGAGACCACGGACATCATTTCGTCCAGGTTCCCGCTTTCCTCGCCCACGGCGATCATGCTGACGATCATGGGCGTGAACTTGTCGGACGTGCGCAGGGGGCCGGAGATGCCGCGGCCTTCGCGGAGTTTATCCTGGAGGTTGTCGAACTCCCTGGCAATGGCCGCGTTGCCGATGACCTCGCTGAGAATGCCCATGGATTCCAGGACCGTGACGCCGCTGCTTTGGAGCAGGGCGAAGATGCTGGCGAAGCGGGACATGGCCGCCTTTTGCAGGACCGGGCCGATCAGGGGGATTTTCAGGAACAGGGCGTGCCAGAACAGTTTGCCGCGTGTCGTGCGGTAGGAGAGAATCACGCCGACGATCAGGCCGATCAGGCCGCCCAGAAGGACGTGCCAATAATTTGTCAGGCCGTCGTACATGGCGATGCAGATTCTGGTGGGCAGGGGCAGCTCAATGTTCGCGGACTGGAAAATGCCCACGAACTGCGGGATGACGAAGGTCAGCAGGAACAGGAAGGCCCCGAACAGGGTGACCAGGACGATGACCGGATAGGTCAGGGCGGCCTTGATCTTCTTGCGGACCTTGTGTTCGTGGTCGATGAGAAAGATCAGTCGTTCCAGGACCTGGGACAGGGTGCCGCTGATCTCTCCGGCCCGGATCATGGAGCAGTAAAGTTTGGAGAAGATTTTCGGGTGGCGGCTCATGGCCGCGAAAATGGACGCGCCCTGGCGCAGGTCTTCACGGATCGCCACGAGGGCGCGCTTCAGCGATGGGTTCTCCACCTGGGCCTGGAGGATTTCCAGCAGGTTGATCACCGAGATCCCGGCGTCCAGCATGGTGCGCATCTGCTTGGTGAACAGGATCATATCCTCGGGCTTGACCTTGGCCGCGAACAGACTCCTGGTCCTGCTCTCGCCTCCGGGCCCGGCCGAGGAATCCTGGCGTACGGACGTCGGGAAGTTGCCCTGGGCCGCGATACGGGTCTTGGCCTGATCCTCGGAGTCGGCCTCAATGGTCCCGGTGATCCAGGCGCCGGTTTCCGTCAGGGCTTCGTAGCGATAGTGGGGCATGGTGGGGTGGGGAGAAAATTTTCAAAACTTATCCAACGAACTTTGGACAGTTCCTCATCGCATCGGACGAGCGTCCGGATCTTGTGAAGCGGCGAATTCGATATCCTTGTCGGACATCTTTTTGACCCGTTGAAGATCACTTTTCAAGGCCTTTTCCATAGATATTCACCTCCACTCACCCCAGCACGTTGGAAGCGGCCTCCTCGGCCGTGGTGATGCCTTTGGCCACCTTGACCGCGGCGTCGCGGACCAGGGGGCGGAGTTTGCCGGATTTGACCTGGGAACGGAAGATGTCCCGGGCCGAGGCCCGTTGGAGGATCATTTCCTGAACCTCGTCGTCCACGGTGAGCACCTCGAAGACTCCGGTGCGGCCCTGGTAGCCGACCTGGTTGCAGCGAGAGCAGCCCTGGCCGCGGAAAAAGGTGATCTTTTGGGTCCGGGCCAGGCCCAAGGCCTCCAGGATCGGCTTGGGCGGGCTGTAGGCTTCCTTGCAAAAGGGGCAGATCTTGCGCACCAAGCGCTGGGCGATCACCACCAGCAGGGTGGAGGCCACCAGAAAAGGTTCGACATCCATTTCCATCAGTCTGGTCACGGCCCCGGCGGCATTGTTGGTGTGCAGGGTGGAGAGCAGCTTGTGCCCGGTCAGGGCGGCCTGCACGGCGATTTCGGCGGTTTCGGCGTCCCGGATTTCGCCGACCATGATCACGTCGGGATCCTGGCGCAGGATGGAGCGCAAGCCGGAGGCAAAGGTCATTCCGGCCCGGCGGTTGAGCTGGACTTGGCGGATTTTCTCCACCCGGTACTCCACCGGATCTTCCAGGGTGATGATGTTCACGTCCGGCTGGTTCATCTGTTTGAGCAGGGCGTAGAGGGAGGAGCTTTTACCGCTGCCCGTGGGGCCGGTGGCCAGGAGCATGCCGTAGGGCCGGGTGATGGCCTCCAGCAGCTTGTTCCGATCCTCCTCGATCATGCCCAGGTCGTCCAGGGTCATGATCTGTCCGCTGCGGTGCAACAGGCGCAGTACCAGGTTTTCCCCGTGAATGGTGGGCAGGGAAGAGACCCGGACATGGATTTCCCGGTTGTCCAGAGTGAAGGAGAATCGACCGTCCTGGGGCATGCGGGAGACGGAAATGTCCATGCCGGAGATGATTTTGATTCTGGAGACAATGGGCAGGAACACGTTTCTGGGCGGGGCCGGGACCTCCCGCAGCTTGCCGTCCACTCGAAACCGCAGGTGGACGATGGTCTTTTCCGGGCTGATATGGATGTCGCTGGCGTTCTCCCGAACGGCCTGGGCCAGAATGGAGTTCACCAGACGGATGATCGGAGCCTCTTCGGCCATGTCCTGTAGGGAAGACAGGGATACGGCTTCCGTGGTCTCCGTATCCTCGAAAATCGCCTCGTCGTCCAGATCCCGCAAGGCGTCGCCCATCTGGGTTGAGGAGCCGTAGATGCTGTAGATCAGGTCGGTCAGCTCCCGCTGGGTGCAGATGACCGGCTCCACTTCCATGTTGGTCAGGATTTCCAGGTCGTCCAACGTGTTCAGATCCAAGGGATCCGGCATGGCCACGTTGAGCAGGTTGCCTCGTCGGGCCAACGGGGCGACCTTGTTGCGACGGGCGAAGTCCTGGGGAATCAGGGCGGCCAGATGGGTGTCGACGGGGAACTTCTCGGGCAGGAATTTCTCAATGTTCAGCTGACGACTGATGACGTCGTAAATCTGCTGTTCCCGGACCACCCCCCGGTTGATCAGATACTCCCCGAGCTTGACCCCGGCTTTCTTCTGCTCCAGCAGGGCTTCCTTGAGCTGGGTCGCGTCGATCAGCCCGGCGTCCACCAGCATGTCGCCGAGGCGTTTGCGTTCTCTGGCCATTGGATGGTTGGGTTTTAGGTCGTCCAAAAAGTATTGTCTGGTGTCAATTTGACCGCAGGAAGTATGTTCATAAAGATGTTCATTTTCGGCTTTGATATTCTCGGCATCACACCGCTCATTGAAAGAAAGGCCGTGGGGCGGTGTTTTGAGACAGGGGAATCGACCGCTGCGGGATGATGGTCGGGGTGATGAAGATGAGGACCTCTTCCATGTCCAGCCTGGAAGCGTCGCGCCGGAACAGCGCCCCCAGCCCGGGCAGATCCTTGAGCCAGGGCACGCCGTCCAGGCGGCGGCTGGTCAATTCCTTGGTCAGGCCTGAAATGACCACGGTTTCTTCATTTCCCACCACGAGCGAGGTCTGGGTTTCCTTCTTGATGATGAATGGGTTGCCTTCCACCTGTCTGGTTAAATCCACTTCGTCCTTCTTAACCCTGATGTCCAGCCGCAGGTGCTCGGTGTCCACCACATGGGGAGTGATTTCCAGGCGCAGGACGGCGTCCTCGAATTTCACCTCTCTGTTGCCGTCCTTGTCCCTGGACACGTAGGGCACTTTCTCGCCGTTCTCCGTAAAGGCCATCAGGTTGTTCATGGTGGTGATGGAGGGCGAGGACAGGATGTTCAGCTTGCCGTCCTGTTGCAGGGCGGAAAGCTGAACTTCAAGGTAGTTGGGGCTGCCGGTGATGAATCCCAAGGTCAATCCGGTGAGCGTGGAGGTCAAATCGGCGGGGAAGTTCCCGGCCATGCCGCCGCTGCCCTGGCCTTGATCGAAGAATGGGGGAGGCAGTTCCCCGGCGGGCCATCCTCCTGCCGGACCTCCGACGCCGGGCGCCACCATCCAGGGTTGATCGCCGGCGAATCCCGCACGCCGTCCGCCCCACTGAAAGCCGAGGTCCCGAGCCGTGTCCTTGGTGGTCTCCACGATGTGGGCCTGGATCAGAATCTGGGGTCGCGGGCGATCCAGATGCTCCAGCAAGGCGAAAACCTTGTTCGTGACGTTGCGGGGGGCCTGGAGCACCAGAGAGTTGGTTTCCGGGTGGGGGACGACGACGCCTTGCGCGCCCTCGCCTCCGTTGCTCCCGAGCAATTTGGTGATCATGCCGGTCAAGTCGTTGCCGGATGTTCGGGACGTTTCGGACGTTCCAGTGCGTCCGTCCGTTCCGGCTGAGGGATCCTGGCCGATATTCAGGTAACGCAGCTTGATCACGCTGGTGACCAGCGGCCCGGAATGCATCGCCTCAGCCCGCAACTTGGTGAAGTCCTGGGCCACGCGCTCCCGCTCCATGTCCTGCTTGACGTCGTCCACGGTGCGGACTTGCAGGATGGCTCCGTTCCACACGTACACCAGCCCGTGGGCGTCCGCCATGTTGCGGAAGGCGGTTTCCCATGGAACGTCGTCGATAATCACGCTGACGCCCTGCATGGCCCGGACGCTGGGGGAAAGGACCATGTTCACCTGGGCGGCCCGGGCCAGGGCCATGAGCAGGGTGGCCATGGGCGCTTCCTGCATGCGCAGGGAGACGCGCTGTTGGGGAAAAGGGGTGTCCGGGGAGGTTTCGGGTTCCGGGTCCAAAATCAAGGAAGCTTCCGGAATCTCGAAACGCGGTTCCAAGGGGCGGTCCGTGGGGGTGTGGGCCAGAGCCTGTTCGCTGAGTTCCCGCCAGTGATCCATGGGGTCTTCCTTGGAGGTGGAAGCGCAGCCCCAGAGCAAGACCAGCGTCAAGAGGGCCGCCAAAAACCCTGGAAAAAAAGCAAGGATATTGGCTTGGGTGCGGTCAGTATGCGTCATAAAGCCTTTGTACCGTTTCGGATGAATTATCCACAATTGATTACCAACTCGCGCCTTCCAGGTCCACCACCAACGTTCCGGTCACCGCGCCGGAGGGTGTGCGGCGTTGGATGACCACGGCGTCCTCGTGGGTTTCGGCCAAGTAGTAGCCTAGTTTGTCCAACTGGTCGCCGGTCTGGTATTCCCGTCCGTTGATCACCACGAAAAGATCCTGCCCGGCAATGTTGACGAACCCTTGATAAATGAACTCGGGAAATGATTCCTCCCCGCGTTGCGGGGCGGGCTCCTGTTCCAGGACCACGTCCTCAAGCCGCTGGAAGGGATTTCGCCCCCTGGAATCCAGCGCGGTTTCCAGGATGTACCATTCCAGGCTGTCCAGCCGGGAGCGGGATGCGATATCCAGGGCGCTTTGGGCAACGGCGTCGGCCGGGGAGGCTTCCTGGACCATGGGCGCGGGGGCGCTGGTCCGTCTGGAATCCAGGAAGACGTATCCGCCGTACAGCACTGCCGCAAGCATCAGGCCGACCAGAATTTTTTCACGCAGGGCCATCACGTCTCCGTCATCCTTTATCCATGGCGACAAGCAAGCGCATTCTGATTTCCTCGCCGGTCCGACCGCTGGAAATTTCCAGGTCCCGGACGTCCAGCAGCCAGGGATTGCCGCCCAGGGCAAGCAAAAACTCCCACAACCGAAACATCTCCCCGGCCAGGGAGCAATCCACCAGCAGGACGCCATCCCTGGCCAGAGCCGAAGCGTCGGGTCGGATGAAGCGGACGTCCAGGGAGGCTTCCTCGGCCATGACCCTGATGCGCGGCGCGGCATCCTCCAGTTGGAGAACGGTTTCGCCCGTCAGCATATCCGCGTGGAGCCTTCCGGGCAGAGGTTCGTCCAGGATGGCCTGGAGTTCTGCCTGCACGGGGCGCAAAGCCTGTTGCGTCCGGATCTCGTCCTGGCGCTGGGCGATCCCGCGGGATAGCCTCTCGCTTTCCATGCCGTGCGGCAGGACGAAAACGAACAGGAAAATGCCAAGGACGCCCAGACACAGAATAAGCCAGGGAATATTGTTGCGCGAAGGCCGAAAGGCCGTTTTCAAGGATTTCAAGGCGGCAAAGGGAGGCATCATGTCACTCCCTTGACGCTACGGCGTCAAGCCGGGTCGATGAGTCGGGTCTTGCGTGCATGGGCAGATGCAAAACAAAGCGCATCCGCTCCTCGCCGTGATTCCCGCTTTCCAGACGTTTGTCGTGGACCTGCGGCGGTTCGAACAGCGGCGAGCGCTGCAAGGCGATGATGTATCCGGCCAATGCGGTTTCAAACCTCATGGGATCGCCGACGATCATCCCGTCCATGACCAGGGCCTTGCCTCCCGCCACGGGCTCGGAAGACCGGGCGCGGACATCGGCTTGCCGCCGCGCTCCCCCGTCGACCCGGACATTGAACAGTCGGATATGCTCCGGCGTCAGGGCCGCCACCTCCCGCAACATGGCCAGGGTCTGCAAACGCGCGCTCAGGCTGCGCAGCTCCTCCTGCTGCTCCCGGATCTCGTTCACGGACCGCATGAGCATGTCTTCACCAAGCCGGGGCGTGAATTCCGTGAGTTCCCGGTCCAGGCCGGCCAGGGTTTCCCGCTTGGCCGCGATGTCCTTCCCCTGAAACATGTAGACCGTGCTCAGGACCAACAGCAGGATGATGGTCGTGACGAACATGGCCATGTTCACCCTGGTGACGGAACGGGCTTCCTCGTGCTGATGAAAGGTCGCCTGCAGGTTCAGGCAGTTGCCGGGCGTACAAAGGGCCAGGGCCAGGGCCAGATTGTGTTGGATGCGGTCCAGTTGCGTCGGAGGCGTTGTCGGCCCCCATTTGGGCTGCTGTTCCGGGTCGAGGGGATCCAGGGCCTGGGTGGGCACTCCGAGAATGCCCCAAAACACCTCGCGCATGCGAACGTTTACGGCCAAATCCCCGGATATCAGCAGCAGTTCCGTGCGCTCCTGATTCTGCTCGCGCGTGTTGTAGGCGAACGTCCGCTCCACCTGCTTGGCCAGACGTTCGCAGACCGGCGCGATCATCTCGAAAATCTGGTCGTCGGAAATGGCTTCCCAGGGTATGGACGAGACGTCCCTGCCGTTGGCCAGGGTCTGGATCAGCATGTTCATGGCCCGGTCCATGTCCAGCGGTTCGCCGACATGTTCGGTTGCCGGGGGCTTTCGGACATCTTCGGGGATATCAACGGACGAAAGCCGGGGCAGGGCGGTTCCGGTTTGTACCTCGTCGTCTTGAACCAGGGACGCCGCCATCGCCTCGACTTCGGCGTCCTCGTCGTCCTTGATGGAAACGTCCAGTTCAACCATGCCCCGCGCCGCGTCCCCCCGCCCCTGACGTGCTTCCTCCCGGCGACCGGCCAGGCGTTCGTTGCAGTGCTGAACCAGGGTATCGGCCATGCTGCTCAATCCGGTCTTGACCAAACGGCTCATGACCAGATTGCCATCGGCGAAGATGTCGATGCGCGACCAGTCCTGTTCCACTTGCAGGGTAGCGAAATACGGCGCGTCGACATGGAGAAAAGGGTGGCGAAACATGGCTTGCAGAGCCAGGGGCGCCGGGGTCAGGCCGGCAAGAGGCAGGCCCGCCTCCACGAACCAGGATCGGGTCAGGGCAAGCTCTTTGCGGGGCGCCACGCAGCAGATCACGCTGTGCTTTACCGCCCCCTTATCCATGATCTGGCCCTGGACCTTGAAATCCAGAAGAAATTCCTTGTCGTCGAAGGGATTGTCCCGTTTTACCCGCCAGTACACGAGATCGTACAATTCCCAGGGCGGCACCTTGGGAACGAGGATATGTTGCAGTTGGGTCCGAAACGAGAAGACATGGCTCCAAATTTTCAAATCATCTGTACGTCCGCAGAGAGACTTGACTTCACGGCGCAGAAAGGCCGGAAAACCGGCGCTGCCCGGATTGGCTCCCTCAGGATAGGCTATGTCTCGAAAGCCAAGGATTTTCGGGGCGGCTTCAGTGTCCGCGACCAGCATCAGACGCAGCCCTCGCGGCGCGATGTCCACCCCCAGGCGTCGGCTTTTGGTCGTCCAGGGTCTGGGTATCCTGAAACGTGAAACCTTGGCCGTGGGGGAGGCCTGAGCTGTCGAGGATTCGTGTTTATCCCCGGAGCGGATGATGTGCAGCAGTTTTTCCGTGGCTTGGCTCATGATTGGTCATGGCAAGGGCTGGAGTTCGGCGGACATCTTTACTGTCCGCAAGCCTTGCAGGTAAAAAAAATGGGATTGGTAAAAAAACACCATCCCGGAAGGATGTGGCGTTCTCACAAGCATGGCATCTCGCCATGAAGCGCGTCCGTTCTGATCAAATGGGTTGCGGAGTATTTATGCAAAAAGTGCTCCATTACTTCCAGGCAGGCCGATAGCGCATTCCCTCGGCTTCAACGACCACGACCTCCAGGCCTTCGTTTTCGCGGAGCGCCTCTGCTTTCCGGATGGCCTGGTCCAAGGTGTCGAAATGGTCGATATACACGATGTTCCACTGCCGTCCATTGTAGGTCACGCTCAACGTGCCGGCGGTCTTGTGCCGGGCGCGCATGGCGAGCACCGCACTCTCGGCGGCGTCATGTCGAAGAAAAGCTCCAGCCTGCACGTAGAAGCGCGAACCGGAAAACATTTGGCCCGGTTTGATGGAGTCGTGCTCTCCTGATGCGATGATCTGCTCCGAAGGTGTCTCTACAGGCGCGAGGGAGACGGTTTCCGTTTCGTCCGTATCCATTTCGTCCGTTTCCGTTTCGTCCGTATCCTGGTTGTTCGTGCCCACGGAAGGAGGGATGGCGTCGGTACGAGCCGGAGCCGTCAGGAATGCATGACTGACGGGTTCCCTGATTTCCGCTGGCGAAACGGCCTCCTTGCTTTCAGGGGCGGCGGGATCAAGTGCCGGGATTTCCTGCAAGCCCCGAGGAACAAGAGTCAGCATTGCAATCAGCATGACCGCGACGAAAAGCAACAGGCCCGGGCGGCGGTCCTCATCCCAGCCCAGGGGCCGGGCGCAGGCCAGCACGACGTTTCGATTCACCTTGGACTTGTTGGTGACGATCAAGGTCATCAAGGCCTTGTGCCCGAGATGCATGATTTTTCGCGGGGTGCCTCGAGACGCTCGGTACAAGGCCCAGTACGCCGGCCAGGTGAATAGCTCCCTGGAAGTGCCGGCAAGGCTGAGCCGATGACGAATCAGTGCCCTGGTGTCCCGGAAGTTCAAGGGCGTCAGTCGGCAAAACTCGTTGATTCTGTCCTGAAAGTTGGGCATTTCGGCCAGAACCACGTCGAATTCTTCCTGGGCGAAGATGATCACCTGCAGGAGCTTCGCGTCGTTGGTCTCGTAATTCAGCAGTTCCCTGATTACTTCCAGACAGGAAGGGGCGAGCTTCTGGCCCTCATCGATGATCAGCACCAGAATTCTCCGGCTCTCCTGGGCTTCCTGAAAAAGATGCTGCTGCAAGGCCTCCATCATTTCCCGGTGCGTGGCTTCCGGCGAGGGAGAGACGCGCAAAAAGCGGGTGTGCAGGGTGACGAGCAGTTCTCTGGCCGTGGAAAACGTGGGGTCGAGGATGAGGTGCGGAACAATGGCCGAGTCGTTGGCCATGCCCTGGATCAGGGTGCGGCAGAGCGTGCTCTTGCCCGAACCGATCGGCCCCAGGCAGACATTCAGGCCGCGGCGCAGACGAACGGCGATTTCCAGCCGATGCAAAGACTTGGCGTGGTTTTGGGATTCGAAGAAAAAAACCGGGTCCGGAGAGTTGGAAAACGGCTCCCTGGTCAACCCCAGCAATTCAAAGTAGTTCACGCAAAATATCCTTGCAGTACAGGGTCGCCCCTTGCCGCGGGAATTGATCAAGCTCGACGCGAAGCACGCCAACCATGTTCATCATGAAAATCCGCACATTACCCGAGCCTTGCTCCACAGGCAAGAAAATGTGGGGAGAGTTCATGGTTTTCGGGCATCCGGGCATCAAGTGTTTTGAAGGCCACGCTCGGGCAGGGCCATTTTGTTCTCTGGAAAATGGCTATAATTTCAGAGTAGTATGTTTTAGGGTGTTCAAGGGGAACCCCCAAGGGTGGGCTGGCAATCATCGAAATCGCTATCGAAATCGTGATCGAAATCGATTTCTGATAACATTCCGATTTCGATCACGATTTCGATTTCGATACCGATCCTGAGTGCCCGTGGTTCGAGAACAAAATTGCCCTGCACGCTCGGGGAAAAGTTGTTGATTCCGTTCAGAAAGCCGGGTAATTGTAAAGATGGCAGCTTTAAAATTCCTGATGCCCGCGCAGGTCGAACCTTCATTTCGGCGTTGCAACCAGTTTCATTGATGGCGCTCAACCCATGCTCGACAATACGACCGCACCTCGTTCGTCTGTTCAACAGGCACGCAAAGACGTCACGTCCCCGAAACGCAAAACCCGGACCATAGCCGTTGCCAGCGGCAAGGGCGGAGCCGGCAAGACGTCGGTGGCCGCTTGTCTGGCCTGGATATTGGCGGAGCAGGGACGAAGGGTTTGCCTGGTGGACGTGGATCTGGGCCTTTCCAATGTGGACGTGCTTCTGGGAATAACTCCCGGGCATACCCTGGAAGAGGTCGTTATCGACAACCTTCCCATGGAGCAGGCCATCACCAGGGTGCGTCCGGGTCTGGACGTTATTTCAGGCGGCTCGGGGATCGCCGCCCTTACGGAGATGACCAAGGCAAAACAGATCGATTTCTTGAAGAAAATCAAATCGCTGGACAGCTATGATTTTTTGCTCCTGGATAATGCGCCGGGAATCCATCGGCAGGTTGTCGCCTTTTGCCTGGCCGCCAGGGAACAGGTCATCGTCGTCAACCCCGAACCGACCTCCGTAACCGACGGATACGCACTGCTCAAGGTCCTTCGGCAGAACGGACTGCGTCGACCGCCTTATATCCTGCTGAACAAGGTTAAAGAGGGCTTTGACCACGCAACGCTGATCAAACGCTTCGCCGCTGTCTGCAAAAAGCACCTGGGAGCGCTGATCCTTCCGCTGGGCGCCGTCCCCGAGGATCCCGTCTTCCATGTTGCTTCGACCCGGTCCGTACTGCCCGTGGCCTTTCGGCCCCAAGCCCCCGGGTCCCTGGCCCTGACCCGGGTGGCCAACCTGATCGTCAAGCGCATGGCTCCGGAAACCCTGCATTCTCATTTCCACGGCTTCTGGGCTGCTTCGCTGTTCACGATGTTCCAGGGGCTGCACCTGCCCGCGGACGGAGCGTCCACGGCAAGCCCGAAGACGTCTCCCCCCTCCGCCGCGCCTCCGGCGTCGCCCGAAGCCGAAACGCGACCTTCGGTTCAGGACGTGGTTCAACGCCTGGACCACGTCGTAGCGGAGTTGGCCGACACAGTGGCCAAAAGCATACGGCATCCCCAGGCTTCCCCTTCGGAAGACGCTTCAGAGGCAGCGCACCGCTTGGCTCTTACGGCGGAGCGGTTGCAACGCCTCGCGGAAATCTGGAAGAAGGCGGCCATGTCCTCGCTCAAGGCTTCGACGGCCAACCCGGACGCGAAGCCATGAGCCCTTGGCTGAAGCGAGAAGGCGACCTATTCTGAAAGAGGTTTTGCTTGCCCCCCTTTTCGTCGCCCTCCTATGAGAAAGCATGGCAGATTTGTTTTCGTTCCTCACCCACTATCTGAACGGTATCGAAATCGAATTCGAGCTTCATGCCCAAGATGACGCAATCACCGGGTGATGCACAGCATTTTCCGATTCTGATTCCGATTTCGATCGCGATTGATTTTGAGGAGAACAGATTTGTCCCCTTATGAGAAAGGCCTGGGTTTGACTTTACGAGCCACTCTTTACTAAACTTTTTTTTGGTGACGGCCATCCCGGTGGTTCCGGGAGGGCTTTTTTCGTTTTCACCGTCGACACGCCTTCAACCGAGAACCTTCAATATTCAAGGAGTTCCGAAGCATGCCGAATTTCAAGCCGGCGCGGCGCTTGGCGCAGTTGCCGCCGTATCTGTTCGCTGAAATTGACCGGGTCAAGAATGAAGTCAAGGCCAAGGGAGTGGACATCATCGACCTGGGAGTAGGGGACCCGGATCTGCCGACCCCGGACTTCATCATCCAGTCCATGAACAAGGCCGTGGCCAAGAGCGAACATCACCGCTATCCATCCTACTCCGGGCTGAACTCCTTTCGGGAGTGCGTGGCCAGATGGTACAAATCGCGCTTCGGCGTAACCCTGGACCCCACCTCCCAGGTGCTCAGCCTGATCGGCTCCAAGGAGGGTTTGGCCCACTTCCCCCTGGCCTTCGTGGACCCCGGCGACCTGGTCATGACCTCGACGCCCAATTATCCGGTCTATCCCATCGCGACCATGTTCGCCGGCGGCGAGACCCATTTCGTGCCGTTGACCGAATCCACGGATTTTTTGCCGGATTTGGACGCCATCCCCGAGGACGTGTGGAAACGGGCCAAGATTTTTTTCCTGAACTACCCCAACAACCCCACCTCGGCCATGGCCCCGCGAAGCTTCTACGAGAAGCTGATCGCCAAAGCCCGGGAGTTCGGGACCATCCTGGTTCATGACGCCGCGTATTCGGAAATGTACTACAATCCGGCCAACAAACCGCTCAGCATCCTGGAAATCCCCGGTGCCATGGACGTGGCCATTGAGTTCCATTCCTTGTCCAAGACCTACAACATGACCGGCTGGCGCGTGGGCATGGCCGTGGGCAATCAGGAGTTGGTGCAAGGCCTGGGCAAGATCAAGAGCAACATCGACTCCGGCATCTTCCAGGCCGTCCAGGAAGCCGGGATTACCGCCCTGGATCACGGCGAGGCCTTTGCCCAGGAGATGCGGGACATCTACAAGGGGCGGCGGGACGTGGTGGTGGCGGAACTGGCCAAGATCGGCCTGGAGTGTCGCTCCCCGGAGGCCACGTTCTACGTCTGGACCAAAGTCCCCCAGGGCCGCGATTCCACCGGCTTCGTGGCCGAGGTGCTCCAGAAGACCGGAGTGGTGGTCACGCCGGGCAACGGATTCGGCACGCCTGGAGAGGGCTACTTCCGCATCGCCCTGACCGTGGGCGAGGACCGTTTGCTGGAAGCTTTGGCCCGGATCGCCAAGCTGTAATGACGGCAGGGAAGGGGGGAACATGCTGTTTCCCTCTTTTTTTTCTTGAACTGTTCGAAGTCGATCTTTACTTGCGGGCATGACGCAATCCCGGACCACGCGGGCGTTCATCAGTCTGGGCTCGAACCTTGGAGACCAGGAAGACAATCTGCGGCAAGCGCGTGAAACGTTGAGTCGGCTGCCTGAGGTCCGACTTGGTTCGCAATCCCCCGTCTATTTGACGGAACCCCAGGACGTCCGGAATCAACCCTGGTTCGCCAATCAGGTCGTCTCTTTGGACTGCGGGCCTGTCTGGACGGCCCAGGAACTCTTGCGAACGCTCCTGGAAATCGAAGACCGCATGGGGAGGGTCCGCGAACGAGACAAAGGCCCGCGAATCATCGATCTGGATCTGCTGCTTTTCGGCTCACAGTGTTACGATTTTCCTGAGTTGACCCTGCCGCATCCGCGCCTCCGTGAAAGGGCCTTCGTCCTCGTTCCCCTGCGCGACATCGCCCCGGAACTCGTCTTTCCCGACGGGACAAATCTGTCCGAGGTGCTTGATCGTTTATCGTTTCATGTCCAGGGACGTGGTATTTTTCAGTAGGGAAGGGGCTGTTTCAGAAACAGGTTTGATTTTTCAGGATCGACCTTTTACTGAATTCGGGTTGTGCAGTGAATTCTGAAGACGCGAAGCGGGAGGCGACTCGGGAAGGAGCGCCGCCCATGGAACTGATTGACGGGAATCGCCTTGTGGCCATGCTGGAGAAAGAGGAAATCGGCGTTGTTCCGCGTACGGTCTACGCTATCGATTACGCCTTTTTCCGAGCATATTTACCAGAGAAGCCGGAACCGGCGACGTCGGGAATCGGCGGGTAGAGGAGTTTTCATGCTGAAATTTCTAATTTTTATTGCCGCGGCTTTCATCTTGTACAAACTTCTGGTCGGTGATTTCCAGAAGAAGAAAGAGGTCAAGGAAAAAGAAAGCGAGAATCTGGCCGCCAATGGTGTGATGACCAAGGATCCGGTCTGTGGGACATACGTTCCGGTGGGCAGCGACATTCGGATCAAGGAAGGGGAGACGGTGCACTGCTTCTGCAGTTATGAATGTCGGGATTCGTATCTGAAGAAGCTGGAGGCCGGGAAGTAATACCATCTCCAATTCAATGATTCTCTTTCGGTGTCGCTATCGGGATGGGAATTGGGATCGAATTAGGATTATTGGAAACAGTAGCGATCCCGATCCCGATAACTGCATTTTCTCAAGCGAACAACGCATTGCCGAAATAGAAGGTATTATTGGCACACAAACAGTATCGATCCCGATAGCGATACCGACGCCGACACCGACAACTGAATGAGTACAAGAACCAGGTGAAAAGAGCTCGATAAAAAAAGACGAGGTCGGACAAACTGTCCGACCTCGTCTTTTTTTGTGACTCTTGGTGCCGAAGGGGGGACTCGAACCCCCACGAGGTTTCCCTCACCACCCCCTCAAGATGGCGTGTCTACCAGTTCCACCACTTCGGCGTTTGACTTTGCTTGAGATTTACTGCGTTTCGGTCCGTGATTGCGGAGCAGCGTCTTGAGGTTCCGCTGGGATCGAGATCTGTTCTTCGATGCTTCCTGGTGCGGAGGGAACTTGCGGCAAATCAGCCGGGAAGTCAAGGATCACGGATTCTTCGGCGGTGCGTTGTCCGCTCATGTAGGTGAAGCTCAGGGAGGTGATGATGAAAATGCTGGCCACGCTGATGGTCAGCTTTTTGAGCAGCCCCCCGGCGCCGCTGCTACCGAAGACGGAACTGCTGCCTCCGCCGAAGATGACGCCCATGCCTTCCTTGCCGGATTGCAGCAGGATGAGAATGACCAGAGAGATACAGGCCAAAACGTGAATGGTGATGATCAGTGCGTTCAAAACAGTGTGCTCCTTGCGATATTTCAGACAGCCGAGGCAATGGCCGTGAAGCTGTCGACCTGCAAACTTGCGCCTCCTACCAGCACGCCGTTCACATTGTCAAGGTCCAGGATCGCTCCGGCGTTGTCCGGCTTGACGCTGCCGCCGTAGAGAATGCGGATTTCGTCGCCGCAACGAGGGAACAACTCCTGCAGGGTCTTGCGGACAAGATCGTGGGCCGCGACGATGTCCTCGGTCTGGGCCACCTTGCCCGTGCCGATGGCCCAGACCGGCTCGTAGGCGATGGTCAACCGGTCCGGAGTCACGCCGTCCTTGTCCACCTCGGCCAATCCCAGCCGGAGTTGCCCTTTGAGTACGTTTTCCACGCTGCCGTGGGTGCGCTGGTCCAGGGTTTCGCCGATGCACAAAATCATGTGCAACCCGGCTTGAAGGCCAAAGGCGGTCTTTTGGGCGATGAACCGGTCGGACTCTTTGAGCACGTGACGGCGTTCGGAGTGGCCGACCAGGGCATGGGTGCATCCGGCATCCACGAGCATGAAGGGCGCGATTTCCCCGGTAAAGGCGCCTTCGGAAGACGGATAAAAATTTTGTCCTCCCAGGAACAGTCGTTCTCGCCCGCGGATGGTTTCGGCCACGGCCTTCAGCGTGGTGAAGGGCGGCAGAAGCAGGATTTCGCGGTCCTCGGGCAAAACGTCCCGGAGGCCGGCGGCCAAGCCGGAGGCCAGCTCCACGGCCTGGGCCTCGGTTTTGTACATTTTCCAATTTCCGGCGATCAACATTTTTGGGGTCGTACTCATGCGGCGCACTCCTTCAGGGCTTTGAAGGCGGGGAGATCCTTGCCTTCCATGAATTCCAGAAACGCTCCGCCCCCGGTGGAGATGAAGCTGATCTTGTCCGCCAGGCCCGAGGCGTGGAGCATGGCGTCCGTATCACCGCCGCCGACGATGCTCACCGAGGCGGAATCGGCTATGGCCGTTGCCACGTGCATGGAGCCGGAAGCGAAGGCCGGGTTCTCGAACGCGCCCATGGGGCCGTTCCAAACCACGGTTCCGGCACCGGCCAGTACTTCCGCGAACAGCGCTTGCGTAGCCGGGCCGATGTCCAGGACCATTTTGTCCGCGGGAATGTTCTGGTACGGGCAAACCCCGTCGGCCCGTTCGGACTTGAGGCCGTCGGCATACACAAAGTCCACGGGGAGATAGAGCGCTGTTCCACGCTCCTTGGCTTTGGCCAGGACGGCCCGGGCCGTGTCCAGGAGATCGTCTTCCACCAGGGAGGAGCCCACGCCAAACCCTTGAGCCTTGATAAAGGTGTTGGCCATGGCCCCGCCGATGATCATCCGGTCCACCTTTTCCAGGAGATTGTCCAACAATTCGAGCTTGCCGGAGACCTTGGCCCCCCCCGACACGGCCACAAAGGGGCGCTTGGGATCAGCCAAAGCCCGGCCCAGATATTCCCATTCCTTTTGCATCAACAAACCCGCGCAGCAGACCGGAATCAACTTGGCCACGCCGACGTTGGAAGCGTGGGCCCGGTGGGCCGTCCCAAAGGCGTCGCTGACGAAAACGTCCCCCAGTTTGGCCAACTGGGCGCTGAAATCCGGATCGTTCTTGGTTTCTCCGGCATGGAAGCGCAGATTCTCCAACAACAGGACCTGACCCGGCTCAAGGGCCTTGGTCATGGCTTCCACCTCGGGACCGACGCAGTCCGGGGCCATGGCCACGTCCACTCCCAACAACTCGGAAAGACGTCGGGCAATGGGGCCCAGGCTCAGTTCGGGCACGACCTGACCCTTGGGGCGCCCCATGTGGGAACACAGCACCAGAGCAGCGCCGCGTTCCAGGGCCTGCTTCAACGTGGGCAGGCTGGCCCGGATGCGGGTGTCTTCCTTGATGGTGCCTTGATCCATGGGCACGTTGTAGTCCACGCGGATCAACAGGCGTTTATTCCGCACGTCAACGTCTTTTAAATAGGTAATGCTCATCGTTTTCCTCCTGGCTTGGGTGCTACAGGGCGGTTGTCATGCTGGCAGTCCGTTGAAAAATTCCCAATTGCCGCGTCGCTGCAAATATTTCAAACTCTCACGTATGAAGCAATACGCTTCGATCTTGAACTATTTTTGCTCCTTGCACTTGGGATTTTTGAACGAACTGCCGGAATAGGATAATTTCAATACTTGGGTAGATCGTACCTTACGACTTCGCTCATGCCGCGACGTATCGCGGATCGCACTGCATCAAAATGGCGTCTCTTACTCCCTCCGGGTGCCGGTAGTAACCCCGACGGCGTCCGATGGGCGTAAAACCGAGCGCCGTGTAGAGGTGTACGGCGGCAAGGTTGGTTTCGTCCACCTCCAGGTGGCAGGCATCGATTCCCAGGGCCGCGCCGTGTTCCAGGGCCGCGGCCGCCAGCGCCCGGCCCAGGCCGCGGCCCCGGAAGTCCTGACGAACGGCCATGTTCAAAATCTCCATCTCCGGAGGCAGGATTTGGCAGCTGATGTAGCCGATCAATGCGACCTCGACGCGAACCCCATGCACACGGCACGTGCCCTGGTCATAGCTGCTTTGGAATTGCTCCAGGGACCACGGCGCGGGGAAATGCGCGGCTTCCAACGCCGCGGCTTCCGGAAGTTCGTCGCGGGAGAGCAGAAAGACGCGGGACACGGCGGTCGGTTCGTTTTGGGAGGCGGGGATCAGCCGTCGGTTCGCCCCAGGGCCTCGACCATCTCCGCGTGGACCTTGGTGTTGCTGGCCAGGATGGAAGGGATATGCAGGTCGAACGCCGAACCGTCGATCCGGGTGACCAGTCCTCCGGCTTCGCGGACCAGCAGCCATCCCGCGGCCATGTCCCACGGCTTGAGGTTGATTTCATAGAAGGCGTCGAAACGGCCGCAAGCGACATAGGCCAGGTCGCTGGCCGCGGAGCCGGGCCGTCGAATCCCCTGCGTCAGGGTGAGCATGGTTTCCATCCACCCCAGAATCGGCGGCAGTTGCTCCCGGACGGAGTAGGGAAACCCCGTGGCGACCAGGGAGTTTTCCAGGTCCGGGACGGTGGATGCCTGGACCGGAACGTTGTTGAGATGGGTCCCTCGGCCCTTGGCGGCGTGGAACAGTTCGTGGAGCACGGGCAGATGGACCAGCCCAAGCTGAACGTCGCCCTTGTCCCACAGCGCCACGGAGATGGCCACGAAGGGAAAGCCGTGGGCGAAATTGGTGGTACCGTCCAGGGGGTCGATGATCCAGGTGGGACCGTTCAGTCTTTTTCCCAAGTCCTCGGCGGAGGCCGACTCCTCGGCCAGAAAACCGGCCTCGGGGAGCAGGGCGCCCAGACGTTCCTTGAGGAGTTTTTCAAGGGCCAGGTCCGCGGTGGTGACCAGGTCGATCCGACCCTTATGGCGGATTTCCCTGGGAGCGTGCCAGTACCGCATCAACAGGTCCCCGGCCTCGCGGACGATGTCGATGGTTTTGTGAAGAAGTGGTGCGTGGTCGGTCATCCGGCGAACATATGCGCAAACAGGGCTGATGCCAAGACGCTGAAAACGAATCGTCCCGCGTCGCTCATGCGACGCGGGACGATATTTCTGGAAATCCTGCTTGATTCCAACTTCGAAATCGTCGGGTTCCGGATTCGGAAACAGCGGCGCTTCCGGATGAAAACGTATTAATCGACCTTAAAGAACGCCTTTTTCGCGGCGTTGCAGACCGGACATTTCTCCGGAGTTTCGCCTTCAATCGTGTAGCCGCAGACGCTACAGACATGGATGTCGATTTCGGTCTGCTTTCCCAGATTCTGGAGGGCCTTTTCGTAGAGTCCGGCGTGAATCTTCTCCACTTCATTGGCGAAGTGAAAGCCGCGTTCCACGGCCTTTTGGCTTTCCTCCTGGGCATCGGCGATCATCTCCGGGTACATCTTCGTGAACTCATGGGTTTCCCCGCTGAGGGCCTCCTTCAGATTTTCCTCCGTGGTGCCGATGCCGCCCATCAGCTTGAGATGGGCGTGGGCGTGAACGGTTTCCGCCTCGGCAACGGCCCGGAACAAGCGGGCTACCTGGGGATGACCTTCCTTGTCGGCTTGCTTGGCGAAAGCCAGGTATTTCCGGTTGGCCTGGGATTCCCCGGCAAAGGCTTCCTTAAGGTTGTTCATGGTCTTGGACATTGTGGTTCCTCCTTGAGAAGGGTTGAGTGTGCGATGGTCCGTGACGACTGTAATCTGAATGCGGTGAGCGTCGTCGATCCAGTGTCTTTTTCATAGTCCAAGAACGGCCGCAATGGAACCAGTAATGGGGGGGGGCGAAATGGCAGTCAGAAGCAGAAATGTGCCGCCCTGGGCGGCGATCCCAGGGCAAAAGATTCCGGACTCGTAATTCAAAAGTTGAGTGCAACCGGAAGGTTGCACTCAACTTATTTTGAAAAGGTTCGCCGGGGCCTAGAATTGCACCGGGAACTGGGTGGATTTGTTGTCGGCTCGGGCGGTGACCGTGACCGGGTGGGTGCTCTTGAGGTGGATCTGCCCGATGCCGTGCCGGTTGGTGCGCACTTCGGGAACCGGGGCGGGGTTGCCTTGGTGATCCACGAATTGCCCGCCGCTGCTGTGGAATCGGACGGCGACGTTCTCCAGGGGAGTCTCTCTGGGACCGGGACCGGTGACCAGCACGCGGATGATTCTCGTATCCGCCGTGGGACCGACCTGGATGTCGAGCAGGCGGATGTTTTCCACGATGAAGACCTGGATGGATGCGGATATGGTCCCGCTGCCCACGTTGTCGTGCCAGTCCACGTCGTCTCGCTGGTGGGATGCCGAGGCCATGGCCGTCACCGTGGCGCTGGGATAGGGGCCAAGCAGCAGATAGATGTCCGCGATGCCGTTGGCATTGGTTTCAATGGACGGACCGTTGGGCGTATTAATGCATTCCATTACTGTTAAGTCTTCGGTGTCCACCTTCACCTCTTCGCACAACTGGCCCGCACTGGTGCTGAAGCTGACGAGAACGCCTCCCATCATCTGATTGTCCTTGTTCCGAACCGTGGCCCGGACAATCTTTGTGGCTATGGGCAGGTAATTCGATGAAAAGGATTCCATCCTTATTTCGCCCGGTCCCGGACCGTCTCCGCCACCACCGCACCCGGGCATCGACAACGCCACCACGATCATCGCAACAAGCCACCATACCCGTTTCATGCCATTCCTCCTTGGATTGTAATTGTGTGCCGGGTGATCTCGATATTGCAACATCTTGCCAATGGTTCTCGCATCAGCGCGACCATTTCAATGGTTGAATGACCGGCGTACCCGGATACGGACAAACCGCGCCCGGTCCTGTTCGCCATGTCTTTTCGCTCGTCATGGACGCACGGGGGAATCCGGTCCACGGCTGATCAGCGTTCCCTGGCCGGAAGCGGCGTGATGGGCCGGGTCTTCGACGTGCCTGCGCCCGAGAACGGCCAATTGGCGCTGATCCAGATCCTTTCCGACAACGACGCGGATGCGTGATTCGAAACGGTCCAGGGACGCTTCCTCCTTCAGGAGGTACTCCCCCGGAAACTGGCGGGACAGCAGTTTCGCGGCCGGGAGGTAACCGATTCCGTAGTGGATGATGGTGCGGGGATGGTCGAAATGGTCGGCGTTTTTTTTCCGGATCACCCGGAAGCCGTTTTTTTCCAGATACGAGCCGACATCGTGAGCAATACGGGTGACGCCGCTGCCGTTGAGCACTTCCACCGGAACGGCTTTCAGGAAATCATGTTGGTTCGTCTGCCGGTCCGGAGTGACAGGCATCCCGGACGATGCCTGTCCGGTGGAAAGTTGAAGCTCCGCGGCCGGGGCGGGGGAGGGCGTGGCGGTGGTTTGGGTTGCGGGATCGACCCGTGGTCCGGCCTGCTCGATCCGACGACGTATGGTGCGAGGTTCAGTCCGATTTCCGGACTTTGGTTCGACCCGTGGTTCGACCTGTGGATCGATGTGGGGGGCGCTCACGGTGTTGCCCGGCGGTCTCGGCATCAGCTTGCGGATCCAGTGGCGCGGCTCGGGCTCGAATTGGGCGGTTTCCGTCTGTTCAATTTCAGTTTGGTTGTCGAACAATGTCGTTGGGTCGACACGGGAAGCGGGGTGTTCCGCATGGGGGTCGCGCTGGAACTTGGCCAGGGCCTGGTCGAACAGGCCTTTCTGTGCATAGGCCATGCCCAGATTGTTCAGAAAGATCGTGTTGCTCTGGTCCAGGGTCACGGCTTTTTGGAAAGCCTCCACAGCCGCTGTGTAGTTGCCCTGGAGAAAGTAGGAGTATCCGAGGTTGTTGTAGATGTAGTCCTGATCCGGGTCCAGGCTCAAGGCCTGCTTGTACAGCGCCACGGCCTGTTCGTAGTTTTCCAGTTTGTCGCAGGATACGGCCATGGCGTTGAGGGCCTTGATGTGGTCGGGTTCCAGCAGGAGCACCTTGGCGAATTCATCCACGGCCAGTTTGTGCTGCCCGCGGGTTTGGAAATAGAGGCCCTGCCGAAAATGCATTTCCGGATTGCGGATGAACGGCCGGGCCGAGGCCACGAGGCGGCGCAGTTCCTGGTCGGACATGGTCGTACGGTGCTGCGTTCCCCAGGGTTGGGGCTCATGATTCCTCTCCCACAGGGCGCAACCCGACAATCCCACCGCGATACAGACAGGAATGCCAATTTGTTTCAAATGCTCCCGCAACCCGTTTCCCATAATTGACCCACCGTTTTTGAGTTTTGAACCGCTCGCTTCGATCACTGCTCCTTCCCCAAACCCAATCTGGCTCGTTTCAGATTTTCGCCGGCCATGACGTAGAATCCCGGTTCGTGTTCGATGGCTTTTTCGAAAGAGCGGATGGCGTCTTCGTAACGGTTCTTGTTCAGGTAGACGCTGCCCAGGTTGTTGTAGGCCTGGGATTCGGTGCCGCCCTTGCGGAAGGCTTCCAAGGCGGCCTGGTAATGTCCCAGGTTGGAGAGGGCCAGGCCCAGGTTGTTGTAGACCCGGCGGTCCTGGAAATTATGTTCCAGGGCCTTGTTGAAGGCGGCAACGGCCTTTTCGAAATTCCGGGACATGGTGAAGGAAACACCCAGGTTGTTGTACAGGGAGCCTTCGCCGGGCCGCAGGGTAATGGCCTTTTGGTGTTCGATCAGGGCCAGGGCGGTTTCGCCCCGGAGGTCGTGGATCATGCCCAGGTAGGCCCGGGATCGCCACAGGTCCGGGTTCAGACGCAGGGCCTGCTGCAGGCTGAGCAGGGCCTGGTCGAGGTTCCCGGCCTGGAAAGAGGCCCGCCCCATTCCTTCGTGGGCCAGTTCAAAATCGGGATTCTTGGCCAGAATTCGCTGGAATTCGCTGACAGCTTCCTGGTTGTGTTCCCCGTGAACAAAGACCAGACCCCGCTTGTACCTCGCGCTGAGATTGTCCGGGTTCTGTTCCAGGGCGCGGTCGAACTGGAACAGCGCCATCTGCAGGTTGTTGCCGGCCAGCAGGGCATCGCCCAACCGTTCGTGCTCCCGGCTGGTGATGGTCAATCCGTCATCCCGGACCAGAGATATCTGTTGCTTGGCCGTACAGGAAATCATTCCCACGCTGAGGAGCAGTATCGTTGTCCAGCATGTCGCAACCCCCATCATTCCAGCCTTGCGTTGTCTCATGATTCGATCCTTCGTCCAGCGTTGGCGAGGTCCGCCGGAATGGCCACGGTTGATTGATTATGAACGTGAATGATACTCAGTATTCCGCATTGTTGACGCCTGCCCCGGTAATAGCCCAAAAACTCCGGGCAACTCTTTTCATAATACCTAGAAACCCTGGGCAGACAGGCAAGATGCCTGTCCCGCTATAGAACAGATACCTGCCCCAGGTCGCCCGTGAAGGGCGGCCTAGGGATTTAGTGTCGGGTAGGTGTCGGGTCGGATGTTGCATCGTTGCGGTGCGCTACATCTGGATCAGTGTCCGATAAATCTGAATCATTCCAGGGCCAAGGATGACCACGAACAGTGCTGGAAAAATAAAGAGGATCATGGGGAACAGCATCTTGACCGGCAACTGGGCGGCCACGGTTTCGGCGCGTTGAAAACGCTGCGTGCGCATGCTGTCGGAGTAGACCTTCAAGGCCTGGCTGACGCTGGTGCCGAATTTGTCCGTTTGGATGAGCAGGGTCGTCAGATTGTGCATTTCGGAGAGATCCGTGCGCATGGCCAGGTTCTTCAAGGCGTCATGGCGCAGCATTCCGGCCCGAAGCTCCAATGAGTAGAGCATCAGTTCGTCGCTCAGTGTTTGGTTGTCGAGCCGGATTTCGTTGGCCACTCGTTGCATGCTGGCGTCCATGCCCATGCCCGCTTCAACCCCCACAACCAGCATGTCCAATGCGTCAGGAAAGCCGTCCAGGATGATTTGTTTGCGTTTGAGCGTCCTGTTGTAAAGGAGCAGGTCTGGCAGGTAATAACCGGTCAGGGCCGCTGCCGTGAGAGCCAGGATCATGACTGTCGGAGAGATGGTTATGTGGGGGGTGGAAAGCTTGAACAACAGAATACCCGAGGGCAGGAGCAGGGCCAGAAGGAACTTCGTGCCCCAGAAGACGGCAGGGGCCCCTTCGCTCCGGATTCCGGCCTTCAGAAATCGGACCCGCATCCGGGAATGTTCCGCGACGCTGTCCTTGGTGATTTTGCTTCCCAGCAGGCCGATGAGGTCGTAGACCATGCCTCCCTTGGAAGATGACTTCTGGTTTTTGCCCTGAACCGGTTCAGCCGTGGAAGCGGAGAGGGGAAAGCGGGCTCTTTCCAGGAGCGCTCGTTGTCGCGCGGCGTGCCGAGTGTGCTGAACAACGCCGAACAGCAGCAATACGAAGGAAAATGCAAGCATGCCCACGCCGGCAAGCAGCAAATGATCTCCTTGAATAGGCATTTTTGACTCCGAAAATGTCTAGACCTTGATTTTGACCATGTTCTTCATGACGATTGCCCCGAAAATCATCATGATCGAGGCTCCGCCAAGCAGGAACCAACCTATGGTTTCCTCAAACATGACGCTCATATAGTCGGGGTTCAAAAAGTAGATCACGATTCCGATAAAAAACGGCAGAATCAGGAGCACGTACATGGAAAGCACGGCCTCAGCCGCCAGGGCCTTGACTTTTCCGAACAGCTTGAATCGCTCCCGGATCAATGTAGCGATTTTGTCGATGATTTCGGCAAGATTGCCGCCGGTTTCCCGTTGGAGGATAACCGCTACCACGAAAAAGTTCAGATCCTTGCACTCCACACGCTCGGTCATTTTTCGCAGGGCCTCGGGAACGCCCACGCCGAAGTTGATTTCGTCCAGGGTGGTTTCAAACTCCGGTCCCAAGGGGTCCTCGAATTCTTCCGCCGCGAGCTGCATGCCCGTACTGAAGGCGTGGCCGGCCCGCAGGGACCGGGCAATCAGGTCCAGGGCCTCGGGCAGTTGCCGCATGAATTTGGCGGACCTTTTTTTCTTCTGCCTGGACAGATAGACAAAGGGCGACAAGCCGCCCGCCAATCCTGCGCCGAAAGCCGGAAGAGTCGAATATTTCAGGGAGACGAGCAAATAAAACGACATGAACAACAGCACGCTCAAGAGAATGAAGAATCCGGCGGAACGGCGGGCATTGGCCTGGAGGAGCAATCGATTCAGTTGATGGGCCGGGGAGAATCGCAACAGGATGGAATTGAAGGTCTTGATTTCGCTGAGAACTAATTTGCGTGTGATTTCAGAAACTTCTTGTCTTTCCTCTCGCAAGGCGATTCGTTTCAATTTGCGACGGATCGCAGCCCGGTCAGGATTTGTGATCATCTGATAGGAGTAGTACGCTGCTTGCAGCATAATCACCGTGACGATGAAAAGAATCGCAGCTATTGCGTAGATGTTCATACCCGCCTCCCCGCGCTGCCCGGTTCGTTGAACATTCCGATCGCAGCGTGATGCATACAGATTAACCTCTCAGGCTTGCTCGAAGGGTTGAGCGAACCTCGATGAAGAACTTTCAAGAATCTGTCATATCTCATGAATTTTATCCGGATTGAAAATTTTTTGATCTATTGGAATGCCGTATTGGGTGAACTTTTCCACAAACCTCGGCCTCACTCCGCTGAATCGGAAAAATCCCCTGATTTTTCCGTCGTTGTCGATGCTCTTGGTGGTGAAGGCGAATATTTCCTGGGTGGTGATGACGTTGCCTTCCATGCCGGTGATTTCCTGGATGCTGGTGACTTTTCGAGTGCCGTCGGTCAGGCGGGCGGTCTGGATGACCACCTGGATGGCGGAACTGATGAACCGACGCATGAAATCCGAAGAAATATCCAGGTTGGCCATGGAAACCATGCTTTCCAGACGCATCAGGGCGTCCCGGGGGGAGTTGGCGTGGATGGTGGTCAATGATCCGTCATGGCCGGTATTCATGGCCTGAAGCATGTCAAAAGCCTCCTGTCCCCGCACTTCGCCGACGATGATTCTGTCAGGCCGCATCCGCAGGCTGTTGCGCACGAGATCCCTGGCGGTCACTTCGCCCCTGCCTTCGATATTCGAGGGCCTTGTTTCCAGACGGACCACATGATCCTGCTTGAGCTGCAATTCCGCCGCGTCCTCAATGGTGATGACCCGTTCAGATACGGGCACGAATTGGGAGAGGACGTTCAACAGGGTGGTTTTTCCGCTGCCGGTGCCTCCGGAAATCAGGACATTCAAACGGGAACGGACGATTCCCTTCAGGATTTCACCTATTTCCGGAGTCATTGCCCGGAGCATTATCAAGTCTTCCAGCATCAGGGGATCGCGTCCGAATCTGCGGATGGAGAGAATTGGTCCGTCCAGGGCCAGGGGAGGGATGATCACGTTTACCCGGGAACCGTCGGCCAGTCGCGCATCCACCATGGGCGAGGATTCATCGATCCGCCGGCCCACGGAGGAGACGATCTTGTCGATGATTTTCATCAAATGTGAGTTATCCTTGAATGACGACTCGGACAGTTCAAGTTTCCCGAAGCGCTCCACGTAGATCTGGTTGTGAGTGTTGACCAGGATGTCGGCGATGGTGTCGTCCTTGAGATATGGTTCCAGCGGACCCAGCCCCAGGACTTCGTCTTCGATATCCTGGAAAAGTCGTTCTCTCTCGCTCAGGTTCAGGGGGACTTTTTTGAACCCGTTTTCGTCCATGATTCTGCCCAGCAAAGTCCGGATCTGGGATTTCAAAACACTGCGTTCCAAGGAATCCAGCAGCGTCAGGTCCACGAGATCCAATAGCCGCGAATGGATATTGCTTTTGAGCTGAAAATAGTCATCGCTCACTTTTCGTGCAGTCGGCGCTTCGACAACAGGACGGGAGGGCGGGCTGGGGGCTTCTTCGATTGTTTTCTTGCTGTTGAAAAACATGCGGACTTCTCCACTCAACCAGGTGTTTGCTCGCAATTTGATAACTGCTCAAAAAAACAGGCATTCTCCACCGGGCAGCCGTTACACATAATGCAACTTCTGCCTTATTCGGACGACATAGAAACACAGTAGTGGGACAGGCATCTTGCCTGTCTGCCCAGGGTTTTCAAAACAGCCACCACGATTTTTTCTTGGCCGCTTTGTCGCCCTCCGCGGGGGACAGGGATTCGGCCAATTGTTTAAAGCTTTTGGTGATCTCCTCTTTGGCCGCGAATTTGGCCAGGGGCTGGCCCTTGTTGATGGCCGATATCGTGGTGGCATAATCATTGGGGACGGTCCAAAACACCTTCTGGCCCAGGGAACGCTCCACGTCTTCCAGAGTGATGCTGGTTTTTTTCATGTATCTGTTCAGAATGATATGGATTTTGTTTTGCTCCGGGTATCCAAGGTCGCGAAAGGAGCGCAGCAGTTTGTTGGTGGTGGCCAGGCATGGCAGACTCTGAACGGAAACAAGGAAAAGCATGTCGGATTTTTCCATGAACTTCAGGGTATTGTCGTTCATCACCTGCCCCACGTCCACGATTATGAAATCGAACATCTGGATCAGAACGTCCAGCAGATGCTGGATGACTTCCGGTGTGGCAAGGTACTGGCTTTCCATGTATCCGGGAGAAGGCAGGACCTGGACTCCAGAGGGATCCACGGCCAGGATGTTTTTTAGGAACGTGGAATCCAGCCGGGAGATGTTCTTGATGATTTCACTCCAAGTGTAGGCGGGTTCGATTTCCATGAACAGCGGAATGTCGCCGAAGAGGTTCATGTCCAGCAAAACAACGGATGTCGGCTGCTTCTGATTCGCCAGGCTCACGGCCAGATTCACGGCGACGGTCGTGGTTCCTACTCCGCCTTTGCTGCCGGAAACGGTGATGATTCGCCCCCTGTTCTTCCGGCCGGCGTCGTCGACGCCCTTTCGACGGTCCATGAACCGTTCCAGAGCGGCCTGGATCTCTGCATCCTCCGCGTTGGGGCCGAAAAATTCCCTTGCTCCCGCCCGGATGGCCTTCAGCAGAATAGCCTGGTCCGGGTTGCCGGAAGCCAGGAATATTTCCCTGGCTGATCCATTCCCGGCAACCTGCTGCACCAGCTTGAAATCCGCATCCACATCCGGGCTCAATTCGAGAATCAGGAGGTCAGTGGGGCCGGTATCCGTTTCTTTTTGCAGTTCAAGCTGCTTAAAACGGCCGATAACATGCTCAAGCTGCTTTCTGAGACCATGATTCTGAATTCTCAATCTGATATGGGATGTTTCAGCCGACATTGCTCCTCCACTTCTGTTAAGGGGCCAGAATGTTTCCCGTCGCGTTACTGAATGAGCCGCAGTTTGATCTGTCTGGCCACTTCCTGGAAAATGGCCTCCAGGTCCGAGGAATTGGGCGTGTAGTAGGTGAAGGAGGGGCCGCTGGATATGGCTTCCAGAAAACCCTCGTCCACATTACCGAGACCGATGGCGTAGATCTTGATGTTTCGGTCCTTTAAGACCTGGATGTTATCCAGGGACTTGGTCCTGGCCACGTTGCAGATGTGCCGGGCCATTCGGGAAAAATAATTCGAGTCCGGCTGATTGTCGTCATACGGGCTGGACCATTTGGCGCATTGAGCCGCCGGGTAGGGGGAGGCATTGGGCCGGGGAATGGGCCGCTCTTCAAATATTTCCCATTTGGTGTTCAGATATCTGGTAAACGTTTGGTTCCACCACCATCCGCTCGTATAGCCGCAGCTTGTCAGGGGGGTTGCGGCGGTCCGCAATCCGTCGCCGGTGTCGCGGGGATCAATGCTCAGCCATGTCTCCACGCTGTGGTTTCCCAACTGAGTGTGTACCACGGGGGTTTCGTTCGGCCGGCAATTGCTGGTCACCACCCCCACGGCGTCATGGACGATGTTGTTGTGACGGAAGGTTCCCCGGAATGCCGTGGGGTTGCCGTCGGAAAAAAAGACCATGAACTGCTCCACCCGCTGGTCCCCGGGAATTCCGCTCTGATCCGCGAACTGCGCCCCGGAGCGGGTGACGGCGTCCTCGATGTTTGTTGCTCCCACGGCTTGTAGGTTGGTAATGGCCGTATTCATGGCCGTGACGTAATTGGTGCCCATGGGGCGGTTCACCGTCACGGAGGTGGCGAAGGAGACCAGTCCCATCCTGTCCGTGTCCTGGGTATCCTCGAAAAAGTCCACAAAGGATCTGGCCGCGGACTTCAGATTGGTCATCGGGGTTCCGCTCATGGAGCCCGAGCGGTCCAGAACCACCATGATTTCGACTTCCTTTTTCTGGGCCACGCCTTCACTGCTGATTGCCGTCACGTCCATGCCGAACAGCCGGGACAGGGTGGCCTGGGCCGAGACCTGTCCCACGACTCGAACCCTGTTAAAGGGCTCCCGCGTTCCGGTGAAGATGACGGCTTCCGAGCCGGATAGCGGCGTGCCGAGAAATCCCGGGGAAAAGTTCTCGTATCCGAAATCCTCGGCAATGACTTCCGGAGCCACATAGGGGTTGGAGATGTTGGCCGCCGCGGAAAGGGCCGCGGAGTCGGCGGCTTTGGACAGTTCCGAGCGGACCAGGTACCAGTAGCCGACTTCGTAGGCCAGGGCAGTGAATCCGAGCAGAACCATGAGCATGACCGCGAAGGTGACCAGCACCGCTCCCTGTTCGTTTGCGCCTTTTCTGTTCATCTGTACCTCCAGGGCTCCGACTCGGAGTGCAGTCAGATCTGCACGAACTGCAGAACGCTGCGGCTGCCGATGATCATTCCGCCGTCATCGGGAAACAGGTTCTCCCGGAGAAAATTGGGCAGCGGCGTCACCGGGCGAAAATGAAAAAAGACCTCCACCACCACCACTTCCGAGATGATCGAGGTGTTGTGCGTTTCATTGAATAGGAGATAGGTGTAGATGGTTTCGGTAAACCCCATGTTCAGACGGTTTTCATGGATGCTGCTGGAAGCGTTCAGGCTGCCGCGACTGCTTACGCTCGCTATCCGGGGAACCCGCAAATCCTCGGGAATCCCCGTGCCCGCCCGCACCCGGGTGATGAGGATTCTGCCTTCCCCGTGCAGGTCGAGAGGTTCGGCGGAAGCCTGGAGCATGTTCAGCAGCTGATCGCCGGATTTGAATCCGCGGGAGGCGATGCTTCCTCCTTCCCGGCTGACATTGGTCACGATGAGTCTGGCGTGGAAAAGCCTGCCGAAATCGATGACCACGAAGGCAAGCAAAGCCAGCAGGGGAAGGATCAGGGCGAACTCAATGAGCGCGACGCCTTGTTCTCCGTTTCGCGGCGTCCGATGACGACTTCGGCGGCATGCTTGCAAAAAGTTGCGGCCTTTCATGGCGATTCTCCAATGGCTCCGGTCTTCACGAGGCCTTCTCGGACCTAATCGAAAAACTCATTGCGATAGACCGCCTGGACTTGGACCCAGACTTTGTTGTCCGGGAAAAAGGCGCCGATGATCGGAGTCAGGAAGGAAAAATGATATCTGGTCCTAACGCGCATGTAGCTGCCCGGCTGGCCGGCGTCCTGGATGTCCTCCCAGTTTTCCGGGTCGCTGTAGTCCGGATTCACTTCAAAAATGCTGATGTTCAGGTTGTCGGGGTTCAAGGCCAGGGAAGCCTGCTCCCGGATGGTGATGATCATGGAATTGGTTCGATCCTGCAGCTCGTCCTCCCTCTCTATCCTGCCGCCCACGAGAGCCAGGCGCATGCCCTCCCTGGTGGCGTACTGCAGGGTATGCTGGGTGAAGAAGTACATGCCGAAGTCGATGACGGCGAACATCAGCAGCACGAACAGGGGCAAAATCAGCGCGAATTCCACTGCTGTCGCACCTTTTTGTCCGGGACGTCCGGTCTGGTTCATGGGGTTACCCTCACAGTGTGCCGCACGCACGGGCAAATCATCTCATCGCGCCGACCGGTCTAATTTTTCGGGGTGATGGTGAATACGGGGCTGACGCGATCTATGGGATCCACTTCCTTCTCGATGGAGAATGTTCTGCGGTATTTTTCTGTGGCCAGCCCGCCGGTCCGTCCGTCCATCCCTTCCACGGGTTCCCTGGTCAGGCCGGCGGTGGGATTCAGGGTCTGGTTGGAATTGGCGGATTGAACGGACCGGCCCCAATTATCCTGGAGGAAAGTCACCCTTTGGCTTTCCGGCAGATTTCCGGCACAACCCAGAATCATGATGGAAACAGCCGGCAGTATGGCCAGGCCAAGCATTGCGATTCTGCTCATCCCGCTCTCCTTCGCAGTGGTTTCGGTACAGGCCGCGCGGGCCTGGGCCGGTAAGTGGGTGATCTTTCCAATCACGGCACGACAACATGCCCGAATTGTCCATCAAACATCGCGGATCTGTAGTGTGGCGAATGCTGCTGGGATTGTCCGAAAACTCCCCAGATGTAGAATTCCGCGTCGTCCGGCCCGATGAGAAAGTCCGTGGGCAGGCGTTGTTCCGCCGCGACGATAGGTCTGACCAGGCGAGGGGTGACCAGAATGACCAATTCGGTTTCATTGGACTGAAAGCTTTTGCTGGAAAACAGGGCGCCCAGCACGGGCAGATCGCCCAGAGCCGGAAATTTGGATACCGCCTCACGGGAGGTTTCGCTGAGCAAGCCGGCAATGGCAAAGCTCTGCCCGTCTCCCAACTCGACGGTTGTAATCGCCCTGCGGACGTTAAGGCCCGGTATGAAGGCCCCGGCGATGACCGCTCCCCTGTTGGGATCGATTTCGGAAACCACCGGAACCACATTGATGGCGATCCGGTCTTCGCTGAGCACCGTGGGGGTGAAGGCCAGTTCAATGCCGTAGGGCTTGAACTCAACGCCGATGTTTCCCTCTTTATCCACTTCAGGGATGGGAAATTCGCCGCCGGCGAGGAAGCTCGCGGTCTGACCGCTCAAGGCGACCAGTGACGGTTCGGCCAGGATTTTGGCCATGTCGTTTTCCTTGAGAACGTCGAAAATGCCGCGCCACTGCACCGACTGCCCCGGTCCGGTGTGCAGGGACATTGTCCCGCTGGCCGGCCGCAACGGATCAACCAGGCTTCCGAGAAAGCCCAGGGCAAACCGGCCGCTTTCGTTCACCAGGTTGAAGTTCACGCCCAGCCGTTGCAGCGACTCCCGGGAAACGTCCGCGATTTTCACTTCCAGCATCACCTGGTGCACGCCGCCCACCTGAACCATGTTGCGAATGTTCTCCCGGGGGGCGAAGGCTTCCGTGAGGACCAGGATCTGGTCCAGTTTGGACATGCTGGAAACTCGCCCGGACAACGTCAGGGAATCGTTGGTGGACAGGATCCGCAGGTCCGTTTCCTCGGGGAAGATTTCATTGATGCGTTGCTTCAGCCGGGCGATCTCGTAGCGCACTTCCAGCTCGTAAATCGCCGAAATCCGGTCGTCCTGCCACATCATCAGATTGGTGCTGCCCGCGGCCACGGGTCTCAGGTAGAGCTCTCGGGCGGAGATGGCCCGGACGCTGACCACATCCGGGTCGGCCACCAGAGCGCGGTCCACTGCCGTGGGTGTTCTGAGAATGACGGCCCGTCCGTATTCCAGCTGCAACCGCCGCGGCTGTTCCAGGTTCACGACGACTTCGTCGGGGACCACCTGGAAGTTCTGGGCTCGGCTTTCCAGGGGGAGCAACCAGGAGATGGCTACCAAGTGCAGAAGAACAGCGGCTGTTTTCCAGGATCTGATTGCGGCAGGCATGGATATCCATTCTCCTTGCTGGTTGATAGCTAGTTGATAGCTATTGGATGAATTTGAACTGCTCGACCTTGTTGCCCTCGATCACTTCCATGATGAACTCCGAGCGTCTCGGGGGCGGCGGATTATTGATCCGGGGGGCGGGGCCGGCTGCCAGGCGGACGGGTTGGGGATTGAGGTAGTTCATGGCGTGTCTGGTCGTGGCTCCCCGGGTGACCACCGAATTGACGTCGATGGGGCTGCGCAGGGCGAACTGGAGCCGGCCCTGGTTGCGGACATGGGTCAGGATTTCGGTTTCTTCCGGAGTCAGCTCCAGGGTGTAGACATCCACAGGTGCCGTTGCGCCGTTTTCTGTCTCCTGCATTACTGTTCCCGTGGCCAGGACCGTGACGTTCTCCAGGACGATCTTGGTGACGTCTTCCTCGGTTTCCGCGTCCATCCAGGTTACAAGCACGTCCACTTTGTTGCCGGGGTGGATGAAGCCGGAAAGGCCGATCACCTTGTCCCCCTCCACGGCCACGGCCCGTTTGCCTTCGCCAAGTAAGGCCGAAACACCGCCGGTGCGGATGTCGATGGGCGCCAGACGGTGTTCGATGATCGCCTCGCCTTCCTTGAGGGGAACGATGGCCACCCGGCCGATCAGGTCGGATGAATTCCGGAAGTGGCCCTGGGGCAGATTTTTCAGGATCTGTTCCCGGTCGGCGATCATCTCCGCGGACAATCTGGTTCCCGCGGCAAGGTCGAACGCCGCCACGGCTACGGGCCCGATATCCGGCCGCTCCTTCTGGATTTCCTCCACCACCTTCGCGGGGATGCCGGTGTTCTGCTGCTGCAACCAGTTGTAGATGAACATGCTGCCCACCACGGCGATGGCCATGGCGAGAGTGATCGGTATCAAAGCCTTCCACCTGCCCATAAGTCCTCCTGGATTGCGAATTCGAAACGCGGAGCTTGTTTGAAACTTGAGAGATGAAATTGAAATGCAACGACCCGGCTCATCCGAGTAAAGCGTCCTGGATACTCGCTTCCCCGTCTGCACGGGGACAGCTCCCGCGGGTGTGGCTGACCCGGAGAGGCATAAAAACACGTCATTCCCGCGAAGACGGGAATCCAGTTCTGATTAGTGTCCGGTCATCGGAAAATCATCGACTTTGGAACGTATCAGATGCCGAGAAACTCAAACCCGACATGGTTCAGCGCCAGGTAGGTAATGGTTCCTAAAGCAATTGCCACGCCATAACAGAGTTTTGGTTTGTTTTCGATTGGATGAGGAGTGGTTACGGGTACATATTGGCGGGTCAGCAGGAAGGTTTTGAGAACGGCCCATGTCCGGGAAAACAAGATTCGTCCGTATTGGCGGTGGATGGCCAGCAAGAGCAGGGCATACACCCCGCCGTACAGGGCGGTGAAAATCGCTGAGATAAACACCCCCTTGGCCCCGACCACGGCCCCCACGGCCCCCATGAGCTTGGCGTCCCCGGCGCCCATGCCGCCGAAAATGTAGAGAGGAAGGAAAATGGCTATGCCCAGCAGAAGACCGGAAATACCAAACAAGAAACCTTCAAGCCCAAATAGTAAAGCGTGGAAAGCCAATGCGAGCCCCATGATGGGGAAGGTGAGAAAATTCGGGATTTTTTGGTACTTAAGATCTGTAATGGATACAACAATAAGAACAGGGATAAGCAAAAAAATGAAATAATTCAAATGTGACATGATTATTTCAAAAAAAAAATAATTCATTTTGATATTTCATTTTGTTATAATTATTTAAAAATTTAAGTAACTCTCTGCGATCATTATATTTTCATAACTTATTCAATTATGTAATGTATATCAAACAAATAATGTAACAGGTTTATATAGTGTATATATGATTACAATTATTAACCATATATACACTATATTTGAAATTATCCGTCGGCAGGGGTTAGGGGGTTAGTGCGGTATCAACTTCTTCGAACGCAGCCTCAATCTTCGGTCCAATGGTAATTAAAAAGGCAATCGCTGCTATAGAAATCAAAGCAACCAATAAACCATACTCCACCATCGTCGCCCCTTCCTCGTCCTTCAAGAAATTCATCAGCTTTTCCATGGTGTCCTCCTGGATAAATGTGGTTGAAGGTGTTGATACAACATGGGGAACCAAATCAGCCAAAGATTTTGAATTCCCTGGGCCTGAGATGCTCTTGTCTATCAAAAATCGGGCCAAATATTATTTTGCGCTTAACTTTCTAATATTAAAGATTAAGTTTCTTTGTGAACATGATTTGTGGGGGGAGATTTGGGCTTGGAACTGTCTTGTTGTCCGAGAAAAGGCGATTTGGGGAGGGGATGATGGTTTTGATAGTAACTGTTTGGAGTTAAAAGAAATGTAAAACATGACGGGCCGGCGGGTGACCGAGATACCTGGATTGGGTGGCTGATTGGTACGGGGAGCGTTCTGTCGGTGAAATCGACACTGAGTGTAAAGAAATCTGACAAGTCCATGGAGATAAATCGGGTGTTGTGTCCATGATGAAGGTGTTCTGTTCAGATATTCTTTTTTTCACTCAAGAAAAAATATTCAATGGAGTCTTGGGGAGAAGATCGAGTGATTATTTGTGTCAATATTTTTAACACAACATGAAAAAACAACAGACTTGGATTTAATATCAACAAATTTAATAGGATATGATCTAGTTTTCGTGGATGTGTCCGTCTTTTCAGGACAGGTCAGTGCGAGACAGGTCAGTCTTGTAATACAGGATAGATGGTAGTCAGGAATCAGGAGGCAGGAGGCAGGAGGCAGGAGACCCGACCGTTCCCACGCTCCAAGGGGTACACTGCTAAAATGTGTCAACCTTTTCTGAACCATCCCAAAAATGTTTCCCCTTTGCGTCCTTCGCGCCTTGAGCGAAGCGGGCGGTTCAAAAACACTGTATTGGAATGGTGGAATGAACGGAATCGGATTGGGGGTGGAACGGCGCTTCGGTTGAGCGGGATTTTGGGGGGATGATCCAGGTTTTATCGATATCCGCGGGATCCATGGGTTTGGCGAACAGGTATCCCTGACCGTAATGACACTTGTAGGTCTTGATCAGGTCGCATTGGGACTGGGTTTCGATGCCTTCGGCCACCATTTCCAGATTCAAGCCCAACGCCATTTCCACAATGGCATGGATGATCGTGTTTTTCGCGGGGATGACGTTGATGGCGCTGACGAAGGAGCGGTCGATCTTCAGTTCGTCCAGAGGGAAGCGCTGCAAGTGGGCCAGGGAGGAATAACCGGTTCCGAAATCGTCGATGCTCAGCCGGGCGCCCATATACTTGAGCCGCTTCAGCGTGCGAAGGTTCGTATCCATGTTGGACATGGCCATGGTTTCCGTCACTTCCAGGTTCAGACAGCCCGGGTCGAGACTGTATTCCTGCAGAACCTGATAGATCTTTCCTTCCAGCCCGGGTTTGGCGAGCTGCTTGCCGGAGATGTTCACGTTCAAAATCAGCGAGGTATTGGTTTCACGCCACTTTCCAATTTGGCGGCAGGATTCCTGGAGCACCCAGTCCCCGATGGGTTCGATCAGTCCGGTTTCCTCGGCCAGGGGAATGAACATGGCCGGGGAAATCAGGCCGTTGTCCGGATGCTTCCAGCGGATCAGGGCTTCCAGGCCCTTGAGTTCGCCGCTGTCCAGCTTCACGATGGGCTGGTAGTTGATGAACAGTTCGTCCCGTTCCATGGCCCGGCGGAGTTCCTTTTCCATGATCGTTCGCCGGCTCTTGCGCTGGTAGATCTCCGAACTGAAGACGGCGCAGCGGTTTTTGCCCTGCTGCTTGGCTTGCTGCATGGCCAGTTCCGCGTCCCGGAGCATGTCGTCCGCGCGGACGTAGTTGGGGTTGTAGGCCAGGATGCCGAAGCTGGCGGTGATGAAAATCTCGTGGCCATCCACCTGAAAGGGGTCTTCCAGCTTTGTCCTGATCTTCTCGGCCAGGGTCATGGTGTCCCCGGGCAGGGCGTCTTCCGTGAGCACGCAGAATTCATCCGAGCTGAAACGGGCCAGGGTGTCCGTGGGACGCAGCTGGTCCCGGACCCGCTGGGAGATTTCCAGGAACATCCGGTCGCCGACGAAATGGCCGAAGCTGTCGTTGACCGTGCCGAACCCGTCCAGATCAAAGATCATCAACCCGAAAAGTTGGTTCGGGTCGTTGGCCGCCTTTTTCAAGGACTGGTCCAATTTTTCCAAACAATAGGATCGGTTGGGCAGGTTGGTGCGCTGGTCGTAGAGAACCTGATGCATCAGGCGCTCGTCGTTTTGCTTCCGGACCGTGATGTCCGTGATGCTGCCGGCGAACTGGATGATTTCGCCCTTGTCATCGCGCACGGTTCGGGCGTTTTCAGCGATCCAGACCGGACTGCCGTCCTTGCGGCGGACCAGGGTTTCCATCTGCAGGATTTCGCCCTTGTTCCGAAGCGCGGCAAGTCTGCTTTCCCGGACCTTGGGGATCAAATAGATTTGCGAAAATTGCGTTGCGCGGTTTGCGGCTTCGAACTCCTCGGGAGAGGCGTAGCCGAGGATTTCGGCAAAGGAGCTGTTCACGCAGACCACCGTGTCGTCGGCCCTGGTCAGGTACATCCCGTCCGGGGCATGGGCGAACAGGGCCCGGTAGGTGGACTCGGATTTGCGCAGTTTGACCTCGGCCTCATGCTTTTCGGTGATGTCGGCCATGGTCCCGGCGAGCATCAGATTTCCGTTGCCGTTGTAGCTCAGGGCCTTGCCCCGAAGGCGAATCCAGCGCCACTCCCGTGTGTCGGTCTTCATCCGGAAGCGGTGCTCGAAATGCTCCCCGTTGTCGGTAGCGTACAGCCTGAGCTGCTCCTGAAGCTGTTCCCAGTCCTCGGGATGGACCAGGGTATCGAAGGCGGCGTGGTGTTTCAGCTTTGCGGAGGATTCTCTTTCCGTGTGCCCATTGCCGGGCAGGTCCACCGTCATCTTATACGAGTTCATGTCCATCTCGCAGACCAGTTGCCGAGCGCCCTCCAAGGCAGCCCGCAGGCGCTTTTGGTCCAGCTCGATGGATTCCTCGATCTGCTTGCGCTCCGTGAAATCCTCCAGCTTGACGAAGACCTTTTCCACCAGCCCGGTGGTGTTGCGCACCGGGATGAAGGTCACGCGCAGGAAAACGGTCTTAGAGTTCGGCTCCGGGTAAGCCCTGGGCAGCTTCCGCCACGTTTCGGGCAGGACCACTGTTTCCCCCAGACGAACTCTGGAAAAGACGTCGTTCAGGCCCCAGTCCGAAGTGCGGTGGTCTGTCATGACGGCAAATTGCTCGCCCGGCGTCAGGCCCATCAGCTCGGCGAAGGAATCGTTGAATATCAGGGTAGTGCCGACGGGATCGCAGATCAGGGTCGGGTGGGGATTGGAGCGGATGATGTCTTCAAGTTCCCGGTTCTTGTTGTTTTGGTGCCTGCTCAGGCCCGGGAAGAACAGCCCCAGCGTGCTTTTGAGGTTCAACCCCATGAAGAGGGATGCGGTGAGGAGCAGGTCGATGAGTTTGTCGGGCCGGGGGTGGTGACTGTGGCAGACTGCGATCCAGAACACCGTGCAGATCACAATGAACCATATCACCATTGCCGGGGGCGGAACCCTTTGTGCGGTTTTGTCGTCCGCCTGGGCGGTGGTGATCATGGAATCCATTGTTGCCCGTTGTCTAAAAAAACAATTGTAACAACTCAGCTTATTCAAAGTGCGGCCTGGATACCCGCCTTCGCGGGTATGAGTGCGCCCGTGAAGGCGGTAATTCAGCCTCGGCATGAGGCTCTACTCAGGCTGTGCTGAACAGTTGTAAAGCGATCTTGTTTTCCCGGACTGTGATTGATCTTGTTTTTCCGGATCGTGTTGCCTTGTGATCTGTTTTCTATGTGGTCGAATGCATCAGGAGGATAAATAGCAACATGCGTGCCTGAGCTACGCGACGAACAGGTTGTCCCAGGCCATGGCGATCTTTTCTTCGCTCAGCTCGGGATGGCGGCCGTGGTAGTACGCTTCGTCAATGATGTGGTCGATGATGTCCCGGGGCTGGCACGCGGAGAGGCGAACATCCATGCGTTTGTAATACTGGTCCATCAGAAATTCGAAGACATCTTCCTTGAACTCGACGTTGTTCGCCTGGCAGACCTTGATGAATATCCGGCGGTAGTCCACGGGAGAGGGGTGGTCGATTTTGATTTTGTAGCGCAGCCGGCGCAGGAAGGCCATGTCCACCAGCTGCTTGGGATCAATGTTGGTGGCGAAGACGATCAGCTGGTCAAAGGGCACAACGAACTTGCGGCCCGTGTGCAGGGTGAGTAGGTCCATGCGCCGGGCCAGGGGGATGATCCAGCGGTTGAGCAGGGTCTGGATGTCCATTTCCTGGCGACCCAGGTCGTCGATGATGAACAGGCCGTTGTTGGCCTTGACCTGGAGCGGGGCCTCGTAGAACTTGGCGATGGGGTTGAAATCCAGGTCCAGGGTGCGCATGGTCAGCTCCCCGCCGACCATGATGGTGGGTCGCTTCACCCGGATCCAGCGCTGGTCGGCGGGCGGAACGTCCGTAGCGGGCGGCACGGGCAGATGCACGGACTTGTCGAACACCGTGATGATTTCGCCGCCCACGATGAAGGCGTGGGGCACGTAGACCTCGCCGGGCAAGGCGCGGCCCATGGCTTCGGCAATGGTGGACTTGCCGTTGCCGGGCGGGCCGTACAGGAAAATCGCCCGTCCGGAGCAGGCCGCGGGCCCCAGGGTGTTCAGCACCGACTCGCTGACCACGAGATGGGAAAAGGCCTTGTTGAAGTGCTCCGGCTTGATCACGATGTTCATCACGGTCTGCAGTTCGATCTGTTTGCTGTACTCGGCCAGGAGCACCGGGGCGGGCCCTGTGTAGCGGCAGACGTTCAGAAGCTCCGCGGCCCGGTTGCGCCCGATGTCCGTCATGGCGAACTTGTAGGAGGTCTTGGTCAGGTGCTCCGCGCCCTTGACCATGATGCACTGCTCCCGGCGCAAAATCTCCATGGCCTCGTCCACCACGGGGATGGGCAGCTTGACGCTGTCGGCCACCGTGGGAATCGTGAATTCGCCCATGAAGACCACGTGCTTGTTGATCAGGTCCACGATGAAGGTCAGGGACAGGCCGGTCTCCTCCACAGTGCGCGGCGGCGGGGGCGTCTTGCGGAAGAAGTCGGCCAGATCCGTTTCATTGATAAAGCCCAGGGTCACCAGGTTATACCCCAACCGCCCCCCGGACATCCGCTGCCGCTCCAGGGCCATCTCCAACTGTTCCTCGTTCACCAGATTCTTCTCCACCAAACGCGAACCTAAAAGAGCGTGAGCTTCCATTTGTTTCCTCTCTTTTTGGTATGATCCCGTGTCAGCTCTGTATTGTATGCAATATATTTGCCGGAATGAGGCCGTTGAGGGGGGGCTGCCTCAAAAAACTTGCGGAAATTGACTGCCGGAAATGCTGTCTCCTCTTCATAATCCGCATGACCAGGAAAAGATGTCGACCTTTGACGCATACGTTGAGTCGTCCCGAAAAAAAGGCTAAAGCGACGTCGGAGGAAGGGACGTCCATTCCGAGTAAGGGCGGGTTGTGGCCGCAACGGGCGTTCGAACCAGGGAGAAAGGCGAGGCATATGCTTGGAACCATGAAGGAACGCGATTTCCGACGGCTCAGTGAATTCGTGCAGAAAAACTGCGGCATCAAGATGCCGCCGAGTAAAAAAACCATGATGGAAGCCCGGTTGCAGCGTCGTCTTCGGGCATTGAATTTAACCGAATACCACAACTACTGCGAATACGTCTTCAGCCCCCAGGGAACGGAAAGCGAGATCCCTCATCTGATCGACGCCCTGAGCACCAACACCACCAGTTTTTTTCGCGAACCGCACCATTTCCAATATCTGACTTCCACGATTCTGCCGACTTGGTGGCAACGCTTCGGCCATGCTCGGGAATTGGCGGTCTGGAGCGCGGGGTGTTCGTCCGGGGAGGAGCCTTACACATTGACCATGGTTCTGGCCGAGTTCCAGGAACAGTACCCGCTGTTTCGCTGGTTCATCCTGGCCACGGACATCAATACCCAGGTTCTGGAGCGGGCGGCCAAGGGCGTTTATCCGGACGACAAGCTTCACACCATCCCCAGGGCTTTGCATCAGAAGTATCTGTTGCGCAGCAAGGACCGAACCAAGAAGCTGATTCGGATCGTCCCCGGATTACGCGAAAAGATTCGATTTCGTCGCCTGAACTTCATGGAGCGATTCAGTTTTCGCGAGCCCATGGACATCATTTTTTGCCGCAACGTGATGATCTACTTCGAGCGGGACGTCCAGGAACGCCTGATCCGCAATTTCCTGGAGCATTTGCATCCCTGGGGGCACTTGATCATCGGTCACTCGGAAAGCCTCGCCGGGATGGATCTCGGTCTGATTCAGGTGGCGCCGACGGTGTATCGCAAGGCGTAGTTTCTTCTCCGTAGCCTGAATAAGAATGGAGTTCTCTTGGATTGGAAAAAGAGTGCGGCACTCCCTTGACAGCCGACAGTCTCTTGGCTAGATACTCACCTCTTCGAGCGGGAATAACTCAGTGGTAGAGTGCAACCTTGCCAAGGTTGAAGTCGCGGGTTCAAATCCCGTTTCCCGCTCCATTTTTTTTTTGAGGCGGCATAGCCAAGTGGTAAGGCAGCGGTCTGCAAAACCGCCATTCTCCGGTTCAAATCCGGATGCCGCCTCCAAATTTGATTCGTACTTTCCCATCAAGCGGGAGTAACTCAGTGGTAGAGTGCAACCTTGCCAAGGTTGAAGTCGCGGGTTCAAATCCCGTCTCCCGCTCCATATTTCCTTCTTTCCCCTACTGATTCACCTCCTCATATTTTCGAGCCCTTCCCCGACATGGCCATGTCCAATACCGGCAAAACTGGATCGCCGACCGGCAATTCCCGATTGCATCTGCTCAGCCGGTCCGTGTCCAAGTCGGAGTTGTCACGGCTTCTTGAACAGGCCTCTCTTGATCAGCTTTTGGAACTTGTCTCCGCCAGGCACGCGGTGCATTTCGAAACCGTGCGCATCGGGGAGGACGTCCTGGAATGCCTCCAGCTTTCGGACATGGAAGCGTATATCGAGCAGCGCCTGAACGTGCCTTCCCCCGAAGTCGGTCCAGAAACGGGAACGGGAGCCGGGATAGACGCTTTACCGCTTTGGGCTAAAATATGGCCGGCCTCCCTGCCCCTGGCCATGTATATGCGCGGCGTCGTCCCTGGTCACGGGGAGCGGGTCCTGGAGATCGGGGCCGGACTGGGCTTGACCGGCTTGTTCGCGGCCAAACGCGGGTTTTCCGTGGTGCTCAGCGATATTGTCCCCGAAGCTTTGCTTTTTGCGCGGATCAATGCATTGCGCAACGGGCTCGGCGACACAGTCGTCGTTCAGTCCGTGAACTTCATTAAAGAAGACCATCCGGATCGCTATCACCGAATAATTGCTTCAGAAGTTCTCTACCGTGAGCAATTTTTCGACCCATTGCTTTCTTTTTTTCGGACCCATTTGGAACCCATGGCCACTGCTGAAATCGTGCTTTCCGCGAATGCAGGGCGGCGTGCGATCAAATTTTTTGCGGCTGCGAAGGATTACTTTCAAATCTCACGTTCTTGTGTTCCCTCACCGGTACCCGCGGTCGATTTTCACGGACTTCCTGGGACCGAAGCCAACCAGAAAACGTATCTCTACCGACTGAGGCCTCGATGAGCATTCGTCTGCGATCATGTCCCAAGGGACATACCAAAGAACTGGACAAGGTTTGTCCTCCCCAGGAAACGGTTGTCAGGGTTCGGGCCTCTCTGGAGGCATTTGGGGAAGACGTTCTGGCTGAGACCCGGCGCATCGACACCGGGCGGCTGGGCATCCCCGTTTATCTGAGCGTCTGTGGACAATCAGCCCGCCGAATCATGCCCACCCGCAAGCAGATGGGCAAAGGAGCGTCCGCCATCCAGGCCGAGGCCTCGGCCTTGGTGGAGTTGACGGAGCGGTTCAGCTTTTTCAGTTTCTGGCAAGGCGTTCAGGATATTGAGCCCTGCTCCTGGAGCGAGGCCCAGCGGAAATGGCCGGGGAGGGTTCTGCCTGTCTCCGAGATCGCCTTGTCCGTCTCCGACGCGTTGCCCGACGAGCAAATCAGAAGCCTGATGGACCTCGTTGCCTGGCGCTTCGTGCCGGCAACGCGGCTGGATACCGGACAGGAGTTTCTCGTCCCTCTGGAATGGTTTCGGAAGATTAATGAATTTAACGGCTCATCCGCCGGAAATACCCCTGAGGAGTCGATCCTCCAGGGCGTGTGCGAACTTGTGGAACGTCATGTCTGCGCCGTGGTGGACCGGGACCGTCAAAAAACGCCTACCCTTGATCCGGAAAGCTTCACGGACCCCGTTCTTCGCGACCTGATGGACGCTTTCAAGCGCGAGGGCATCGTCGTCGTTTTGAAGGACTTCTCCCTTGGCCTGCCCGTGCCCACCGTGGCCGCCGTGGCCTACGATCCTGCAACGTTTCCGGAACGCAGCGAAATCGTCTTCACCGCCGGAACCGCCTCAACGCCATCCAAGGCGGCCATTCGCGCCCTGACAGAGGTTGCGCAGCTGGCCGGAGACTTCGAAACCGGCAGCAACTACGAAGCCTCCGGACTTCCAAAATTTACGGAATTGGCGCAAATCGCCTGGTTGCTGGAGGGGGATACGGTTTCTCTATCCAGCTTGCCGGACATCGGACGCGAGGATATTCTGGATGAACTGACGGAGCTTTGCAACGGGTTGGAGCGAATGGGCTTTCGGGCGTACAGCGTGGAGACGACGCATCCGAAGTTGGGAATTCCGGCTCATTACTCCTTCGTGCCGGGCTTTCAGTTCCGTGAGCGGGCCCTGAATCCCTGCGTGGGCTTGTTCGTCGGGCGCATGTTGGCCGAGGAAGTCCCTCCGGAGCAAGCCAAGACCGGCTTAGAGCACTTGGCCCTGTTGTATCCCGACGCCTCCTTTCCGCTGTTTTTTCAAGGGCTGCTGGCCGTGCGTCAAGGACGCTTTTCCAAGGCCTTGGAAGCCCTGGGCAAAAGCGAGTTGGGGCTGGAGCAACGTGACGACCAAGCCCTGGCTGCCTTTTATCAGGGGTACGCCATGAGCCGGGAGGAGCGCTGGACGAGCAGCCTTCCGCATTTGGATCGGGCGATCAAACTTTGTCCGGAGGTCAAGGAGTACTTTAATCTTCGCGGAGTGGCCAAATTCAAACTGGGCGAATACGCCGGAGCTGAGTCGGACTTTCGAAGCGCGTTGGACTTGGACAGCGGCTCAGCCATGGATCTGGCGAACATGGGGCTGTGCGTCAAGTTTCAAGGTCGCGCTGAAGAAGCTGAGGCCTTGCTGCGCTCCGCTTTGGAACTCGATTCGAGCCTGGATTTTGCTCGCGACCACCTTCGGGAATTGCAATCCTTCGAATAAACCGAAGAGTGACATCCGGATCGCGATAAAAGGTTTCGTTTTTTTCGCCATCCAGCATTGACAACGAATGTCCTTGCATTTTACAAGATAAAAGGATTCAACGCGCATCACGAATGAATCGCGGAATTCTCCGCTGTTTCTGTTCTCACGGAATGTCCCGGAATGGATTTTCGGGCATTTCTGATTATCACGGGATTCCCCGATTTGGGCCTCGTGATTTTTGACAAGGGTCCCGGTCAGGTGCTAACTGCACACTCATTTTGAGACTTAACAAACGCTTAAGGAGGTTTGGACAATGGCCACTGTAGAATTCAAGGGAAATAACTTTGAAGTTGATGAAGACGGTTTTTTGCAGCGTTTTGAAGACTGGAACCCGGATTGGGTGGAATTCGTCATGGAGAGTGAAGGCATTAAAGAAATGACCGATGAGCACCAGAAGGTCATCGATTTTCTGCAGGACTATTACAAGAAGAACGGTATCGCCCCGATGGTGCGCATCCTGTCCAAGGTGACCGGCTACAAGCTGAAGCACATTTACGAGCTGTTCCCCTCCGGACCCGGTAAGGGAGCCTGTAAAATGGCCGGTCTCCCCAAGCCCACCGGTTGCGTATAAATCACTACTTTACCGGTTTTAAAAAAAAAGCGGAGCCCATTGGGCTCCGCTTTTTTTTTGTATGCGCACTCAGCAGAAGGTTCGTGCGAACAGATATCTTCGGACGTCCCACAGGGTTGCCAAAGCGGCGGTGCGGTATGGGCGCACTTGACGTTCCAGTTCAACGGATTATGTGAAACGAACGGTAGTGAGCAGTGAGCACGACCTGGACGACCTTGATCGACACGAAACAGAGAGGATGAATATGCATCACCGGAATTCCGACTTTGCACGACGGATCGCGAGCCGGTCCATGACCAGACGGGATTTTATGTGGTTGGCCACGGTGGGAGCCGCCGGGGCCACGGCGGGGTGCGCCGCGAACCCGGTCACGGGCCGGCAACAGTTGATGATTCTGTCCGAGGCCAATGAAATAGCCTTGGACAAGGAGCATTCGCCGCATCAGTTTTCCGCGGACTACGGGGCGGTCCAGGATGTTCGACTGAACCAGTACATCACCACGGTGGGGGAGAGCATGACGGGGTTCACCCACCGTCCGCACATGCCCTACTCGTATCGGTGCGTGAACGCGACCTACGTCAATGCCTACACCTTCCCAGGAGGCAGCATGGCCACCACCCGGGGGATCATGCTGGAAATGCAGGACGAGGCTGAATTGGCCGGGCTGCTGGGTCACGAGATGGGCCATGTCAACGCCCGGCATACGGCGGCACGGATGTCCACGGGCATCCTGACCAGTGTGGTCCTCCTGGGCGCTTCGGCGGCCCTGGCGTCCCAAGGTGAAACCTGGGGAGCCGTTGCCGCCGGTTTGGGCGGGGTGGCAGCCGGGGCGCTGTTGGCCCACTATAGTCGCAACGACGAGCGGCAGGCGGACAATTTGGGCATGGAGTACATGACCAAATCCGGCTACAGCTCCGAGGGCATGGTCGGCCTGATGGACGTGTTGCGCAACATGCAAAAGAACAACCCCTCGGCCATTGAGATGATGTTCTCCACCCATCCCATGAGCGAAGAACGTTATCAGACTGCTGTTCGGGAGGCCGCAAGCACGTATGGTCATGCCCGAACCCAGCCCCTGTATCGGGAGCGGTATATGGATCACACCGCCGGGCTGCGCCGGATCAAGGGGGCCATTGAGAAGATGCAGGAAGGGGAAAAGCTGATGCGCCAGGAACAGTTCTCCCCGGCCGAAACCGCCCTGGACGACGCCTTGCGCCAAGCCCCGGAGGACTATGCCGGATTGATGCTGATGGCCAAGTGCCAACTGGCCATGGACCGGCCCCGGCGGGCCGAATTCTTCGCGGACAAGGCCCGGACCATTTATCCAGCCGAAGCCCAGGCCCATCATGTCAGTGGTGTGGCGAAACTCAAGTTGGACCAGTTCGAAGCCGCCTACGATCAGTTTGATCGCTATGAAAAGCTGCTCCCCGGCAACCCGAACACGGTTTTTCTCAAGGGCATCTCCCAGGAAGCCATGGGGCGCCGCAATCAGGCCGCCCAGGAGTATCAGCGTTTTCTCGGCACCGTCCGCCAGGGCGAACAAGCCGAGTACGCCTATGGCCGTTTGGTGGAGTGGGGCGTTATCGCGCCTTGAGAGCCTGTCTTCTCACACCCAAGACTTGTCTTTTGACTTGTCCGTCCTTGCATCGGAAAGGTGAACGGCCTTTATTTTGCAATGCTCTCTGATTTGAGGGCAAGGCTGAATTTTTTGACCACCTTTATTCCTGACAAGGAAGGAGCAAGACCATGAAGATCGACGGGAGCGACAGTGCATTTGCCGGCCATGACTACTTGAAGGCCCTCCAGGATAAAATTCAGGATCTGAAACGTGGTGCCGGACCTTTGGCGGACGGGGACCGAACGAGTATTCATCCGCGGCGCGCCTTTGTCGGAGCGGGAGAAGAGGTTTCGTTCGGCGATGCCCGGCAGAGCCTTGAGCAGATCAAACGGACAGGACAGGGGTCTCAGCTAGGGGATTTGCATGTCAATCTGAACATGGACCGGGTCCGGGAGCTGTTGAGCCCTTTGGGCTGAGTGTTTGGCTTGGGCATTTTTTCCGATTTCGATTTCGATTTTTGAGGTTCAAAAACAGAATTCCGCTCCTGAGCCCTTTCCCTTGGGTTGACGCCGCCGCATAAAATATTATCTGTAGGCACTTTTTGCTGTGTGGCGCATCAAGAATCATCCCAAGAACGGTGAAGGAGAACGGATATGAACGTGGACGCATCGCAAGGCCCTGGCGAGACCAGGGAGTTTCAGGCCGAGGTCAAGAAGATCCTCGATATCGTGATCAATTCGTTGTACACGGAGCGGGAAATCTTTCTGCGGGAATTGATTTCCAACTCCGCGGACGCCCTGGAGCGCTATCGGCATCAGAGCTTGACCGACCCGGGTGCGTACCCGGATTTGCCTTTGGAGATCCGGATCGTGGTGGATAAGGATGCCAAGACCCTGACCATCACGGATACCGGCATCGGCATGGATCGCGGCGAGTTGGAAGCCAACCTGGGAACCATCGCCCATTCCGGGACCAAGACTTTCCTGTCCCAACTGGCCGAGGGGACCAAGGACGTCAACCTGATCGGCCAGTTCGGCGTCGGGTTCTACGCCGCCTTCATGGTCGCGGGCAAGGTCCGGGTGACCTCCCGATCGTATCGCCAGGACGACTCCGGGCATCTCTGGGAGTCCGACGGCGGCGGGGCCTACACCATCTCAACGGCATCCGAATTGCCGCGGGGCACGTCTATTGTCCTGGAACTCAAGGACGACGCGGCTGAATTCGCGGACCCAGAGCGGATCAAGCGGATCATCAAGCAATACTCCAGTTTCGTGCCCTTCCCGATCCTGCTGGACAACGAGGCAGTGAATACGGTCCAGGCCCTGTGGACCAAGAACAAAAGCGAGATCACGGACGAGGAGTACACCGAATTCTACAAGTTCGTGGGCAATGCCTTTGACGACCCTCTGCTCCGGTTGCATTTCGACACCGACGCCCCCCTGGCCATCAAGGCCCTGCTGTTCGTGCCCAAGGACAACTTCGAGAAGTACGGCCTGGGCCGAACCGAGCCCGGGGTGAACCTGTACTGCCAGCGCGTACTCATCGAGCAGCATTCCAAGACCATCCTTCCGGAATGGCTGCGCTTCCTCAAGGGCGTGATCGACTCCGAGGATCTGCCCCTGAACATTTCCCGCCAAGCCCTGCAGGACAGTTCCCTGGTGCGCAAGATCAATTCCGTGGTCACCAAACGCTTCCTGAAGCACCTGGAAGAGACGGCCAAAAACCAGCCCGAGACCTACGAGACCTTTTGGCGTGATTTCGGCTACTTCCTGAAGGAAGGGGTGGTCAGCGACTTCGGCCATCGGGAAGCCCTGGGCAAGCTGCTGCGCTTCGAATCCTCCACCACCGAACCCGGCAAACTGACCTCCCTGGTCGACTACCTGGGCCGGATGAAGATCGCCCAGAAGGAAATCTTCTACATTCACGGCTCCAACCGCGAAGCCATCGAGGCCGGTCCGTACATCGAGGCCTTCCGCAAGCGCGACCTGGAAGTGATCTACACCATGGACCCCATCGATGACTTCGTGATGGGCCACCTGGCGGAATTCGAGGGCAAGAAGCTGGTTTCCGCGGACCGGGGCGACATTGAGCTGCCGGAACTGGACGAGGACAAGAAAGATCAAAAAGACCAGCCCGAAGCCGAAAAGGAAATGGACAAGGCCCAGGCCACGGATTTGGCCGCCTGGATGAAGGGCGTGCTCGGCGACCGGGTCAAGGAGGTCAAGGAGTCCAAGCGCCTGGAAGGCAGCCCGGCCATGATCGTTAATCCGGACGCGCATATGACCAGCTCCATGGAACGGATCATGCGCGCCGCCGGCCGCCAGGGCGATCTGCCCATCTCGGCCAAGGACCTGGAAATCAACGCCCGCCATCCCCTGATCAAGGGCCTGGCCGCCCTGCGCCAAACCGACGAACCTTTCGCCCGCACCGTGGCCGAACAAATCCTGGACAACGCCATGGTCCAGGCCGGCCTGCTGATCGAGCCCAGAAACATGGTGGACCGGACGTATCGGATTCTGGAGCGGGCCGTGGGTGGAGCAGGGGAGGCACCTAAAAAGGTGGAGTCAGATTCCTGATCAGGTCATTCATTTTGTAGGGGATGAGCGCATACACAGTTGCGCCCCCCCTTTTATCGGTATCGGAATCGGAATCGGGATCGATACGGTTTGTTCGCCAATAGTCCTATTTCGATACCGATACCGACCCCGACCCCGATAACTGCATTATATAAAAGCCCCTGGAGGTGATCCTCCAGGGGCTTTTTTCGGTCTTCTCGATTACCCCTTTGCCTCGCCTCACCAAAAACAACAGGCCGGAAGCATCTCGCTCCCGGCCTGTCCTGATTACCGATCCGTCAACCCGTTATCTCTTCATCCGAATCACTTCATCCAGCATCGTGTCCGTGGTGGTGATGGTCTTGCTGTTGGCCTGGAAGCCTTTCTGGGTGCTGATCATCTTCACGAATTCCGTGGCCAGATCCACGTTGGAGAGTTCCAAGGTGTTGGAGGAAACCGTCCCCAGGTTGCCCGTACCGGCTATGCCCGTTAATGGAGGCCCCGAAGCTCCGGTTGCCGCGAACAGGTTACCGCCTTCCCGGTTCAATCCCCAGATGTTGTTGAAGTTGTTGATGGTCAGCGCATACAGATCGAGAACTTGTCCGTTGGAATAGCGTCCGGTCAGGACGCCTTCCCTGTTGACGGAAATGTTCTGTAAAAAACCAGCGGTATAGCCATCCTGGGTTTGATACAATGTGGTTGAAGCATTATTGTAAGCTGTTGTGGAGAGAGCATTTCTTTGCCAATCAGCAATGTCGCCCGCAAAAGCTCCTGCTACGTATCCAGCGACATCGCCTACAAATCTTGTTCCTAGAGTGAATTCAATATTTTGAGGTTCTCCAAGAAAATTTGCAGCAAATGTTGGATAGCCATTTCGTGAAATAAAATATGGATCGCCATTGCCATCTTCTGTTTCGAGAGTTGGGTCTGCTCGCATATTGATAATCTCTCCAGCAGGATTAAACAGAAGATCTCCTGTCATTAACAATCCAGTGCCATTTTCTTGATCATCTTCAGGTGGAATCGTTACAATAAATTGCCATATTGTAGTTCCATCTGGGGGATCAGGCTGGTCAGCATCCGGCCTTTTATCAAAGTATACCGTTACATTATGAGCGCCGCCGTTCGCATCGTAAATCTTCATTGTAGTTTGATATTCAAACTCTTGATTTCCTATATCACCAGGTGGTGGGCCATCCCATGCATCTATAAGATCGTCGACACTGGACCTGGCGGCGGAATCAAGGTTGACCACGGCGTTGACAGTTGATGTCGGTGATGGAGGTGATTGGAAGTTGTCTAATTGAATGTCTCTGGGAACACCTTGGATATTGACACGTCGAGCACCGACACCTTCACCATCAACCTCATCGACCAATGGGTCGACCGTATCCCGGGCAATACCCCAGCCTTGAACCCTATACCCATGCGGATCGACGAGAAATCCTTCCTGGTCAAAACGGAAGTTTCCGGCGCGGGTGTAGTAATTTATTTCATCACCAGGAGGGCTGACGGTAAAGAAACCGTTGCCGGTGATGGCCACGTCGGTGGACTCGTTGGTGGTTTCAAGGGAACCCTGGCTGAAGTCGCCCAGGACGGCGCCGACCGCGACGCCGCGACCTATCTGGCCCACACCGTTGGCCACGCTGACGTTCTGGCTCATGAAGTCTTCAAAGTGCATGCGAGAGCCTTTGAACCCGACGGTACTCACGTTGGCGATGTTGTTGCCGATCACCCCCATTTTCTGGCCGTGCCCCTTGAGGCCGCTGACTCCCGTCCACATTGATGCGGTGAGACTCATGATTGTGCTCCTTTGTATAGCCCGCTCGCGCTCTTAAGAGGTGAGGGGGTGAAATGAATTACTGGGTCAGACTGTTCAGAAGGTCTTCGGTGGAGGATGATCCGCCGAACAATCCGTTAAGATTCGCCAGGTTTCCTGTAATATTTTGGAGTTCCGATGCCAGCGCATTGCCTTGCGCCGCCCCTGCTCCGACGACTTCCTTAACGTCCGTGATATTGACTCTTCGTCCGTCCTGAAGGCGGAGGAAGGTTTGCCCATCCTCGCTGACCACCGCTGAAACCACTCCGCTCGTCTTGGTGGAAACCATCAACGGCTCTCCGTGCTTGCCTTCCGCGGCCATGGCAATACTGTATACTCCGTCGGGCAGCGGATTGCCGGAGTGGTCCCGGCCATCCCAGACAAATTCGTGTTCGCCGGGCATGCGACCGGGCAACGTGATGGTGCGGACGATGTTGCCGAAGGAATCGAAGATGTTCATGTGCAGCTTTTCAGCCACGTCCGGCAGGGAATAGGTGAAGGAGCTGACGGAGTCTCCATCCTTGCTGATGCTTCGCCCTTCGGCTCGAATCTCTTTGCCGATGAAGTTGACTGCGTTCAACGTTTCCTGACGGGCAAACGAATCCTTGAAGCCCTCGATGGACTCGGAGATGTTGCTGAGTTGCTCCAGGCTGGAGAATTGAGCCAATTGAGCGACGAATTCCTTGTCGTCCAAGGGGTTGAGAGGATCTTGGTTGGCAAGCTGGGTGGTCAACAAGCGCAGAAAGGCATCTCTGTCCAATCCGCTTTTATCGCCTGTCCTCGGGTCCGGTGGAGCGAAGTCTCGTTCGGCTCGGCCGACCAGATTGCCAGCGTGGGGGCTGACATATGGGCTTGTCGACATGATCGTTCTCCTGGAAAGAGGAAAATTTTGCTAGGCGATCAGGTTGATGCCGCCTTCTCGGGGTGAATTAAGCAAAATCGATGCCTGTTCCGAAGCGTCCTGGCCTCCGGCATCATTTTTTTGCAAGCCTCGCCCCAGGGCGGCCCACTGGGTATTGGCACCCTGTTCCTGGAACTTTTGTCCGTCCGAGCCCTGCCAGAGCTGGGTGAACTGGTTCTGGTCCTGCAACTGGGTCGAAACTTCCAGGCGCGTGACCCGCAGGCCCTGGGACTCCAGGGACTGGCGGAGCAAAGGCATGTTTTCGGCGATGATCTGGCGGGCTTCCTGGTTTTCCGCGCGCAGCACAGCCTGGACTTCTTTGCCTACCACTCTGAGGTTCACGGTCAGGCTGCCCAGATCCGCGGGATGCAGCTGCAAGGTCAATTGCTGGCGGCCCTGGCCCATGTTCTGGAGCAGGCCGGAATGGACCTGATTCAGGACGGCCCGGTGCGGAGCCGGGGCATTGGCCAGGACCTTGCGGGCCGCGGCTTCGGTATTGGTGGCCGCGGTGGTCTGGCCCAGGATGGATCGTGGGTCCGTGCCGGCATCCTTGAGCAGGCCCCCGGATGCCTCGCCGCTGCCCTGGACGCTGACCTTGTTCCAGAAGGATTCCCAGCCCTGGGCGGACTGGTTCGCGGCATTCTGGGCATTGGGGTTTTGCCAGGGCGTTCCCTGGCCGTTGCGGTCCATCATGCCGGAATTTTTGCCGTCGCCTCCCGAGGATACTGTTTTAAGCGCGTTCACGGCCTCGGTCATGGACATCCGGTGGGCGTTGGGGCCGTTGTCCGCGGCCTGCATCCGGAGATCACGGTTTTCAGAAGCTGCCATAATCCTTTGGATTTCCGCCAGTAATCGGTTTCTGTCCTGATCCGAGCCAGCTGCGGCCTCCTTGATCATGCCCAGGATTTTTTTCAGCTCCTCAGGAGACAGTTCCTTTTCCGTGGCCTGCTGCAGGATTTGGTCGAGGTTCGGAGATGATCCGCCTGCGTTCTGTTTGAGAGCGTTCTGAAACGCGGCCAGGGTCTCCGAATTCAGCTTCAGCTCGCCCTTGGCCGCGGCGTCAGAGACTCTTTGCAGCAGATCGGCGTTTTCCCGGAGCGCCTTGTGGACCACGGAACGTAGTTCAGCCGTCATTTCGATTCCAGCCTTTCTCATGGCCTCGGCAATGGCTTGCATGGCCTGCACGGATTTCGGGTCCACATTCCCGAAACTTTCGCCGCTCAATCCGAAAAACTTCCCCAGAGCGGGGTCCGTCGTCCCGGAAGCCTTGTCGCCGCCCATCAGGCCCAGGGCTTGCAGCAAAGCCAGGATTTCCGCCGAGGTAAAGGAAAATTTCTCCTCGCCGGTCAGGTTGGAAAGCAATTCCTCGATGCGCTTGAAGACCGCGTCCAGTTTATTGTCCAGGATGTCACCAGCCAGGGCCAGGGCGTCGTCCGGAGAGAAGCCGATCTTTTCCAGCAGGCTGATCAGGTCCTTTTCCTGCTCCGGAGTGAGCTTGATATTGGCCAGTTCCTTCAGCGGCTCGCGCAAGACGTCCAGGACTTGCCGCCACGTGACGGTCTCGTTGGAATCAAAGAGATCCTCAAGACGATCCAGAGTTTCCTCGTCCACGCCCAGCTCTTCCAGCTTCGGGCGCAACTCGGCAAAATCTTCCCTGTTTACGGGCACGTCTAATTCTCGGGAACGTGGAAGATCCTGGTGAACGGACTTGGGCGGTTCCGGATGGTTTCGCCGGTCGTCGCTTCGAACGTGTTCCGAACGCGTCGTCTCCGGCGAAGGATGGAATGGTGCATCGTCCCGAGTGTCGCGCAGGAATGCCCCGAACACATCTTCGAAATTTTTGTTTCCGAGGTTGAACAGCGGAGCGTCCAGGGCGAACCCCGTGTTGGCCGAGGAACCGGATTGGGCTGAAAAAGAGGGAAAAATCTGCATGGTCTTTTCTCCTTGTCCGCGTATGTTTCAAGAGTCGTTCCAACTTCCTCGCTTCCGGTACTGGGGGCGTCCCACGTCGCCCTTGTCCGCGACGGCCTGTTGCGATAGGAGAAAGGTCATGTCTTCGCCACGGGCGACTTCTCGGAAGCCCCCTCAAAAAATATATCAGACGACCTCTCAGGCGACCTCCCAGGCGACGTCTCGGTCACTTCCGCGGTATTCAAGCCGCATGTACCTGCAACTCGCCCCGGACGGCATCTCTCTGCTGAAGTTTCTTCTGGAGGCCGAGGACAATCTGGCCTATTTGAGCACGGTGAGCCCGCACACGGCGGTGGTCAAGCTGGTTTTCGCCCCGGGCCGGGAGCGGGAAATTTGGAAGTTTCTGGAGACGGCGCACCATCAATTGACGTTTCGTGAGGTGGTTACGTTCCCGGGTGGGTGGAAGAGCGAGGAAAAACGGAAGGAATCAAGAAAGGATACGGAGGAACGGGATGCAAAATGAACGATGTCGCCGTATGACGACACCATGGATGGCCGTGCTGCTGGTCGCGGCCTGGTTGAGTCTGGGGATGGGCGGGCTCGGCGACTCGGATGTGGTCACCAAAATTCCCAAGCCGGAGCGGTCGTTTCTGGTGGAATTGGTGGACGCCGACGACGTCTCCTTCGCCTTGCACGACTTTTCCATGAACGGCCTGACCATGCTCCCGGTCACGGCGGGAAAGGCGGACATCAGTCTGGATTTCGCCGAAATCATGGAAGCCCGGATGTATCTCCAGGACGACCGAGTCCTGTCCAAGGTTTTGTTTCGGAATCAAACCACCCAAGAGTTTATGATCGATCCGGGTCTGGCGTTCTATGGATTGACGGATTGGGGCAAGTTGAAGATCACGGCCGGAAATATCCGACGGATCACGTTTTTGGGCCGGGCGGACAAGCCCTTGCCTGCCGGAGCGGGGACGGATTGAACCTCCTTTTCATTCGTCCAAATTGAAAAACGCTCGGGCCGTGTCCCCGCAGGCCGTCCAGATATCCTGAATCGGCTGGCCGCGCAGGTCGGCGACGGCTTGGGCCGTATAGCAGAGATAGGCCGGTTCGTTGCGCTTGCCTCGAAAGGGATGCGGGGTCAGGAACGGGCAGTCCGTTTCCAGAACCATCCGGGACAAGGGAATGTGGGGGATTGCCTCTCGCAGGGCCGTGCTTTTGGGAAAGGTGACCGGGCCGGGGATGGAGATATGCCAGCCGTCGGCCAAAATCTGTTCCGCCAACTCCCGGCCCTGGCCGAAACAGTGCCAGAGCAGCGGGCGATCCCTGAACCCCAGGTCCCGCAAGATGGTCAGGGTTTCCGGCTCGGCTTCTCGGCTGTGGACGATCACGGGCAGATCCAACTCCCTGGCCAGGGCCAATTGCTCCTGGAAAGCCCGAATCTGGACGTCCCTGGGACTGCGGTCCCAGTAGAAGTCCAGCCCGATTTCGCCCAGGGCGCGCAGCCCCTTGTCCTCATCCTGGTCCTGATTTTGGGCGAACAGCGCGGCCATGTCCGCCAGGACGTCCGGCGTGACGGTGGACGCCTCGTGCGGGTGGATGCCCAGGGTGAAGAACATCCCGGCAATGGTGGACAATCGCGGCTGGTGGGCCCGGTACGCCTCGGGCGACAGAAAGACGTTGCCGAACCAGGCCACTCCGGCCGCCCTGGCCCGATCCAGGACGTCATCCAGGTCCTCGGCGAAGTCCGGAAAATCCAGGTGAGCATGAGTTTCCACGCCCCCGGGGGGCAGGCCGAACGTCTCCGGCAAGGGGATGTTTTTTTTTGACGACATATGGTGCTCCTCCTTCGGGCGGGGAACCTACGGCAGGCGGCGTTGGTTTGTCACGCGCCGCGGGCCGAACCTCCGGGTCAAACCTGTTCTCATCGAAATCGCGATCGAAATCGAAATCGGAACATGCTGTGAGTAAGGCATCTTTATAGACATGATGTTCGATTTCGATCACGATTTCGATACCGATTCAGGTAACGAGTGAGTATCGAAATCAAATCAGTTCAAAACTACAACTACCCTCGCGATGACATTACGCACCTGCATCACCCCTGAAGGTCGATTCCGCTTCGGCGTCCACCGACCTTCCTACACAGTGGCCAACCTGCGGGCCGAGGACCATCTTGAGGCCCTGGGTCGAACGGAAACCGGGAAGGAGGTGAACAACCAGCGCAACTTTCCCGTCGGAGACGTCCAGGTGGACCGGGCCTCCGTGATCTACGAAATCCCCAATGCCTTTCCATTCCGGGGCACGACCTACGTCGATTCCTCCTGGGCCGACGCCAAGGCCCACGATCCGCTTTGCATCGCGCTTCCCGCGCCGGAAAAAACATCCATGCACGATGCGTTGGACTCCATCTTCGACGCCGCGGGAAGCAAGACCCCATCATCGGACAAAGCCGCGCTCTTCGCGGCTCTGCCTGAATCCGTGCTCCTGGCCGTGGCCGTCACGTCCACGGACCCGAAGGATCTGCAAATCATCGCGTCTCTGTCCTGCGATCTGTTGTTTGGCGACACGGATGATCCTTCAGGAGCCGTCCCCACGGGGTTGCGCTACATCAAGGACGCGGATGGTCGGGTCCGCCCCGTGATGCATCGTCACGATCTGTTCGAAGCCGTGGTGAACAATCCCCGACTGCCGGACGCCTACAAGGTGGCCATGGTTCTTCGGCCCGGTGTTCAGGGGGCCAGCGAGGTGGTGGGGGACGTTCGCTTCGGTCCGGACGGGCGCACGCACGTATTCGAGTATCTGCGCCGCAACAGCTACATTCCTTGGGGCCATTTCGCCGCGAACATGGCCCACGACGCCGTGCGGTACGGAATCCGCGAACTGGACGTGGAGGACATTCTCGGCCTTCGTCACCTGTATTATCAGCGAACCTACATTCGGCTGGCGGAGCTGTGCGGCCTGGCCACGCCCCGGCATCGGCGGTTGACCGTTGAAGAGCTGGAGGAACTGCGGATCACGACCCTGGAGCACGTCCGCCGGGCCGCGGCTCGCGGCGAGGAGCTTGCCTACAGCGCCACACTCTGGGGCTGGAATTTCGGGTTTGATTTCGCGCCCAGCGGCTATCGCCTCCACGCTTCCCATCAGCAGGTGCATCAGCAGTACGCCTTGATTCCAAGCTCGTTGCCGATCACCGAGGCGTTGAGTGAGGGCGGGACGTTTCGTCCGTATGCCTGCGGCGATCTGGTGGCCGACGCCGTAGATCGCTATCGGGTCGAGACCGGACAAGGGTTGTTCACGGACTATCTGCGGGCCATCCGCGCCAATCAACGCACCGACGGCCGTCCTGGGGAAGCGGACTTGGTGGTCCATGAGGACGAGCACGTGCTGCTCTTCGTACCCAAGGCCCAGGCCGCCGGGTTCGAGTTGCAACTGATGCCGCTGCGTCCGGTGGGCAACGTGCTGGAGGCGGACGCGACCTGCCGCGCGGCCCTGGACAAGGCCATGCTCATCGCCCAGCGGGCCTTGGAAGGCCTTGGTGCGCGGATGGTCACCAGCATTGAGTATTCCCGCCGCCTGGATGCCGGAGATCCGGACCAACGTCTGCTGTACGCCTTTCTGCCCAAACTGCCCTATGCCCCCGGCGGGTTCAGCGAGGCCCAGGCCCGGTGCATCGTCGGCCACTATCCCGAGGATTTCGCCCTGGCCTGCCGAATAGTTCTGGCCAGGGACATGTGAGCATTCATGTCCACACCCTCAATTTCCTCGTCACAGCCGATAACGTTCACGCTTTCCGGCGTCCGGCGCGGCTTCCAAAGCTGCCTGCCCCTGGGATTGAGCGTGTTCGCCTACGGCTTGGTCTTCGGCATCCTGGCCGTGCAGGCCGGGATGAGCGCGGCGCAGGCCGGGGCCATGAGCCTGACCACCTTTGCCGGGGCGTCCCAGCTTATGGTGCTGGAGTTCTGGGGACCGGTCCTGCCCTTTTTGGGCATCGTGCTGACAACATTCATCGTCAATCTACGCCACGTACTCATGGGCGCGGCCCTCAGGGATTGGCTGGTCGGCCTTCCCCCTTGGAAAGCCTATGGTTCGTTGTTCTTCATGACCGACGAGTCCTGGGCCCTGTCCATGCGCGAAATGGGTTCAGGCGGACGGGACGCCGCGTTTCTGCTGGGCGCGGGGCTGTGCATTTACCTGTTCTGGTTTTCGGCCACGATTCTTGGTGCATCCAGCGTTTTTTTTCTCGGTACGGCCATGAGCGACCCGGCCCGCTGGGGCCTGGACTTCGCGTTCACCGCCGTGTTCATCAGCCTGTTGATTTTTTTCTGGAAAGGCCGACACGACCTGCCGGTCTGGCTGGTAGCCGCCGCTGCGGCCTGGATCGGATGGGCGCTGCTGCCCGGTAAATGGTACATACTTTGCGGCGGTCTGGCCGGGGGGCTGTACGGGGCATGGCGACATGGACGCTGATCTCGCCCTTGCGGCCCTGACCGGCGTTTCGAGCCCGAGTTTTTTAGGGGTGTCCGTGGGAGGAGCCGGGGGAGAAGCCTGGGGCGTGTTCTGGGTTTTGCTGGGCATGGCCGCGGCGACCTATCTCACCCGGGCCGCTGGTTTGTTTCTGATCAGCCGGGTTTCGCCCACGCCGCGAGTGGAGGCCTTTCTCCGGCATGTCCCGGCCTCGATCCTGGTGGCCATCGTCGTGCCCAACCTTGTTCAAGGCGGGCCGGCGGAACGGGCCGCCGCCGGAATCACGGCCCTGGTCGCCATCCTGACCCGCAACCTGATCGCCGCCCTGTTCGCCGGCGTCCTGGCCGTGGTCGCGTTGCGGGGAGTGATATAGTGATCTTACCGCGGTGTCGGAATCGGTATCGGAATCGGTATCGAACTCAGGTTATTGGCATACAAACAATATCGATTCCGATACCGACACCGACACCGACACCGAAAGAGAATTGTTGAATTGGAAATGGTATTACCCATGACCACCATCCCCACCCTGACCGCGATTTGGCATAACGCCATTGCCGACATTGATCCCGATGCCTGGAACAGGCTGTGTTCCGGTCGGGATGTTCCTTTTTTGCGCTGGGAGTGGCTGCATTTATTGGAAGCGTCCGGTAGCGTCGGCTCTGAAAGCGGCTGGCAGCCGTGTCACCTGACGATTCACGATCAGGGGCGGATGGTCGGGGCCGCGCCGCTGTATTTGAAAACGCACAGCGACGGGGAGTTCGTCTTTGATCATGCCTGGGCCCATCTGGCCGCGAGCATGCGGGTGCGCTACTACCCCAAACTGGTAGGCATGAGTCCGTTCAGTCCGGTCACGGCTTATCGCTTTCTGATGGCCGGGAACGTGAATCAGGCCAAGTTGAGCGCGGCCATGATTCTGGAAATCGAGAACTTTTGTCGGCGACGCGGGGTGTCCGGGTGCGGGTTTCACTTCGTGACCACCAACTGGGGGCGAATTCCGGAAAGCCTGGGTTACAAGGTCTGGGTGCATCAGGGGTTCGTCTGGCTGAATCCCGGCTTCACTTCCTTTGACGAGTATCTGAACGGGCTGAAGGCCAATCAGCGCCGCAACGTACGTCGGGAGCGCGACCGTCTGGTCCGGCGCAAAATCACCACTCAATGCCTGTTCGGTCGGGAGATTCCGGAGTCCTATTTCGCCCTGATGTACGAACTGTATGCCCGGCACAACGATCGGTTCGGGCAGTGGAGCTGCAAGTTTCTGACCCCGGCCTTTTTTCAGGGACTCCGGAAAACCTTTCGTGACAACCTGTTGATCATCGCGGCCTTCGAACCGGATGAACCTACTCCCATGGCCATGTCGCTGCTCATCACGGACGGGGACCGGCTCTACGGGAGATACTGGGGCACGTGGCGGGACGAAGAGTTCCTGCATTTCGAACTGTGCTACTACAAGCCCATGGAATGGATGATTAGGAAAGGAATCCGGCTCTTTGACCCGGGCATGGGCGGCGTGCACAAGGCGCTGCGCGGATTCGTCTCCGCGCCCAATTACAGCTTGCATAAATTTTTCGATCCCCGGCTGCACGGAGTGATGGAATCCACCATTTCGGAATACAACCAGATGGAAATGCGGGACATCGCCGCCCTGAACAGCATCCTGCCCTACAAGCGACGAGGGTGAACGGGGGGATACATCGGATCGGTATTGAAATCGAAATCGTGGTCGAAATCGAACGTCATATCCAAGAAGATGGCGTAATCACCGAGTGATGCACAATTTTTTCCAGATTCCGTTTTCGATTTCGATTTCGATCGCGATTTGGATTATTGATGAGAACAGATTTGCCCTGATCATTTCCTGGCCGCATTTACATTTTGATCATAACAGATTAGGAGAGGGCGCTGCATGTTGTCCATTATTCCTTTCTATCTTTTCTTTGTTCCGCTGACCATTTTCTTCGCGATCGTCGTCATAATCGCTTCTTTTTTCGACCGTAGCGGAAATCTTTCGAACCGGATCAGTATCTTCTGGGGCGGGCTGGTTTGCCGGTTGGCCGGGGTCACGGTGCATGTGGACCGCGGAGATTTCGATCCGGATGGAAAGTATATCCTGATGGTCAATCACCAGAGCTGGTTCGATATTCCGGTGTTGCTGGCGGCCTTAAAAGGGCATCAGTTCCGGTTCGTGGCCAAGAAAAGCCTGTTTCGCATCCCCTTTTTCGGTCAGGCCATGTCCCGAATCGGGTACATCGGCATTGACCGGGAAAATCCTCGCCGCGGGATCAAGAGCATTCAGGAAGCCATCGCCAAGTCCGACCACGCCTCCATTCTTATTTTTCCCGAAGGCTCCCGCTTCGAAAAGCTTGGGAGCTTCAAAATCGGGCCGATGATCCTGGCCATCAAAAGCGGACGTCCCGTGGTGCCGGTATTGATCTCCGGAACCTACGCCGTGCTCCCGAAAGATTCCTGGCGCATCCGACCGGGTTCCGTCGCGGTGCGGTTCTTTCCCGCCCACGCGATCCAAGACGCCTACACGCTCAAGGAGCGTGAACGACTCAAAGAGGATATATGGAAAATCATGCACGCGCACTCCAAGGAGACTGACGAATGGTTGGACAAGAAACGTCCGTGACCCTGACCCCTCTGGGAGGGTTGGGCGAGATCGGGATGAACTGCATGCTGCTGGAGTCCGCCGACGGCATGATCATTATCGATTGCGGACTGATGTTTCCCAGTGACTTTCATTACGGCGTGGACGTTCTGATCCCGCGCTTCGAAACCATCCTGGCCCGGAAGGACAAGCTCCGGGGCATCGTCCTGACCCACGGCCACGAGGACCATATCGGAGCCTTGCCTTGGCTGCTGCCCTACGTGGACGCCCCGCTGTTCAGTTCCGAGTTTACTCTGGCCCTGCTGGAGAACAAGCTGCGTGAGCACAACCTGAACAAATACGTGGATTTTCGCCGGGTGAACAGCAACGACTCCGTGGAGTTGGGGCCATTTACCGTGCATTTTTTCCAGGTCTGTCACTCCATCATCAACGGTTACGGCCTGGGCATCGAAACCCCGGTGGGCCGGATCGTGCACAGCGGCGACTTCAAGATCGACCCCACGCCCATGGACGACCAGTTTACCGACCTGGAAGCCTTTGCCAAATTTTCCGAACCCGGCGTGCATCTGCTGCTTTCCGACTCCACCAATATTGAACGGGAAGGGGCGACCTTGACCGAGCTGGAGATCAAGGGTGCACTGGAGCGGGTCTTCCGACAAACCGAAGGCCGGATCATCATCACCTTGTTTTCCAGCCATATCCAGCGGATGCAGGAAGTCTTCGACCTGGCGGCCTTGACTGGAAGAAAGGTCGCCGTCAGCGGACGCAGCCTGGTGAACAACATCGCCCTGGCTAAGGACCTCGGGTATCTGCGCTTGGCCCCGGACGCTCTCTGTTCTCTGGACGACATCGAGGACCTGCGCGACGATCAACTGGTTCTACTGGTCACCGGCTCCCAGGGCGAACCCCTGTCCGTGCTCAGTCGGATCGCCCAGGGAGAACACCGCCAGATCAGCATCCGTCGGGGAGACCTGGTCCTGATGTCCTCACGGATCATTCCGGGCAACACCAAGGCCATTTCGCGGCTGATCAACAACTTGTACCGCCTGGGCGCGGAAGTGCTGTACGAAAAGGTCCAGGGCATCCACGCCTCGGGCCATGCCCACCGGGACGAATTGGTCACCATGCTGAACACGGTCAAGCCCAAATTTTTCGTGCCCGTTCACGGGGAATACCGGCACTTGGTCAAACACTGTCAACTGGCCCGGGAGTGCGGAGTGGCCCCGGAGCGGGCCATCGTCCTGGACAACGGACAACCATTGACGTTTTTCGAGCGCGGGATCCGCTTCGACGATCGCATCCGGGTGGATTCGACCCTGGTGGACGGCAAAGGCGTCGGCGACGTGGGCGCCAGCGTGCTCAAGGAGCGCAAACTGCTGGCCGAGGAAGGCCTGGTGGTGGTGCACGTGGTCATCGACCAGGAGACGGGACACATTCTGGTCGGCCCGGAATTGATCTCCAAGGGGTTTGTCTTTGAACAGCAGTTCGAGCACGTCCTGGATGATTCCAAGTGCCTGATCCTGGACGTGTTCGAGTCCAATCCCAAGGCCTCACCCAAAAAAAACGCGGAACGCATCCGCGTGGTCCTGCGCAACTTTTTCCGCAAGGTCCTTCACCGCGATCCCGTGGTTTTGCCCGTGGTGGTCGGGGTGTGAGGGACGAATTCAAAAACGGGAGTTTTTTATGCGAGTCGTGCGAGTGCAGTATGCGGGGAAGACGTTTTACGCCACCCTGGAGCCGGACCATGTGCTGTGTCTGAACAGGGACATCGGGTTGAATGATCCGATCCCTCTGGACCAGGTGGTCTTGCTGCCTCCGGTCGCGCCCAGCAAAATCATCTGCGCGGCCTTGAACTACCATGCCCATGCCGAGGAAATGGGCAAGACCGTACCGGAGGAGCCGGTATTGTTCTTCAAGCCGCCGTCCTCGATCATCGGTGCGTGGCAGTCCATTGTCCTGCCGTCGCAATCCTCACGGGTGGATTATGAAGGGGAGTTGGCCGTGGTCATCGGCAAACCGTGCCGCCGGGTCGGCGTGGCCGAGGCCTCGGAATACATTTTCGGCTACACCTGCGCCAACGACGTCACGGCTCGGGACCTGCAGGCCAAGGACGGTTTGTACGGCCGCGCCAAGGGCTTCGATACCTTTGGCCCCATCGGGCCCTGGATCGAGACCGAGGTGCCGGACCCGGCCGCATTGACCCTGACCACCCGGGTCAACGGCGAGGTCCGCCAGGAAGGCAGTACCGGCGACATGATTTTCAGCGCCTGGGAGTTGCTCAGCTTCGCCTCCAGCGTGATGACCCTGCTGCCCGGAGACGTGATCCTGACCGGAACGCCGCCCGGAATCGGACCGATGCGTCCGGGCGATGAAGTTCAGGTGGAAATCTCCGAGGTGGCCCTGCTGACCAACACCGTGGTGGCGGAGCAGGCTCAGGAATCGGAATTCACGGTCATTCAATAACCATGATTGGATAGGGAGTCGAACGTGGGTTTTCTTTCCGCGAGCACGGGACTGACCAGATACCGTCTGCCGGACGAGGTCGGGGACGACGTGCTTTCCGATGTCCAGCTCAGGCTGAAACGGTTTGCCTTCGTGGACATCGACCAGAGCATGGAGGAGCGGTCCTTCGGCTGGGTCTGCTTCGACGACCTGTTGGACGCGGAGTGGACCACGGCTGGTCCGGAAAAAGGACCGTACTTGGCCTTTTCCCTGCGCCTGGACACCCGGCGCGTCCCTCCGGCGGTGTTCAAGAAACATTGGATGATCGCCCTGCGGGAGCGGATGGCCCAACTGGTCGCGGAAGGCAAGAAGTTTCTGAGCAAGGACCAAAAAACCGAACTGCGCGATCAGGTCCGGCAACGCCTGCTGATGCGCAGTCTGCCCATCCCGGCGGTGTTCGACGTGGTCTGGAGCGTACGGGACAACCGGGTGTATCTGGCCACCACCAATACCAAGGTCCGCACCCTGTTCGAGGAACTGTTCGCCCGAACCTTCGATGCCGAGCTGGAGCCGCTGACTCCGGTGGTTCTGGCGCTGGAACTCCTGGGAGAAGCGGCGGAAGGTCGGTTGACCGGATTTGAGGGATCGATGTTCGTTCCGATCCGTCGAGCCGCCGTGGAGACAGCCCGAGAGGCTTTTGGGCAGGCCGCCGCGCGGCGCGAAAGTGACCGCGTTCGCGACGCATCCGATGAAGAAGGGGAGGGCGTGTCGTGAGTCTGGAAACCATCAAAGCCAAGGACCTGGCTCTGGGGCAGGAATTTTTGACCTGGATCTGGTTTCGCAGCGAACGCAGCAACGGCCAGTGGCAAACCACGGACGGCATCCCCTTTGGCCTGACCTTCGAGGGCCGAGTCATGGTCCAAAGTGGTGAAGGCGAATACCTGGAAACCGCGGTCAGCAGCGGCCCCGGCGCGGAACTGCACGAGGCAAAAAGCGGTTTGTTGCGCGGCAAGAAGGTGCATCAGGCCAAGCTGCGCGTGGAAGAGGACGGCCACGGCTGGCAGGTAACGGTAAAGGCCGAGGATTTTTCCACGGCCGGCTTCAAGACGCCCAAGGTGGAGTTTCGCCTGGAAGAGGGCCAGGACCCGGACGGTCCGTTCCTGGAGAAGATGTACCTGTTGGAGCGGGCCTTGTTCTTTTTTGACCAGATGTTCTTACAATTTTTAAAATTGCGGTTTTCCTCCGAATGGAGCGACGAATTGAACGCCGTTCGCCGGTGGGTCGACACGACCTCCGGTTCCACTCCGTAACCCCAAATCAGCCGTTGCCCAAACGACCCTTCACAGGAGCATATTGTATGTCCGATTCCCAGATGGAGCAGAGCTTTGCCGAGATGTTCGAGGCCTCTGAAATGGAAATGAAGCCCGACCTGCGCGTGGGCGACCGGATCAAGGGGCGGATCATCGCCGTCAGCGAGGAAATGGTCTACGTTGACACCGGAACCAAAAGCGACGGGGTGATCGAGAAGCAGGAACTCCTGGACAAGGACGACGTATTCTCGTTGCGGGAAGGCGATGAGGTTGAATTGTTCGTAGTGGCCGTCCAGGGCGGCCAGATCCGCCTGGCCAAGGCCCTGAGCGGAGAAGGCGGCCTGGAACAATTGCGGCAGGCCATGGAAGAAGGCATTCCGGTGGAAGGCAAGATCAAGGAAACCTGCAAGGGCGGGTTCCGGGTCCGGATTCTGGACAAGACGGCCTTCTGTCCGCTCAGCCAGGTGGACCGTCGTCCCGTGGTGGATCCGGAAGCCCTGGTGGGCGAAACCATGCAGTTTCTGATCACCAAGGTTGAGGAGCGCGGACGAAATATCGTGGTGTCCCGCCGGGCGCTTTTGGATCTGGAATTGGCCGAGACCTTGGCCGAATTTCTTAAAAAAGTCTCGGTCGGGGATCTGCTCCAGGGCACGGTATCCCGGTTGGCCCCTTTCGGTGCGTTCGTGGAATTGGCCCCGAGTCTGGAAGGGCTGGTGCACGTCTCCGAACTGGGCTGGTCCCGCAATGTTTCTCCGGAAGACGTGGTGTCCGTGGGCGACCAAGTCACGGTCAAACTGCTCAAAGTCGACGACCAGGGCAAGGGAATCCGCCTGGAATTGTCCATGAAACAGGCCATGGAAGACCCGTGGAGCCGGTTGGCCGACGAGGTCCGGGTGGGGGCCAAGCTGAGCGGACGGGTGACCAACCTGGCCCCGTTCGGTGCGTTCATGGAAATCGTTCCCGGAATCGAAGGCCTCGTGCATGTGAGTGAGATGAGCTACCTGAAGCGGGTGCACAAGCCCGGAGACATGGTGGCCGTGGGCGACAGCGTCCCGGTGATGGTTAAGTCCATTGATCCGCAAACCCGGCGCATCGCTTTGTCCATGCGCGACGCCGAGGGCGATCCCTGGGAGGGAGTGGCCGAACGATTCAAGAAAGGCCAGATGATTCAGGGGACCATGGAAAAGCGGGAAAAATTCGGCATGTTCGTCCGGCTCGAGCCCGGAGTCGTGGGCCTGTTGCCCCTTTCCCGTCTGGAACGCGCCGAGGACGAGGCCTATGCCAAGGCCAAGCCCGGAGACGTGCTGTCGGTTGTCGTCGACGTCGTGGACGTGGACAAGCGTCGTATCTCCTTGGCTCTGCCCGGTGCCGACCAGGGCGAGGACTGGCGTGGCCACGCGGCCCAGGAAACGGCTCCCATGGGGTCATTGGGCGAGCAGTTGAAAAAGGCCATGGAGGCCAAGGAAGAGTAAAGAGGGGAGGCGCGGGCTATTGTTTAGGAGATGCTCGGGGTTGAAATCGAAATCGGTATCGTAACTATTCAGCATAGAGTAATGCCGTTGTCGGGGTCGGTATCGGGATCGAAAACGCTGGGTAGCGTTCAAATTTTTCCTGTTCCGATTCCGATTCCGATAGCGACCCCGACTCCGATTGCCGGAGCAAGGGCGGAAACAAAATGTGCTGAATAGATACTCGGTATCAAAGCTTTTTTTGATTTCGATACCGATTTCGATTTTGTCGGCAAAGTGGAGCTATGCTGGCAGGACGACCTCGAAGACACACCCACGCGGGGTGTTGGGCAGGACCCTGATCGTCCCCTGGTGCTCCCCGACGATGGACTTGGCGATGGTCAAACCCAGGCCGGTCCCGCCTTTCTTGCGGGAAAAGTAAGGCTCGAAGATGTTTTGCATGTCGTCGACCTGACTGAGACCCTGCCCGTTGTCCTGGAACTCGATGCGCACCGACTGATTTTCCGGGTCGTGGCTGAGCCGGGTTCGTACTTCCGGTTGGTCCTGATCCTCCAGGGCCTCCACGGCGTTGGTCAGCAGGTTGATCCAGACCCGGCGCAGGGCTTCGGGGTCGAAACGTACCAGGGGAATCGGGCCGTCCACGTCCAGGGTCCATTTGATGCGCACATGGCTGTTGCGGAACATGTCCACGATTTCCTCCAGATGCGGCTCCAGGGCGTTCTCGAAGGCCCGGACCTCCGGCAGCTTTGCAAAGGAAGAAAACTCCTGAACCATGCGCTGGAGATGTTCTACCTGGCGAATAATGATTTTGGTACACTGGTCAAAGACGGTTCGGTCGTCCACCTGGGCGGCGAACTTGCGCTCCAACCGCTGAGCTGAAAGCTTGATGGGCGTCAGCGGATTCTTGATTTCATGGGCGATCCGACGAGCCACATCCTTCCAGGCGGCTAGGCGCTGCATCTTCTCCAGTTCCGTGACGTCCTCGAACACCGCAATGACCCCGCCCTGATCCTGCAGGTGGACGATGTTCACCAACAGCTTGATTTCCCTGGACCCCATGCGCAGATCCAATTGCCGCTGCCATTTGGCCCGGGGGTGGACGTGCAGGTGCTTGATCACGCCCTGGAGCATGCCCAGATAATCCTGATGCAGAAACTGGTTGGGCGTCTTGCCCAGGATTTGCCGGGAGTCGAAATTCAGGATCGCCTCGGCGGCCTTGTTCACCGTGCTCACCCGTCCGTCCGGGCCGATGGAGACCACTCCGGAAGTGATGTTGTCCAGTACGGCCTCCATATACTGGCCCCTGGTCTCCAATTCCTGGTTTTGATCTTCCAGGCGGGCGTTGGCCTGGGTCAGTTTAGCCCGGCTGGACTCCAGATCCCGGACCATATGGTTGAAGGACTGAACCAGCATGCCCAGTTCGTCCTTGGCGTCATCCTGGAGGCGAAAGGCCAGGTCCCCCTCGGCGATGCGCTGGGTGCCCAGAGCCAGGGCCTGGACCGGGGCGGAAAGTTCCTTGGCCAGGCGAAAGCCGAACCAGGTCGCGGCAAGGACGATCAGCAGGGTGGTCAGCCCCAGGACCAAGTAGAGCGTCACCTTCAAGGGATACTTCAGGGTTTGCAATTTTTTGTATTCGTCCACGCCCCGGACGATCTGGCGCAACTTGAACAGCAGCCCCTCGCCCAGGCTGTCGCCCAGGACCAGATAGCCGGTCCGCCCGCCGTCCACAGGCAGCACTCCCACGACCAGATCGGAACTGGGTCCGGGATGAATGGCGGAGAGAATCCGGGGGGAGTCCAGCAGGGATTCCAGGTTCATCTCCGTGCGGACGCTGGGCCAGGCCGCGGCCCAGTCCTCGTTGGCGTGCCAATTCTGCTCGGTCAGCCCCGGAGAGAGGACGCCGGTCAGCCCCAGCCCGTATTCCTGGCGTTTTTCGTCCAGAAAGGCGTGCATGGGCCGTCCGCCCCAGGAATATTGGCGTTCTCGGATATGGTTGACCAAAAATTCACCGCGCTGCTCCAGACGTTCCTGAGCCGAGGAATAAAAGGATTGGCCGACGGTCAGGGCTTGTTCCAGGGATTTTTCCATCTGCCCTTCGAACCAGAAGTCCACGGATGTGCGCACGAAGATCAGGGAAATCAGAAATAGCAGAACCGTGGGGACCAGGGAGAGGGACACGAAGGCCAGGACCAGTCGAGTGCGCAGCCGGACCCCGATGACCTTGCGTCGTCGCTCCAGGATGAGCTTGACCACGTTTCTGGCCACCAAAAACAGGACGACCAGCAACAGGATGAAGTTCAGGTTGTACAGGGCGAAAAAAACGTAGGAGTCGACCCGCAGGAAATTGAGCTGCACCCAGACCAACACGACCACGGCAATAAAACCGAACAGTGCCAAGTACAACTCACGCTGCCGGCGTTTGCGTTGGACCCTGTCCGGAACGCTGATCTTGATCGGGTCGGGGGAAGGCGAAGGTTCGGGCATGGGCGGTGAGTGCGCGGTCAACCTTGGACGATGGGTGCGCGGGTCACCCTTGAGCGACGAGCGCGGTCAACCATGACCGACGGCGCTCAAGGGACGGAGAATTCCAGTTCATAGCGAATCGGGGTCATCACTTCCCAGGACCAAAAGAAGAGCACGCGGCGCATCCACACGGGGATGTCCCGGCGATCCAGGGTGACTTCCAATTCCATGTGATAGGTCTGGCCCGGAACCAGCATGGACCATTCGCCCATTTCCAGGCTGATCTCCCGCCAATGTTCGGTGATCAAGTCCTTGAGTTCCTTGGCCTTGACCAGATGTTCCTTCTGGGGCAACGTCAACTCGTATTCTTGAGTCAACGGGTTCCATTCCAAGACATGCTCAAAGATCTGTTCGTGAAGGATTCTGTTGGGCAAGAATAAGCGCTTGGAGATCAGACGGGCGGTCCCTTCCAACCAGAGGTCGACTCCTTCGTGCAGGACCGCGGCGACGGGTTCGGGCTGTTCCAGACGCAACCCGAAGCGGAGATGAATTTTTTCGGCTTGGCTGTCCACCACCAAGTTGTCCAGAGCCAGCAACGTGGCCCCCATGCCGGGGATCGGAATTGCGACCACGGTCAGGACCAGCAGACAACTCAGGATAAAATGGCGAATATGGAGCATCAAATGGGGGATGGATGATATTTGAGGAGAAGCCCTGCGCATCAAGATGATCCTCTACCCTTATTGGCATGCCTTTGACAACCAGCAAGGCTTTGTTTAGCGGAGCGCATATGCAACTGAACGAACATGACGGCAAGACACTCTTCGAGGAATCGGGCGTTCCCACGCCCAAAGGCCTGTTGCTTTCTCCCGACGATTTGACCGAAGGGCGACGCTTGGAACTGATGTCCCGGTTGGTCGGAATACCCTCGCCCTGGATGCTCAAGGTTCAGGTGCTCTCCGGCGGACGCGGCAAGCAAGGGGGGATCGTCTCCGTGGACTCCCTTGAAGAATTGGTCACCAACGCCGAGGGCCTGTTTCAAATGATCGTCAGTGACCGGAAGGTTCCGTTGCTGCGTATTGAACAACGGGCGGACATCGCCCGGGAATTCTATCTCAGCCTGACCCTGCATCGGGAGTGGGGCTGCCCGGTGCTGACCATCGGCCGTCGGGGCGGAGTAGATGTGGAAGCCATCGGCGCCGAGGATCCGGAAAATCTTTTCATTCAGAAAATCAATCCTTTGGCCGGGTTGATGGATCATCACATTCGCGCGGCATTTTTTCATTTGGGACTGGACCGAGACGCGATCAAGGCCTTTTGGCCGGGCTTTCAAACTCTGGTGCGCAACCTCTGGAACTGCTTCCTGCGCAACGGTTTGCTGCTGGCGGAAATCAACCCCTTGGTGCTGACGGGGGACGATCGCTGGCTGGCCCTGGACGGCAAGGTGGAGGTGGACGACAACTTGGCGGATCAGCGACCGGAGTTGCGGCGCTATGAACGGGACCTCTACTTCAGCGATCAGGAGTGCAGGGCCAGGCAGGCTGGATTGAGCTATCACCGCTTCGGCGGCCGGGTGGGTCTGATGGTCAACGGGGCCGGGCTGGCCATGGCCACCATGGATCTGCTTACCTTTTCCGGTCTGGAGCCGGCAAATTTTCTCGACCTGGGCGGAGGCGCCGGTCAAAAGGCCATGGACGCGGCCATGGCCATCCTGCTCGACGATCCTCAGGTCGAAGCCGTGTTGATCAACCTGTTCGGTGGCATCCTTTCCTGTGAAAAGGTGGCCGCGGCCTTGAAGAACGCCCTGGGCGGCCGCCCGCCGTCCAAATCGGTGGTGGTGCGGCTTTCCGGGCATGGGGCAGAGGCCGGTTGTGCTTTACTGGCGGACGTGCCCGGAAACACTTTGCATGTGACCGACGACTTGAGCCAAGCCCTGGCCGTGTTGAAGACGCTTGTCCCGAGTCGGACTCCGGTCGCGGAGGCAACCGGCGGATCGGGCTCTGGTTTGTCCACGGCGTCCTTCACGGGGGCATCGTCCATCCCCGTCGCCGAAAGTTTACCTCGTGACCGGCCCTTCGGCCTGAATGCTTCCTCCCAAGTTTTGGTGCAGGGGCTGACCGGAAGGGAAGGGCAGCGCCATGCCGCCCTGATGCAGGAATATGGAACCCTGGTTGTGGCCGGAGTGACGCCCTTCAAGGGCGGGGAGAACGTGCTCGGGCTGCCGGTCTATTCCAGCGTGGCCGCGGCGGTGTCCAAACACCGGATCGACGTCTCCATTATTTTCGTTCCCGCCGCGGTGGCCGCGGACGCCATCCTGGAGGCGGCCCAGGCCGGAGTGCCCTGGATCGTCTGCATTACCGAGGGCATTCCCCAGATGGACATGCTCCGGGTGCTCAAGCAGCTCGACGGCTCGCCCAGCAGGTTGGTCGGTCCCAATACTCCCGGCCTGATCGTGCCCGGTGAGATCAAGGTCGGGATCATGCCCGGCCATATCTTCACCCCCGGGCCGGTGGCCGTGCTCTCCCGCAGCGGCACGCTGACCTATGAAACCGTGCACCGCCTCTCAGCGGCCGGCATCGGCCAATCCGTATGCATCGGCGTGGGCGGAGACCCCTACGTCGGTTTGGGGTTGACGCCCTGCGCCGAGTTGGTGATCGCTGATCCCCGGACCGAAGCCGTGTTGATCCTGGGCGAGATCGGCGGTCGGGCCGAAGAGGAAACCGCCGAGCACCTGCGGACCATGGGCTGGAACGGACCGATCCTGGCCTTCATCGCCGGACGGACCGCCCCCGAGGGCAAGCGTCTCGGCCATGCCGGAGCCATTCTGGAAAAGGGCGGCGGCGGCATCCAGGCCAAACTCGATCGCCTCCAGGCCGCCGGCGTGACCCTCTGCACGAATCTGGACGACATCGCCCGGCTGACCGGGGAGGCATTAGAAATAGGGCGCGGATGAAAGCCATAGCCTGTCTGGCGGTGGGGCGGTTGAAAACGCCGCACTGGGTGCGGGCCGCGGAGCACTACGCGACGTTGATTGGGCGGTTCGTCCGGTTTGAACGTGTGGAGGTCAAGGACGCTCCGGGCCACTTGACCCTGGAACGGCGGATCGACATGGAGAGCAAGGCACTGCTGGCCAAACTGGGACCCAAGGACCGGGTCCTGGGTTTGGACGCGGCGGGACGGGGGTATTCATCGGAAGCCTTTGCTACGGCCCTGGAAGCATGGTGGGAAGACCCGGTGCGCCGACCTTGTTTCGTGCTGGGCGGCGCCTTCGGCTTTTCCGGAGAGTTTCGGGAGCGCTGCGATCAATTGATCAGCCTGAGTCCCATGACCTTGCCCCATGAACTGGCCCGTGTGGTGCTTTTCGAACAGGTTTACCGAGCCCTGACCATCCAGCGGGGGACGGGCTATCACCATTGAACGGTTGGGAAGGAGATATTCCATGAGACGGCATTGGATGCCCTTGGTCATCGGGGCGGGTCTGCTCGTTCTGGGACTTGCCGGTTGCGCCTCTCCGTCGTTGCAGCAAGGCCGTATCGGCAATCTGGAGTATGCCCTGGTGGAAGTCCGCGACCGCCAGGACCGACTGGCGGATGAATTCCGGGAACGCCTGGACTCCATGGAGCTGTCGCTGTTGCAACAGGAACGCTTTCTCCAGGATGTCTTGGCCGCGCAAGATCCGACCAAGTCGGTCGTCGAGGAAACTTCCCGAAGCACTCCGAAGTCCGCGGATGCAATGACGCCGCCCTCCGCAACGCCTTTCGAGGCGGACCAGACAGAGGCGGTTCCAGCACTACGGACGCCTTCCGAACCCGCATCCGTTCCTGGACCTCGCCTGACTCCGGAACCCGAGGTCCGACCCTCGCCGACTCCCAAGCCTCAACCGTCCGCTTCAGCCGATTCACGGGATCAAAACGAGGCCAAGGAACTGTACGATCAGGCCTTGGCAAAATATTATCGAGGCGAATACGCCCAGGCCCGTGCGGACTTTTTCACCTTTCAAGAACGTTTTCCGAACCACCCCCTGGTGCCCAACGCGCTGTATTGGCAAGCGGAAACCCACTACGCCCAAAAGCAGTTCGCACAGTCCATTCTGGTCTTCAAGGAACTGAGCCGACGGTTTCCCAAAAGCGCCAAGGCTCCCGACGCCCTGCTCAAGGCCGGGTTCGCCTATGAGCAGTTGGGGGACTATCCCAACGCCCGCTTTCATCTCCGGATCGTCATCGACGATTACCCCGACACTCCGGCCTCTCGGTTGGGCCGTGAGCGCCTGCCACAACTGCCGACCACCGCTTCGTGAGCCGAATACGCCTGAAAGCGCACCCGGATATGGACCCGGATCGTCGCGACGAATATCTGGCCAGCTTGGCGCTACGCAACAGCAGCGGCCTGGGGCCGCGGACCTGGAAGCGTCTTTTGGAGCATTTCGGGCGGGCCGCCGTGGCTGTCGAACACGCCGGGCAATGGCATGACCTCGGGCTGGCGCGGAAAAATCAGGTCCGGGAGTTTCTGGCCGGTTCCTGGCGAACGGCCGCGGAGCAGGAGGCCCAGGACGCCCGGAACAAGGGCATGGAGGTTCTGCTCTGGTCGGACAGGGACTATCCGGCGTTACTGCGCCGCATCCCCAACCCGCCGGCCTTGCTCTACCTGGCCGGAGATCGCGGTCTGCTCGGTTCCCCGGCCCTGGCCATGGTCGGCTCCCGGAAGTGTTCCCGCTACGGCATGGAAGCCGTGCGCTCCATCAGCCGGGATGTGTCTCGAGCCGGAATCTGCGTTATTTCCGGATTCGCCGCTGGGATCGACCGTCAGGCCCATGTTTCGGCCCTGGAGGAGATCGGCTCCAGCATCGCCGTTCTGGGCACGGGCTTGGATCTATTGTACCCCGCCGCGAACAAGGATCTCTGGCTGCGCCTGCTTCGCCAGGGACTGATCGTGACGGAGTTCGCGCCGGGCACTCGGCCGGACGCGGTCAATTTCCCGCACCGCAACCGGATCATCAGCGGCTTGTGCCTCGGAGTCCTGGTGGTCGAAGCCGCCGTGCGCAGCGGCAGCCTGATCACGGCTTCCATCGCCCTGGAACAAGGACGCGAGGTTTTCGCCCTGCCCGGTCCGCTGAACATGGAGAGCTACAACGGCTGTCACCACTTGATTCGTCAAGGCGCGACCTTGGTCCGGACCGTGGAGGACATTCTGACGGAACTGCGGCCTCAGCTCATCGGCATCAAAGGGTCGGGCGCCCCGGATACCGCCCCGAAGCCTTCGACATCCGATTCTCAAGGCACCGGTTCGGACAAGCCCATGGACCCGCCCAACCTCTTTTCCAAAGAAGTATCCGGCGACTCTCTCATGGTCTCCTCGACCTCCAAGCCCGACAACCACTTCGCATCGGCGGATGAAAGTTGTTGGGAGACGTTGAATCCGGAAGAAGAACGATTGGTCAAATTTCTTGAGCACCGGGGCAGGGTGCACATCGACGACATTTGCAACGGACTTGATGATGAACCCTCGCGAATCAGTACGCTCTTGCTGCTTCTGGAAATGCGTTCTCTTGTCAGGCGATATCCGGGGATGTACTATTCGCTGTGCGGACGATAAACGTTTTTTTTCCGGTCGGCGTTGTTCACCGATCCTGGTCTTGACACCCAGACGACAAGGCGCGACTCTATTTATGCAAAAAATTCCATTAAATCTGGCCAAACCGGGCATGAAGCTGGCCAAGCCCATCCTCCGGGAAAACGGATTGGTATTGGTGGCCGAAAACACCGAACTTTCCGAGTCATTGCTGGAACGGCTGGAACGCATGGACGTGGCCATGATCACGGTCCAGGGCAATCCGGTGGACCTGGGAGGAGGGGGGAAGAATCCGTATACCATTCGGGTCGAGCGACTGGATCATTTGTTTCGCAAGCACGGCGACGATCCCTGGATGGTCAAGCTCCGGGCCCATCTGAAAGATTATTTTCTGCTCAAGGCCGCCAGCGCTACAGTGATCGCTGAATCACCGGAGCAGACCCTGCCGGCTGAACAGAAGGAACAGGGGGGCGCGGCATGAGCGAAGATCTGCGCACCGAGCGCAAGGGGCAATTGCTGGCGGTCAAGGATCTGCCCACGTTGCCCACGGTGTTGGAAGAAGTTTCCAAACTCCTGGAAGATCCCAACTCCTCAACCCAGCAGATCGCCAAACTGATCTCCCGGGACCAGGTGCTCTCGGCCAAGGTTCTGAAGATGGTCAATTCACCGATTTACGGGTTCCCCGGGCGGATCAGCACCATTCAACACGCCTTGGTCCTACTGGGGTTCAACGTCATCAAGGGGCTGATCATCAGCACCTCCGTATTCGAGTTGATGACCACTTCCATGGTCGGTCTGTGGGAACACAGCGTGGGGTGCGCCATGGCCTGCAACGCCATTGCTCGGGAGGCCGGGTTCAAGGAGCCCGAAGAATATGCCGTGGCCGGTCTGCTGCACGACCTGGGCAAGGTCATCGTGGCTCTGCAATTGCCGACGGCCAAGGCGGAGATCGACGCCGTGGTCCGCCAGGATGACGTGCTTTATCTGGACGCGGAAAAGAAGGTGCTCGGCTTCGGCCATGACCGAATCAACTCCTGGGTCGCGGATCACTGGAACCTGCCCGTGAACCTGAAGATCGGTATTTCCGGTCATCACCGTCCCGTTGCCGCGCAACATTATCCAAAAATGGCCTGCGTGGTGCACGTGGGCGACTTTTTGATTCGAACCCTGGAAGTCGGCTCCGGTGGCGACGACTTGGTACCCCGCCTCGATTCCGAAGCCCTGGCCTTGTTGCAGTTGGACATGAGCCAACTGGACAAGGTCTTGGACGTCATGGTCGCGGAAATCGAAGGTGACGGGCTGTCCATGGGGTTGGGCTAACCGTGCTGTGCGGGCGCAAGCTGCGTTTTTTCCTGGTTTGCGCGGATCGGGACCGGGTGGAGTTTTTCCAAAGTCTCTGGCCGTCGGACCAGGTGGAGTGGACGGTGTTCCAGCGCGGTCCCATGGCTCTGGAACAAGTCTTCAACGCCCCGCCGGACCTGCTCCTGGTGGACGACGACCTGCCCCAACTCTCCGGGCCGACCCTGGTGAACATGGTCAAGAGCGAGAATGTCTATCGCCAGTTGCCCGTGGTTCTTTGCCTGACCGAGGAAAAGCCGCTGGAAAACATGGATTTTCATGCGGTGGAGATGGATGACTTTCTTCTCTATCCCATCTCGCCCCTGGAAGCTCGGTCCCGTCTTAGCCTGACCCTGCATCGCGCTTCCCGCGAACTGGACGCCAATCCACTGACCAAGCTGCCCGGCAATACCTCCATCATTCAGCGCATCCAGGATTTGATCGACCGCAAGGAACCTTTTGCCCTGGCATACGTGGACCTGGATCACTTCAAGTCTTTCAACGACAAATACGGTTTTTCCCGGGGGGACGAGGTCCTGATGATGACCGCCCGGGTCATCGTGAACACCATCCGCTCCTTTGCCGGAAAACTCACCTTTGTAGGGCACGTGGGCGGAGACGATTTTGTCTTCATTCTGCCCCCGGACGCGGTGGAGTTCGCCTGTCAACGGGTCGTGGAGAGCTTCGACGGCATCGTCCCTCATTTTTACGACCAGGACGACCAGGAGCGCGGCTATATCCTTTCCACGGACCGCAAGGGCGCCTTGCAGCGTTTTTCCATGATGTCCGTATCCATCGCCGTGGTCTTCAACACCGACGGCCGACTCAAGCACTTCGGAGAGGCCTCGCAGATCGCCATGAACCTGAAGAAAAAGGCCAAGTCCATCCCCGGCAGTTCCTATGTCCTGGATCGCCGACAAGAATGATCTGTCCTCCTACGGGCGGATGTTCATGGCCCATTTGGGCGTGGAAAAAGGCTATGCCGAAGCCACCCTTGCCGCGTATGGGGTGGACCTGCTCCAGTTCGAGCATTTTGTCCGGGAGAAAGGCCTAGTCCCCGAGGCCCCGGAAAGCATTACCCGGGACACGGTGCGCGGCTACCTGGCCGATCTGCACCGCCGAGGCGTCAAACGCAGCTCCGTGGCCCGCAAGCTGGCCGCTCTGCGCTCCTACTTCCGCTTTCTGATCCGTCAGGACATTCTCCGCGTCAGCCCCTGCGCCGCCATCATCAATCCCAGGCAGGACGTTCGTCACCCGACCACTCTGAACGTGGATCAGGCCCTGCGCTTGGTGGAGGCCTCTCAGGAGCCGGATCCCCGTTCGCTGCGGAACATGGCTCTGCTGGAACTGTTGTATGGATCGGGGTTGCGGATCAGCGAGGCCCTGGGGCTGGACCTGTACGACGTGGACATGAACCAAGGCATGGTTCGCGTTCTGGGCAAAGGGGCCAAGGAACGCCTAGCGCCCATGACCGAGCCCGGAGTGGAGCGGATGCGCGTCTACCTGGAACACAGGGGGGCGTTTGGCCCTAAACCGGAGGAACGGGCCGTCTTTCTGGGGATGCGCGGCGGCCGGTTGAACCGGCGCGAGGCCGCTAAAATCGTGGATAAGATCGCGGCCCAGGTCGGGCTGGAACGCCGGATCAGCCCCCACGTCCTGCGCCACAGTTTTGCCTCCCACCTGCTGGAATCCGGGGCGGACTTGCGCAGCGTCCAGGAACTCTTGGGCCATGCCCGGCTCAGCACCACACAGCGCTACACCCATCTGGACCTGGCCCGGATCGTCCAGGTCTACGATCAGGCCCATCCTCTGGCCGGAAACAGCGGGGGAGGGGAGGGGGAAGGGTGAAGATGGAGGGCACCCCCGCGTGCCTGCCCTGCGGAACCTACCTCCCTGGGCGGGAAGTGGCCAGAAGATAGACTTCGTGCGGGTCGAGGATCAGGACCACGCTGCCGTCGCCCATGATCGTGGCCCCGGAAATGCCGTCGATGTCTCCCAGGTACGTGCCCAGCGGTTTGATGACCACTTCCTGACGTTCCAGCAAGCGATCCACCACCAAGCCCAAACGGCGATCGTTGTCCGTGATCACCACCACCGGGAGAATCTCCCGTTGGCTGTTGTTCTTGGGCAGGCCGAGCAGGTCGGTCAATTCAACGATGCCCAGCACCTCGTCCCGCAAGGTGACCGCCTTGCGGCCGCTGACGTCGGTGAGAGTCTCGGTCTCGATTTTGGTCGTCTCGGATACCGCGTCCAGGGGGATGGCGTATGTGGCCCCGGCCACGGTGACCATCAGGGCGTCGATAATGGCCAGGGTCAAAGGCAGGACCAGGGTCATCTTCGAGCCCTTGCCCAGTTCCGAGGTCACGTTGACCGTGCCCTTGAGGTTCTTGATGTTGGTCCGGACAACGTCCATGCCCACGCCCCGACCGGAAATGTCCGTGATTTTCTCGGCCGAGGAGAACCCCGGAGCGAAAATCAGCTCCACGGCCTCCCGGTCGTCAAGCCTGGCGGCCTCCTCCTCGGACATCAGTCCTTTTTTCACCGCCACCTTGCGCATTTTCCCCGGATCAATGCCTCGGCCGTCGTCTTCCACCTCAATGGCCACGGAATTGCCCTTGTGGTAGGCGCGTAGCCAAACCCGTCCGGTGGGCGGCTTGCCCGCGGCGACACGCTCTTCTCGTCCTTCCAGCCCGTGGTCCATGGAATTGCGGATCAAGTGAACCAGAGGGTCGCCGATGACTTCCACGATGCTCTTATCCAACTCGGTTTCCTCGCCCTCGGTGATCAGCTCCACGTCCTTGCCGCTTTTGCGGCTCAGGTCTCGAACCAGTCGGGGAAACCTGGAGAACACCGCGCTCACCGCGACCATGCGCACCTGCATGATGGTGTCCTGAAGATCGTCGGAAATTCTGGCCATGGCGTAGGTGGATTCGGTCAACTGCTGGGCGACCTGTTCCACTTGGTCCGGATTTTCCTCCAGGGACTTGGACAACATGGCGAAGCGGTTGCGGTTGATGATCAACTCGCCGATCAGGTTCATCAAATGATCCAGCCGTTCGTGGTCCACCCGGATGGTGGTGGACGTCTTGGGCTTGGGGGGAGCGGTGGAATCTTGACGTGAAGCCGGCTGCTCGGCGGAGGCTTCAGGGGAAGAGGGGGGGGGCGAGTCCGGAGTCTCCGTCCGGTCGTCGTTGGTGTTTGAAGCAGGCGTGGCGGCGGCTGCCTCGGGTTTCGGCGAAGGCGCGTCCCAGGAGGAAGTGCTCGCTACGGGCTCATCTTGAGACGGTTTTGGGGCTTGGGATACGGCTTCTTGTTGTTCACCGCCGGATTCTTCAAGTCGTGCTTCAGGTTGCGGCTGAGAAGAAGCGTCGAAAAGCGTATGCTTGTTCAAAACCGCCTCGACCATGTCCGCAATGATCTCCTTTTCCTGGTTGAGCAGGTCCAGGAACAGCTCGAATCCCATGTCCGCGCCGCGGGCCTGGTCCACGAGCTTGGCCGTGCGCTCGGCGTAGACGTTCAAGTCGTCGTAGCCCATGTAGTTGGAGGAATTCTGGAGGGTCAGCAATGAGCGGTACAGGCCGTCAATGGAATCCCGATGGGCGGGATTCTCGGCCAACAGACCCAACGCCATGCGCATGTTTTCCACCTGTTGACGAGCGGTTTCGCGAAAAATAGCGAAGTCTTCAGGATCCATCCCGTTCGGAACCACTGAGGGGGGCGCTGTGTTGTTGGAGGAAGGGGCTTGAAGCGGCTGGTCATGGGGGAGGGGGGCGACGTCCTCAACTTGGGCCGATACGTCCGGTTGTTCGTCCATGCCCGCATCTCCCAGGCGGGCTTGGTACAGCTTGGCGATCATCGGCTGAACATCCGTCGCGGTAACGGTCATGGACTCGGCGTCCACCTTGGCCACCAAACCGTCGACTTGGTCCGTGGCGGCCAGGAGCAGGTCGATCAGATCCCGCTCCAGGGCGATCTCTCCTTTGCGGACTTGGCCCAACAGGCTTTCAGCCTCATGGGCCAGAGCGTTGAGCTCGGAAAAACCCAGCAGGCCGCTGTTTCCCTTGAGGTTGTGCATGTAGCGGAAAATATCGTTGATCAACTCGTCTTTTCCTTCCGGAGTCCGCTCCAACTCCAAAAGAGACTGGTTCAGGTTGGTGACGATTTCCTGGGCCTCTTCCAGAAAGTCCGCCAAGTGTTCCGCGCTGACCGCGTTCAAGGCATAGGTGTCCGAGGATGCCGGATGTCTGGCTGATGGGCCGTTTTCCGAGTCCGTCGAGGCTTGAGGTGGTGAGTCCGCTGGGGATTTCGGAGATGGTGCCGAGGGCGATGAGTTTTTCGGAGCCGTGGTTTCCTGAGAGACAGGCGCGGACGGGGCGCCGCCGCCTTCCAAAACGCCATTGATGCGAGCGATGATCTCCCGTGTTTCCACGTCGCCTTCCAAGCCGCTGATCTCCAGGTTGTCGATCATCGTTCGCAAGGCGTCGGTGGTCGCCAGGATGATGTCCATGATGTCGGGAGTGACCTGGAACTTGCCCTTGCGCAGTTCGTCCAGGATGTTCTCGGCCTTGTGGGCCAAATTGTTGATTTGAGGCAGGCCCAGAAAACCGGACGCCCCTTTCAGGGAGTGCATCGGCCGGAATATGGCATCCAAAAGCCCCACGTCCCGCGGCTGTTTTTCCAGAAGCAGCAGGTTGGGCTCAATGGTTTCCAGATGTTCCTTGGCCTCGATGATGAAATCGGAGAATATTTCCGGATCCGAGAACTCTTGGTTCATTCGCGCACCTCTTGAAGGGGAAAAGGGAGAGGTTGGCTGAGTGTTGAGAAAACCTTATCCGTCAGTCCGTTCAAAAACCCCAAGTGCAAGAAGCAAAAAAAGTTCAAGGTCGAAGCGTATTTATTGATATGTGAGAGTTTGAACTTTTTGTAGCGACGCAGCAATTGGGAGTTTTTCAACGGACTGTTGGGCTATCCCAGAAGCATTTTTACGTTGCGGACCAGTTTGTCGGGCTGTGCCGGCTTGACCATGTACAGATTCGCGCCCAGGCCGATCCCTTTTTGAATGTCTTCTTCCTGACCTTCAGTGGAGAGGACGATGATCGGGATATCGCGAAAAATATCTTGTTCACGGATATTCTTGATGAAAGTAAAGCCGTCCATCCGCGGCATATTGATGTCGCTGATGATCAGGTCCAGTTCACCGGCGGAAAAGAGCTTTTCCAGGCCGTCCATGCCGTCCTCGGCCATGGTCACCCGGAAGCCTTCCCGTTTCATGATGAAGGCGACAAGATTGCGAACCGTTTTGGAGTCGTCGACGATGAGAATATGCTTCACGAAAAACACCTCATGATTTCACCAGGGATTGAACAAGATGGTCCAGGGAGAGAATGCTGATCAGGCGCTGATTTTCGGAACGAATCAGACCGCAGATCATCTCGTTTTGTACGCCCAGCAAGGACTCCACCGCCCAATCAATGCGCTCCTGCTTGACTCGGTGCATGGTGGAGACGGCCTGGATTTGCAAGCCGACCTGCAAGCCCCCGTGACGACAGACGATGATGAACAGATCGTCCCCTGGAGGCAGACGGAGCAGATTGCGCAGGGAAACCAGGGGGGTGACCCGCCCCCGCAGATTGACCACGCCGGAAAGAAACGTCGGCGCGGAGGGCAGCTTGGTCGCCTCCACGGATCGGATGACTTCCTGGATCACCTCAATGGGGAGGGCATAATCCTGATCCGCTAGACGAAAACCGATCAACTGCAGTTCAGGCTGTTCGCGCAGTGCTTTTTGCAGTTCCGCCGGATCCGAACCCATGGACGAACCTCGCGGGTCCGTCGAGCCTTCGGTCCCGGAGGCTACACCGGTTGGAGGCGTCGGCCCGGCCATGACCTGTTCCGGATTTACGGTCTGGATCGCCGGTTCGTGGTCACCGGAGGGGCTCCCGAAACCGAGATATTTGCGTAAGAAAGCCTGTTCCGCGCTGGTCAACTCCTCGCCGTCGCGGGGGGCCGCGATGTTGTCGGGCAGCAGCGGCTGATCCTTGAAATATTGTTCAAGCGTTTTCATTGGCGGTCAACTCCCTGGCCAGTTGTCGGTAGGCCTGCGCCCCCTTGGAGGATGGGGCGACGCCCAGGATGGTTTTCCCCAAACCACTGGCTTCCCGAAATTTGGTATCCATGGGGATGATGGTTTCGAACATCTTGGAAGCCGCCTTTTGGCGCAACAAGCGCAATACCCGCTGACAAGCCCCGGCCCGGCGGTCGAACATGGTGGGTAAAATTCGAAAATCAATGGGTTTGGGCAAGGCTTTGTTCAGAGTCTTCATGGTCGCGAAGATCAGGCGCACGCCGTGCAGGGCCAGAAAATCCGTCTGCATGGGAATGATCACCAGATCGCAGGCTACCAGGGCGTTGACCAGCAATATGCCGACATGAGGCGGACAGTCCAGGACCACGTAATCATATCGGTTCTCCAGGTGGCCCATGCATTGCTTCAGGATCGCGCCCTTGCCCGCCCGGTCCCGGAGGTCCATCTCCAGTTCGGAGAGTCGAATGTGGCTGGGAGCGGCGTCGAATCCGGCATCGACGGCGGGGGAGATCATCGCGTCCAGGATGGTCGTGCGCTTGCCGGGATCCTCCTCGCGAAACAGGTCGTAGAGGGTCGTGCGCTCCTCTTCGGGATAAAACCCCAGATGGATGCTGGCGCAGGCGTGAGGATCCAGATCCATGACCAGAACGCGACGCCCCGTTTCGCCGAGCGCGGCGGCGAGGCTCAAGGCGGTGGTGGTCTTGCCGACACCGCCTTTCTGGTTGGCCACGGCCAGGACCGTTGGCTTCACGCGGCACCCTGTTTGCGCAGCTCCTTGAGGATCAGCGTGCGCAACGCCTGCCAGTCGTCCTCATAGATGTCCAAAAATTTCAAACCCAATCCATAATCCCGTAGCGGGATTACCTCCTGAACCCTGACCACCTCGGCCACTGCGGTCAAGGATTGGTCCACGTCGCTTTCGAAGACCTTGAAGAAACCAGGATGGTGCTTGTTCAGGCTGGGGATGAAGATGGTCACCTGCAACTTGTCCCCGACGGTGAATCGCCGGGCGCAGTGAACGAGCAGCCCGCCTTCGCTGATGTCCACGGAATGGACTTCGGAAGTAGGCTGGCGTTGCAAGGGGAAGGCAAAAGGCCTGATTTTCACCTCAAACGGTTTGGTCAGCCGGACATGGGCGCGTTTTTCCTCTTCAGTAAGCTCTTCATTAAGCATGCGGGACTCCCTTTCGCATTGATCGTGAATCAATTCATCGCGGCGTCTCGTGGACCGGGTCATGTTTCTTTGTAATAGACGATGCTTCCAGGATGGTGTTTAGGGGTCAGGGTTCTGGAAACATGGTGCAGGGATTCGGAATGGCCGATGAACAGCACGCCGTCAGGCGCCAGATTGTCGTAAAAAGCATTGATTACCCGTTTCTTCATCGTATCGTCAAAGTAGATGATGACGTTTCGGCAAAAAACGATCTCCGAGCGCGGAACCAGTTTCACTTGGCCGCGATCGTTCAGGTTGAGTTGGCCGAAGGTAATCATATTTTTCAAGTCCTGGCGTACCCTGAATCGTCCGGCTTCTTCGGCGAAGTACCGCTTGACGACATCCTCGGGCGTGGTGCGCAGGGCGTAATCGGAGTAGATGCCTTGACGCGCCGTACGGAGGACGGCTTCGGATAAATCATTGGCCGTGATCCGGATGTTCCAGGAGGCGATTTCAGACTTGAGCACCTCATGGATAATGATGGCCAGGGTGTACGGCTCTTCGCCGGTGGAACAGCCCGCGGACCAGATGTGCAGGCTGCGTTTCCCTTCCTTGCGAAGTCGCTCCAGTATCCGAGGCAGAACGATGTTCTGAAAGACGTTGAGTTGCGGTGGGTTGCGATAAAAACTGGTTTCATTGGTGGTGATGACCTCGAACAGCCTGGGCAGTTCCTGACGGCGTCCGCCGTCGTATTTCAGAAAGTGAAGATACTCTCCGTAATCCTTCAGGTTCAGATTCTTGACGCGGTTGGAAAGCCTGTTCTCCAGAAGATATTTCCGGTTGTCCGGGATATAAATTCCGCTTTGCGCATAAATGAAATCTCGAAGTTGTTGAAACTCGGCATCCTTGATGTCCACCGTTCCCGCGGCGTTCATTGTTTCGCCTATCCTTCCTCACGTTCCTGGAGCACGGCGATGGCGTCCTCCACTGCGTTGATCAATTCCGAGTCGTCGCTGTCGAGCATGCTGAGCAGAACCTGGAAGGCGGCCTGGTTGCCGATCATCCCCAACGCTTCGATCACCTTGATGGAAATAAGTGGATTGTTTTCTTGCAAAAGAGGAGCCAAGTCCTTAACCGCGTCGGCGACCTGCAATCGTCCCAAGGCCTCGACGGCTCGGATCCGGATCCAATCGTCGGCGTCGCCCAGCGCGGATTTCAGAATCGGCGCCACATTGACCAGGCTGCACGCGCAGTCTCCGAGCAGGGCGACCAGGGTCAGCCGAACGTCCCGGTCTTCATCCTGCAAGCGCTGGGAAATCATTTCAAAGACTTCCCCGGTCAGGCCGCAGAGTTTGATGCTGGCTTCCAGGGCTGCCTTGCGCACGGCGGTGGACTCATCCTCCAGGGCTGAACGAATCACGTTCAGATGCGTGTCGCACCCCAGATTGCCCAGGCCGAGGATGGCCATGGCCCGTTTGTCCGCGGCCGGAGACGCGTACATCTGGTGAAATTTGTCCACCAGGGATTTTCCACCCAGGCTGATGCAGGCTTCCAGGGCAACACCGCGGACATCGGGGTAGGGGTGATCCAGAAATGTGAACAGTTTATCGGCCAGTTCCGGTTTTTTCTCCTGGGCGGCCTCACGGCTGAGAAAACGCATCGCCTGTTTGAGTACATGCCCGTCGTTGTGCCGATCGAGCAAATCGACGAAAAACGCCTCGGCCTCATCCCCGGCCACGTCGCACAGGGCATCCACCAATTCTCGCTGCACGTCTCGGTCGTGCTTCCAAAACGCATCCATCAGCAAACGGCTGGACTCCGCCCCCGGCAAGCGCCGCAAGGTCTTCACCGTCAAGGCCATGGCCGCTGGGTCGGATTCCTGGAGGATTTGGCGCAAGGGTTCGGTGAAACTGATTTGGGCCAAAGCGTCGGCGATGGTTTCCAGACGGTCCTGATGCACCTCAAAGTTCGGATCCAGCTTGGCGGCCATCTTGATAATCGGGACGGCGGCTTCGGATACCTTTAGGGAAGCCAAACCGGATATGGCCATATCCTGAATTTCTTCATCTTCATCTTCCAGCGCGGAGAGCAGGTAGTCCTTGAAATTGGCTTGTTCCAGGGCCGACAACAGGTTCAGGGTTCGTCCGCCCATGATTTGGACCACGGCCTTGACAATTTTGTTGCGTAACGCCCGTGGTGATTCGTCAAGTCGCTTGAGCAGCAAGGGAATGGACTTCAGGTTGCCCATTTCGCCCAAGGCGTCCACGATCATCGAGGCCACCAAGTCCGAGGACTGAGGCATGGCCCGGATCAAAGCATTGATGGAGGATTCATCCCGGATTTTCAACAGGGCTTCGATGACGGAAAACTGGACCCATTCTTCGTCGGAAAGGGCTTGGTTCAGACATTGAACGGCTTCGGCAAACCCCAGGCTGCCCAGGCTGACGGCGGCCTGGTATCGAACGTTGACTTCCGGATCATGGAGTAGGGCTTGGCACAAATGCGGCACGCCAAGGATGTTCCGGGTGGAACCGAGAATGTCCGAGGCGAAAATGCGGATGTCCACGTCGTCGTCGCTGAGTAGGGCGACGATCGTATTGATGTCCAGGTTGCCTACTTCCCGAAGGATGTCCATGGCCAGATTTCGCACTTGGGCGTCCTCGGCTCGAAGCAAGGGACAAAGCCCCCGCACCGCCTCGCCGCCGCCCAGTTGCCGCAACGCCAAATCAGCGGCCTCCTGGACCCCTAAATTTGGGTTTTGCAACAACGTGATCAGTCCGGGGATTGCCTCCTCACAGCCGTAATCTCCGGCATCCTGCGCCGCTTCACGCAAGGCTTCCGGATCCTTGACCTGGAATCGTTCAATGATTTCTGGACAATCTGTCATGTTAAACCCGAGTTGTCGTTCCCGACGGATATATTGTTTTGATAAACTGCTTGGGAAAATGGTCCAAATAGCTTCGAATGAGCTGAACAGTTACGTTTACCCCTCAGAAGGTCTTAAAGCATCATGCACGCTTTCTCGTCAAGGTTTGGAAAAGTTTTCAAACTGTCCATAGGTTCGACATCTGGAAAATTTTAAAAACCTGGCTTCGAGCACTTGACAAAATCCTTGAGCTTTGAGTAGAGATTATCGCTTTGCGCGCCCGTAGCTCAGCTGGATAGAGTACCGGACTACGAATCCGTTGGTCGCACGTTCGAATCGTGCCGGGCGCACCAAATATGGATGTAAGGGTTCACGGCTTAAGCCGTGAACCCTTTTTTTGTGCGATAACCGGTTGAGGCAGGTTTCGGAGCATTAGGATGTTTGATTTCAGGTGGGTATATATTTGTCTCATAATGTAAATTATGTAAACTTTATCCTATGAATGTGTTTTGCCGGGACTCGTCACGCCATCACGAATAAATATGCTGATTACCCCCTCTCGCGAGACTCCCCTTCGGGGCGGGTTTTCCAGCGGCGGTGCATCCAGAACCATTGTTCCGGGTAACGACGCACCATCCGCTCCACGGCCTGGGTGTAGAATCGGGCGATGACTTCGACTTTCTGATGGCGATCTCCGGATATATCCTGGGTATCCAACGGTGCTTCAGAAACGAGTCGGAATTTATCCGGGGACTCGCGAACGACAAAAGCCGGCCAGACCAAAGCCTTGGCCCGCAAGGCCAGCAAGGCCGGGCCGATGTTGACCGCGGCCTCTCGCCCCAGGAACGGCAAAAAGACCGCTTCTTCCCTCCGGCAATTGTGATCCACGAGAAAGCCGCTCAAGCCTTTTTGCTTTAAGTTGCGCAACACCTTGGGCACGGCCTGTTCGTGCTCGACGACGCGCACCGTCGGTTGGCTGCGCATTCGCCGAATGACGGAATACAAATATTGATCGTGGGTAGCTTTGACGATCACTTGTTTGTGTTCCTGAGGGGTTATCAGGTGCAGCAGTCCACTTATAAGTTCCCAGGCGCCGAGGTGCGCCGTGGCCGCCACGCACGGCCTCCCCCGCAGTTCATGAAGGGTTTCGTGGAAGAGTTCCGGATTATCGATAATCAATCTATCCCGGACAAACCGCCAATCTATCCTGCGACACAGCAGGATTTCCAGAAAAGATCGACCGTTGTGAACAAAGCTGTTTCGAGCCACGGCTTTCGCCTTGGCCGGGCCCAGCCCCAGGCGTTCCATGATGGCGGTCGTGGCCAGCCTGCGTCGTGACGGTACGACGGCCCAGATGAGTCGGCCAAGACCTGCCCCCATGGTCTGAACATGCCGAAAGTCCGCGTGCTGCCCGAGGGCGGCCAGTGCTTCATAAAGGATTGTGCGCATGGAATTGTTTAAGTAATACTTTGGCTTTGGTGTTCAATATTTTGAAAAATATGACTTAAAATCGCTTTCCTTGGCTTTCCCGTTTTGGTTCTCGATAATCGCTATCACTACAATGAAACTTCATATTTCATCAGCAAGACGCCCTGTGCGTGGCCCACGGAACACACGGAAAAACACGGAATATCCTGAGATCGTTCGTCGCCCATATGCGTGAAGATGTTCGGGGATGATCGCACTTCAGTCAGTCTTATCCAAAGGCCCTGAATATTGAGAGTCGGTACGGCTACATGTTGTTTTTTTACGAAAAAACAGATAATCTTTTAAAAAGTATCCGAATTGCATTGAAGGCACATGGGAATGAAGCAGTTGAATCGCCTCTTTTTTCTTCTCCACGATCAAACGCCCGTCTCGCTATGAGCATTATCTGGGAGCAGGCGTTTTCTCAAGCCCAGGATATTGCCTGGGCCGATCATTGGACGTTCAAAAACATCCCGGAGTTCGGCACCCTTCCTGAATTGCGCCGTTTTCTGGACATGGTGCATATCAAGTACTGCTTGATCAAACCCTATTTTGAAACGGCCAACTACCCTCTTGTCGAAGCCCGGGAGCTCCTTCCTTCCTTTGACGTAGATATTTTCGAATACAAGCATCTGCCGGGGTTCAGCCTGGTGGCCTTGGCCAGACCCCTTTCCTATTTCCAGGAAATCTTTCAATTCGACATCCTGCATTCCCCTTTCGAGCTCCTGGACCAGGGCGACCAAACCGTCTGCCCCCTGGAAATCCAGATCTCCCGCCAAAACCAGTTGGCCTTTCAAAGTCGCCTTCCCAGACAGATGCACGACGAGTTTCAGTATTACTTTTCCGAGCGGGACCTGACCGCTTTGGAGAATTATCCACGGGTTCTCTCCTTTCTTTTGCGCATGGAGCGCGGGCATGTTTTCTCCCAACTTTCCCAGGGGCCGTTTATTTTTTCCGGCATCAACGCGTCCTTCCCCTCGGATTTGGACAGCGAACTGAAACGCTTCGGCTTGCGTATCGGCAAGTTCAAGGTTGGCGACAATCGTTGTTACGAACATCACCGCAATTTCGTCTATCAGTTTCTCATGGAATTGTACGGCTTTCCCATTGTTTCGGAGCGCAGGACCTCCTCCGCGCTGTTCGCGCGACGGCTGTTCAAGTTGAGCGAGGATTTTTTGGTTCGGGTTTTGGGGCAATCGGATCGGACCATCACCACCCTGCACACCAACGCGCAATCCAAGTCCTATCCGCAAGTGGACAAAATCGCCCTGGTCCGAGTCGATCCCGACCAGGTGGAGCTGATCAATCACCTTGGAGACCGGGGAGCCTTTGTCGACGCCCAAAAACACGTCGTCATCCTGAGGGTGACTTACCGCCAGCATCGCTACGACCGGAACAACGTCCGTCAGGACCGGGCGCTTTCCGTTCTGCGCCAGGAGATCATCCATCCCCTGTCCGGAGAAGTCTGCTGCGAGGCCAACGTGATCAAGGACATTTCCAATATGCTTCTGAAGCTGAACGACATCGTCAAGGGCGAGTACGCCGGCTCGATTCGCTTCAAGAAGCTGGAAGTCGTGGAAAACACGGATACCCACGAAAAGCGGCTGAAATTTCTGTTTGCCTGGCTATCCAAGCACCAGCGCAGGATCATCGGATACAGCGACGAGTTCTACTCCGGAGTGGTCAAGGTTTTGGACGGCTATCTCTTTGAGCAGAGTAATTTGGACGTCTTCAAGCAACACCAGAGACTGTACACCGACGTCTGGTCGCAGTATTCCTACATCCGGCAGGCCCGCAAGGTCCGTATTTTGGAGGATTTGACCCAGCGCTCCCGCAAAGGTCAGCCTCTCTCCTGGCTGGACATGCTCCAACAGATGAACGACATTCTCCAGGACTTCAAATTTGAGATCCATCCCTATTTCGACGGGCTGATGGACCGGGTCGTCAACTTGTGCGAACGGGTTCTGGGCAATGCCTATCTGAATAAACGCTATGTCCAACTTAAGGAAGACGAAGCCAGTGTCTACGGTCTGCGCGTCAAGGCCCAATTTCGTCGGCTGGTGGGATTGGTGGATGAACTACGCGGCATTCGCAAACAACGACCGGAGTCACGCGACCCCGTACCGGAAAAAGAGAAAAAGGTTCGTGATGCATAAGACACCGTTGCATGCATGGCACTCGGCCCATCAGGGCCGGATGGTTCCATTCGCCGGATGGGAAATGCCGGTGCAGTACGCCGCCGGGATTTTGGCCGAACACGAACAGACTCGGAAACGGGCTTCCGTGTTCGACATCTGCCACATGGGCGAATTCCTCGTCTCCGGAGAGGACGCGGAAGAAGCGCTGGGGCGCATCGTGACCCATAACCTTCAAAAATTGCGTTCTGGCCGGGCTGGATATGGATTTCTTCTGAGTCAAGACGGAGGAATTCTCGACGACCTGATCATCTACCGGCTGGAGCAAGCCCGGTTCCTGCTCGTGGTCAACGCCGCCCGGATCGACCATGACCGGGAATGGATCCGGGGCCTCTTGCCGTCCGCGGTGATACTGGAGGACGTTTCCGAACAGACTGCGAAGATCGACTTGCAAGGCCCCCTTTCCCTGGAGGTGTTGCAAGGCGTCGTGCCCGCTGACTGGCGGAACTTGGGGTATTTTTCTTTTTGCAAGCAGCTTTTTCAGGGAGAGGAAGTTCTGATCAGCCGCACCGGGTACACCGGGGAGCTGGGCTATGAAATCTATCTGCCGGCATCGTCGGCGCTTGCGTTCTGGGAAGCCTGCCTGCGAGACGACCGGGTGCTTCCGGCCGGACTCGGCGCCCGGGACACCCTGCGCCTGGAAATGGGGCTGCCGCTGTACGGCCAGGACCTGGACGAGCACCACACCCCGGCCGAGGCCGAGTACGCCGCCCTGCTCACCTCCCCTGCCCCTTATGTGGGAAAGGAGCACCAGATGGACGTCCGGGAACACCTGACCCCGCTGCTCATTTCCGGCCGACGCAGCGCCCGTCACGGAGACGTGGTGTACAGTCCATCCGGGGACGCGCGCGGCCGAGTCACCAGCGGTAGTTTCGCCCCATCCTTGGGCCAGGCCGTTGCCCTGGCGTATGTGGACACGCAGTTCGCCGATGAGTCGGAATTCGTGGTCCGAACAGGGAAGGCCGAGTTGCCCGCGCGACGCACTACCCTACCCTTTTACACTCAAGGGACCGCCCGAATAAAGCTTTAGGCGGTTTTCCGCGCCGAACCGTGAAATCCCTCTACCTCCCCCCGGATCAATGGCAGGAGCCGTTCCGCTTGGAAGGACCGGAAGCCCATCACCTGCTCACTGTCTTGCGCGCTCGTCCGGGAACCACCGTACGCCTTTTCGATGGCCATGGGCGGGTCGGTGATTTCATTGTGCGGGCCGCAGCCCGCAAAACAGCCCACCTTGAACTTCTGACTCAGCAACGCCCTCCGCGTCCGCGACGGGAAATCCACTTGGCCATTGGCTGGAACAAGGCCTCGCGTCGCGGTTGGATCCTGGAAAAAGCCGTGGAACTGGGAGCCGCGGGGTTGATTTTTTGGCAAGCTTCACGCAGTCAAGGAAGGGTCCCGGATCAGCCCAAGGAGGGCTGGACCGATCACTTGGTCAACGCGGCCAAGCAATGCGGCAATCCCTGGCTGCCCACGATCACCACGGTTCCCGAAGGGCCCGACGAGGTGATCCGCTTGTGCTCCAACTTGTCCAATCAAGCTTCTCTGCAAGCCTCCTCTCAAGCAACTCCGGAGTCCGGAAACTTTTTGATTTGGGAAAGTGCTTCGCCGAGCGATCTGTTTGATCCGGGACAGCTTCCGTCTTCCGGCCCCGCGGTCCTGGTCCTTGGCCCGGAAGGCGGATTGGCCGAGAACGAAGCGCAATCCTTTATAGGCAACGGCTACCTGCCCCGCTCCCTGGGGCGGTCCACCCTGCGCTGGGAAACCGCCGCCCTGCTCTGCCTCGGGCTTTGTTATTGGAGTATCCAGGGCGGTGCTTCAGAAGCCTGACCTCCCACGTCAACCACACATCGTCACGAGCCCGCACCATGTATTGTCCCAAATGCAAGCACACCAGTTTCGACCACCTGGCGACCTGTTCCAAATGCGGCTACGACTGGCAGTCGATTCGCACGGCCTTGAACCTGAACTGGCTCCAATCAGCCGGGCATGAGTGGCTTCCCGAGTCCGCCCCCGAACCGCCGGAGGCAGAGGCGGAACCAGGTCCTTCAACCGCCCCGGAGCCGATGGATTTCGAACCGGATGTCGAGGCCGCCGAACGCTTCGCTTTCGACGAACAAACGTTGGATTTTGATTTGTCGCCGCCTGAAGAATCCTTGCAAAATGAAGAAACAGCTCATTCCATCTCAAATCGGGAAACGCTGCTCGCCAAATACCCCTCTGCCGTTTCGGAAGACATCCCCACCGTTTCCGTTGCCGCGCCGGCCCAGGATAATTTCGAGGTCGCACAGCCAGACGACCTCTCCCTGGTTGAGGTCATGTCCGAGGATGACGCCGATACGGCAATAATCTACCAAGTCGACGACCCAAAGCCCGATTTTTCCGAAGGAGCAGAATCCACCGAAGAGGAATTGCCGGTCTGGGAGATTGAGCTGCCCCAGGACCTGCTTCCCCACGAGTATTTTCCCGAGCCGGTCGGTGAAACGAGCGACAAGGGCGAACAGGATGGCGTCGAGGTGGTCGGGGATATTTCCTACGATTTTTCCGAAGTGGAGGTGGTCCCTTCGGAACTGGATGCAGAGGCCCAACCTCCTGCTTCCCGCGACGTCGCGTCCCCGTCGCCGAGCGCGGCTGATGGCGACGATGCCGAACGATCTTCCGCCCCACTCTCCTCCAGCGACCATAAGGAGGGGCAATGAGCTTTCAGCAGCCTCTGGCCGCGGCCATTCGCCCGACCAAGCTGGAGGATTTTGTCGGCCAGGATCATTTACGGATCAGGCTGCACGCCCTGTTTCAGGCCAAGCGCATGCCCAGCATGTTGCTTTTCGGCCCTCCGGGCTGTGGAAAATCTACCCTGGCCCTGCTTTTAGCCACTTCCCGCAATCAGCCCTATCTGCGTCTGAGCGCGCCGGAAGTGGGACTGGCCAACCTGCGCAAGAAGCTGGAGAACATGGAAATTCTGGTGCTGGACGAACTGCACCGCTTTTCCAAGGCCCAGCAGGATTTCTTTCTGCCTATCCTGGAAAGCGGGGAAGTCACCCTGCTGGCCACCACCACGGAAAACCCGTCCTTCAGCGTAACCAAACAACTGCTTTCGCGAATGCACGTTCTGCGTCTGCGCCCGCTGAACCGCCAGGAACTGACCATCCTGGCCAAGCGCGGGGCCCAAAGCCTCGGGGCCGCCATACCCGAAACCAGCCTGGAAATTCTTGCCGGTTTGTCCAACGGCGACGCCCGGACCCTGTTCAACCTCCTGGAACTCACCGCGGAACTGTCGCCGGAAAAATGGGCCGAGGACAAGCTGCGCCAGGCATTGCCCGAAGTGGTCCTGCGCGGGGACCGCGAGGGCGACTCCCACTACGAGCTGGCCTCCGCGCTGATCAAATCCATCCGTGGCAGCGACCCGGACGCGGCCCTCTACTACCTGGCCTGCCTCCTGGAGAGCGGCGAGGACCCCCGCTTCATCTGCCGTCGCCTGATTCTCTCGGCCTCCGAAGACGTCGGCCTGGCCGACCCTCACGCCTTGAGCATGGCCGTGGCCTGCCAGCAAGCCGTGGAATTCGTGGGCATGCCCGAAGGCTTCATTCCCCTGGCCGAAACCACGGTCTATCTGTCCCTGGCCCCCAAAAGCAACGCCACCTACGCCGCTTACCTGGCCGCCCAAAAAGAAATCCGCGCCCACGGCCCCCGCCCCGTCCCCTTGCACCTGCGCAACGCCTCCTCGGCCCTGCAAAAGGAATGGGGCTACGGCCGCGGCTACAGATACCCCCACGCCTACCCCGACGCCTGGGTGGAACAAGACTACCTCCCCACCGAAGTCAACCTCCGCTTCTACGAACCCAAACTCCAAGGCCAGGAGCCGCGGCTGAACGCCTGGCTGGCCAAGTATCGGAAGAAAAGGAAGGTTGGCTGACCGGATTGTGAATTTTCAAGGCCGTCTTTTCTAAATGGCTTCTTTTTTGCAAATCACTTCCTGCCTTGCCTTTCGTACAGCCAGATACGGAAAGCTTTTCTCCTGCCATCACGCCATCACTCCATGACGGGTGAGAGAAAACCAGCATTCCTTGTGAATTCTGATTTCGCTCTAAAGTTTTTTCTCCATCCGTCGATACAGTAGTCAAATGCTGGGCGGCCCCACCCGTGGCGGGTGCGGATCATGTCCATGAAGGACGGTTTGACGCCCAGGCAAGGAAGCCAACATATCCCAAGGAGGAAGTATCATGCTAAGTATTAACAACAACTTAATGGCCACGAACGCGGCCCGAAATCTTTCGGGCAACTATGGTGCACTGGGCACGTCGACCCAGCGCCTTTCGTCCGGTCTGCGCATCAACAGCGGTGCCGACGATGCCGCCGGCTTGGCCATTCGTGAGTTGATGCGGGCGGAAATCGCCTCGCTGAACCAGGGCGTCCGGAATGCCAACGACGCCATCTCCATGATTCAGACCGCTGACGGCGCTCTGGCCGTTATCGACGAAAAGCTGATCCGGATGAAGGAACTGGCCACCCAGGCGGCTACCGGCACCTACAATTCGGACCAGCGGTTGATCATCGACTCCGAGTATCAAGCCATGGCCTCGGAAATTACCCGAATTGCCAATGCCACGAAATTTAATGGTATCTACCTCTTGAATGGGAACTTGTCAGGAAGCGGCGACAACGTAGCTACAGCCAACCCCCATCTCTGGGGCCAAGGTCATACTGGCTCGGGCATGCAATCGACAGGTCCTTTGAAGGTTCACTTCGGACCATCGAACGACAGTTCAGAGGATTACTACTACATTGCTATTGGTATTGCCACGGCTTCCGCTCTCGGTGTTGGGAATAATTCGAATCAAACATCAAATTTTTATGCTGCCGGGATGTCAGATAAGGCTGGGGGAGATGGTGATGATGGTTTCTCAATTTCTACACAACAGGGTGCCCAGCGTGCCCTGAACGCCCTGGAAAACGCCATTCTTTCTAAGGATAACATCCGAGCCAGTCTCGGTGCCTTGCAGAACCGGCTGTCGAACACCATCACCAACCTCCAGATTCAGGCCGAAAACATTCAGGCCGCGGAATCGCGGATTTCGGACGCGGATATTGCCCAAGAAATGACGGCATTCGTACGTAGCCAGATTCTCACCCAGGCCGGCGTAGCCATGCTCGCCCAGGCCAACTCCCTGCCCAGGATGGCCATGCAGCTCATCGGCGGCTAACCATAAATCGGGGCTTGATCACTCAAGGCCGGGCCCTGTTCTAGGGTCCGGCCTTTTTTGCTGATGGCGGTTCAGTTGTACGATGGCATCGACTTTGCTTTAAAAAATATGAGGTAAATCGAACCAGCAACTTTTTCCCAGCAAGGTCACATCATGGATACGGAAGCCCTCATATCAGGATCGATCAACTTTACGGGTCTGGGGTCCGGAACGGACTTCAAGACCATGATCGAACAGTTGATCAACTTGGAGAAAAGGCAAACCGCCCGCCTGGAGCTCTGGAAAAAGGAGTGGGAGCAGAAGCAGGAGGGATTTCGGGAGCTGAATTCCAAGATGCTCACCCTGCGGACCAATTTGCAACGTATAAACACCATGGCCAAGTTTATGGTCAAGGATGCGGACAGCGTCAACGACAACGTGCTCACGGCCACGGCCACGGACAAGGCCCAGGTGGGCAGTCATGTGCTCGAAGTCCACCAACTGGCTCAGAACCATATCCTGACCAGCACGACGACGAAGGCCAGTACGACGGAGGACATCACCGATGGCTCGGCCAGGGTGTTCAGCTATTCCTACAACGGCAAAACACGGATGTTGAACCTGCCGTCCGGCGGCAGCCTTGAGGGCTTGCGAAACCTGATCAATACAGATCCTGAGAACCCTGGGGTCCGGGCCAGCATCATCAAAAGCGCGGACGGCGTACACCACTTGCAGCTTCGGGGCATGGACCTGGGAGCGAACAAGACGATCACCATAAACGACACGACCACTGTTCCTGGTTTTGAAAACGCGAGCTTCAGCGAAACCCAGGCAGCACAGAACTCCAAGCTGAAAATCGACGGTTTCCCTCCTGGTGAAGAGAACTGGATAGAACGCTCCACGAATACGATATCCGACTTGCTGGACGGCGTGACTCTTAACCTGCGTCAAGCCGGAACAACCACGCTGAATATTGCCGTGAACAATGAAAAGGTCCTGGAGAATGTCCGGGAGTTCGTCGATCAGGTAAATGAGGTTCGAGCACAGATTACCAAGCTGACCAAAGTGGATCAGAGCGGCAACGGGTCGATCCTTACCGGCAACTATGCCATCCAGATGATCGATTCACGGCTGAAGTCCATCACCTCCGTGAAAAGCATCGGCTTCGACGTGAACAACGACGTGTTCAGCTCCCTGGGCATGATCGGGATCACCACGGATGCCGATCAAGGCTCTCCCATGTTCGGCATGCTCAAGCTGGACGAGGAAGTGCTGGAACACTCGTTGCGCAACCGTCCGGATGCCTTTGCCAGGGTTTTTGCCGCCGACTATATCGGTTCCAGTGATTCTCAGGATTTCCGATATTATACCAGCATTGACGGCGTGACCAAAGGCGGCGAGTACAATGTAAAATACACGGTCAGCGGGGGTACGATCAGCAACGCGACCATCAACGGCAATCCGGCCAGCTACAGCGGGAACGGGGAAATCACCGGCATGAGCGGCAAGCCGGAGGCCGGTATGGTGATCAAGGTGGACGACCTGTCCATGGATGGAACGTATACCGGTAAAGTGTTTTTAAAATACGGAAAAATTCCTGAGCTGGCCGACGCGCTCAAGGACTTGACGGACATCAGCACCGGACCACTCAAAATACTTGAAGAGAACTACGACGATATTACCGACGGCATCGACCGTAAAATCGAATTCGAACAGCGTCGCATCACCCGCATGGAGCGGGACTTACGCGCGCGCTTCGCTCGCTTGGAAACCTTGCTCGGCTATTACGATCAGCTCGGTGTCTCCATAAGGTCGCAGCTCGGGCAGTTGAGTTCGGATACGAAGTAAGCCGGCGACACCGAGTGTCGCCTTGGTGTTCAGTCGCAAGTCCGACCTTCAAGATCGGGAGAAGAATATGTATAATGCCGCGAAAGCCTACCTCCAAACTCAAGTCACCACGACCAACCCCGGAGACGTCGTCGTGTTGCTTTATGGAGGGGCGATTAATTTCTTGAACCAGGCCAAGCAGAAAATGAAAGAACGGGATATGGAGCAAAAGGGGCTGCTGATTTCCAAAGCGTTGGACATCATCGGCGAACTCGAAGCCAGTTTGAACACCCAAAAAGGCGGCGAACTGGGAGAGAATCTGCACAAGCTCTATTTCTACTGCAACACGCGGTTGCTGATGGCCAATCTCAAACTGGATCCCAAGCTCATCGACGAGGTGATCACCATTCTTTCCGGTTTGAAATCCGCGTTCGAGGAGATCAAAAACCAGAATCCGACTACGTTTTCCTCGACCACCTCCACCATGACCGCTTCCCCTTCGGGGTTCGCCGCTCAGGAGATGAACACGCCGAGCACGACCATGCGGTACGCCAGGAACGCCTACAAGTAATCAACCGTGCGCGCCGCCGGGGGCGGCTTCAGGCTTGCTTGCTTCTCTCCTCGGGACGGGCTAGGAATGGACGAAGTTGTTGAACGTTTGTCCCCGAGGAAACACCATGGAAATCACCTGTCCCCAGTGCGGCTTCGCCAGGACCGTTCCGGACGAAAAAATCCCGGAACGGGCGGAGATCGCCACCTGCCCGAAGTGCAAACACAAATTTCAATTCCGTACAGCGGGTGATCCCTTCCCGCCTCCTCCCCTTCTTGCGGCCCCCCCGCTCGACAAGCCTGACTCCCACCAATCCCAAACAGAATCAGCCCGAACCGAGTCGGAAAGAGCTCCTGGAGGCGATTTTGCCCAGCGAGCGGCACGGACCGACCACACCGAAACAGCGCGGCCCGAAAAAGCACCATCCGAAAAGGCAGCCCCTTCCGACAACGGCGATTTCTGGGACAGTCTCGCTTCCATGGGCACGCCTCACCAGGAAGCCCAAGATACGGAGCAGCCCGAAGAGGTCACCAAGGGCGGCGAGATCGAGGTGCCTTGGGAGCGGCTGGACATTTACGGCTTTTTTCCCGGCATCTGGGAGACCATCAAGCGGGCTATGCTCCGGCCCGCGGCGTTTTTTCAGGCCATGCCCGTGGGCTCCGGCCAGATCAAGCCATTAATTTTTTACCTGCTGGTCGCCGAGTTTCAGATCGTTTTGCAGATGCTTTGGGATATGACCGGTATGACATCGAGCATGACCGGGGAAGGTGAGGCCATGGGGTTCAGCGCCGTGATGCTGCTGGTGGGCTACCCGATCATCCTGACCATGCTGCTGTACGTCATGGCCGTGCTGGTTCATGCCTGCCTCAATATGGTCGGGGGAGCAACGCGAGGGTTCGAGGGAACATTCCGCGCCCTGACCTACGGCAGCGCTCCAATGGTATTGACGCTGATTCCTTTCGTCGGCCCCTTGGTGGGAGCGATCTGGTCCCTGGTCGTCACCTTTTTGGGTTATAAATACATTCATCGGACGACAACGGCCAAGGTCCTCCTGGCCATGTTGCTCCCCTTGATTCCGTTCATTCTTCTGCTGGCCATCGTCATGAGCATGGCGCAACGCAGCGGGGCACCGGTTTTCTGACCACGTTGCAACCGAGACAACGGAGAAATTGTCGACATGCTCTCTTGGCTGAAACAAATCTGGACAAATTACCGGGATTCCCAAGAAGTCTCCAAGCAAACCAAACCAGAGGCGTTATTGGACCTTTCGCGGGAAGTCCGGGCCTTGGCCGCGGCGGTGAATCGGTTTTGCGTCAATGAGCCGCAACTTCGGACCCGCCTGATGAAAGTCGAACGGGAAATGCAAATGCTCGAGGAAATCATCGAGCGTCCGAATTTTCGGCTCGTTACTCCGGAGAAGCGACTCCAGTTGCGGGAGAATCTGATTGAATCCCGCGAACATTTGCTTGAAGCCGTCAAGGAAGCTCCCACGGCCTCTTCCTTGCCGCAATAGTCCCTTTTTACAAGGAGAGCCTCTATGACAAGAAGAGCCTCTATGACGCGGAAACGAAACAGACTTGGCGCGTGGATCATACTTTTGGCTTTGGCCCTCTCGGTACTCACCGGATGCGACCTGGCGAGACAGGCTGGGGAATATGTCGGAGTGGTCGGCAACTACTGGGAGCCCCGCATCGGCCCTCAGGAAGTGACCACCGACGCCCCGATCTTTCGCGGCCCTCCCATCATCTCGATTTATCCCAAGAACGTTCCGGCAGCCCCGCTTTCAGCCATTTTCTACCCCATGCAGGTCACCCAACCCACGGACAGCCCCATCGTCCTGGGTCGAGCCCTGGGGCGCATTTTCTGGCAAACCTGGAGTCAAGCCGCGGTCTTTCCTTCCTTCATCTACGAGGAAGAAACGACGTGGCCGGGGCTGACCAGAGCCTTGGCCAGGGCCAGGGCCCTGGACGTGGACCTGATTGTCCGGGGTGAAATCCCGTACTTTCTCAGCGGCGGCTCGCGGGGAACGACCAGCATCAGCCTGCGCCTGGAAATCTACGAGGTGGAAGGCGGCCAGCGCATCTGGATTATGGAACACGCCGGACGCATGGAACCGCAACCCCGCCGCGACTACATCATCGCCCACCACACCCGCCGCCTCCCGGAAGAGCCGGTCTTCTCCATCATGACCATCCTGGCCTGCGACTTGGCCATGAACGTCGGCCAGTGGAACAACAATTGGGAGGCCTATCCGGCTTGTCCGTGGTAGAACGAGTTTGCTCAGTTCACTGTTGAGTCGCTGAAACTTGCGACCATCCACAAATTCAGAAACGGGCTCGCCCTCTACCAGGGTGAGCCCGTTTCCTTGTTTTCGGATGGGGATGCGTTGGGGATTGCTCAGGCATATTGGCGGCATTGATCCTCGTCCTCTTCTTCTCCAGCCAGACAGATCATGTTCCGGCCGCCGGCCTTGGCCCTGTATAGAGCTGCGTCGGCTTCGGCGAAGAGGTCGACGTTTTGACCAAAGAGGCCCGTTTCCAGGGAGGCGATGCCGATGCTCGCGGTGACTCTGAAAAATTTTCCCTTGTAATTGAAGCGGCGCTTGGCAATGACCTCGCGGATCCGTTCAGCCAGGACCCAAGCCTGCTCTTCCGTGGTGTGGGAAAGCAGCATTACGAACTCTTCGCCGCCGTACCTGGCCGCGAGATCGGAACTGCGCAGCATTTCCTGCAACAAGCGTCCTATGTCGCGCAGAACCATGTCTCCGGCTTGGTGGCCGAAGGTGTCGTTGATCCGCTTGAAGTGGTCCAGATCCATGATCATCAGGGTCAGAGGGATTCGGTACCGCTGATGGCGTTTGAGTTCCTGGACCATCCGCTCGTCAAAAAAATGACGATTGGGCAGGCGGGTCAGGGCATCCCGGTCCGCTCTGGTGCGCATTTCCCGATACAACAAGGCGTTACGCAGGGCCAAGGCCAGATGGTTCACGGCCGCCAGGATGGTTTGCAGGCGATCCCGACCCAGTCGGGCAATTTTTTCCGAGACGATGCTGACGCATCCAAAGCTCTTGCCTCCGAATCGCAAGGGCAACACGAGGATGTCCTTGCTGTTGATCTTTTTCAGTTCATCGCCGCCGTCCATCTTGGACATGAAGTTGACGTGGTAGTTTTCAATGGGCTCCTCGGCGTGTTTGGCCGCGTTTTCCAGCAGAAACTCAATCATTTTACCCTGAATGGTCTTACCGGAGTACTCATGAATGAAGAGTTCCGCCTCCATCTGTTGCTCCGCGCCGGTATGCCAGAAAATCGCGTCCACGCCTTTGACCGGGAGCAAAATTTGAAGATCCTGATGGGCTTGGTGCAGAATTTCCACGGGGTCCAGGGTAAAACTGGCATTGGTGAGGATCTTGTTGAAGAATTGCAGCAAATCCGCCTGACGTGAAAGAATTTCTCGCTCCAGGCAGATTTCCCGAGCCATGTGGTATAGGTCCTTGTACAAGCCCTGGGATTCTTGAAGTTCCCGCGCCAGGCCCCTGACCCGCTCCGGCTCGAAGGGATAGCGCAAAACAGCCGTAAAACCGGCATCCACGACCCGTTCCAAGTCGGCCTGGGCCACGTCGGAATCCAGAACCAACACCCGAGGAGGGGCGTCGTCCTCTTGAAACTCTCCGCGCTGCAAAGCCGAAATCCGGCCATTGATCCCTTTCCAAGAGATCAAGGCCATGAGTCGTTGACTTTGGTTGGCTTGCTTGGCCGTCCCGGATGGCTGATACCGTTCCCAGGAATAATCCGGACCGATAATTGCCTGAATGTCCTCTTCCTGTCTGGGGCTCAGCCCGACGGATAGGATGCTGAATTGGCTCTGGGGCTCACTCATTCGCATTTTGGTTCGCTCCTGGTTGAGAAACTTGATGTTCCTGCCAGGGGCAAATGCAAATGCAAAGCCAAAAAGGTGGGTGATTCAGAAGATCGGTTGATAAGTCGTCATGACCATTTCGAACTTGGCCAGAGGATGGACATGAATACGCACTCAAGCGTGGCACCATCCACAAGCAGGGGCACGGGGGCCGTACCCCTGCTTTAACGACCAAAAGACAGTAAAATTATCAGCCGCACCCTCCCCCGTCTCCGGTACAGCCCATGGCCTTGCAGGTCTTGCCTTCGCGACGACGCTTGAACGCGTTGACGTTTCCGGCAGTATAGACCGCTTCCAGGCCCTCCTGGATGAACCCGCTCATTTCCAGCGGCGTGGCTCCCTCTTCGCTGAGGATGGCCATGGGCGTGTCGCCGACTCCGGAGACCAGCACGGCCCGGCAGTCCTTGAGCAAATCAGCCAGAGCGTACCAGCGATTGGCCCCTCCTCCCTTGGGCGGAGCGGTGCGGACCTCCAGCATGGCGTAACTGCCGTTTTCCCGGCCCCAAATCTGGAAGGACGGGGCTTCGCCCAGGTGCTGATTGATCAGCACGCCTTCCATGCTGGCCACGGCCACGTAGGGTCTGGCCTCGGTGCGCATGGGCGGCAGAGTCTTGGAGCAGGCACTCAGACAGGAGGCGAATTCCGGTGACTTATCCTGATCCAGCAACCCCACGGCGTCGGCCCGGCAACGCTTGCAATGGCGCATCTGGGGCAGGTAGGCTTCGGCCATGGTCCGGATCCTCTCCAGCTCTTCCTTGTCGGGTTCGCGAACATCCTCGAAAACGGTTTCCGCGGTCGGATACAAGGGCATGCAGTTCAGCAGGTCCACGTCCAGCTCGCGCATCCTGGCCGCGATGGCCTCCACATGCTGGTCGTTCACTCCCGGAGTGATGATGGTGTTCACCTTGACCGTGATGCCCCGCTGCTTGAGCCCCCGGATGGCCGCTTCCTGGCGCCGCAACATCAGTTTGGCCGCTTCCAGGCCGCGATAAATCTTCTTTCCGTCCCGGACCCAGGCATAGAATTCCTGGCCGATCTCCGGGTCCACGGCGTTCACCGTGATGGTCATGTGCGTCACGCCGTAGTCCTTCAACTTATCCAGATGCGCCGGAACGCCCAGGCCGTTGCTGGACAGACAAAACAGCATCCGGGGAAAACGCTCCCGGATCAGACGCAGGGTTTCCAGGGTTTCCTCCGGGTTGGCGAAGGGATCCCCGGGGCCCGCGATGCCCACCACGGTGACCCGAGGCTCTTTCTCCAGAACCCGGGCCAGATACTCCACGGCCTGATGCGGCTTGAGCACCGCGGAGGTCACTCCCGGACGGGATTCGTTCATGCAGTCGTATTTGCGGTTGCAGTAATTGCACATGATGTTGCACTTGGGGGCCACTGGAAGGTGGATGCGCCCGCATTCGCCCTTCACCGCAACGTTGAAACAAGGATGCTTCGTTGTATCTGGAGTGCTCATGGTGTATCCCTTTTTGCTCAAATATATCCGTACCCCACCGGGGAATCGTCCTGTTTTTTCTCAATCAACGCATTCACGATCAGATCGTAGAGATTCAGCGCGCCCCGGTAACCCAGGTGCAGGACGCGCTGGGAGCCGAAGCGGTCGTGGATGGGGAAGCCGACGCGGATCAGGGGGATGTCATGGGCCCGGGCCAGCTCGCGGTAGCCCTTGCTGTTGCCGACCACCAGATCCGGCTCCAGAGCTTCGGCCTCGGCCACAATCTGGTAGAAATCCACTCCGTCGCGAACCAGGGGCGGGTCGCCGGGGAATTCCCCGGTCACCGCGGCCACGGCTTCGGACAACAAACCGGATTCCCCGCCGGAGGCTACCAGGACCGGCTTGACGCCGATCTCGCTCAAAAACGAGGTCAGGCCCACTGCCATGTCTTCTTCGCCGTAGATCACGGCCTTTTTCCCGGCCACGTACTTGTGGCCGTCCACCATGGCGTCCAAAAGCCGGCCCCGTTCCAGGGCGCAGCGTCGTGGCGCCGCACATCCGGCCAGGGTTTCCAGGGTGGTGAACAGGGCGTCGCTTTCCCGCAGGCCGATGGGCAGGCCCAGGGAATAGAGCGGCACGCCGTACTTGTCCCGGAGTACGGCCCCGGCGCTGCGCTCGGGCTTGATGGTCCGGCCGAATTCGATGCTCGCCCCGGCTCCGGGCATGGCCCGGACCGCGTCCAAAGGTGTCCCGCCTCCGGGAATGTTCTGGTAGTCTTCCAGGGCCGGGCCATCCAGAGTTTCGGAGTAGTCCGGCAGCAAAGCTACAGGAAGACCAAAATGGGCGAACACGTCCTGGAGATGCCGGATGTCCTCCGGCGAGATGAACCCGGAAAAGAGATTGATCCCGCCATGTTTTTCCGTTGCCGGATCGGCCAGTTGGGCGACCATGGCCCGGACCGCGGCGTGAAAGCCTTCCATGTGCGAACCGCCGTAGGACGGGGTACTGCAGTGGATCAGAGCGGGCATATCGCCGTTGAGCTCGGCCAAACATTCCTTCTTGAACTCGTGCAGGATCGTGGGCACGTCGTCGCCGATGGTCTCGGTCAGGCAGGTGGTGGCAATGCCCACGGCAGGAGCCTTGTACTTGCCGATGACATTGAGCAGGCCCTGCATCAGATTGGCCTTGCCGCCGTAGACCGCATCCTTTTCGCCCAGGCTGGAGGAGGCGATGTCCATGGGTTCGCGGAAGTGACTGATGATGTACCGGCGCATATAGGTGGCGCAGCCCTGGGAGCCGTGCAGAAAGGGCACGCAGCCTTCCAGACCCTTGAAAGCCATGGCCGCGCCCAGGGGCGTACACATCTTGCAGGCGTTGGTGGTGGAGACGAAAGGTTCGGCTTTTTTCATGACAAACACGCCTCCTGCGCATGATTCACGGCAATGGGCGACTTGCGCCGTCTGGGGGTGAAGTTCCAGACCGGGCTGGTCACCGTGGCGTGGACTTCCTTGGCGAAGTTGTACATGCCCAAAAAACCTTCCAAGGCCTCCTTGCGCTCATGGTTATGGTCGCAGAATCCCACGCCCAGCTTGAAAGCGATGGGACGCTCCTTGACCCCGCCCACAAAGATGTCCACGTCCTTCTCCTTGATAAAGGCGGACAGTTCCAGCGGGTTGGTGTCGTCCACGATGATCGTGCCCTCGTCCGTGATCTCGGCCAGTTCCTGGTAGTCCTCCTCGGTGCCGGTCTGGGAGCCGACCATGACCACGTTCATGCCCAAATGCCGGAAAGACTTGATCAGGGAAAAGGCCTTGAACGCCCCGCCCACGTAGATGGCGGCCTTCTTGCCCTCCAGGTCCTTGCGCAGTTCCTGAAGTTTTGGATACAGGGCCGTGAGTTCCTCTCGAACCAGCTCCTGGGTCCGGGCCATGATCTCCGGATCCTTGTCCTGGAAAAACTTGGCCACGTCGTAGAGCGCGTCGGACATGTCCTCAATGCCGAAGTAGGACACCCGGATGAACGGGATGCCGTATTTTTCCTGCATCATCTTGGCCAGATCCATGGTCGCCCCGGAACACTGGACCAGATTCAGGGCCGCGCCGTGGGCCCGGCGCACATCCGCCACCCGGCCGTCGCCGGTGATGTTGGCCACCACGTCCACGCCCATCCGTTTCAGGTAGTCCTGGATGATCCAGATCTCCCCGGCCAGGTTGAAATCGCCCAGGATATTCACGCTCAAGGGCGAAATGGTCGAGGTATCCCCGGTGCCCACCAGTTGAAACATGGCTTCGCAGGCCGCCAGATAGCCCTCGCGCTTGTTCCCTTTGAACCCTTCGGACTGAACCGGAATCACCGGAATACCCTTCTCCGCCTCTACTTTTTTGCACACGGCCTTCAGGTCGTCGCCGATGATCCCCACGATGCAGGTGGAATAGACAAAGGCCGCGTTGGGCTGGTGCCGGTCGATCAGTTCCACCAAGGCCTGGTAAAGCTTCTTCTCGCCGCCGAAGATGACGTCCTTTTCGCGCAGGTCCGTGGAAAAACTGAGCCGGTGCAGCTCCGGCCCGGAGGACAAGGCCCCGCGAATGTCCCAGGTGTACACCGCGCAGCCGATGGGGCCGTGCACCAGGTGCAGGGCGTCGGCAATGGGATACAGCACCACCCGGGATCCGCAGAAGACGCAGGCCCGCTGGCTCACGGCCCCGGCCAGACTGCTCTTGTTGCAGGAAATGGAGAACGGCTCCGCTCCCTTGCGATGAATCTGCGTTTTTCGTTCTTCAAAGATCACGGGTTCCATGGTTGACCTCGTTGGGTTCTGTTAGCCGCCCCCCCTAAAGGGAGGCGGCGCTTAGAAGTGGATGGGATTTATGGGAATTTTCGAGAGTTATAGGGTATCCTAAAGAAGATGGTCCTGGGATGGCTCGCCCTCTTCCAGGCCATCCAGAATGGCGTCCACGGCATTTTCACTGTCCACTTTGCCGAACCACCACCCTTCCGGATACACGACCATGACCGGACCGTTCTCGCACTGCTTCAGACAACCGGTGCTGGTCACCAGCACGTCCAGACCGCGGTCCAGAATTTCTTCGTCGATATAGGGCAGCAAGCCGATGGTGCTCTTGTGGCACACGCCCTTGGGTTCGCCCTTGGTCCGAAAACTGGCGCAGACGAACATATGATGCTTCGGCTTTTCCACGCTTTCTCTCCTTGATTTCAACGTTCAGATCGATACCGGAGAAAATCGGCAACCATGTTTTCCATGGCACCCCGACTCGAAGGACAACAGACCGCCCTCCTGTCTCCTGAATCCTGACTCCTGAATTCTCGCCTCCCCTCTACATCGCCAATTCGAATTGATCCTCCTTGGCATCCCGGTCGATCCGGGTCAGCAACGCATCCAGAATCTTCTCCAACAGCCGCAATCCGCCCTTGTAGCCCACCGTGGGGAAATACTGGTGGCCGACGCGGTCCAGGATCGGGAAGCCGTGGCGAATCAGAGGGGTGTCCTCGTCCCGGGCCATGTACTTGCAGTAGGTGTTGCCGATGAGCAGATCCACCGGGTCGTTCTTGATCCACTGGTGCAGCAGGAACATGTCGCCGTGGGCCTTGACGTTGACCGGAAACGGACTGTCCGCGGTGATTTCCTTGATCCGGGCCTCGAACTTCTTGCCCGGCGTACCGGTGACGATGTGCACCGGGCACATGTCGATGGAGGTCAGAAATTCGGTCAGGGCGATGACCTGGTCCGGGTCGCCCACCAGGGCCACCTTCTTGTGGTAAAAGTACTGGTGCATGTCCGAGATCACATCCACCAACTGACCTCGCTCATGGGCGATCAGGTCGGTGACGTGGCGGCCGGAGATCAGGCGCAGGGCGTCGATGAATCGGTCCGTAGCCTTCAGTCCGATGGGCAGATCCAGGATCTTGCAGGGCACCTTGTGGGTGCTGTCCAGATACTTGGCTCCGTCGGCGGAAGCCCATTCGCCCAGGGCCAGGGTGCCGATGGAATCGCCGGTGGAGCGCAGTTCTTCGATGGTCGTGCCGCCGTCCGGAAACATCTTGTATTCGCCGGTCAGGGGGCCGTTGAGTACGCCGGAGGTGTCCGGAAAAAGGATCGTCCTTACGCCCATGGCCGCGGCCAGACGCTTGATCTCCTCCATGTCCGAAGGCTCCACGAACCCGGGGATGATGTTCACCTTGCCGTTTTTCTTGCCGGTCTTTTCAGCGAAACCCTTCAGCGTGCCCATGACCATGTTCGAAAAACCGGTCACATGGGAGCCCACATAGCTGGGCGTGGAGGCGCTGACCACGAACTTGCCGTCGGGAATCTTGCCTTCCTGACGGGCCTTTTCCGTGATCTGGGGCACGTCGTCGCCGATGGTCTCAGACAGGCAGGTGGTGTGCACAGCGATGACGTCAGGCTCGTACACGGTGAAGATGTTGTTGATGGCCTGAAGCAGGTTGGCCTGACCGCCGAACACGGAAGCGCCTTCGGTGAACGAACTGGTGGCCGCGGAAACCGGCTCCTTGTAATGCCTGGTCAGGGCGCTGCGATGATAGGCGCAACACCCCTGCGAACCGTGACTGTGGGGCAGACAGCCGTGAATCCCCAGGGCCGCGTACATGGCCCCCACCGGCTGACAGGTCTTGGCCGGATTGATGGACAGCGCGGAGCGGTCCTTGATTTCCGTGGGTGTATGTCGAAGCAGGGTCATGTCTCGTTCCTTTTTTCTTAAAGCGATGCTTGAACAGTTGTCGCGTCACAAGTTTGCTTATCGTGCTTCGGGACTATTCCCAGACATAGGTCGCGGACAGTTCCGGCTTTTCCTGCCAGGGGGCCTTGAGATAGGACCAGACCCTGCTGTTCACCATCCGGTCGATGTCCTGGTAGAAATTGACGGCCCCCTTGAACCCTGCGTAAGGGCCGCCGATGTCGTAATTGTGCAGCTGCTTCAACGGGATGCCCAGCTTCTGGACCGAGTACTTTTCCTTGATCCCGGCGCAGAAAATGTCCGGCCTCATGATTTCGATCAGCTTCTCGGCCTCATACTGGTTCAGGTCGTCGATCACCAGGGACTTGGTCGGCATGTCCGGGATCATCCCCGCGTACTCCTTGAACGTGAACCCGGCTTCTTCCAGGTTCTTGATTTCTTCCGGCGTCTTGCGCGGATTATAGCTCTCGGCGCAGGGTTCCACTTCCAGTTCCTCGATGTTTCGACTGTCCGCGTCGACCTTGATCTCCGGGATCACGTGGCGGCCTTCGTAGTCGTCCCGGTGGGCGAACTCGTATCCCGCGGAAATGGTCCGCATCCCCAATTCCTTGAACAGTTCCTGGTAATGGTGGGCCCGGGAGCCGCCCACGAAGAGCATGGCCGTCTTGCCCTCGGTCCGGGGCCGGACCATGTCCATGGCCAGCTTCACCGTCGGCATTTCTTCGGCGATCACCGCCTCCACCCGCTCGGTCAGCTTGGGCGAGTCGAAGTACTGGGCGATCTTGCGCAGGGACTTGGCTGTGGCCTCGGCACCGATGAAGTTCACCTTGATCCACGGAATTCCGTATTTGGTCTCCATCATCTCGGCCACGTAGTTGATGGAGCGGTGGCACATCACCGTGTTCAAATCCGCGGTGTGGGACGTGGCGAACTGGTCGTAGGTGGAATTGCCGCTGAAGGTGGAGATGACGGTGATTCCGCACTTGTCCAGTATCCGGTCGATCTCGAACCCGTCCCCGCCGATGTTGTATTCGCCCAGCAGGTTGATCTTGAATTCTCCGACCTTGATTTCCTCTTTGGTGCCCACCACGTGCTTGAAGATCTGGTTGTTGGCGATATGGTGGCCCGCAGACTGGCTGACGCCCTTGTATCCTTCGCAGCTGAAGCCGAAAACGTTGATGCCCAGCTTCTCCTTCATCTCCCGGGCCACGGCGTGCACGTCGTCGCCGATCAGTCCCACCGGACAGGTGGAGAAGACGGCGATGGCCTTGGGATGGAACAGCTCGTAGGCTTCCATGATGGCCTGCTTGAGCTTCTTTTCCCCGCCGAAGACAATGTCGTTCTCGTTCATGTCCGTGGAGAAGGCGTAGGTCATGAAGTTCTCGTCCGCGTCCGTTTCGGTGTAAGTCTGGTTGCGCCGGGTCAGCCAGGAATAGAACCCGCAGCCGATGGGCCCATGGGTGATGTTCACGATGTCCCGGGTTGGTCCGAGAATAACCCCCTTGCAACCGGCGTAGGTGCATCCGCGCATAGTGATGATGCCCGGAATGGTCCGGACGTTGGCGCCCATTTCCGGAGTTTCCGCGCCCTCGGCCTCCTTGACCATGATCTGCTTGGCCCGTTTCCGGGCTACCTTGGTCGGATATTTCTTCAACAGATCCTCCATCAGTTCAGTGGGATCCATCTGGACGATCTTTTTCTTCTTCGCGATGGTGGTCATGTTTTCTCCTGGCAAGGCCAAGCTTAATCTATGGATTTATTTCCCTTCTCCCCGGTACGCACCCGGACGGAGTCAAAGACCGGACTGACGAAAATCTTCCCGTCGCCGGGCTTGCCGGTCCTGTTCACCTCCATGATCGTCCCGACCACGTCTTCCACCTGATCATCGGTAACGATGACCGAGAAAACGCGCTTGGGATACAATCGTCCCTTTTCCCCCAGCAGCTCGGCAGCCTCTTCATAGCCCTTCTCCGCGCCCTTGAGCAGCTCGGAGTTAATCAACCCCTTGCCCCGGCCCTGGGCCTCCAGGGCGAAGAACGCGGGCACGCCGGCTTCAGCCAGGGCTTCCTTGGTCTTGTTGACCATGTTCATCCGGATGACGGCGGTGATCTCCTTCATACCCCGACCCCCTTCAGGTCCGCGCCCTCGGTTTCCTTGACCCCGGAGCTGATGGTGTACATCTCCTCCACCGGGCTGAGGAAGATCTTCCCATCGCCGAATGCGCCCTTTTCACCGGTCCGGGCTGCTTCCATGATCGTCTTGACCACGAAGTCCTTGTCTTTCTCGCCGACCACGCTCATCAGCAGGACTTTGGGAATCTCGTCGTAGGTGATCTCCCCGATCTTGATGCCGCGCTGCTTGCCGCGCCCGGCCACGGAAAACTTGGTCACCGCCGGATAACCGGCATCCATCAACGCCTTCAAAACCGCATCCACCCTCTCAGGCCGGACAATCGCTCGAACCATGATCAACATATCGCTTCTCCCTTATTGTTGGTTGAAATGTGGGCAACTCTACACGGAGTAAACCGAATAATCAGATACCTAGTTGGCGATGCCGTAGTCGATGAGCAACTTTTCCAGTTCGTCGATTTCCATGGGCTTGGGCACGATGAACATCTCGTTTCCGTCGATTTTTTTGGCCAGGGTGCGGTATTCATCGGCCTGGGGATGCTTGGGATCAAAGTCGATGACAGTTTTACGGTTGATCTCCGCGCGCTGGACCATGTTGTCCCGAGGTACGAAATGGATCATCTGCGTTCCCAGACGTTTGGCCAGCTCCACGATCATCTCCCGCTCGTTGTCCACATTGCGGCTGTTGCAGATCAGCCCGCCCAGGCGCACCCCGCCGGCCTCGGCGAATTTCACGATGCCCTTGCAGATGTTGTTGGCCGCGTACATGGCCATCATTTCCCCGGAGACCACGATGTAAATTTCCTGGGCCTTGCCTTCGCGAATGGGCATGGCGAATCCGCCGCAGACCACGTCGCCCAGAACGTCGTAAAAGACGTAGTCCAGGTTCTTGTCTTCCTTGTAGGCCCCGAGCTGTTCCAGCAGATTGATGCTGGTGATGATCCCCCGGCCCGCACAGCCCACGCCCGGCTCCGGCCCGCCGGATTCGGTGCAGACCGTCCCGCCGAATCCGGCCAGGAGGACATCGTCCAGTTCCACGTCCTCGCCCTCTTCGCGCAGGGTGTCCAAAACCGTGCGCTGATGCAGTCCGTGCAGCAGCAACCGGGTGGAGTCCGCCTTGGGGTCGCAGCCCACGATCATCACCTTGCGGCCCATCTCGCCCAGCGCGGCCACCGTGTTCTGCGTCGTGGTGGATTTTCCGATCCCGCCCTTTCCATAAATAGCAACCTTGCGCATACGTTCCTCCCGGAGATTGAGTGTTGAGAATGGAAGGCTTAGGGCAAGGAACATGCCAGGGGTGGGAGTGAAGCCATCTGGAAAAATTAAAGCAAATAATTTCAAGTTATTGCCGGAACATTTCGCCGAAGCGATTGCAAGTTGCCGCCCATGCGGACGCGACAAAGGTGAACGACATTTTTGTCGGAAACTACGGTTTTGCAGGGGTCGGGGGTCGTGTAGGGCACGACGCCCGACCCCTGCACGATGGGGGGGAATACCGTAGGTGATGGCCGGAGCACGGAATATCGTAGGGGCACGGCGCGCCGTGCCCCTACGGTGTGGCGATGAAACGCAGATCAACGCTCCCTGGCACTGATCGTGCTTGTTCCGGTCACTGCATTGCCCCTGAAACCACGACAAGGACCCCATATGCTTATCGACAGTACCTTACGCGAAGGCGCGCAGATGTTCGGCGTCTATTTCTCGGACGCCCAACGCCGGGACATTCTCTCCGGTTTGATTCGGGCCGGCGTGGACGAGGTGGAGATCGGCTGGGCCGGGCAGGACGGGCTGGAGGATCTGCTCCGGCACGGAAGAAAGGAAGATCCGTCGGAACGGACCAGGCTGACGGTCTGGTCGCCGTTGCGAATGCTGGACCTGGCTCGTCTGGCCGCCATGGGCGTCAGGCGCATCCAATTCGGCGTCCCGGTTTCGGACGCCCACATAGAGCATCGTCTTGGCATGGATCGGGCAGGACTATTGCTTCGGCTTCAAAACATCTTGCGCCGAGCAGCGGAACTGGAGATGGCGTTTGTCGGGGTCGGGCTGGAGGACGTATCCCGGGCGGACCGGGATTTCGCTTTGCAGGTCGTTCGGGTGGTGGAGGAATGCGGAGGCAGGCGGATTCGCCTTTCAGACACCGTGGGCCTGCTCACGCCGCTGGAAACCGCTGAACTGGTGCGCTGGTTCGCGGACCGGACCGATCTGGCCATTGGATTTCACGGCCACGACGACTTCGGCATGGCCACGGCCAATGCCATCACGGCCCTGGCCTCAGGAGCCGAAAGCGTGGACGTGTCCGTGCTGGGAATCGGGGAACGGGCCGGGATCGCGGCCCTGGAAGAGGTCGCCGGCCACCTGAACTTCAGGCGAGGGGCCGGCTACGATTTGAAGCAGTGCGTTTGTCTGGCTCGAATGGTTGCCGAAGCGGCCGGAGTACCCATGGTCCGGAACAAGGCCATGACCGGCGAGGACGTTTTTGCCTGCGAAACTGGCCTGCACCTGCAAGCCTTGGCCAAAGATCCCAGCCTGTTCGAACCCTTTGCCCCGGAAAAAATCGGCGCGAACAGAAAACTGGGCCTGGGCGGCAAAACCGGAAAAACAGCTGTCCGCCAAGCCGCCCATCGTCAAGGCATCACCGTACCCAGCCACGGAATCGAAAACCTGACCTGCGGCGTCCGCCTCCTTTCTCAGACTTTGGCTCGACCACTGTTCGAAGAAGAGCTCAGGGCATTGGCCATGACCGCCGACTCCGCGGCTTCAAGCTCTGAGTCGTGCCATGTCCCCTAAAGAAACCTCGCGCACGTCCGATAAAGACTTGAAGGCATCGTTTTTTCATCAGCCAACAAGGAGGTTTTATGGAACTTGACACAGCAGCGCAAAGTCAAACAGGCATCGCCATGATGGCGCAGACCTTGCAAAACGCAACTATGGGGGCGGATATCGTCACCAAAACCATCAGCGCGGGTAACCAGATCAATGCCGGGGCCGGTGGCGCGCAACAACCCGTTGACACCAGGGCGGTGGCCGAAGCCACCGGGAAAGGTCTGAGGATTGACGCGGCGGTCTAAACCAGAGCCGAACCAAGGACGATGCCGTTTTCGCGAAACACGGAGGGCAGCGATTTCAAGCCGTTGTCAATTTGAAGATACCGGATGACGGCACCTGATCAGCTTTCCGTCAAAACAGCCGGCCGGTCGCGGAGATTACCGTGACCGGCCGGTTATTTTTTGTTGCGACCCGACGAAAATCACCAGCCGTTCTTATGCACCCGGTCCGCTCTGAAGCGATCCTGGTGCGTGAACTCCTGGGCAGGCCAGCCCAGGGGGACGATGGCATGGGGTTCCACGCCGCCGGGCAGGCCGAGAATCCGGCGGACGGCGTCCATCCGTTCCTGGATCGGAGCGACCCCGGTCCAGACCGTGCCCAGCCCCAGTCCCCTGGCGGCCAGGAGCAGGTTCTGGATCGCCGCGGCCAAATCCTGGACCCAGTAGCCGGGATATTTCTCCAGGGCCAGTTCCGCGCAGACCACGATGCCCACCGGGGCCTGCCGAAGCATGCCCACGTAGGGATGCGTTCGCGACAACTCGTCTCTCAAGGCAGCATCCGTGACCACCACGAAATGCCAGGGCTGGGCGTTGCCCGCGCTGGGGGCGATCATGGCCGCGGCCAGGATTTTTTCCAAATCCGCCTCGCTGACCGGCTTGTCCGGGTCGAATTTGCGGATGCTGCGTCGGGTGTGCAGTGCTTCAAAAACGTCCATGTCCTGTTCCCTCCTTGCAGTATTGTTCAAGATGTATCCGTCCGTACACGTCATGCCGTACAGATCATGCGAGCCCCGAATCGGCTGCAGGAAACGGCTTCAGCACGAATCTTGTTCCTGTTCCCCGCGCTCCTCCACCGGCGGCACCAACACCTTGATCGGTTCGTGCACTCCGCTGATTTCGGCATAGGTCCGCAGCCGGGTGATCAGCACCGTGGAGACTTCCTGACCTTGGGCCACCAGCAGCGTGCCTTTCAAACTCTGAACATCCTCGGTCAAAAGCATCCCGGTTTGGAGCTGATCCACCCGCACCTCTTTCAATTCGTAACCGGATTTCCGACTGAGCACCCTTTCCAGCACATCCAGCACCCGCGGATCGTACCAGCCTTCCCGACCGCGCAGAATACCAAGGGCTTGATCCGTGGACTTGCCGGAATTTCCCAGTTGGTCGAAATCCACTAGGATTTTCAAAATTCGCCCGCCCAGTGGGATGTCAGGTCCGGATTTTCCGCCGATGGGCGCACCCTCTCCGTCATATTTTTTTTCCTGGTAGGCGATCATTTCCCGGACATTTTCCAACCGGGGAATATGGCCCAACAGATCTGCGGCGATCATCGGATGCATGTCGTAAATATGCTGCATTTCTTCGTCCAAGGTCTCGCCTCGGGTAATGCGCTGAATGGCCATGGTGGGCAGGAGCATGCAGCCGATCTGGGAGAGCAAGGCCGCGTTCTCGATTTCCCAGGTATTGGTCATTCCCAGATGCAAGGCCATCTGGCGGACTAGGCGATGAATCCGGTTGGCCCGGCCAAAAGCATCCGGATTCACCAAGGCCAGCAGTTCAGTGAGCACCTTGATGCTCCCGCTGAGGGTTTGTTCCAGAAGCTGTTTTTCCGCGGTTACCAGCCGATACTGCCGCAGGGCGTCCTCCAGAACCCGCTTCATATGCTGGGCCGAACAGGGCTTGGTCAGAAACCGGAACACGCTGCCTTCGTTCACCGCGGCAATGGAAGATTGAACGTCCGCGTAGCCGGTGAGCATGATCCGGATGGTATCCGGACATATCTCCTTCAATCTGGTCAAAAACTGCACCCCGTCCACTCCGGGCATGCGCATGTCCGAAACCACCACGGCGAACGGTCCCTTGCGGGCGATGATTCCCGCCGCCTCCCTGGCGCTGGTGGCGGTTTCCAGTTCATATTCCTTACGGAAATTGCGCCGGAAAGCGTCCAAGATATTGTGGTCGTCGTCCACGAACAGAATTTTTTCCCGCATGCAGTTTTGATCGGTCATGGCCGTGTTCCTTTACGATTCAAGTGACCGGATAATGGCGTGGATCTCATGCCGAAAACTCCGCAAAGGGGTCGTCCTCCGGAGCGGTGACCGGCAGCCTCAAAACAAATGTCGTGCCGTGCCCCACTTCGGATTCTACGGCAATACTTCCGCCATGGCGCTTGACAATGGCATTATGGACGATCACCAGTCCTTGGCCCGTACCCTTGCCCACGTCCTTGGTGGTGAAAAACGGATCAAACATTTTTGACCTGACGTTATCAGGAATACCGGTACCGGTATCCGAGATTCGGATTTCAATCCACTCTCCGTCAGCGCGGGTGGAGATGGTGATCAATCCCTGTTCTTGGGAGTGTTCTCCGTGGGCCTCAGCGACGGCTTGGGCCGCGTTGGTTACGATGTTCAGGAAGGCTTGGTTCAATTCGCTCAAATAACAAGATATCCGAGGCAGCTCCGGATCCAGGTCCATGTGCATCTCGGCCACGTATTTCCACTCGTTGCGGGAGACCGTGACCGTATCGGACAGGGCCGTGTTGATATCAGCCAGGACCATGTGCTGCCCGCCCGGATGGGCGAAGGATTTCATGGATCGGACAATATGGGCCACTCGTTCCAGACCGCCCAGGGATTGCTCGATGGCCTGGGGCACTTCCCGGAGCAGATACCCGACATCGGCAGCGGCATACCGGTCTTGTGCTCCCTTGACGGCGGCGGCTGAAAAACCGTTTGTCGGCTCGTCGCAAAGAAATTCCCGACAAGCTGAAACCAATGTGCTCAGTTCGTCGAAAGCTTCTTTCAGGAAGCGCATGTTGTCGCTGAGGAACTGGATGGGCGTGTTGATTTCATGGGCCACGCCCGCGGCGAGCTGACCGATGGACTCCAATTTCTGGGCCTGCATCAACTGGCTTTCCAGAAGTCGACGTTCGGTCACTTCTTCGCCCAGCAGGATCAGCCCGCCCATGGCCTGAACAGAGGTGGCGACCAGCGGAGTGATGTTCAGCTTGAGAAAGCCATCGGGGCCGTCAGGCCGTTGGAAGCGCAAATTCTCAACCAATACTCCGGCCATGGACTCGCGACACGTCCGGACGGCCTGGATCACCCGATCATGGTCCCAGGGCAGGGACAGACTCTCAAAGGAACGTCGGTGCACTTCCTCGAATCGAACGCCGAGGCAGTTGGTGGTCACGGAGTTCCAACGTTGAACCAAGCCGTTCTTGTCGATCACGATCAACAAGGACTGAATCGAGGTGAGAATCTGATGCAGTTCCATATGGGACTGCCGGTCATCACGCTCTGCCTGACGCAACCTGAACACGGCCGCGACCCGGGCTAACAACTCTCGCGCCTCCACGGGTTTGACCAGGTAGCCTTCGGCTCCGCATTCTATGCCTTTGGCTTGGCTGTCGGAATCCACATGCTCGGCCGAAAACAGAAAGACGGACGTGGAAGCCAGTGCCCGATCGCTCTTGATCCGTTTACAGACCTCCACGCCATTGATGTCGGGCAAGACCACGTCCAACAGAACCAGGTCGGGACGATTTTTTTCAGCCGAGCGCAGGGCTTCCATACCGCTGGAGGCTTGACTGACGTCGTAGTCCTGGGAGGCGAGAATGTCCGTGTAATAATTCAGTTGAACAGGCTCGTCGTCCACAATCAAAATGCTTTTCGATTCGTTCATGCTCCACCTCTCAGTCCGCCCCGATCCGGCCAGCGGGTCAACGGAAAATGAACGTGGTCCCTGTGTCCGGCTCGGCTTCAGTTTTCAACCGACTATGCCCGACCATTCTCTGAAGGGTTTGCCTCGTTGTCGGTCATGCCGAAAAGCTCCCTGGCTTTTTCCTCCCAGGCCGTGATCCGGTCGCCAAGACCGCAGGCGTCGAGATAGTCCAGGTCAGGTTCTTCGACCTTGCCCGCCGGTCCCTCGGGCTGGATGCCGACGACCAGAGCGTTGGCGGCGTGCAGGGCCGTCAAGGGAATGAACAGGGTCGTCGTGCTCAGAGCGGGCTGGTGGTGGAAAGCGATGGCTTCCACCACCGGGTCGGCCATGCCCCACAAGCCCAACACATAGGCCCCGAGTTGGGCGTGGCTTGCGCCAAGCAGTTCTCGTTCCACGACGGTCAGGGACAGGTCCTCGGACGCGACCATTTCCAGCATTTCGTCGTACAAATCCGGACAGTTCACGGCAAAGATCAGTTTGCCCACGTCATGGAGGATTCCGGCCAGAAACGCGTCTTCCTGGACCTCCCGGGGCGTGTTTTCCATGGCGCAGATCCGCTTGGCCAGGGTGGCGGTCATCAGGCTGTGTCGGGAAAGCCGGGCCAGGGAAAAGTGTGGACATTTCTTGGGATTATATTGCGAGAAAACCTGGACGTGCAGCACCAGGGCCTTGACCGTTTCCGTACCCAGCAAATTCACGGCCTGGGCCGGGCTGGTCACCTTGGTGTACATCCCGAAAAAGGAAGAATTAACCAGTTGGAGGATCTTGGCGGACATGCCCACGTCCGTGGCAATGATCTCACCGACCTTCTTCAAGGAACAGCGGGGAGACTGCAATTCTTCTTGAATGGCAAGGTACAGCTTGGGCAGGCTGGGGATTTGCTCCAAGCTGGAGGACAGGCAGGTCAAAGCTTCCTCGGCCAGATAGCGGCGCAGGGCCAGGAGGCGACGGAGCACTGCGATCAACGTTTCCGGGCTGCACGGCTTGCTCAGATACTGATGCACCACCTTGGTGGAGCCCATGATCATCCGCTCGTCCATATGGCCGGACAAGGCCACGCGGGCGGTTTTGGGGAAGCGCTCCTTGACCTCGTTCAGCAACTGAATTCCATCCATGCCCGGCATGCGCATGTCCGAAACCACCACGTCCATGGGCGTGGCGGCCATCACCTCCAAGGCTTCCTTCCCACCGGGCGCGAAATGCAGCTCCCATTCCCGGCTCTGACTGTGCAGCATCCGCCGCAACCCCTGCAATACCTGCGGCTCGTCGTCCACGAACAGAATGCGATACGTCATGCCTGCTCCTCGACGGTTGTTGAGATTTCCGTTTCAATCACCCTTTCGGTTCCACGCATCATGTTCCCGGCAGCGTGTCAATACGGCTCGCCGATTTCCTCAGGGCAGATTGTTCTCGATCCTCACCCGTTATCTGAATCGGCATCGAAATCGTGATCGAAGTCGAGCATCATGTCCAAGAAAATGCCGTATCAGAGGGTGATGTACAACATTTTCCGATTTCGATTTCAATCGCGATTTGGATTTTGATGAGAACAGATTTGCCCTGCCGATTTCCTCATGCGCTCAACCCGGTCAGATATTCCGAGGCATCCCGGATATCGATACCGTCCACGAATCGCTCTCGGCACAGGTGCATGACGGCTTGAGTGCATCTGGCGTCCGGACTGATATCTGTCCCGGAAGTAGGCCAATGATCTGGACGGCGCGGAATCGGCCCGTTTGACTTTCAATTCCGCGAGTCGCTGATCTTCAACCAAGGCGAAGTCAACCTCTTGCCCCTCCTTGGTGCGCAAATAGCATAAGGAAAGTCCCTCGGCTTTCGTATCGTTAATGAAATGAACGTGTTTGAGCAGGGAAAGGGCCACGGTATTCTTCAGTCGAACCCCCTCATCGCCGATGACGAGGCCGGTATCGTAAAACCCGTATTATTGAGAAGATATTCCCGGAGTTCCTTGGAGATGATTCAGTGAGCCGGGTGAATTCAATACCCTACCGAATCCAACCCCTCCCGCAGAACCTGGGCCGATTTACGCAAGGCCTGCTCCTCGTCCTCGGCCAGTGGATTGGTCAGCACGCGCTCAATACCTTTGGCGCCAACCACGCACGGCAACGAGAGGCAGACATCATGCAATCCGTACTGGCCCTGCATCAACGTGCCCACGGTGAGCACGCTGTTCTGATTCATCAGCACCGCCTCGGTGATCCGGACCATGGCTAGGCCGATGGCGTAGTAGGTGGCCTGTTTGCGCTTGATCACGTGATAGGCGGCGTTGCGCACGTCCTCGTCGATCTCCTTTTTCTTGGCGTCAATGGATTTCCCGCAGGCATGGCAGTAGTCCATCAACGGTATGCCCGCGATGTTCACCCGGCTCCAGACCAGCACCTCGCTGTCGCCGTGCTCGCCGATCACGTAACCGTGCACGTTGCGGGCATCCACGTCGTAATACTCGGACAACAGGTGCCGAAAACGCATGGTGTCCAGGACCGTACCCGAACTGATCACTCTCTCCGGAGGCAGCTCGGAGACCTTCAAGGCCACATGGGTCAAAACATCCACGGGGTTGCTGACCATGAGCAGGATTGCGTCGGGATTGTGCTCCAAGATCCTAGGGATGATGTCCTCGACGATCTTCACGTTGCGCTTGGCCAGATCCAAACGGGTCTCCCCTTCTTTCTGGTTCGCGCCCGCGGCGATGACCACGATCTGGGCATCCTTGCACATTTCGTAGCCGCCGGCACGGATGTCGATGGGCTTGGTGAAAGGCAACCCATGGCTCAGGTCCATGGCCTCGCCCTCGGCCCGCGCCGCAGTGCGGTTCACCAGCCCGATCTCCCGGACCAATCCCTTGATGCACAGGGCATAGGCAAAGGACATGCCCACCAGCCCGGTGCCGACGATGGTCACCTTTCGGTGACGGTACAGATTCTCCCGCATGTCGCCTCCTTTGTTGCTTTGTAAGATGGTTGCCTTTTTCTAACGCCTTGCAATCGCGCAATGTATTTCCGTCTACCACGGATTTCAAAGCTGGACCATCCAGTGGGGCACGCCTCGGAAACGGCGGTTACGATGTGAACGAATATGCTCGCTCCCCGTTTTCATCCCGCACGACCAGTTGCTTGAAGGAAACCACGGAATCAGCCTTGGACCACAGTCCGCAAAAAAAACTGAACAGTTTCCTCGGCCAGAAATTCGAGGACGGTATTTCCGTCCACCTTTGCCCGGACATCCCTTTCGTGGGCCGTAACGTCAGCCTGTACCAGTGGCCAGGCTCGAACGACGAAAGCATCGGTTTTTCGCTTCGGATTTGGACATATTGACGCCTTTATTTCTTGACATTGGGTAACTATCGGGCTGTGGCTTCGCCACATTTTCGATTTGCCGTCCTGGCAATCGAATCAAGGTCGAAGCGTATTTATTGATACGTGAGAGTTTAAACTTTTCTTGCTTTTTGCACTTGGGATTTTTGAACGGACTGCCGACAAAGGACTTTTTCAACACTCAGTTACGCTTCTTGCTTTGCCCTTCTTCCCGGCCTTCTTGATACCCCTTTTCAAACGCCGTTTTCGCCTTGGAAAAACTCGCCTTCCACACTTCCCAGGAAGATTCAACGCCATGCTTGAGTTCTTCCCAGGCAGATTCTCCGGCGTTTTGCAAATCCGCGATTTTTCCCTCCAACTCCTGGCGTTTTGCCCGCAACTCTTCAAGTTCCTGCTGATACTTGATTTTTGCGTCCGCTTCGGCTTGGTCCGCCTTGGCCGTCAATTTGTCGATATCCGCGTTCCATTCATCAATCTTGGCTTTCAGTTTCTGGATATACGCATCTCTTGTTTCCGACATGATCTGTTGCCTCCTTGTTCAATTCGTCATTTTGGGACCACGGTCCACATTACGCCCCAGCCCTCCAATTCCACGCCACGTTTTTTTCGTTGAGCGGAAGGCGAAACATAGATGATATCCAGTGAATCAGGATCAGTTTTCAGGTCAAAGTTCGTCAGGAACAGCTTGGAACCGAGATTGCCCGTCATGCGCAGGACGCGGCCATCGGTCAAGGGCCAGGCCACGGTCAGCACACTGGACGCCTGGATGTGCCAAGTTGCGGCTTTGGGCTGGATCAGTCCCAGCAGGGGCACGATGCGCTCCTGGCGCAGGGCCAGGAGATCCCGGTAGAAGGTCAGCCATTGGGAGTGCTCCACGGAATAGCGCTCATCCCAGTTCAAAACGGCGCTCCGGGCCGTGGCCGGGTCGTTGGGGTCCGGGATGCGCTCGCGCATGGCCGGGTCGGCGAACTCGGGAAAGGCCGCGAACTCCTTGCGCCGGCCTTCCCGGACCGCGTCGGCCAGATCGCCCTGGAAGTCGCAAAAAAACGGAAAAGGCTGCTCCGAGGCCCACTCCTCGCCCATGTAGAGCATGGGGATCTGCGGGCTGAGCAGGTACATGGCCGTAAGGGCCGTGCGTCTTTCCATCGGGGCCAACCGGGTCAGCCGATCTCCCAGGGCCCGATTGCCGATCTGGTCGTGGTTCTGGATAAAAGCCACGAAGGCTTCCGGCGGAAGATGAGAGCTGGGCTCACCCCGAACCTGGTCCTCCCGGTGGGGTGAGGGCTCGCCCTGATAGGCGAAGCCCTGGGCCAGGCACCGGCCCAGCCGGTCCAGCACGTTGTCCGCGTAATCCGCATAGTAGCCCTGGGTCTCCCCGGTGCCCAGCACATGGTAGACGTGATGAATGTCATCGTTCCACTGGGCCACGTAGTATTTCGGTTCGCCGTTTTCCGCCCGGTCCAGAAACCGGGCCTGATTGGCGTCGTTTTCCAGGACCAGGTGCACGTGCCGGTCCTTGGGCAGGACTTTGGCCACGGTCTGGGTCAATTCCTCCAGAATATGCACCGGCCCGTCGTCCTGGATGGCATGCACCGCGTCCAGGCGCAGACCGTCAAACCGGTACTCCCGCAGCCAGTACACGGCGTTGGCGATGAAAAAGTCCCGGACCTGGGGCACCGAAAAATCAATGGCCGCGCCCCAAGGCGTCTGGTGGGCATTGGTGAAGAACTGGGGAGCGTAGAGATGCAGGTAGTTTCCTTCCGGGCCGAAATGGTTGTAGACCACGTCCAGAAAAACCATCAGCCCCAGCCCGTGGGCCTCGTCGATCAGACGTCGCAGGTCTTCAGGCGTGCCATAGACCGAATCCGGGGCAAAGGGCAGAACCCCGTCGTAGCCCCAATTGCGGCGGCCCGGAAAATCAGCCAGGGGCATCAGTTCCACCGCCGTGACGCCCAGGTCCTTGAGATACGGCAAACGAGACCGCACTCCGTCGTAGGTGCCTTCGGTCGTGAACGTGCCCACATGCAATTCATAGAGCACCGTCTCCGTCCAGGGCCGCCCCTTCCAATCCGGATTTTTCCAGGTAAACCCGGCGGTATCCACGACCTGACTCGGTCCGAAAACGTCCTCCGGCTGAAAACGTGAACCCGGGTCCGGAACCAGAGTCTCGTCGTTGATTTTGAAATGATACAGGGAACCGGGCCCGGCCTCTGAATTCAGAACCTCGTGCCAACCGTCCTGAGTTGCCGGCATGGTTACATTTTCCTCCTGATCCTGCCCCACCAGGACTAGGTCCACCTGCTTCGCTTCCGGTGCCCAGAGTCGGAAACGTACGCCGTTGTCTTCGAGAATCGGGCCAAAGGGAATGTGATTATTTGGTACAGTCTGTCTGTTCATATTCGTTTCCCTTGATCTGAGTGAGAATGAGAAGATTGAACCACTGTGCGAGCCGTGCACACCATCTAAAGTAGCCCGCAGTTCGCCAAGACGCCAAAGCTATACTTTTCGGACAACGGCCTGCTGAGGATCGTTGACGATGGGCCGTCAGGCTCGTGGGGAATGGTCGACTTCGAGGTTGGGGGTGGAAGAGCCGACGTTTCCGAACAGGAGTTTGGCCAGTTCGGCGACATTGGTCACGCCCTGAGGGGTGTCGGCGCTCCGAGGAGTAAGGATGGGGGAGTAGCCGAGGCGTCGGGCCTGGCGGTCGCGGACGTCCTGACCCAGAACCGGGCGGACTTGGCCGTTGAGGTCCACCTCGCCCCAGAGCACGGCTCGTTCGGGCAAGGGCTTGTCCAGGAAGGACGACAACACGGCGGCCACCACGCCCAGATCCAAGCCGGGATCCTGAAGACGCAGGCCGCCGCCGATTTTGGTATAGATGTCGAACTGGCCCAGGGGCAGGCGCAGGCGCTTTTCCAATACGGCCAAAAGCAGGTGCAGGCGGTTGGCGTCAAAGCCCAAGACGGTCCGGCGAGGCATGGCCAGGAAGCTCTTGGTGGCCAGGGCCTGGACCTCCACGGCAAAGGGCCGATAGCCGTCCAGGGCCATGACCAGAGCCGTGCCGCTCAAGCTTGGGTCCCGGTCGCCCAGGAAATACGTGGAAGGGTCCGGAACCACGGTCAAGCCGCGCTGCTCCATCTGGAACACCAGCAGTTCGTTGCTGGGGCCGAAGCGGTTCTTCTGCACCCGCAGCAACCGGAACATATGTTGGCGATCACCCTCCAGGGAGAGCACCGTGTCCACCATGTGCTCCAGGAGCTTGGGGCCGGCGATGGAGCCGTCCTTGGTCACATGCCCGACCAGAATCAGACAGCAGTTCAACTGCTTGCAGCTCTCCACCAAGCGGGTGGCCACGGTGCGGACCTGGCTGACGCTGCCGGGCAGACCGTCGGACTCTTCCGTGGACACGGTCTGGACCGAGTCCACGATCAAGAGGGCCGGAGGCGTTCCGGCCTCCAGCATGGCCAGCACGTCTTCGAGCCGGTTGGTGCTCAGGGCGTCCAGACCGGGGACCAGGGCTTCCAACCGCTGGGCCCGGGCCTTGATCTGGCCTAAAGATTCTTCGCCGGAAACATAGACAACCCGCCTGACGCCCCCGGCCGCCTGGGCGGCCAGTTGCAAAAGCAGCGTGGACTTGCCGATCCCCGGCTCTCCTCCCACCAGCATGGACGCCCCTGGCATCAGCCCGCCGCCCAGAACCTCGTCCAGCCCGGAAAGCCCGGTTGTCCACGCCGAAGCTGGAGCGTCGCCACCTTCGGTCAGACTGACGGGAGAGGAAATGGGCCGGATGTCACGGCGGACCGGAGAGGATTTCGGAGCTTCCTGGAGCGTGTTCCACGCTTTGCAACGTGGGCACTGTCCCTGCCACCTGGGGGACCGGGCCCCGCAGTCGGTACAGATGTGGAGGGCGGGGGGAGTTTTCATCGGGGAGGATGGACGGGGTTATACCGTTCGGTCGACAAATATCCTCCCGTTAGGGTACGGCGGGCCGTGCCCTTAACGGGAGGTATCCGAAAAAAACTACCTCGGCGGATGCTGGGCGCCGACGACTTTCAATCCGTATTCCTGAACGGTATCCGGGGGATTGGGAAAAACAACCATGAACTGAACGTCCATTCCGGGACGAATATTGGTGTTGTTGGTCAGGATGCCGACCCGGGCGCTCAAGGCCGCCTCCAATTCCTGCTCCGAAAGAATTTGGAGCTGAAACAAGGAGACGGAGTTACCGGCCAAAAATTCCTGGCGCTCCACCACCTGTTCGGCGGCGTCGAACAGACTGGCCTCGATGCGGAACAGTTCCATGGGCGCCGGAAAATCGTTGCGGGCCTTGCCCTCGATGACGAACAACTGGCCGATTTTCTCGTTGGTGACAAAATACTGGCGCACATTCTGCAATGAAACCAAGTGCACGTCTTCCGGGCCGAGCACTTCCGGCTCCGCGACGTGCTCGGGCTCGGAGGAACCGAACCAGGACGTAACGGTATCCACGGCTCCCTGAGAATACAGGAACGCCGCCAGGGCGATGATCGCGACCACGAGACCGGCCACGACATAGGTCATGGTCTTGTTTTTCGGCTCTTCCGTGGGCTGGATTTCCACGGAATATCGTTCCTCGCCGTCCTTGGTCCGGCCCTTGCCGTCCTCTTCGGGCTCCACCTCGTCCAGCCAGTCGAAGTCTTCCTTCTGGTCCTGGTCCAGGTCATGCTCCTGGGTTTGTCCCTGGGTCTGTTCGGACTTGACGTCGAACTCCGCGCCCGGCGGAGCAACGAAAAAGACATGGTCGCAGCGGATGCACCGGACCTTCGATCCATCCGGACCAATAACGGATTCGTTCAAATTGTATTTGGTGTCGCAGTTGGGACATTGGATCAACATCGTTTTTCCCCTCGTGTTCCTCTGATCATTCCGAGTTTTTCACGCGTCGGTTCACATGCACAAAAGGGACCAGCGGGAATATGTTCCGGTCAGACGTCCGCATTCAAGGTATAGACCGCCGGGAGATGACGGTAGCGTTCCGCGTAGTCCAGTCCGTAGCCGATGACAAAGCCCTCGGAAAGCACGAAGCCAGGAAAATCCACGCTCACGTCGACTTCCCGCCGTTCCCGCTTGTCGATCAATGCGCAGACGCGCAGACTTTTCGCACCGCGCATCCGCAACACGTTCAGCAAATACAAGGCGGAGTGGCCGGTATCCACGATGTCGTCCACCACCAACACATGCTTGTCCTGCACGGGAAGTTCCATGTCCTTGGTGAACAGAATCCGCTCTTTGCGCGAAGTCTGCGCACCGTAACTGGCCAAGCGGACAAAATCCACTTCCGGCTCGATGGGCATGGCCCGCACCAAGTCGGCGAAAAAGATGAACGCTCCTTTGAGCACGCAGACCATGATCAATGGCTCGTCGCCGTAATGTTCGGAAATGTTTGCTCCGAGTTCCCGGACTCGTTTGGCAATGGCCTCGGCGTCAATGATTAGTTGCATGGATGTGGTCATGGAGTACTCGGACAAAGTTTAATTTAAAAGTTTGGAACTGCTCAGCTTCTTCGCAGTATACGCAGCCTGGATAGCGTGATTGCTCCGGCAATCGGTATCGGTATCGGAGTCGGAATCGAAACAAGAAGAATTTAGAACGCATCCCAGCGTTTTCGATCCCGATACCGATCCCGACTCCGACCCCGGTAACGGTATTACTCAATGCTGAATAGTTACCAAAAAATTACATATCTATGGCCATGGCGATTTCGTCGCAGTCCGGGAACTTGGGACAGTGCAGGCAATCGGCCCAGACCTTCTGGGGCAGATTGTCCTTGCTGACCACCTGAAATCCGATCCGTTCGAAAAAAGTCGCTTGATAAGTCAGTGTGAACACTCGATAAATACCCAAGGTGATGGCGTCGCTCAGACACGCTTCCACCAGTCGGCGCCCCCAGCCCTGTCCTCGGCACTCCGAGGCCACGGCCAGGGAGCGGACTTCGGCTAAATCCTCCCAGGCGATGCTCAAAGCGCAGCATCCGAGAATCGCCCCGCCCTGGCTCGGGGCCAGGACGAAAAAGTCCCGCAGGTGGCTGTAGAGTTGATTGTAGGAGCGCGGCAACAACAGGCCCTGCTTGGAACAGTCCATCAACAAGCCGTGGATGGTGCGGACGTCCTGAATCCGGGCCTTACGGATGTAAATCGCGGAGGGTTCGGTCATGGGGTGATTAAGCGGCCAACGTCCTGGCACAGTGTTTCGGGGGATGTCAGGCCTTCCTCGACGATCACCAATGCTCCGGCGGCGTCGTAGACATGCAACAAGGGGATGGCCCCTACGCCCAGTTCGGCGCCCAGGCCGTCTTCAGCCAGGAATATTGGATAGTTCAATTGATTGACCTTCAGAAAACTGCGCAGGGTTGCGGGGTTGAAGTCCAGGGAAATACCGAGCATGGCCACCTCTTCCTCGGAAAAACTGTCTCGGCATGCCATCAGCGCCGGCAACTTTTTGCGGCACGGCCCGCACCAAGTGGCCCAAAAATCCACGACCACCACCTTGCCTCTCTGCTCACGCAAAAAATCGAAAAACCCCTGAACGTCCATTACCGGCAAATCATCGGTCCTCTCGACTTCATTGGCCCAGCAGGCCCGAAACGGAGTCGAAGCGACCAAGGCCAGCAACAGGAGCGCGGGAAGTAGCATTTTTTTCATGTCCATCTCCCTTGTGCCGGAACAACGAAGAGCGGCGATCAAGAGGCCTCGGCCCGGCTCCGGGCATCATCTCCAAGCAATCTCGCGGCCAGGCGAACCGCGGCCACGGCGTCCGGGGCGTACCCGTCCGCGCCGATGGATTGCGCGAAGTGCTCCGTGACCACGGCCCCGCCCACCATGACCTTGGTGGAGAGGCCGAGTTCCTTGACCATCCGGACCGTGTCTTCCATGCGGACCATGGTCGTGGTCATCAGCGCGGACAAGCCGATCAGACCGGCCTGTTTGTCCTGGGCTGCCCGGACGATGGTCTCGGCAGGCACGTCCTTGCCCAGGTCGTGCACCTCGAATCCCATGTTGCGCAGCATCAGGCAGACGATGTTCTTGCCGATGTCGTGAATGTCCCCTTCCACCGTGGCCATGATGATCCGGGCCCGTTGCGCGTCTCCGGCACTCTCCCGGAGCAGGGGCGTCAACCGGTCAAAGGCCCGCTGCATGGTCTCCGCGGAAAGAATCAATTGGGGCAGAAAGAACTCTCGGGTTTCATACCGTCGCCCCACTTCCATGATCGCCGGGATCAGTTCCTCGTCCAACAAGGTGCCAGGCTGGGCCCCGTCTTGCAACGCCGTTTCCAGGAGAGCAAGGATCCGGTCCTTGTCGCCCTGGATCACCGCTTCCCCGAGGGTCAGCGCGGGCTTGGCCGTGGAGCCGCCCTGGCCGGTGGTCGCGGAGCCCGCGGACCCGGCTCCCCCGGCGCTCCAGTCGGCATAGCCTCCGACAAAGTTCTTGGCCTGGGCGTCCCGGGCCAGCAGGACTTCCCCGGCGGCCAAAGTTTCCTGTACTCGCCGCGCCCCAGGATGGGCAATGACCGCGCAGAGGCCTTGGGCCATGGCCATGGCCAAAAACGTGCTGTTCAGCAGCTCCCGGGCCGGCAGGCCGAAGGAGATGTTGGACAGGCCGATCACCGTGGGCAGGCTCCATTCTTCCCGACAAGCCCGGATGGTTCGCAGGCAGTGCTTCGCGGACTCCGGCTTGGAGGAGACCGTCAGGGCCAGGGCGTCCACCATGATCAGACGCCGGGGAATCCCGAGGTCTTCGGCCCGGCGCAGCAGATTTTCAATGATCTTCAGTCGCTGGGACGCGGTTTCAGGCAGGTCGCTTCCGGCCAGGGGCAAAAGGATGAACGGCGCGCCATAGGTCCGGCACAGCGGCCCCAACACTTCCATCCGGCCGCTTTCTCCGCTGATGGAATTCACCAGGGGGGACCCCGGATACTGGCGCAAGGCCGCTTCGATGGCTTCCGGCTTACTGGAGTCGATGCTCAAGGGCGTGGAAAAACGGGCGGTCAAGGTGGAAACGAGGTCCGGCAGCAGAACGGTCTCGTCCACCATGGGCGCGCCGACGTTGACGTCCAGCACTCCGGCCCCCTGGGCGATCTGTTGCCCGGCCATGTCCAGGGCCAGAGCATGTTCTCCGGCCTGAAACTGGGCGGTCAACTGCTTCTTGCCCGTGGGATTGATCCGCTCGCCGATGATCACCAACGGCTCCCGAGGCCCGATACAAACCGAGACGGCCCTGGAGGTCAGGATCAGATCCGGTCCTCCGGTCACATTGCGGGCCTCGAGCGCAGCGACGTCCACGTCCCGCAAAGCCTGGGCCATGGCTCGAATATGGTCCGGACTGGTGCCGCAACAGCCTCCCACGCCCTGGACGCCCAAAGCCGGAAAACGAAGCATCCGTTCGGCAAAGGGGTGGGGTTGCAGCGGAAACACCGTCTTTCCGTTCTCCAACACCGGCAATCCGGCGTTGGGCTGGACCAAAAGCGGCGTGGTCGCCCGGGGCAGCATGGCCCGGATGATTTCCTCCAGGCCCTCGGGACCGAGGCTGCAATTGGTCCCGATCAGGTCCACCCCGAGGTTTTGCATGGTGTCCAGAAAGGTCAGCGGCGAAGTACCGGTCAAGCTGGAACCGGATTCAAAGGTCATGGAAACGGCCACGGGAAGATCGCAAACCCGGCGGGCCGCCACCACGGCCGCCCGGATCTCACCCAGGTCGAACTGGGTCTCGATCTGAATCAGGTCCGCGCCGCCCTGGGCCAGTCCGGAGATCTGTTCCGCGAAGGCGTCCACCAGCTCCGAAAAATCGACCTTGCCCAACGGCGCCAGCAGTTCACCGGTAGGACCGACGCTGCCTGCCACGAACCCCTTGTCTCCCGCGGCGCTCCGGGCCGTTTCGGCCATCTTGCGGTTGAAGGAGCGCGGGGCGAGACCGGAAGGCAGTTTGAACCGGGTCCCGCCGAAGGTGTTCGTGGTCAAAAACATTGCCCCGGCGTTCAGATAATCCTCATGAATCCGAGCAATCACCTCTGGATTGCGGTCTCCGAACTCTTCCGGCGATTGGCCGGGTTGCAGCCCACGGGCCTGAAGCTGCGTCCCCATGGCCCCATCGAACAGGAGTATTTTTCCGGATTGAATCAGCGATCTGACCTTTTGGCTCATTATGGTTTCGCTCCGACTTCGACTAGTAAGGATATACGTATATCGGGGCCACGCGGGATTTTCCACGACTCGGTGAAGCCTCGCATTATCGAGACGTTACCCCGAAAAAGGAACGCTTACTGAAAAACATTGAAAAGGACAAATAAAAAATATAGGATCACCGATCATGACCCTGGGACCCAAGCCACCGGAACCCTCACCCGCCGCGGTTCACCCGCACCCGATGCGCTCCCACCCGAACGGACCGAGCAACCGGATACTTCCCGCATGAAGCAAAAGACTCGAGTCGCCGCAACCGCGACTGCTTCCAAGGGTTCATCCCGACTGAAGCAAGGTTTCCATCATGCCGAACCTTCGGACGATTTGGCGGACGATTTGGCGACCGACGTGACTGACGACATGTCCGAAGACGCGGTTGATCCCGAAGTCGAACTGGATATCGAATCCAATATTCAACCCGAGACACCACCCAAGGGGAGGTTTGAGGGTGAAAAAGACGCCGTTCTTGACGTCCCAGATATCACTGACGCCCCAGGGCCCATCGACCTTTCCCTGACGCCCTCCTCCCCGGCGATCCGGGACTCAATGCAGCTCTATCTGCGGGAAGTGAACCGGTTTCCGATGCTCAAGCCGGATGAAGAGTTCACCCTGATCCGCCAATACCGGGAGCAAAACGACACCAAGGCCGCGTTTCGGCTGATCTCTTCCCACCTGCGTCTCGTGGTCCGCATTGCCATGGACTTTCAACGCAGCTGGATGCAAAACATCCTGGACCTGATCCAGGAAGGCAACGTCGGCCTGATGAAGGCCGTGCAGAAGTTCGACCCGGAACGGGGCATCAAGTTTTCCTACTACGCTTCATTCTGGATCAAAGCCTACATTCTCAAGTTCATCATGGACAACTGGCGCATGGTCAAGGTCGGCACGACCCAGACCCAGCGCAAGCTCTTCTACAACCTTGGCAAGGAGCGCCAACGCCTGCTCAATCAGGGTTTCGACGCCAGCACGGCTTCCCTGTCCAAGAGCCTCAACGTCAGCGAACAGGACATCACGGAGATGGACCAGCGGCTGGGCAGTTCGGACATGTCCCTGGACGCCCCGTTTTCCGAAGACACCAGCATGACCCGCATGGACATGCTGCCCGCGCTGAGCACGCCCGTGGACGACCTCCTGGCCGAAGAGCAAATGGTCGTCCTGCTCAAAAAACAAATCCAGAAGATGATGCCCGAACTCAACGACAAGGAACGGGACGTCCTGGAGCAGCGCCTGATGAACGAGGAGCCCGTGACGCTTCGCGAGATCGGAGAGAAATATAATATCACCCGTGAACGGGTCCGCCAGATCGAGGCCCGTTTAATCGAAAAAATCAGGGATAATTTCTCACATAACCTGGCAACCGCGACCGATAAAGGAACGGAAGACCATGTTGAAAGAACTTGAGTTGGTGAAACAGGAGGCCAAAAGCTTGGCCGGGGTTCAACCTCCGCCGCGTTTTTACGACCGGTTCGCGCCGGAATTGGCCTTTTCCAAGGAATTGTTTTTCGATCACCCCCTGGTCGTCCGATGCTGCGAGGACGTTCTACCGTTTCTCGCCGACGACTACGGCCACGGAATCGAACATGCCAAAAAGGTCGCCGTGGAATCCGGGGCCATTGCCCTGGCCGAGGCCCGGGCCTGGGGCATGGATCAGGCCAGGCATCTGTGTCTTTTGGCGCAGTTAAGCGGATTGCAGCACGACATCTGCCGCCTGGAGCCGGAGCACGCGCTCCGGGGAGCCGAACTCTCCTTTCAAATTTTGGCCGACTTCCCCTTGACGGACAGGGACAAGGAGATGATCGCCTTCGCCATCCGCAACCATGAGGCCTTCCGCCCGATGGAAACCTCATTCGATCATTTAGAAGAACTGCTGGCATCCTGCTTGTACGACGCGGACAAATTTCGTTGGGGACCGGACAACTTCGGCACCACGCTCTGGGAAATCTGCGATTACGAGGAATGGTGTCTGCGCGAGATCCTGGCCAAATTTCCGGAGGGCGTCGAACGCATCCGCTCCATCGCGAACACGTTCCGCACCGAAGTCGGAAAGACGTTCGGCCCGGAATTCATCGACCTGGGCCTCAATCTCGGCAATCGACTGTACACGCTTTTGCAACGGCATTGCCCATCCCAGAATCAGGCAATGTCCACGAGAAACTGATCAGCGCGCCCATTCGGATCAAGCGCTCCCTTTACGGGCCGTCGCGCTCCGATCAACTTCGTCAATCGCTCCGTAACTAAGGATTTATCTCCGTGACCGCCCATTCGCCGCTGAAGTGTCTTTTTTTGCTGTTCGGCCTGGCCTTCGCCTTTTCCATGGCCGCATGCGCCCCGAAGGTTACATTCACTCCGGAACCGTTCCCGGCCGCGACCATCGCCGACCCGGAGCATGAACTGACGCCCTCGGCCCAGGCCGTGCTGGCCTACCTGGAAGCCCAGGACCTGGCCCGTACGGACGACCAGGAAGGCGCCCGTGAAGCCTTGGCCCTGGCCTTGGCCCTGGACCCTTCGCCCTTTTTGGCAATGGAACTGGCCAACTCCTACTGGCGGGAAGGCCGAAACGCTGAAGCCAGGACGGTTTTGCGCCGCTCCATGGAATCGTTTCCTGAAGACCAAACCCTCCCCTCCGCCCTGGTCAACACCTACCTTACCGACGACATGGTGGAGGAGGCCATCGCGACCATGGACGAATACCTGCGACGCCACCCTCGGGATTGGGCCATGCGCCGGAACATGGCCGCCCTGCTCTTGCAGTATTCCCGCTTTTCCCAAGCCGCGGACGTGCTCCAGGTCATCCCCGAATCGGAACGGACGGCCGAGGTGTTATTGTTGCTGGCCAGAAGCAACTCCGGGCTCGGGTTGGTCCGCCAGACGGAAGAGTTTCTCAAGAAGGCCCTGGAGCAAGACTCGAATTTCCTGGAGGCCATGGCCGAATTGGCCTTTTTGTATGAAAGCGAAGGCGACTTGGTTCAAGCCGAGGAAACCTACAGTCGCATTCTCGACCTCCGCCCGGACGCGGACGAAATCCTGCTGCGCATGATCCAGGTCAACATCAAGCTGAACCAACCGGACAAGGCGCTTTCCTTCGCCCTGGGGCAGGAGGGACGGGAAAGCTTCATCCTGGAAGTCGCATTGCTCTTCATCCGCGAAAACCTCTTCCAGGAAGCCGGTGCCGTGCTCGACGCCCTGCCCGAAGAGGACGGTTTGCCGGAGGCCGACTTTTACCGCGCGTTGGTCGCTTACGAAGGGGACAATGACCCGGAACAAGCCCTGTTTTACCTGGGCAGGATTCCGGAAGACCATCCGCACTACGCCCGGGCTCTGAGCTTTCAGGGTTATTTGCTGCTGCAACTGGATCGCCACGAGGACGCCCGGCAACTGGCCCGGGAAGGGCAAGACCTGTTTTCGAACATGAGTGATTTTCTGCTGCTGGAGGCCGAAATTCTGTTGGGTGAGGACGAAATCTCCCAGGCCTCAAGCCTGCTGGAGATCGCTCGCCAAAAGTGGCCCGGAGACACCGACGTGCTCTATCGCCTGGGTTTTCTTCAGGAACAGATGGGCCGACGCCAGGAGGCCCTGCGGACCATGGAGGAGATCATCGTCCTGGATCCGGACCATGCCGAGGCCCTGAATTTCATCGGCTACACCCTGGCCCAGGAAGAGCGCGAACTGGAACGGGCCCTGGTGCTCATCGAACGTTCTCTGCAACTCAAGCCCGGCAGCGGCCACATCATCGACTCCCTGGCCTGGGTGCACTTCCAGCTGGGCAATCTGGATCTGGCCTGGCGGCACATTCAGTCCGCGGTGGAAATCATGGCCGACGATCCGATCATCTGGGAACACTACGGCGACATCGCCGCAGCCCTCGGAAAAACCGCCGAAGCCCGCAAGGGCTACCGCAACGCCCTGCGCCACCACCCCCAAGATCCTGACGCGATACGGCAAAAGTTGAACGCGCTTTGAGAGTCGATCCGGATCGTCATATCCGAGAGGGGCACCCCTCATGATTCCTGTCGTGCGCGTCGTTTCGTGGATTCGGGCACGCCTGCTTCCGGCGTCGGCCGCTTGCGCCGGAACGACTCAAAAACTTGTGGGTATCTACTCAGCACATTTTGTGTCCGCCCTTGCTCCGGCAATCGGAGTCGGGGTCGCTATCGGAATCGGAATCGGAACAGGAAAAATTTTGAACGCTTCCCAGCGTTGTCGATCCCGATACCGACTCCGGCAACGGTAGTACTCTATGCTGAATAGTTACAAATTACCTTGGGTCCTGCTCACCGTCTGCGCCCTGCTGAGCGCTTGCGGACCGAAGCCGTTGCCGCCCGGATATGACGACCCGGACCGAGCCTCGGTCGTCTGGTCGCTGTTCCAAACGTCGTTCGTTCAGGACTGTCACCCCGAGGATTTCTCCCTGCGGGCCAGCGTCAACTTCTCCGCTCCGGACCGACACTCCCGATTCATTGTTTCCATGTGGGGTCGGACGGACTTTCCCATCCGCTTGGACGTTCAGGCCGGCGTGGGCGCCATGCTGGCCCACTGGCGGGAGGACCGCGACGGATGGCTCGGATATCTTCCCGCTTCCAGGGAGGCCTACGTCGCGAAGACGGTCCAGGAAGGCGCGCGGACCACGGGGCTGTTCATGCCGGTGCGCCTGGACGCCCTGGCTCAGATCTTTCTCGGATGTTGGCAAACTCTCGTTCCCTCGGAATACGAGGCCGTCCGCCTGGTCGACGATATGCTGGAATTCCACGTGACCGGGCATTTCACGCCCCTGATCCTGGTTCTGGCGTTCGACGGGCGGCCAGCGTCCGTACGCGGTCCGGACCACGGCGGCTGGACCGTGTCCGTGGACCAGTGGGAAAGCGACACTCCTTCCAGGCCGCGCCGCGTCAGCCTGGTCCAGGGAGATCAGTCCGCGGTGATCCGCGTCCAGCGCCTGGAAACGGCCGTTGAGCCGTGGCGGGCCGAAGACTTGCGACTGGACGTGCCCCCCGGTTCCACCGTATGGACCGTCCCAAATTGAGCCGAACGGACTGAGCCGAACGGGTTGAGCCGAACGGGTTGAGCCAGGCCGCGGCCTTCCGGTCGCTTCACGACCTTCAAGGAAAACAAAAGCATATCCACATGGAGAGCAACATGACCACCACGAATCCCCTCGGCGGCACAAACATGCCGTTACACCGTTCGTTCTGGCTGGGCCTGAAAGTCCTTGGCAGTGAATTGACCTGGCTGTTTCTGCTTGCGCTGCGCAACTGGGAAATCGCGCAACTGCGCAAACGGTTGCGCCAGGAATACCATGCCCTGGGCATGATCGAAGCCGCCGGAGCCGGACTGGAGTTGGCCAAGAACGAGCAGGAGCTGAACATCTTCGACGAGAAGGAGCTGGCCATCAAGCAGATCGCGTTTCTGCTGGACGAAATCGAGTACCTGAAGGCACGGCTGAAGGAAGAGCGAACCGAATACGTCCAGCGCCGCGTTCAAAAATGGAAATTGCCCAACGATTCATCAACCGCGTCGATCACTTCATGACCTACAACTGAGCAAGGAGAAATACATGTCGTCACCTACGGTCGTCATCGGTTCCGACCATGCCGGATTTGATCTTAAAGTTTTCATCACGGGCCATCTGCAAGAAGCGGGTTTCGAGGTCAAGGATTTGGGAGCCCGCTCCAAGGAGTCCTGCGACTATCCCCTCGTGGCCGGCGACGTCTGTCGGGAAGTCCTGGCTTCGGGACATCTCGGCATCCTGATTTGCGGCACGGGCATGGGCATGAGCATGGCCGCCAACCGCTTTCCCGGCATCCGCGCGGCCCTGTGCACCAATGAATACCTCGCTCGGATGACCCGAGCGCACAACAACGCCAACGTCCTCTGCCTGGGCTCGCGGGTCCTGGGCGACGAGCTGGCCAAAAGCATCGTCGACGTGTTTTTGGCCGCAAACTTTGAAGGCGAGCGCCACCAGCGCCGCATCGAGCAGATTGAAACCCTAAACGCCAATTTATAAGAAAGGATCGCCACCATGAACACCACCGAACCGAACCAACACGCCGTCAACGTCATCAAGGGACTGGTCATGGACGCCACCCGAAAGGCCAATTCCGGCCATCCGGGCGGGCCCATGTCGTCGGCGGACATGGCCTATGTCCTGTTCCACGAGTTTCTGCGCCACGATCCTCGGGATCCGGCCTGGTTCAACCGGGACCGTTTCGTGCTTTCCGCCGGACACGAATCCATGCTGCTTTACAGCCTGCTGACCCTGATCGGGCACCTGAACATCCAAGATCTTCAGGACTTCCGCCAGCTGGGCAGCCGAACCCCGGGCCACCCCGAAGAACACATGACCCCCGGGGTGGAAGCCACTACCGGCCCCCTGGGCCAGGGCTTGGCCATGGGCGTGGGCATGGCCGCGGCGGAGCGCATGCTGGCCGTCCGCCTCGGCGCGGACGTGGTGGACCACTCCACCTATGTCCTGGCTTCGGACGGCGACATGCAGGAACCGGTGGCCCTGGGCGCGGCCAGTCTGGCCGGACACTGGGGGCTGGGCAAGCTGATCGTGTTCTACGACAGCAACCAGATTCAGCTCTCCGGGCCCACCAGCCGTACCGACTGCACGGACTATCGCAAGCTCTTCGAGGCTTTTTGCTGGGACGTCCTGGAAGTGGACGGCCACGATCACGACCAGATCCGCGAGGCCATCCGCCGGGCCAAGGCCGAAACCGCCCGCCCCACCCTGATCATCGGCCGCACGGTCATCGCCAAGGGCACGGCCTCCATGGAAGGAGATTTTGAAACCCACGGCGCGCCGCTCAGCCCGGACGAAATCAAGGCCACCAAGGGCAAGCTCGGCCTCCCCGAAGATGAGACCTTTTACCTCCCCCAGGACGCCGTGAACCACTTCCGCGCCCGATTTCCTGAATTGACCCGGGAAGTCGACGCCTGGAAGGGACACGTCCAGGAGAAGAAGGCCGCGGATATGACTTTTGCCCAAACCTGGGACCAGCACGTCGCTCCGCCCTCGCATCGTTCCTTCACCTGGCCGGAACTGGACGTCACGAAAAAGGTTTCCACGCGCAAAGCCTTCGGCCAGTGCCTGAACGAGTTGATCACCCAATTGCCGAACCTGGTGGGCGGTTCGGCGGACCTGGACCCGTCCAACCAGACGACCAAGTTCCGGGATACCACCGGCATCTTTGGCCCGGACAACCCCATGGGACGCAATCTCAGCTTCGGCGTGCGGGAATTCCCCATGGGCGCGATCCTCAACGGCATCGCCCTGCACGGCGGCTTGGTGGGCTTCGGCGCGACCTTCCTGGTCTTTTCCGACTACCAGCGCAACGCCGTGCGCATGTCCGCCATCCAGAACCTCCCGGTCCTGCACGTCTACACTCACGATTCCTTCTACGTCGGGGAAGACGGACCGACGCACCAGCCCGTGGAGCACGCCTGGTCCCTGCGCCTGATTCCCAATCTTCTGGTGATGCGCCCGGCGGACGTCGTGGAAAGCCGGGTCATGATGGAGGTCGCCCTGACCCAGGACAAGCGCCCCTCCGCCCTGCTCTTCACCCGCCAGGACCTTCCGGTCTTGAACCCCGAGACCTTCCCCCAGACAGCCGAAGCCGCTCGCCGCGGAGCCTACGTCCTGCACGACCCCGCCGACGGCGCCCCGGAAATGCTGATCATCGCCACCGGCTCCGAAGTGCACCTCGCCCTGGAAGCGGCCAAAATGCTCCCGGACCAGAAAATCCGGGTGGTCAGCGCCCCGTGCCTGGAACTGTTCGAGAAACAGACCCAAGCCTACAAGGACGAGGTCCTGCCGCCCCGGATTCAAAAACGCGTGGCCGTTGAAGCCGGCCGCTCCGATCCCTGGTACAAATACGTCGGCCTCGACGGAGTCGTCCTGGGCCTGGACCACTTCGGCGACTCCGCCCCAGCCGGCGCCCTGGCCAAAAAATACGGCTTCACCCCGGAACACCTCGTCTCAATCATCCAGGCGAAATACGCATAGCCGCCAAACGAGAACCAATGGGAAAACGAACGACTTCAGGCTTGACAGGCATACCTCTCCCAAGCTAGATGCCTCCCTTTACGCCGGGGTGGTGAAACTGGTAGACGCACTGGACTCAAAATCCAGCGGGGGCAACTCCGTGTCGGTTCGATTCCGACCCCCGGCACCAAACAAAATCAAGGGCTTACAGTGAAAACTGTAAGCCCTTTTTTGTTGCGCGGTTTTCAACGTAACCGCTGCGTAACCATCAGGTCATTTTTTCGTCCCTCCGAACGGGAGCATCACGATTTTTTTTTCGAATAACCGCCGGTGCAAGCGAGACCAGAAGATGCGCCCTCCTGGAAGACCTGTTGCAATGGTCCCGCATGAACCAGGGTGGCATCGATTACGGGCGTTCCGCGACACCCCCCAGCCCACGCCGCTACCCCCTCATTGCCGTAACCGCCCCGCCCTGCTATCAGCAGCCAGGAGCGAAACCTCGCCCATTGGCCTCCTTGCCCTTGCGCTCTGCCCTCGACACCAACAGCTTCCCAGAATTTCTCGGGTCGCCAGGAATGTTGGCAGTGCCAACGGAATGGGCGCAAACAGTGCGGCTTTATGCGGTTGGCGCTTTCCTCTACCATCTTGGATTCATGCTGCTTTATTCATGGCATGGATCGTGCTTAAAGAGATGCAAGACCACTACGGTCCAACCTCAACAGGAGAAATAATCATGAAGAAGCTTCTCGCGATTGCAATTATGGCGGTTCTGCTCTGTCTGTCCGGGCAGGTTATGGCCGAGACGATTACCGATGTATGCGTGGACAATAGAGATGGGACCATAACGGACAAATGGAAAGACCTGATGTGGCAGATTCCGACGGCTGGTTCAATGAACTGGAATGACGCTGTGAGTTACGCCTCCGGACTTTCACTGGGTGGCCATTCGGATTGGCGGTTGCCAACCACGAATGAGTTAAAAAAGCTGTACAACTCGCCATGTAAAAGAATGATGGACGTTAAGCCAGGCGACTACTGGTCGTCCAATGGGTCTTCTGATCAAGCCTGGGCCGTGCACTTCCACGACGGTGTCGAGGGCCGCTACAATGCGAACAGCGGCTTTCACGTGCGGGCAGTGCGTTCGGCACAGTGATGGATGATTTGATTCTTCGGTGATTTGGCCCTTTGGCCAGGTTGAGGTTGTCGCTGAGGACAGCCTCAACCTGCCAAAGAAGAAGCCTGAATGTTTTCAGCTTTTTAAGATCATTAGATATCATCAAGGAGCATCGTCATGAGAAAAATATGGAGAAAGGCTTTCGGAACAGCGGCCCTGACCTTCATGCTCTGCCTGACCGGGATGGTCATGTCCGGCACGGCCTTTGCCCAGCAGTGCGTGGACAACGGAGATGGGACCGTGACGGATAACGGAACCGGCCTGATGTGGCAGAAAGCAACGGCTGGTCCAATGAACTGGGATGCGGCCATGAGTTATACTTCCGGCCTTTCATTGGCTGGACATTCTGACTGGGCATTGGCTGATGCAAATACATTAGTCAGATTGTATTCTTCAGTATGCAAGTCAATGCTAGAAGGGGCAGCAGATTCTTTATATTGGTCATACACCTCTACTGGTTCCGAAGCATTGACAGTCACCTTCAACAACTCTGATACAATTTCTGTTGATAAATCCATCCGTCACCATGTTCGTGCCGCACGGCAAAATAATGATGGATACACAAAAGCGACTTGCAGACCGTGGTGTGTGTCGAATTAAATAATTTGGAATGAAGCGGAAAAACAGATAGCCAGTCAATTTAGACATTTATCTGTTAAAAAACCTGTCACTGGATCAGTGATTAGCGGTTGCACCCCCGCCGCCTGTCCACCGATCCGTCCAGTCCAGAACGGTCCGATACCACAGTACGCTGTTCTGGGGCGACAGAACCCAGTGGTTCTCTTCGGGGAGATAGAGCAGTCTGGCGGGAATGTCGCGCAGCCTGGCCGCATTGAAGGCGCTGAATCCCTGGGATTCCGGAACCCGGTAGTCGCGTCCCCCGTGGATGACCAGGAGAGGCGCTGTCCAGTTCTGGACGAATCGGTGCGGAGACGCGGCATAGCTGCGTTGAACACTCGGATTGTCCCTGTCCCAGAACGGCCCGCCAAATTCGGAGTTGACGAAAAAGATTTCTTCCGTCTCCAGGTACATTGATTCCAGGTTGAAAACACCGTCGTGGGCCACCAGCGCCTTGAAGCGGTTGTCGTGGTTCCCGGCAAGCCAGTAGACGGAGAACCCGCCAAAACTCGGCCCCACCGCGACCAGGCGGTTGCTGTCCACCCAAGGCTCTTTGCCAACGTCGTCGATGGCCGACAAGAGGTCCTGCATGGGCTGACCGCCCCAATCCCCCAGAATGGCTTCTTTCCACTGCTGCCCAAAGCCCGGAGCTCCCCTGCGATTGGGACCGACGACCACGTAGCCTCTCGCGGCCAGGGTCTGCAAATTCCAGCGGTAGGACCAGGAGTGGTCCACGGAAACCTCCGGCCCGCCGATGCAGTAGAGCATGGCGGGATAGGTTTTTTGAGGGTCGAAATTCGGCGGCAAGACGACCAGGACGAGCATCTCCTGGTTGTCAGTGGTTTTCACCCAGCGTTCCCGGACCTCGCCAAGGGCAAAGGACGACAAAAAATCGTCGTTGACGCGGGAGATGTTGAGCATTTCCTGACTGGCCGCATCCAGGAGGAAAACCTCTCCCGGTTTGGACAGGGTTGATTTGACCGCGACAATGGCGTTGCCCGCGCTGACCAGTTGGGAAAAGGTGTGTTTGCCCTCGGTCAGGGGGGCGATGTCGCGGCTGGCGGGATCAAGGCGGTAGATCTGGGTTGAAGCGTGGCGCAGGCTGGTTAAAAAGATGGCCGCGCCGTCCGTGGACCAGGCAAACTCGTTGACGTCCTGGTCAAGGCCTGTTGTCAGGTCAGTGATGCTCTCCGAAACCAGGTCCAGGACCAGCAGCCTGTTCTTGTCCGCTTCGTAGCCGTCCCGCTCCATGCTCAACCAGGCAATGCGCTTTCCGTCCGGAGAGAATTCCGGGTTGACGTCGTACCCTGTTCCGGTGCTCAGGGTCCGGGTTTGGCCGGTATCCAGGCTGTGGAGCATGATCCGTGAATCCGTGGACAAGGCGTAGGCCTTGCCGTCGATGTTTCGGGCGGAATAGGCGAGGGATCTGCCGTCAGGACTCCAGGCGACCTGCTCCATGCCGCCGAAGGGCCTGAGCGGGGACTCCAGCCCCAACCCCCGCATGATGTCCACGTACTCCCCCAGTCCCGCATCGGAATACTTAGCCACATGGAGATGGCTGAACGACTCAATCCAGGTGTCCCAATGCCGATACATCAGTTCGTCCACGATCCTCGCGTGAGCCTTGTCCAGACCGGCGAACAGATTCTCATGCCCGGCCTCGGAAGAGACAGGGCCGGCAAAGACGATGTTTTTCTGTGTCGGCGAGTAGCTGAACCCTGTGACTTCGGCAGGGATGTCGGTGAGCCGCGTACGCCCTGAGCCGTTAGGATTCATTTCCCAGATTTGCCCTTGATGCAGGAAGCCGATCCGCGCCCCGTCGGGTCGCCATTCGCCCTGGCCGTCGTTGCCGTTGTTCTCAGGCGAGATGCGCCGCCTGTTGCTCCCATCCATATTGGCCACATAGAGGTGACTTTGGCCGATATTGCCCTCCAGGTCGAAGTGCTTGACCGAGAACAGCACCTGGGACCCGTCCGGGGAAATCCGGGGATCGGAAACCCGACCGATCTCCCAGAGGGCTTCCGGGGTGAGCAGGCTCGCGACCTTGCTGTTCTGTTTTGAATCCGCCGTTGCTGTGAATATGTTGAAAAAACAGAAAAATATGATAATTATCCCGACAAGCCCGAGGCGCGTATATCCGCCCGCGGTTGTTTCTTGATCATTCATCGTGTTGTTTCCTCCGTGGGGATATGTTGTCCGCGAGTTGGCCGTCCGGCATATTTTTTCAAGTTTGAATCCTTATGTACACAGCCTATTCTTGCCCAACTCACCCCAAACATCGGGATCAGCGCCAAGCACCAGCTGAGGCCGTGGCCATCCGCATACACTGGCCGTCGCCGATCTCCAAGCTCAACATTTGATCACAGTACGCCTCTCATTGCCCCACTCCCTGTTTCCTGATACTCACATCCAGACCATAAATCACACCACCCCGGCGTGTTCCACTAACGGCTGGGAACGCCTGGGCCGTTAAAAACCCGTACAGAACATATTGAGAATGAACAGCAAACGCACGCAAGTCTTCGCCCTTCTGGCTTGGCTTGCCGTCACGTTCGTCGCCGCGGCCGTGGGCGCCGGGGCTTCGATCAACGCCCAGTCGTTCTACACCCAGCTTGTCCAACCGGGATGGGCGCCGCCGGGGTTTGTGTTCGGGCCGGTCTGGACGGCGCTCTACACCTTGATGGGCCTCGCGGCATGGCTGGTCTGGCGTGAAGGAGGGCTCAAGAACATCCGGGCCGCCCTGGGTCTCTACCTTATCCAACTTGTCTGCAACGCGCTGTGGAGCTGGCTCTTTTTCGTCTGGAATCTTGGCCTGCTCTCATTTTTGGAGATCCTGTCGCTTCTAGCCCTGATCCTGGCCACGACAATGTCCTTTTGGCGAATCAAGCCTCTGGCCGGAGCACTGCTCATGCCCTACCTGCTCTGGGTGATCTTCGCCGCGTTCTTGAACTATTCGCTGTGGCGGATGAATCCTCAGGTTCTGGGATAAAAACTGACAGCCGCCTTGGGTTCAACTGAGCCTGCCACTGAGCCTGCCACATCACCCATCTCTTTTCCGGTTCCAGGCGCTACACCATCATTACGTTTCGAGGGTGACCGGCTTCTCGTCGTCAACCATCCTACAAACAGGAATTGTCCATGTCTCCAGGCCACACACCAGACCAAGCATCTGACCACGCATTTGGCCAAGCATCTGACCACGCATTTGGCCAAGCATCTGACCAAGCATCTGGCAAAGCATCTGGCCAAGCATCTGGCCAAGCCTCTGGGCGCTTCATGCGCGAGGCCATCAGGCTGTCCAGGGAAAGCGTCCGGCAAGGCGGCGGGCCGTTCGCGGCCGTGATCGTGAAGCACGGCGAGATCATCGCCCAAGCCTCCAACAGCGTCACCCTCGACAACGACCCGACGGCCCATGCCGAGATCAACGCCATCAGGCAGGCCTGTCGCGCCTTGAACACGTTTGACTTGTCAGGTTGCACGATCTTCACATCCAGCGAACCATGTCCCATGTGCCTGGGGGCGATTTATTGGGCCCGCCTGGAGAAAATCTACTACGGTAACACCAAAAAGGACGCGGCCGACATCGGCTTTGACGACGCCTTCATTTATCAGGAGTTGGACGCTCCTCCTGAAAAACGCGCCATTCCCATGGTCAACCTGTTGCCGGAAGAGGCCGGGAAGGCGTTTACGGAGTGGGAAGCCAAGGAAGACAAGGTCGAGTACTGACGGAGAAGCTCTAAGCCATTACCGGAATCATCATCCCAGGGCGGGCACGAAACCATCTTGATGGTGAACGACGAGCCCGAAATCCCGGAGTTGACCCAGGAGGCCATAGTGCTGCTCGGGTACTTGGGATATGAAATCGTCGGCGAATTGCCGGTTTTCACCCAGCGCTCCCGGACCTCGCCAAGGGCAAAGGACGACGCGAATTCGTCGTTGATCCGGGAGATGTTGACCAGCTCCCGGTTGGTCGCATCCAGATGGAAAATCTCTCCTGGCCTGGACAGGGTTGATTGGAGTGCGACGATGGCGTTACCCGCGCTGATCAACTGGGAAAAGGTCTGTCTGCCCTCGGTCAGGCGGGTGATGGCGCGGGTGACGGGATCAAGGCGTTAGAATCTCTCATATTTCCCTCACCACAGGATTTGAGATTATGGGAACGTTCAGCCGTTTTAGGAACATTGGTTCAGGGAATCACTATCTGGCGCAACTCACCTGAAGGAGGCAGGTCGCAGCGTAAGCGGCCACGAAGAAATTCCGAAGCTGAAACAAAACTATCCAGCCCTTGTTGAAGCTCTCTTCGCGTACCGACAAGGCGAAGGCAATCCTCATGCCGATAGGTGTCTTCGCGAGGCAATCGACAAAGGGTTATGGTTTGTCCGTCGTAGAGGGCGTATCCCAGAATGGGCATTCTGGAGTATCGGCCCGAGGCGACTTCCATGGTGAATTCTTCTTCGTAGCCCCGGATAAGGTCAAGCCCAAAAGCCGACACAGGATGCCAGTTTCGGTTCAAATAGGCCTGCCCTCCTTCAAAAACACATTGCACTCTGTCGCCGTAGGGGGCGTTTCGGCGCATGGCCTCCAGTTCGGCCTTTCGAGCCTCAGCTTCCGCTGCCTTGAGCCTGGCTCGGGCAGCCCGCTCTTCCGCTGCGGCCCGGTCCAGTTCCGCTTGCTGGACTCTGGCCGTATTCTGTTCTTCCAGGCTCATCATTTGCCACTGATCATCGGGAATGCCCAACGGATGCCGGGGGCCGCAGGCCAGGACAAATGCAAGCAGCAATACAGCGCTCATCCGGAGAGCCCAGCGGCAGATTCTGGCTGTCTTCATTCTTTCCTCCTTCGGTCGCGAGTTGAAACTGGGATACGCCAAAAAGGGATTATTCTTCGAGGGCGCGACGGAACGTGTCGCACATCTCAAGAGTTATCAGGAATCAAGAGCCGGATTGATCTGCTATTGACTCAAGTCTATACGTCCATATAGCTGTTTAGTTAGGCAGGCAAGGTGCGGCATGTGGCCGCTTTTCAATCTTCAACAGGCATTGAGGCGGATTATGGTCAGGGACGGTGTTGATCACGTCGGCGCACGCTTGAAGACGCTGCGCGAGGAATTCAGTTTGAGTCAGGAGGAGTGGGGCAGGCTGCTGCAGGTCACCCCGAATACCGTGGCCCGCTGGGAACGCGGCGAACTGGAACCCAAGGGGGCGCACCGCAAGAAGGTGGAGCAGGTGCTGGCCATTTCCGAGGACGACCGGGCCAAGGAGACCATCAAGACGACGTTGGCCTCCGAGGGCGGGCTTGCGGCCACCGCCGCCTTTATGGGCATGCTTTTCGGCGTGCTTGGCGTTTTGGGCGTCGGCCTGGGCCTGGCCGCTCCGCTTTTGCGCTCCAAGACCAATCTGCTCAGCGGCATCATGAGTTACGTCAAAAACGAAGACAAGGACACCACCTCCAGATAGCCCCCCCCTCTTTTCCTTCTCCCCATCCTGTCGAAAAACTTGGCGCAATCCCGCCATCCCCATCCTTTTCCCCAGATTCCGCCATGGCTCTCCGATTGCTGAGCTAAACAGTTCGCAAGCGACACAGGTTGTCGCACCCCGCTATTACATACCGCGCCTTCGAGCCTGCTCCTGACGATCAAAAAGTTGCGGACCAAAAAAAGTGCGACTTCGTATTGACAAAAAAATATACGTTCGTATAAACGACACATTCGTGCATTTGGCAGTGTTCACAGGATTCGCGAACACAATAAGGGGGATGAAGCGTGGAGTTCGGGAAGCTGGCCAGAAACATGGCGGTGAGCGGAGTTTGTCTTTCGGTGAAGTGTTGGCTGAACCTCTACCTGATCAAGGAGTACGGCGAAATGCTCAAACTGGAAATCGATGCGGAGAACCGGACCATGAACGTCGAAGTGCTGCTCAAAGGCGAATCCGAGCCGATCCGGATTCAAGTCGGCAGGTATGACTACGTGTCCGGCAATGGCGGGAGCGGCATGGTTCTACAGGAGGTCAGCACATCCAGGGAATGGATGAACACGCTGATCACAAACCTGCATCCCAACGGCCTGACCATCCCGATGGACGAGCAGATTGTCTCCATAGCCAAGGGGGTTCTGTAAAGCCCTCCGGTCAGTCGAACGGCACTGAAAATGAATTGGATTGGAAAGGTGGTGTTGGTGGCAACCTTATAGAATTATAACGCATTAAGCTCGATAATCAAAAATCAGGGTGGTTTTTTGTTATAAGTACTCTTAGAGGCTTTTTTTTGAATTATGCAAGGTATATTGACAAGTTAAAGGGATTTTGGAAAACAATCGTCTCTTTTTCCCTACCAACCAGGAGGACGCCATGATGAAGCCGCTGGACATGGAGCGCGATGGGAATGTTTATCGTCAGGTTTATTCCGAAGAGAGCTTTTGGGACAAGGTCGTCGGATATGCCAAGGCAGCCGGTCATGAAGTGATTGAAAAAGCCCTCTGGCTCTACTACGCCGCCCAAAAGCCTTCCACGCCGACCTGGGCCAAGACGATTGTTTACGGGGCTCTCGGGTATTTCATCATGCCTTTCGACGTGATTCCCGACATCACCCCGGTGGTGGGTTACATGGACGATCTGGGCGTCCTGGCCGCCGCCGTGGCCACGGTGTCCATGTACATTGATGAAGACGTAAAGGAGACGACCAGGCGCAAGCTCCGGGAATGGTTCGGCGAGTAGAAAGGCGGGCCGGGGGTTTTCCCCGGCCCATTCACAAAGCCCAGGGAGACGCGAAATGTCCGACAAAACCATCATGGAAACCATCAAGGCCAGACTCGGTTCCGCCAAGGAAGCGGAATTGAAGGAACTCTACGCGGACGTACGCAACCAGGCGGGCGAGGACATGGCGAAAATCGATGCGTATATCGACGCCAGAATCGCGAGCATGGGGGAGCAGCTTCGCCGGGAGTACAAGGAAAGCATGGAACTCCAACGTGCTGAAATGAAAGCGATGAACCAGCATCTCCTGGTGAGTGCCGTCCTGACGTGGATGTTTATCGTGGGCTACTTCATCATCCGCTTTGTATTGTGAGCAGTGATGGCAACACTCTCGGAATAGTATTCTTTTCAGACCTGTCAGTGAGTCAACGCTCTCCACGGAACTTCTTCAAAAAAAGCAAGGTGAAGCGTTTATGCATGATCTTTCGAGACTTGGACCGTTCAGAGTGAAAGATAATAAAGAAATTTTCAAAGCAAAAATTTCATTTTTCAAGATTTGCTTGCAGGGAAGACATTTTCGATTCTTTTTTGAATATATAATTTTCTTCAATTATTTTTATGTCATCGCCTACGAATCAACGAACCAGGCCAAGGAAGCGAATTTCTGTTACAAAATGAAGGAGAGAACACCTCGCATTCTGACCAGACATCGACGTATCTGGAAAATGTGGAATGAACCTGTATTGGTGACACTGATTGGATGATGACAATCAAAATGCGCATCGGAAACTTTGGCGAGAGGCTATGGGATGCCATATTCCGTCCCAAAATTGATGAGCAGGCCTTGAACGCGGCCCTGGGCAAGGCCAGGGCCGCGCACCCACCTCCCGTCGTCTGGCTGCTGGGCAAAACCCAGGCCGGGAAAACGTCGATTATTCGCTCGTTAACCGGCAGTCCGGACGCCGAAATCGGCAACGGTTTTCAAAGCTGCACAAAAACGGCCCGGTTTTACGACCATCCCATGGACTTGCCCATTGTGCGCTTCCTCGACACCCAGGGTTTGGGTGAGGTGGCTTACGACCCAAGTGAAGACATTGCGTTCTGCGAGTCCCAGGCGCATTTGATCATCGCGGTCATCAAGGCGGGCGACAGCTTGCAGGATGCTGTTTTTGGCGTTCTGCGCACGGTTCGTGAGCGGCACCCGGAATGGCCGGTGATCATTGTTCAGAGCTGTCTGCATGAAGTCTATTCCCCTGGAGTTGGGCACGTCCAACCCTATCCTTTCACAGTGTCCGGTTGGGAATCCTCCGTTCCTGGGGACCTGGCCCGCTGTCTGCTCTTTCAGCGGAACACCTTGGGTGTTCTTCCGGGTAAAGGTCCGGTCCATTGGGTCCCCGTGGATTTGACTCTTCCCGAAGATGGTTTTTCCCCTCCGGACTATGGACTGGAATCACTATGGGCCGCCATTGAGCAGGCATCCGCGATGCAATTGGAAAATCGGTTGCGCGGGGACCGGGGTGTTCGGGATTTGCGCCAGCAAACCGCGCATCAACATATCGTCGGTTATGCCAAGGCTGCCGTGGCGGTTGGGGCATTGCCCATGGTCGACCTGGCAATGATTCCGGCCTTGCAGATGAAGATGCTGCACAGCCTGGGAGAAATTCATGGCGGGGAATGGAACAAGCGCCGGATCAGTGAGTTTGGTGGATTGTTGGGCGGCGGCTTCCTGGCCGGATATGGACTGCGACTGGTCGGACGAAGCGCCATTAAAGTCATTCCAGGCTACGGACAAACCCTCGGCGCGGCGTATGGGGCCGTCACCAGTGCCGCCGTCACCTTCGCTCTGGGCAAGACAGCCAGTTACTACCTGGAATGCTCCCTTGCAGGCAAGCTCCCCGGCAAAGCCACTTTGCGCGACGTCTTCAACCAAGCCCTGAACACGGGCAAAGGCATCGCGACATCGTTTCTCGGCAAGGAGCAGGCATGATTACCAGAACACACCTCTTCCGACAGTTTGGGGGGCTACGAATGCTCTCCGTTGTTCTCGCGGGACTGCCGTTGCTGATCTTGCCCGTTCTCGGCCTTGTCTGGCTCTGGCAGGCTGATTTGCGGACGTACTGGCTGTTGGCTTTGGGTTTTTGTGCCGTCCTGGGCTATGGGCTGCACGCTTTGATGGCCAGGCAGGACAACCGCAGGGTTCCGCTTCAGGCGACCAGGCCGGACCCCAATTGGTCGCCATGGCAAGAAGCCTGCTGGGAAGTGGTGGAGCGCATGGCCGCGCAAACCACTCCGCAAGACTGGCCACTGGATGATGTTCAGAAATTGGCCCTTCTGGGAAGAAACACCCTGGAAACCGTAGCCAGGCAGTACCATCCGGAAACGGAAAACCCGCTGTTGGAATTGACGATCCCCCATGCCCTATTGATTATCGAACGGGCCAGTCGGGATCTGCGCATGGAAATCGTGCAAGCCATCCCCTTCAGCCACACCTTGACCATGGGCATGCTGGCAAAGGTCAACCGCTGGAAAGAGCAAGTCAGGCAATACGAAACGTTGTACCGCGCTGGACGATTCGTCCTCTCCCCGTATTCGTCCCTCTTTTATGAATTTCGCCGCAAACTGGGCAACAACATCGCCAACTACGGACTGGATAACGTCAAAGGCTGGCTCCTGGGCGAATACGTCCGCAAGGTGGGCTATTACGGCATTGAACTCTACAGCGGCCAGCTCTTGCTGGATATGCAGGACCCGACGGCCAAGCCAACCTCGTCAACAAAGGAGGACCTGGCCAACGCGGACCGGGAAGAGACCAGTCAGGCAGAGCGTGGAGAACCGTTGCGCATTCTGGTTCTGGGCCGGGCCAATGCCGGGAAATCGAGCCTGATCAACGCCCTGTTCGGTAAGCTGACAGCCGCCTCTGACATCCTGCCCCACACCACGACTGCCGTGAAAGCCTATCGTTTATACCGGGACGGCGAGGAAGATGCTTTAATTTTTGACGTCCCTGGTTGCGATACGGATCTGTTCCCGCAAAAAGCCCTGGAAAAAGAAGTTCTGGACGCGGACCTCCTGCTCTGGGTCACACCGGCCAACCAGGCTGATCGGCAAGAGGATCATCGCCAACTGGACTGGATTCGCAAAGTGTTCGCCCAGAGACAAAACAGACGGCAGCCTCCCATGGTTGCCGTCGTCAGCCACATCGACAAACTGCGTCCGTTTCAGGAATGGCAGCCGCCGTATGATCTGACATCCTCCTCGTCGACCAAGGCCCAAAACATCGCGTCAGCCGTGTCCACCATCGCCACGGACCTGGGCTTCCCGCCCGACCTGACCATCCCCGTCTGCCTCGATCCGACCCGGCTCTACAATGTCGAGGATACCCTCGCCGCTGTACTTCTGGAGGTTCAGGGTGAGAGCCAGCGAGCCAGGATGCTGCGGTGTCTTGAGGCCAGGAAGAGTCAGGAGAAGTTGGAAATACTCGCGGGTCAGTTCAAAAATATTGGGAAAAAAGTGTTTGGGTTGGTCAGGTGATTGCCATGGGGTGAAAAGAGACGGTTGGTGATTGAAACCGATGGCGGTGTGAGTGACCGACTGTACAACGTGGAAAAGCGATATGCCAGGCACGGGGAGCCTAGGACGGGCATTCGGTTGGATTGATGGGAACTTCTTGACACGTTTTCGTTCGTGGGCAAAAAGACCGGCACAGCGTGAATGTAGTTTTTCTTGACTCAATTTGTCGGGTATTTGGATTTGGCTGGGCATTTTTTTAAGTATTATGTGATGGCATAATATAAAAAAAGTTATTTGAAATTGTAACTGGAGATCATTGGAAATCGATATGGAGACCGTCCTACAGAAAGCCTTAGAAGCGATTACATCACGAACGAATTTATCCACTGGCTTGGCGCACCCAAACGACGAGTATGCCGCGAAGGAGATGTTCAAGCGACTCCATGCATCAGGCATAACCTTGCGGGCAAACGAAATTAGCTCATGGGCTCATATGAACGGATGGGGAAAAAAAGATGCTGATGAGTTGGGAGCGCTGGCTCAACAGATTGGAATGGGAAAAAGAGTGAAAATTAAAGACGGGCCTTGGTGGGAAAAAGATATTCTTGAAAGAATAATTAGAGATTGACAATCAAATGCCGAATATAATCTCTTATGAAGGTGTTAACGCTTTGGAAAAATGAACCCAGAGGAGTTGAGAGCTTGCTGAGGCTACTGGGTCAAGAATACAAGTGGTATTACAGCAGAAGCAATGGTCGGCATTTTTCAGGCCGTATTCCCCGCTGTTGGTTTCAAATCTTACCAGCACACTCTAATTATTGTTAACGCAATAATGAAAGCACTTATCGGGCGTGACTTGTCTTTTGCTGGCAATGTTGCTCTTACAAGGACTATGGTAATTTTTACTGGGCCAATAGGTTGGATAATTACTGGTCTTTGGACTGCTATTGATATTGCAGGTCCAGCCTATCGGGTAACAATTCCAGCAGTTATTCAAGTAGCTGCTCTTCGTCAAAAATATCTTTATGAGAACCAAGCTGAGAGAGTTGAGCACATCTAATAGTATGAGCGGCACCTGGATATCAGTTCGAAGCTCTCGATGGAGGCATCTCCGCCCGTCTACCTTAACCGAAGGGGCATGGGCAAGCCAAAACAGAATCTCGGTATAGCCCGCCCAGAAGGGACATGGTCTTTGATTTGTTTGGCGCTCATGCCAGTCTGGCGTGGGGCTTATGCCTCATTGGAGAGAAAAGCGTTGGCATCGCTGGCCTCATCGCCAGGTACGCAAAGCGTGGAAGAACCCTAAAAACATGGAGGAATGTTCTTGTGACGCCCGACCCACATCTCACCGAGTTGTTCGGGACCTGTAGTGACGAGGACTTGATTCCGATAAGGGACTACATCCTCAAGGCAATGACGAACGGATTGGACACCGATGAGCACTATAAAAGGCAGCCTAACTTTCCAACAAGATACATAGACTCTCTAGTCTTCCAGATTCGAACTTTTGGTGGCAATAGCTTTGTCAACGTGTTCCGCGGCGATGGTGTGGCCTATGCCGAGATTGTGGAAGATGTCGCCAAGAAGCTCAAAGTCCACAAGGTGCCCGACTTTGATGACAAAACCGTCGAAGAGCGCGAGCAACTTGTGCTGGCGAAGATCGTGGAGGACTCCATGAAGAATATGACTGAGGACGAATTGCGCGAACTCGAGGATCTTTTCGGCGAGGCGGGTCTCGAAGGTCGCAACTTACGAGGAGGTATACCACTCGCGGCACTGATTGCTCAAGGTGCCATTCAGCTCGCCGGATTTGCAGCATATCGCATGGCCGTAGTTGTAGCGAATGCGGTAGCCCGCCAAGTTCTCGGGCATGGCCTCCGTCTCGCTACCAATGCTGCGCTCGCTCGCGGTATGGCAGTGTTCGCCGGGCCTATTGGGATTGCAATCACGGCAATTTGGACGCTATTCGACATTTCTGGACCGGCGTACCGCGTGACAATCCCAGTTGTGTGTCACGTAGCCTACCTTCGAGCTAAGGCTGACTTCGCAGAATCGGTATGACTACACGACTTGACCAATTGGCCATTCTGTTTGCTGTTCCAAAGTGGATCACCGACGGCCTGAACGACGGCAATCTCATACGTCGCGGTGGCGTGATCCAAAATGCGACGAACAACGAGATTGTCATGTGGCTACGCGAAGGCGTGCGGCTACGGGACTGGAAGCCGGACGCAACACCTCAAATTAATTCCGCGTTGCAGACGCAGTTGACAGGTTTGAACGTGAAGGCCGACATGTTGCTCGGTTTGCAGGCGGTCAACCTCGCGGTGACCGTAGTCGGTTTCGCTACCGTCATGCACAAATTGCGGGCCATCGACCGGAAGATTGACAGTATTGTTGATCGACTCGATGCCGTTGCAAGGGATCTGAACTGGCTCGATCGACGTAAGGACATCGAGCTTCTCGCGTGTGTCGCCGCTGCGCTTGAGCAGGCATCTTGGGCTGAACGGACCGGACGTGAATCTATCGAGTTTGTCCGCGTGCGGACTCAGCTGGTTCGTGCGCATGTGCATTACACGCTGCTGTTGGACGCCATGCACGATAACGAACGGGCACATAGGCATCCGGGTATTTTCTCACGCTACTTCCACCAAGCGCAGCTGTGCGCGGCAGCCGTGACTCGCTGCGACGGCATGTTGGACGGCACGGATGCGGCACTTGCAGCCAACCTATTGCTGGGCGAGCGACTCACGCTGCTCGCCCAACGATATCGTGACACACTCCTAAACCCACGAAAGCATCGACACCTTCTTATGCTCGCACCTCGGAATCGAGAGCAGGCTGTTTCAGTAGGCAAGGCAATCAACGAAACAACCAATCGGATGGAAGGGCACCGTGCCGAGCTTGAGTGGTGCGCCCGTGAGCAGATCGGCTGGCGTGAATGGGAGGCGCTCGGAGACGAACACCCGGAAGCCGATCTAGTGTTTGTCTTAGCACAGAGATAAAGACGGGCCTGGACCTGACCATCCCGGTCTGCCTTGCCCAGGATCGGCTGTACAATGTGGAGGATACCCTGGCGGCGGTGATCCTGGAGCAACAGAACGAATGCGAAAAGGCCAGGTTTCTGCGCGTTCTGGAAGTTCGGAAAAAAGGGAAACCTGGGAGAAGGTTGTTGTGCAGATGAGGAATGCGGGGAGGGTGTTGAGTTCGTTGGTTAAGCGATAAGACTTGGTATGTCGCTGATGGCGATTATGGCAGGAATGGGGTGCATATCTTAATCATGATTGTAGGTGGGCGAGGATTCCTCCAGCGGGCGTTCCAAACAGGGGATGCTCAACTTCTCGAGGTGTTACGTCAATTCCGAATTACAAATAACACAGATGTTTTTGAAGAGGTCATTGCAGAAAGTCTTCGCTCATGGTCAATTGTATGATTGGCCAACGGATGATAGAGGGTGGCCGTGAAAACGTGGTCAAAACGTAGCAATAATGCCATAAAATTGGAGCTATTTCCGCCTTCAAATTTTACAAAAACCTAATTTTCGGAAACGCCTAATGTTCCCATACTGATACTGAGGCAGGGTATAGAGCTTTATGCGCACCAAAAACTGGATTGCTGACTTTCTCGAATTATCGGAACATCAAAATTAAGATAGGAGGAATCCATGGACAAGTACCATACTAACTCGCACGGTCCAGATCGCGAGGCTCTTGTACGTGCATACAAGCACACTCTTGAACTAGCCCAGGCAGGAAGTAGCGTTGCCTATATTTCGACGCACACGACAAATAATGTGACATCAGGATTATCTGCAGTCCTTGGAAATACTGGCGTCAAGAGGCTCGTCAAAGAGAAATCACTGACAGTCGATGGTGGCGTTATCTTGTATCTACAGACCGAGAAGATTGCTCCAGCCATCAGTGAATCTGGCCCTGTTCTTGCCCCATACGTTAGCTTGCAACTCGCATTGGCAGTTCTTGAAGACTCGAGGGCTTCTACTCTTGTCTATGTTCCGTGGACGGAAAAGGAACTCTCCACATATCTTGCAGCAAACGGGGATTCACAGGAAATCTGATTCCAAAAAATGACGGGAGCATAATGCTCTTGATAGTGATAGTCTCTGACCAAATGCGGGCCTACTCAACTGAGGCGTATGCTTTGTTTATTGGTCAAAATCTCTACATTTGGCTATTTATGAAATGCCAAATATCCTGAATTTTAATGCCCTTTTAGCAAATGCATTTTTTAATGCTTCTTTTGGAATAGAAATCTTTCATACAGTTTAAATTAATGGAGAGTTTGAAAATCTTTGAACGTGAATAAATTGAAAGTCAATAAGTAATACCGCGTTAGGATCAGGCGATAACATTTATAATAATTTTAAACTCAAAAGTAAATTAACATTGGATGCTTATTATGTTAGGAAAGAAAAATATTATCGTTGTCGCTCCCGATAAGTATAAAGACTTTGCTCGAGAATTATCACATTTAATATCTAAAAAGCATGGATTCTCGAGTTCATATTGGTCAGTAGAACACTTCGAGGCTAATGAATGTAATCTCAGTGGTGAACAGTATGCTATATTTATTGGCAATCCGGATGAAAATTCTCTTACAGAAGCTTATTTGCGTGTAATAGGCAATATAAGCAGCAAATATGGAGCATGTTATGGATATGATTCATCAAAAGCTATTGTTTTTGGCGAAGGCAAAGAGGAGCAGTTGCAGCTTGTTAATCAAATCAACAATTCTATAAAAGGTATACTATCTTTAGAGGGGTCTACATCGAATGAAAATCGTTCTGAAATTTTAGTTTTTATAGACATAATAGATGATTTGTTAAAAAAAACAAATCCAGTATACTACTACATACAAAAATATTTTTTGAATGGGCAGCTTGATGAGTTGAAAAATCAGCAGTTAAAGCTAGCTATCTTAACATTTTTGAATGAAGAGTTTAACGATTGGACAAGTGTTGAAAATTGAGACAATCGTTATGAATTCATTTGAATACTATTTCAGATCCGTGAATGATCAATCAGGTGGGACATTAGGCACATTTCATGGTACTAATTATATTCAAGAAGTAGAAAGCGCAATTAATAACGCCAACAGAGCTCTTCAAAATGAAGCTAGCCATCGAAGTAACGTCTCTGTTGATTATCTCAAGGGCTGGTTAGCCGAACAATGGCACGCTGAGACATTAAAAGTGAATGCGTCTGCCAAAGGACGTGATGACATTTGGGCTAAAGTACAGTCAAATAATACACCAGGGGAAGATGTCCTCTTCGGAAATGCCAATAAATCATTTGTAGCTGAAGTAAAATACTACAGGACAGGTGAAGACACCGCTAAAGCCATTAGCAGACCTGACTATGAAAACAGCTTCAAAGTTGTCCCAGGTGATCAGAAAGAAGTCGTTATACACGCAGCAGAGAGATTAGCCATAAAAAACCAGGTTAATCGTCCTGAACAGGCTGCCCATTATCATGACACTGCTAATCGTGCTTCGGACAGGTTGCATGTTGATAATGTCTCTTCTAGGCCACTAGATGAGCACGTAGCCAAAGATATGTCAAAGGACTTTAAACGGGATGGTGATATTGACCTTGAAAAATATGGGCTTCTCAGCAAAAACTTTGTCGAATGGACAGATATTGCAAGGGAATCTGGTGAAGCTGCTTTACATGCTGCGGCTCTTTCCGCTGCCATAACAGCGGCACCTTATATCTGGGCTTGTATTGACAAGTCTTTTAAAGAAGGTTCGATTAATCTTGATTCACTGACTAATAATAGTCAAAACGTACTATTTGGAGCAGGTGCAGCAGGTTTAAGAGGTGGAATTGCCGCTTGCTTAACAGCTTCTTGCAAATCAGGATTGCTTGGGGAATCCTTAAAATCAATATCTCCTTTTGCAATAGGAATGGCTACGACAATAGCTATCAACACAATCAGTCACTCAATTCAATTGCGAAATGGAAAAATTTCAAAAAATGAATTTTCTTTTTACTGCTTAAGAGACACTTTTATTCTTTCTAGTTCAATCAGTGGAGCCTACATAGGCCAACTATTAATTCCGATACCAATTCTTGGCTCTATTGCTGGAAATATTGTCGGAGCAACTCTTGGTTCGGTTATATTTTACGGAACAAATCATATAATGTTAGGTTTGTGTGTTAAAAATGGGTGGACATTTTTTGGAATTGTCGATCAAAACTATACTATTTCTGAAGCTATCTTGAAAAAGTCTGGATTTGATATGATACAACTCAAAAATTTTAATACCCATTTTTTTGAATATAACAGATTTAACTACGATAAGTTTGAGTTCAACAAACTTGAGATTTCTCAGGTTAAGCGAGGTATGATCTCGTGCAGGGCGGTTGGCTATGTTTAGTGTGACTCGCTGAAGTGAGTTGCAAATAATCGAGATTACTGCATGGTCATTTTATGCCCATAATATCTCCCATGCCCACCACGCTCCGCCACCTCGCCATGCTCCGGCGCATCCCCCGCGCACCGGCCTTCATCACAACGCCTGATCTCCGTTCCGCTCTGGAATCTCTTGACTACACCGTAGACATCCGCACGGTGCAACGCGACCTGGAAGCCCTGTCCTCGGTTTTTCCTCTGTACTGCGACACGTCGTCCAAGCCCTTCCGCTGGCAATGGCTGGCCGGAGGGGAGGTTTTCGACATTCCCGGCATTGATGCCCACAGCGCCTTGGTTTTCAAGCTGGCGGGCATGTTCCTGGAGCCCTTGTTGCCGGTATCCGCCATGGAAACGCTGATGCCGTACTTCCGGTGCGCGGACAGGGTGCTTGGTGAATCCGGAGCACGGTGCGGGTCATGGTCGGACAAGGTCCGGGTTCTGCCGCGTGGTCAGCGTCTGCTCATGCCGGACGTATCGAGGACGGTTCTTGACGGGATTCACCAGGGCCTGTTTTTTGGCCGCATGGTCAAGATTCTCTACAAATCCAGGGGCAAGCAGGATTTCAAGGAATATCTCATCAATCCCCTTGGGCTTGTCCTGCGCAATGGCCTGATCTACCTCGTCTGCACCTTTTCCGGCTACGAGGATATCCGCCAGCTTCTGCTGCATCGGATGCGACAGGCTGAAGTCGTGAACGAGCCCTGCGCGGTTCCTGATGGATTTGATCTGGACGGATATATCCAGGACCAGGAGTTTGATCTTGCCCGTGGCCGTCCGGACATCCCTCTCCGGTTTCGTTTCCGCGCCGTTCCCGCAAGCGCCCTGTATGAGACGCCCTTGAGCGCGGACCAGGTCATCACCCCTCTTGCCGACAGGCAATGGGTCGAGGTGAGTGCGACCGTCGCGGATACGGACCAGTTGCGCTGGTGGTTGTTGGGGTTTGGGAATCAGGTTGAAGTTTTGGAGCCGGTGGCCTTGCGGGAGGAATTTTGCGCGATTGCCCAGGATATGGGCAGATTGTATGCGGCTTCTGACTCGGTTTGATTGGATTGTATTGGCGTGGGGCTTCGGATAGTCCTTCTTATTTCCTACAAGGGGAACTTCAATGAACGAGCATGAACAGAAAGCAATACTGACCATCTGCCTGATGGCCGCCTTTTCCGATGGCAGGAAGGACGAGCGCGAGCGGGAGCAAATCAAGCGCATTGCGGACAGCCTCGGCCAGGAGACCAGAATCGACGTCGCCTCGCTGTACCAGGACGTTCTCCTGAAGCGCCGCACCCTGGACCATGCCGTCGCGTCCCTCACCAGCCCGGAGGCCCGCATGTTGGCCTATGAGATGGCCGTGTGCGTTTGCGATGCCGATGGAGTGAACACTGATGCGGAAGTGGCCTTCCTTGAACGCTTGCGTTCCGCCTTGGAGCTGGATGCCCAGGCATCAAGCACTTTCGCTTCAGAGGCAGCGGCAATCGCGGACTACTCCTTTGAGACGGAAAGCCCACCAGCCCCACCAGTCACCAACAGGCCCGCGGCGCAGGTCAACGTCCCTGAGTTGGACAAGATGATTCTCAACACCGCCATCCTGAACGGCGCGCTGGAACTCCTGCCCCAGTCCCTGGCCTCCATGGCGATTCTCCCTCTGCAGATGAAGATGGTCTACAAGGTGGGCAAGGCCTACGGCTTTGAACTGGACCGGGGGCATATCAAGGATTTTGCCGCGACCCTGGGCATCGGGCTGACCGGCCAGTACGTGGAACAGATGGGCCGCAAGCTCCTGGGCGGCATCCTGGGGAAGCTCGGCGGCGGGTTGATGGGCGGGCTGGGCAACGCCGCCACGGGCTCGGCGTTCTCCTTTGCCACAACCTACGCCCTGGGTCAGGTGGCCAAGGAATACTACGCCAGCGGGCGATCCATCAGCATGAACCAGCTCAAACAGATTTTTGCGTCCCTGCTGGAAAAAGGCAAAGCCATGCAGTCCAACTACGCCGGTGAAATCCAGCAGCGGGCCAACACCGTCGATACCCGGCAGATCGCGGGGTTGATCCGGGGGCAGTGAAGGTTTGTGGATTCAATAGAGAGTCAAGCCACGCTCACTCACCCAACACCTCGTCAAGCAAGGGCCGCAATACCGGCAACACAGCGGCCACGATGGCGTCCACACCGGCCTCGTTGGGGTGCAGGCCGTCGGGGAGGGTCAGATCCAGGTTGCCGGGAATGCCTGGGAGAAAGTCGGGCATCAGGGGCACCTGCTTTTCCCTGGCCAGTTCCTGATAGAGATTGTGGAACCGTGCGTCGTACTCGCCCTGGCCGGACAGCGAGCGGACGCCGGTCAGGAGCACCAGCGCACCGGCACCTTGGCATTTTTCGATGATCCGCGCCAGATTGGCCTTGATCTCTTCCACCGGCAACCCCGAATACCAGTCGTTGGTTCCGAACTCGACAATGACGAGGTCTGGGTTATGGGCAAGAAGGCGATCAATGCGGCGCAGGCCGTCATATGCCGTATCACCGGACACGCCGCCGTCGATCACTCGGACATCCCTGCCTTCGCGATTCAGAATCTGTTCCAGCCGGGATGCAAAGGACGCTTCCGGCGCAAGGCCGTATCCTGTGGTCAGGCTGTCGCCCAGGGCCAGGATCGTGATCATGATGGAGCTCCATGGTTTCTACGAAAAATGAAAACCGTTGGGCAATGCCAACGGGCAATCCTGCAAAAACAAAGGGGTTAAGCTTATGATTGCCGTGACTTCGCCTTGAAGGTTTGCTTCAAATTCCATGTCCAAACAACCATATCCGTAACTCCCAACATTTGTCGTCACCCATTGGCTCGGAGCAAACTCCGGCCAGTCCCAATCCTGGTCCAACTGGTACCCGAAGGTCTGATCGCCGCCGTTTGGCCGGTCGAAGCTTAGCTCATAACTGAGACTGGGGCCGCCAAGCCCAGAATGTCGAAAGCGGCAGGCCGTAAATGTTCTCTCCCAATGCAAGCGGGCGGTCTCCAAGATAGAAGAGGATGCCGACAACCTGCCATGTCCTGCCAGGCCCCAAGGTTTTGAACCAGCGCAGGTTTTTGATGTCATCCGCGTTCAATGTCGATGACGCCTTGACCTCCATAGCCACGAGCATCCGATCGCACTCGGCCAGCAGATCCACTTCCCGGCCTTCCTGGTTGCGCCAGTGCCAGAGCCGCCAGTCGCGGGCCAGATAAGGCAGGTTTTTTACCAGTTCATTGTGGACATAGGTTTCCAGAAGATGACCCAGTGCAGTCTGATCCCCTGTCGGTCCAAACGAGGTGGAAGAAAATCCCCTGATGGCGGCGGCAACCCCGGTATCAAGAAGGTGTACCTTGGGACGTTTAATTTCCCGACCCGCCGCTCCGGATGCCCAGGCACCCAGTCGCTGCGCAAACGACAAGCGGGTCAGGACATCAAGATATTGTTCCACCGTGTTGCGCTGGACACCGACCGCTGAGCATAACCGCTCAATGGAAAATTCCTCAGCGGTTCGGGAGGCAAGCTGATCAATCAGCCGACGCAAGGCGTCGGTTTTGCGGACTTTGAGAACATCGGCCACATCACGATCAACAAGAGCATCAATGGCATCACGGTATCGTTTGTTGCGAGGCCGGTCGGGCAGGTCGCGAATCTCGGGATAACCGCCTTGGACAATCAGGTCGATGTACGCTTGACGTCCGGCGGATGGGATGTCCGGAAGCGTGGCCAGGGATGGGTTTTCAGCTGCCCAGTCCAGAATCCTGGCCGGACCGTAGCGGAAAGCCTCGGCAGCGCTCAGCGGATGCAACATCAACGTGGAAACCCGCCCGGCCAGGGAATCGGTTACATGTGCGGCGGCGAAGACGTTGGACGATCCGGTCAGGAGAAACTGCCCCTTCTGGCGACGTTCGTCCACAATGCGCTTGATGGCCAGTGCCAGCGCTCGGGATCGCTGCGCCTCGTCAATGACCACGGGTGCGTCTTTGGCGTTCGCCGTCAAAGCCGTCAGTTGGCCATAAGGATCGGTTTCCATCGCGGCGAGGACGCCGGTATCGTCAAGGCTCACAAAGTGGCTTGAGCCGAGCAGATCCCTCACCAATGTGGTCTTGCCCACCTGACGCGGACCTATGACGTTCACGACCCGCGTTGATCGGAGCGCACTCTCCACCTCGCCGCACAGATGTCTCGGAAGTAATTGCTCAGACATTCATTGTAATCTTATTTGGTTATGAGGGATGCTTCAGAAAAGGTCTGGACTTGGGCACAGGCGGCCACTGGTAGTGATGGCGGATCGTCCTTGTCTTCCTTGGATAATGGCGAGACGCCTTCAGTCCCAGCAATGCGCATCTTGGAATGACAATCAATGACGAAACCGCCCCAGTTTTTCCGACGATTTGGCATGAACGTTCCGGAAAATTTGTAATAGCTTCCCCGGCAAAGTGTCAACAGTTAAGCCGTCAAATTACCAATAGTACCCGATTCGGAAGATTGCTCAACACCGGCTGAAAGGGAGTCATCATAGAGCCGGTGATTCCAATCACCGGAATGCACCGCACAACAATCTCGAGTCCTTCCATGAGAAGGACTCATGACTGGGGGAGGCCATTTTCCGGTGGTTGAAACCACCGGCTCTACGATTGAATCCCTTCAGGATTAGTATCTACTCAGCACAATTTTACGTCCGCTCTTGTTCCGGCAATCGGGGTCGGTATCGGAATCGAAACAGGAAAAATTTTGAACGCTTCCCAGCGTTTTCGATCCCGATTCCGATTCCGACCCCGACAACAGCATTGCTTTCATCCTTCGTCTTCCCCTCCCTAGCCAGAAAGATCGCCGCGCGGTCGCCTGTCCGCCCTTGATGCCAGTCACGTTTTCGGGAAGAATGCGAAGCGGGCGGCCTTGAAGCGAAAATGGCGGACCGTTCGAGGTCGCCATGGGCTTTGATGACGCCTTTATTTTTCTGGAGTTGAACACTCCTCCTGAAAAACGAGCCATTTCCATGATCAACCTGTTGCCGGAAGAGGCCAAAGAGGCCTTCACTCATTGGGAAATCAGGAACGACAAGATCGAGTACTAACGGAGAAAGCACCGGAATCGGAGTTTGTGCATCCCGCGGGCAAGGACCCGCTCCGCCCCCCAAAAAACCACATCCCCCCAACCTTCCAGGAGACCTCATGAAGTGTCCCACGCCGCGGCCCCAACCGGAATTCCTGCCCATGAGCCGTGCGGAAATGGACGCCTTGGGGTGGGACGAGTTGGACGTGCTGCTGGTCAGCGGGGATGCTTACGTCGACCATCCGGCCTTCGGTGTTCCGCTTTTAGGCCGGTGGCTGGTAGCCCAGGGCTTTCGGGTGGGGATCGTGGCTCAGCCGCGCTGGGATACGTTGGATGACGTCCAGCGATTGGGACGTCCCCGGCTTTTCGCCGGGGTCGGGGCCGGGGCGCTGGACTCCATGCTGGCCCACTACACCGCCTTTCGCAAGCTCCGCCGGGACGACGCCTATACCCCTGGAGGGAGCGCCGGAGCCCGGCCGAACAGGGCGTGCATCGTCTACGCCAATCTGCTGCGCCGGGCCTTTCCCGGGCTGTTCGTGGCCCTGGGCGGCATCGAAGCCTCCCTGCGGCGCATCGCCCATTACGACTTCTGGACGGACAAGGTCCGCCGCTCCATCCTCCTGGACAGCAAGGCCGACCTGCTGCTGTACGGCATGGCCGAACGCGGCATTCTGGAGCTGGCCCAGCGCCTAGATCAGAACCTGGGCCAAAATCTGGGCCAGACCGCCGATCCAGGCTCCACGCCCGCCCAACTCTCCGTCGGCCCTTCAGTCAGCCTGGACATTGAGACCCTGCTCCAAATTCCCGGCGCGGCCTTTGTTTGCCGCCCGGAAGAACTGCCTCCGCTCCCTTCCACCCTGGAACTGCCTTCCCACGAAACCATCCTGGCCTCGTCGGACGCATTGCTCCAGGCCACCGCGCTGCTGGAAGAGCATGTCCACCAGGGCAAGGATACGGCCCTGCACCGGATCGGAGACCGACTCCTGGTGCTCACTCCCCCGGCCGCCCCGCTCACGGAAACGGAAATGGACGCGCTCTACGACCTGCCCTTCGCCCGCCGCGCCCATCCGTCCTATACCAAGCCGATTCCCGCCGCGGAAATGATCGCCTCCAGCGTCACCACCCATCGCGGCTGCGGAGGCGGCTGCTCGTTCTGTTCCCTGGCCCTGCACCAAGGCCGCCGGATCAGCTCCCGGAGCAAACGCTCCATTCTGGAAGAGATTGCGCGGATGAGCGCCGCGCCGAATTGGAAGGGGGTGATCAGCGACGTGGGCGGCCCCAGCGCGAACATGTGGCGGGCCGTTTGCGCCCTCGAAAAAACAGAAATAGAGGGAAAAGAAGCTGGAAAGAAAGGGCCGGACGGAAAACCCGGCCCCTGTCGTCGGGCCAGTTGTCTGCATCCGACGATCTGCCGTCATTTCCGCGTTGACCAGCAGGCGACTTTGGCCATGCTCGAGGATGTCAGCCGCTTGCCGAAGGTGCGCCACGTCCGGGTGGCCAGCGGGGTGCGCTTCGACCTGCTGTTGCAAGACCCGCAAGCCGCTGAGCATCTGATTCGCCGGTTCGTGGGCGGCCAGCTTAAGCTGGCCCCGGAACACGCCTCCGACAAGGTGCTCCACCTGATGCGCAAGCCCGGTTTCAGCGTGTTCGAGCAGTTTCTGAGCCTGTTTCAGCGCCAGTCCGCCCAGGCGGACAAACAACAATTCGTCGTCCCCTACCTGATGAGCGCCTTCCCCGGATGTACGGCCCAGGACATGGCCGCCCTGGCCGACTGGCTGCGCCGCAAAGGCTGGCGGCCGCAACAGGTCCAATGCTTCGTGCCGACCCCCGGCACCATGGCCACGGCTATGTACCACGCCGGAAAGGACCCACGGGGCAACCCGCTGTTCGTGGCCCGCACCGACGCCCAGCGTCTGGCCCAACACCGGATGCTGGTCGAACCCCAATCACGATCCGGACCGCGAAAACCGAAAAAACAAGGTGATGGGAGAAGCGGCTGAGGAACAAGGCTTTTCACTACTCGCCGCCCTGCTCCACCATCCGCGAAAACTCCGCCCCGTCCAGAACCGTCAGACCCAGCTCACGGGCTTTCGTCAGCTTGGACCCGGGCTCGGCTCCGGCGACGACAAAATCCACCTTCTTGGAAATCGCCCCGACCACCGTTCCCCCGGCCTGTTCCACCAGCTTCTGGGCCCGGGTCCGAGACATGTCGGGCAGGGTTCCGGTAAACAGGACCCGTTTGCCGGCGAACGGGGAATCCGGCTTCCGGGCCGCTCTCTCCTGGTCCTTCGCGCTCGGCCAAAGCCCCAGCTCCCGCAGTTCCTCCAGAAGCCGCTGATTGTCCGGGTTGGTGAAAAAGCCGTGGATGGAGGCGGCCACCTCCGGTCCGATATCCGGGAGCCGTTGCAGCGTTTCCCGGTCCGCCCGGCCCAGGGCGTCCAGGTCCGGGAAATGGTCCGCCAGAACCCGGGCCGTCTGCGCACCCACATGGCGGATGCCCAGCGCGCGGATCAGCGTCGCTAGATCCGCCCGGTCCCGGGCCTGGGCAATGGCGGCGATGATGTTTCCGGCAAGCTTGGTCCCCATCCGGTCCAGGGTCAGCAAGTGCTCTTCCCGGAGTCGGAAGATGTCCGCCGGAGTGTGGATCAGCCCCTTGTTCACAAGGATTTCCACCCATTTCCGACCCAGGCCCTCCACATCCAGCCCGGCCTTGGACGTGAAGTAGACCAGGCTTTCCCGCAACAGCGCCGGGCAGGCCAGGTTCTGGCAGCGCCAAGCCGCCTCCCCGGGAAGACGAACCGCCGGGGTGGCGCAGGCCGGGCAGACATGGGGAAAGGTGAACGCGTGCTCCCCTCCGGTGCGCTCTTCCACCACCGGACCGACCACCTCGGGGATCACGTCCCCGGCCCGCTGGACCACGACCATGTCGCCAAGCCTCAAGTCCTTGGACCGGATTTCGTCCTCATTGTGCAGGGTGGCCCGAGACACCGTGACCCCGGACAAGGCCACGGGCTCCAGCACGGCCACCGGCGTCAGGACTCCGGTCCGGCCCACCTGGACCTGAATGTCCAGCAATCGGGTCACGGCCTGGCCGGCGGGGAACTTCCAGGCCAAGGCCCAGCGCGGAGCCCTGGCCGTGGCCCCCAGGCGGCGCTGCTGTTCCAAATCGTTGACCTTGGCCACCACCCCGTCGATTTCGTAGGCCAGGGTGTCCCGGAGCCGGGCCACGTCGGCGTAGTGGCGCTCCACGTCCGTCGGGTCGGAGCAGAGCCCGGAATGTTCCGGAACGGAAAATCCCAAAGCCCGCAAGCCGTCCAGAATCTCTTTTTGCGTCGCCCAACCTTGTGCGCCCTCAGGCCACTCCACCAGGCCCACGCCATAGGCGTAAAAGCGAAGAGGACGCTCAGCGGTGATCCTCGGGTCCAGCTGGCGCACCGAACCGGCAGCGGCGTTGCGCGGATTGGCGAAGGTTTTGCGCCCGGCATCGGCCTGTTCCCGGTTCAGTCGGGCAAAGTCCTCGTGGCGCATGACCACTTCACCACGCACTTCCAAAAGACTTGGAACGGCCCCCTGGGCGTCAAGCCGCAGCGGCAGATTGCGCACCGTTCGCAGGTTCATGCTGACATCCTCGCCCGTGACGCCGTCGCCCCGGGTTCCGGCCCGAAGGAAGCGCCCTTGCTCGTACACCACTTCCACGGCCAATCCGTCCAGCTTGGGATCCGCCCAAAAGGTCAAGGCTTCTCCAGGCAGCGCCTTGCCCAGACGAGCCACGAACGCTCGCCATTCCTCCAGGGCAAAGGCGTTGTCCAGGCTGTACATGGGCAGGGAATGGGCAAAAGGCCGGAAAGCCCGCGACGCCTCCCCGCCGACGCGCTTTGTGGGCGAATCCGGGTCCGCCAGCTCGGGATGCCGCTCTTCCAGGGTCCGGAGTTCCCGGAACAGCGCATCGTATTCCGCGTCGCCGATCTCCGGATCGTCCAGCACGTAATACCGATGATCATGGTAGCGAATCAACGCGGCGAGTTCGTGCATCCGCTTGCCGGGGTCGTGATCAGATGGCCTCACAGTCGATCCTCGTCAATGAAAGTGTTTTGGGCTTGGCGCAGAATCCCGACATGGTCCGGGCCCAGACGGGCCGCAAGATATTCCCGTTCCCGGCGTGCGGCAATCTCAAGAAATCCGGGCACGTCCCTGGCTGCGGAGTGGTACACGTGGCGCATTCGGACCTGATGGTCCACGACCACCGGCCACCCCGCCCGGGAAGCCCGCAGGGAAAACCACAGGTCCACGCCGTAGCCGCGGGGATTATCCGTGCAATCCAGCCCACCCAAGGCTTGCCAGCACTCCAGGCTGATCAAAGGGGCCACCCCGTCCAGCACGGTGGCGCGGCGATAAGCCCGGGCCGTATCGGCGATCATCTGGGGATGATACGGATGGTGCTCGAATGCCGGAGAATAGATGCCCACCGGGCCGATGGTCCGCTCCAAACGGAGCATCCGTTGCCAGGCCCGTTCCAAAAAGGGTGGGTTGGAAATGAAAAAGGCGTCGTTGTTCAAAAACCAGACATGGGACCATCCGCTTTCCCGGCCCAGCAGCAGGACGTACTCCAGGGCCCCGGCCCAGAACAGGTTTGCGTCCAAGCGCCGCCAAGCTTGCGGATAGGGCTCCGGAGCATGATTGTCCAAAACCATGATCCGCTCCCGCCAACCAGGGTCGCTGCTCAGCAACTGACGATGCAAACGCCGGGTCACCTCGGGGCGTCCGTAATGCAAGATGACGACGACGGGCTGCTCGCCGGTACACGGAGCAGCGTCCGACCTCAAGCTGGATTCGCTTTCTTTATGCTGGTCGTCTTGACAGAAATCGACGGAGATCATTACGTTCTCTTGCATGGATGCGATCACACAATTCAACGAATTGGAATCCAAGATGCCCCCTGAACGTCTGGCTCGGGCGGACTTGAAGGCCAAGGAAATTCTGACGGAAATGCTCATGGCCGAGATTAGAAGGCAGACCGGCTTGACGCAGAAAGAACTCTGCTCGGCGCTTACGGACAATCAATGTACTCCTGAAGCTGAAGCCCGGGAGGAAATCGGGATCAGTACGCTCCGGCGCATCGTCGAGGCCTTTGGGGGACAGCTTGAGTTGATCGCCCACCTCCCCAAAGGCGCCGTCCATCTCCTGCCGACTGAACGACACTCCCCCAGGAGCATGGCTGAAGTCGGATAACGGACGACTCTCGTCCGTCCTCGCCCTCCCGCACTTGCACATCAGCTTCCCCCATCTCCATCGAGCATCTTGCGCCGCAGCAACGCCACTTCGTCGCGCAGTGCCGCGGCGCGTTCGAATTCCAGTTCCTTGGCCGCGACGCGCATCTCCCGTTCCAGGCTTTTGATCCGGCGGGCCATGTCCTTGGGGGAGAGGTTTGCGTCGCCGTATTTGCCCCCGGCTTCGCGCAGGGTCGCGGATTGGTCCTTGTCCCTGGCCTCGGCGTAGATGTGACCGAGAATGTTGTCCATGCCCTTGATGATCGTGGTCGGGACGATGTCGTGGGCCGCGTTGAAGTCCTGCTGGACCTGGCGACGGCGGGCGGTTTCCTCCATGGCCTCGGCCATGGAGCGCGTGACCTTGTCCGCGTAGAGAATCACCCGGCCCTGGACGTTGCGGGCGGCCCGGCCAAATGTCTGGATCAGGGAGCGGAACGAGCGCAAAAAACCCTCTTTGTCCGCGTCCAGGATGGCCACCAGGGAGACTTCGGGCAGGTCCAGCCCCTCCCGGAGCAGGTTGATGCCCACCAGCACGGTGAATTCTCCCTTGCGCAAAGCCTGGATGATGGCCACCCGTTCCAGGGTGTCGATGTCCGAATGCATGTACCGGGCACTCATGCCCATGTTTTGCAGGTACTCGGTCAGATCCTCGGCCATGCGCTTGGTCAGGGTGGTCACCAGGACCCGTTCCCTCCTTTGTTCGCGCAGCTTGCACTCGGCCAGCAGGTCGTCCATCTGCCCTTTCACCGGACGGACCTCCACCTCCGGGTCCACCAGTCCGGTGGGGCGAATGATCTGCTCCACCACCGTGCCGTTGCTTTGTTCCAGTTCAAAGGGGCCGGGAGTGGCCGAGACATAGACCACCTGCCCCACCCGGTCCCAGAATTCCTGGATGCTCAGCGGCCGGTTGTCCAGGGCCGAAGGCAGGCGGAAGCCGAAATCCACCAGGGTTTTCTTGCGGGACAGGTCGCCGTGGTACATGCCGCCGACCTGGGGCACGGTGATGTGGGATTCATCCAGGAACAGCAGAAAATCCGAGGGAAAGTAGTCCAGCAAACAGGCCGGAGGCTGTCCGGCCCGGCGGCCGTCCAGATGCCGGGAATAGTTTTCGATCCCGGTGCAGTAGCCCAGTTCCTCGATCATCTCCAGGTCCAGCATGGTCCGCTGCTCCAGACGTTGGGCCTCCACCAGCTTGTTTTCGGCCTTGAGCAGGCGCAGCCGCTCCCCGAGTTCGTCCCGGATATCCGCCATGGCTCGCAGCAGGTTCTCCTTGTCCGAAACATAGTGGCTGGCCGGAAAGATTACCGTCTTCTGGATTTGGCAATGGGTTTCCCCTGTCAGAGGGTCGATCTCGTGGATGGTCTCCAACTCGTCGCCGAAAAACTCCAACCGTAAGGCCCGCTCGTGGCTGTAGGCCGGGATGATGTCCAGGCTGTCGCCCCGGACCCGAAAGGTGCCCCGGTGGAAGTCGATGTCGTTGCGCTCGTAGAGCACCTCCACCAGGCGGCCCAGCAGGTCGTCCATGGAGAGCCGCTGCCCGGCCTCGATGGGAATGACCATCTTGGCGTAGTATTCCGGCGATCCCAGGCCGTAGATGCAGGACACCGAGGCCACGATGAGCACGTCCCGACGGGTGAGTAGGGCATGGGTCGCGGCATGACGCAGCTTGTCGATCTCCTCGTTGATGGAGGAGTCCTTCTCAATGTAGGTGTCACTGTGCGGTAGATAGGCTTCTGGCTGGTAGTAGTCGTAATAACTGACGAAATACTCCACGGCGTTATTGGGGAACAGCTCCTTGAACTCATTGAAGAGCTGCGCGGCCAGGGTCTTGTTCGGGGCCATGACCAGGGCCGGACGCCCCAGCCGGGCAACGACCTGGGCCATGGTAAAGGTCTTGCCCGATCCGGTCACGCCCAGCAGAACCTGATGCGCTTCACCGGACCGAACCCCGGCCACCAGGGCGTCGATGGCCTGGGGCTGGTCGCCTTGGGGCTTGTATGGACTGATCAGTTCAAACGGGGTTGTGGGCAAAGGGCCGGAAGAGGTCGTCATTGCGGTACGTGGCGTCGGATGATAGGAAAAAATGTTGGATTCACGTTCATTATCAACCCAACGGCGAGTCGACTCGTGAACCAAATGGACGGTCGCAGTCTAGAGATTTCCACTTGGGCTGTCATCATATGCCAATTCTCCTTCGGTAATGCGGTATTCGCATTGAAACAATGCAGTTATCGGGGTCGGAATCGGTATCGGCATCGGGATCGATACTGTTTGTTCGCCATAACCTTGATTCGACCCCGATTCCGATTCCGACCCCGATATCGAAAGAGAAGCTTTGAACCAGAAACGGCATTTCCCGGCTAAACCTTATTGCACTCATGTTATGAGAGGAACCACATGGAACTGAACATTCTCTGTCCTGAAAAAGAACCGTCGGTCCCCCGGGCCCACGTGATGACCATGGCCATCAAGAGCTTCAAAGGGCGACGCAACGTCGAAGTTCATCTGTACCGGGCCGGCTGGAAGCCCGAAGAGTTGGACGCCTATGACTGGGACCACCTCTTGGGCGAACCGATGCAGGCGGACACTCCGATTCCTCATGAAAACAGCAAAAAAGTCCTCCTGGAGGCCTTCACCGCCGAGGAGCGGGATCAATTGGTCGCCTACCTGCAACACCGTTACGGGGAAAAGCTGGCCTCCATCTCGGCCTGCGCCCTGGACTTCCCCATCCCCAAGGGCCTGGCCGCCCTGTCCGACGTTCCCGAAGGCAAAAGCGTGGGCCGGATTCGCCTGGAAACCGTCCCCCAATTCACCCTGCCCTTCCCGGTCCATGGCCTGTACGACCTCGGTCAGCATGAACCGCTGATGGAGGCCAACGGACGGGAAGCCGCCTGAAAAATGTAGGGGCGGACCTGTGTGTCCGCCCTGGTGTAGGCCGTCATCCCGTGATGGGCGCACACACAAGTGCGCCCCTACATGATGGGCGGACACAGACAGGTCCGCCCATCCTCCCCATCATCAAGCCTCCGTCCACCGGCCAAAAATGGTCGGCTGGACCGTGGCCTCTTCCAGGATGGCCATGAACTGCCAACGGCGGATCTCCTTGGCCCCAAAGCGTTGCATGTGCGCCGTGGTCTGCTGACAATCCAACAGCCGGAAATCCCAGCGTCGCAATCGCTGAACAAGATGGACCAGGGCGACCTTGGACGCGTTGGGACGCAGGTGAAACATGGATTCGCCGAAAAAAACGCGGCCCAGGGCCACGCCGTACAGTCCGCCGACCAGTTCCCCGTCCTCCCAGACCTCCACGGAATGCGCCAGTCCGACCTCATGCAACAGGGTGTAGGCCAGCTGCATTTCCGGCACCAGCCATGTTCCCGGGCCATCCGGCCTGGAAGCGACGGCGCAGTGGCCGATCACCTCGGAAAATGCCCGGTCAAAGGAAACCTGAAATGGTTCCCTGCGCAAAACCTTGCGCAGGCTGCGGGAGACGTGCAGTTCTTCCGGAAACAACACCAGGCGCGGATCCGGCGACCACCAAAGAATCGGCGAGTTGGGCCCGTACCAGGGGAAGATGCCCTTGCTGTAGGCATGCAGCAACCGTTCCGGGGACAAATCCCCGCCCACGGCCAGCAACCCGTCCGGCTCGGCTTGTTCCACCGGGGGAAAGATGATCTGGGGATGCAGCGCATGGACGGGCATGGTTGAAAAGGGATGACTACTCAGTACATTTTGTGTCCGATCTTGCTCCGGCAATCGGTGTCGGGGTCGGAATCGGAACAGGAAGAATTTAGAACGCATCCCGGCGTTTTCGATCCCGATCCCGATTCCGATTCCGACCCCGACAACAGAATTACTCTGTGCTGATTAGTTACGAAAAGGGAAGAGCCTGGGGCGATTAGCGGGAAAGGTTTCGCCTCAATGCGAAAAGGCCGAGCCACAAGCATGGCTCGGCCCTTGTATTGGAGTCGAATACGAGCCGGTCAGGCGAATTCAAACACCAAGGCTTCGTCCTCGCCTTGATCTTGATCCGCAGCCGGAGCGTCCACCCGCACCGTGCCGCCTTTGACCAATCGACCGAACAGGATCTCGTCGGTCAAGGGGTCCTTGATGGAGGTCTGGATTAAGCGGCCCAGGGGTCTGGCTCCGAACGACGAGTCAAAGCCGCGTTCCGCCAGCCAGGTCAAAGCTTGCGGGGCCAGGGTGACGACCACCTTCTTGTCCTTGAGCTGCGTGTTCAGCTCATCCACGAATTTGGTCACGATTTTTTCCATGACCTCGGTGGTCAGGGAGTGGAAACAGATGGTGGCGTCCAGCCGGTTACGAAACTCCGGGGTGAACAGCTTCTCCACGGCCTTCTTGCTTAAGTGGCCGCGGTCGTCGTCCTTGCCCGGCTCGCCGAAGCCGATGCTCGTGGCGCACATGTCCTGGGCCCCGGCGTTGGAGGTCATCAGCAGGATGGTGTTCCGGAAGTCGGCCTTGCGTCCGGCGTTGTCGGTCAAGGTGGCGTAGTCCATGACCTGAAGCAGGATGTTGAACAGGTCCGGATGGGCCTTCTCGATCTCGTCCAACAGGAGTACGGTATGCGGGTGCTTGCGGATGGCGTCCGTGAGCAGGCCGCCCTGCTCGAAGCCGATGTATCCGGGCGGCGCGCCGATCAGCCGGGCCACGGCGTGCTTCTCCATGTACTCGCTCATGTCGAAGCGCAGGAAATTGACGTTCAGAATCTGGGCCACCTGGCGGGCCAGCTCGGTCTTGCCCACTCCCGTGGGCCCGGTAAGCAAGAAGCAGCCGGTGGGCTTGTTTTCCGCACCCAGCCCGGCCCGAGAGCGTTTGATGGCCCGGGCCAGACTCTCCACGGCTTCGTTCTGTCCGAAAATGACGTCCTTCAGCCGTCCTTCCAGCTCCTGGAGTTGACTCTTGTCCGAGGCCGAAACCCGTGTCTCGGGGATTCGAGCCATCCGGGCCACGACCTGTTCCATTTCCAGGGGCCGGATCAGGTTTTTCTTGCGAATCTTGGGATTGAGCTTGAACACCGCGCCGGCCTCGTCGATCACGTCGATGGCCTTGTCCGGCAGAAAACGTTCGTTGATGTGGCGCATGGAGAGGTCCACCGCGGCCTCCAGGGAACTTGGCGCGTAGCGCACCCCGTGGTGCTCCTCGTAGTATGGCCGCAGCCCTTGCAATATCTGCACGGTCTCGTCCCGACTGGGCTCGGGAATTTCCACTTTCTGGAACCTTCGGGACAAAGCCCGGTCCTTTTCAAAGTGATTCTTGAACTCTTCGTAGGTGGTGGAGCCGATGCAGCGCAGCTTGCCCGAAGCCAGGGCCGGTTTAAGCAGGTTGGAGGCGTCCATGCTCCCGCTGCTGGTGGCACCGGCACCGACAATGGTGTGGATTTCGTCGATGAACAAAATCGCGTCAGGAACGGACTCCAGTTCCTTGAGCACGCCCTTGATCCGGGCCTCGAAATCACCTCGGTATTTGGTCCCGGCCAACACCGCGCCCATGTCCAAGGCGTAGACCTTGGCCTTGCCCAAATACTCCGGCACGTCCCCTTCGGCGATGCGCAGCGCCAACCCTTCGGCCAGGGCGGTCTTGCCCACGCCGGGGTCGCCCACGTAGATGGGATTGTTCTTGCGCCTTCGGGCCAGAATCTGCATGGTCCGGTGCAATTCCAACTTTCGGCCCACCAGCGGATCGATCTCGCCGTTCTTGGCCTTGGCCACCAGGTCCACGGTGAACTGCTCCAGAAAGGATTCTTTCTTCTGTTTCTGGCTCTGGGTCCGGCACTTCGTGCAAGACTCATCCTCGGGCTGGCCCTGATGGTCGTGGGTGGGAACGCCGTGGGAGATGTATTCCAGAATATCCAGTCGATCCACGCCATAGGATTGCAGAAAGTAATTGGCGTAGGACTCCTCTTCCTGACAAATGGAAGCCAGGACGTCGCCCACGCTGACCTCGACCTTGCCCGAGGACTGGACGTGCAGAATCGCCCGCTGAATGACCCGTTGCAGGCTGGGGGTCTGGACCACCTCGGTCATTCCGCCCGACGGCATGACCTGTATGTGATCCAGAAAAAAACGTTCCAACTGTCCCTTCAGCTTGACCAACTCCACGCCGCAATGCTCCAGGATATCCTTGGCCGTGGAATTCCGGATCATTGCGTACAGCAGGTGCTCCAGGGTCAGAAACTCATGGTTGCGGACCCTGGCTTCGCGCACCGCGACCAGAAACGAGCGTTGCAATTCCTTGCTCACCATATATCTATTCCTCTTCCATGGTACATTTCAGCGGAAAACCGTTCTTTCTGGCCATGTGCCGGACCAGGGCCACCTTGGCCTCGGCGATCTCCGCGGTGTAGACCCCGCAAATCCCCATGCCCTCCTGGTGCACCTTGAGCATGATCGCGGCGGCTTCGTTCTCGATCTTTCCAAAGACCACCTTCAGGACATGCACGACGAACTCCATGGTCGTGTAGTCGTCATTGTGCAGCAGGACCTTGTACCGCTTCGGCAGGTCCAGAAGGTCGTCAACCTCAATGTCTCCCTCGATCCGGGGATCGGATATTTCGACGCTCAACGGTTCATCCTTATCTTCAGCGATCCATTCGACAAAAAGAGAATCCGAGCACCCATCGTCGTTTCGCCTCGACCGGAAAGGGATACCTCGGATTCCTTCGGACTCGTCTCCTAACTAACATCCGCGATGCGCTTGTCAATTCCGGAAAAGTCCGGATTGAGCTCCTTGACCCGGAGGAACAGCGCCAGGGCTTGGTCTTTTTTCCGAACCTGCTGCATGGCCACCCCGATGTTGAACGCGGTGATGTCGTTGGAGAGCATGTTGATCTTGTTGACCTTCAAGGCTTTTTCGAACGCGTCGTGGGCGTCCCAGAACCGCCCGCCCTCCATGTAGGCCATGCCGATGTTGTAATGCACGATATCCGTATCAGCGGCCACGTTGAGGACCTTCTTGAATTCCTTGATGGCCTGCTCCCACTTGCCCTGCTTGCGCAACGCGATGCCCAGTCTGTTGAAAACATGAACATCCGACTGGGTCAAGGTGGACTTCCCGTCCAGTATTTCGCGAAAATACTTTTCGGCAAGGGCCGCGTCTTTTTTCAGGCAGGCCTCGGCCACGGTCAGCTTGACATGATCGAGCATGTCCCTGGCCTGCTTGGTGGAAATCTTCACCGCCTCCTTGAAATACGCATCGGCTTCCTCTGTGTTCCCCTGTTCCAGATGCAGCTCACCGATCTCGATCTTGCGGTCCATGTTCATCGGGCTGAGACGTTCCAGTTTTTCCAGGTATTCCAGTTGAGCCTGGAGGTCGTTCTTTTCCCGAAAGTATTCAACGATCTTTTTCAACGGCTCCAGGTACATCTTGGCTTGTTGGGCCGCGTGGAGATAGGACTGCAGGGACTCGGCGTCGCGCCCCATCCGGAGAAAGGCGTCTCCTTGGATCATCAAGGCCGCGGAACTGTTGGGCTTGATTTCCAGAATTTTCTCCACCACTTCCAGGGCTTTTTCATACTCTCCCTTTTGAATCAAATCCTTGCCGTGCCCCACCAGCTTGGGTAATTGCCCCTGAGGGCGGATGGTCAAGGCGATCTTCTCGATGAGCGTATTCACGGAAACCGGTTTGACGATAAAATTGTCGGCTCCTATTTCATGCAGATAAACCAGGAGATTTCGATCCGCCTCCGTGGTCATCAAAATGATATAGGATTCCGGGTAGGTGGTCTTCAAAAACTTGATCAACTGGTTGTTGCTGCGGTTGTTGACGACGCGCTCGATGAAAAACAGCGGCTTCCCCTTGATGTCGACAATCCGGCGGGTATCCTTGAGCAGTTCGTCCTCGCGCAGCGCGAGTCGCATGCAGTCCTTCAACTGGAGATGGCTGGCGAAGGTGTTGCGCAGAATCTTCACCGCGATGGTATCATCGGTAAAGACAAGGCAATACCCGCGCTGATCCAACACGAAATCCTTGATCACCACCTCGTACTTCTTGAGTTGCTGCATCGCGGCCAACTGATTTTCATACATCGACAACCTCCTTGGGAGCCAACCATTCAACCACGCCAAGCGGCGCGGTCGTTGAACAAAGGATCATCGCATGTCCCTTGAAGTTGAAAAAAAATATTTAAAACCGAACCTGCAAGACGTCTGCAGACTTCTTTTGGACGCGGGGGCGACGTTTCGAGCCCACCACCTTGAGGAAAATTGGCTGTTCGACACCCCGGACCTACGGCTGCGGGCCGCGAAGATCCTGCTTCGCCTGCGCCGAGCGGACGGGGCCACGCTGACGGTGAAAAAGAAGCCGGATGCCGCCGTGCCGCTGGATCCGCGGTTCAAAGTGCTCGAGGAATTGGAGACGGAAGTCGCCGACTTGGCTTCGATGCGCGGCATTCTGGAGCTGTTGGGATATGTCATCGTGTTCCAATATGAAAAGATTCGGGCGATATGGGAATGGCAGTCCTGCACCATCTGCCTGGATACGCTGCCCTTCACCCAGGTCGTGGAGCTTGAGGGAACGCCGGAATCCATTGAGCGGACCGCTCACCGACTCGGCCTGGATGGGTTGGAGTCATCCACCTGGAATTACATGCGGATGTATCAGGAGCATTGCCGAACTCTGGGCGAACCGAACAATGATAGGTTTCTTTTTTCCAAGACGCAACGCAACACGGCCTTGGCGGCGTTGCGGGAGGCAGATGAAAGGCTCACCCCATGCGCAGTATTTCTCCGGCCAGATTTCCCAGGGGCATGACCTTGCGCACCCCGCCCAGCTTGATGGCCTCGTTGGGCATGCCGAACACCACGCAGCTTTGCTCGTCCTGGGCCACGGTATGGGCCCCGGCGTCGAACATCTCACGCATGCCCTTGGCCCCGTCGTCCCCCATTCCGGTCATGATCACGCCTACCGTGTTGGCTCCGGCATACCGGGCCGCGGAGCGGAACAGGACGTCCACTGATGGCCTGTGCCGGGAAACCAACGGCCCATCCTTGATTTCCACATAATACCTGGCTCCGCTGCGCTTGAGCAGCATATGCCGGTTTCCGGGCGCGATCAGGGCTTGTCCGCGGAGCATGGTGTCGCCGTCCCGGGCTTCCCGGACCGTGATTCGGCAGATTCCGTCCAGGCGCTTGGAAAAGGCCGCGGTGAAGTTCTCGGGCATGTGCTGGACCACGGCGATGGCCGGACAATCCATGGGCAAGGCCTCAAGAAGAATGCGCAAGGCCTCGGTTCCGCCGGTGGACGCCCCCACCACCACGACCTTTTCCGTGGTTTTGACCATGGCCTTTGGCTGGTGGCTCATGGAGGGAATCACGGCATCCGCGGTCAGTTTAGGCCTGACCGTGACCGGCGTGTACACCCGCAGCTTGGCGCTGGCCGCGGCCTTGACCGCGTCACAGATGCGAATCCGGGACTCCTCGAAAAACTTTTTGGTCCCGACCTTGGGCTTCTGGATGATCTCCACCGCGCCGTACTCCAAGGCCTTGAGGGTGGTTTCCGCCCCCTGTTCGGTCAGCGTGGAGCAGATGATCACCGGGATCGGATGCTGGGCCATGATCTTGCGCAAAAAGGTCAGCCCGTCCATGCGCGGCATTTCCACGTCCAGGGTGATCACGTCCGGAACGATCTCTTTCATCCGTTCCACCGCGGCATACGGATCTCCGGCGGCCCCGATCACCTCGATGCCCGGGTCCGAGGAAAGCAGTTCAATCAGCGTCTGCCGGACCAGGGCGGAATCGTCCACAACCAGCACCTTGATTTGCTGTTTCATCGGCCTGACTCGTTTTGCTGGATTGTTGAATTGGAACAGACGGTTCGATCATCCGGAAAAATAGAACGTTTGATCCGCTTGACCCAAACCTCGCCCGTATGACTCAAAAAATATAATTTCCGACCCACCGAGCCGCCGACATCCGAGGCCATGACCCGCAGCCCGGCTCGTTCCAGTTCCATGATCGCCATCTGAACGTTCTTTCGTCCGACGCTGCAAGAGGAAGAACGTTTACCACCGGTGAATCCGAACAGTTCCGCGCCGCCGAAGACCTTGATCTGAATGTCCTTGCGCCGTCCGCCGTGTCGCTCAACGGCCGAGAGAATGCTCTGAATGGAGTGATTCACGAACCGACAGGGCTGCTTGGCGACATTCTCGCCGTTATAATCCGTCGAGTCCGGCAGCAGGGCATGAAATATGCCCCCCAGAGGAATGGCCGGTTGAAAAAAGGACACCGCGACGCAGGACCCCAGCACCGTGCAGACCAGCGTGGGGTCCTTGGACAGGAAACATTCTCCGATATGGAGATGAAAAACCGGATAGTTTGAAAAATCCGTCATTTGAAAAACCTTGTCCCCACACTTTCATGCGCGGATGATATTCGCGACACTGCCCCCCGCAAGGAGGCTTCGGCGAAAAACAGCGCGGCGCATCCCAAGATAGCCGACTTCCTCAAGGCTATCAATCCGTAAGCAAAAAAACCTGTAACGACTCAGTCCATTCTGTGTCCGCTCTTGCTCCGGCAATCGGTATCGGGGTCGGGGCTTCGCTATCGGAGTCGGAATCGAAACAGGAATTGAGAACGTATCCCAGCGTTTTCGATCCCGATCCCGATCCCGATTCCGACCCCGGCAACAGAATTACTCTGTGCTGAGTAGTTACAAAAACCTTCGCATCGGTAATCCCTGGATCAGTTCAGGCTTCCGAACGTTCCCCAAAAAAGGGGGCGTGATTGGAGGTGAACAAGGGCGGGTCGCGGCGCAAAATCGCGGCAATGGCCGGATGACGTCTGAATTCCCGGTCTAGAAAACGACGCACCAAGGGACGATCCCAGCCTTCGGGATGCTGAAAGCCGGCATACAGGGAAAGATCGTCATCGTACGGCAAAACCTCCAATCCGGCTCGCCCTCGCCCGGCCAACGGCAGATTGAACAAAGCCAGGTTCAGAAAGCTGATGGCGCGGCTGTTCCGGACCGTAAATTCCAGAGTGGCCCGGGCCTCGAACTCGGACTCCGAGGGCGTGCCGAACAGCAGGTAAACGTAACGGGCTATCCCGGCGGCGCGCAGACTCTCGAGCACCCGCTCGGCCAAGGCCAGGTCCACGCCCTTGTTTTCCCGATCCAGCACGGCCTGACTGCCGGACTCCAGCCCCAGCTTGAGCATCACGCAACCGGCCCGGCGCAGGGCGCGGCAGTACTCCGGGTCCGCGAGACGCGGAAAAAATCGGACGAAACCATACCAGGGAGGTCCCGGCGGGGTGCGGATCAGTTCGTCCAGCAGGGCCGGGCTCAGGGCGTTGTCCACCAGATGCAGCAGTACGGGCCGATGTCTTTCGGCCAAGGTCCGCAGGTCATCCACCACCCGGCCGCGGCCCACGGGAGCGTACCGGTTGCCCTCCGCCGGTTCCGGACAAAAGGCGCACCGATTCCAGTAGCACCCCCGGGAAGCGGCATAGGGCAGAATCAGCCCCGGCGCGAAATAATCGTTCAGGGGAAAAAGGCCATAGTCCGGGAGTCCGGGCCGAACCTTTCCTGGCGCGGCCTTGTCGAACCATTGGAGCAGCGGGCCTTCCCCCGGCCCGGAAATCACCGCGTCCACCAGTCCGGAGAAAAGACCATCCAGGGTTTTTAAAGCATCCCTTGAAACGTCCCCTGAAGTCGCCCCCACCGATTCGCTCGACGGCTTCAGCTCACAACCCGTCAGTGGCTCATCTGCTTTGGCCAGTCTCCCGGACCACGAGGTGACCAGCCCGCCGCCCAGAAGAATCGCTGTATTCGGCCAGCGGCGACGGATGAAACCGATCAGGGCGAAGGTGCACAGAGCCTGGCTCAGATAATTCAGGGAAAAGCCCACGGCCGAGGGCTGAAGCGTCTCCATGGCCCGAGTCAGCCGGGGCGCGAGAACGGGGAGAAAGGGATTGGCTTCCGGGGTTTCCGCGGCCCGGAGCAGATCCCGGCTCCGCGTGGGAGCCAAGCGGTCGTCCTGGTAGTTGGCCAGGGAAATCCGGATGCCCGGGCTTGAACCGCCCGGAACGGACCGCTCCACCAGGCGATTCAGGTCCGCGACCACCCGGGCGTAGCGATCGGGCGAGTCATAGGTCTCCCTGCGGCGGATCGCGTCGAGGTTCCGGTCCCGGTGGCGCGCGGCCCGCCGGGTCCAAGCGTCGTCTCCGGCCACGTCTGCCCGAATCAATCCCCCCAGCCCCTCCAGATTCAGGTCCAGAACCGCGCAGTCCACTCCGGCCCGCTCCAGGGTTCCGAGCAATGCGGCAATGCCTCCCGGCGGCTCGCAGGCCTTGGCCACCGGGGGATGAATGAGAAGAATGGAGGGCAATCAGACCACGCCGGCCGCCTGGAACGCGGCGTCCACCAAAGCTTGGGCCTCCTCGGCCAGTCGCTCCAGATGCGCCTGGTCGCGGAAGCTTTCGATATAGATTTTGTAGATGTCCTCGGTTCCCGACGGCCGGGCCGCGAACCAGCCGTTGGCCGCGACCACCTTCAGGCCCCCGATGGATGCGTCGTTGCCCGGAGCGTTGGTCAGCACGGCCTTGATCGGCTCCCCGGCCAGCGTATCCGCCCGGACCATCTCCGGGGTCATGGATTTGAAGGCCTTTTTCCGGGCCAGATCCGCCGGGGCCTGCCGTCGCTCGTAGACCGGCCTGCCCAGTTTGTCCGCCAGATCGTCATAGAGTTCCTGAGGCGTCTTGCCGGTCACGGCCAGCATTTCCGCGGCCAGCAGATCCATGACCAGCCCGTCCTTGTCCGTGGTCCAGACCGAGCCGTTTTTACGCAGAAACGATGCTCCGGCGCTCTCCTCGCAACCCAGTCCCAGGCTGCCGTCCAGCAGCCCGGGCACGAACCACTTGAAGCCCACGGGCACTTCGTGCACCTCCCGGCCCAGAGAGGCCGCCACCCGGTCCAGCATGGAACTGGTGACCACGGTTTTGCCCACTCGCACCTTCGCGCTCCATTGCGGGCGGTGAGCAAAGAGATAGGCCACGACAGCGGACAGATAGTGGTTTGGGTTCATCAACCCGGCCGGGGTGACGATGCCGTGGCGGTCATAGTCCGGATCGTTGCCGAAACAGAGGTCGAAACGGTCCTTTTGCTCCAGGAGTCCGGCCATGGCATACGGGGAAGAGCAATCCATGCGGATCACCCCGTCCCTGTCCAGGGGCATGAAGGCGAAGCGCGGGTCCAGGTTCGTGTTCACCACGGTCAGATCCAAACCGTAGCGCTCGGCCAAGGGCGCCCAAAAGGCGATCCCCGAGCCGCCCATGGGATCCACGCCCAGGTGCGGTTTGGCCCGGGCAATGGCTTTCATGTCCACCACATCGGCCAGGTCGGCGATATACGGCGCGATATAATCATATTCCTGGACGGTCTTCGCGGCCAAAGCCCGCGCCAGGGACACGCGCTTCACGCCGCGCAGATTCTGCTCCAACAGTTCGTTGGCCCGGTTCTCCACGACCTTGGTCACGTCCGTGTCCGCCGGGCCGCCGTGGGGGGGATTGTATTTGAAGCCGCCGTGCTCCGGAGGATTGTGGCTGGGCGTGATCACCACTCCGTCGGCCCGAGATCCGGCATGGTCGCGATTGAAGGTCAAAATTGCGTGGGAAATCACCGGGGTGGGAGTGTAGCCCAATCCTTTCTGAATCATGACCTGGACGTCGTTGGCCGCAAACACCTCCAGAGCCGTGGCCAGAGCCGCCTCGGACAGGGCGTGGGTGTCCATGCCCAGAAACAGCGGCCCGGTTATGCCGGCCCCGGTCCGGTACTCACAGACCGCCTGCGTCACGGCCAGGATGTGCGCCTCGTTGAAGGACCGGGCCTCGGCCACGCCGCGATGCCCCGAAGTGCCGAAGGCCACTCGTTCCTCGGCCAGGCCCGGGTCCGGCTCCAGAGTGTAGTATCGGGAAAGGGCGCGGGGAATATTGGGCAGCATGTCTTGGGGAGCGATTTTTCCGGCCAAGGGATGAACGGGCATGGGACCTCCTGGAGAATGAGTTCTTGTAGGGAGAATGGACGAGGCGGAGTGATGGGCGAAAGGTCCGCCATCAACGTCGCGGCGCCAGAAACGACTGGCCCGGATTTTGTAGAACTTCAGGGAACAATTCACAACCAAGGAAGAGGAGATGATCGTCAACCAACCCTGGTCGCCCTTGCTATTCCCCGGCCAACAGCACAAACCGTCTCCGCTCTCGGGCCAATCGCCGGGATCGGAACAGCGTCAGAACGCCGACTTTTTGGCCGAGATGCTCAAGATGTCCTTGAACGCCTCGGCCATTCAATCCATGGGCGATCTTCCCCAGCAGCTGGGAGGATCATCCGCTGATCCAACAGCCCAATTGCTGTCGGGCACATCCCCCTTGACGCACATGAGCCGGAAAGCCGCCTCGACACATGCCGTCCCGGAAACAGCTACGGGAAAACTCACGGGAATACTCCCGGAATCGATCTCCAAAACCGTCTCGGAACAGATTCCGGAAACCCTGCAAAAGACCGTGTTGGACTCTCTCGCCCCAATGCTGAACGGAACCGGCGCTCCAGGTGCGAGCGGGCCAGATCCCCTCTCTCAACTGATCGGCCATGTCACCGGCTCCACGCAAAACCCCGCGGCAAGTTCCCTGATCGGTTCCCCGGCGGCTCTGGTAGCCCTGATCCAGTCCGCGGTGGTGCAACCGCCCTCTCCCCCCGCGCCGTCGCCCGCGAACCCGTCCACCCTGCGCCGGGCCATTTCCGCGTACACGCCCCAGTATTCAGTGGACGGCTTGCGCCAAAAAATTGACCATTCAACCCGCCGCGATTTGGGCCCGGCCCACCCCGGCCACGCGACACCGACCGAGCGGCTGCATGCCGGGCGCAGCGGGACGGCGGACGGAGGGTCATCGCTCCAGGCCGCGACGCCCTTCCTGGAACAGAAGGCCGCCGGCCCAACGGAGCAAAGCATTTCACAGTCCCAGCCCGGGATTCTGGCGGCCCGGTTCGAGTCCGCCAGTCGCCCGGACGCCATCGGCTATGACCGCCTGGGCGGCACCTGCTACGGCACGTACCAACTGTCTTCCAGGACGGGTGGGATGGATGCCTTTCTCAAATTCCTGGACTCCGAGGCCCCTCAATGGGCCAAGCGGCTGCGCGAAGCTGGCCCGGCCAACACCAAAGGCCGCACCGGAGCCATGCCCGCGGAATGGAAGCGCATCCACCGGGAAAACCCGGAACGGTTCGCCGGATTGCAGCACGCCTTCACCCAGAAGACCTACTACGATCCCGCGGCCAACCTGATAAATCGCCGCACCGGCATCGATCCGAACCAGGCTTCCCCGGCCCTGCGGGAAGTACTCTGGAGCACGGCGGTGCAGCACGGCGTCAACGGAGCCGCGAACATCTTCCAACGCGCCCTGGACACCGTTTCCGCCAACGCCCCCCCTCGCGAGAGCGACCTGATCCAGGCCATCTACAGTGAGCGGAAAACCCGATTCACCGGCTCCACCCAGGCCGTGCGCTCCGCGGTCCAGAACCGCTTCGAGCAGGAAATGCAACTGGCCCTGGCCATGTTGACCGAAGAGCGGGATGTCTTGGTCTGAACGGCCTGAATCATTTACCAGCTCCTGGCTGAGCACGGTCAGGAAAAATCCCGCATGGAGTCGAAAAACGTCTCCGCGTCCCAGTCTTCTCCGACCATCCGCTCCATCTCCGTAAAAAACGCATCCCACCCGCTGATTTCACCCAGCTTGGAACCGTTCTTGAAGACCTTGAACGTCGTTCCCTTGGGACACTTGGTCATGTTCACCTCCACCGAAGCCCCGGAGGACATTTGCTCGGTCCAGTGCGCGGACCAGGAACTCCGATCCCCTTCGGTTTTCTTGTACTTTTCAAAAAACTCCTCAAATACGCGGACGATTTCCTGCTGATCCATCGCGGCGGCTCCTGTTTCGGTGTGAACCGGTTATGTTGTTTGGGTGCTGGATGTTTTCACGAAACAGGCGCATACTCAACACTTCAGTCCCTCACAACACGCATCTTGAGAGCCGCATCGTGTCCACCAGCAACAATCCTGCCTCCTCCCGGCATTGTCCACTCGGGATCATCACGACGATCCGCGTCCAAGGGAACGTTTTTCATGCCGACTAAACCCTGCGTCGGTTGCGGATGGTGCTGCCTTACGGATCAATGCATGGAGTCCCACCGCAAGCACGGCTATCTGCCGCGTTGTCCGGAAATTGTCTGGGACGCGGAGAACGTTCGCTATAATTGTCGCCTGATGCAGGATCCCGTCAGCGGCGGGGCCTCTCGAAAGGCCCTGCTCCAGGGCAAGGGGTGTTGCGCTCCGCTGAATACCTGGCGAGACAACGTCCGCAATCGCGATCCGCTTCCGGCTGTTGGCCCCGCGTAAGCCTCGCTCACCTTCCCCCACCGAAACGCGCCAGATACTCCTGGTTCCCCTTGGGGCCAAGAATCCCGGACGGGACGATCCCCAGGCAGGTCAGCCCCAACACCTCTTCGGCATGGGAGCGGACATCCGCGACCACCCTCTCCCGGACTTCCGGGTCGCGGATCACGCCCTTGTCCCCGACCCCCGGTCCGGCCTCGAACTGGGGCTTGATCAGGGCGATGATTTCCGTGGTTGGTTTGCGGAAGTGCAGACAGGCAGGCAAGATCAGGCGCAGGGAGATGAAGGAGCAGTCCGCGACGATCAGGTCCACGGGCCCGGGCAGCAGGTCCGGTCCGGCATGGCGAAAGTTCACCCCTTCCAGATTGACCACCCGCGCATCCTGGCGCAGCTTCCAATGCAGTTGGCCCCGCCCCACGTCCACGGCGTAGACCTTGGCCGCGCCGTGCTGCAGGAGACAATCCGTGAACCCGCCGGTGGACGCGCCCACGTCCAGGGCGACCATGTTCCGGACGTCCAGACCGAAATGCTCCAGAGCCGTGAGCAGCTTTTCCCCGCCCCGGCTGACGAAGCGCTCCCCGGCGGCGACCCGCAGCTCCGCATCCGGGGCCAGAGGTTGGCCGGGCTTGTCCACGGGCCGGGCTGAACCGCCCTGCACCACGGACACCCGCCCGGCCATGATCAGCCGTTTGCCCTGCTCCCGGCTTTCGACCAGACCCTGCTCCACCAGGGCCTGGTCGGCCCGAACCTTGGCCGGCAAGGCCTACCCTCGCTCCCTGACCTGCAAGCCGAGCACGCCCGCCACAGCCTGGGCCGCCTGGACCGTGAACTCCTGGGCCGGAAGTTCGGCCTTGACCTCCGGAGACAGGACCCGTTGCGGCGCGTTCATCAGTTCCTCTTTGGGCGTAATCCCGTATTCCGGCGGGAAGCTGTTCTCAAAGTACATTTCCTGGAATCCGATGAACTTCAGGGCATGGGCCGTGGCATCCAGCACCGCGGTTTCCCCGGCTTGCATCAGGCCCAGCTCCCGGGCCCGCAACAGCCCGGCCAGACATTCCCCGCCCTGGGTGCAGGCAATGTGGCCGTGGCGGTTGGCCAGGAGCATGCCCTCGATCACGGCCTGCTCCTCCACCTGGACCACATGGAACAGTCCCGGCCCGCCGGCCTGCTCGTACCGGTCCACCAGGTGGCGCACCCGGGGAAAGGAGACCGGATTGCCGATCATCGCCGCCTGAGCCACGCTGGCCCGGACGGTCACGGGCCGGTACGTCCGCTTGGCCGGATCGGCTTCGTGATAATACCGATACACCGGGTCGGCGTGGGATGATTGCACCCCGAAAATCCGGGGCAGGTTCTCGATGATCCCCAGGTCGTGCAATTTTAGAAAACCGCTCATGATCGCCGTGACGTTGCCCGCGTTGCCGATGGGCACGAACACCGCCTTGCCCGCCAGATCCCAGCCGTAGTGCTGGGCCACTTCAAAGGCGTAGGACTCCTGGCCCAGGATGCGCCAGGCGTTCTTGGAATTGAGCAGGGCCACCCGGTAGTTCTCGGCCAGATGCTCCACCACCTTCATGCAGTCGTCGAACACGCCGGGCAACTCCAGAACCACGGCCCCGCTGCCCAAAGGCTGGGCCAGCTGCTGCGGGGTGACCTTGCCCTGGGGCAACAGCACCACGCTCTTCACGGCCCCGCCCACATAGGCGGCGTACAGGGCCGCGGCCGCCGAAGTGTCTCCGGTGGAAGCACAGACCGTAAGCACTTGGTCCCAACCGTGCCGCCGGATCAGGGCCTTGAGATAGCTGAAGGCGCAGGCCATGCCCCGGTCCTTGAACGAGGCGCTGGGATTCTGGCCGTCGTTCTTGAAGGCCAGCTCCTGGCCCACATGCCCGGCCAGGGCCGGGGACGCGGGAATGATCGGCGTATTCCCGTCCCCCAGCCAGATGATGTCCTCCGGCTCCAGCACCGGGGCCATCAGTTCGTAGAACCGAAATATCCCCTTGAGTTCCGGACGCCTGGTAGCGGCCCGCAAATCAAAGGTCTCCCGCCACTGCCCGGGCTTCGTTTGCCGCAATGCGTCGAAATCCAGGTCCTCCAGAAGCAAAACCTCGTTGCATTGCGGACAGGTGTAATACAATTCATCAATATCCAACCGGGCCCCGCAGCCCAGACAAACATACTCCATCCGCCCCCGGCGGGACGGAAACTGATCAAAAATTGAGTTCATGATATCGGCTCTATGGTTTGATTGTTGAAAACACTTACCCCTACTCCGTCACGTTCCGAAACACCCGTTGCCAAGCAATCTCCAGCTTCAAACTGTCAAAATGCAACGGCTTTTCAGCCAGCACATCACGCAAAGTCCAGACGCCCTCGTCCGTGCGCTGAAAGATATCCACAGCCAAGCGTTCCGGGTCAATCAACACGTACTCTCGCAAGGACGGGATCAAGCGATACCTGGCAAACTTCTCCCCCCGGTCATAGCCCTCGGTGGAAGGCGAAAGCACCTCGACCACCAGAACCGGCGAGCGCATGAACCGGTCCGCTTGATGATCCACCGGATCACAGGTCACGAACACGTCCGGATAATAATACACCTCACCCGCCACCGCCTCCACCATCATGTCCGCCATGTAGGCACGACAAGGGGTATCAGCCAGTATCTGGTCAAGTGCCGCAAAAACATTTCCCGCAACGGTCACATGCCGCCGGGAAGCGCCGCCCATGGCAAAGACTTCGCCAAAAAAATACTCATGCTTGCCCGCCTGCTCCGCTTCCCAGGCCAAATACTCCTGGGCGGTAAATGGGGATATGGGTTGAGGTTGGCCCATGATGTTCGCTCCTTCTTTTGACGCTGATGGAATGCGGGAATCGGATTACGGTTTGGGGAGGCGTCGGTCAAGATTGGTTAGCGCCTTGCCCTGGCGCACCTGAAGGCGGGGCTCGATCTGCATCACCAGCACATTGGCGCGACCAGTTGAGAGTGATCGCCTGTTGTGCGGACCAGCGACGAGGTATTCAGTTTATCAAGCAGGGCGAGGTGATGATACCATGGCAATTGTGCAATCCCCTCCTGCACAAATTCAGCCTCGGGCCACGCCTCGACAAAGGAGAGCATATACTTGAGATTTCGCGGTGAAAAGCCCTTTCATCGCCGGGCTCTGTTTTCTCGGGCGATGATGCCATTTTCTCCGTCATGCGCCTGCGTCCTTCCAAGTAATACCACGCAACGCCTCTCGACGGACCGCGAAACGATCAGAAGCCGGATACGATTGCTTCCACTCCAAATGTCGTTTAAAGGCTTCAACATTTGGTACGTTATCGGTTTCCCGAAGCAGTACCGGAATTTGACGATGGCTTCCCGATATGCGTGATAACGTTCCGGTGGGACACTGGCCTTCAAGACCTTTTCCCAGTCGTCAAAAGTGATCACGGTTTCATCCGTCATTTCCTCCGAGATTGGCTTTATGCCCCGCTCTTGTGGTGAGTATATGGCTGCCGCATAAAGCTAACTTCAGCACAAAGCATAAAGCTGACCTCGGAGTCAAGAAGGATTTGACAGACATTTCCCAATATATTGAGATAACATGGCAAATGCGGACCTTTTTTTTCGAAAAGTGCTTGCCAAATCAGCAGTTGTAGGGCCGGAAATTTTAGGGGACGGATTTTTGTGAGTTCCGCATAATAACACTGTTGGGCAGCATGAAGGAGCAGATTCTTGGCTAACGGAACTATTATAGATAGAACATTCGTGAGTGATCTTCGCAACCGCCTCTCTTCACTCGATATAGATCAGATTAAGAAAGAGATTGAAGAACGCATGCGAGGAAGGACAATCCGCGTTCCCCAAATCCCAGCAGGAGCCTTTGTATATCGAGCTAGGAAATTGGAAGGTTCTTTTAGCTCAACAAAAGGAATAGGGGTCGAACATTTGAGCTATCCGCCAGCATCTATCTGTCCAGCCGGTAGGTTAAACAGAAAAGGTTTTCCTCTATTCTATGCGGCGACATCAAAATCACCGCTTCTGTTTGAGCTGGGAGCTCAGCCGGGTGAACAGTTTGTCTTCTCAATTTGGGAGATGCAGATAAGTCCAATTATATCATGCCTGGGGCACACGCATTCTGTCTACACCTCTCTTGGTTCTGAACGTGAAGCGCCAACATGGTTGTCCAGTCGGCCTGTAGAGAAAGTTGCGACCTCAAATGACTTTTTGGCAGAAGACATACTAAGTGAATTATTTTCAGAGAAGATTATTTTGAACGAGCAGGACAAGTATAAGCTGACCGCAGCAATTGCTGAGCTTCACTATGAATTACTCGAAGGTGGCGATAAGAAATTTGCTGGTGTCATTTATCCATCCGTTGCGATGTGCGCCAATGGCGATAACATAGCGTTACTTCCTTGGTTCGTAGATGCACACCTTCAATGGAAGAAGGCTATTCACATTAAAGTGGATTCCACTGATGGAAAGTTATTTTCGATTACAGAGTTAGATACTGCACGAGACCTTGATAGTAGTAAAATACTTCAATGGGCTGGACATCCCGGATTTCAAGTCCCCCCAGGTATTTCATCTGGTCATTGCGTCTTTACCGAAGGGCGAGATGAGCTTGGAGACTACATCTATGGGAAAGACAACGTAGTGGGGCATTGGGTCTTTGTAGATGAAAAAACTGGCCGACAATTTGTCGGTGTAGATCCGGCATAAGACCAGAAGCAAATTCGGCCCAACCATCCAGCGCACCGGACGGCAAAAAGCTGCCGCCGGTGACCGGTACGTTAGCTTAAGGAGACCTTTTTGAAATCCGCAACTTTGCACTCGTTGATGACAGCTAAAGCAGTACTAGGAGAAACGAAGCCGCTAGTCTCTTCGGGAAACGCTCATTCTTGCTCTGCAGGATTAATCTTGTTGCAGGATGCATTGGAGCTTGTTGTGCTGGCCGTCCTATTAGAGAAGGAGGTAGATCAGCAGAAAAACATTGAGTCAAAGAGCTTCGACGAGCTTGTTGGGGAGCTGAGGAAGCTAGGTCTACAGCTGCCTAAATCAGGGACAATAAAAGCGCTTAATAAACAACGAGTCATAACAAAGCATTACGGCCAGCTCGCAGAACCAGCAACAGTGAGAAATTATTATGAGGCTGCGCACGTATTTATTGATGAAATACTAAGACAGGTCATTGGCAGAACGTTGGGTGACGTTATGCTGACGGACCTTTTGCAAGAAGGTGAGTCCAAACAGCTTCTCATGCAAGCAGCTGGTCTCAAAGACATAGGTAAATATTTCGAGTGTCTCATCGAAATCAGGAAAGCACTATTTGTTGAAATAGAACAAGATTATGCGATCCATCAATGGGTTGATGTCGAAGGCAATGGAGCAGGGCTTGGGCTATTGGGGCTAGGCCGTGGTGGCTTGAAAGCGCCATACTGGACTCGTAACAAGCGTTGGATTTCGGAGCATGTGAGGAGACCAACTGATTACGTACAAGTTGATCCAGAGCAATTGCGGCTTGATGCAATGGAGTGGGGCGTAAGAACCTCTGATGTGGAAAATCTACGCCGCTTAACGCCAGCAGTTTTCCGCGCTAGTCTGGATTCAAAATGGTCTGTGGACTACGAGCTTTCGCTTCCACCAAATGAGGGAACGCTTCACAATTGCGTTGAATGTCTTGATGCAGCAATCGAGGTTATACGCAAGAAAAAAGAACATGAACAGGCGCGACGATGGCCTGGACGCCAGCAACCCCATAAGGCTCCGGCAATTTATATAGGTCACCAAGTATATAAAGCTGCAAGAACCACCTCAGAAGTGATGCATATTGTACAGGAAGGATTCCTGTACACCATGCACCGAATCGTTTCCGGGTTTGACCCCAATGAGACGTTCTATCTCGTCACCGGAAACGAGGCGCCAGACGATGAAAACCCGTACGGCAAGAACCATATTTCTGGGTACCTTCTCAAATTTGATTAAATTAACCATCAGCTGCACAGCGACCGATCCTCGCCGCTTCGCGGCTCCAAACCGCGCGTGAGCCGGGCGTAGGCTCACAGGGAAAAGATGTCGCACAGACCAGAAGCAATTGCGGAAACGTTTTGCGTCTATCCACCAACTCCTGATGAGTGGATGTCAAGACGCGACGTCGTTACCGGTCTCAGCCTCAAGCTGTACAACCTTTCTTCAGTCCGGAATTTGCCCGAGAGATTCGGCACTTTGGAGCGAGAGCTTGAGCGCTGTTACTGCTCAGGCGCCTACTTGGCGTGTGTTGTTCTTGCTCAGTCAATTGTTGAGACGCTACACCACAAAAAATCTGGCGGAGACAAGCGGGCAATGGACAGGTTTCTCGAGTACTGCGGGGATGAAGTTGATCGACTTCGTTCGCGCAGAAACGATCTGCTGCATGCTGGTCGTCCTTCGAATGACATCACGTTGGGCGACTACATCAGCGACCGAGAAGCTCTTGAAAACGATGCTCGTAGCGCTGTCTCAATCGTTTATCACGTGGCTCGCGCATTTGTGCAGTGTGAGCCTAATCATTTACTCAAGCAGACCGATCAATCGCTTCGCGATTGATGCGGCCGCTTAGTTCAGGCGTTAAGTTTATAGGGAGATTCAACTCGAAATGGACGAAATAAAACAGAAAATAGCATTATTCATAGATGCAGATAATGCCCCTGCGAATAAATTTGAAGGCATTTTGAGCGAAGTAGCTAAATATGGTGTTGTGACTATAAGGAAGGCTTATGGGAACTGGAAAGCGCCTACTCTAAAGCCATGGGAAGACCTTTTACACGAATACGCAATTCAGCCGGTTCAGCAGTATGACTTGACAAAAGGTAAAAACGCCTCGGATATCGCGCTTGTTATTGACGCAATGGATATTATGTATACCAAAAATATTGATGTAATGTGTTTTGTTTCATCTGATTGTGATTTTACACCAATGGTCACACGTGCCCTTGCTGAAGGTAAGGTTGTTCTGGGATTTGGTGAGCGTAAGACTCCGGCTCCTTTTGTGAATGCGTGTTCAAAGTTTCTATTTTTAGATCAGGAACCAAAGCAGAACGGAACGGTACAGACAAAATCAAAAAACATTAAATCCGACACCAAACTTATAAATTTGTTGCGTCAGGCAATCGAAGCAACTGAGGAAGATGATGGTTGGGCAGCTCTTGGCCCTGTGGGCTCACATATATCGAACAAAACCTCATTTGATACTAGGAATTATGGTTTTAAAAATCTTAGTAGCCTATTTAAGGCCATTGATTTGTTTGAACTCAAGCGCGGACCGGGAAATTCTTACATGGTCAAGGATGCGCGAAAGAAAAAATCAACTTAACACCCGGCTGCAGGCGACAGCGAAAAAAAACACGCTGCTCCTGAGGCGGACCATAGGGCGATCGCCTTGACGTACGTACCGGAAGGCGTACAATCGATAAAAAAATGAACACGCGAGAGGTGCGTCATGACCGGAATCACAGCAACTGAGGCGCGCAGTAACCTTTATCGTTTGATTGATGAAACTGCCGAGTCCCACCAACCAATCGTCATCATGGGTAAGCGGAACAAAGCCGTCCTAGTGTCCGAAGAAGACTGGTCGGCAATTCAGGAAACACTTTACCTGCTGTCCATACCAGGTATGCGGGAGTCTATTCGTGAGGGGATGGGTACCCCCGTGGATGAATGTGATGAGGAGCTGGACTGGTGACATGGAAGTTGGTTTACACCAAGCAAGCCCAGAAAGACGCGAAGAAACTGGCCTCCAGCGGCCTCAAGCCAAAAGCCCAGGCATTGTTGGCACTGATTGCAGAAGATCCATACCGCAAACCACCTCCGTTTGAGAAGCTCATTGGTGATCTTGCGGGGGCCTATTCACGCCGCATCAATATTCAGCATCGTCTGGTCTACCAAGTGCTCGAGAACGAGCGAGCGGTAAAAGTTCTCAGGCTTTGGAGCCACTACGAATAATGCGTAACAGTGATGGGACGGGGCCGTCCCATCACTGTTAACCCATCATAATAGCATCCGCGTGTCTTCGGAGGTCAGTTTCATACCTCCCTTCCCTCCAGTTCATACTCAATCTGCTCGATTGTCGGCAGGCTGCTTTGCAGGGATTCCGGCAAGGTCTCCAGCAGTTTGTATTCCGCGATACCCAGCGGCTGAGCGTTGTCACGCAGAGCGTATTCCGCAACCACCTTGTTCTTGCTCTTGCAAAGCAACAAACCGATCGTAGGGTTGTCCTGCTCGCTTTTGACCTGAGCATCAACGGCGGTCAGGTAAAAACTCAGTTGCCCCAAGTGTTCCGGCTTGAATTTGCCGGCCTTGAGTTCGATCACCACATAGCAGCGCAACTTGAGATGATAGAAGAGCAGGTCGATGAAAAACTCGTCGCCACCGACATCAATCAGGACCTGTCGGCCGACAAAGGCGAAACCCGCGCCCAGTTCCAGCAGGAATTGCGTGACATGCTGCACCAATGTCAATTCAATTGCGCGCTCCTGGGCCTCGTCGGTCAGACCGAGAAAATCGAACCGATAGGGGTCCTTCAATGACTCGCGGGCAAGGTCGGATTGCGGTTTGGGCAGGCGCTGGTCGAAGTTGGTCAGTGCCTTGCCCTGGCTGCTCCAGAAGGCGGGTCTCGATCTGCATTACCAGCACATTGCGCGACCAGGCGTTCTCGATGGTTTTCCGCGCATAGGCCAGCCTTTTTTCACGATCCTTGAGTTTGGTAAGCAGGACCAGATTGTGCCCCCACGGCAATTGTCCAACAGCCTGTTGGACAATTTGCTCGTCCGGCCAAGCCTCGGCAAATGCTCGCATATACATGAGATTGGCGCGGGAGAAGCCTTTCATCTCCGGAAAGGCATTGGGCAGATCGTGGGCCAGTCGGGCAATGACCTTGGCCCCCCAGCCCTGATCGGCCTGCCGAGTCAGAATATCACGGCCGATCTGCCAGTAAAGCAGCACCAATTCGCGGTTAACCGCCAGGGTGGAGCGTTGCTGGGCTGTATGGATGCGGTATTTCAGTTCCGCCAGCCAGTCGGCGTAGCCCTAGGGCGGCGTGGTCAGGGATATGGGGTTATCGCTCATCCTCGTACCACCTCAAATGCAGGTTTGCGCCGAACCATGCCATGGCAGATTGTCGTTTCAACTGGTCAGAAAGACTGTCGTCCATGCCTTTGACCTGCAAGTTGGCCATTGCTCTTCCTTAACCCATCATAAATATCCGCGCGGTATTTCACCGGCCTCCTACACCTCGTCCATTCCGCTCCTGCGTATCGCCGCCACGCCCCCTTGCAGATTCAGGGCGTCGCCGATACCGGCCTCTTTCAAGGTGATCTGGGCCTCGTAGGACCGGCCTCCGGCGTTGCAGACCAGAACCAGCGGTTTGTCCCGGGGCACTTCGTCCAGCCTGACCCGCAGCTCATCCTGGGGGATGTTCATCCAGACATCGGGGTGTTTTTCCAGGAACGGTTGGGCATTGGCCGGTCCGCGGCAATCCAGGACCCGGAAGTCGCGGTCCTGGTCATTCCAGAGCCGGGCGAATTCCGAGACGGTCATGGAGGCGCAGCGGCCCTCCAGGATGTTTTCCGCAGCGTTGGCCGCGGCGTTGACGATGTCCATGGCCGAGGAAAAGGGGGGAGAATAGGGATATTCCAGATTGCCGATCACGGAGACATGCGGATGGTCGCCCAGAACCGCGGCCACGGCCCCGACCCGGCCCACCAGACCGTCCCCCTTGGCGCACAGCCCCTGCGCGCCAAGGACCCGGCCTTTTTTCGGGCCGCTTTTTTCCACGACCATTTCCAAGTGCATCAATTCGTTTTCCGGGAAAAAATGGGCCCGGTCCGACTGGACCACATGGGAATGAACGGCATCCAGCCCGGCCCGTTGAGCCGCTTCCGGGCACAACCCGGCTCCGGCCACGGAAATTTCAAACAATTTGACCGCGAAGCTGCCCACGGCTCCAGGAAACTCGGCGTCGCCGCCTGCCAGATTGGTCCCGATCACCCGGCCCTGGCGGTTGGCCAGCGAGCCCAAGGGGTAGTACCCAGGCTGGCCCGTGACGAGATTGGTCACCTGAACGCAGTTGCCGCCGGCGTAAATGTCCGGGTCCGAGGTCCGCAAGCGCGTATCCACGACAATGCCGCCGCGGGGCGACACCTCCAGCCCGGCGTCCTTGGCCAGTTCGGAGTTGGGAATCACGCCCACGGAGAGAATCACCAGATCCGCCTCCAGTTCCTCTCCTTCCAGGAGCACCCGCTCCACGGCCCCGTCTCCGTCTCCGGCGGCTCCGGCAAATCCCTTTACCGTAGCCGACAACCGGAAGCTCACTCCCTGCTCCTGCATGTGATGCTGGGCCATCCGGGCCAGTTCTTGGCTGACGAAACCGGGGAGGATCTGGTCCGCGATTTCCACCACCGTGGTTTCCACGCCCCACATGTCCGAAAGCGCTTCGGCGATCTCCAAGCCGATGAACCCGGCCCCGACCACCACGGCCTTGCCCACCTTGCCCGCCTCCACCCGGGAGCGGATGCCCTCGGCCTCCTCCAGGTTGGACACCACGAAAACCCCATCCATATTCACTCCGGGCAGATCCGGCTTACGCGGTCGGCTCCCCGTGGCCAGGACCAGCTTGTCGTAGGGAAAGGTCGCGCTCTCGCCGGACTCCAGGTCTCGGGCATGGACGACCTTGGCTTGGCGATCAATGCGCTCGGCCCGCGTTCGGGTCAGGACGTCCACGCCCTTGGCCTCGTGAAAGAACTTCGGGTCGCGAATCATGTGGAAGCTGGTGGCCTGCAATTCCTTGACGTCGCTGACGTCCCCGGAAACATAATACGGAATGCCGCACCCGCCGTAGGAGACCCTGGCCCCCTGATCAATGATGGTCACCCGGGCATCCGGCATCAGCCGTTTCAACCGACACGCCGCCTTGGGCCCCAACGCCACTCCGCCGATAATCACAACATTCATGGTTCTATTCCTTTCATGACAAAGGTTATTGCCGGTCAACCGGCAACGTGAAAAAACACGCTCGTTCAACAACAATGAGTTTGATCAGTAATGCGGTTACCCCGCTCCCGCCGCCTTCGTCGCCTGCTTCAACCGCAGCCCCAGGGAGCTGATGATCTTTCGGGACACGCTGGGGCTGTGGGACAGGAGGTCTTCGAAGACGTTGGAGGAGAGGAGCAGGAATTCTGAGTCGGTTTCGGCTCGGGCCGTGGAGTGGCGGGGCTGGTCCAGAAGGTAGGCGGTTTCGCCGAAGAAGTGTTTTGGTTCGATGACGATCAGGGGCTCGGAGTCCGGGGTTGGGTTTTCGCCGAACAGCGCGACCTTGCCGGTGTGCAGATAGTAGATGTCCCGGCCCTGGTCGCCTTTGTGATAAATGACCTCTCCAGCCGGAACACTCTGGGCGTACTTGGAGAAAATGCGCCGGGATGAGCCGAAGAGTTTGTCTTCCACGCGCCCGCTGATTCCGGTGGAATTGCTCTGGGAGGTAATGATCCGGTCCAGGGCCAGGATGTCCACCCGGCCGGCCACTTCCACGAACTGGGCGAAGAGGAAAAAGAGCAGAAAGACGAGATAGACCCAGAGCAGCAGAAAGATCACCGCACCCAGGGACCCGTACACGTAGTTGTAGGTAGCCAGGGAGACGTACTGCAAGAAGGCCAGTTGCAATCCGTGGATGGACAAGGTGCACAGCCCCGCGCCCAGGGCCGCATGCCAGGTCTTGGGCTTGGTCAGGGGCAAAAAACGGTAGCAGATGAAGATCAGGCTGAAGACCAGGGCCAGCGGCACCACGAAGCCGGAAAGCGACAACAGCAGGTCGTAAATCTGGATCAGCCAGGAAAATTCCCCCAGCTTGTCGGACAGGAAGCGCAGAATCACGTTGGTCAGCGCGGAAAGCAACAGCAGAATCAGGACGCCGGGCACCAGGACCAAGGACAGCAGGTTGCTCCAAACGAAACTTCTGGAGTGATTGCTGGGGAAGATCACCCCAAAGGCGCTCTGGATGGAACTGATAATCAACCGACTGGTCCAAAGCACTCCCAAAAGCCCCAATCCACTGATCGCGGCCTGCGTTTCCAGGACCCCGATGCGTCGAAAAAAGTCTTCGTTCAGCTCCGTGTTGAACTCGGCCAGAAAGGCGAACAGTTCCTCGGTCAGTTCCGGATGGTTGACCAGCGAGGTGTTCAGGATGGAGACGACCACCAGGATCAGCGGCCCGATGGACAACAGAAAATAGTAAGCCGCCGCGGATGCGTGGCTGGAAAGCTGATTCTTCAGAAACTGGAGGACGGTGCCGTACGTGGTCTGCAAAAACCAGTTCAGCCCGTCCCCCAGAAGATGGAAGGGAAGTTTAAGCCACGACCTTGGCCACACGATCGCCGACCTCGTCCGTGGTCATGCCCATGCGTCCGGCGGCCTGGCTGGCCATGGAGGGCAACAGGTTGATCACGGCCTGCTCCACGGCCTGGGCCGCCTGAGCTTCCTTGAGTTCAACGAGCATCATTTGTCCGGCCAGGATCGCGGCCAGGGGGTTGGCCTTGCCCTGCCCCGCGTATTTCGGGGCCGAGCCGCCGATGGGCTCGAACATGGACACGCCCTCGGGGTTGATGTTCCCGCCCGCGGCAATGCCCAGCCCGCCCTGGGTGATGGCCCCCAGATCGGTGATGATGTCCCCGAACATGTTGTCCGTGACGATCACGTCGAACCACTCCGGGTTCTTGACCATCCACATGCAGGTGGCGTCCACGTGGGCGTAGTCCAGCTCCACCTGGGGATAGTCCTTGGCCAGCTCATGGAAGACCCGCTCCCAGAGGCCGAAGGCAAAGGTCAGGACGTTGGTCTTGCCGCACAGGGTCAGCTTTTTGCGCGGCCGGGAGGCGGCCAGTTCAAAGGCGTACCGCAGACAGCGCTCCACGCCCATGTAGGTGTTCACGGACTCCTGGACCGCGATTTCATGCTTGGTGCCCTGGCGCAGGCACCCGCCGCTGCCGGCGTACAGGCCTTCGGTATTCTCCCGAACCACCACGTAGTCGATCTGCTCCGGTCCCTTGTCCTTGAGCGGGCACTCCACGCCGGGATAGAGCTTCACCGGACGCAGGTTGATGTACTGGTCCAGAGCGAAGCGGATTTTCAGCAAAACCCCCTGCTCCAGGATGCCCGGCTTGACGTCCGGGTGGCCGATGGCCCCGAGGTAGATGGAATCCAGGCCGCGCATTTCCTCCAGCACGGAGTCCGGAACCAGCTCCCCGGTCTTCAGGTAGCGCTCCCCGCCCAGATCGATGTGCTGCCAGTTGATCTTGAATCCATATTTCGCCCCGGCCGCGTCCAGCACCTTGCGGCCCTGCATGGTCACCTCCGGCCCGATGCCGTCCCCGGGGAACCAGCCGATATTGTAACTGCGCATGTCGTCGTTTCTCCTCAGTAAAGTTCATGGTTCACAAAAATGAACCGCACGCTTTCGATGGTCGCTCAAGGCGCAAAGTTCGCCAAGGAAAACATTTTGGAAAGCAGGGAAAGAGCTGCTTTCCAAAAGGATTGCCGCTTCCTGACGGGAGACAGAAACATCGCCGTCAGGCGGCAAAGCTTTTGCCTTCCGCATCTTTCCGGCGGAAGGCAAAAATCTATTCTTGACGTCCTTGGCGGCTTGAGCGAAGCGGGCGGTTCCCTCTTTCAAAAAACAGTCAGATCACCCCTCCGTCATCTGCCTGCGCACATACCCCACCAGGCCCCCCTGGGCCAGGATTTCCCGCATGAACGGCGGGACCGGGGTGCAGGGGATGTCCGTGTTCTGGGTCAGGTTGCGGATCAGGCCTTTTTCCGGGTCCACTTCCAGGCGGTCGCCTTCGTTGATGGTGTCCGCGGCGTCGCCGATTTCCAGCAGGGTCAGGCCCATGTTGAAGCCGTTGCGATAGAATATCCGGGCGAAGCTGTGGGCCAGGACCACGGGCATGCCCGCGCCGAGAATGGCGATGGGCGCGTGTTCCCGGGACGAGCCGCAGCCGAAGTTCGGCCCGGCCACCAGGATGTCGCCCTTTTGCACCCGGTTGATCCAACCCGGCTCCAGCCCTTCGAAGCAGTTCCTGCCCAACTCCAGTGGGTCCGTGGTGACCAGAAACCGGGCCGGGATGATGGCGTCCGTGTCAATATTGGTGCCGACCTTGCGGGCCGCTCCTGTGTAACTCATTTTAACTCCTCCCCACGATTTCAGCCGGATGGCAGATTCGTCCCGCAATCGCCGTGGCCGCGGCCACGCCGGCTCCGGCCAGATAGACCTCGCTTTCCAGGCTGCCCATCCGGCCCTTGAAGTTGCGGTTGGTGGTGGCCAGGACCTTTTCACCGGAAGCCAGGATGCCCATGTGGCCGCCCAGGCAGGGGCCGCAGGTGGGCGGGCCGACAACGGCCCCGGCGTCCATGAAGATTTCCAGCAGGCCTTCACGCAGGGCCTGCTTGTAGATCAGCGGCGTGGCCGGGAGGATGATCAGCCGCAGGCCTTTGGCCGCCTTGCGGCCCTTGAGCAGCGCGGCGGCGCGGCGCAGGTCGCTGATTCGGCCGTTGGTGCAGGAGCCGATGACCACCTGATCCACGACCACGCCCGCCACCTCTTCCACGGGCCGGACGTTGTCCGGCAGGTGTGGGCAGGCGATCTGGGGTGAAAGGCCGGAGACGTCGAAGGTCAGTTCCTGCTCATAAACCGCGCCGGGGTCGGCGGCAATGGGGGCGGCATCAGCTCGCCCGGCGGCCCGGGTATAGGCCAGAGTCTTGTCGTCCGCGGCGAACAGCCCGACCTTGCCTCCGGCCTCAATGGCCATATTGGCCATGGTCATCCGGCCTTCCACGTCCATGGCCGCGATTACCGGGCCATCAAACTCCAGGGCCTTGTAGGTGGCCCCGGCCACGCCGATCTTGCCGATGAGCAGCAGAATCAGGTCCTTGGCTTCCAGGTGCTCGGGCATGGTTCCGGTAAAGGTCGCCCGGATGGTGGGCGGGACCTTGAACCAGGTTTCGCCCAGAGCCATGGCCGCGGCCACGTCCGTGCTGCCCATGCCCGTGGCAAAGGCCCCCAACCCGCCATAGGTGCAGGTGTGGCTGTCCGCGCCCACGACCACGTCGCCCGGACCCACCAGGCCCAGTTCCGGCAACAGGGCGTGCTCCACCCCGGATTCGCCGCCGTCGTAAAAGTGGACTACGCCCATCTTGCGGGCGAAATCCCGGACCACCTTGACCTGCTGGGCCGAGTCGATGTCCTTGTTCGGGGTAAAATGGTCGCAGACCAGGAAGACCTTTTCCGGGTCAAAAACCTTGGTCGCGCCCATGGCTTCGAAGGACTTGATGGCCAGGGGCGCGGTGATATCGTTGGCCAGGACCGAGGACAGCCGGGTCCGGACTATCTGGCCCGGGCCGGTGATCGTCTCCTCGGTGCGGCCCTGAAGAATTTTTTCAGCTAAGGTCTGGGGCATATTTTTTCCTCCATTTTTTTGGCGATGCGGTTCAGGGCGTTCAGGTAGGCCTTGGCGCTGGCCACGATGATGTCCGGATCAGCGCCCCTGCCCACGGCCGAAGCCCCCTGTTCCTCAATACGCACGGTCACCTCGCCCTGGGCGTCCGTGCCCCCGGTAATGGCGTTGACCGAGAACTGCAACAGTTTGGGATCTCGGCAGCAGAGCTTGGCAATGGTATGGAAGACCGCGTCGATGGGGCCGACGCCGAAGTCCGCCAACTGCTTCTCCTGGCCGTCCACCTCCAGCTTCATGGCCGCGGTGGGAATGGCCATGTTCCCGGAGAGCACGCTCAGGTAAAGCAGCTTGTACTTGTCCGGAATGCGGTAGATTTCCTCCAGGACCAGAGCCTCGATGTCCTCGGTGGCGATCTGCTCCTTCTTGTCCGCCAAACGCTTCAGAGCCTGAAAGACCAGGTCCACCTGGTCCTCGTCCAGCCGGTAGCCCAGCTCCTCCAGCCGCTTCTTCAGGGCATGCCGACCGGAATGCTTGCCCAGGACCATTTCCGTGCCGGAACGGCCGATGCTTTCCGGAGTCATGATCTCGTAGGTGGAGCGGTGCTTGAGCATCCCGTCCTGGTGGATGCCGGACTCGTGGGCAAAGGCGTTGGAGCCGACCACGGCCTTGTTCGCCGGGATGGGCCGACCGATGACCAGGGACAGCAGGCGGCAGGAGGGAAAGAGTTGCTCGGTCTTGATGGTCGTGGTCAGGTTGTAGACGTCCTTGCGCACGTTCAGGGCCATGACCACTTCTTCCAGGGCCGCGTTTCCGGCCCGCTCGCCGATCCCGCTCAGGGTCACCTCGGCCTGCCGGGCCCCGGCGCGCAAGGCCGCCAGGGTGTTGGCCACGCCCAGGCCCAAATCATTGTGGCAATGCACGCTGAATACGGCCTGGTCGCTGTTGGGCACCTTTTCCAGCAAATAGCGGATCAGGGCGCCGAACTCGTCGGGCTGGGCATACCCCACGGTGTCGGGGATGTTGATGGTCCTGGCCCCGGCGGCAATGACCCGCTCCACCACCGTGGCCAGGAAATCCCATTCGGATCGAGAGGCGTCCTCGGCGGAAAATTCCACATTGGAGGTATATTTGACCGCATGGCGCACCGCGGCCTCGGCCATCTCCAGAACCTGATCCGGAGACTTGCGCAGCTTGTACTCCATGTGCAGGGGCGAGGTGGCCAGAAAGGTGTGGATACGCGGGTTCGCCCCGTCCTTGATGGCCTCCCAGGCCCGGTCGATGTCCCCGGGCGTGGCCCGGCACAGCCCGGCCACCTGGCAGTCCTTGACCGCCCGGCTGATGGCCTGGACCGCTTCAAAGTCCCCCTGACTGGCGGCAGGAAACCCGGCCTCGATGATGTCCACGCCCAAAATTTCCAACTGCCGGGCCAGCCGGATTTTTTCCGGCATGCTCATGGTCGCGCCGGGCGACTGCTCGCCGTCGCGCAAGGTGGTATCGAAGAAAAGTACTCGTGAATCGCTCATGATATCCTCGGTATGTTAATGATAGAGTTGATTTCATTCGGTTCGAGCTGACGCAAGCAGGAAACGGTTTTAAACCGCCCGCTCCCTCTGGTCGCTCAAGACGCCAGGGGCACCAAGAAAACATTTTGAAAGCGCAGGAAAGATGCGCTTTCAAAAAAGTTGCTTCACCTCTGACGGGGTGTAAAAATCATGCGTTTGATAAGCCTAATCGCACAGTGGACAATGTCTTTCCCAATCGCATTGACGTCCATTCTATCGTTCCTTTGTCGCCGACAGGCGTGGAGCTTTCGGCTACCGCATCTTTCCAGCGGAAACCGAAAAATCTTCTTGGCGTCCCCCGTGCCTTGAGCGTAGCGGGCGGTTAGTATTTCAGAGGCTACAAATCTGCGCTCATTTTCGGAACACCATCGCGTCACCGCGAACTGTTCACGAAGCAAGGAGAGAAATCAAGAAAAACTATGAGGGGGTGGGGGGTTGGTTACGGGAGTTCATGAGGGGACTCCCGTAGCAGACGGACTTTGCGATAAGGTAGAATCAGGAAGGAGAGGACCAACCCGGAAATCAGGTAGGTCAGAAAAAACAGGAATCCCAAAACCTTGGGTTCGGAAGCGATGACCACGAAGATCAGCATGGCCGCCACGGTGGTCCGGAACGGATGGCTGCGAATACCGTCGAATTCTTTCAAAGACGGATAACGCACCCGACTGACCATCAAAAAGGAAAGCATGTACACCAAAACCAGGGTGATCGTGCCGTACTTGTCTTCGAGAAGGGCCGGGGATTGGGTGCTGAACAGGACCAGGGTAGCAAGGACGCAGGCCGCGGCGGGAATGGGAAGGCCGATGAAGTATTTCTGGGAGATCTTTCCGGATTGAACGTTGAACCTGGCCAGCCGCAACGCGCCGCAGGCCACGATCAGGAAGGAGGCCAGCAAGCCAAGACGTCCGAATTCCTGCAACTGCCACATGTAGACCATGATCGCCGGGGCCACGCCGAAAGCGACCAGGTCGGCCAGAGAGTCCAGCTGGACGCCGAACTCGCTGGTGGAGTGGGTCAGGCGGGCGACCATTCCGTCCATGCCGTCCAGAACACAACTGACCAAAATGGCCAGGGCGCTATACAAGAACTGCCCTTCAATGGCCCAGATGATCGCCAGAAAGCCGGAGAACAGGCTGGCGGTGGTGAAGAGGTTGGGGAGGAGGTAGACTCCTTTACAGATGGGCTGATTCGGACGGTTCACGAGGACTCGGTGGTGTTGGTTTGGGCTTTCAGCTTGGCCATGGCCGTCAGGCCGGCGCAGGTTTGTTGCTGTTTCGTTACGCAAACTTCATAAGCATCCGGGAGGTAAAGGTCAACCCTGGAGCCGAATTTAATCAATCCAACACGCTGCCCGCGCCGCACGTCGTCGCCCTCTTCAGCCCAGCAAACAATCCGTCGGGCCACCAAGCCCGCTATCTGAACCACGGTCCAGCCATGGCCGTGCTCGTCCACGATCCGAAACTGATTGCGCTCGTTGTCCTCGGAGGCCTTGTCCAAGGCCGCGTTCAGGAATTTTCCGGGAAAATAGGTGATCCTTTCCACCCGCCCGGTCACCGGAGTCCGGTTCACATGTACGTTGAACACGTTCATGAAGATGGAGACCTTTGTCCGCACCTGGCCCGTGGCCGGATCGACGGCGGGGCCGATGAAGACGATCTTGCCGTCCGCCGGTGCCACGGCAAGGCCCGGTTCCTGGGGCGTGACCCGCTCCGGGTCACGGAAAAAGTTCAAGGTCAGGATCGTCAGGATCAGGGCGATTACAGCAGGAACTCCCCAGCCGAGAACGGCCAGGATCAATGTCACGAAGGCCCCCAGTCCGATATACGGCAGGCCCTCTTTGGCGAGCCCGGGCGAAGATTGGCGCATTTCAGTGCTCCTTATTGTCAGGATTATCAGATCAAGGTTTCAGGTTGAAAAATCCGTGGGATCGCCGCCACCAGTGGGGCATGGCTTGGTCAGTCTCCATTGGTAAATGACCCCATGAAACACTGCTCCGCCTCGGCATTGCCGATCATGATCAATTCCGTGTCAGGTTCAATAGAGCTGCCTGGCGAGGGGTTGATGTTCAGTTGGCCCTTGTTGTCGATGGCGATCACGTTGCAACCGGTCTTCTGACGGATATTGCTTTGCTCCAAGGTTTTTCCGACCAGTTTTTTGGGCGCGCGCAACTTGAAGATGTTCAGCCCTTCGGAGACCATCAAGGTGTTGTCCTGCAACAGGTAGTTCGTAATGCTGGTCACGCCCAGGGAGGCGTAGGACATCACCAGGTCGGCTCCGGCCCGGTGCAGCTTGGAAATATTTCGATCCAACGTGGCGCGGGTGATGATCTGAATGTCCGGCCGGAGGCGACGACAATAAATGGTAAGGTAGATGTTCATGTCGTCGTCATGCGTGGTCACGATCACCGCGGGCGCGGTGTCGATGCCCGCCTTGCGCAGGGTGTCCAGGTCCGCGGCGCTGCCGTGGACGTACTCGTCTTCCCGGCCCTTGATGGCGCGAATGTTTTTTTCCACGATCTTATAAGCCACCCCGCGGGCCTTGAGCGTATCCGCCGCGGCCCTGCCGACCCGTCCGCCGCCCAAAATCAGTACCGGCGCCTCGCTGGTCGCGTAGCCGCCGAATGTTTCGTCATACACGGCCAGCTGCTGATCCGAGCCTGCCAGGACAAGGACAGTAGAGGCGGAAATCATGGTATCCGGTAAGGGCACCTTGTACTTGCCCCGCTCCCAGACCCCGGCCACGGTGATCCCGGTCAGCTCCCGCAACCGGCTTTCCAGAATGGTCTTGCCCTCCAACGAACTGCGCATGGCCGGGACTTCGGCGATGAGCAGATCATCGAACCGACCGATGATGTTCGCCCGCATGCTCACGCCCAGGACCCGTCGGGCCAGGGACTGTCCGAGCATCTTGGTGAACTGGTAGACGTGGCTGCTGCCGGCCAGTTCAAGAATATCCACGGAATCGTCATCCGAGGCGTTGGATACGATGGGCGTTTTTTCGCACAGTTCACGCAGGGTATAGACGATGTTGGTGTTGATCTTGTCCTCAGTGTGATTCACCACGATCAAGGCCGCCTTGTCGGCCTGAATCCGGCGGTACGTCTCAATATCGTCCAGTTCGCCGAGCACGACCTTGAAGCCCTGCTCATGCAAACCCTGGGCGTCTTGCTGATCGCCGACAACCAGATAACTGGTCCGCCCGTACTGCTTCAGCTTGCCCACCAGGCTCAAACAGATCGGATCGATACCCACGATGATCACGTGGTTCGCCGTGTCCTCGGGCAGGGTGCGAATGGTCCGTGACTTGGACTGGGCTTCAAGCCAGGGAGCGTAAAAAAACTGGATGAAAGTGAACGGCAGCATCACCAGCAGAAAAACCACGCCGGAAAGCAGAACCACAAGGGAAAATATCAGCCCTAAATCCGTATGGAAGATGATGTCCCCGAACCCCAGAGTGCTCATGGTGACCAACGTCCAGTAGACGCCGGCCACCCAGGAATAGGAGCGCCCCTCGTGGTGGACCATGATCACATGGAACAGAATGCTGTAAACCGTGACCAATGTCAGCAGGACCACGATGAACTTCAACAGAATCCGCAAGTCCCGCTTGGCCTTGTTTGTTTGAAGCAGGGCGATGATCTGGGAGGGAAGATACTTCATAAGAGAGTGAAAAATTCAGGATTCATGACAGGGGGAGCTAATCCAGGATGAAAAACCGCACCACGTTGAGTCCGGTCCAGATCTGAACCAAGGCCAGGAACAGCACGACGGCGTTGTTCACCCCGTGCAGAACAGGCAGTCTTTTATACTTTCCCTTCTGCCTGTCCAGCAGCAGCCCGCTGACCAGGCCGAAGATCATCAGCGGCCCCAAGGCCAGGCCGATCCAGTAATGGTGCTGGGTATAGCCGATTCCTCCCCAGAAATACGCCGTGACCGCCGCGCCGCCGATCAAGCCGACCAGAAGAGCCGTCAGCGTGATCAGTCCGAGGGATACATGGCGTTTCCAGAGAAATGCCGCCTTTTTCCCGGAGAAAGCGGCCAGGAGTCGCGGCCATCCCAGGTAAAAAACATACACGGCGAGAATGGTCGCCGCAAACTGCCAAAGCGGATGAATGTAGTAGACCATGAGGCACCTCGATGGTTGTTTTCGCTGAGCTTTTTCCGACACAAGCACGGACGAGCGCGGGAAGAAGGTCGTGGAGACGAGGACAATCCGGCGAAGACCGGGAAAATCTCAACTCACTCGGGCCTTGTCAAGGCGATTGTTTGGCCTTATCCACAATCCACTTCGCGCACGGGCAGTTTTTGCCTTCCGAAGTAAAATGACCTATATTTTCTTTTTGCATTTTTATTGCCACCCATCTTTGAAGAGGAAACCATGATCGGTATATCAAAACTCTATTGCGGAACGATTGAGCCGTCCGACGCACTGCGTTACGGTCGGCATTCCGGCAAGCTGCCCTCGCATCTGCTCCAATTCTCCCAGGACAAAAAGCCCGTGGTGGTCTGGAACATGACCCGGCGCTGCAACCTGAAATGCGTCCACTGTTACGCCCAGGCCGTGGATCCCGACGGCACGGACGAAATCTCCACGGCCCAGGCCAAGACCATGATCGACGACCTGGCCGCCTTCGGCTCGCCGGTAATGCTCTTTTCCGGCGGCGAACCCCTGGTACGCAAAGATCTGGTGGAACTGGCCCATTACTCCGTATCCAAGGGCATGCGCGCCGTGATCTCCACCAACGGCACCCTGATCACCAAGCAAAAGGCCAAGGAACTCAAGGACGTCGGCCTGTCCTACGTGGGCATCTCCCTGGACGGCGGCGAGGAGGTCCATGACCGCTTCCGCGGCGTGACCGGATCGTACAAGAAAGCCCTGGAAGGCATCTCCAACTGTCAGGCCGAGGGGCTGAAGGTCGGCCTGCGATTCACCATCAATAAGCGCAATGTCCAGGAAGTGCCGGTTCTTTTCGACCTGATAAAGGATCTGGAAGTCCCGCGGATCTGTTTTTATCACCTGGTCTACTCCGGCCGCGGGTCGGACCTGATGAACGAGGACCTGGATCACGGCCAGACCCGGGAAGTGGTCCATCAGATCATTGATCGCACCAAGGCCCTGTTCGACGCCGGGATGCCCAAGGAAGTCCTGACCGTGGACAACCACGCGGACGGGCCGTTGATCTACCTGCGCCTGCTCCAGGAAGACCCTAAGCGGGCCGAGGAAGTCCGGGAACTGCTCTCCTTCAACGAGGGCAACAATTCCGGTCGGGGCATCGGTTGCATCTCCTGGGACGGCCAGGTCCACGCCGACCAGTTCTGGCGCAACCACACCTTCGGCAATGTCCTGGAACGCCCGTTCTCCGAAATCTGGATGGACCCGAATATCGCATTGCTGGCCAAACTGAAGGACAAGAAGGCCCACGTCACCGGACGGTGCACGACCTGCCGCTTCCTGAGCGTCTGCGGCGGCAACTTCCGCGCCCGTTCCGAAGCCTTTCACGGCGACATCTGGGCCCCGGACCCGGCCTGCTATCTGACGGACGAGGAAATTGCCGGACCGGCCATTGCGTAACGTCGCGCCATGTCTCCACTTAAAGCCGAACATCTTCCCCACTACACCTATGCGGATTATGCGCAGTGGGAAGGCCGCTGGGAATTGATTCACGGCGTGGCGTTCGCCATGGCTCCGGCGCCAAGCCCGCGTCACCAGATGGTCAGCCAGAAGATCGCCGCGGAGTTGGAGCGCTGCCTGTCCACCTGTCCGCAATGCCATGCCCTGCTCCCCGTGGACTGGAGAATTGCCGACGATATTGTCGTGCAACCGGACAACCTGGTGATCTGCCACGAACCAGAAGGCCCGTATCTCACCCAGGCCCCGCACCTGATTTTTGAAGTCCTCTCCCCCTCCACGGCGCTGAAGGACAGGAACATCAAGTACGAGTTGTATGAAAGAGCGGGAGTCCTTTACTACTGCCTGATCGACCCGCAAATAAACCAGGCAACGATATACAAGCTGGTCAACGGAAGATACGTCAAGGAAGCGACCATTTCAAAAGAAAACCTTGATTTCGAATGGGAGGGCTGCCGCCTGCCCTTCAACTTTTCAACTATCTGGGTCGAAGCAGCTTAAGAGAAACTACATGCCAGTGTTCAACTCTGAATCCCGCGAGAACGTTCGGAAAAATCTCGTAACTTCTCTGTCGCCGGAACCGGAAGTACGACGAATTGTCGTGTTCGGGTCTTTTTTGTCCGCAACAGAGCCAGCTGACGTCGATGTGGCCGTGTTTCAGGACAGCAACGAAGGGTATCTCCAACTGGCCATGAAATATAGGCGACTGACTCGTGAAATCGCGAAAACGATTGCCCTGGACATCCTGCCGCTCAAGGAATCTCATTACCCGAGTGCTGTTCCGTTAAGCATTACCGAAGGCCAAGTGATATATGAGAGGTAGATCGAGTCAATGGGTTGCCTTCGCGGACGAAAACTTGTCCGCCGCCCGCTTGCTGCTTGACCATCTCCTCCTGAACGCATGTTTGCATAACATTCAGCAAGCGGTTGAAAAATATCTCAAGGCAATATTGATTCACTTTGAGAAGCCGTTCAAGAAAACACACAGCATTCGGGAACTGATCATCATCCTGTCGCGTCATGATATCCACATCGAAATCAGCGAAGATGACGTAGATTTTTTGGATTCGATCTACCTCCCGTCAAAGTATCCCCTTGGGAGTGCGCTTCCTGATTTTTACCCCGATGAAGCAATCTGTAAAAACGCTCTGACCGTTGCGGAACATATCCAGGCACAGTTTTTTCAAATAACTGCACCGTAAACAGGATCGAGAATTAATCCCATGACCTTCCACAGAGGACGCCGCTTGCGACGGACGGCCACGTTGCGTGGCCTGGTGCGGGAAACGACTCTTTCCCGCGACGACCTGATCCAGCCCTATTTCGTCGTGGACACGGACGACCCGAATTTCGTCAAGCCCATCGGAGCCATGCCCGGACAGAGCCAGCTCGGCCTGGGCAAACTGATGGAACGGGTGGGCCGGGCCGTGGACCTGGGGCTTGCGGCCTGCATCCTGTTCGGCATTCCCAAGACCAAGGACCCCACCGGCTCCCAGGGCTGGGCGGAAAATGGGATTGTTCAGCGGGCCGTGGCCGCCCTGAAGCGCTCCTACCCGGACCTGTGCGTGATCACGGACGTCTGCTTGTGCGAATACACCTCCCACGGTCATTGCGGCTTGGTTTCGGGCGAGGAAGTCGTCAACGACCCGACCCTGGAGCTGCTGGCCAAGGTCGCCCTGTCCCATGCCCGGGCCGGAGCGGACATGGTCGCGCCCTCGGACATGATGGACGGTCGGGTGTTGGCCATCCGCGAGGCCCTGGACCACGAAGGCTTCACCCATCTGCCGATCATGAGCTACGCCGTGAAGTACGCGTCAAGCTTTTACGGCCCGTTTCGGGAAGCCGCGGAGAGCCCGCCCCAGTTCGGGGATCGCAAGACCTACCAGATGGACCCGGCCAACCGCCGGGAGGCCTTTCGAGAAGCCCTGGCCGACCTGAACGAGGGCGCGGACCTGCTGATGGTCAAGCCTGCCCTGCCCTACCTGGACATCCTCCGCGACCTCCGCGAAACCACGGACGTGCCCCTGGCCGCCTACCAGGTCAGCGGCGAATACGCCATGATCAAGGCAGCGTCGGCCAACGGCTGGATCGACGAACAAACCGTGGTCTTGGAGACCCTGACCTCCATCAAGCGGGCCGGAGCGGATCTGATATTGACCTATTTCGCCGAGAACGTGTTGGACTGGACCAAATAACCCGGACTTACTATCCTGATTATCATGCAACATCCCCCCAAAGCGCATTCATCCACCCCGATTCATCACCAAAGCCAACTGGACGGCCCGCCTACCGGTCACACAGGCAACCCGAATGGCAATGCAACTAGCCACCCTGGAGGCCACCCCACCGGACACCCCAAAGGCCTCTCGGGCATGCCCAAAACCCTGCCCGACGGCTCACCGCCCTGCCGGCTGATCGCCTGGGAAGTGACCCGGTCCTGCAACCTGGCCTGCAAGCATTGCCGGGCCGAGGCGCATATGGAGCCGTATCCGGGCGAATTTTCCACCGAGGATGCCAAGGCATTGATCGACACCTTCCCGGAGGTCGGGGACCCGATCATCATTTTCACCGGCGGTGAGCCCCTGCTTCGGTCGGACATCTTCGAGCTGGTCCGCTATGCCGACGCCAAGGGCCTGCGGTGCGTGATGGCCCCCAACGGCACCCTCGTCACCGCGGATGTGGCCCGGGAGATGAAGGAGGCCGGCATCCAGCGGGCCAGCATCTCCCTGGACGGGCCGGACGCGGCCAGCCACGACGTCTTTCGGGGGGTGGAGGGAGCGTTCGACGGGGCTTTGCGGGCCATCGAACACTTCAAGGATGTGGGGCTGCCCTTTCAGATCAACACCACCGTGACCCGGAACAACCTGGGCCAGTTCAAGGAGATTTTCCACCTGGCCGAGAGGCTGGGCGCGGCGGCGTGGCACATTTTTCTGCTGGTGCCCACGGGACGGGGCGCGAACCTGGGCCGGGAGGTGATTTCCGGCGAGGAGTACGAAGAGGTGCTCAACTGGTTCTACGATTTCCGCAAGACCACCAAGATGCAGCTCAAGGCCACCTGCGCGCCCCACTATCATCGCATCCTGCGCCAGCGGGCCAAGGAAGACGGCATTCCGGTAACCATGGACAACTTCGGCCTGGACGCCGTCAGCCGGGGCTGCCTGGGCGGCACGGGGTTCTGCTTCATCTCCCATACCGGCCAGGTCCAGCCCTGCGGCTATCTGGAATTGGACTGCGGTCAGGTCCGGACTACGCCGTTTCCGGAAATTTGGAAAAAATCCCCGCAGTTTCTGGAGTTTCGCGACCAGAAGACCTACCACGGCAAGTGCGGGGTCTGCGAATTTCACAAGGTCTGCGCCGGCTGCCGGGCCCGGGCCCAGACCATGAGCGGTCACTACCTGGCCGAGGAACCGCTGTGCACCTATCAGCCGAAAAAGGCTGAAGCCAAGTGACCAGCACCGAAAGAGCCCCCAAAATACAGCCCGAGATAAAACCACCATGGACGCGACTGACAAGAAAATCCTGGACCTGATCCAGACCGACTTCCCCCTGGACCCGCGGCCCTACGCCCGGATCGGCGAACAATTCGGCCTGACCGAGGCCGAGGCCTTGGCCCGAGTGCGGGCCCTCAAGGGCAAGGGCATCATCCGCCGCATCGGCGCCAATTTCCAGTCCCGCAAGCTGGGCTGGACCAGCACCCTCTGCGCGGCCCAGGTCCCGGAAGACAAGCTGGATCAGTTCACTTCCGAAGTGAACCGCCACCCCGGCGTGACCCACAACTACCTGCGCCAGCACATGTACAACGTCTGGTTCACCATGATCGCGCCCAGCGTGGACAAGGTCCGCGAAACCCTGGCCGAGATCACGGCCAGAACCGGCATCGAAATCCTGAACCTGCCCGCGGAAAAGACCTTTAAGATCAAGGTGGACTTTCCCATGTCCGACGAGAGCGAGCAAGAGTGATTCGCCAGCGGAATACTGTTCAGCCTGGCCAGGCAAGGCGCGACATGTGCAAAAATGAATCGGAAAAACGTCTGAACAGGTCCGACCTGTTCAGACGTTTTTCATTGACGTCCCGATAGTTAGATTGCTGTGTGGCCATGCAACCCATCCGGCATGATTCTAATTGCTTACAAGGTGTTGAAGATCAATAACCGTCAATTCATCTTTGTCGGCCATGCTCAAGTAGGCCACGTTCTCACTTATGCACATGGCCAGACAGATGCCTTCCAATTCTTTTTTGCCGACTTCGACGATACGCTCAGGATTACTAATATCGAACACCAGAAATCCATCGTCCAGACTTGCAATGTAAGCACGGTCGCCCGCAATGGCAGCGACTGGCGACCTGCCGATGTCTATGGAGGTGACCATTCGAGGACTCGTGGGTGAAGCGATGTCTATGATGTGCATCCGACGCTCTGAAGTGTTCATATACAGATGTGTCCCCGAAACACCCAGCCCGCGGGGGCGTCCCGGCAAGTCGATAAATACCGTTTCCACCGGTCTGGCTGGATTCTGAAGATCAAAAACATGCAACCCTCCGTTGAAGTTGGCTACATATGCAAACTGATCAACAACCGCCAGGGACTGCACCTGGGCTGGCGCGTCTATCCTTGATATTTCCTGCGGTACGGCGGGAGTGGAAATATCGAAAACACGCAATCCCTGTCCGGACACGGCCGCCAGCGCATATTGGCCGAAAATCTTGAAAGACTTAATCCCGCCGCCGTATTTGTGATACTTGCCGACAGTGGCGCATCGCTCCGGATTGCTGACGTCGATGATCAGCAAGCCTTCTTGGTCGTCCACCACATAAGCGAATCCATTGGCAAAATCCATGTCCAGGACACACCCCTTGGTTTCCATGCAGCCGACCATTTTCGGTTTTCCCGATTCAGACATTTCAAAAATCTTCAATCCTTGATCCGTATTGGACAAAAATGCATTTTCCCCCTCCAGGCGTACACATGCGCGCCCGGTGACCCCGATACATCCCGCATGGGCGATTACCGATATAAACGTTACCAAAACAAAGCAAAATAGAACACCAGTCAGACACTTCATTTTGAATGATTTCATAATCCATGACCTCCATTTTACATTGTAAAGAAAATCTGACTACATTTTTGAAAGTCCATTACGCCATGCTTTCTTCATGATCACCTCCCTTCACGGATGTCTTTCATGGAATTATATTGTCAGAATAATATGAATTAATTTTGCACATTACAATTATGATCTCATACAAATTAATGAACAGCATTCCAATGCTGCAATGCGTTTTGAGACGCACTCAAAATAGCCATGTTGCCAAGAGAAGTTCTTGAAACCATGGCCAGCATTTCACCTCTTATCGAGTAATCGCTAACTGATATGTCTGCATACTCTGCATAGTAATCCGTACAGTTCTGACATGCGTTCATACCCCTCGAATTTGACCCTTCGCTGCAGAAAACTCCGATTTTGATGCTGAAATGTTCTGATGGCATAAGGCCGAGATATTCCATTTTGCGTAGCGAGAGGACCTGGCATGGTTTCCCGACAAATCCTAATCTTTTTGAGCCGTTGGAAGATGTTGTCGACTTTTTTTCCACTGCGTGTTCATCAGACAAATTCGGTTGAAACCCATAAAGCATCGACCCCAAAGTCGGATTGTTGATCCGATCACTCAAGTTGAGTATATCTTCGCTATTATATGCAATGACTGGAGATTTTTTTTTGTTATGTTCACAGGGGACAATGACCCCATCAATAAATCCTGCATCCATCATGTGCAGAAGCAAAGCTGTCAGCGCTCCACTTTTGATATCTTTTTTCTGTAATTCAGAATCTGAAGCTTTGTATATTCCTGCACTCATAACTCGTCCGCTCGGCTCTTCCCATGAAACCATACCCCTTATTTTTTCATTTAATAATTCATTTGCTGAGCAAATTGCGTAACATATACCACATTCAATACATCTTGTTTTCTCGGAAAAAGATGGATAACCGTTAACATCGAATTCTATGGCATCATATTTCATTGACTTGCAATATGTGACACAACCTCCACATCGACGACATAATTGTTCTGGTTGATACTCTTCAAGAAGATCAGAAAAGCATTTCAATCTCCTTGGAGTACTTTCCTTGTGCACTAAGGCATTCAAATCAAATTTTTTTTTGAATGCCTCATTCCCATTACCTTTCTCGACCTTCCCTTGAATCAATGAACCGGATGAATTCTGTTTCTGATTCAAATTGTCTTTCTTCTTCAAATCTTTTTCATTTTTCACCGAAGCATTCACCCTTGACGATGCACGTTCTAACCTTGACATGACAAATCTCCTTATAGCTGTAGTGCAGTTCCCGAAAAACGACGTAAATATCTTGGACGTCGTGCCTCAAAAAAACTTCTCCGTATTAACTGAATGTTCGCCTTATACCAATTCTACTTCGGCAATGCGTTTTTCGCTTGAGAAAATGCAGTTATCGGGGTCGGCGTCGGCATCGGTATCGGGATAGATACTGTTTGTTCGCCAATAATCCTAATTCGACCCCGATACCGATACCGATACCGATACCGAAAGAGAAGCTTTGAATTAGAAATGGTATTACAAGGTCATCATCAGTATCCAGGAACTTTTTTTTAATACTGTGACGTTCTTGCGGTCATCATCAAGGCCGGGAGGTTTCGAGAAGATTACAACTGAGGGTACAGAAATTTTTTTTCTTAACTTCCAAATTGAAAAACTCCCAATTGCTGCCTCGCAGCAATTGGGAGTTTTTCAATTACTCATTGAACTTGATATCGCTTTGCCAATATCAACTGACTTCATGTGCCTGTCGAGCCAGTGAGAGCAAAATAGGACCGGGAAGAGTGTCCACTTCTTTTTTCAAAACCACGCGGGCCTGCTGAAATGTTCGAAGCGCTTCGGAGGGAAACCCCATATCTATGAATACATGCATAAGCATCGCAAACACCTGTTCGTTCGCAACCGACAACGCCCTGGCCTTCTGAAGGTAATACAGCGCCTCCTCTGATCGATTCAACTGAAGGCACATTCTGGACATCAGCAGAGCTCCTTGGACATATTCTTCTCTCAATCGGCAACGATACCTCTCCACCCAGGGATCTGCGACATGTTCCGGCAAAAAATCGCCCGTATATACATCCAAAATTTCCTTCATCTTCTCGATTGAGCAGTCTCTTTTCCTTGCTGCACGCATCTGCTCTCTGAATCGCAAACAGTCCACGGTACAAAATGCATTGTCCAGCGTGATACACCCTTGCTCCACAACCAACCAGGGGAATTGCCGTCCCAAGGCTTGATTCATGGCTTTCCTCAGCCGAGAGATCATGACTTTCAGGTTATTGACAGCCATGTCTCCATCCGTATCAGGCCATAACAAATCAAGAAGCAGATCACGGGAAACTCTGACTCCGCCATGCACGATCAAAGCCTTCAGCAGCAGTTGTGATCGAATGCCTTTTCGTTTTTGATCAAATACAAGCCGATCTCCCGCAAACATTTCAAACCCGCCAAAAGTCTGGATGCGGATGACCGCATTCTCCTGATCTTTCCATAAATGACACTCCTCCTGTCTCGCCTGGATTTCCTGGCGCAAGGACTCCACAAATCCCGCGGGTCTGTTCACTACGTTCAACTCCGATCCCATCGGCGTGAAGTGAATAGCCCGCTCGTAATATTCACCGGCTCGATCCAGCCTTCCTTGATCCAAAAGAGCCCTTGCCATCTCCATGGCACCGCAAGCGGCAAAATACCTAAACCCCGTGGCGCACCAAGTATTGATCCAATCATTGAGAAACGACCCCGCTTCATCCGTTCGCTTCAAGTCCACCAGTGACTGGGCGACAACCAATGCATTTTGCAGTTCGGGCAATGGGCTACCGCTGAGTCTGCCATATTCCATTCCTTCCATTCCGTGCAGGTACGCCTCGTAGGCTTTTTGACGCATCAGTTCGTAAACGCCGTGACAATAATGTACACATGACCAAAAAAGATAGTTTTTCTCGGGAATGGCTCTCAATCGGATTTGCTCCGACAATTTTTCCGCTTCGCTGGTTCTTCCAAGTTCGGATATCGTCATGAGCAGAGAACCAGACGCCATCAGCCATGCATAAGGGGGAAGTTCAAGCGCATGGGGGTGATCAAGCACGTTTCTAAAAATGACTTCCGCTTTTTCACCTCTGCCTTCGAAGTAGTGGTACAGTCCCGTCAGGGTCTGCATTTGCAAAACAGCGTTTGATGAAGCCTCCTTTGCCTCCAATAATGGCTGGATATCGTCTACGATGATGCGGAGTGCTGGAAAATCTCCAGTATAGGTCAGCGCAAATCCTGCGGCCCATGCGGCCCGGATGGACAATGAAACGGAACCGGTTTTGAACGCATGGCCTCTTGCGAGACGACCAAAGTACAATGAGGAATCAAAATCACCACTTCCGACTATTTTTGTAAAAGACCTGGAAATACAGAAGCTTGTCATGGCACATGCCTGATTGCCGGCCGTTCCCATAACTTCCTCGATCAAGTCGTCCAATTTTTGCAAATCACGGAGAGAATTCCCGGTGTTCATGACAAGCATGACAGCCCCTTCCAGGGCTCCGGCAGCGGCAATGTGATCGCCTGCCGAACAAAATTCTCGGCAATACTGGATCAGTTCTTCAACAGGAGTCGATGCCCGCACCACTTCCACAAGAAACCGCAGGCGCGGCGTCCACTCAAACCCTGAATCGACATGGCACAGAGGGTGAACATGAAGGGCGAGTCTTTGCAACCGCAGTTCAAGCAGCCACTCAGGCCCCCACTTGTCGAGAGCTTGAGCGTACTGATCCCATCTACCGTATCGATAGAATGTTTGAAAAGGCTCCAGCAGATTCGTGACCCGGATAGTCCGCAAGATTCTCGCCTCGGGAAGATGTTTCGGGAAGGAATGTGCTCTTTCATTTGCAAGAAGGGGGCGCCGCGGGAGGCACCGTGGAGGGAAGCTGGTGCCGCGGCGCCCCCTTCTTTTGGTGGGTTACGTGTCCAGTATACCCAACTTTGGTCACGGATTGGTCACAATCTGCAATGATTGAGATTTTTTTTTGAACCGGAGGGATGAACTGTCGACGAAAGAAAGCCTGGGGCAGGATAGGAAAAAGAATATGTCGGAATGTTCAATCCGGGCACCCAAGAGAACGGGCAAGTTTTTGAATTTCAAGGGAGGGTTTTATGTCGAAGACTTCTCTCAGCCGCCCCCTGCAACGGTGATAGGTGGCTACCACCTCTTTTTTTCGGTTCATTTTCTGCGCGCAAACCATCAATCGGCCATAAAAGTCCTCGTGCAGGTCATCCACTTCGAGCGCTCTCAAATAACACTGCCGGGCCTGCTCAAGGTCGCCGGATCGCTCGAGGACGTCACCAAGGCTGGCGATCAGATCATGAAATTTGTTGCGCAACCGCTCCCGCGTGGGAATGGTCCAGGGATAGTTCAGGTCCATTTGCAGAAAGTGTCCGCGGTAGAGGTCCTGGGCCTGGCTGGCCAAACTATAGAAGTTTATCCTGACTTCGTTGGTCTTATCATCGCCTTCCTCCAGTCGATTTCGACTGGCCAGCTCAAAGACGCGTCCGCACAGCTCCATAAACGTCCAGGCATCCACCCAGCAGATCCGGTCATTCAAGAAAACACCGTTTCCCTGGACCACCAGGAACTCCCTGGCGCCAAGCAGTTTTCGCAGACGGGACAACGTGGTCGTAAAAACACTATGCGCCCTGTCACCATCTGAATCCGGCCACAACAGATCAGCCAGTTCATTTTCGCTCGCACCGTTTCTGCCCGCCACGACCAGAGTCTTTAACAGGGCCAAGGGCCTGTGCTGCAATTTACCTCCAAAATACAGAACCTGTTCTTCCTTGACCAGTTCGAACCTGCCCAGGGTATGGATACGCAGTATCCATGGCCAATTGAATATTTCCAGGGGAGGCGGATCGGGAAACAATTTCCTGCGGCGGATCAAAAGCCTCGCATACTCCACCTCAATGCCGTGTTTCAGGGCTGTGGCGCATAGACGAGCCATCATATCGGGTCTCCACCACCAAAACATATTCAGATATCCTTCCCGGCGACCCAGATGAAATGCCATGCGCAGATAGTCCAAGCCATGCGTCCTGAGATTAGAGTCCACCAAGCCGAAATGCGCCTTGCAGATCAACCGCATGAACTCCAGGATTCTGCTGCCGGACCCGGCAATATTGTTTTCCAACATTACCATGATCTGTTCGCGACCTTCACGATCCCCCATTTCATGGCAGATATGGGCCTTCACCAGGGCAAAAAATGGTAAAGCATAGCGGGCCCCAGTCTGCTCGGCGGTTATCAGGGCTTTTTCAATATCCAGTTCAGCCGGAACGAGGTTGTCGCGATACAGGTGATACGTGGCGGCGGTGTAATGGTAATGCGCCCGTGCAAGCCGCATGCTCCTGGGGGTAACCGTCTGCATTTCAGCGAGATGTTTTTTCGCTGTACGGACATCCCCATGAGTCAAAGCCGCAAAAACACCCTGCCCCAGAAGCTTTGAACTCCATAACGTCAAGTTATGTCGTCGGGCCAAGCTCAATGCCCCCTCTACAATCTCCAGAGCCTGATCCCCGCGGGCGAAACACAAGGAAAACACAAGCGCCTCCAGGCAATTCGCGTTCAAGACGTCAGCAAGTGGGGTCTCAGGAGTCCGAACTGCTCGTTGAATGTTTTCCGAAAGGATTCGCAAGCGATTGAGATCTCCTGTCCACAAGGCGTGGTAGGCTGCATGAAAACCGACATGAAGAAGATTATACCCGGTGAATTGTTGGTGGGGCTGCCGCAAGGCAAGTTCCAGCCAGACTCGGATTCGTTCCGCTTGCTCGGGGCGCACGGACACCAGCGCCCCGAGCATGCAGACGGCGGTTCTCGTTCCCAACTCAGAGCGTGAAATCGCCAGTCCTTCCTCCAGTAGCGTTTCCAGGGCTGCTATCCAACCGTCAAGAAAGAGTAAATCGTTTCCGTCATAAATACAGGTGTCCACCGCTCCGCACCACGCCGAAAGCATCCCCTCCTCGTCCCGAACGGCCCGGAACCCCTCAAAAGCGAGTTCATAATAGCCTCTGCTGCGCACGGGATCCGTGAACAGCAGGCAGGTCGCCATCCAGTAAGCCAGCCAGGGCTCTTTATCCAAAAAACTTTGCTGGACAGCGGATATCCATTTTTCCAGGGTCCTAAAACGCCCCTCGGACACCATCTTTTCAGCATGTTTCAAGATGACCTCGACTATCCGTTTCGTCTCGCCCACGCTTCGAAACAGACTCACAGCCTCTTCGAGCTGTCCTGACGACTCCAGGATTGCGGCTGAACGACATATCAGCCTCTTTAACTCCTCAGGCGCGCTTTCCTTCCCGGCCATGAATCGGAGAAACTGCGAAAACAGTGGGTGATATTCGTATTCAGGGATTGATGAAAGATGTCGGGTGGTAAAATAGTTATTTTGAAAAAGACGGATGAGGATATTCTCTGCCTGTTCAGAGCCGGTCAAGGTGGAGGCCATGTCCACGGTCATCTTGGACAAAAATGCTGTTTTGATCAGAAAATCTCTGATTTCAGGCTGAATTTTATGGAAAACCTCCAAAGCCAAATAATTAAACACGTCCTCCATCGGGACCCAAGGCGTTGTATCAGCAATTCGTCCTCCCCGGCGAAGGCTTTCTCCAAGCAGGACCAATCCAGCGGCCCAGCCATCGGTTTTTTGATGAAGCAAATTGATCACTTCATCAGAAAAGTTGTCTGAGCCCAGCAGGGACTTGCTCTCTTCCAAAGTGAACCGGAGTTCGTTCCAGAAAAGAAAACTCACTCGTTGTTCGACCAACATTTTGACGGATGCATCCGGCGGACAATTACGACTGACGATGAACATGTTCACTTCCTTCGGCGAGAAGGAAGTCAGCATGTCCATTGCAAAGGCATGTACACTGCTGCCCTGATCAAGGAGATGATAGTTGTCCAGGACAATATCGAACGCGGCGGGAAGATTGAGGACAAATCGTTCAAAAAAAATGCCGGAAAAAGTGGCGAGATTCTGGAGGTGCTCAGGCGTCAACGTGGAAACAACGGCGTCCTGCACCTTGGAAATCGGCTTTGCAGCCGTTGCCAAGCCAGTAAAAAAAGAGGCTGGGTCGTTGTCCGTTTCATCCAGTTGATACCATATAAACGGCTTATTGCGTCGCTGGACATACGTAGCAATGAGCGAGGTCTTTCCGGAGCCGGGTGGCCCGGTTATCCAGATCACTGAACGCAGACAGGCCTCATCCAGCCTATCGAACAACCGTGGACGAAGAACGAATCTGTCGATTTCCGGCGGAGTGCACTTGGAGACAGAAAATGAGTTCGTCATTCTTGTTCCCCGCCGGGTAACTGGTTGGTCTTCGCAAAGAGTAATAATGCCCGTGGTCGGGCTTGTCTCGATTTTTGGCTCTTCGCGTCATCACCATATAGCCAAAATTTTCATTCGATGTAAACACCCTCACAGGTTGTATTTATAGTTTTTTTCCCAGACGTCTCCTCAGCATGATAACCTCTCGAAAGAAATGAAAAAAAACGACCATTTCATGCAACCTGCAAGCATTGTTTGGCCGAGATCACGGCCAGAACCGGCATCGAAATCCTGAACCTGCCTGCGGAAAAGACCTTTAAGATCAAGGTGGACTTTCCCATGTCCGAGAACGATCAGGACTGAGGTCACCCCCCGAGGGAGGGTCTACGAGTCTTTGCCCTCCCCCTTCCGGCTTTTTTGCCATTCGTCCAAGCTGTCCAGGATGGCGACGATTCCCTCCAGCACATCCCCGGATTTGCTCTCTCCACCGACACCATCCAAGGCCCCCGGCGCGTCCCGGCCTTCCCGCCCGTCGGCGTTCTTTTCTTCTGGCTGAGTATTCAGCAAACCAGGATGATCCGCGAGTTGAGCGGAGTTTGTTTTTGGCATGTTGTTTCCTTCAGGGCTTTGATCTTGAGATTTTCCCTCGCGATGGTTCAGAACCCACTGCTACGGTCCGGCGCTTTCCAGCCGCCAGATTTCCCCTCCATCAATGGCGACATAGAGCGCACCATCCGGACCCAGGACCAGGGAGCGCATGCGCTGTGACGGCAGACCGGGGATGACGCTCGCTTCCATGGTCATGTCGTCCGCGTCCAACTGCAACAGTTCGATGCGCGCCCCGCGCAGAAACCCCACGGCCAGCCGCCCTTCCCAGGCCTCCCAGTGCGGCCCTTCCAGAAAGACGCACGGCCCCATTCCCTCGGAAGCGCCGCGGTTGTTCCAGGACGGTTCGAGCGCGTCGGGAAACCGGGCCAGATCCGTCATGGGCGTAGGCCTGCCTTCGGGGTTGTTGGAGGTATATCCGCAGTAGTCGCTCATGCAGGATACCCCAGACATGGGCGCGGGGTCCCAGCCGCCGTTGCGGCCCGGAGCAAGGGGCGTCACTTCGTCGTCATGACCGGGACCGTGTTCGCAGGCGAACACTCGGCCCGTTCCGGGACGAAATGCGAGGCCCTGCACGTTGCGGTGCCCATAAGTAAAGATGCGTGGATCTCCCCCGGTCGGGGTAGTATTGCCCGGTGCGGCCTGGCCGTCGCGGTCGACGCGCAGCACCTTGCCGCCCAGACGGGAAAGGTCCTGGGGCAGCGGCCCATCGTGGTTGTCGCCGGTGGCGACGTACAGAAAGCCGTCAAACGGGCTGAACCGGATTCGCCCGCCGCTGTGCGCACCCGCCCGCCCCCAGCGGTTAAAGGACTGTTTGAAGGAAATATCGTCAATAATGTCCACGCGGTTCGCGACAACGGCATACGCATCGTCCACGGTGAGACGCACGACGCGGTTGGTCTTCATCCCGCCGGAGTCCGAGGCCATGTACACGTAAACGCGGCGATTCTCAGCGAACGCCGGATCCAGGGCCACCCCCAGCATGCCGCTTTGCCCTTGGCAGAAAAAGTCGTCCGCCTCCAGAGCTGCGCCGTTTGCTCCGAACAAATGGCGGACCGTCCCCTCCGGCGTGCGCACGGACAGCCCCCGGCATTTTTCCGTGAACAGCATGGCCCCATCCGGCGCAAAGGCCATGTCCCACGGATTACTCAAGCCGGACATGATCACCGTGCGGTGGATGCGAGGTTCTCCAGCATCCGCAACGGACTGATTGTCGCCGCAATGGGCGTAAAAGGCCACGACCAGAACCGTAAGCAGCAAGGGCAGTGCGTTTGTCTTCCGTTTCATGGATTCACCTCCGGATGTATGAAAACTGAATGGTGACCGGCAATTGACACTGAAAGCAGCAGAGGGGACAATCGTACTCATGAAAATCTTTGCTGATACCTGTTCCCAGGCGCGTCAAGCATTGGCAACGGTCCTCAATACCGCCCGCACCGAGCGGGTTTTGATCACGCGCCGCGGCGGAGAAACTTTTGAGGTCACCTTCAGGCCCATCCCAAAATCTCCCTTTGACGTACCCGGAGTGACAACACGGGCTTCCACTGGGGATATCCTGGCGGCGGTTCGTGAATCAAGGTCGCGGGGAGACGACCAGGACGTTTCCCCGACTGACCAGGCTTCCCCCTGATGCCCCGCCCGTAACCATATTTCTCCTTAGAATGCCCATTTTCCCCTCATAAATGTCGTTCTTGATTTCCTCTGGGGAGAACTACTTCACTGCCGTGTCGGTCGCGTTCTCTTTTTTGAACATGGTCGGATTGATGTTTTGGGAATCCGGGCCGCCGCATTCCGGAGTGTAGCAGGTCACATCCACGAATGAACACTTTTGCGAGCATGCCGGGCAGGTTTCCGGGGGCGTCATTGCTTCAAGGGTGTTTCCGCAGTTGTCGCACTTGAAATAGGCCATCGTATTGCTCCTTGTGTCATGTTGGCGGTTCAATCGCATACCCCCATGGAGCCTTCGGCGCATTCGCGTCCGTCGGTCCAGGTGGCCCCGCTGAGTTTGGCCCCTGTCAGGTTGGCTCGGGTCAGCGTTGCTTCGGTCAGGTTCGCTCCGCTCAGGTCGGACCAGCTCAAGTTGGCGCTGCTCAGGTCGGCATGGCTCAGATCGGCTCCCATCAGCCCGGCGCCGTTGAGGTTGGCCCAAGTCAGGTTGGCGTTACGCAGATTCGCTTCGTTGAGGTCGGCCCTGTTCAATCTTGCTCCGCTCAGGTTCGCTCCGCTTAAATCGCATTTCGGGCACTGGTTGCTCCCCCGCAAGTGATCCAGGTCGGCTTGATCAAAAGCCGCAGGAGTTCCAATCGTGCTCAGGAGCACAAAGACGGTGATGATCGGTACGGCAAAGTACATGGTCATTGGTGTGTTCTTCTCATGTGTGCAGGTGGCTCCTTGTTCGGCACGCTCACAATCCGGAGAGGCTCCAGAGAGTGATCCAGATTGAAGAATGTATATCACGCCCCTTGACCTGTCCATGAGAGATTCCACCCGCAGCAGGAGATTTCTTTCTCATCGAAATCCAAATCGAGATCGAGATCGAAATCGAAACGTAAATGACGTGTATCAGCCCGTGATGACGTCGTCATCTTGGAAATGACGTTCGATTTCGATCTCGATCTCGATACCGATTCACATGGTACCGGATCGTAATAAAATTACTCCCCGACCAATTCCTGACTGACCCCGCGAAACTGTTCCAGGGCCGCTTCCAGATTTTCGACGATGGCCGCGGCGAGCACGGCCGGTTCGGGCAGGCTGTCCATGTCTTCCAGGCTGTCGTCCTTGAGCCAGAAGATGTCCAGATTCAGCTTGTCCCGCCCAGTTCCTCGTAGCTGAAGCGTCGGAAGCGTTCGGTTTCCGTGCGCTCGTGAAAGCAGCGCACGAAGTCGTCGAAATCGTCGTCGGTCAGGCGCTTGGTCTTCAGGGTCTTGTGAATGTTGGTCCGGTAGTCGTAGACCCAGAGTTCCCGGGTCTGGACCTCCCGTGAGGCCGGGCGTTTGTCGAAGAACAGCACGTTGGCCTTCACGCCCGGACTGTACCAGATGCCCGTGGGCAGGCGCAGCAGGGTGTGGAAGTTGAAGCCCTCCAAGAGCCGCTTGCGGATGCCCTCCCCTGCCCGGCCCGCCTCGAAGAGCACATTGTCCGGCAGGACAACGCCCGCGCGGCCGTGGGTGTCCAGGATGGTCATGATGTGCTGCAGGAAGTTGAATTGCTTGTTCGAGGTGGTGAACTTGAAGTCCTCGCGCTCGTAGTGCTCGCGCTCCGTGGTCACCGCGCCGTCCTCGCCCACCACCTTGTAGCTGGACTTCTTGCCGAAGGGCGGATTGGTCAGCACCACGCCAAAGCGTCTGCCCCCGTCGCCGGCCAGGGCGTCGCCCTGGACCACGGGGCTGGCGCTGTTGCCCAGGCCGTGCAGATAGAGGTTCATGGCGCAGAGCCGGACCACCTCGTCCACGATATCCACGCCGGTGAAGGCGTCGTGGCGCAAGGCGCGCAGCCTGTCCCGGTCCTGGGTCTGGGTCTTCATGTGGTCGTAGGCCGCCAGCAGAAAGCCCCCGGTGCCGCAGGCCGGGTCGCACACAGTCTCGCCGATTGTGGGGTTCACGCAGTTGACAATGGCCTCGATCACCGGGCGCGGGGTGAAGTACTGCCCTGCCCCGGACTTCACCTCCGAGGCGTTGCGCTCCAGCAGCCCCTCGTAAATCTCGCCCTTCACGTCCACCTGCAAGCCCACCCAAGGCCCTTCCTTGTCGATCAGACTGACCACGCGCTTCAGCTTGGCCGGATCGGACAGCTTGTTTTGGGCCTTGCGAAAAATCGTACCGATCAGCCCATCCTCCCGGCCCAGGGCCTCCAACGTGCGCCGGTACTGCAACTCCAGCGCGTCACCGTCCTTGTTCGCCAGTTGCGCCCAGTTCCACTGCGGCGGAATGGCCGAAGCCTCGCCCAGCAATTCCTCACGCTCCAGATCCATTTTCAGGAACAGCAAATACGTGATCTGTTCGATGTAATCGCCATAGGAAATGCCCTGATCGCGAAGCACGTGGGCGTAGTTCCAGACTTTGGAGACGAGTTGTTCGTTGCTCATGGGGCTTACAGTTCCTCTTCAGCGATGCCCGCCTGCTTCATTATGGTGCGTTGCAGATCGATTTTCAGGTTTTGATCTCGTTGACGGCATTTCCTGGCCATGGCGCCACAATTCATATTCACTGATATCAATCTCATTATTCCAAGCAACTGCATAGCCTCCTTGCTCTACTCGTACAGCCTTGAAGAATGCCGGATTCTTCAGAGGGGCAAACATTTCTTTTTTAAGCAACGGAGTGACATCATATTTTCTCTTCTCGTTGTTATCGAACTCAACTACCAGAGTATGGTTGTCTATTGCCGTCGCGGATACGACCTTTGGATATTGCATGACTTACTCCAGAGGTGGAAGTTTACGAAATTCTTGAGCATCCCACATCTTCTTCATTTCTTCCTGATTCACCCTGGCCCACTCAAGAACCAGCTTCATTGCTCGCTTTGGCAAATCACCTTCAATCATTTCCAGTGTCTCAATATTGAACAGGCCGACATATTCACCGTATACTGCATGAAAATGAGCTGGAAGATGATCACTGAAAAAAAGCTTTATGATTATCCCATAAAATCTTGCTATTTCTGGCATATTATCACCCAATTCATTTCCTGGTTTGGACGAATTTTCAGATGCCTCGGCCAACTTCCGCAGGAGATCCGCGGAAGGTTCCTCCAGCTTCAATTCGCCACGGTCGCAGGTTTCCGAAATCAGCTTCTCTTCCTTGTCGTTCATTGCTTGCCCCTCTTCTTCGACCCACCCCCCCGCGCGGCCCTGATGCGGGCCAGCAGCTCCGATGCCGGTTCATCACTGGGGTCTTGCGGCACCAGGCGGCCAGCGAAGGCGTCTTTGAGGATGGATTGGCGTAAGGCGGTGGAGCGGGTGAGTTCGGTTTTGCATGATTCCTCGATAACTCCGGAATTAGCAAACTCCGCATCCACACGAGCCATGATCTCTTCTTGCTCGGTTGGTGGGGGCAAGGGAATAAGAGTTGAGTTCAAAGCTTCCTGATTAACAAACGGTTGCGCCCCTCCCTTGGATTTTTCCCCGAGTTTTGCATTTCGGAAAATCATCACCAGATAGCGCAGATTGCAAAAGCTTGGCGCTTGCGTGGCGTAGATGGCGTTATCAGTCACCCATGCCGGACCTATTGTTAGATGGACATTTCCACAGTGTGCGCCAACTCGGCCGACCACCATCGTCGGCTCATCAACTAAAGCGCAGTTGTGATAACCGTTCACGCCATTACCGCCGTAAACGGGGATGCCTCCTCCTGTTTGACTTTTATTTGGGAGAAATTTGCCACTTGACCATGAAAACAGTTGGCTGCCATTCGCCCACACCCACCCCTCCGGCAATTCCGGCAACCCTGTAGTATCAGGCGCGACAGGTTCCTTGTATTTACCTCTACCTTCCCAGGTTTCGCGGCGGGTTTGCAGGATGCGGGTGAGCAGGTCGCGGCCGTGTTCCAGGCGGTGGGCGTTTTCGGCGCGCCAGTCGGTTGTGAGCTGGCCGGTGACGGCGGATTTCAGAACGGATTGGCGATAGCGCACGAGCAGCTTCTGCACGTCGCGCAGCGTCTCTTCGCCCTTATCCAGCCGGGAGAACAGCGTTTCAATCTTTTCGATGATACGGCGTTGTTCGTTGAGGGGAGCTACTGGAATTTCGATTTGCGATAGCTTCGATGCGTTTACATTGGGAATTGCGATGCCTGAAGATTTATCTTCAATCTGCTCCCAATAGCGTCGTGACTGCATGAAAAAGTCGATGTATTCTGGTTCGATTTGCGGAGTAAACCTCACCAAATATGACGCGAAAACAGCATCAGTGACATTCTCTTTTATCAAAAACGATTTTCCAACAGACCCGGCCCTGGCGACGACAATATCACCGGCTTTAAGAAAGTATTTTTCTGGATCATTTGGCTCAGTCACGCATGTTGGGACAGCCTGCCAATTAACTCGCCCTGAGGTGATATCAGACGTTCGGAGCAGCTTTAACTTTTCGCCATAGTTGGCAGCTTTGGTGGTCCAGCCATACTGTGGTTTGGTCGTAACATCGCCTAATGATGATAAAAACCAGGAAGTCGGCAAAGCATTATTCAAGATGTCCATCACGCCACCAACACTCCTTGCAAATCATCCAACATATCATTCAATCCTGGCCCCAAGGCCTTCCGCGCCTGCAAAATACCGCCCTTGTCCGCAAGGATGGGCGCTTCCTGGAAATCACGCGGGGTGATTTCGGCGTTGGCGGCGATGAAGGCGGTGATGGCGCGGAGCCAGTCTTCCTGGTCGGGTGTGTATTCCCGGCCGACCTTCTTTTCCCGCCCCATCCAGAGATTGAACCGCCGTTCCACCACCGCGCTGAAGGATTCCAGCACCTCGGTCTGGCCCAGGGCGAAGCGGACCAGGCTGACCACCTCGGTCAGTTGTTCATCCACCGGCGCGCCGCGGACCTTGGCGGCATCCAGGCGCTTGTAGGCCTGCCAGATGGTGGCCGTGGTCAGGTAGAGCGGCGGGTCGGTCATGCGGCGGACCAGTTCGCGGATCGCGGCGTATGTCAGGCGCTGGCGGCCCTGGGGCTGGTTGTAGAGGATTTGCAGGGCGGTCAGTTCGTCGCGGTTATCTTCGATGAATTGCTTGAAATTGGTGACGGTTTCCTCGGCCCGCTTTTTGTCGAAGCCCGCGCCGGTGAGTTCATCAATGGTGATCTCGTCGATCACGATTTCGGTCTTGCGCTTGATGTCCTTGAGCAGATTGCGCACGGTCGGCTTGTCGAAGGGACGGCAGGCCGTTTCGGTCAATTCCTCGATCACCGCGCGTTCCTGTTCCGGCGTGGGATTCCGGCCGTGGCGCAGGAGGATGGCGGCCTGGCGGGCGTCCGGGTCGATGGCGTCCAGCAGGGCGTTGGCCAGATCCCGCGGGGTTTGGCCGTTCGTGGCCTCGACGATGCGGGCGCGGTCCTCGGGGTCCAGCTTGCGGTCCAGCATGGCCAGGCGTCCGGCCAGGGAGGACAGCGCGTCCTCATCCCGGCGGCCCATGGCGATTTGTTCGAGCAGGGCGTCGAAGCTGATGGACTTCTTGCGCTCCAGGGGCTGGGAGGCGTTCTTTTTGGTCTCGGACACGCCCACGGCGTCGATGAGGATGAAGCGGGTTTTGGTCTTGGCGTCCGGGGTGACCGCCCGGAGGTCGGCATCCGGAATGGTCCGCACGCCGCGGCCCTTCATCTGCTCATAGTAACCCTCGGACTTCACGTCGCGCATGAAGATCACCACCTCCACCGGCTTGATGTCCGTGCCCGTGGCGATCATGTCCACGGTCACAGCGATGCGGGGGAAGGGATCGACCCGGAAGGCCTTGATCAGCGTCTTGGGGTCTTCGCCGGTGTTGCGATAGGTGATCTTCTTGGCAAAGTCGTTGCCCTCGCCGAAGACTTCGCGCACGGCATGGACGATCTCCTCGGCGTGGTTGTCGTCCTTGGCGAAGATCAGGGTCTTGGGCAGCCACTGGCCGGAGCGGTCCGGGAAAAGTTCGGTGAAGACCCGGTCCTTGTAAGTTTGCAGGACCGTCCGGATCTGGTTCGGATTGACCACGGAGCGGTCCAGATCCTTGCCGGTGTATTCCAGGTCCGCGTCAAGCTGTTCGTAGCGGACCTTGCGGGTCCGCTTGTCCCGCACGGGCACCTGAAAGCCCTGCCCGCCCACCTCCACCTTGCCGCCATCCTCGGTGACCAGGGTGCGGATGCGGTAGATTTCATAGCCCACGTTCACGCCGTCGGCAACGGAGCGTTCGTAGGGGTACTCGGCCACCAGGTTCCGGTTGAAGAAGCCCAGGGTGTGCTTGGACGGCGTGGCGGTCAGGCCGATGATGTGGGCGTCGAAATACTCCAGCACCTGCCGCCAGAGCCCGTAGATGGAGCGGTGGCATTCGTCGGTGATGATGAAATCAAAGGTCTCGATGGGGATGACCGGGTTGTAGGCCAGCGGCAACGGCTCGGCCTCCCCACCCCACTGTTCAAAGCCGGACGCCTCCTCCGCTTCCTCGGGCAGATCCTGGCCCTTGAGCAGGGAAAAGAGACGCTGGATGGTGGTGATCACAACCTTGGCGTCCGGATCAATCCGGTGGGAATGGAGATGCTGGACAATGTAGGTGTCGGTGAAGCGGTTCGCCGCGCCGGGCGGATGATAGTTCTGGAACTCCTTCAAGGTCTGGTCGCCCAGGTTGTTCCGGTCCACCAGAAACAGGATGCGCCTGGCCCCGGCATAGCGGATCAGCCGATAGGACGACGAGCAGGCCATGTAAGTCTTGCCCGCGCCGGTGGCCAACTGAACCAGGGACCGAGGCCGGTCCTCGGCCAACGACGCCTCCAGCCCGGTAATCGCCTCAATCTGGCAATCCCGCAGCCCCTTGCGGTCCAAGGGGTCCTGGGTCGGCATCCGGCGCAACCGGGCACGCAACGTCTCCGGCTGACGCAGCCATTCATGCAGCGTTTCCGGACGATGAAAGGCAAACAAACGGCGCGAACGGGGCTTGGGGTCGCACTGGTTACAAAAAAAAGTCTCCTCGCCCGTACTCTCGTAATCAAAAGCCAGCACCTCGTCCCACCGAGCCAAATGCTCCGGCAACCCACCCATATACCGCCCCGCCTGATCCGCCACTCCACTCAACGTCACCCCAACCCTCTTCGCCTCAATCACCCCGGCGGCCTTCCCCCCGACAAACAACAGATAATCGCAGAACCCACCGGACAGGGAGAACTCGCGAACGGCAACGCCCAGGGCCGCATGGCGGTCGAGTTCGTGCCGGTCCTGGAGTACCCAACCGGCGTCAGTCAGAAGCTGGTCGATTTTTGTTCGGGCTTGGCGTTCGTCGTCAGTCATGGGTGGCAGGGTATGTCTTGATATTTATCTTAAGCATTTATCCTCCTGAACTTCAGGCCGGTTGCGGCAAAAATTTCATTTCAAGGCCTTACAGACAACCTTTGTCGTGAAATATTTCAGACTTCCTATTCAACATGCTGATATAATTTAATAATGATAGATTACAACCGTCCATGCTCGACGTCGAGAATGAACTGCACAAGGCCGCCAAAGTAGACCTCTTGATCATCGTACAGCGCCATATGACTCCCATCCGGGCAGAGCAAATACCGTGACTTCGGGATCTGACGAGCCATCCATGCCATGTGTTCAGGATCCATGGTATCATGCCTGGATCCGACCACAAGTGTCGGCACCGTAACGTTCTGGAGGTCTGAACTCCGATCCCACTTGGCCAACTTTCCGCTTGCGCCCAGTTCGCTCGGCCCCTGCATGGGAATATAAACCTTTGGATTGAGATGCTTGAACGCGCGATTCACTGGATCCGGCCACTGGTCATGTGGCATGCGGAGAACGTGGTGGACGTAATGGTGCTGCATGAGCAGTTCCATATAGCGGGGATTCTCGAAGTCTTCTTCCGCCTCCATGTTCTTGATATCAGCCAGGACAGCCTGATCCATGGAAGGGATCAACACCTTTGCGGCGTACTCGTTATAGGCCGGCATACTTGACATCATATTGGAGATAATCATCCCCTTCAGGTGTTCCTGGTATTTCAATGCATACTCAAGAGCCAGGATTCCTCCCCATGATTGCCCATAAAGATAGAAGTTTTGCCTGTGGAGTCCAAGGGCCTGACGGACCTGTTCAACCTCGTCCACAAACCGCTGGATATCCCAGAGTTCGGGTATGTCCGGCTGATCACTGTAGTACGATCCCAGTTGGTCGTAATAGTAGTACTCGATGCCGGAGGCAGGGAGATAGCTGTCAAAAGCTTCCAGGTACTCGTGCGTCCCACCAGGCCCGCCATGCAGCAGGAGGACCTTGACGTCCGGATTGTTCCCCACCCGCTTGGTCCAGACCCGAAATTTCCCACTTGGCGTGTCCACGGGCACTACCTTCACGCCTCCGCTCAGCACATCGTCTCGCCCCGTATAGTCCAAGTATGTCGAAGGCCCCCCGACGCTGTTTACTGTCGATTTTATCATAATCATGATGTCATTTTCCTTTGTCGTCGTACAATCGAAAAATGCGGAATTGGTAAAGTAATCCTAATGTCGATCCCTCAACAACCTTGCTATCGCGATGTCTATTACCTCAAGACGCATTTTGTCCGGATGTTTTGACGCTTCCAGATTTATGAGTCTTTCCGCGGCATGCTTGTCGCCTGAAACCATGACAACAAGCTCTCGATATCTATTGTTCGTCGTATCAATTTTTCCGTAGAAGATATTTTTTATTACGCCACTAATTTTTTTTTGATTTGATATATCTTTTTCAACGAAACTTTTTATTTCAGTTTCAACATAACTTTTCCTTTCAGTTTCAACGTTCTTTATCTGAATTTCATACATATTAAACATTGGATAAAAAACAATAATTATAAAAAAAATGAAGGATAATGCCAGAATTAAAGAGGAAGTAGTCGGAGAATTGAAATAATAAGAATGCCTCACAATGCCGATATTCGCTTCATAAACGTAGAATGAAATGATATCTTGAGAAAAATGAATATCAAACGGCATAAAATGATTGGAGTGCTTTTCATAAAATGGCTTCCATCCTCCAATATTCGCAAGCACGAAAGGAGAAGCAAAGAGAAATGGAAGCTTCATCCAGGAAGTGTTCCACAGTGAAGGTAAGTTCTTAAGGTACGACATAATATTCCAAAAGATGCGGCACTAACTTGGTGGGGGTGGGCATCTAAGATCAGTAACTACTCATTTTATTGAATTTAGACATCAAATAACCGTTTCAGGGCATTCCAGACAACCCTTTTTCAGCATGCAGCTAGAAAATGGCTCCAACTCAATTGTCGTGACAGTGTTACGACAATCTCATCACCATAGACGGCTCTTTCGTTTCCCAGAATATCCCCGTGTATGCGCTTCCCCAGTCGCCAGTAGAGCAGAGTCATCCCAGGATTGACCGCGGTCGCGACAGCCAAGCGGGTCTTTTCAACCATCGCCCGGATGTCACTCACCAAGGCGTTGGTGGAAGGGGGGCTGTTTTCAGCAAATCCACCCTTCTCCGAAGCGCCTTTTCCTTCTTCACCCTGGACTGGAGCCGGAGCAGGATGCTGCTGACCGTGCTGTAGGTCCATATTTTCGTGCATGACAACTGTTGGGGCCGGACAGAGTTAATCTACTGAATTTTCGAATGATTCGTCCCAAAATGATGTGTTGTTCTCTCCTGGCTCAGTCAGAAGCGCGACATTCTTCTTCCCAATTCTCAAGGCGCAGCCCGTGAACTCTTTCGAATTCTCGACTGTTGCGGGTAATCAGAACGCAGTCGCGGGACACACACGGTCAGCAAAAGAGAGGGGTCAAATCTGCTCTTGGCTCGCAAGTCCAACCCTTCTCACGCGTTCAAATCTTATTTCTCTGCTAATGATTTTTTTCATAATACTAAATCCTTAAATAAATATTGCTACTGCTCAATAAGGCATGGCAAGCAAACCAGATTATTCATGGACAGTTAAAAACACAGACATCTTCGGCGTGAACCTTCCCTCCACAGTTCTGGTAGCAAATCCGGTATTGTGCGTCACAACGTTCCGTGTCCGTGGTACATGAAACATAAAAATTGCATTCGCTGGATTTTGGCTCCCGTCCTTGTCTTCGAATATTATCCCTGCATCGATCCTGTTCAAGCCTGTTACGGTTGTTGCAGTTTTCAGCCTTCATCATCTCAAGTTGCTCACACTGCATCTTCATATTTTCGCATTGAAAAATGCACGATTGGCCTTGAGGATCGTGCGGGGGACTGTAGTAGTACCGTGTATCGTAAATAGGACCACAGCCGCTTAACGGAAGCAATACCGCCAAGACTATAAACCCGACAAGCACACACTGTGGAGTGAAACCTTTTCTTTTGAGCATGTCTTTCATCCTTAATAAATAATGTCATTGTGACGTTACCCTTGCCATGGTTGCCGACGATGGCGACATGATTCATGATCGATCCTCCATGTCCCTCTGGATTCCTCGCCCTGTCCCGACTACCGGGGACGGGGCGAGGATGGTGATTCGAGGTGACGGCGTAGTTGAGGATCTGGAGCTGATGTCGCTTCCTGGCGATTGACAAAAGCTTGGACTATTTCCTGTTGACAATGGAGATGAGGCAATCCTGCATCAATTTTCCCGACTGCATGTCCATCCACGGGCTTTGCACCGTGACGTCCACCTCGTCGGCCTTCCTGAACATGGCGGACTCATCGCTGACAATCACCTCCCGGATGCCGTCCTGTGCTCTGTAAAACTCCACCACCGCGGCCACGGAGTCGCCGGTGTGGAAGGCCATGCCTTGCATGCCGAGTTCTTCATTCAGGAATTTCGTGGTGCCGGGATGTTCCTTGGCGCCGGGATATACGGCCACCCCGAATTGTTCCGCGGCCGGGGCGATGCAGGGCACGAATGCAACGGCAAGGATGAGGAAAGTACAGACAAGCAATTTCGTTCGCATGACAGGGCCTCCTTGAAGTTTGTGTTGGTTTTTCCAGTTTGAACGCATCTCGCGGCAACTGGGCAAGTATCCCGGATTCCGGTTGTTCCGCATATTTCCGCGGTTCCACTCACACCCTGGTGTATTCCGCGCTGTCCTCCTGAAACTCGGTGATTATTTCCTCGGTAAGGGTCGGTCGAAGCGAAGGGAGAATTTCCAAGAATGTCTCCGTGGTGACCCGATAATCATGCTGCAGGTTCAATTCCTGTTCAAAGGCGTGCTGCCGCACTTTCTGGAAAAGATACTCGATGTCCGCCGGAGTGAAGAGCGGGGTGAGGGAAACCAGTCTGTCCAGGTCGACAGATCCGCAATTTGTGCGCGCGATATAGTGCTCGAATATGGTTTTGCGCCCCTGCTCGTCGAGGCTGCCCACGGGAATGACGCAGTCGAAGCGGCCGGGTCTGAGCAGCGCCGCGTCCAGTTGCCGGATATAATTGGTTGCGCAAATGAGAAGATTTTTTCGGTTCCTCGCTTTGAGCAAAGGGACCTGCTTGAGAAATTCATTGGTGATGGACTTGTCGACCCGGGAGGCATGGTCGCGGCTGCCCGCAATTTCCTCGAACTCATCGATGAAGACAACCGTCTCATCCAAGTCATAGACCTTTTCCATGATATTCTTCAGGTTGGCCCCCAAACGGTCTTGACCGTCGGCCATCAAAACGCTCGGGCTGATTTCGATGTACCACCATTGAAGAATGCCGGCGATGGCCTTGACGAAATGGGTTTTTCCCGTGCCCGGGGGACCGAAAAAGATAATGGCCCTCGGCGGCGTAACCCCGTGCTTGCGGGCGAGGTCTGCTTGTTGGAGAGTACGGATAATCCTGTTATTCACCACCTGTTTCGGGGGTTGGGAGTCGGAAATGGTCTCCCAGACTGCCCGATCGATAACCTGCGCGCCGAGTTCCCGGAGACACTGGATACGCTTACTCTCCCTGGCGTCCTTGGTAACCGGATCAATGTTTTCAATGAAGTCGATACATGCCAGTTTGAGCCCCACGTCGCGTCCCAATCTTTCAGAAAGTACCCACTTGTGCTGAAGAATTCTGGACCAAAGCAGGGCAGTTGTTTCAGGATCGAACTTCAGGCCGGTTGCGGCAAAAATTTGCGCAGCGCCATCCCCCTGGTCAGAGATGGAACTGTCACCTGGGGCATCCTCGCTGTGGGAATTCACAGCATCTTTTTCGTCTGTTGATTCCTTTGCTCCATTGTTCATGGTCGTTCCTTCTGAAGGCTGTTTGCTGTTTGGGGGGCGGACGATACCGTATAAGGTAGCATCCCGCATATCAAGTCATCAAACGGAATCCCGAAATCAAATTCATCTCACCCCGGCTGTCTTCTTGACTTCCTCAAAAGCCGCTGTATCGTAAATTATTCGTTCCTACTCAGCACATTTCACGAGATGACACAGAGATCCGATTTGACGATTTTCGGCATCTCTCAGCTTTCCAGATTTCGCTCATCCCGCGCCTATCTCATGCATGTCGAGGCCGTACCAGCACGCCGGGAGAGGTGCGACGAGCAGCCGCGGGCAGAAAAGCCCAGAACAAGTCGGTCCACGCGGGAGGAATGATATGAAAGATTCAATGCGGCTGCTCTGGATTGACCTGTTAAAAATACTCGCGATCTTCGGTGTCATTCTGCTGCATGCGTCCGCCCCATTTCTGGTGCCCTTCGAAGACTCCGGGCAGTGGTGGACGGGGAACGTCTATGACTCCCTCTCCCGGTGGAGCGTGCCCCTGTTTATCATGGCCAGTGGGGCTTTGGTGCTTCCGGGGGCGGACAAGGTGGTATTGCGGGATTTTCTGTTGGTGCGCATGCGGCACATTCTCATTCCTTTTCTGGCCTGGAGCTTCATCTATTTTATCTACTCCATCCATGTAAAAGGCCAAGACCACGGTCTCCTTGACTTTTTTCCCATGGTGATTGCCGGACCGATCTACTATCACCTCTGGTTCATCTATATGCTGATCACCTTGTATCTCTTCGCCCCGGTGATCAGCGCCCTGCTGAATCTGGCTCCCCGTAAATTCGCCTGGTATCTTGTCGGAATCTGGCTGTGCTGGGCGTCGCTTTTGCCTGCGGTCCATGAACTGTTAAACCTGGAAACATATTTTGTTTCCGACTTGAACGAATACTCGGCCCTTAAGCTCTGCGGCTACTTTTTTCTGGGATACATGCTCAAGGAGAACGTTATCCACTCAAAGGGAGGATTGGTTATCCTGTTGCTCCTGTTTCTCATCGGTGGCGCCGCGACCATGACTGGGACCTATATGCTGAGTTCAAGAGCTGGGGAGTTCGTGCATTTCTTTTACGATTATTTCAGCATTACCGTCATGACCATGACGCTTGCCCTGTTTCTGTTTCTAAAAAGCGTCTTCCATACCCCTAAGGAGGAGGCGGAGGACGACAATGGTCGCAAGCACATGAATTCTCGGAAGCTGCTTCGAAAAATCTCAATGAGTGTTTTCGGCATCTACCTGGTACATGCCTTGATACTGGAGCTGTTGCGGGACGGCCGCCTGGGTTTTACAATCAACCATGGCAGCGCTTTCGGGATCGAAATACCCATTGCCGCGGGAATTCCCCTTTTTGCGGCAAGCATTTTTGTCGTATCGTTGGGCCTGATTCTTATCTTCAGCCACATTCCCGTTATAAGGAAGATAATCACATGACCACCACCAACCGGGTACCCGGCATTTTCATTGCTTGCGGCTGTTTTTTGTTCGCGATCGGAATCTGGACCGCTGCCCACGCGGAGATTCAATTTGTCGAGGACTATATCTCTTTCACGCAAATGGCCAAACGTCCCTTGCGCAACCTCCCCGAACGGGAAGCCTGGAAAAAGGCCGCCCCGGAGATTGTCGAGATTGCCATTCCTCGGCCAAATGAAGACTCCGGCCAGCCCGCGCTCTGGTACAATTCGCAATCAGACCAACCAAAACCCTTGCTGATCGTACTGCACAGCTGGAGCGACAATTACCTTCAGCACTACGGCATTCCGTACGCGGTCTTCGCCGTGAAGAACGATTGGATTTTCATGCATCCTGATTTTTACGGCCGATTCAATAATAAAGACGCGACAGGTTCGGAAAAGGCGGTCCAGGATGTGCTCCTGGCTCTGGAGTACGCCAAGGCCAATGCATCCGTCGACGAAAGTCGGATTTACCTGGCAGGATTCTCGGGAGGGGCGATGATGTCGTTGATCATGGTCGGCCGGCACCCGGAGTTGTTCACGGCAGCCCTGGCATCGGTACCGGTGTATGATCTCAAGGACTGGTACGCATACCTGAGCGGGTCTCAACTCAGGTATGCGGACGGCTACCAAAACGACATCAGAGCGTCCTGCGGCGGCAACCCCGTTTCGGCAGACCAAGCCGGCGAAGAATGCCGTCGGCGCAGCCCTTCGGCGTATCTGCCGGATGCACGCGGCAGAGAGGTGCAGGTCTATCTCTGCGGAGGCACGAGAGATCCTTTTGTTCCCCCCTCCCATGCCATCCGGGCCTTCAACGATCTGGCCGAGGAAAATGACCGAATTTCCGAGGAGGATTTCAGATACATCGATAAAACCAAGTCCCTGCCGGAAAATCTTCAAGGACAGGGCAAAACAGACCCGTTTTTCGAGAAGGCTGGTCTGCCGTTGGTTTTTAAGCGCAAATCAAACAATGCGACCATCGCTCTTTTCGACGGCGGCCACGATATTGTCTTCAATCAGGGGTTGCACTGGCTTGCGCAACAGCAGCGATGAACATTTCTCATCCGGCTGCGCGCCGATGCGACTCATCATCACTGTTCACACTTCAACATCAGGTATCTGCTCAGTACAATTTGCAGGTTTGCGAGCCTGTAAAACCCGGACATGTCAGCGGACCCCGGTGAGTGGTTACCGGAGTTATGAGGAAAAAAATATGGAATACGTTTCAGGAAAGGATACGATCTCTTTGCGGACCGCGATGATCCTTGTTTTGGGGATGCTTGCGACAGTTTTTGCGTCATCAATTGCACACTCGCAAGAACCGGATTCTCTTGGCGAGCACTATACCATGCTGCAGCCGAATGAGAAATTCGACGGGAGAATGTCCGCACTCGAACTGAAGTTGATCAAAGAAGGTCTTGTGGATGTACAGATGCTTGATCCAGACATCCTCGTGGACCTGAAATATGCCCGGAAAAACAATTTCATGGGTATGAACGTCTACGGCGATTTCACACGGGCCTATCTGCGCCCCGAACCTGCAATGATGCTCGTCCGGGCGAACACCATACTCCAAGAGCGTCACCCTGACCTGCGCATCCAGGTCGGCGATGCTTTGAGACCGCGTTCCATCCAACATAGAATGTGGGATCTTGTCGTGGACACGCCCATGCAGCCCTACGTGGCCAATCCTTTTACCGGTTCGATGCACAATCACGGAGCCGCGGTGGACGTAACGCTGGTCAATGTGCGTACCGGCAAAGAGTTCGACATGGGAACACCCATGGATCACTTCGGGCCTTTGGCGCAACCGCGCTTGGAAAATAAGTTTCTCCAGCAGGGCGAACTGACGGCGGAGCAGATCGCGAACCGCCATATTCTGCGGGACGTCATGGTTGATGCGGGATGGCATCCGCTGGCCATCGAATGGTGGCATTTCGATGCGTTTGCCAAGGATATCGTTCGAAAAAAATATTCCATCATTGAGTAGCTTTCATCCGGGCCTGGTGATTTCTGCCGGGGCCGGACCAAGGGGCTTTTCTCTCCTGTTTCAATGTCTCCCGGGCGCGCTGATCAAGCGGATTGCGCCGTTTCTGTCGGTATGCGAAAGATTGCCCGCCACGGTTTCATCCATTCCCTTTGCCCAGGACATCCATGACCGCCACCGACCACTGCGCCTTCCCCCCCCACACCCGCCTGGACTACAGTTTGGCCGACCTTCTGCCGATTCTGGAGCAGACCGGGGAACTGGATTCTCCCCGAACACAGGTTGTTCTGGATCAGGCCCGGCAGCGGGATATTGATCCAGCGGACCCCAAGTCCGGGCTGGATCTGCTGCTGGGCCTGAAGTTGACCCGGGCCAAGGCTCCGCGGGAGCGCCTGACCGAGGAATGCGTGCTCCGGGCCGTGGCAACGCGGTTCGGCTTGGAATTCAAGCGGCTGGACGTGCTGGAACTGGATTTGGAGGTCAGCACCCGGACCATTTCCGAGGGCTTTGCCCGGACCAACCTGCTGGTTCCGCTGCGCATCGTGGACGGACATCTGGAGATTCTGGCCCACAACCCGTTTCGTCCGGAACTCCGGGAAGACATGTGCCGGGTCACGACCCTGCCGCTGCGGTTGTTCCTGGGTACCCGGGCCGAGATCACCCGGCTGATCGACGATTTCTACCAGTTTCGTCAGGCCGTGAAGGCCGCGGAACAGGAGTTTCTCAGTGCGTCGGAATCCCTGGCCAACCAGGAGCAGCGGGTCCGGGTCGGGGAGCGGTCGGATCCCGGCTCCCAGAAGCATGTCAGCAAGGCCGTGGACTATCTGCTGCACACGGCCCTGCGGGAACGGGCCAGCGACATCCACCTGGAACCCAAGCGCGAAGCCTCCCTGGTCCGGTTCCGCATCGACGGCGTGCTCCATCCCCTCTACCGCCTTCCGCTGACCGTGCATCAGGCCATGATCAGCCGCCTCAAAGGCCTCAGCCGCCTGGACATTTCCGAAAAACGGCGGCCCCAGGACGGACGGGTGCAGCTCGTTTTGGACGACATCCGGACAGATGTCCGGATCTCCACCATTCCGGTGGCCTTTGGGGAAAAGATGGTTCTGCGACTGCTCTCCAGCGACACCACGCTGAAGAAGCTGGACGAGTTGGGCATGGAGCCGGATCAGCTTCATCTCTTCCGCTCCTTCCTGGCCCGCTCCAACAGCCTGGTACTGGTCACCGGCCCCACGGGCAGCGGCAAGTCCACCACCCTGTATTCGGCCATGAAGACCCTGGCTCATCCTGGCGTGAACGTGCTCACCCTGGAGGACCCCATCGAAATGGTGGTGGACGAGTTCAACCAGATCGGGGTTCAGCCCAAAATTGGAGTGGATTTCGGCCAGGTGCTCCGGCACATCCTGCGCCAGGACCCGGACATCGTGATGATCGGAGAAATGCGCGACCTGAACACGGCCCAGGAAGCGGTCCAGGCCGCCCTGACCGGCCATCTGGTCCTCTCCACCCTGCACACCAACGACGCGGCCTCTTCCATCACCCGGCTGTTGGATCTGGGGCTGGACGCCTTTCTGATCAACGCGGCCCTGGCCGGAATCGTGGCCCAACGCCTGGTGCGCACCCTCTGCCCGCACTGCAAGGTGCCGATCCAAACCCCGGAGGACCAGGCCGTACTATGGCGAAGCAGTGGCCTGGACGTACCGGAAACGGTCTGGGCCGGACCGGGCTGCGAATTCTGCCGCAACACCGGCTACCTCGGCCGCACCGGCATCCACGAAATTTTGCCCTTTGACGAGGAGATCCAGGACGCCGTGCGCCGGGACACGAACCTCACCGCCCTGCGCCGCCTGGTTCGCTCCAAGGGCGTGGCCAACCTGTTCCAGAGCGGGATCGTCAAGGTGCTGGCCGGGCTGACCACCTTGGACGAGGTCGTGCGTGTCACCGGTGGGGTCGAGGGCTGATGGTATAAGAAAACCGCCCGCTTCGCTCAGGGCACGAAGCCTCAGAACGAGCCCCGCAACCGATGTGGCCGTACCCACCCGGCCTCACGGAAAGTATCCACAAAATAGACTTTCACTTCGCTCGCATCGACGGACACGAAAGAGAGCCGGACTGTCGCGTCCGCGGAATCCCTCGTGACAAACCATACCGCATCACCGAGCGCCAAAGCCCGAGAACTCACGCGATACACGAGGAGATCCGCCATACCGCGATCACGCACGATCGCCACTCGAATATTGGCTTCATCCGGATTGTATACCTGATAAATCTTAGCTGCGGAGGCAGTGGTGATGGTGGCGACCAGTACAATGCCGGCAAGCAAAAGACGCAATATCACGGTGCCCTACCTTTTTAAGAACGTGAGAGTTTGAGCTTTTCACGAAGACGCTTGAGAGTTTTCCAACGGACTGCTTCTCTCCTGCTCCCGGTCCCGCGCCCCCTGATAGACCTTGGCCAATCCGCCCTGGGCCGTTTCCCGGTAGAGACTGGGCAGGTCGTGGCCGGTTTGCTGCATGGCTTCCACCACCTGATCGAAGCTGATCAGATGGCGTCCGTCCGAGAGCATCGCGAATTCCGCCGCGGCCAAGCCGCGAATAGCCGCAAAGGCGTTGCGCTCAATGCAGGGGACCTGGACCAGCCCAAGAATCGGATCGCAGGTCAGCCCCAGGTGGTGTTCCAGACCGATTTCCGCCGCGTATTCGATCTGATGCGGCGATCCTCCCAAGAGCTGCGCCGCGGCGGCCGCGGCCATGGCGCAGGCCACGCCCACTTCCCCCTGACATCCCACCTCGGCTCCGGAAATGGAGGCATTGTGCTTGACCACGTTGCCCACCAGACCGGCGGTGGCCAGGGCCCGCAGCAGGTACTCGTCTTCCAGGCCGAGGTCCCGTTGCAGGTAAAACAGCACAGCGGGCAGCACGCCGCAGGAACCGCACGTCGGCGCGGTGACCACGAAGCCGCCGGCGGCGTTGTGCTCGGACACGGCCAGGGCATAGGCCGAAAGAAGCCCGGTCCGACCGGCGGAGCGGCGCAATTGCTTGGCCCGGGTCAAAAAGCCCCGGGCCTTGCGTTGCAGATTCAATCCTCCGGGCAGCGACCCTTCCTCGTCCAACCCGGCGGCGATGGCCTCCTGCATCTTCAACCAGACAAAACCCAGATGGTCCCACAGGTCCGACCCTTCCACCGCCTCGGCCAGGGCCCAGAGAGGCTTGCCGCGAGACCCGGCCTGGTCCAGGATTTCCTTCATGGTTGTCTGGACATACCGACTCGGAGTTTCAGCCTTCCCCCGTCCGGCCTCCCGCAACTCGCCCCCGCCGATACTGAAGACGGTCCAGGAGCCCAAAGAGCTCCCGTCCGCGGCCAAGGCCTCGAACAACATCCCGTTGGGATGTTCATCCAGCGCTTGGTCGCTCCAAACCACGTCGCAAGGCAAAGGCGACAAGCCCTGGGTCACCGCCTGGTCCGTCAAGTGACCGCGCCCGGTCAGGCTCAGGCTGCCGTACAGCGTGACCCGGACCCTGGCGGCTTGAGAATGACGCGCCCGAAACGCCTCCGCGGCCCGGCGCGGCCCCATGGTATGACTGCTGGACGGCCCCATCCCGTAGCGGTACAACTCGCGTAATGACTGCATATCCGTTCTCCCCTGGTCTTCAATGTCGATATGGCTTCTGAGCCGGGATCGAAATCAAAACGGCAACACCTTCATCTCTCTCCACCCGCTCCCGCATCTTCCCGTCGGCCGGCAAGACCAGGGAAGAAATGTTCTCCCGCGAAATGTTCAGGAATTCATCGGCCCCTCTCAGGTCGCAAGGTTCCATGGGCATGACCGGCATCTCCCGGAAGATGAAATGAAACAGGGTATTAATCGGACTTGATACCCTTCGACATGGAATTTGACAATGCCTTGATCTGAGCCGGCTCCGCGCCAAATACAGCGATAAACGACAACAAACGACGGAACCGTGAAACGATCAGGATCAGTCTCAGGCTCAGGATATTATTGCATCCATTCCAAATGTCGCTTAAAAATTTCTCACAACAGGCACTTGGTCGGTTTCCCGAAGCCTGTTCCGGAATTTGACGATGGCTTCCCGATATGCCTGATATCGAACCCCGGGGGCACGGGCCTTCAAGGCCTGCTCCCAATCATCAAAAAATCATCACGGATGTGTCCATCAGTTCCTCCGAGGTTGGCTTTATGTCCCGCATTTGTCGTGATCGTTTGACTGCCGCATAAAGCTGACCTCAATGCAAAGTATAAAGCTGACCTCGGAGTCAAAAGGCGGCTTGCCAATATAATCTTAGCATTCTGAAAAAAATGAGTTAATGATGTTTTTACAGTCGAAAAAAATGGGCCGAATCAATAGGTTCTAAGGTCTGAAATTGAGAGGTCAGGATTTTTTGAATTCCGTATAATAACACTGTTAGGGCAAAGGAGAAAATCGTGCTTCAAAAACTATCTGATAGATTTGATCAGCTTTTATCTGAATTACCCGCGATTGAATCAACTATTCAGCGGAGACAAAGCGAATATGGTGACTACACAGTAATGGATGATGAAAAAGCTTTGACATGGAAAGTTAAAGCGAAAAATTTGTTAGTTGCCACTTGCGGAGAAGAGTCCCAGCATTATCGCGAATTCACAAAAGCTGAAGAGATAAATTCTTATGAATCTATATCTGATCCGTTCAAAAGAATGAAAGCAGTATTTATAGCTGCAATGGACGATTATAAAGGCGGTTATCTAACATCAATTAAAAACCTCATTCAGGCTGATGTTTTTGATAGCGAACTGGAACAAGCAAGCGAGCTTCTTTCTAGCGGGTACAAGTTGGCTGCAGCAGTAATTGCCGGTGTAGTATTAGAAACAACCCTTAGGGATTTATGTAACAGGGAAGGTATTATAACTGGAAAGCTTGACAAAATGAATGCTGATTTAGCGAAAGCAGGGATTTACAATAAACTTCAGCAAAAACGAATTACTGCTCTTGCTGACATTAGAAATAGCGCAGCCCACGGAAAACCAGAAGAATTTACTGAATCCGATGTAGAAAATATGATTCGAGATATTGAGCAGTTCTTAGCTATACAACTTGCCTAACAAATGCGTTAACGCGGATTGCTTTTTCCGCTGACGCTCCAAAAGCAACCGGTTACGCTCGCGTTGGGGCTTTAACAAATATGAAACTTAAGCCGCTTTTTTCTTCAACGAAAATCTTATCCAGGACGGACGAATGGGCGCCTGTGTCTTTCAAGGAATTTGTAGAGGAGGTTGAGCACGTTATATCCCATTGCAAGTTGCTTGATCATTACCTTTTATTTCGAGGGCATGGGTCTGCTTCATGGCTCCTTGATTCTACATTTGCAAGATTTGTTAAACAACACATTCTTGGGATAAACATCACTGAAACCATTATAGAGGATTATCGTCATTCTCTGGATTTTTATCGTTTAGTCAGTAGTCTTTTTTTATGTAAGTTTGGGACTTTAATAAAACCCTCTCTTGAATTGACGCACGTCGCTGATGAAAATCCAGGTATAGATCCTTGGTTCGAGCTTATGAAGCGATTTCAACAATATCCAGAGGAAGACATGTCTAATCTAAAAGGCACATTTCTACTGGATTGGACGCAAGATTGGCGAGTTGCACTGTACTTCGCTAATAATGGGCGCAATGATCAGGAAAATGGCGTATTGTTTTTAGCAGATATGAGTCAGTCTGGATCAGTCCTTCATCGAGACCTGATGGTTGGAGAGATTATTGGAAGGCTCCATGAGGCCTTCATGAATGACCAGCAATTTGGACCACCTCTGATATTTAGTCCTCGCAAGCAAATAACTTGTGACCGAGCTAAACAACAAGACGCAATATACGTCGCCCAGATGGATCTTCGTTTAGATCTATCTGAATATTGGCGTGTTTTAGACCAAAAGCGTGATGATGGTAGCAGAATTCTTAACCGAATTTATCTGCCGAAAGATACGAAAAAAGAAATAAATGAATGGTTAGCTGATCAGGGCGTAACGGAAAGATTTATATATCCGGATAAAGAGACAACCCGAACATCGGCGTGTACGGGACGGCGAGGGGCATGCCGCCCGTAACGCCAAATGTTCGGTGAGCAGGTCCGCAGCATCGCGACAAGGAGATGACTGACCTTATGAAGCTCTATCTGGATAATTGCTGCTTCAATAGGCCGTTCGACGACCAATCCAACATCCGAATCCGACTAGCGGCGGAAGCTAAGTTGCGGATTCAAAAGGATATTCGTTCTGGTTTATATGCGCTGGTGTGGTCATACATTATGGATTACGATAATGGCAGGAATCCTTTCCTGGAGAGAAAGGAGCAGATCGCTTTATGGAGTGAGTACTCGGTAAACGATGTCGAGGAAGATAACGAAGTATTACGAATTGCTCGATTGCTTAATGATAAAGGTATTAAGAAGATCGATTCCCTGCATATTGCCTGTGCCATTGTTGCGAAAGCTGATTATTTCCTGACAACCGACAAGGGCATTCTCAAGAAAGCCATGCTTGTAAACGATATTACGATCATAGATCCGATTGGGTTTATAATGGAGACAGTGCAATGATTACCGATACAGAAATCAAGTCCAAGGGATTGCGGATACTCACGCGGAGTCTCGGCAATGTAGAGGCGGAGCGGTTTATGGCGCTGATTCAAAGGGAGCCTTTTGACTACACGAAGTGGCGACAGGATATGGACGAAGAATACGGCCTTGAAGAGATAAGCAGCAAAGCTATGGCGCTGAGATCGAAAACCACCGAACAAGGCGTTTAACAGTCCGTTGAAAAACCCCCAATTGCTGCGTCGCTACAAAAAGTTCAAACTCTTACAGCAGTTGGTTAGCGCTGTCGTTTGGTGCAACAGGATCAGATGATGCCAACGGTCTACATCGAGACGTCGATCGACAGCTGTCTTCGGCGGAAACAGCGCCCAACAAGTGCGCAACCTCCGACCGGGAGCCGGCTGATCGTCGCACTCGTTCCGCCCGGCCAGCCCTCGACGGGGTGGGCGTGACGTGACAACACCCCCCACTCCCCCCTCCTCCCCCGCCCTGCACCCCTGGATGGACCTGTTTCTGGAATACATCCTGGTGGAAAAGGGACTTGCGGAAAACAGCGTGGCCGCCTACACCACGGACCTGGAATCTCTGCAGCGATTTCTGACCCGCGAAAGCCTGGATCTGGAGCGGTTTTCCAGCCGACACGGCCTGCTCTACCTGCTGCATCTGCGCCAGACCGGACTGCAAAACCGCTCCCTGGCCCGGCACCTGGCCACGTTGCGCGGCCTGTTCGCGTTTTTGGTCCGGGAGCGGCTGATCGCTGAAAATCCACTGGAAAAGCTGGAAAACCCCAAGCTGCCCCGCCATCTTCCGGACGTACTCAGTCGGGAGGAGGTCACGGCCCTGCTGGCCCAGCCGAACAGCAACGACAAGCTGGGGTTCCGGGACCGGACCATGCTCGAACTGCTCTACGCCGCGGGGTTGCGGGTCTCGGAGTTGATCGGCCTGCGTCCCGGGGACGTGGATTTGCAGGCCGGATTGCTGCGGGTCTTCGGCAAGGGCCGCAAGGAGCGGGTGGTGCCGATGCACGCCTCGGCCGGGAAATATCTGGAGATCTATATCCAGAACTGGCGTCCGGCCTTTTCGCCGAAAGCGGAGGTTCTGTTTCTGAACCGTTCCGGCAAGGGGCTGACCCGGCAGGGAGTCTGGAAGCTGATCAAGGCCTACGCCCGAAAGGCCGGAATCCACCACCCCATCTCCCCGCATACCCTGCGTCATTCCTTTGCCACGCACCTGCTGGAAGGCGGGGCCGACCTGCGCACCGTGCAGATTCTCCTGGGCCACGCGGACATCCTGGCCACGGAAATCTACACCCATGTCCAGACTTCGCGCCTGAAGAGCCAGCACCAGAAACATCATCCAAGAAGCCGTCCCCCGGCCTCCCAGAACCAAACTTCCAAATAGCTCCGAAACCACTCCCCTGCCCCCGTCTCCAAAATCCTTAACCTAAACCGCGACCACAAAATGCCCACATCCCCCAAAACCCTGATCACCGCCCACAACAATGCCGACTTCGACGCCCTGGCGGCCATGGTGGCCGCGGGCAAGCTGTATCCGGACGCGGCGCTGATTTTTCCGGGCAGTCAGGAAAAGAACCTGCGCAATTTTTTCATTCAGAGCGCGACCTATCTTTTCAATTTCCAGTCCATGAAGGAGATCGACACCTCGGCCGTGGAGCGGTTGGTGGTGGTGGACACCCGACAGCGCTCCCGGGTGGAGCATGTCCGCTCCGTGCTGGACCTGCCCGGTCTGACCATTCACCTCTACGACCACCATCCTGACTCGGAGGAGGATCTGCCGGCCCAGAAAAGCGTGGTCCAGCCCTGGGGATCGACCACGGCCATCCTGATCCGGGAAATCCGGGACTTGGGATTGTCCGTGTGCCCGGACGAGGCCACGATCATGGGGCTGGGCATTTACGAGGACACCGGAGCCTTCACTTTTTCCTCCACCACCACCCACGACTTCGACGCGGCCTCCTGGCTTCTGGCCCAGGGCATGGACCTGGACACCATTTCGGACCTGATCACCCGGGACCTGAGCGCGCAGCAGATCAATCTGCTGCACGCCATGCTCGGCACTGCCGCGGTGCACGACATCAACGGGATCGAGGTGGTGATCACCGAGGTCAGCGTGGACGAGTACGTGGGAGATTTCGCCGTGCTGGTGCACAAGCTGGTGGACATGGAGAACATCCGGGTACTCTTCGCCCTGGCCCGGATGAACGACCGGGTGCACCTCATCGCCCGCAGTCGGCGGCCGGAGGTGGACGTGGGGCGGATCTGCGGCTTTTTCGGCGGCGGGGGCCATGTCTACGCCGCCTCCGCGACCATCAAGGACCGCACCCTGTCCGAAATCAAGGAAGAGCTGTTCGCCCTGCTCTACTCGCACATCAACCCGCAGATCCTGGTCCGGAGCTTCATGTCCAAGCCCGCGGTCACCGTGCCCCAGGGCACGACCCTGATCCAGGCCACGGAAATCATGACCCGCTATGGGCTGAAGGCCATTCCCGTGGTCCGGGAGGACGGGGGCTGCGTCGGCATCCTGGAGCATCAGCTTTCGGACCGGGCCGTGGGCCACGGCCTAGGCGAGCTGACCGTGGACGAGTACATGCAGCGGGACGTGGCCGTGCTCACGCCCGAGGACGATCTCTACGCGGTGATGGAGATCATCCTGGGCCAGAAGCAGCGGTTGGTGCCGGTGCTGGAGGACGGGCACGTGACCGCGGTGATCACCCGTACGGACCTGATCACCATCTTCATCCAGGAATCCGCGCGGATTCCGGAATTCCTGCTGCCCGAGCGCAAGAGCGAGCGCAACATCAAGAGCATGCTCCGCTCCCGGCTGCCGGAACCGATCCTGAATCTGTTGGAACACGCCGGGGCCCTGGGCCAGGCCATGGGTGTGAACGTCTATGCCGTGGGCGGCTTTGTCCGGGACATCCTGCTGAACCGCCCGAACCTGGACATCGACCTGGTGGTGGAAGGCGACGGGATCGGCTTTGCCCAGCTCTTCAGCCGCGAACTGGACGGACGGATCCGGATGCACAAGAAATTCCAGACCGCCGTGGTCATCCTTCCGGACGGCCAGAAGGTGGACGTGGCCACGGCCCGCCTGGAATATTACCAATACCCCACGGCCCTGCCCACGGTGGAACTCTCCTCCATCAAGATGGATCTCTACCGCCGGGACTTCACCATCAACGCCCTGGCAGTGCGCCTGACGCCGGACAATTTCGGCAATCTGGTGGACTTCTTCTCGGCCCAGAAGGACATCAAGGAGAAGAGCATCCGCGTCCTGCACTCCCTAAGCTTCGTGGAGGACCCGACCCGCATCCTGCGGGCCATCCGCTTCGAGCAGCGCTTTCACTTCCGGATGGACCGCCAGACCGAACGGCTGATCAAGAACGCCATGAACCTGAACCTGTTCCAGAAGCTCTCCGGTCGCCGACTGTTCCAGGAACTGCGGCTGATCATGGAGGAACGCGAAGTCCTGGCCTGTTTTCGGCGCATGGACGGCTTCACCCTGCTCCAGGTGCTCCATCCCCTGCTCAAGCTCACCGACCAGTTGGAAACCACCCTGGACGAAGTGGAGCAGGTTCTGAACTGGTACCGCCTGCTCTACCTGGAACCCACGGCCCAGTCCTGGAAACTCTATTTCCTCGGCCTGGCTTCGGCCCTGGACGACGCCCAGTTTCAAATCCTGATGCGACGCTTGAACTTTTCGGACAAAGACGAAGCATCCCTTTGGGGCATGCGCCGGACCCTGGATGCAACCATTCACCTCCTGAGCCAGTGGCAAGGCCGCGGCGGGCCCGTGAGCGAGCTGTTCTTCATCCTCAACCAACTGCCCCTGGAGTCGGTTCTGTTCCTGATGGCCCGGGGCCAGAAAGAGGAAATGCGCCGGAACATCTCTCTGTTTCTGACCCAACTCAGAACCCAGAAGGTCGCGGTGACCGGCAAGGACCTCAAAGCCATGGGTTTGCCTCCCGGGCCGCACTACTCCGAGATCCTGCGGGCCGTCCAGGCGGCCATGATCGACGGCGTGGCCCCGGACCGGGGCAGCCAGTTGGTTCTGGCCGGGAAGCTGGTGGATGAGTATAAACGGATCGCGCCTTCACGGAGTGCAAATGGAAAGATCATTCAGTAAGCAGAGCAACACAAGGAGACACAGCATCATGATCCGATCTCGTTTTCGGCGCATCTCGCGCCTGTGGGTTCACGCCGCGTGCGTCTTTGCGGCCATGATCACGGTTTTTGCACCACTCTTTTTGGCCGGTCCGGCTCAAGCCCGGTCTTTTCAGGACATTCTGGACAGCGGAGAACTGCGGGTTTGCTTCGCGCCGATCCATCCATCCGTGGTCCAGGCCGAACCCGAGGGATGTCGGGAGGACTGCCGTTTTTCCGGCCCGGCTTTCGAGGCGGCGCAGGCATTCACGGCTTTTCTTGGAGACTCGATGACCATGCGCGCCCTGCGCATCGATTGGGACGAGCAGTTTTTCAACGACCAGGGACGCACCGACCGGGACGCGGAATACGTGCCGGCCTTGCTGGATTCCGGGCACTGCGACCTGTACCCCAACAACCTGACCAAAAATTCCTGGCGGCTCCAAAAAATGGACATCGTGACCATGTTCACCAACCGGATGATGGTGCTGGTCAATGCAGAAAGTCAAAGCACGATCCGTGGTCCGTCCGAACTGGGCGGGAAGGTCGCGGTGGTGGAAAAAGACACCTCCTACCACACCTGGCTTCAGGACCGAAACCAAACGACTTTCAAAGACGAACCAGTGGATATCCGCCTCCAGCCCACCGCCGACGGTCTGAATAATCTGGCTCAGGGGCGGGCCGACTTCACGGTGATCGACGCGGATGCGGCGTTCTGGATTATCCGTCATCAGTTTCCCGACCTGATCATGGCTTTTCCCGTGGGGTCCATGGAAGAGGTGGGCTGGGGGATTCGCAAGGAGAGTCCGGAATTGCGCCAAGCCTTGCAGAATTTTTTCGACCAGCAACGCGCCGGACGCGATTCAGCCCTGAACGCGACATGGAACCGCCATTTCGGCATGAATCTGAACCAATTCATCAGCCTGCTCGGCTCGATGCAGGAATAGCCTCAGGAGAGTCCGCCATGCCCACCCAGATCATGCCCGCATCCCGCAAGTTCACCTGGAAAGGCCTTGCCATCGCTCTGCTTTTCCTCCTGCTCTGCCCGCTCCCTTCCGTCTCCTCGGCCCAGGCCCGCGGCCTGGAGGAAATCCGGGAGTCCGGAGAACTGCGGGCCTGTATCGTCCCGGCGACCCCGGCCTATGTGACTTTTGCCGATCCGGCCTGCCTGGAGGATTGCCGGGTCTCCGGGCCGGTCCCCAGAGTGGTGGAGGCCGTGGCCGCGGCCTTGGGATCTGACGTCCGTCCGATTTTTCATCGTCTGGAGTGGGATGAACAGTTTCATAACGCCGAAGGCCGGACCGCCCTGGAGGCCGAATACACTCCGTACCACCTGGAAACCGGACGTTGCGACGTCTACCCCACCCACCTGACCAAGAATGAATGGCGGCTGAAAAAATTGGATTTCGCCATCCTGTTTCTCAACCGGATCATGGTCATCGTCCATCAGGACCGGCTGCCCGAGTTCACATCCATGGACGATCTGGCCGGAAAAACAGCCGGGGTGGCGTTGAACACCAGTCTGCACACCTGGGTCCTGGAGCAAAATCAGGAGGCGTTCCGGGACGACCCGATCCAGATACGGCTGATCGACTTCGGAGCAGAACTGGGTTCCGTGGAGTCCGGGCTCGCGGACTTCACGCTGTTGGACGCGGAAGTTTCCCTGTGGGAGTCCGTGAACCGCTTCCAGGATCTGAATGTGGCCTTTCCTGTGGGACCGATGGAAGAAATCGGCTGGGCCTTCAGTCGCCAAAACCAGGATCTGCGGGATGTTGTGCAAGCCTTCTTCACCGAACAAGTCAGGACCGAAACCTCGGCCTTGAACAGCATCTGGAAAGAGGAGTACGGACTGACCCTGAGCCAGTTCCGGGCTTTGATCCAGGCTACCCAGTAGGATAACCGAATTCATATGCTCAAGAGCGTCGCGGCGTTGTCCGCCTCTTCCATTAAAACCCGCCTGTTGCTCATGACCGCCGGCATCGTGCTTCTGGTGGTCCTGGTGCTTTCCCTGGTCACCGCCTACCGGGCCGTGAGTCTCCTGGAAGGGGAATCTCGAAGGGAATTGCGGCATTCCCTGGCCCTGACCTCAGACATCTTCAAGGAATTCATCAACGTCCGTCAGGCCAACCTGTACGTCTGGCGGAGCAACCCGCTGGTGGAGTTCGTGGGCGCCGACCCGCGGCTCGGCTCGGTGTTCGTTCCCAGCCTGCGCGACTTTTTCGCCCAGATCAAAACCCAAGAGCCCTGGATCGAGAACATCCTGATCACCAAGAACAACGAGGCTCTGTACGAGGATACGCCCTACCTGCGCTGGCTGGACCAACCGGAGCGCGACCGCCTGATGCATTTTCTGGGCGAGGTCGGCGAACAAACCCCCTTGCTGCTGGCCCTGCCCCGCACCCCGAACATGATCAGCCAGCGGCACGTGCTGGTTTTCAGGCAGGCCATCCTCAACCAGGGCGCACCCTTGGACGACACGCACCTGGTGACAATGATCAACCTGGAAACGGCCGGACAGGCCCTGTTCGGTGCGACCAGGATCGGCAACCAGGGCTTTGTGAGCCTGGCCTACCAGCCGCATCAGCGCTCCTTTTTCACTCCGGAACAAGTCGTGGAAGAAGGTGAGCCGTCATCGGCACGGGCCGAACTCAATACATTGTCCCAGCAGTGGAACCAACCCGGGGACATTCCTTCCCGGACGTCCATGCTGCTCCTGGACCAGCTTCAGATGAACGACTTGCCCATCTGGCTGATCGGCGTGGCCGCGGTGGACGACATCAACAGCCCGGTCCGCGAACTCTTGCTGTACATGGTGGGCGTGGGCACCCTGACGCTGCTTTTGGGCATTGCCGCAGCTGCCTTTTTCTCCGGGCGCATCGCCGGGCCGATCCGGGAACTGACCGACAAGGTCCAGCGCTTCACCCTGGCCTGGAGGGAGAGCAAGGCCACGGAAGGTGAACCTTTGCTGCCCTCGGATGTACACATTGATTTCTCGCCGGAAGACCAAGGCCACCCTCCCTCATCCCGGGATGAACTGGCCGTGCTGACCAGGTCCTTCCACCTGATGGCTAGGGAAATCCACGAGCTATTTTCCAAGACCCAGCAATACGCCCAGGAATTGGAACAGCACAGTCTGCACCTGGAAAATCTCGTGGAAGAGCGAACCATGGAATTGGCCGATGCCAACGTCCATTTGCTGGAAGCCAAGGAAATCGCGGAAGCCGCCACCCAGGCCAAGAGTCTCTTTTTGGCCAATATGAGCCATGAAATCCGCACGCCCATGAACATCGTCATCGGCCTCAGCCACCTGGCGTTAAAGACCGACCTCACCGAACAGCAGCGGGACTATCTGACCAAAATTCGCGGCGCGTCCCAGAATCTTTTGGGCATCATCAACGACATCCTGGACTTCTCCAAGATCGAGGCCGGACGGCTGGACTTCGAGCAGATCCCCTTTGATCTGGACGCGGTGGTGAGCAACCTGTCCACCCTGTTCTCGGAAAAAGCCGGTGCCAAGGGTGTGGAGTTTTTGCTGGCCTACACCTCGGATATCCCGAACTATCTCATTGGTGATCCCCTGCGCCTGGGTCAGGTGTTGACCAACCTCACGGGCAATGCCCTGAAGTTCACCGAACACGGGGAAGTGAAAGTCGGCGTGAGCCTGGTGGAGGAGTCGGATGACTCCGTGACGCTGCGCTTTGCCGTCCGGGATACGGGCATCGGGATGACCGAGGAGCAGATCGGCAAGCTGTTCAGCGCCTTCAGCCAGGCCGACGCCTCCACCACGCGACGTTTCGGCGGCACCGGGCTGGGGCTGACCATTTCCCAACGCCTGGTGGAGAGGATGCACGGCCGGATCGAGGTTCACTCCACCCCGGACCGGGGCAGCGAGTTTTCCTTCATCGCCCGGTTCGGCAGGCAAAAGGAACGCCCGACCCATTGCCTGACCAAGGCGGATTTCGGCCATCGTCGGGTCCTGGTGGTGGACGACAGCCTCAGCGCCCGGGAAATCCTGCGCGATATGCTGATCAGCTTCAATCTGCACGTGGATACGGCGGCCTCGGCCGAGGAAGGCCTGCGCCTCGTTCAGCAGGCAAAAGCCCAGGGCCTTCCCTATGCTCTGGTGCTCATGGACTGGCAGATGCCGGGCATGGACGGCATTGAGGCCATCCGCCGAATTCGCTCTGAACCGCAAAGCGAGGCCTTGCCCCTGATGGTCATGGTCACCGGCTATGGCCGCGAGGAGGTCATGAGCCGGGTCAGCGACCGTGAACTGGACGGGCTGCTGCTCAAGCCGGTCAATCCTTCCATGCTCTTCGACGCTCTGACCAGCTTCTTCGCTAATCCGTCATGCGCCTCGACCGTCAGGAAGCAGGACCGCGTCGAATCCTCTCCGACCCCGCCGGATAAACTGCATGGCCACGTCCTGGTCGCCGAAGACAATCCCATCAATCAGCAAGTAGCCAGGGAACTGCTGGAAGGCTTCGGCCTGACAGTGCGCCTGGCCGACAATGGCCGGAAAGCCGTGGAACTGATCGCCGCGGAGCGCTTCGACCTGGTGCTGATGGACATTCAAATGCCGGAAATGGACGGGTATGAGGCGACGCGGCGCATTCGAGCTTTTGAGGTTGAACCTTCAACAACCGTGAACCGTGATCGGCGAACGCCGATCATCGCCATGACCGCCCACGCCATGACAGGCGATCGGGAGAAGTCCTTGAACGCCGGAATGGACGACCATGTGTCCAAGCCCATCGACCCGGACCTGTTGCTGCGCACCCTGGCTCAATGGCTGCCGCCGGGCGATGGAGAACGAAAAACGGATGAGCAACCCAGGGCGACCCCGCTAACCGCTCCAGCAAGCACGGCTCCTTCACCGACCACCCAGCCGTCCGTCCCGTCGTCCGCCCCGCTATCCACTCTGTTGCCCGACCAGTTGTCCGGCTTCGACCTTGCCCAGGGCCTGTCCAGGCTGCGCGGCAATGAGAAGCTGTATCTGAAATTGCTGTTGGATTTTCGGGGCAGTTACGCGGACGGTTTGGAAAAAATCGAACAGGGCGTCCAGGCCGGAGAACGCGAGCAGGCCGCCCGCACCGTACACGCCATCAAGGGCGTGGCCGGCAACTTGGCGGCCAACGCGGTCTTTGAAGCGGCCCAGGGCCTGGAACACTCGCTCAAGGTCGATCCGGACACCGATCCGGACGGCCAAGCCACGGCCCTTGCCGATTTTTCCACCGCGTTCCAGACCGTGATGACCAGTCTTGCCGCCCTGGTCCCACCGAATGCCTCGCCGGAAGCATCACCGGAAGCATCACCGGAAGCCTCGATTCCGGCCTCGGGAACCGTCCCTTCCCCCGTCGAAACGGCGCAAAAAAAGAGTGCGGCATCGCATCCGGACGTTGACGTGATTGCCCTCCACTCCCTGATCAATGATCTGCGAGAACTCCTGGAGGACGGCAATCCCAGGGCCGAGGAACTGGCCGAGGGGTTGCTAAACCGACTTGATGGACGATATTCGGACCTGACCGGTCAATTGCTGCAAGCAATTCATGACTTTCAATTCGAAAAAGCCGCGGAGACCATCGCGGAACTGGCAGGGCGGCTTGGACCGTCGGAGACAAAATGACTGAACGGAAATCCCGCATCCTGATCGTGGACGACGAGCGAACGAACATCCAGGTCCTCAACGCCATCCTCCAGGAAAATTATGAAATCAGCGTGGCCCTGAGCGGCGAACAGGCTCTGAAACGGGCCTTTGGCGATAAAAAGCCGGACCTGGTCCTGCTGGACATCCAGATGCCGGACCTGGACGGGTTCGAGGTCTGCCGAAGATTGCAGGAACATCCGGAAACCAGAGACATACCGGTGATCTTCATCACGGCCAAGTCCAATGAAAAAGACGAGGAGCAAGGTCTGGCCGTGGGCGCGGTGGACTATATCACCAAGCCTTTCGGCCCGTCCGTGGTTCTGGCCCGGATTCGGGTCCATCTGGAACTGAAGCGCAAGCGGGACATCCTCCGGAACCTCTCCAACAAGGACGGCCTGACCTGCATCGCCAACCGCCGCCGGTTCGAGGAATTCCTGGAATTCGAATGGCAGCGCGGCATCCGAAGCGGCGAGCCTTTGTCGCTGATCATGGCGGACATCGATCATTTCAAACTGTACAACGACCATTACGGCCATGCAGCGGGGGACGAGTGCCTGCGGGAAGTGGCCAGAAGCCTGAGTGGCGTCGTTTCACGACAAACCGATCTGGTAGCCCGGTACGGGGGGGAGGAATTCATCTGCCTGCTCACCGGCACGAACCAGGACGGAGCCAGGGAAGTGGCCCGGAAAATGCGCGAGGCTGTCGAGGCCCTGGGAATCCCCCATGCCTTCAGCCCCGTGGCGCCGACGATCACCCTGAGCCTTGGCGTGGCCACTCTGGTTCCCCAGCGGGACGGCAAGACGGCTCACGATCTCTTTCTGGCCGCGGACAAAGCCCTGTACAAGGCCAAAAGCACCGGCAGGAACAAAGTCGCCGCGCTGGACGGACTGGACGAGGCCCACGAGCCGTTCACCGCTCCGCGACCAGTCCGGGAACACCAACGCATCCTGATCGTCGACGACGAGCAGATCAACCTGAACGTGCTCAAGGCCATCTTCCAGGACACCTACCAGACCATCAGCGCCGCGTCCGGAAGCCAAGCCCTGGAACTAGCCCGGGCCGACCCCGCGCCGGACATTATTCTTTTGGACATCCAGATGCCGGACATGGACGGCTACGAGGTCTGCGAGACCCTGAAGGACGACCCACGTACCAGGGACATCCCGATCCTGTTCATCACCGTCATGTCCAAGGAAACGGACGAGGCCAAGGGCTTGCGACTGGGCGCGGTGGACTACATCCCCAAGCCCTTCGACCCGTCCGTGGTCCACGCCAGGGTGAACACCCACCTGACTTTGCGCCGTACCCTGACCGACCTGGCCCGGCGCAACTCAATCCTTGAAGACGCCCTGAACATGCGCGACAGCGTGGAACGCATCGTGCGCAACGACCTCAAACGCCCGCTGATGGACATTCTGAACAGATCGGATCGCCTGCTCGCGACCCGTGATCTTCCGGCTTCGTTGCGGGAAACCGTACGCGACATTGAACGATCCGGCTTCGAACTTCTGGAAATGATCGCCGCGTCCATCGACTTGTGGAAACTGGAACGGGGCGTCTATCAGCTCGACCCCCATCCGGTGAACCTGACCCGCATCGTTCAAACCGTGCTCAGAGCCTTGTCGCCCCTGGAAGCGATGGAGAACAAGGCCGTCCGGTTCATCACCGAAGACGCCCCGGCCTCGATTATGATCCGCGGCGAGGAGTTGCTCTGCTATTCCATGCTCCTGCACCTGATCAAAAACGCCCTGGAAGCCGACCCGCCGGACCGGCCGGTAACCGTTGCCCTGGAGCACCCTCCGCGACAAGACACGGACCAGGAAGGCCGATCCCGAATCCGGGTCCGCATCGCCAACAGCGGCGTCGTTCCCTTGGAAATCCGCACCCGGTTCATGGAAAAAGGCGCCACCTGGGGCAAGCCCGACGGCAAGGGCCTGGGCGCCTACTCCGCCCGCCTCATCGCCGAAACCCTCGGCGCGACCCTCCAGGTCCACATCGATGACGAAAACCAACGTACCGAAATCGTTCTGGAGTTTCCAGGGTAACAGGAAAAACGATACAACTGACTGAAGAAATTGTCGTATTCGTACGATGCCGAGGCGGATCGAGCGGGAAAAGAGGCACGTCCTAATCCGGAACGCGCAATGCTTCCCCTCCAGGGGATCGGGTAATCCGGTTCCTTGCGAACATCAGCGGCCAAAAACTTGCGAAGGCACTTGTTCAAAGGTGTAATTACCTTTGAAGAACTCCTCCGCGTACCACTGGATTTCTCCATCGTCGGTCAGAACCATGTCCAACAGCCGCACGGAGCCCAACAAGCGCCCGATATGCTCCAGCTTCTCCGTTAGTCGCCCGACATCGTATTTTCGCATTTCAGCCTTGAGCAGGTCGCCCTTGTGCTCGACCCGAAACCCCATCTTCTTGAGGATCAGGGCCATCAGTTCGGCTCGTCTCGTTCGCCGTCCCACGTCCGCTGCCCCGCCTTTGAACGAGAAGGTCACGTAGTTGGAGTTGACCTGCTCGGAGCAAAAGGAGTCGATGGTCGCGAAGTGGTAGCCGAGCCGGGCGTTGAAGTTGAGATATCTTTTGGAAATAATGGCGTAATTTGGCTCCCCAAGGCCGTCGTGCAAGTGCGGGTCGTTGAGTACGCCTTCCGCAACCACGGCCAAGAGTCCCTGCATGTTCACCCGGACCGGTCCGGACCAACGCACCTTTTCGTGGGTCACGCCCTTGAGCAGGGCCTGGAACGGTACCGAGACGATCTCCTCCACGGCGACCTCGTTTGCATCTTCCGCGGAGTTCCCCATCCGCTCGACTCCTCCGCCCAAGTCCAGAACAAAGGCGTTCAGCGGCGTATCGCGCAGCTTCTTTCCGATCCGCCCGTCCCCGGCTCGCCCCCTGAGCCAGTCTCCCAGGTGAAACATCTCCCGCATCGCCATTTCATGGGCAAAGCGAATCACGTCGTGCAGGGTGGCGCAGCCTTCCGGGGTGAACTCCGCGCTTCGCGGATCGAGCAGATTCAGCGGAACGACCTTGTTCAACACCCCGCGGACACGGATATGGACCGGGCTGTCCGCGATCAGGTTGGCCGGAGCCTTCTGCCGGATGACTGCGGGCACTTCACCCTTGTAAATAGTCCTGCGGGTGGCGTCCAAGGTAATGATGTCTCCGGCCTGGATGGTCCGTGTTCCGGTTTCAATCCCGACCAACGTCGGAACCTTGAATTCCCTGGCCACGGAAGCCATATGCCCGGTGACGCTGCCCACATCCGTCACGATCCCCTTGACCCTGCTCATGGCCGGGACAAGGGTCGGCGATGTCTGGCGGGCCACGAGGATAGAGCCTTCAGGAATGCCGGCCAGGCTTTGATCATCCTCCAGGATATACGCCGGACCGCTGGCCGCGCCGGGGGCGGCGGTCATGCCCGCGTGGATCAGAACGCGGTCGCGGGGCACGTGGACGTCCCTCCCCAGCTCTTCGAAGGACAAGTCCTCCGTGACCCTCTGCAAGGGGCGGGCTTGCAGGATGATAATCTTGCCGGCTTGATCCAGAGCCCATTCAATATCCAAAGGCGTGCCGAAATGCTCTTCTAGCTTCAACCCGTAGTCGGTCAGGACGCGGAGTTGTTCGGAGGTCAGACAGGGAGCGTTCCGCCGGGCCAGGGGCGTCTCACTTAGGCGCAGCCCCTGTTCCCTATCCATGACAAGCATGGTGTCTTTTCCGGCAATCTCCTGCTCCAGAACCTCCCTGGTCTCCCGGCAGATCCGCCAGTAGTCGGTTCTCGCCGACCCGTCCACGACGCTCACCCCAAGGCCCCAGTTGGCGTTGACGCAGATGTTGTCGGCCACATGATAGTTCGGGTCAATGGTGTACAGGCAACCGCTGGACACGGCATCCACCATGGCCACGCACAGAACGCTCATCAGGTCGTCGATGTCCCGATATCCCTTGCCGCGCCGGTAGAATACCGCCCTGGGGTTGAATATCCCGGCCACGACCTCTTTATAGGCCGCAAGCAGGTTGTCGACAGGGACGTTCAAGACACTGTCGTACTGTCCGGCAAAGGAAGAAGACGGGGAATCTTCGGCGCTGGCGCTGCTGCGAACGGCGAAACGCAGATCCTCACCGAGATCGCCGGCCAAAACCCGGGCCTCGTGAAGGATGGCCCTCGCGACGTCGTCGGGCAGCTGAGAGCCGAGAATCAGAACCTTGATCTCGGCGCAGACCGTTTCGAGACGTTCCATGTCCCGGACATCGAGTTGCCGTAGCTTACGCTTGACCTTTTCATAGATTCCCGCCTGCTTGAAAAAATGATGACACGAGAAGGCCGTGACCGCGAACCCTTTGGGCGCGGGCAAATACGCCCTGTTTGAAATATCGGCCAGGTTGGCCGCCTTGTTCCCCACCAACGCGCTTTTCTCGCGACTCAAGTTGGCCAGGGAGATGGTCCAGTTGCTCTTTTCCAGCTTTTGCCGTCCCCGCAGCTCCTTGAGAACGGACCGGCCGATCCTGTCGGCGACGCTCCTGAGGTTCGCGAACCGATTCCGGGACAACGCATCCAGGTCGGATGAAAGATCCCGAACAATGGCCACGAGACGCTCACACAAAACAACGACCTCATCGTAATCGAACGAGTCCGGATTGAGCATCATGTCTTCGATGTCGTTGATCACATGGAGTGAGGCGGTGTTCTTCTCCAATAGCTCCTTGAAAATATTGTACCGCTCCACGAAAACCTCCGTCTCGGCTTCTGGTTTGACGGCGGGCCTGATCCATTCTTTGACATAAGCGATCATTTTTCCTCTCCTTTCACGATCACGCGTCCATTGAAATCATTCTTTTTGCCAACACAAAAAATAAAATGGGCTCCGGTAAAAAACCGGAGCCCATTTTGGGTACAAAGTACAAAAAGAATGTGTCGCTGAAAATTTTCTTTATATCTACCCCTGCCATTTAGAAAAGGCAAGCTCTTGCATACAGCACTGCGAAAAATACCTTCTGGAATGCTTCAAGACATCTATTTAATGGCAATAAATCCGCTTGTCCGCATCTTTTATTCACTGTAGACATTTTCCCAACCTACCTCAGGGCGTCCTCTCCAGACATTCCGTGACACCTCGCCCCCCCGTGGCCTCCAACCACAGACACACGACGTCCAGGACGAGTTCGTCCCCGTGTTCGCCATTGGTCAAAACGGCGATGCCCCGTACCTGGGAGCCGTCCGGCTCATGGCCGGGCAGGAATGCCAGAAAGGAATGCCACGCCGGAAGATTGTCGCCGGGATGAAAAGCCAACAAGCCTTGGCCGTCCGGGAGATCCAACAATCCCAACCCCAGCCCCCAGCGGCTTCCGGCGAAGACCAGCCCGCTGTTTGCGCCGGGCTGAGGGGAAAGCATGTCCCGCAAGAGTGAACGTTCCAAACCCAGGCTGGCCCCCCTCCCTCCTTCCTCCGTTGCGCTCGCGGTCAACCCGGCGACGAAGCGCCCCAGGTCCCCGGCCGTGGCCCACAGCCCGGCCGCGGCCAGGGCCGCGAACCGACGCTCCGGCACGGCGGCGTTGTCCGCGGTATAGGACCGCGCCTTGCGGCCGTACAGCCGAGGATCGTCGCCAAAGCTGCTTGATTCCATGCCCAGCGGATTCAAAATCAGATCCCGGGCCACCTGGGAAAAAGGCCGTCCGGTAACCTCTTCGAGCAGCAATTCCATCAGTGTGTAGCCTCCACCGGAGTAGGCCCACTGCTCCCCGGGCGACAGGATCACGACCACGCCACGATCACCGGCGTCCGAAGCCGAGGTCAGGGAAGCTTCCAAGGTCTGAACCGGCTGGTCCGACAAAAAGCCCAAGTACCCCGGCACCGAAAGCCCGGCGGTATGGCTGAGAATCCGGCGCAACGTCACCTCGTCGGGGTCGAACTCCGATTCCGGGAGTCGCCAGCGGGTCACGTACCGGGAAACCGGTTCATCCAAATCCAACAGCCCGGCCTGAACCATCCGCAAGACCACCGCCGCGCTCACGGCCTTGGAAATAGAGGCCGCCTGAAAAACCGTATCCGGAAGGGCCGGAAGCCACGCTTCCATCTCCGCCCACCCATATCCCTCCTCCCAAACGACCATTCCGTCTTCCACCAGCGCCACGGACGCTCCATGCACCTGCCACTTGTCCATCAGGTGGAACATGGCCTTTTCCAAAGCATCAGGCTGCAGAAAAACAACCTGAGCCGTGCCCGGACCAGCAAGGCCGACGAGCCACAAGCAAAACAGGCTGGGCAGCAGAAAGCGTGAAATTTGAAAATGACGTAACATGGGACCTCCATCTCTCTGCATGCAAGAAGTCATGTAAAATCTTCATCTCCGCCTCTTGCAGTATTGTCGCCCTCTCGTCAATTTCTCCACTTGTCCGACACATCCTCACGTATCTGGAGAACGGATACGATTTCCGTGCCACCGGACTTGTCGCCCGGTGGCACGGAAACTTTCATTGCACTTCACACTTCAGCGTCGGCTCACTGTGGGTAATGCCGTGCGATTTCCGACTCCACCAGTTGCTGCAACTGCTTGAAGCCAAAAGTCGTCAAGGGTTTGCCGTTGACGAAAAAGCCCGGAGTCTTGGTGACGTTGAGCGCCCTGGCGTCGGCGATGTCCTGCTCCAGAATGCGCTGAATCCTTGCTTCGTTCATGTCGCTTCTGATCGTCTCCAGGTCCACGCCGGCCATGGCCACGAAGTCCCAGAGCAAGTGCGGTTGCGGGTTCTGGTGACTCGCCCAATGGCCCTGGCTTTTATACATGATGTCCAGGGTTTCCCAGTATTTGTCCTGATTGCCCGCGGCTTCGAGTATGCGCACGAAGTCTTCGGCCCCGTCATGGAACGGAGCGTACCGCAACACCAGCCTGATTTTGCCGGGATTGTCATCCATCAGTTTCTTCACAAAGGGCGAGAACGCGGCGCATGTCTCGCAGGCCGGGTCCATGAACTCCACCAGGGTGACCCGGGCATCCGGATTGCCCAGGGTGGGCGAGTGAGGTCGGACAAAGATTTCAGCATCTTCCCGTGCCAGAAAGTCCAGCTTCTGCGATTGCTGCGTCTGGTAGACATGGGTTGCAATGATAAAGAGCAGCCCCAGGGACAGTCCGGCCGCGACAACGAGATATTGTTTCCTCATTGAGAAATTCTCCTGTTGAAAATGTTGAGTAGCACCAGAATGATCGTGAAAGCCAACAATGAAAGCATGGGAATCGTCAGAAAACCGAGAATGTCGAAATGGATGTCCGTGCAGGAGACTCCCTGACTGCATGGTTTGATGTTCTCCGGGACTATCCCGTAAATAAGCAAATTCTGGTACAAGGCCACAAGCCAGCCCGCGCCGGCCAGAGGCAGGGCGTAACGCACCACGCTTTTGTCGCAAAAAAAGAGACCCGTGGTGAATATAAACGCCAAGGGAAAGAGAAAAATGCGCTGGTACCAGCAGAGAACACAGGGGGGCAGCTGCATCACGGCACTGAAAAAAATGCTCGTCAGTGCGGACGCAATGGTCAGCAGCCAAGCCAGAAAGAGAATATTCCAGCCTGGCTTCGAAACGCTATCCGTAGAAGGCATGCGGATTGATCTCCCATGAATGTAATGGAGCGGCACAATCGCCAAGGGCCTGGGCGACCCGCGGGAACAGCCGACAAAAAGCCGTTTAAGCCGTCAGTTCGGCTAGGAGGGCAAGCAAGATCAGGAAAATTCAGGCGGAAAGTCGATACGATGGACCAAGTCCGAGGGAGGGCGCGCAAAAGGTGGGAGAGCGAAGGTAATGGTCAACGGAAGGCCGGAGGTGGCCTCGGGAAGGAGGGACGTGAGCAGCTTCAGGCAGAAGAGACAGAGACACCCCTGCTCCGTGCAAGGGGCTGGGTTCGCGGGTTCACCAGAGCTGTCATCCGGGCTGTCATCATGGCTGAACGGCATGCAGCAGGAATCCGCTCCACCGGAGTGAAACAACGCCGAAACAACAGCCCCCATCCCGGTTGCGGCAAAAGAGGTCGTCAACAAAACGGCCAAAAGAAGTCCTCTTGCAAGCAGCGCATGCATTTTTAATAGATACCGCGCCGATGTCCGCATGTCAAAAAACATAGATTTTGAACTTTTATTTGACAATCCCTCTACACGAACATAGCATTTTCCTCTGTCAATAGGCCAACGAAAGAATATGACATTCGTCGTTCTGTTCGAAATGTTGTTTACCGTAAGCGGATTCGATTGTATTGCCATGGACATTGGTCCCCAGGCTCTTCCGATTCCTCTTGTTACTCCCTCCCTCGATCACTCCAAACACATCCGGTTCACGGGGCGGGTACGGCATCATGGATGTTCAACCACGACAAGGAGAAGCGATGATGAAAGCACTGAGTCTCATGACGTTCTGGATGCCCCTTACGGTCTTGAGCATGCTGTTCATGGCCGGTTCGCACGGCCCGGCGGATGCGGCGGAGCATGAACATCAACATCAAGTGGGCAGTGAGTTGGAATTTCTCGTGGAAATGATCCCTCACCATCAGGAAGCCGTGGACAGCGCCAAGCAGATCCTGGCCGTGACCGAACGCCAGGAACTGCGCGACTTTGCCAAGGAGGTGATGGACGATCAGACCGGGGAAATCGCGAAGATGCGCCAGTGGATCGAGCAGTGGTATCCCGACGCGTCCACACAGGCGGCCTATCAGCCCATGATGCGGGACATCGAAGGCCTGCCCGCGGAGGAAGCGGACACCGTCTTCCTGGAGGACATGATTGAACATCACCTCGGCGCCGTGCATATGGCCCGGGATGTTCTGGACAAAAATCTGGCCGTGCACCCCGAAGTGCGGACTCTGGCCGAAGAAATCGTCGCCGCCCAAAATCGAGAGATCGACCAGATGCGCGAATGGCTGGAGCAATGGGGCGGCGCTCCGACGGACCACCACGGTCATTGATCATCTGACGCAGAGAAGCACCCCGGTTCCAGGGCACGTTCCTTCAGTCCAACCTGCACTCGCCCCTGGAACCGGGGCCGCATGTCCGCCCGTCGATCCACACGGCGCCGATCAGGTTGGCTCCGTTCCATTCCACGCCGTCGATCTCGGCCCCTCTCAGATCGGCTCGGCTCAGGTCCGCCAGGAACAGGTTCGCGCGAACCAAGCGCGCGTTCTTCAGGTCCGCCCTGTGCAAGTTGGCCTTGAACAGGACGGCTTCGGTCAGGTCGGCTCCGGCAAGAACGGCCCTGTACAGATTGGCCCCGGTCGCGTCCGCGGTGGTCAGGTTGGCGACCTTGAGATCGACCCGGATCAGGTTGGTCATAAGGAGGTCGGCCCCGTGCAGATCGGCTTCGCGCAGATCCGCTTCGAGCAGATTGGCTTCCGCCAGATTCGCGAACCGCAAATCCGCGCCCCACAGATCAGCCTTGGTCAGATCGGCTTTGCTCAAATCCGCCCGGCTGAGGTCGCATCCCGGACAGGACCGAGTGTCCAACAGTCGCTCCAGGCCCGCCTGGTCAAATGTAAAACCAGGGAGTGCCCCCAGCCAAAACAGTACGGCCGTCATCGCCAAGGCGACAACGGCCGTGTTCGCGGCGTTATTGTTCACAAAACCGCCCTACCGGTTGGCCAAATATTCCACCACGGCGTCCCGCTCCTCGGCGTTGAGCAATCCGGCTCGCTTGCCGATCATCCGGTCCACCGTGGTTTCCCAGCCAGCCTGGTCTTTGGTGGCCCGCTCAACCCGCCCCAACCCGTGGCACTGGGAACACCGCTCCTGATAGAGTTTCTCCCCGTCCAGGGCTACAGCGGAAACGGCCGCCGTGCCGGCGAACAACAAAAACCCGCTCAGAGCCAGGCTGGTTATGATGGTATTCTTCTTCATGATGCTCCCTCCTTGGTTTGACGGACACCCTCGTCATTCCGGGTCCGTCCGTTATGGAACCAACTTTCTGACAAGGTGACAGCAGTCCCCAAAAAGATCAATCCCCGGTCGACAGCCTTCCCTGGGCAGATGTGATCTCTCGATTTTCACGCACTATCGGATCGGTATCGAAATCGAAATCGAAATCGTGATCGAAATCGAACGTCATATCAAGAAGATGGCGTCATCACGGCGTGAAGCACGTATTTTCCGATTTCGATTTCGATGCCCTTGAACCAAGCAAGGGTAACTTGACGGCCTTCGGAAAGCTTGGGAAGGAAAGCGACCACCGGCGGGAACGGACGAAGTACCTTTCCCGCCACCCATATGACGAACGTGAGACGACCATGACCATCTGTGACCAATGCGACACCTCCTGCCGTGCCGACGCCCACAAGGGGCCCAGCCCCCATTATGTGTTCATCGGCACGATGAAAGTCGGCAAGAGCACCTTGTACGACCGGTTGACCGCTTCCGACTGCGCTGAAATCGCGATCCCCGGCATCGCGGTCTCCATTCCTCGGGGACGGCTCAAGGGGCGAGACGGAACGGCCCTGGACACGCCGGGCATCCATTCTCTGTTCTCCACCAACGAGGATGAACGGGCCTCCCGGGACATTCTGCTGTCCCCGGAAATCCCGGGCGAAGACCTGCGTCTCGTCCTGGTGGCGGACGCCAAAAACCTGAAGCGGACCATCGCCATCGCCCTGCAGTTCGCGGAATACGGGCTGCCCATGCTTCTGGTCGTGAACATGGTCGACGAGGCCGCATCCCGAGGCATTGAGATCGACTACGCCAAGCTTTCAGAAAAGCTGGGCATGCGCGTAATGACCACCATTGCCCGGGAAGGAATCGGGGTGCGGGAGCTCGGCCGGGCTTTGGACGACGTCCGGCCGATGAAGCCTCTTGTGACGTACTCCCAGCGGGTCGAACAGTTTCTTTCGGTGGTGCAGAAATTGATGCCTTCAAGCCCGTTTTCTTCCAGGGCCTTGGGCATCCTGCTGCTCACCGAGGACACGGCCGTGGAACGATACATCCTGGATAAATACGGGGCCGGAATGCTCGACCAGCTTCACCGACTCGCCGAGGAAGCCCGTCGGGAAAGGCCCCTTGCCGTGGATATCGAGTTGAGCAACCTCTACCAGGCCGAGGCCGCCAGGATCGCCGAACAGGTTCAAAAGGTCGAACCGCCAACCAAAAGTTCGCTGATCCTCTCCTTCGGCGACTGGTGCACCCAACTTTCCACCGGCATTCCCATTGCCCTGGGTATTCTCGTGCTCCTGTACTATTTCATCGGGGCCTTTGGGGCCACCTTCCTGGTGGATACGATCCACGACCAACTCTTCGAGGCCCACCTGATTCCGCTGCTCGCGGCCCTGGTGGACTTCATTCCCAGCGCCTTGATCCGGGAGATGCTCATGGACCCGGATTTCGGCGTGTTTCCCACCGGGGTCTTTCTGGCCCTGGGGCTGGTCATGCCGGTGATCTTCTGCTTCTACATCGCCTTCGGTTTTCTGCAGGACTCCGGATACCTGGTCCGGATTTCCATTCTTCTGGACCGGGTCTTCCGCCTGATCGGCCTGAACGGCAAGGGCGTGATCCCTCTGGTCATGGGCTTTTCCTGCGTGACCATGTCCATCCTGACCACACGGGTACTCAGTACGGACAAGGAAAAAAACATCGCCTCGTTCCTGGTCTTTCTGTGCCTGCCGTGCGCCCCGCTGCTGGCGGTGATGATGATCATTCTGGCCAAGATGCCCGTCTCCGCCTCCATCACGGTTTATGGATTGATTTTTTCGCAACTGCTCCTGGCCGGCTGGCTGGCGAACAAGGTCATTCCGGGCAAGCGCTCTCACCTGATCCTGGAAATCCCGACCATGCGCCTGCCCAAGCCCTGGCCGGTGATCAAAATGGCCTCTCAGAAGACCTTTTTTTTCATCAAGGAGGCTTTGCCGATCTTTGTCCTGGCCTCGATGTTCATCTTCCTCTTCCAGCGCGTGGGCGGGCTGAACGCCCTGGAAGCCGCCCTGGGGCCGGTGATCAACACGGTCATGGGCCTTCCGGAACAGAGCATCCAGGTGTTCATCAAGACCATGATCCGCCGGGAAAGCGGCGTGGCCGAACTGGAGCACCTCAGCCCCCTGTTCACCAACCTGCAAATCGTGGTCAACCTGGTGCTGATGACCTTTCTGGCCCCATGCATCAACGCGACCATCGTCCTGTTCAAGGAACGCGGCGCCCGGGCCGGGGCCTTGATCTTGGGCACGGTAACGGTCTACGCCATCGTCCTGGCCGGCCTGCTGAACCACGTGTGTCGCTTGGCCGGGATCACCTTCACATAGCGTCTTCGACACAAGGATCATCAACCATGGAACACAAACACGAGGAAATTCTGGAGGCCGTGCTCTGCGCCAGCGAATGCGGAAAGTACGCTCTGGAGGACGTCAGAAAGTACTGTTGCGTGGATTTTTCGGATGAGGATGTTTCTGAACTGGAACGCCAAGGTCTGCTCGTCCGCGGCGAGGGCAAGATCCTGTTTTCCCGGGAGGGCAAGGCCCATGCCGAAAAGATCATGCGTCGGCACCGCCTGGCCGAGGTGTTGCTCAAGAGCATTCTGAAACTCAAAAACTCGGAAATGGAAAAGATCGCCTGCGAGGTGGAGCACGCCCTGCTGCCCGAAGTGGAGGAATCCATCTGCACCTTGCTGGGCCATCCGGAAATCTGTCCGGACGGCAAGCCCATCCCCAAAGGCCCGTGCTGTCACGCCGGACAGCGGACCATCAGCAACACGGTGGTCGGCCTGGACGAACTGCAACCCGGCGAGAAAGGCACCATCACCTACATCAAGCCCGGCAGCCACTCCAACCTGCAACAGCTCATCTCGCTGGGCCTGAATCCGGGAACAGTGGTCACGGTCCACCGCAAGACCCCGGCCTTCTGCATCAAATACGAGCAGACCGAACTGGCCTTGGACGACGAAATCGCCAAGAATATTTTTGTCTGGAAAGTGCTGGGAGAAGAAGGCCGGGCTACTGAGGCGCGGGCCTGAATACCGAAAAACTTTGCGCTATCCGTTTCCCATCGGCAAACGTACGCGCAACGTCGTTCCCTGGCCGACGACGCTCTCCAAACGGACTTCGCCTCCGTGGGCTTGGACAATTCGTTTGACGATGCTCAGGCCCAGGCCGGTGCTGCGTTCTCCGGCGGTGGGCCGGGCCGAGGCCTTGGCAAAAGGCTGGAAGAGCTTGGCCTGGTCTTCCGGGCTGATGCCCGGTCCATGATCCTGGACCGTTAACAGCAGATCCTTCTCTTTCCGGGCCAGGCTGATTTCGACCCGGCTCTCCGCGCTGCTGAACTTCACGGCGTTGCTGACCAGGTTGTCCACCACCTGGGTCAGGCGACCGCGATCCCCTTGGATGACGTGCGGCCCCTCTCCCTGGACGGCGAACACCAGCTCCACGCCCTTGGCCTCGGCCGAGGTCCGGGCGTAGGATATCTGCTGGGAGATCAACGCTTCCAGGTCCACGGTTTCCAGTTCCAGGGTCAACTTGCCGGACTCGATCTGGGAAAAGTCCAGTAGGTCCGAGATCAATTGCAGCAGAAAGCCGCAGCTCGAATCGATCAATTGGAAATACAGCGCGGAGTCTTCATTGAGTTTGCCTTGAAGCTCACCCTGGAGCAGTTGGCTCAGATTCCGGATATTCCCGATGGGATTGCGCAGGTCGTGGGCCGCGATGCCCAGAAATAGGTTCTTCTGCTGATCCAAGGCTTCCAGTGCACGGGTCTTCTTGACCAGATCCCGCTGCATGGTCACCAACTCGTTGTTCAGCCGGGTGACCTCCTCGTAACCTTCCAGATTCATCAAATGCAGTTCGTCGGCCAGTTCCTTGCGCCTCTTGACCTCGGCCCGGAGCAAGGTGATCTGGTCGCCGTGCATGCTGAGGATCTCTTCATAAAGTTCCATGACCGAGTTGATGTCCTCGGCCCCGACTATGACCGTTTGCTTCTCATGGCGGATTCCGGTGAACCGGAGAATGGTCACCGTGTTGTTGGTAGACACGCCCAGCTCCCAGTCCAGGACAATGCCGCTTTTTCGAATTTCCTCCAGAAAGTTCCGGGCTTTAATCAGGGACGTGGGATGGACGAAGGCCGTGAACGGCAACCCGGCGGGAACATTCTCGAACCGGTTGCGCTCGTCGGCGAGCACTTCCCGGACAACCCCCATGTCGTCGCAAAGCAGAGCGATGACGTTGCGGTGTTCGGTTCGCTTCATGGTCGTCTCCCGGAATCCAGGAGACGATCGGCCACCGCAATGGCCTGATGGGCGTCCGCGGCAAAGGCATGCGCTCCCACGCCCTTCCAAAGCTGCTGATTGGCCAGAAAAGGATATCCGCCGACCATGATCTTGACGTCGCGGCATTCCGGACGGCTGCGAATGCGCAGGATCAAGCGACCCACGAGGTGCAGGTGGAAGGTCATGGTCACGGAGATGCCCACCACGCCGGCCTTCTGCTCGACGATGGTCCGGATTACGTCCTCGTCCGGGGTATTGGCTCCCATATAGTAGGTGTCCCAGCCTTCCATTTCAAAAAAGTCCGTGACCATGCGCATCCCGATCTCGTGCAACTCCCCACCCACGCAGCAGCCCACGAACCTGTGCCCGGTCTGCTTACCGCTGAAAATGTAAGGATAAAGCAAGGACATGGCGAACTGCGTCGCCGCGGTGCAGTAATGCTCCTGGGCCACGGAGACCTGGTTGCGTTGCCAGAGGTCGCCAACCTCGTAGAGAACAGGCTGAAATACCCGCAGATAGACGTCCTTGACGGAAACCCCGTTCTCCACGGCCTTCAGCACCACTTCCGTCGCTTCCTTGCGTTTGGCCGCCAGCAACAAACGCAGGTAGTCACGGGCCAACTCGGCATGCTCGCCGGCCATCTCCGAAAGGCCGACAAATAAAGGCATACGCTCCTGATTCATGACGACTTCCGTCCTGTAGACAGGTTGATGACTCTCTCCAGTTTAGCCATCCTTGGTACTGTAAAAACCGTTATAGGTCCAGGTCAGGGCCAGGGCGAAAAGGGCCGCGGCCACGCCGATTCCGGCGTCGTAATACGGCGGCGCGGTCAGGGACAGGCGCAGCAACAGGGTGGATACGGCATATCCGGAGTTGCGCAGTACTGCGTGAAAGGTCGGCAGGAATCGATGGGAAACCAGAACCAACAGGATATCGCTGAAGATCAGGACCGTGTAAAAAGTGGCGAAAAAGGCAAAAGCACGGTCTCCGAAGAAAAAGTCCCAACCCCCATAGACCGCCAGGGCGATGAACACCGCCAGCAGGCCCAGGGCCACCAGCTTCTTGGCCGCCACGAAACGGTACCGGGTCTCGCCGGTCATCAGTTCGCCGCGCTGCTTCTGCTGGCGGTAGTAAAGACCGAGGATTACGAAGATGGCCAGGGCCCCGAAGCCGTCGGACAGAATCCGCAGCACCGGCATCATGTCCGTGCCGAGCTGGATGGGCTCGGGCAGATAGACCAGTTCCTTGAAGGAGTTGCGCAACAAGATCAGCGCCAGAATCTCGAACTGCTTGCCCACGGACTTGGAAACCGAGCAGGGCAGCACGAAGATCAGGCTGACCACCTCCACCAGTAAAACCAGGGTAAAGGCCGCGTTGATGGCCTGAAAATGGCTCAACCCGACCACCCCTTGCAGGGACGCCGGCAACATTCCTTGCCGGTTCAGTTCGATCAGTCCCAGGGAGACCAGGAACAGGGTCACCAGCAAGACCGTGACCACCTTGCGGTTGGCCTCGGACTCCCAGTAGGCGTGCAGGGGGTCGAAGACGTGGGTTGCGGCGTCGTAGACCCGGGTGGTCATCGATCCGGTTCCTGAAGACGGCTCGAAGCCAACGGCGAAAGCGCCGTGTCCCGCAAGGCGCTCTCCACGTCCGTGAGGATCCCTGCCAAGGCCGAATTCCAACCGACCACCAGGGAACTGATCGAACCGTCAGGCAGGTCCAAAACCTGGTGATAATCCCGCTGCGCGACCACCTCCATGGCCCCGGAGCGGGTCGGACGCAGCAGCAGCATTTGCAGGGCCAGCGCGGCTTGGGGCCTGTCGGAACGCAGATCCCGGTGCAATTCCTGAACATACCCTTCCAGAATCAGGTCCGGCTCGGTCAGCCCCCCCATGTCCGTGACCAGGCTGAAGAGCCCGGCTTGGCTCAACCAATTCCGAAACTGTCCGGCGAGCATCTCACCCGGAGACAGAAAGAAGCGTTCGTAAAAATCCCGCTGAACCAGCCCGTCGGCCCGGATGGTCACGATGCCCCTGGAATCGGAAGCCGGAGCGACGCGAAAGGTGCGCACGGCCAGAATCGGGGCCTCGGCGGGACGCTCCAGCGCGGGCTCGGGACGCTGGGCTTGGATCAGGTAATGGCGACGATCCGGGTCTGGGCGGTTCAGGGAGGCGCAACCGGACAGGCCCAGTAAAATGGCCAAGGCAAAAACGCCGAGATACTTCATCGGGTGCAAAAAAAGCGACAAACGGTTCATGGGAAGGACTCCTGGTTCCGAAAACCGGACGGGGGTTCGCCGAAGAACAGCCTGGAGGGATAATCCCGGGCGTCATCCGTGATTTCCCGAATGTTTTCACTGGATCGTCCAAGGTTGTGCAGCAGGACGTCGATCTGTTCCAGCTTCGAGGCCAGGCCAAGCTGGATCTGACCCAGGAGCAGTTGGAGGCGTAAAAAACTCTCCTGAGCCGTGTCCGCAGCGGTGGAAAAATCCTCCACCATCTCCGGGGCCCCGGCCATGGTCCGCCGCAGATCGACGATGGCCAGGCGCACGTCCTCCAGCCCGCCCTGCTCGGCATGGACCCATTTATTCACTTCTTCGGCCATGCCCCGCACTTCGCGCATGGCCAGGGAGACGTCCTGGAAGATGGATTGCAGATCCACCCTCTCGCCCTGCCCCGCGGGATCGTCCGTACCGCCCAGAAGACGAGCCACCTGGGCGTTGGTCCGGCGCAGCTCTTCCATCAGGGCAATGGCCTCGGCGCTGAACTGTTCGGTCTGAACCGCGTCGACCTTCTCCATGGCCAGACTCAGGAGTTGCTCCAGGCGCTCCACCGGGCCGCTCAGATTGACCTCTTCCAGGTTCTTCAGAGTGGTGCTGACCGACTCGAAGGTTTCCTCGAACCGAGCGATGGTTCCCGGGGCCGAAGGAATGTATGGCGCGGCGGGCGTCCAGTTGATGGGCAGGGCCGGAGCCCGAAACGGAATGGTATAGTCCAGTTCCAGATAAGCCGCTCCGGTCAGTCCCTGGGGAGTGATCCGAATCCGCAGCCCGGTAGCGATTTCCTCGGTCAGGAGTTCCTTGAACCTGTCCCGGGGGAATTCCCCGAACTTGTCGGCCTGCAGGCCGATCTCCACCAGCACGTAGCGGTGTCCGGCCTGAAACGCTTCGGGATATTTGAGGTAAACAAAGGATATCCGTTCGATATTGCCCACCTGGACGCCGCGCATCTTGACCACGGACCCGGCTTCCAGCCCTTGGGCGGATTCGTCCAGATAGGTTTCCACAAGGAAGCGCTCGCTCCAGAGCTTGCCGCCGCCCAGCACGATCAGCCCGGCGATGATCAAGGCCGTGGTGATCAAAACGAAGGCCCCGAGTTTGACGTAGTTGGTCTGGACGCTCATGAGAGAAGGGGTTCACGGTTTATGGGTTCAGGTGTTTCACCCTTTAACATTCGCCCTCCAGATACGTGACGGTGGAAGAAATCCTGGACCAGCGGGTCGGTGGAGTGGTCGCGCAGGGTTCTCGGATCGCCTTGGGCCGCGATGCCTTGCAGGGCTTTGTCCAGCATGATCACCCGGTCGGCGATGGCGTACACGCTGGCCAGTTCGTGGGTCACGATCACGAAGGTCATGCCCAGACTGCGGGCCAGGTCCAGGATCAGGGCATCCAGCTCGGCGGAGGTCACGGGGTCCAGCCCGGCTGAGGGTTCGTCCAGGAATAAAATACAGGGGTCGAGGACCATGGCCCGGGCAATGGCCGCCCGCTTGACCATCCCGCCGCTCAACTCCGAAGGGGCGTGGTTCTCGAACCCGGCCAGCCCCACTTGGGCCAACTTCATTCGCGCCACGCGCAGTCGCAAGGGCTTGGGCAGGTCCGTACACTCCTCCAGGGGCAGCAGGACGTTTTCCAGGACGCTCAGGGAACCGAACAAGGCCCCGGTCTGGTAGCTGACCCCGAAGCCATGCAGGATACGCGTTCGTTCCGCCCCCCGGGCCGCGTGGATATCTCGGCCGCTGATCAATACCGTGCCGGACATGGGCCGCTCCAGGCCGATCATCTGTTTGAGCAACGTACTTTTCCCGCATCCCGAGCCGCCCAGGAAGATCAATACTTCACCGGGAAAGACGTCCAGGTTCACGTCGCGGAGGATAATTTGTTCTCCATAACCGGCCGTCAAGGCCCGGACCTGGATCAGCGGAGCGCCCCGGTCACCGGCTTCCATGCCGCAGGCCGTGGCCTCAGTAGTTAAAGACATAATACAGCACCGCGAATATGCCGTCCATGACCGCTATCAGAATAATCCCGCTGACCACCGCGCTGGTGGTCGCCGCGCCCACGGCCCAGGCCCCCTGCCCGGTTTGCAGGCCGCGCACGCACCCGATCCAGCCCACCAGGAGGCTGAAAACGAAGGATTTGAACAGTCCGTTGGCCAGGTCCCCCACGCCCACGGAAAGCGTCACCTGATTAGTGTAGCTCACCAGGGGATAGCCCAGGGAAAGCATGACCACGGCCCCGCCGATGAGGCTGAAGACGATGAACACCATGGTCAACAGCGGCGTCATGCACATGGCGGCCAGCATTCGGGGGACCACCAGCAGCCGGACCGGGTCCAGGCCCATGGTGGTCAGGGCGTCCAATTCCTGGTTGATCTTCATGGTGCCCAGTTCCGCGGCAAAGGACGCCCCGGACCGCCCGGCCAGGATGATGGCCGTGACCAGCGGGCCGAGTTCCCGGATCATGGACAGACCCAAAAGCCTGGCCACGTAGATTTCCGCGCCGAACATCCGTAGGGGCATGGCGGACTGGAAGGAGATGATCAAGCCCATCAGAAAGCCGATGAGGATGATGATCAGCACGGCGTTGGCCCCCACGGTTTCGCAGCTCAGCCAGAAGTCCCGCCACCGGATGCTCCCCGGACGCCTCAGGGCTTGGGCGAACCCGGAAACGAACAGCCCCACGAAGCCCACCAAATCCCGCACGTCCCGCCAAAATGCCTGGGCGCCGCGCCCAATCCGCTCCAGCACCCCGCCACGCCGCGCCGGAACGGCGGCGGCCTGACTCTGGGCTTGAAACCGCTCCAGGCTTTGACGCAGTTCCTCGCGCATCCCGACCAGCTCCAGCCCCCCTCCCCTGCCTCGCAAATCCTCGTCGAGTTCCGCGAACAAGGCCAACCCCGAGGCGTCCACGTACTCCACCTCTGAAACATCCAGACGCAAAACCACCGACCGGGCCTTGCCCACGAGAACCTGCAACCGCCCCCAGATTGCCCCCGTGCTTCGGACGTCCAGCCGACCGGTCAGGGTCGCGGAAAGCGTGCCGGAAGCAGTGGAGGGGTGTTCTTCAAGTTTTACTTGAGAGAGGAGTTCGGGCTGCACGTCGACCATCGTGATTCGAGTTCGCGAATCTCAGGAAACCAGTTTCAACCCCAAAATTCCGGATACGATCAGCAGGATACAGCCGATCCGGGCCCAGGTCGCCGGTTCGGCGAAGAGGATGATCCCCAGGACGGCCGTGCCCACGGCGCCGATGCCGGTCCAGACGGCGTAGCCGGTGCCCACGGGAATAGTTCGCAGGGCCTGGGCCAGGAAGCCGAAACTGAAGATCATGGCCGTCAGCGTCAGCGCCGTGGGCCAGAGTCGGGTAAAGCCGTTGGAATACTTCAGGCCGATGGCCCAGATTATCTCGAAAACACCGGCAACGGCCAGAAAAAACCAAGCCATTGTTTATCCTCGTGATTGGTTGCGGTTTTTCAGCACGTCGAGAATCGCCCGCCGCAAGGCCTCGATGCTGAACGGTTTTTGCAAAAACGCCCCGGGACGGTCGGCGGCGAAGCGCTGCTCCGCTTCCCGTGAACTGTATCCACTGCACAGGACCACCGGGACGTCCGGCGCGATCTTGCGCAGTTTCGTGAACGCCGTGACCCCGTCCATGTTCGGCATCATCAGATCCAGGACCACGCAGCCGATCCGCTGATGGTTTTCCTGAAAAACCCGGACCGCCTCGACGCCGTCCTTGGCCGTGATCACCGCATACCCAAGATGTCTCAAGGCTTCAACCGAGAGGTCCCGGACCATTTCCTCGTCGTCCACGACCAGGATCAGTTCCGGCTCTGGATGAACGTCGCTTCCGGCTTCGGCGACCGGATTCGAGGTCAACGACGGCTCCGGAAGCGGGGAGCTCTTCACTATTGCATCGTCCACCGGAAAAAGCACGTGAAACGTGGTCCCCGAGTCCGGAGCGCTGTCCACGATGATCGCTCCGCGATGACCGCGCACGATGCCCAGGACCGCGGAAAGGCCCAGCCCGCGTCCGGTAAACTTGGTACTGAAGAACGGATCGAACAGTTTGGACTGGACCTCCTCGCTCATCCCCACGCCCGTATCCCGAACCTCCAGGTGGACGAACCAGCCGGGCTCGGGCTTTTCCTCGAGCCGGGAACGGCCCAGAAACGCGGCGTCGCAATGCGCCAGCCGGGTGGCGAGGGTCATGGTTCCGGGATGGTCGCCAATGGCTTCCGAGGCGTTGGTGATCAGGTTCATGATCACCTGCTGGATCTGTCCGGCGTCGGCCCGGATCGGGGGCAGGGACGAGGTCAGTTCCTGAACGAAGCGAACGTTCTTGCCCAGGGCGGTTTGGAAAATATGAGCGTTGTCCCGGACCAGGTCGTTAAGCACCACGGAACGGACATCGAATCCGCCCTTCCCCGAATAGGCCAGCATCTGACGAGTCAGGTCCGCGGCTCGCCGGGCGGCTAAAAGGGCCTGTTCCACGCGCTTGCGGCTCGGTTCCGCCAAGCCGGACATGGACAGAGCCAGTTCCATGTTGCCCATCATGGCCGCGAGAAGGTTGTTGAAATCATGGGCGATACCACCGGCCATGACTCCCAGGCTTTCCAGCTTCTGGGCATGAAGCAGCCGCCGTTCCATTTCCAGGCGCTGTTCCTGCATCCAGGCGCGTTCGGTGACGTCTTCCAGCAGGACCACGGTTTCGCCGTTGGCCGCTCGGGAATACCGAACCCGCAGGATGCGTTCCTCGGAGACGCGAATTTCTTCCGTGCCGACACCGAGGCGAAACATGTCCAGGTGTCGTTCCAACCAGTTTTCCTGCCGTCCAGGCTGATCCAAATTCGTGGATCGTTCGCGGGGAAGCATTTTGGCCTCCTGGATCACGGACAGGCATTCGTGAAACGAAATGCCGGTGCGCAAGGCATTTTCCAGGGCCGGGAACATCCTGGTCACGTTGCGGTTCGCGGTGACCAGGCGTCCGTGCTTGTCGAACAGGGCAAACCCTTCCTCAATGGACTCGATACCCTGGAACAGCCGATTCTGGGTCATTTCCATGCGCCGCTGCAGGTCGTGCATCAGCTTCGCGATGCGTTCGGCCATGGTGTTGAAGGTTTCGGCCAGTCGACCGATCTCGTCGCTGGATCGCACTTCGGCCCGGGCCTGGAGATTGCCGCCCCGGATCTGGTCCGCGGCGGCGGTCAGAACCGCGAACTTGCGAGAGATGGAGCGGTGCATGAACAGGGCTGAGGTCAATCCCAAAAGCACGGCGCAGACCACGGACGAGAGCAAGAGCATGGAGGCGTTCCAGCGGGTCTTGGCGATGCTCATCCAGGCCCGATCCACCTCCTGCCGAGCCTGGGTCATCAGCTGTTCGGAAATGGGCAACAAGGCGTTAATCCGCAGATCGAACTCCCGTGACTTCGCCTCCAAAAGCCGGTCCAACTCGAGAATCCGCTCGGCGACGTATCCGTGATAGCGCAGCATGTTCTGCAGGTCCGAACGACTGACTTCCGGCAGGTCCGGGTCGAGGAGCAAGCGGTCTTCAAAGATTTTCAACACGTTCAGAGCGGACTGCATGTCCGAACGTTGCCGGGTGGCCAGGTAGCGGTTCTGCCAGGTCTGGGCCGTACGAAACAGCAGGAGCAGATCCCAATGCCGGAGCATCTCCATCCGCTCCGCCAGCACGTCGCCCATCACGTACAGCGTGGTCTGTCGCCCGGTGTCTTCCTTGGCCAGTTCCGAAACCAGCAACACGGCTTCGGCAAACGCCTCGGCGTAGCGTTCCGCCGCGGAAAGATAAAAGTCCAGGTACAGCACCGTGTCCCGCAAGTCCTGGCTGATGGCCGGATCGTCAAGCTTGCCGCGCAATCTGGTGGTCAGGGCGATCACGTACTCGATCCGAAGTTGCAGCGGTTCCCCGAAGGACTTCATGGCCTGGGAAAAACCGACTTTGGGCCATTGTTGAAAAAAACCCCGCTCAAGTTGGCGGGCGTATTGCAGTTCCCGGTCGATTTCCAGGGTCAGCTCGCGAATGTCCGTGCTGGCGATGATCACGGATTCAACATGGTTCAGAGTCGCACGCAGGGCGATGGCCCCGGTCAGGGCGGTGAGCATGATCAAGAGCAGCATGAAGGCCATGATGGCCGCGAATTTGAAGCCGATGGACGACCCGCGCCACCATTGCCGGATCAACGATCCGACGCCGTGTTTGGACTGCGGGGAAGGAACCATGGAATCAGGGGGCATACACGGCAAGAGTGTTGTTCAAGGCCTGTTCGAAATCCATGGACGCTTCCAGACGGACCAGCTTGAATCGCGGGACGCCGCAGTCGCCGAAGGCGTCGCAGCTTAGCGCTCCGGTCAGGGCTGGAAAACGGCGCAGTCCATGCAGGACGTCCCGGATCCGCTGCCGCTCGATGCGCAGAGAGCCGTCCGGCTCCGGAAAAGAGGCCTGTTCCAGGGCGTGGAGCAGGATGGACGCGGCGTCGTAGCCGTGGGCATGAAAATAGCCCACGGGCCTCGTGCCGTGAGCCTGAACGTAACCGTCCCAAAACGCGGTATAGGCCGGGCTTTGGATCTGGTCCGGGGCAATGAAGAGCATGCCCCGGCAGACGTCGCCGCAGCCCTGAATGAATGGCTGGTTGAAGATGGAGTCCGCACTGAGCAGGATTAAATTGGAAAGTTCCGGTTCAGCCCGGATGGCCTGGATCAAGTATTCGGCTTCTGGAGAAAAAATCGGCAGAAAGAGCAATTCCGGACCATATCCGGCCATAGCCTGGGCCACGGGCCGCATATTGCGGTCTCCCGGAGCGACGGCGCCGATGAAGACCACTTCGCCGCCCTTGGCCAGAAAGGCTTCCGCAAAGGCCTCGGTCAGGCCTGCGGCATAGGGGCTTTGATCATGAACCGCCGCGACTCTGCGCAACCCCAGAAAATCGTAGGTCAAGGAGGCCGCGGCCACCCCTTGGAACTGATCATTGGCCGCGGTCCGGAAAAAGCCCGGCTGGTGGTGCTCGCCCCGCTTGCCGTTCTGGGAAGTCAAAGACGGGGCCGTGGCAGTCCCGGAGACCAGGACCATCCCCGCTTCAGAGAGAACGCGGGCCGCGGGAACCGCCGCGCTGGAACAATGGGGCCCGTGGATCGCGACCACGTTCGGGGCCGTGGCGATTTTCTGGGCCGCCACCAATCCCCCGGCCGTGGAACACTGTTCGTCCTCGCGCACGATGGTCACGGCCCGGCCGTGCAGCCCCCCGCGTTCAGCGATGCGCATTTCCAAAGTCCGAACGAGCTCCGCGCCGACCGTCTCCAAAGGGCCGCTGAAGGTCTGCAAGCTGACGAGCTTCACCGCCTCGTCCGGCTCGACCCAGACGCAGCCCAGGGCGTCCCGGCACGCCGACCGCGGCGCGGTCTCCGGAGCGCAACTTAGGATCACCGCGACCATGGTGCCAAGCAGCAGGCCAAGGAGAAGCCGGAGCGTCCAGAAGCGCAAAATATCCGTTGTCTTCATCAGGCTCCCGTGGTGTTGAGGCCAAACTTCTTCAACGTCTTCATCTCGCGCCCATCTCCCATGAACTCCAGCGGAATGATGCAGCGAACTTTCGTGCCTCGGTCGGTTTCACTGCACAAAGTCAGGGAGCCTTCCACCAGCGCTCAGGCGTTGCACGATGGCGGAGTTGGACATGCTGGCGGTTCGTGCACGGTGGATCGCAAGGATGGACGAGGGCGGATCAGGTCTTCTTCCCTTCCGCGGCCTGGACCTTGGCCCATGTATCGCGCAGGGAGATGATCCGGTTGAAAATCAGTTCCTCCGGAGTGCTTTCCACGGGATCCACGCTGAAATAGCCCAGACGCTCGAACTGCCAGCGGCTGCCCGTTTCCGCCGCGGCCAGATGCGGCTCCACCAGACAGTTTTCCAGGACTTCCAGGGAGTCGGGGTTGAGATTGTGGCGAAAATCCTTGCCTTCCGGGGCTTCGTTGGGGTTGAGCGTGGTGAAGAGATGGTCGTAGATCCGGACCTTGGCCCGCTTGGCCGTCCGGGCGCAGACCCAGTGCAGGGTGGCCTTGACCTTGCGCCCGTCCGGAGTGCCTCCGCCCCGGGAGGCCGGGTCGTAGGTGCAATGCAGCTCCATAACCTCGCCCAGGCTGTTTTTAATCACTTCCCGGCAGGTGATGTAATATCCATAGCGCAACCGGACCTCCCGGCCCGGCGCCAACCGATAGAATTTCTTGGGCGGCTCCTCCATGAAGTCGTCCTGTTCGATGTACAGCTCCCGGCCGAAGGGAATCTTTCGCGAGCCCATCTCCGGGTTTTCCGGATGCAGGGGCGCTTCCAACTCCTCGATCTGGTCTTCCGGGTAGTTGGTGATCACCACCTTCAGAGGCCGAAGCACGGCCATCACCCGGGGGGCGCGGACATTGAGCACTTCCCGGACGCAGTGCTCCAGCATGGAAATGTCCACCGTGGAGTCGGCCCGGGCAACGCCGATCCGGTCGCAGAACGTCCGCAACGCCTCCGGAGGCACGCCCCGCCGCCGCAGGCCGGAGATGGTCGGCATCCGCGGATCGTCCCACCCGGACACAGCCTTGTCCTGAACCAACTGGATCAGCTTGCGCTTGCTGAGCACGGTATAGCTCAGGTTCAGGCGGGCGAATTCGATCTGCTCCGGGTGACACGGGGTTTCCAGGGCGTCCAGGAACCAGTGGTACAGGGGGCGGTTGTTTTCAAACTCCAGGGTGCAGATGGAGTGGGTGATCCCCTCGATGGAGTCGGACAGGCAGTGGGCGAAGTCGTACATGGGGTAAATGCACCAGGCGTTTCCGGTCCGGTGGTGGGCGGCCTTCTTGATCCGGTAGATCACCGGATCGCGCAGGCTGACGTTGGGTGAAGCCATGTCGATCTTGGCCCGAAGCACATGCTCGCCGTCCTCGAATTCCCCGGCCCGCATCCGGGCGAACAGCTCCAGATTTTCTTCAACGGTTCGGTCGCGGTACGGGCTGTTCCGGCCCGGCTCGGTCAAGGTGCCGCGGTAGGCCCGGATATCCTCGGCGCTCAGACTGCACACGTAGGCCTTGCCCCGGCGGATCAGCTCCTGGGCGTAGTCGTGGAGCCGGTCGAAATAGTCCGAGGCGTAGAACAGGTTGTCGCCCCAGTCGAAGCCCAGCCAGCGCACGTCGCGCTTGATGGACTCCACGTACTCCACGTCTTCCTTGATCGGATTGGTGTCGTCGAACCGCATATGGCAGGCCCCGCCGAATTCCCGGGCCAGACCGAAGTTCAGGCAAATGGACTTGGCATGGCCGATATGCAGATAGCCGTTGGGCTCCGGGGGGAACCGGGTCGTCACCCGGCCGTCGTTTTTTCCGGCCCGCAGGTCTTCCTCCACGATGGTCTTGATGAAATTGGGCGCAATAGTGTTGGTGCTTGTCATATGATTGACTCCTTGATCGGTCCTTTAATTCGACCCGACCGAATCCCGCGTCTTGGCCAGTTCAATGACGCGCTGAAACTCGGACAACGGCACGGCTCCGCGCAGCGGAATGCCGTTGACCAGAAACATGGGGGTACCGCTGAAGCCGAATTTCCGGGCCTCATCCATATCGGCCTGGATCAACTCGGCCAGTTCCGGGCGCTTGCGGTCCTCGGCGAACCGCTCCGAATCGATGCCCAATTCAGCGACGATCTCCTGAAGCACGGCCTCGGCCCCGCCCCGCAACCGACCCTGTTGTTCGAAAAGGCGATCGTGCAGCTTCCACGCCGCATCGTGGCTTTGCAGGGCCGCGGCCTCGAAAGCCAAGGCCAATTCCTGAGAAACCGGGTTCAGGGGCAGGTGCTTGAAAACCAGGCGCAGTTCCCCGGCTTGATCCAGGGCCATCAGGCGTTTGACGGTCTCCGTGGCCTGACTGCAATACGGGCACTGGAAATCCGAATATTCGACAATCGTCACCGCGGCATCCGCATTGCCCCGGATCGGACGCTGGTCGGAAACCTCCGGATTGCGCTCCATGGCCAGGTCAGCCTGCTCCTGCCGACGGTGATCCGCCTCCCGCTTGGCCATCACGGCCTGTTCCAGAATTTCCACCAGTTCGAGGGGATTGTCCCGCAGGACGTCCAACACCAGTTCAGGATGGGCTGTAAACAGCTCCCGAACCTCGGACGGCGCGATATTTCCGGCCATGTCTTGCGCATCGGCCGCCTGGGGGGCAAGACAGGAAAAAACAAACGCCAAGGCCGGAACGATAAACAAAAGCCGCAAGGTTTTGATCATGGGTCAATGTGCTCCAATCCGAAGATGTAAAGGCAGTTTTCGGTTCGTTTAGGATTATTGGACGAAGTCATGCAAGCCCATCGGGACGGACAAGACTTCTTTTAAAACAGTAAGCCTCGACCATCAAAAAGTGAATGGAACGTCACGGCCAACACTGTCAAGCTTAGGAACACGATGACAACGTGCGCCAGCATCAGTCCTTTCAGGCGCATGGGGTTCTGGCTTCTGATCAGCGGAATCAGGCTCAGCCAGGCCAGCAAGGATAAAACCAGAAACGCCAGTAGAGCCGCGAGGGCCGAAGATCCGGATACCGCCGCGAGGGCGGTCGCAAGCCAAGAGGACGGCCCCTGAAGCGCCAAATCGGCCCAGGGCACGCTGAGGGCGATGAACGTCGTCACGCCCCAAAGGGCTTGGACCACGCCGGAACTCAGGGCCCTGCCGGAGCAGGTCCGCGCGGCCCAGGCGTAGTAGTCTCGTCCATAGTCTTCCTTGTTGCGCCGGGCCACCAGGAACAGCAGTCCCGCCCCACCGGCCAGGGTCATGGCCAAGAACAGGCCTTGGGCCCAGATCAGCCAGGCCGTGGGATTCATGAGCAGCAGCGGCAGGGTAACGGGATCCATCTTTTGGGCCATGCCCTCGACGCGCCCGCTCTCCAGCCAGCCGGTAATGAACAGCATCAAGGCGACCATCCAGGTCAGGCAGGATATGCCGCCGAGCATGAAGTGCACGGCAGAGCCTTTCTTGTGTCGCCTCCAGGCTCGGGCGGTAATGATGGACGTCAGGACAGCCAGCATGCTCACGTGCCCGGGGATGTCGAAAAAGAGGTGGTAAAACCGTCGCAACGGTCCGGACACCGGCCAAATCTCGCTGATCCAGAGCCCCCACCTCGCTGAAACGAGCAACAGCCACACGCCCAGCACGAGCATCCCGAACTCGGACATCTGCTTGGCCAGCTTGTCCGCGAACACTCTGGACGATTTTCTGTATGTCACCGCCGTAAGCACGGCCACGAACACCGCCCCCACGGCGATCAGTCCGGGCAGGAGCAATGCCGCCAAGCCCAAGGCCGGAAGCAGAACGTCCGGCGTGATCAGGGCCGATATGTCTTCCATCCGCATGATATTTGGCTCCCGATAGTCTTATCGTTCGATGATTTCGCGAATAATATAGGACTTATCCTTGGATTTCTCGTAGTACAGCTTGGACATCATGTCCGCGAGGAGGCCGCTGACAAAGAGTTGCAATCCAGTGATCACGGAAAAGGCGGACAAGAGCGGCCAGACCGTGTTGGAGAGGTTCTGCCCCTTCAGGAACAAGATCAACGTATACAACGAGAAAAACATTCCGATACCCAACAGGACCATTCCGACTCCGCCCAGCAGATGCAAGGGCCGGACCGCATATTTGTTCCAGAACCACACGGAAACCATGTCCACGAAGCCTTTCATGGCCCGCTTCCAGTTGTACTTGGAAACCCCGGCCACCCGGGGCCGGTGGTTGACCTCCACCTCGCCCACGGTGAAGCCCTTGATCTTGAGCAGGGCCGGAATAAAGCGGTGCATCTCGCCGAACAGATTGATGTTTTCGAAACATTCCCGCCGATAGACCTTCAGGGCGCAACCGCTGTCGTGAATTCTGTCCTTGACCAGCACGTCCCGCAACATTTTGGCCCCGTTGGAAAAAAACCGTTTGGAAAAATTATCCTTGCGGTTCTTGCGCCATCCCGAAACCACATCGTAGTCATGCTCTTCCAAATAGGCGACCATCCGGGGGATGTCCCGGGGGTCGTTCTGCCGGTCGCCGTCCATGGTCACGATATACCGGTATCGAGCCTGCTTGATCCCGGCGTCGAAGGCGGCTGTTTGCCCGAAGTTGCGGCGAAAGCGAACAATTTTCGCCGGCGAACATTCCTTGGCCCGCTTCAGCGTCTCATCCTCGGACCCGTCGTCCACCAGGATGATTTCATACGTATACCCGTTGGCTTCGCAAACGTCCTTGATCTCCCGGTGCAGTTCCGCCACGTTGCCCTCTTCGTTGTACAAGGGCACCACAACCGATAATTCCGTCATGATGGCAACTCAACTTGTTTCATAGCTGTTCGATAATCAGATAAAATCAAATCGTACTCGTGTTCAGCCCAGCCCCATTCGATCCAACACCCGCTGAAATCGATCATGGAACCTCTCGGCCACGAAGGCTTCCCGACGCTCCCGTTGGGACTGGATCACACGTTGCCGGACCTGGTCGTCACGGATCAACACATGGGCCAAAGCGGCCAGCCGAGAAGTGCTCTCCACCCGATGAATCAGCGCTCCGGCGCCGCCCATGGTTTCCGGGACCGCGGAACTGGCTAAAGCCAGCACCGGGATATTGAACCACATGGCTTCGATCAGCGGCACGCCAAAGCCCTCGTGCTCGCTCATGGACCAAAACAGATGGGCCGTGCGGTAGCAGGACTGCAAGCTCGCATCCGGAATGCTTCCCAGAAACAGCACGTTGTTTCTGAGGCCGAACTTGTCCACCATCCAGGTCAGGCTGACATAATAAGGGTCCGCCGGGTCGTAGCCGCCCGCCAGGATCAGCCGGGCAAAAGGATCCAGAGTCCGGTACGCGGCAAAGGCCCTGATCAGTTGGTCCTGACGTTTGTTCGGCGCCAGTCGTCCCACAAACAGTATATTCGTCCGTCCGTCCTGAAACCGGGCCATCAGGGTCGGCCCGGGAGAGTTGTTCCACTGGCCGGGGTCCACGATCAAGGGCAGTACGCCCGGATCACGAAATCCGGCCTGGGCCAGTTCCTGGGCGTTGTAGGCGGAGTCTCCGACGCTGAGCGGAAACCGGTCCGCCAATGATCCCAGTTCGGCTCGACCGCCTTCCAGCAGACCGACCCGGGCATCGCTGTAGGGCGCATAAAAGTGCGCCGGGGTGACGTTGTGGTAGATCAAGCATTTCGGGCCGTTATGGTCAGCGGCAAAGGGCGTCAGATCCGAACCGATGGAATGGTGGTAGATCAGGCCGTCGCCGGGTTTGATGCAGCCATCCTGAAAAGGATGGGCCAAGTGCCGGGCCGCGGAGTCCAGGTGTTGGCCGGGCAGATAAATTTCCGAGGCGAATCCGCGTGCAATGAGCTGTTGACGGATGGCTCGGGCATAGTTGGAAATGGCGTCGCCTAGGCGAAATCCGGCCACGATCTGATGGACCGACCGGCCCGAGGAGCGCACTTCGAGACGGCTTGTTTTCGGCCCCGGCGCAGGGGCCGAGGTCGGAATCAGGCCCAATGCCTGTTCATAGCGATCCACCACCCGCTCCCAGGAAGCGTGTTCCCGGGCATAGGCTTGGCCCAGTCGTCCCAGAGAGCTCAGCTCGGCTTCGGACGCCTGCTCCACGGTCGCGAACAAATCAGCCCATTGGTCCAGGGTCTCCGCCAGCCAGCCGCCGCCACTGCGGCGGACCACCGTGGCCGTGGCCAGACAGCGTCCGTGGGCCGCCACCGGTCGCTCACTGAACCAGGCCTCCATGATCACCCGCGAATAGCTCTCGTTTTCGCTGGGATGAAACAAGGCGCGGCATTTGGCCAGGAGAACGGCTTTATCCTCTTCGCTCACCAAGCCCAGATCCACCACGCCGCGTTCCCGGTCGTCGTAGGGATGGTCCCCCGGACCGGCAAGAACCAGTCGCAACCTGGACTCCGGGTGGCGGGACCGATAGGCTTGGTGGGCTTGAACCAGAAAGTTCGTATTCTTATGCAGGTCCCTCCGGCCCAGGCAGAGCACGAAGGCCTCGCCCGCCTGATCCAGAATCCGATTCGTGTCCGACCCGACATGCGGAGCGACCAGTTCCACCCCCGCGCCCACCAGCACGCCCTTGGAGACGATCCCAGGGCCATAGAGCCGCTCGGCCAAGGCCTGTTCTCCGGCGGAGAGGTACAGAATGCCCTTGGCCTGCCGAAAAATACGTTCCACCTGGGACAGATACGCATAAGCCTCGTCGTGCAGGCAGGGCATCAGAAAGGCCCGCTCCGCCACCAACGGCAGTCCGTTCAAAATCGGCCCGTACAGATAGGGCAAAAAAACTACGGCGGCGTAGTTTTGACCATGGCCGCGCAGATGGTTCAACAGCCCTTGGGCGTTGACGCTGTCCGAGGCGAAAACCTCGGACGCATTGCCCGGCACCGGACTGACTCCGGGCTTCAGCATGTTCCGATCCAGGCGCAGCAAGTGACCGTTCAATGCGTTGAAATCCTGGAAGGAACTCCGGCGCAAGGCGAACCGCCGGACCACCATTCCATCCTCGCGGCTCATGCCTTCGGGGTAATGGTTCTCGGCCCAATGGTCCTGAAATGAACGACCGCAGGTGGTCAGCACCTCGACGCGATGGCCCCGAGCCGCCAGCCGACTGGCCATCTGCCAAGCCTGCTGCTCGGCCCCGCCCTTGAGGTCCTTGCCGAACCAGGGAATAACGATGGCGATGGTTCGTTCTATGGAAGTGGTATGCACGGTGAAATCGGATCGATGAGGTGATGAGGAGACGCGGTCCGGATCGGACCACGAAAGATCAGGCCGGGAACGCATGGTCGAGACGACGTGGCCGGGACTATCCGGCGGCGTCAGCCCCGTTCCCGCAATTCCCGCAACTCGCGTTCCAGGCGGTCCACCATGGCCTGCTGGGCCGCGGCCCGGACCTGCATGTCGCGCAGCACCTCGGCCAGCTTGTGCTGTCCGCGCCGGACCTGCTCGTTGAGCTGGCGATTGACGGCCATGGACTCCCGTAAGGCCTTGATCAGGGCCAGATTCACCCCGCGCTGCTCCCGGAACAGCACCTCGTAGAATCTCAGGATGAAGCGATGCAGAAATCCAAGGTACTTCAGGGGAAACCGGCTCATCCTGGCCGGCAGCACGGTTCTGGACGGGAAACACTGGGCCGCTTCGTTGACCAGGCCTTCCACGTGGTAGCTGCGCAAAGCGATGTCGTCCTGCAAGGCCTTGATCATCGGATCGCCCTGATCCGCGTCCATTTCCGCCAATACGGCGTCGATCTTGGCATTGAGTTCGTCGACGGAGATCCCCGCCACGGTGATATCGGTGGTTTCAGACATTACTTCACCTTCGCCTCGACCATCATCCGAGCCACGTCCGGCATGGCGAACTTGGCCCGCCACCCTAACTCTCGCGCGGCCTTGGTCGGGTCGGCGCGGCTGATCATGATGTCCGTGGGACGGATAAATTCGGGGTTGGTGCGCACATGACGGGTCCAGTCCAAGTCCAGGCGCTCGAAAACCATGCGCACGAAGTCTTCCAGGCTGAAGGTTTGGCCGGTGGCGATGACGTAGTCGTCCGGGGCGTCCTGCTGGAGCATCAGCCACATGGCCTCCACGTACTCCGGGGCCCAGCCCCAGTCCCGCTGGACGTCGATGTTGCCCAACGACAATTCCCCGCCGCCCTCTCGGGCGATCCGACAAGCCGCGGCCACGATTTTCTGGGTCACGAAGCGTTCCGGACGCAGGGGGGACTCGTGGTTGAAAAGGATTCCGGAGCAGGCATAGAGACCATACGCCTCGCGATAATTGGCCACTTCCCAGAACGCCGCGGACTTGGCCACGGCGTAAGGACTGCGTGGTCGGTACGGGGTCTCCTCGTTGGCGGGCACCCCCTGGGTGTTCCCGAAGCATTCACTGGAACCGGCGTTGTACAACCGCACCGGTCGTTCAAAGAACCGAATCGCCTCCAACAGATTGATCACCCCGACGCTGATGCTCTCGAAGGTTTCCATGGGCTGTTCAAAGGACAGTCCCACGGAACTCTGCCCGGCGAGATTGTAAATTTCGTCCGGCTCGGAGCGGATGATGGCCTGCAGCACGCTGCGAAAATCATTCACGGCCACGGAGAAGAGCGTGACCCGGTCCAGCACGTCCAGCCGCCGCAGATTCGCGAACGAGGACATCTGCACGTCCCGGGACGTACCGAAAACCTGGTAGCCTTTGTCCAGCAGCAGCTTGGTTAAATAGGCCCCATCCTGTCCGGAGATGCCCATGATCAGGGCTTTTTTTTGTGGGTTCGACATATCCTTGGATCTGTTCGGGGTTACTTTTCGGGAGGGATATTCATGAATCAGAGCAGATTTTTTCTCGATCCTCATCCGTTATCTGAATCGGCATCGAAATCGAAATCGCGATCGAAATCGAACCTCATGTCCAAAAAGATGACGTAATCCCGGGTGATGCACAACATTGTCCAATTCCGATTTCGATTTCGATTGCGATTTGGATTTTGATGAGAAAAAACCTGCCCTGGCTCATGAATGCGGTGGTCTTGCGTGAAGCTGTTCTTTATGGTCAAATTTTCAGCTTGTCCACCTGGAACCCCATGCACCACACCTCCCCTTCTTCATCCACCAAACCGGACGTCCTGCTGCTCACGGACCCCTTGCGCGACACGCCCTTGACCGGGATTGGCCGCTATGTCCTGGAGCTGGCTCGTGGGTTGCGATCCCACTCCGGGCTTGGTTCGGTGCGTTTTTTCGCCGGCCGCGGCTGGGTGGCTGATCCGTGTCGGCCCTTTGCGCCAAGTGTTGCCAAGGGTGCCGCAGCGGATGCGCGGACAGGTTCGGATCAAACCGGACGCCTGCGGTCACTGCGCAAGGCCCTGCCCTGGCGATGCTTGCAGGACCGAATCAGTTTCAGCTTGAAAAAGGTTTCTTTTTGGACAAAAACTCGCCGGGGTGCAACCCCGATCGTACATGGCCCCAACTATCTGCTCCTGCCCTACGACGGCCCGAGCGTGGTCACGATCCACGATCTCTCCTTCATTCATTACCCCGAATATCACCCCAAGGAACGCCTTGCCCTGCTGGACCGGGAGCTACCCAAAACCCTGCGCCGGGCGGACCATGTGCTCACGGACTCGGAGTTCGTTCGCCGGGAAATCATCGATATCCTGGGCGTGGCCGCGCACCGAATCAGCGTCACGCCCTTGGGAGTGGACCCCGTCTTCCAGCCCATGTCCGCGCAGCGTACCCAGCCTGTCCTGAAAAAGTTGAGCCTTGAACACGGACGCTACCTGCTTTGCGTGGCCACACGGGAACCGCGCAAGAACCTGGCCCGATTGCTCACGGCCTTTTCCGGACTTCCAGCCGGAATCAGGTCCACTTTTCCTCTTGTCCTGGCCGGATCCGGCGGATGGCTGACCGAAGACCTGGAACGGCTGATTCAGCCTTTGGAATCCTCCGGGCTGGTCCGTCGCCTGGGCTATGTTCCGGAACCCAGCCTGCCCGCCCTGGTCGCCGGAGCTTGCGGACTGGCCATGCCCTCGTTTTACGAAGGATTCGGCCTGCCCGTCCTGGAAGCCATGGCCTGCGGTGTGCCGGTGCTCACCGCCAACCGCGCAAGTCTGCCCGAAGTGGCCGGAGACGCGGCCCTACTGGTGGATCCCGAGGACGAGCAGGCCATCCGCGAGGGCCTGGAGCAATTGCTGACGGACGAACAGTTTCGCCTAACGGCCACGGAACGTGGATTGCGACAGGCCACGCGGTTCAGCTGGGCCGCATGCGTGGACCAAACCGTGCGGGTCTACCAGCAAGTCGCCGGTCATCAGGCTTCCCCCTCTTTCTCCCAACACCCCTCCCCGGCGTCTCCGGGAGATTTACGAGTGGCACCATGAAGCGCACCACAAAACGCCTTTTGGTCGACCTCAGCCTGACGGCCCAAACCGAGGCCGGTTCCGCGGTGTACGCCTGGGAAATCTGTCACCGCCTGATGCGTCAGGCCATGCCCATGCAGGTCATGCCCCTGACCAGCCCTTTCCGCGTCCAGGGCCGAACCGGCATCCGGCGCAAGCTCAACGGCCTGCTCCGTGATCTGCTCTGGCGGCCCCTTCTGGCCGGTCTTGAAGCCCGGCCCGACGACTGTTTTCTGTTCACCAACGCTTTTGTGCCCCGGAAATTTTGGCGTCGAAAATTCGGAGTGGTCATCCTGGACCTGGGCGCATGGCACGACCGGGCCTTGCTCTCCTGGCGCGGACGCCTGGGCACCCGCTCCCTGCCCGCGGTCCTGGCCGGCGCGACCCATATTTTCGCCATCTCGGAACACACGGCTCAGGATGTTGCCCGCGAATTCGCCATTCCCCTCCATCGGATCACCCTGGCCCCCTGCGGGCTCTCCGAAGCCTTCTCCGCTCCGGCGGCTCCCTTGGCGACAATCAACGGCATCCCTCTGCCCCCGCGCTACCTGCTCCACGTGGGCAGCCTGGAGCCCAAGAAGAACATCCCCTTTCTGCTCCAGGTCTTTGCCCAGCTTCGACAGCAGGACGACAACCCGGCCTCGCCGCCAACCGGCACACGGCCCCCTTGCAAACTCGTCCTCACGGGCGGCGAGTCCTGGCACGACGCATCTCTGCGCCAGGCCGTCGCCGACCACCCCTATGCCGAGGACATTCTCATCCTTGGCCGGGTGGCTCCGGAAGAACTGCCCGCGCTCTACCACCAGGCCGCGGCCCTGGTCTTCCCCTCCCTGCTGGAAGGTTTCGGCCTGCCGGTAATCGAAGCCCTGTCTCAAGGCACTCCGGCCCTGGTCCAGGCCAACAGTTCCCTGACCCAGTTCGGGGCCTACGGAGCCACGGTCCTGGACAGCTTCGAGCCCGAACTCTGGGTCCGTCGGCTCCAGGAAATACTTGCATCAGAAGCCGGAATACCCGAGAAACAGAGACAGGCCATTCAGGAAACATTCAACTGGGACCGCACAGCCGCTATTATTCATCGGGCCATGCTTGGAGCGACATGACCGCCACATCGCTTGATCTCGGCACCCACCGCCCCATGCGCGTCGGCCTGAACCTCCTTTATCTTCTGCCCGGCATCGTGGGCGGTACGGAGACGTACGCCGCGGGATTGCTGCGGGGTTTGGCCGAGGTCGAGGACGGGTTGGAGTATGTGGTTTTCCTGAACAGGGAGAGCGCGGACTGGCCTTTGCCCGATATTCCGGCCTTTCAGCGGGTGGTCTGCCCGATACGGGCTTCGAGCCGGGCTTGGCGGCTGCTGTACGAGCAATTCCGGCTCCCCGCCCTGGCCCGCCGTCACGGCGTGGACGTGCTGCACTCCCTGGGCTACGTGGCCCCGGTGCTGGGCCGCTGTCCCGGAGTGGTCACCATTCACGACATGAACACCAGGGGCCATGGCCGGAGTATGCCGCTGTTCAAGCGTTTGACCCTGGCCTTTCTGGTCCGTCTCGGCGCCCAGGCGGCCCGCCAGGTGATCACGGTTTCCGAATTTTCCCGCCAGGAAATCCACCGCCATCTCGGCCTGCCCCTGGAACGGATCCATGTGGTCCACGAAGCCCCGCTGTCGCCGACATCAGTGCATCAAGAAGCAACAGCGTCTCCTGTTGCCCATGCCTCCACCGATCAACAGCCTCGCCAGCCGGACGCGCCCTTCATCCTGGCCTTTGCCAGCCAGTCCCCGCACAAGAACATCCCCCGGCTGGTCGAAGCCTTTGCCCGGATCGCGCCTTCCGTGCCGCACCATCTCGTCCTGGCCGGGCACCTGCCCGGGGACGGGGCCGTGGACCGGGCCATCCACCGCTGGGAAATTGCCCACCGGGTCCGACTGACAGGCTATCTGCCACGGGCCGAGGTGATTCGGCTGCTGTCCGAGGCCGCGCTGTTCGCCTTTCCGTCCATGTATGAGGGGTTCGGCTTGCCCGTGTTGGAAGCTCAGGCCGCAGAGACGCCCGTGGCCTGCGCACATCGCGGAGCCCTGCCCGAAGTGGCCGGTGAGGGCGCGGTGTTTTTCGATCCGGAAAACGTCCTGGACATGGCCGCGACCCTGGCCCACGCCCTCACGGACGAGGATCTTCGCCACAACCTCGTGGCCCAGGGACGCCTCAACCTGGAGCGCTTTTCCTGGACCGAGGCGGCCCGCCAAACCCTGAACCTTTACGCCCGGGCCGCTTGGCGCGGTGGGAACAGGTACGTCGGATCTCCGGCCAAACCTTCGGCCGTCCTTGCACACGGCGCTCCAGCGACTTCCCTTGATCACTCAGCGGACGAACCGTCGGACGTCGCCGATGAAGAGTTCTCGCTCGGCGATCATGCACTCCCGCCTCCCCGCGCCGGGTCCAAACCAAAGCAGCCCTGATCCATGACCGCTCCCTCCGCCATGGCCCCCGGGAACGACGTTTCTCAACTGGAACGGGAACGCGCCCCTGAACACTTTCCTGAACACTTTCGGGTCAGCATCGTCACCGCGGTGCTCAACGGCGAAGCGCATCTGGCCGACGCCATCCAGAGTATTCGCAACCAAACCTATCCCCATATTGAACACATCATCGTGGACGGCGGCTCACGGGACGGGACAATCTCCATCATCCAGGCCAACGCGGACGGGATCGCCAAATGGATTTCCGAACCGGACCAGGGCATTTACGACGCCATGAACAAGGGCATCCGCATGGCCACCGGGACCATCGTCGGCACGCTCAACGCCGATGATTTCTACCCCCGACCGGACGTCATCGCCGACGTGGTCCAAGCCTTCGCGCGAACCAAGACTGACGCGGTGTTCGCCGATTTGCTGGTGGTGGACCGGGCCGACCCGCACAAGGTCGTCCGGTATTACGACTCTTCCGAGTTCCATCCCGGACGCTTTTGCCAGGGCTGGATGCCGCCCCACCCCACCTTTTTCACCCTGCGGGAACACTACCGGCGCTTCGGGCTCTACCGCACGGACTACCGCATCGCCGCGGACTACGAACTGCTGACCCGCTTCCTGGCCCGCCACGGCCTCGCCTATACCCGCATACCCAAGGTACTGGTGCACATGCGTTCAGGAGGGGTCAGCTCCAGGAACCTCAAGAGCAACTGGGTGCTGAACCGCGAAATCGTGCGAGCCTGCAAGGAAAACGACATCCACACGTCCATGCCGCGCCTGCTCTGCAAGTATCCGCGCAAACTGCTGGAGTATGTTCGCAGGCCAGGGCGCTAGGTCCGGGCGTCTCGGGTTGGGCGACTTGGCGGCCCAGCTTGTCAGGACAACGTCCGGATGATAGAAAAATACATCGTATCTACTCAGCACATTTTGTATCCGCCCTTGCTCCGACAATCGGAGTCGGGGTCGCTATCGGAATCGGAATCGGAACAGGAAAAATTTGAACGCTTCCCAGCGTTTTCGATCCCGATAGCGAAGCGCCGATCCCGACTCCGACCCCGACAACGGCATTACTCTATGCTGAAAAGTTACAATACTTCGCCATTCATAAATCGATGGAGGAAAGATATGGCCACTGTAACGCATCAGAAAACCGAACGAATCGATGTCCGTGCCAGCTATGCGGTCAAACAGTTACTCCAGGAAGCCGCTCGGGCCTCCCATAAAAATGTCAGCGAATTCTTGCTGGACGCTGGAGTGACCGTCGCCAACCAAGCTTTGGCGGATCGTCGCCGCTTCGTCCTTGATGATACGCAATGGGCCGCTTTTCAACAGGCCTTGGACCGGCCCGTCCAAGCCAAGCCCCGCCTTGCCAAACTGCTGGCGGAACCCGGGGTGCTGGATTGAACGAATACGACCCGGTTCGAAAACTTCTGCCCGAAGACAAGATTGACGGGTTTGATTGCGGCGAACCGGCATTGAACCACTTCCTGAAGCGCTATGCCCTCGTAAACCAAAAGGCGGACAGCGCTCAAACGTACGTCGTTTGCTGCTCGGGAGCCGTTGTCGGATTTTACAGCCTTGCCGTCGGCAGCGTGCATCATGAACTCACTCCAGCCAGAGTCGCCAAGGGCTTGGCTCGCCACCCCATCCCGGTGATGATTCTGGCTCGCTTGGCCGTGGACAGGGGACACCAACGCAAGGGGCTGGGCCGGGCTCTCCTTCGGGACGCCTTGTTACGTACCTTCCAGGCATCGGATATCGCGGGGATCCGATGTCTGCTTGTCCACGCCAAGGATGACAAAGCCAAGCATTGGTATACATCCTGGGATTTCGAACCAAGCCCCACCGCTCCCAACCATCTGTTTCTGATGCTCAAGGACGTAAAAGCGCTGCTTTCGTGAGCCGTCACGAAGAGTCGTGCCGCCTCGTTTTTTCCTGCCGCGTCATTTCGTTCCCAGCCCCTTGAAAAGCAGTGCCGCATGGCTCCCCTCACGGCAAGGACGAAAAGCCCTTGTATTGAGGGGAGTCATGCGGCACTCCGGAAAACGGCTTGGTCGATCGGCGAGAGATGTCGGCTACAGAAGCTTCTTGGCCGCATCCAAGGCCAGTTCGTAATTCGGCTCCTGCCCTACTTCCTTGACCAACTCCATATACCGAACGATTTTCTGACGATCCACGACGAACACGGCCCGGGCCAGGAGGCGCAGCTCCTTGATTAACACGCCGTACTCGGTGCCGAAGGAGGCGTCTTTGTGATCGGAGAGGGTCAGGACGTTGTTCACCCCGGCGGCGGCGCACCAGCGTTTTTGAGCAAAGGGCAGATCCATGCTGATGACCAGGATCTGGACGTCGTCTCCCAATTTGGCCGCTTCCTGATTGAAACGACGAGCCTCGAGGTCGCAGACCGGGGTGTCCAGGGACGGAACCGATGTGATGATCGCCACCTTGTCCTTGAGGGACGAAAAACTGAACGGCTTCAGGTCGTTGTCCACGACCTGAAAATCCGGCGCGGCGTCACCTTCCTGAACCGTGTTGCCCGTCAGCGTTATGGGCTGGCCTTTCAACGTGATCAATCCAAAACGTTCCTTCATGATCGGCTCCTTGTTATAGTTATGTTTTCCAAAAGCACGTCCATCGGGGTGGACTCGGCGAAACGGGTGTTCGTCGACGGCGATTCCCGGGCAGGGCAGATTTGTTCTTGATACTCACCCGCTATCTGAATCGGTATCGAAATCGTGATCGAAATCGTGATCGAAATCGTGATCGAAATCGAACTCATGTCCACGAAGATACCGTAATCACGGGATGATGCCGGCATTTTCCAATTCCGATTCTGATTTCGATCGCGATTTGGATTTTGATGAGAACATATTTGCCCTGTATTCCCGGGTCATCATCTCTTGGCATTCTGGTTTCGTAAGAGTATCCTTCACGATTCGGAGTTGCAAGGACCTCCCGCAATTCTTATGAACATCTTCAAGACGGCAATCAATCACCCAATCTCATGCCCGCTTCCACCACCCGACTCCTCATCGACATGTACGACGCCATGCTGGCCCGACTCGGGCCAAGCGGGTGGTGGCCGGCCAAGAGTCCGTTTGAAGTGGCCGTGGGCGCGATTTTGACCCAGAACACCAACTGGTCCAACGTGGAAAAAGCCATTGCCAACCTACGCCTCCACGACCTGCTCAAGCCGGAACAGCTCCGCTCAGCCCGGCCGGAGGTCGTGGAGGAATGCGTTCGGCCATCGGGATTCTTTCGGCAAAAAGCCAAAAAACTACGAAATTTTCTGGACTTTCTGGATCGGGAGCAGGCCTTGGATCTAAAGAGTCTTGCCCTCCTGGACACCGTCGAACTCCGCGTACGGTTGCTGGCCGTCAATGGCATCGGTCCGGAGACAGCGGACAGCATTCTGCTCTACGCATTGGACCGCCCGGTGTTCGTGGTGGACGCCTACACGGCCAGGATCTGCAATCGACATGGGCTTGTTCCCGAAGACGTGGATTACGACGCTTTGCAAGATTTGTTCCTGTCCCACCTCCCTGAACGGGTTGAACACTACAACGAATACCACGCCTTACTGGTTCGAGTCGGCAAGCAATGGTGTCGAAAACGAGAGCCGCGCTGCGATGGGTGTCCCCTCCGACCGTTTCTCCCGCACTCACACCTCTCATAAGCCCTGGCTCTCCATCTACCGTGCACTCCACGCATCCCATGAAAGCGTCGCCCTTTGCCCTTCCTCGACTCCGTTGGACCATGATTTGGTTTTGGACGGTCATGATCGGACTTCTTCTGAGCGGTCCGAACCCGGCCGCGGCCACGACCACGGGAACCATTCAACGCACCCTGGAAGAGCGTGAGCGCGATGTTCGGGCCCACGAAGAAATTCTGAAAGGCCTGTCGGAGCAGGAACGCGCCTTGTTCGCCGACCTGCAGGAAGTGGAAGCCCGGTTGCGGGCCACCGCGGACGAGATTACGGACCTGGAAACGCATTTGGACCGACTGCGTCAGGAAGAACGCGTCCGGCTGAAGGACTATCAGGAACTGGACCTGGCCCGGGCCCAAACCAGCGAGGAATTGGGGCGTCTGCTGGCCCTGCTCTGGCCGGTGCATTTGCAGGGCGTGGAACACAATCTCCAATCTTTAACCTCCTGGGACGAGGCTGACCGGCAATACCATTGGCTGTCCCGGATCTACGACTTGGTTCAGGACCGGATCGATCAACTCCGCCGACAAGGGCGGGAATTGGCCCAAGGACAGGCCCGCCTGGAGCGGGCGCGAGAAGAAATCACCGCGCAGATGCTCCGGATCGATGCCGGCAAGGACCGGCTTCTCAAGCAAAAGCTGGATTTCCTGCGCCGCGTCCAGGAAGTGCGTGCGCAACAAGTCTCCGCTGAGGAGCAGATTAAGGAAATCCTGCAAAGCATCGCCGAGCTGAACTACCGACTCCAAACCCTGACCTCCAGGAACTTTACGGATTTGCGCGGTCACATGCCTTGGCCGACCCAGGGCCGGATCGTGGAGCGGTTTCGGCCTCAGACTGATCCTCCGCACCGCGGTTTGAGTTTCGCGATGTCCGAGAACGCACCGGTACGCGCCATCTCCTGGGGCAAGGTGGTCCATAGCGATGTGCTCCGAGGATATGGCCACGTGGTCATTCTCTACCACGGTGAAGATTACTACAGCCTGTACGCCTTTCTGAACAACCCTCTGGTCGCCGTGGGCCAGGAAGTGGAAAAGGATGAACAGATCGGCGTAGCGGGGCTTTACCCCAAAGTGGATGGTCCGGGGCTCTACTTTGAATTGCGTTTTCAGCAAAATCCCGTTAATCCTGATATCTGGCTTGTCGCCGATTAACGGCGGCAGTGGCGAAACCCGTCGTCACCAAGCCGCACCGGAGCTTATATCCCCCTGCACGGCGCTTTCGGGCGCCGTCCACCATACCAGCACACGCTTTCAAAATGCATTCGGAGGTCATTATGCGGGTTGTCCACTGGGTCGGCACCGTTACACTTCTTTTCTTGCTGGCCGTCACCTTCGGCCAGAGCATGGCCACGGACGAGGAACGCTACTCGCCGCTCAAGCGCTTCAGCCAGGTTTTGGACTTGGTGGAGCGCTATTACGTTCAGGACGTGGATCGCAACGAGATGATCCAGGGCGCCATCCGGGGCATGCTTCAGGAACTGGATCCCCATTCCAGCTTCATGACCCAGGACGCCTTCCGGGAAATGCAGATCGACACCTCCGGCGAGTTCACGGGGATCGGCATTGAGATCAGCCTCGTGGAAGGCAGGCTGACTGTCGTGTCCCCCATCGAGGACACCCCGGCTTTCCGTGAGGGGCTCAAATCCGGAGATCACATCCTGGAGATCGACGGCCAGTCCACCCAGGACATCACGATCATGGACGCCGTGAAGCTGATTCGAGGCCCCCGGGGCACCACCGTGGATATGACCATCCTGTCCAAGGGCGAGACCGTTCCCCGCACCGTGACCATCACCCGGGACGTCATCCCGATGCACACGGTCAAGCTGTTCGAATTGGAACCCGGCGTGGTCCTGATGCGACTGACCAGCTTCAAGGAAACCACCATGGACGACCTGCGGGAAGCCCTGGACCGATTCGACCTTGATCAGCGCGTCGGCCTGATCCTTGATCTGCGCAACAACCCCGGCGGATTGCTGAACCAGGCCGTGGCCGTGGCCGACGCCTTTTTGCACGAGGGCAAAATCGTCTACACCAAGGGGCGGTCGGCTCAGGCGGAAATGAATTTCGACGCATCCCGAAACGTGCTGGACAAGGAAACCCCCATGGTGGTGCTGATCAACGCCGGCTCCGCCTCTGCCTCGGAAATCGTCGCCGGGGCCCTGCAGGACCACGGACGGGCGCTGATCCTGGGTGAGCAGACCTTCGGCAAGGGGTCCGTGCAGACGATCATCCCCCTGGCCGACGGCTCCGGGATCAAGCTGACCACGGCGGTCTACTATACGCCCAACGGCCGCTCCATCCAGGCCAAGGGCATCGACCCGGACATTTCCGTTCCCTTCGTCGCCTTGAATGACGACCAGCGAGAAGGACGCATGCCTTTGGTTCGCGAAGGCGACCTGATCCGACACCTGGAAACCGGCCCGATTCCTCCGGACCAACGCGATCAACCCAGGCCTCAAGCTCTGGAAATGCTCGAACGGGACAATCAGCTGCGCCTGGCCTTGGAAATGGTCAAAGCCATGCCCAGGCTCAAGGCGCTCCGTTAACCACGCAAACCGACATGGGTCGGCGATGACCGGTAAAACAGCGAAAAAAAGCGGCAAGCCCTCCCGCTCTTCCACTTCCACGAAAAGTGGTGGTAAGAGCGGGGGCAAGCCCAAGAAAACCACCGCCAAAACCAGCCGCAAACGATCATCCCGCAGGGGTTTTTCCAAGCTCTGGGTGATGCTCATGGCCGCGGCCACCGGGTTGACCGCCATCACCCTTGTCTGGGCCTTGAGCCTCTCCCCCGTGGATACCTTGTCCACGGACGTCGCGACTATCGACAAGCCTGTCTCCGCTCCACCCCCAACCTCCGCTGCACCGTCCGCTTCCCGCTCCACCCCCCGGTCCGCGCCTGCGCAGCCGGACAGGGTCGCCAGTTTGACGACTCCTGCCCCCACAAACCACATCCGCGCCCGAATCGCGCCCGATGCCGCCCCCCCGGCTCCCTCACGGCGCCAAGGCTTGGTTTACGAAATATTCGATACGGAACTGCTGGAACAGCAGGTCAAGGAAGTCGACCTGGCCCTGGTCCAGACCATCATGGAGTTGAACCTGGACCCTCGTTCGGTGCGTCATCTGGATATTCAGATGAAAACCCGCAACGGGCAGAAATATCATACCCAATCCTTGGCCATCGGATTGGACCGGGACGCCCGAAGCTTTGAGCAGACCTTGCGCCGGAATCTGGAACTCTGGGTCCAAAGCGCGGAACTGCGTCAGATCAACAAAAAATCCGGCAAGCAAGAGTGGCGAATAACCCTGCTCAACCTGCCCACACACACCCTGTTCCTGGAGGAACACGGTCGCAAACCATCCCCGCCTCCCCCGCCGGCCTCGCCGGGAATCGGGCCGCGGCTGGTGGTGGTGATCGACGACCTTGGCGAGAACGTACACCAAGCCCAGGAACTGGCCGCCCTCTCCTTCCCGGTGACCTTCGCCGTTTTGCCCAATATTTCCAAAAGTCGGGAAGTGGCCCGGATCGGGGCCGCGGCGGGTCGCGACGTGCTCCTGCACCAGCCCATGGAACCCCTGGACTACCCCCACCGGGCCGACCCCGGCCCCGGGGCCCTGTTCGTGGGCATGGAGGACGAACAAATCCTGAGAATCCTGCGGGACAATTTGGCCCAGGTTCCTCAGGCCATCGGCATCAACAACCACATGGGCTCCCGGTTCACCGCCGACGAGTCGGGCATGTCCACGGTGCTCCAGGAATTGAAGCGCCGCGACCTCTTTTTTCTGGACAGCCTGACCACCGGAAGCTCCGTCGCGGACAAACAGGCCCGCAAAGTCGGCCTGGAGCACCTGCGCAGACATATTTTCCTGGACAACATTCCCAATGTCCAGGCAATTCTGTTTCAACTACGCAAAGCCGAGCAACTGGCCCATAACCAGGGCCAGGTGATAGCCATCGGCCACCCCTACCCGGAAACCCTGGAAGCCTTGAAGCTCTGGGAGCGGGAACGTGATCAGCGGATCAACGTCGTCTCCCTCGGCTCCCTGCTCTCACGCCGATCATTGGCCGAGCGTTGAAAGCGCGACTCGCCATGCTCAACCTGTTCGCCATCCCAAAGGGCCCCATGCCCGAGGAACGCGTCGATCTGCTGGCGCGTGGGGACGGGTTGCGCATCGAACGAATCATCTCGCTGGGCCATGTTTCGCCTCCCGATTTCTGGTATGACCAAGAATTGGACGAATGGGTCGTCCTCTTGCAGGGCGAGGCGGAAATCCGCTTCGCGGACGGGCGGACCAAGGCCCTCAAAGCCGGAGACTGTCTCTTTCTCCCAGCCGGCCTGGGACATCGAGTGGACCGCACCACCGACGACCCGCCTTGCATCTGGCTTGCCGTGCATGGCCGGATGACCGACGGACCATGGTCCCGCGCCACATTGAACGATTAGGCTTCCCCCGCATCGAAGACCAAAGGAGATCCGATCATGCGCCGAATACGTTTTTCCCTGGCTCTTATCCTGTTCGCGCTCCTGGCCGTCGGTTGTTCCTACTCCAGCGTCGGCCACTTGCAGCGCCAGCCCTGGGTATTGAACGCGGAACAACAATTGGAGATGCGTTTCTGGCGGTTTTCCTATGTCGCGGAATCCTTCGGCGGACAGTACAGAGTCAAGGGGCGGGCGACGCCCAAGACGGAAAGCCTCCCCGCCGACCTGGGTTGGATCGAGGACTTGTGGCTGGCCGCTTATCTCAGTGATGATCAGGGACGGGTGTTGGCTCAGGATTTGCGGGTTTATTCCAGCCTCCTACTGGACCCCGACCAAGGCGTGTCCTTCACTTTTACCCTGCGTCCGGACCGACTGAACCGCACGGCCTCCCTCCAGATCACCTTCGGCTACAACATGACCCTCACCCCGGATGAACACTACATGGCCCAGGAAACCCCGGAAAAGAAACACGCTGGGGAGCGCGGCGCGGTGTTCTTCGCCCATGAGGGGGCATTGACCAGGTTTTAAGCCGCAGGCTGGTGGCAAAGTCGGCGATTATTCCGTCCAGTCGTCCACGTGCCAATTCCGCCACTTCGTCGCGACTTCTGGACATTGTCACGGATTCTTTTTAAGTACGTCACACGCATGGTTGAACTCGTTTTCAACGAACGACCACGCCACGTCTCCTTGCTTCAGGTCGCCGCATGGCGCCAAGAGGGAACCCGGTGCGATTCCGGGACGGTCCCGCCGCTGTAAGTCCCATTCAACCTGACTGGCTTCGCATGGCCACTGGAACCGTGTTCCGGGAAGGCCCGCCAAAGTCGGGGGGACAAGTCAGAAGACCTGCCTGAAGCGCATTTGTCGCGGGACACGCGGATGTCCAGGCGGCCGTTCCCCGGGGCTTTTCAGCCCCATCGCTGACTATGCGGAACCACCCTTCCCCCTGGTCCAGGCTGCGCGGCCTGGAGCCGCTGAGTTTGTGCGACTGGCCGGGTCGCGTCTGCGCCGTGCTGTTTCTTGGCGGCTGCGACCTGCGCTGCCCCACGTGCCACAACTTCCATCTGGCCTGGAACTCCGAAGACGATCCCCGTATCTCTCGCGACCACGTTCTGAACTTTCTCGACCAGCGAGCCCCCTGGTTGGACGGCCTCGTGGTCACCGGCGGAGAACCGGCATTGTCCACGGACCTTCCCGAATGGCTCGCCGAACTCCGAAACCGGTTTGGCTTGCCCGTCAAGCTGGATACCAACGGCATGCACCCCGACATCGTGGAGCGGATTTTGGACAACCAAGCCGCAGACCTGGTGGCCGTGGACGTCAAAGGCCCGTGGTCCAAATATCCCGCGTTGACCGGAAACAAAATTTCCGCTCGTGAAGCCAAGGCAACCCTGGGCCGGATCTTCAAGCTCGCCGAAGGCCACCCGAAACACTTTCTCTTCCGAACCACCCTGGTCCCCCTGTTGACGCCGGAAGACCTCCGGGAGACCCGGTCTTTCCCGCCTTCCGGATTTCTCCTGCAGACCCAGCCTTTTCGCCAGCCATCCCGCCCTTTCCAGGGCCATCATCACAAGGAGCAATCATGCTGACCCACATTTGCAAACGTGACGGCCGCACCGAAACCTGGGCCGTGGACAGGATCGCTGCGGCCGTTCTCAAGGCATTGAGATCCTGTGGAATCCAGGACGCGCTTTTGGCCGACCGCCTGGCCCGCAAGGTGGAGGAACGCCTGGCCGAAGCCGGCCTGACCGTCCCGGACCAGGAGCAGGTTCAGGATCAGGTCGAAGCCGTGTTGATGCAGTCCCGCTTGTTCGACGTGGCCAAGCGCTACATCCTGTACAGAGAGAAACGCCGCCAAATCCGGGAACAAAAGGCCGCGTTCCTGGACATCATGGAAACCATCGACGCCTACGTAAACAAATCCGATTGGCGGGTGGCCGAAAACGCCAACATGTCCCACTCCTTCCAGGGCCTGATGCTGCACCTTTCCGGCACGGTTCAGGCCCGTTACGCCCTGGAAAAATATCCCCTGGAAGTCCGTCAGGCCCATGAACACGGCTACCTGCACATCCACGACCTGTCCTTCGGCCTGGCCGGATACTGCGCCGGGTGGAGCCTGCGCGACCTCCTTCTGGAAGGCTTCAACCTGGAAGGCCGCTCCTCCTCCGGTCCGCCCAAACACTTCGACTCCGCTTTGGGCCAGATGGTCAACTTCCTGGGCACCCTGCAAAACGAATGGGCCGGGGCACAGGCCTTCAACAACGTGGACACCTATCTCGCGCCCTTCGTCCGTCATGACGAATTGGACTACCGACAGATTCGTCAGGCCGTCCAGAAATTCGTCTTCAATCTGAACACCACCTCCAGATGGGGCGGTCAGAGCCCGTTCACCAACCTGAGCTTCGACCTGGCTCCGCCCAAGCACCTGGCTTCCGAAGCAGTGATCATCGGCGGTCGGCTCCATGACAGCCAGACCTACGCGGACTTCGGACCGGAGATGGAGATGATCAACCGGGCCTTCCTGGAAGTCATGCTTCAGGGTGACTACCACGGCCGTATTTTCTCCTTTCCCATTCCGACCTACAACGTGACCGAGAACTTTCCTTGGGAGACCGAGGTGGGCGAGCTGCTGCTCCAGCTTACGGCCAAATACGGGGTGCCGTACTTCCAGAACTTCATCAATTCAGACTTCAAGCCCGAGGACGTCCGCTCCATGTGCTGCCGGTTGCAGATGGACCTGCGCGAACTGCGCAAAAAGGTCGGCGGGTTGTTCGGTGCCGGGGATTTAACCGGGTCCATCGGCGTGGTCACCCTGAACCTGCCCAAGCTGGCTTTTCTGGCCCACGACGAGGCGGACTATCTGGACCTGCTCACCGAGTACGCCGAACTGGCCCGGGACAGCCTGGAGTTCAAGCGCAAGCTGATCAACGACAACCTGGAACGGGGCATGTTTCCCTTCACCCGGCGCTACCTGAAAAACGCCTACCGCGGGCATTTTTCCACCATCGGCGTGGTGGGCGGTCACGAGGCGTGCCAAAATCTGCTGGGCAAGGGCATCGAAACCCCGGCCGGGATCCGGCTGATGCGGACCACCCTGCTCCACCTCCAGGACCTGACCCGACGCTTCCAGGAAGAGACCGGCAACCTGTACAACCTGGAGGCCACCCCGGCCGAAGGCGTGAGCTACCGGCTGGCCAAGCTGGACAAGACGCTCTACGCCGGGATCAAGGCCTCGGGCAACGGCGTGCCGTACTACACCAACTCCACGGCCCTGCCCGTGGACCTGGGGCTGGACGTCTTCGCGGCCCTGGAGCACCAGGACCAATTGCAGACCCTGTACACCGGCGGGACGGTCTTTCACACCTTCCTGGGCGAGGCCGTGGCCGATCCCCAATCCTTACGAGCCTTCCTGGTCAAAGCCATGACCCGGACCAAGCTGCCCTACATCTCCATCACCCCAACCTTTTCCGTGTGCAAGGACCACGGATACCTCCGAGGCGAGCATCCGGAATGCCCGGAATGCGGCAACCCGGCGGAAGTCTACACCCGGGTCGTGGGCTACTACCGCCCGGTCCAACGCTGGAACCAGGGCAAACAGTCCGAATACGCCCAGCGCCGCGTCTTTGCCGGGCTGGGAGGCGAAAGCGCCGCAAGCTGAATGTCGCGGTGAAGATCACTTTGGAGGTACGATATGGACACTACTGCGTTTCTTGCCGCCCTGAAGACGGTCTTTTCCGTCCAGGAAATGACCAAGCCCACGGATTTTCGCTTCGATCCGCTGCCCAATGTCCAGGGCAAAACCGCTCCCAAAGTACAGCGGCTGCTCCAGCTCGGGGTACGCTGCCTGCCGCCTGAGGAATGCTATTTCGAAGTGGGGACGTTCCAGGGCAAGACGCTGATTTCCGCGGCCCTGTTCAATGAAGACAAGCACCTGGCGGCCTGCGATGATTTTTCGGAGTTTACGGACAACCCTGAACAGGCCCTGGATGTTCTCCGTCGCAACATCAGCCGCCACTGCCCTCCGCACCAGTGCATCGACTTCCACATGGCCGACTTCCGCCGGGTGCTGCGCGAAGGCCGCCTGTCCAAGCCCATCGGCTTCTACTTCAACGACGGCGCTCATGACTACGCCAACCAGTTCGATGGAATGACGCATGTTGAAGATCATCTGGCAGACGAAGCGCTGGTCCTGGTGGACGACTGGCGCTTTACCCCGGACTCCCGCTCCCAGGCCCGGCAAGCGACACTGGACGCCATTGCCCGTTCCAAACGCAAATGGGAACTGATCTACGAACTTCCCGCCCGTTTCAACGGCGACGCAGCAATGTGGTGGAACGGCCTCGGCCTGCTGCGGACATGGGTGTCTTCACTCTCGGCTTGATCAAGAAACGACCGAGTTCCCTGGACGGTCACGACGGCTTTCGGAAACCGAAGACGCGTCCCCGGACCATAGCCCCGGGACCGAACTTCTCCCGGATTGCGTCCAGGGTCGTGTCCAGGGTTTTGTCCAGATCGGTTTCGTTTCCGGGGAAAAGAGAAAGCTGACGCCTTGCATTGGAAAAATTGGACACGCTCAGTCCGATCAAACGGACTTTATTGGGGAGTTGCTCGGCGTCCAGCAGTTGGGCGGCGGTCTGGAAGATCATCCGCGTGGACGCGGTGGGCTCGCGCAAGGTTTTCGCGCGCGTGATCACCTTGAAGTCGCTGAACTTGACCTTCAGGGACACGGTGCGCCCGGCATGACCGTCCCGGCGCAACCGGCGTCCCACGCGCTCGGCCTGATCCAGCAGCCAGCGCTTCAACTCCTCCCGGTCGTCGTGGTCCTCGGCAAAGGTGTTTTCCGCGCCTTCACTTTTGGCTTCGGACTCCGGAACAACCGGCCTGGGGTCAATGCCCCTGGCCCTGGCATAGAGGACCTCCCCCCACTTTCCGAACCGCTCGCGCCAGAATCGTTCCGAATACCTCGTGACATCGCCGACCCGACGCACTCCGAGCAGCGCGAGCTTTTCCACAGCCTGCCGCCCCACGCCCGGAATCTTGGAGACCGGCAGGGCCTCGAGAAAAGCCGGTACGTCATTCGGAGCGAGGATGAACAGACCGTCCGGCTTGTTCTGGTCCGAGGCGATCTTGGACAGAAACTTGACCGGAGCCATGCCCACGGAGCAAGTCAGCCCGGTTTCCGCGGCCACGGCCTGCTTCAACACGATCCCCAGCCGTTGCGGAGGTCCAAAAATACGTTCCAGACCGCTGCCATCGAGATAGGCCTCGTCCACCGAGGCCTGCTCCACCAACGGTGAAAACCGCTCCAGGACGGCCATGACCAGCTGGGAGACCTGGGCATAGCGTCCCATGCGCACGGGCACGAACGCTCCGTTTGGGCACAAGCGCCTGGCCTGGACAATGGGCATGGCCGAATGCACGCCGAATTTTCGGGCTTCGTAGCTGCACGCGGAAACCACCCCGCGCTGGGACCCGCCGACGATCACGGCTCTGCCGCGCAACTCGGGATGGTCCAGTTGCTCCACGGACGCAAAAAAGGCGTCCATGTCCACATGCAGGATCAGGGGGGCAGTGGAAGATGGAAGGGAAGCGGGAACGGCGGTGCTCATGGCCCGAACTGTCCGCAAGAAAGAAGACGGGACGGAATCGTCGTCGCCGAGCAACGAAAAAGAACGCTACTCGGCGAAAACGATCTCCAGGATGTTGCTGTCGCCCTCCCGGCGATACCGCTGGGAGGCGCTCATCTCTTTGGTCAGCAGAATGCCCAGCCCACCCTGAACACGCTCGTCCATGCCCAGGGTGACGTCCGGAGGAGGCTTGGAAAGCGGGTCAAAGGGAGGCCCCTGGTCCGTGAAGCGCACCAGAAACCGCCCCTCCTCCGCCAACTGTCCGCACGCCACGGAGACCATTCCGGTCTGGTCCGGACCGTAGGCGTAATCAAAAATATTCAGGAGCACCTCTTCCAAGACCAGATCGATCTTGAGCTCCAACGCCGGAGACAACCCGGTGGATTCGAAACGCTCCAGGACAAAGCGCCGCAGAGGCTCCAGAGAGGATTTGTCCGCCGGCAGCGAAAGACCGGCCACATCCTCGGCGCTACTTGGCCGCAAGGGCCGCCTCCAGGGAATCGTACACCGGGAAAATGGACGCGAAGCCGGAGATGTCGAAGACTTCCTTGACCATGGAACTCATCCCGCCGAAAGCCAACGAGCCTCCCTGGCTTTTCAGCTTCTTGCCCACGCCCAGAATGACCCGCAATCCCGCGCTGCTGATGTATTCCAGGCCGGTGAAGTCCACGATCAGCTTGGAATCGCCCTGCTCCATCCAGCGCAGACATTCCTGCTCGAAAGACGGGGCCGTTACCGCGTCCATGCGGCCCGTCGCTTTGATCGTCACGCCCTGCTCCACCTTGGTACTCGTAAATTCCATGCTGTCACTCCTCTTGTTGTTTTGAAAATTTTTCAACGACCCACTACATGCCCATGAATCGTTGTCGCGTGTACCCCTCTGGAATATCAAAACTTCCGGAGGGAGCGGCCATTTTTTTGTGCTCCAGAAGTTCTTCCCGGGTCACCACCGTCGCGCCCATGACATTGGCTCTGCTCACGGTCAGCACGGCGACTCCCCGAATCTTCTCCATTTCCCGAAGCAGCTCCTCGAAACCATGCTGCCCGGCCATCATGGCATGACCGATCTTGTTGTACATGCTCACGTTCACGTCGATCTGGTCCGTGGCGCAGATTTCAGCAGCCGTTTGCCCCATGGGCATGTTCAAGGTCAGCTCATAAACCCGGCAGGTCCAGTCGTTGACGTTCTTCACGGTCCCGGTTTCCACGACCGAAGCCTGCATCTGCATCATCCCCCCCATCATCTGAGCCATCATCTGGGCCTTTTCATGTCCCCCTTCCTCGCCCAGCATGCCGGCCATGGCTTCGGACAGGTTCAGCGGCACCTCGGTATACGTCCGCTCACCGTGGTCCAGCATGTACATAGTCTGCTTGTCGCCATCGAAAATCACCGACGTCTTGTCGGAAGAGTTCATTCGGGCCTTGTTGCCGCTCAGCCATGTCTCGACTATTTCCTCGCTGCCCGCCTGCTTTTGCCCCATGATCTCATACGGCTCACTGACATGGAGAATCTTCAGGTAATCCTCGGCCCAGACCCAGCCCCCCTGAAGCAATACAACCAGAATAGTCGTCAAACAAATCGTGGTTCTTTTCATCTCTGCTCTCCAGTTCTGAAGTTGAAACCGGCCCAGGCCGGAACGCGTTCGGTCTCCAACGCAAACCGTCGCCACCTCTGTACGAAGCCAAGCGGAAAAAGTCCATATGGTCGGTGACCACCTCCTGAATGTTTAATCCGGCTCCAACCGACAACACTGGCTGTACAGGGCCGCGCAGTCGCCCATGTCCGTAATTTGAGGCTCGATGATCGCGTTGGGGCCGTGGCCCAGACTGACCCAGCCGTCGCGGCGGATCAGGACGACCAGGGGATGCAGGGATGCGTCCAGACGCAACCGAACAGCCATGCGTCCCAAAGGAGTGGCCAGGAAAGTCGGGCCTTCGGGGTCCAGGTCGTCCAGATCCGGGTTGTCCGGGGAGACCAATATCTCGGGCAGCCCCTGCTGCTCGCTCTCCGGAATCTGGGAGTGCATGTATTTGCCGCGGACCAGGGAGAGCAGGCGCAAAGGGAATTCGGGGTCGTCGTCCTGATCAAATTCCAGAGGTTCCGGGTCGAGCGTTTCAGGAAACCGATACAACCCGTCCGGATGGGCGAACGTCAACCCCGCGAAGGCAACGGGAGGATGGTCGGCCCTGACAAAGCCCCTGGCTCGGAACGATTCCAGGTCGACGCCCAGCGGGCCAAGGCCGATACGCAGGCACTCGTCCGGCTCCGGGAAGCCCACCGGCGGATTCAATCGTGCGCCCAGGTCACGAAGGATGTCGAAATCCGAACGACAATCTTCCCGGGGTGGGATCGCCTGGCCGGAATAGTTGACGTAGTGATGCAGACAGGAACCCACTATTTCTTCGCGCTCCAGCATCAACGCGGGCGGCAGAACCACGTCCGCACAACGAGCCGTGTCGGTCAGAAACGCATCCACGCAGACCACGAAGGGCCGTTGCAAGGCCTTGGCCATGGCCAGACCGTCCGGAACCTGATTGACCACGTTGTGCCCGTCCACCCAGACGAACTCCACCGGCGGGTCGGCCCATTCCAGTTCCCAGGCCAGGGAGGGCAACAGGAAGGAGCGCCTGCCGGCGACATCAGGTCGTCCCGGTGAATCAGCCCGCCAGCGCCCCAGATTCCGGCCCGAGGCGATGTTGAAATACGAGCCTCCCCCGACGCGACCGATATTGCCCGACAACAAGGCCAGGGCATTGATGAACCGCACATTCTGACCACCGAACAGATACCGCTGCACGCCCCAGCCGATCAGCGTGGCCGTGGGGTCGCCAAGAGCGGCACCCAAAACAGCACCAGAAACAGGATTTGCCGCAACCCAAGGCGCGTACCACTCCAGCAGTTCTTGCGCCGAACCACGATCCACGTCGCACGTCCGCAACAGATCGTCGTCGTTCAAGCCGTGCATCAGCGCTTGCAACGCATCCCAATCGGCGCAGGCCCGAACGACTTCCGGAGAGACGGCGTCCTGCTCCAAGAGCCTTCGGATCAGCCATGCCGCCAGGAAACGGTCCGTACCGGGGCGGATGCGGACCGTCCGGTCGGACCACCCTTCGCTGCCATCCCCGCCAGGGGAAATGGTCAGCACCCGCGTTCCCTTTTTACGCGCCTCGCGGACCAAAAGGCCGATATGCGGGGAAGAACGACCCAGGTCCTTGCCCCAATTCACGATCCGGGCCGCATTGAGCAAATCCAACGGATCGTTGTGCTCCAACGCGCCGAAGTCGCGGATGCAGGCCTCAATCCCCGCGTCGTCGCACAAGGAGCCATGGATGGTGGAGGAGCCGAGAGCCGCGAAAAAGTTCAGACTGGCCTGAGCCAGAACCCCGCGATACCCGTAGCCGCGCACGTGCAGCACGGCCTCGGGCCGGTCCGCCAAAGCGTTCAGCTTGGCCGCGATCAAATCCAAAGCCGCGGCCCAGGAAACCGGCTCAAACCCCTCATGGCCCGCCTCGACGGCTTTCCCGCGCCGCAAGCCGCGCTTGGCCTTCGTGCGCACCAAGGGCCGGGTGATGCGCTCCGGAGCGTCAAGCCGATCAAAACAACGAGCACCCTTGCGGCAAATGAACCCATTGGTGAACGGATGCGCCGGATTTGCCCGGAGAGTTCGAGCCCGAGAATCCACAAGAAACGAACAGGCATCCGGACAGTCCAGAATACAGGCGGAAATCCGCGATGTCTCACCGTTGTTCTTCAACATTTCCATGCTCCTCCTGAGCAACCTCGCTTCCGTGCTCCTCTCCGCAATCTTCGGTAGCGTATTGAAATTGCGAACCGTGTCATTCCGACGGCATCCGCTATATTTCGTCACCATGGAAGCGGTCAACAATCCAGACGCCGTTTAGCGTTTCCACGCGCCAAGACGACGCTCCACCGCCGATCCGGATCGGCGGTGACAGCGATACGGTTTCTTGTATCGCGGAGAAATTTGAAATATGGAGGTACAGCACGGTCAGCAGCGTAGCAGCGTCCTGCCCCGGCTCCAGTCCAGGCTGAAGAAGGAAAGGCGCTTCGGAGAAGGGAGGATTCGGTGAAAAAAAAGATATGCCCCCTGTTCGACTTCCGGGATAGCCTTGTTCAGTGAATACCCTTGTATTTGGATTGCAATTCGGCAGGAATCGCCTTCATCTAAAATCTCCCTTCTTCCGGACAACCTTCATTTTTGACATGATATACAGAAGAAGGTGTTGAAATGTTTTCCAAATCCATGTCGATTGTTTTACCTTGACAGTTGGTTAATTGGAAGCTGGGGTGCCCGGTGAACCGTGATCCACACGATTTCTGGAAAAATACCTGTAGCCCCCAACACCTGAATCTTGAGATTATCCGGGAACTGGTGAATCACTTGTTGGCTGCTTTCGGCACCTGATGACAAAATGCACACTTTCATGCTACGCTTTATTGTATGAAAATCTACAATTGGAACCCTGGTAAAAATCAGGAGCTTATAGTCGGGCGGGGCGTTTCCTTTGAAGAGGCGATCTTTCATATTGAACATGGCGGCCTATTAGATGATATTGCTCATCCAAACGCCTCCGATTATCCCAATCAACGGATTTTCGTCATTTGCATTAAAGAATACGTTCACCTCGTCCCGTATGTGGAAAGCGAAGATGAAGTGTTTCTGAAAACAATCATTCCCAGCAGAAAATTTACCAAGCTGTACCTTGGAGGCGGATCATGAGCAAAGGCAAGTTATCGAAAGAAGAGAAAACTCTGCTTGATGCCGTGGAGGCTGGCGAGTTTGAATCAGTATTAACTCAAGCCCGCAAAAAGGAATTGGAGGCAATTGCCAGCAACACGTTTAAAAAAGACAAAAGAATAAATATTCGAATCTCAAACAGGGATTTAACTGCTATCCAGTCAAGAGCATCGGAAGAGGGTATTCCGTACCAAATTTTTGTGTCGAGTATCATTCACAAGTACATTTCGGGCTCACTGCAAGATCTCACAGCGAACAAGCAAATGCAGCCGACGCAAAATACGCGCGGCTGATTTGGGCGTTCCCCGGCGCTGACTTCGTCCGCCGCGATTGGGCATTAAAAAGGAAAAACTAAATGCTAATCTCTAATCACATTGAAAAAGTTCGGAATGGACTCCGTGAAGGCAGATTCACTTCAGAAGCCGCTGTATCACAGGGGATACTTTTACCAGCTTTACATGAACTAGGATGGCCAGTTTTCGATACAGCAATCGTAATTCCGGAATTTTCTGTTGAAGGACGACGTGTTGATTATGCATTGTGCCATCCTGAAAACAGACCATCGGTGTTTATCGAGGTTAAGAAGGTAGGGTTATCCGAAGGAGCAGATCGACAACTGTTCGAATATGCTTTCCATCTTGGCGTACCGATGGCGATTCTGACGGATGGTCAGGAGTGGAGTTTCTACCTTCCTGGTGAACAAGGCCGTTACGATGAACGTAGAGTTTATAAACTCGATCTTCTGGAACGTGAGATTTCGGAAGCAGAAAGTAGACTTGACAGATACTTAAGCTACAGAAATGTCTGTTCAGGCGCCGCATTAAAGGCTGCGCGGTCAGATTATCAGAATGTGGCACGAGTACGAATTATCGAAACCAACCTTCCCAAAGCATGGGAAGCGTTGCTTAAAGATCAAGACTCATTGTTGTTGGATCTACTTTCTGAAAAGGTTGAAGATATTTGCGGTTATAAACCGGATTTGGATATATGCAGTCAATTTCTGGAAATGCAAATTCAAAATAGCAAGCATCATGATAAATATGAACCTGAAATAAATAATCCGATAAAACAAACGAAGCCATTCACTCCAGAGACCGGCACCATTCGCGCTCGAACTGTTGATAATTTTAATTTCGTATTTAAAGGTAAAAATTTTCCGGCTCGTTCGGCGCGAGACGTCATGACAAAGCTTTTCCAGTTATTGTCTCAGGAGGACAGTGGTTTTCTTGATAGATTTGCATCACGCAAACATGGCAAGAAGAGGCGGTATATTGCAAGGGAAAAAAGTGATCTCTACCCTGGTCGTCCTGATTTGGTAGAGCAACATTCTGTTGAAGTTGTGGCAGGATGGTGGCTCGGAACCAATTATAGCCGACGAAATATACAGGACATAATCGAATTAGCACTTGAAGTTGCTGGGCCGCAACTTCGCAACAGGGTCAAGGCAAATGTATTGTGATCCATTTCCCAACCAATCACTAGACTTTTAACGTACCGAACATCGCGCGTTCTTGCAAGCTCGGTCCGACCTCAAGCCCCAAGCCACAAGGCACACCCCCGACACGCCAAAGCAAAACGGCCTCGGCACGTAACGTGCCGAGGCCGTTTTGCTTATGCATTCAATGAGCTGAAACCGCGCGTTTACTGAACGCGACGATTCAGATCCCAGATCAGATCCGCTTCCGGAAGCAGTGGGAGATAGCCCAGCCACTCGTGGGAATCCAGATGCTCCTGGCTTTGTTGCAGTTTGCGGCTGTGCTCCGTGATCGGCGGGACGATGTCCTTGATGTCGCCTTCCAGGTTTTGGGCGATGCCGTAATTGGTGGCCTGCATGGCATAGTCCACTGCCTGTTGGCTGTATTGGATGGAACGGGAAAGCGTTTCCAGGGCTTTAGCCGGGTTATGGAATCCGGCGCTGTTTTCCGCCGAGACCCAATCCCAAAACATTTGCCCCTTCCGAATCCGTTCGCGAGCATTGATCATCAATTGATCAAAATCAGGTCGTTTGTACCCCTGATACTCGCTGGCAAGTCGAACGGCTTCGTGAGCCTTGACCGAAATATCCTGGGCGGCAAGCAATTGACCCCAAACTTTTTGTTGACTGAAAACAACACGTTCCTTGAGATATTCCGGAGATTTGTCCGCATGGCATTGCCCGCAGGCGCTCTTGATCATTTCCGCGGACTTGAGCGGTGAAGTCCAGCGATGGGATGAAATCTTCTTTTTTCCATCCAGCCGACGATAGTTCATGTGACAATCCGCGCAGGCCACGCCGGCCGCACCATGCGGACTATCATACCACATCTCGTATTCGGGGTGCTGGATTTTGATCATCGGCGTGTCGGACACCGCATGGGTCCAGTCGATGAAATGCCCCTCAAAGCCTTCTCGTGTGGTCGATCCATGATCCTTGTAGTATTCATACATATCTTCCGGATCCTTGCCCAGGTCCCAAGGAAAGATCGGCTTGGCCGCAGCGCCGAATTTCTTGTCCTGAAAATAGTACTCCACGTGACACTGGGCGCAGACCAGGGAGCGCATCTCGTTGCGCGAGGCTTCCCGCCAATCCTTGCCCTGACGCTTCAGCGCCTCATCCAGAGGAACGCTGGTAATTCGCAGGTCCATGGTTTGCGGGTCATGGCAGGTGGCGCAGCCGATGGTGTGGTCGTCCAAGTCCAATTCTTCCCGGAACTGGTTGAATTCCATGATCCAGAAATCGTCGCCGTATTTGGGAATCCACTCCACCATCTTGGGGGTTTTGCAGTTGTAGCAGGTGGAGGGCAACCCGGCCTGTTCGCTGTAGCGGTTGATCCGGTCGATTTCCAAAACGTCGTGCAGGGCGTAGGTATGTCCGCGGGCTCGGTTGTATTCGTAACTGAAGGGGTAGCCCATCCAGAGGTTTTTCAGATATGGCTGACAGTATTTCCAGCCTTTGGGCGGATCTTCGCAAAGATGCTTTTCATGAGGGATCGAACCGGAGTACTCGGTCATCTGGCTGTCGTCGTTGTTTTCCAGGAACGTTTGGTAGTGAATGGGAAAAAACTCTTCAAACGCGCTGTTCTTGATTTCCGTGGCCGCCAGCGTGGTCGTGTAGGACGGCGTGACCGGCTCAGGCACCTCGGTACAGCTCACCAGGGCCATGACCCCAAGGGCTATGGCCGCACAACAGACCGTGACAAGCATTCTATTCATCCGACACCCTCCTTTCGGAAATCGGTAATTTGGACATGTGTGGCACGGAGCGATGACAATCCGTGCAGTACGGCTTGGCTTCGACCATTTTCTCGGAAACGTTCAAAATCGTCATGAAATGACAACGGATGCAGCTGTCGTTGACCACGTCCTTGGTCTTGTCCGATGCATGGATGACGTCGTAAACGTCACCCAGGGTATTTTGGTAAATATCCTTGGTACCGGCCCTGGCCTTGAATACAATCTTGGGCACCCCCGTCTCCGGGGCATGGCATTCGTTGCAGGCCAGATTGGCGTGGGGCGACACTTGATGCGTCCGAACGGCCTCGTACATCACGTGACAACTGCCGCAGAACTCCGGCTGATCCGTGACCTTCATGGAAAAGGCTATTCCGGCATACAGTCCGGCGCCGATGAGCAGCAGCACGAGTACGGCCACCTTTCCTCTACCGAGGGGTTGTACCATGATCCACCTCCTTGCAGGATGACGAGAGAAGATTCACATGCCGATCGACAACTCAGATAAGAAAAGACTCCATCGATTTCAACTGCTGCGAGTTTAAGCATGAAACAAAAATGAAGGTCAAGGAAAAATTTAGTATCGAAAATTTGGCACAACTCGCCTTGCCCCTTCTTTTTGCTTAGCCATCTTTCTCGTTTGATGCCTGGACAAGCTTCACTAAACCCTGAATATCCAGGATTGACCGTCAGGCTTGTCCGTCGCGCCGATCTTCGGCAAAGTAGCGAGAAAACGTATTGGCTTACATGCTGGCACATGCTCCCCAGCGTACCGCCTTTCCAATACTTTTTCAAAACCAGGAGAAATCACCATGTACCGCCCGTTACCCACACCGGATGAAATGGCCCATTGGGACTCCGCGGCCCAGCGCGACTACGGCTTGTTGCAGGAACTGCTCATGGAAAACGCCGCACGGGAGGCATTGGCCGTGCTGCTCCAGGAGTACGGGCCAGTGGAGGGAAAGCAGGTCGTGCTGCTGGCCGGACCGGGAAACAACGGCGGGGATGCCTTTGCCCTGGCCCGGCACCTGGCCGACCGCGGCGCCTGGGTCAGCACGTTTCACGTCAAGCCGCTCGAAGCCTATACCGGCGCGGCGGCCTATCATTTGAATTTACTGAACAAGCTGAGCCTGCCTCTGATCCCGCTGTCCGAGGCCCACATCGACCACCTGCGCCAGCCGGACGTTCTGGTGGACGGCCTGCTGGGCACAGGCTTCCAGGGAGATTTGCGACCGGATTATCGGCAATGGATCGAATACATCAACCGTCTGCCCAGGGAGGTCTTCATCCTGTCCCTGGACATCCCCACGGGCTTGAACGGACTGACCGGACGTCCTTCGCCCATTGCCGTCCGGGCTTCGGCCACGGTCAGCTTCGAGGCGACCAAGCTCGGCCCGGCCCTGCCGGAAGCCGCTTCGTACGTGGGCCGAGAACACGCCCGCCCCATCGGGATTCCGTTTCGGGTCAAACAGGCCCAGCCGCCGGGACAATTTCTGCTGGAGAGCGGCGTTTTGAATCTCCTTCCTCAATCGAACGACCTGCTGCATAAAGGCACGGCCGGCCACGTGCTGGTGGTCGGCGGCTCACCAGGGCTGACCGGAGCGCCCCTGCTCTCGGCCCTGGCCGCCTTGCGTTGCGGAGCCGGACTGGCCTCCGTGGCCTGTCCGACCAAGCTGGCGAGAGAGATCAAAGCCGGATGCCCCGAAGTGATGCTCCTGCCCCTGGGCCACGGAACCTCCTGGAGCCGGGACTGCCTCGACGACCTTTCCGGAGCTCTGGAGCGCTTCGACGCGGTGATACTCGGGCCGGGTCTTGGCCGCTCCCCAGAGACGGGCGCCTTTTGTCGAACCCTGCTGGCCCACGACCTGCCCTCCTTGATCGGCGACGCGGATTTCCTGTACGCTTTGGCCCAGGATTCGAACCTTTTCACCCAACTCCCTCCGAACACCATCCTCACCCCGCATCCGGGAGAAATGGCGATGCTGACCGGACTGACCATCGACCAGGTCCAGGCAAGCCGTATCGAAACGGCCCGGGAGTACGCCCGGAAATGGAACGTCGTCCTGGTGCTCAAAGGGGCCGGGACGGTCATTGCTTCCCGCGAAGGTGCCGTGTATGTATCTCCGTTTGCCTGCCCAAACTTGGCGGTGGGAGGTTCCGGCGACGTGCTCTGCGGCGTCCTGGGCGCCCTGCTGGCCGCGGGCCTCGCCCCGCTGGCGGCCGCCAACGCGGCCGTGTACTGGCATGGCTTGGCGGGAACGGAGTTGAGGAAGCGCTTTCCCCGGCGGGGCAATTTGGCCCGGGAAATCGCGGACATGCTGCCACATGTGGCGGACTGAACAATACGGAGCCGAGAGGAGGCGCACAGGATGCGGACAGCTAAGGACATTATGACCCGGGACGTGGTCACCGTAACCCCGGATACGGACGTCAACGCGGCGGCCAAAATTCTGCTGGAAAAGGACTTCAACGGGCTGCCCGTGCTGGATGAAGACGGCAAGCTGGTGGGCGTGCTCTGCCAGAGCGACCTCGTGGTCCAGCAACGCGAATTCCCCCTGCCCTCTTTTTTCACCCTGCTGGGCGGCTTCGTGGCCCTGACCTCCCTGAGTCAGCTTCAACGCGCCGTGGACAAAATGGCCGCCACCAAGGTCAGCCAGGCCATGACCCCGGACCCGGTCAGCGTCTCCCCGGACACCCCGGTGAACAAACTGGCCGACCTGATGGCCGAAAACAAATATCACACCATCCCGGTGCTGGAAGATGGAAAACTGGTCGGCGTGGTGGGCAAGAAGGACATCCTTCGTCTTTTGGCCAGTTCCGAGGAATAAATCAGCAAACACGAAACCAACCGAATCGCCCGCCTCACGTCGAGGCTCTCCTCCTCATGCCTTCACCGTCAGCACCGCTTCATCTCCACCTCAAGGATCACGACGCCACCATGGCCCTTGGTGTCTGCTTCGTCGACGCCATGCGGGCCTTGGGCGCATATCCGGCGCTGTTGCTGGACGGCGAGTTGGGGGCCGGGAAGACCACGTTTACCCGGGGCGCGGTTCAGGCCCTGCCCGACGGCGACCAGGCCGAGGTGGCCAGTCCCAGCTTTAATTACCTGAACGTCTACCCCACTGAGCCGGAAACGTATCATTTCGACTTTTACCGGTTGCAAGGCCGGGGATTGGACGACGAATTATTCTGCGCCCTGCACGAACCGGCCCGGCTGATCATCGCGGAATGGGCCGCGTATTGCCGATCCGGAGACCTGCCCGGGGATCATCTGGCCGTCCGGTTCAGCGTGGTTCCCGGCGGTCGCGAAGCCGCGGTCCAGGCCCATGGAGCCATGGCCGAGGCGGTGCTTCGGCGGTTGCGCGACAGCCTTTCCACTCATTTTCCGTTTCACGACGCCCTGCAAGGAGGAGATCCGAGATGCGGATCGTAGTTCAGAAATTCGGCGGCACGTCCGTGGCCAACCTGGAGTGCATGCGCCAGGTCATGGCCAAAAACCAAAAAGTCCTGGACCAGGGAGCCAAGCTGGTCGTGGTCCTCTCGGCCATGGCCGGGGAAACCAACCGTCTCCTGGGCATGGCCAAACAGTGGAGCACCCGTCCCGACCCCTGGGAGATGGACGCCCTGGTGGCCACCGGGGAGCAGGTTTCCGTGGCCTTGTTCGCCATGCTGCTCAAGGACCACGGCATCCGGGCCCGTTCCGTGCTCGGCCATCAGGCTGAAATCCTGACCGACTGCTCCGCCGGACGGGCCAGAATTTTGGGGATCAACACCGAACGACTCATGGAACTGCTGGAAAAGCACGATGTCCTGGTGGTCGCAGGATTTCAGGGCTGCGATATCCGGCAACGGATCACCACCCTGGGCCGGGGAGGCTCGGACACCTCCGCCGTGGCCATGGCCGCCGCGCTGCACGCTGATCTGTGCGAAATTTTCACGGACGTGGACGGCGTGTACACCACGGATCCGAACATCTGCCCCAAGGCCCGCAAGATCAACCGGATTACCTACGACGAGATGCTGGAGATGGCCAGCATGGGGGCCAAGGTGCTCCAGATCCGATCCGTTCAGTTCGCCAAAAAATATTCGGTCCCGGTGCATGTCCGCTCGACGTTTTCCGACGAACCGGGAACCATCGTCACCAAGGAGGAGGAAGGCATGGAAGAAGCGCTGGTATCCAGCATCGCCTACGACAAGGATCAGGCCAGGGTCACCCTGATGGACGTGTACGACGAACCGGGCGTGGCGGCGACGATCTTCGCGCCCATTTCCGACGCGGACATCGTCGTGGACATGATCGTCCAGAACCCCAGCCGGGAGGGCCGCACGGACATGACCTTCACCGTGCCCCGGGGCGACCTGGACGGGACCATCCGCATCCTGGAGCGCATGAAGACCGAGATCGGCGCCCCGGCCGTGGTCTCCGACGCCCATGTCAGCAAGGTCTCCATCATCGGCGTGGGCATGCGCAACCACTCCGGCGTGGCGGCCATGGCCTTCACGGCCCTGAAGAACGAAAGCATCAACATCCTGATGATCAGCACCTCGGAGATCAAGATTTCCATTCTTCTGGACGAAAAATACACCGAGCTGGCCGTGCGCACCCTGCACGAGGCCTTTGGTCTGGACAAAGCGGCAACTCCGACGCACTGTGAGCAGACATGACCTTCATCAGCATCTACGACACCACCCTGCGGGACGGGGCCCAGTCCGAGGATCTGCATCTCTCCACCGAGGACAAGATCCGCATCGCCCGCAAACTGGACGAGTTGGGCATTGCCTACATCGAAGGCGGCTGGCCCGTATCCAACCCCACGGACCTGCATTTTTTCAAGGACATCAAGAACTACGACCTGAAAACCGCCCAGGTGGCCTGTTTCGGCAGCACCCACAACCCCAAGGGCTCGCCGGACAACGATCCGAACCTGAAGGCCGTGCTCCAGGCGCGGACCGAGGTGGTCACCCTGTTCGGCAAGACCTGGGACATCCACGTCCAGGAGGCCCTGCGCACCACTCTGGAGCACAACCTGGAGATCATCGCCGGCTCCCTGGCCCATGTCCGCCCGGAGGTCAAGGAGCTGTTCTTCGACGCTGAACACTTTTTCGACGGCTTCAAGGCCCACCCCGAATACGCCCTCCTCTGCCTGCGCAAGGCCTGGGAGGCCGGGGCGGACGTCCTGGTGCTCTGCGACACCAACGGCGGTTGCCTGCCCCAGGAGATCGGAGAAATCGTGACCCGGGTCCAGGAGGCCCTGCCCGGAGCCAAGCTGGGCATCCACACCCACAACGACTCCGAAACCGCGGTGGCCAGCTCGCTGATCGCCGTGGCCAACGGCGCGGTCCAGGTCCAGGGGACCATCAACGGCTACGGCGAGCGCTGCGGCAACGCCAACCTTTGCTCCGTGATACCCAGCCTGGAACTGAAAATGGGCTGCGCCTGCCTGCCCGAAGGCCACCTTTCCCGGCTGACGGCCACGGCCCATTTCGTCTCCGAGGTGGCCAACCTGAAGCCTTTCCTGCGTCAGCCCTTCGTGGGCAATTCCGCCTTTGCCCACAAGGGCGGCATCCACGTCAGCGCGGTGACCCGCAACCCGATCACCTACGAGCACATCCAGCCGGAACTGGTGGGCAACAAGCAGCGCATTCTGCTCTCGGACCTGGCCGGGCGCAGCAACATCCTGTTCAAGGCCAAACAGTTCGGCTTTCACCTGGAAAAAGACGACCCCTTTGTCTCCGAGCTGCTGGCCGAGATCAAGCAGCGGGAAAGCACCGGCTACGAATACGCCGCGGCCGAGGCGTCCTTTGAGCTGCTCCTGAACCAGACCCTGGGCCGGATGCGCCGCTACTTCACCCTGCTCAGCTTCCGGGTCATCGACGCCCGCCACGAGGACCAGGCCCAGCCCTGGGCCGAAGCCACGGTGATGCTCAAGGTCGGCGGGGTGGTGGAACACACCGCCGCGGCCGGACAAGGCCCGGTCAACGCCCTGGACCATGCTCTCCGCAAGGCCCTGGAACGCTTCTACCCCAATCTCAAGGAAATGCGCCTCCTGGACTTCAAGGTCCGGGTTCTCTCCGGCCGCTCCGGCACCGCGTCCCATGTCCGCGTGCTCATCGAATCCGGGGACGCCCATTCCAGCTGGATCACCGTGGGCGTGTCCCACAATATCATTGAAGCCAGTTGGCAGGCCCTGGAGGATTCCATGAACTACAAGCTGTTCAAGGACGACCAGCGCAAACTGGAGCAGATCACCACGGGAAAATAGGAGATGGTTCAGAATTGGTTGACAGTTTTGCGCACACCCCCTGGGAGCGAGGGCGTCTCGCCTTGGGAGCATTGGAGCTTGTCCCAAGCATAGGCTTTTTCAGGTCTTTCTCGACGAAGCGAAAATGATGGGGCTCAATCAGACGTGCGAGGAATTCTGGTCCCGGTTGCCACTGACCGGCAACCGGTCCAGGTTCGATTCATCATTTCAGTGCTCAGACTAGAATACGCCGAGCAGCCACAGTATAATAAGCAATGTAAACGGCACTCCGAGAAGCCATAAGAGAATAGGCATAACGTTACTCCTTTATTGTTGAGGGTGAATGCGCTTCCGACAGCCATGCTTCCGGATATGCTTGATCATTTTGCTGTCGGAAGCGAAAATTAATGCAACAAGCCAGGAATCTACTTGTTCCGGACAACGATCTCGTTGTTGACCGAATGAACACCTTCCACATTGGCGGCCAGTTCTTCTGCTCGCTGTTTCTGCTGCCGCGTATCCGCCGCGCCGGTCAGATTGACCTGACCTTCAAAAGTCTTGACGCCTATTGCGAGGCCTTTCACCGAGTCATCAGCCAACAGTGCCGCCTTTACTCGCGTCGTGATGGCTGAATCGTCAACAAATTCGCCTGGCGTGCGTCCCGCTGGGGTTTGGCATCCAAGCAGGGATGCAAGCATGATCAGAACGAAACCGAATCCCAGAATTTTCTTGAAATTTAACATGACGATCTCCTTTTTATAATGTGAATAAAGATGGACGGCAGTTTATGGATGATGCGTTTTGGATGCACGCATTATTTTTTCATGGCATCTTTTCTGATACCCGGGAATTCACTCTCTCGCCCCCCCTCTTCCATTAACCGTTCCCCCTTGATTTACGTATTGCATGGTTCGCCGTCCGGCTGAATCAGGATGGCTCTGGCCGGTGCGCCGTCCGCTTTGATCCGCAACGGCAGACCGACGAAAATGTATTTCCCCGCGGACACCTCCCGCAGATCGAGCCCCTCGAAAACCGTCATCGCCGGAACCAGGGCCTGATGGACCTTCATACCGCTGTCAAAGGGCTCCACGCTCAGATAATCCACGCCCACGGTCTTTACCCGCTGCTCCGCCAGGTAGGCGGCTCCGTCCGCGGTCAGATGGGCGTAATCCTTACGGAACCGGACGTAGCCCTTCAGGGAATTTTCCGTTTTGAGCAGCACGATGAGGTCTTTGTGGATGTCTTCATTTTTCAGATGCTCCGCGGTGATTTCCCGCCCATGCCGCGTCATGTCCAACACCACGCAGGGGCCGTAGAAACTTTCCAGGGGCAGGTCGGCTACGCTGCCGCCGTCCTCTTTGATGTGCAGTAACGCATCCACATGGGTTCCGGTATGCATGCCGAGAAACAAGGACGACTCGTTTATGCCCTCATCCTGAATACTCTTGTATCGATCAATGCGCGGCGCCGGATTGCCCGGATAGACGAGCAAGTCCGGGTGAATCTCCATGGAGATGTCGTGAATTTTCATTGGTTGCTCCTTCGGCGTTCATTGATTCCCGGCAGTATCCCCGTTGTTCCGGAATTCCCTGTGTCCGGGAGTGCCGATTGGATCATGCACCGGCACATCCAACCCCTTGGCGTAGGCCAGATACAAAATGCTGTTGATCAGGCCGATGTGCGTGAAGGCCTGGGGGAAATTCCCGAGAAACCCGCCTGTCTTCGGATCCACCTGTTCAGAAAAAAGGCCGAGATGATTGGCGTATTGGACAATGTTCCTGAAGATCTTCTCGGCTTCCTCGATCCGCCCGGAAAGGGCCAGTACGTCCACCAACCAGAAGGTGCACAACCCGAACGCCCCCTCTTCTCCGGGGAGGCCGTCGTCGGCGATGTAGCGTCGGATCAGGCAGTCGCTCATCAACTCCTTCATGATCCGGTTCACGGTGCCCTGGATCTTGGAGTCGTCCGCAGGCAGAAATTCCACCAACGCCAGGCGAAGATTGGCGGCATCCATGTCCTTGGAGCCGTAGGACTGGACAAATGCATTCAGTTCCGAATCAAAACCCTTCTCCATGACCTGTTCCTGGATCCTGGTCCGGGTTTCGTCCCAGAGTTCCACATTGCCCTTGAGTTTGTAATGCTTGGCCAGCAGCAGGGCCTTGTCCAGGGCGACCCAGGCCATGGCCTTGGAGTAGACGAAATGGCGCGCCTCTCCCCGGAACTCCCAGATTCCAAAATCGGGACGCTCCCACACTTCCACCACGTGGTCGGCGATCCAGGTAATGAATTCGGATATGTCGTCGGTGAGCGGATGTCCTCTGCGGGCCAGTTCGTACGCCGTACTGACCAGCTCGCCGTAGACCTCGAGCTGGAACTGACCGTATGCCTCGTTGCCGATGTTCACCGGCCTTGACCCCTTGTAGCCTTCCAGATGTTCAAGCTGCTGCTCGGTCAGTTCCAATTCCCCCTGCAGGCCGTACATGATCTGCAGGTCCCGCTTGCAGGACTTGCAGGTTTTGGAAACTTCCTCGAACCAGCGCATCAGGTCCACGGATTCCGCTTCATGGCCGATGGAAATCAGGGCCTGACCGGTCATGGCCGCATCCCGGATCCAGGCATAGCGATAGTCCCAGTTGCGCACCCCGCCGAGCACTTCCGGCAGGGAGGTGGTGGGCGCCGCGGCAATGGAGCCTTGATCGCCGATGCACATCAGCTTGATGACCAGCGCCGAGCGGATGACCATGTTGATCTGATCCCCGGCCCAGACCTGCTTCATGACGCTGCCTTCCTGATGCAGCCAGCCGTTCCAGCACTCCAGGGTGGATTTGAGCGCGAGTGCTGTTTCATAGCCGTTCTTTCCGTCCTCCGCGCCCCAGCGCACGACAATGGCCTTGCTCTCTCCGGGATTGATCCGGAACCTGGCCCGGATCAGCGGGCCGTGATCGTCCTCGCCCGGTTCCGCGCTTTCCAAGCCTTCCAGGCGCATGGCATCCTCTTCGGATCGGGCGATCCATCCGCCGGAAATGCGTTCCAGGGCAACGGACTTTCCGGCGTAATCGAATCGGGGACACCACAGGAGTTCAACATCCACGGAACCGCCGCGGCACTCGATCAGCCGGTGAATCTCCGGAGGGGCGTAGGCGTCGTTGCGCCCGTTGATGTCTCCGTCCAGGGGCATGAAGTCGGTCACCGTCAGGACGGCGCCCTCCAATTCAAAGCTGGTCTTCAGGACATTGCTTTCCTGGACATACTCCTGATTGCCGCGGCCTCCGCCCGCGGGACCGATCCGAAAAAAACCACCGCGCCGGGCATCCAGGAGAGCTCCGAAAACGCTGGGACTGTCCATCCTGGGCAGGCAACACCAGTCGATGGCCCCGTCCCTGGCGATCAGGGCGACGCTTTTCAGATTACCGATGATGCCGTAATCGGAAATGGGCTTGTAATCCTGGATGTTCATCCTTGAAGACTCCTTTCAGTGCTTGCGACCGGGTATTCCGTATTCTTCCATGATTGCCAGCTTATCTTCCTGAACACCGCTGGCTGTTGGAGGAAGTAACTACTCAGCAAACAAACTACTCATAAAGATAGGGCTCGTGAGACCACGGAAAACAACTGGATTCCGGCCTTCGCCGGATGACTGACGAAGGAGGCCGTTTTTCGTGTTGACGTCATACCGGCGAAGTTCGGCGACCGCTATCCAGGTTCTTTTCTCTGGCTTTGCTGAGTAGTTACACCTGGAGGATACCCTTTTAAGCATCCCTGTCTGTAGGGGAATCGCATGTTTATCGTGGGGAGAAATCACAGGCGGCGGGAATAATTCCCGAGATGGACGAGCGGAGAATCGAAATCGAAATCGTGATCGAAATCGAACCTCATGTCCAAGAAGATAACGGGATCACAGGATGATGCACAAAAAATTACGAGTAACTACTCAGCTCATCCGAGTAAAAGCGTCCTGGATAGCGGCAACGCTCCCGCCTTCGCGGGTATAACAGACTCGGGGGACGGCATTGAAAATACGTCATTCCCGCGAAGGCGGGAATCCAGCCCCGGTATGAGGCTCTACTCAGGCTGTGCTGAATAGTTACAATCCAGATTTCGATTTCGATCGCGATTTCGATGAGAATAGATTTGCCCTGATTTGCGGGCGGTACTGGATTGAGGCGTCGCGGAAGTATCAGTCCGTATTCACCCAGCTGCGCAGAACTTCCGCCACGCTCCACGCCTGCGCCACGCAACCACGCGGAGTGTATGGCGCTTCCGCGTCAAATACCTCGCTGATCGAACCGATGCAGGCTTCGTCCAGGTGCGCCACAAAGCCCGTCAGAAACCTCCGGGCGTCCATCCCCTTGCCCGGATTCAGTTTGAGCCACGCATCCACATACGGCCCGATGAGCCATGCCCACACGGTCCCCTGATGATATGCGGCGTCGCGGGAGCGCAGGTCGCCGTAGTATTTTGCCTTATAATCCGGATGTCCGGGCGCCAGAGACCGCAATCCAACGGGCGTAAGCAGCTGATCCGTCACTACATCCATTACGGGTTTCCATCGCGCGACATCAAGCACCGGGTGATCGAGGGAAATCGCGAATATCTGGTTCGGCCGACATGCGTCGTCATTGCCGCCGTTTTCCACATCCACCACATCAAAGAGATATCCCCCCTTTTCATGCCAGAACCGCTGATTGAAAGATGCCTGCACGCGATCCGCCGTCTCGTTCATGCGGCGCATGTCCGCCTCCTGGCCTTCTTCCCGCAGCCACTCGGCCATCAGGCGCAGCGCGTTGTACCAGAGCGCATTTATTTCCACCGCCTTGCCCCGACGCGGCGTCACCACCCAGTCCCCCACCTTGGCGTCCATCCAGGTAAGCTGATATCCCTGCTGCCCCTGGCGCAGCAACGCGTCTTTCGGGTCCATGCCGATGCCGAACCGCGTTCCGTTCCGGTGCTGCGCGATGATTTCCATCAGCATGGGCAACACCTGCTTCAGCGTCGCGAGATCGTTGGTAATCCGCACGTACCGGTGGATTGCGTGAAAAAACCACAGTGTCGCATCCGCGGTATGATAGAGTCCGTCCCGCTCGCCTTCGGGAAACATATTGGGAATCAGTCCATCGCGAACGTATTGGGCGAACATTCGCAATATCCGGCCCGCCTCGTTCAGTCGCCCTGTCATCAGCGTGAGTCCTTCCAGACTGATCATGGTATCGCGACCCCAGTCCGTGAACCAGTGATATCCGGCGATAACGGTGCACATTTCATCTCCGGAACCCTCGACGCGTGCGTCTTCCAGTCTGGCAACGGGGGTGACGAGGAACTGATCGGCGGCAAGCACCAGTTCAGCGGCAGGTCCAGTCCGTGCCTGGGGCGGAGCGGCATCCAGCAGCATTTTGCGACGATCCAGCTCCGCACGGAACGCGCCTTCCGGTGACAGCCCCCGGATCGTGTCCCACTCCTCGGTGGATGCCACGAGCGTCGTCCGGTCGCCTTCGCCCAGGTCGGCGCGAAAGTACCCGGGACTCCAAAGAGACCCCTGCCATTCATATCCGCGATCGCGCTCGGTGCGATAGGGAATCAGGGAGGTTTCCTTGTGGTCGAACGTAAATGCCGTCGAGGGGCCGTGGACAATGAGCCGCAGCACGGGCAAATCCGCGGCGCCGCTGATTTCAAACTGGTCTTCAGAGACGGATAATTTGTAGTACGGCGCAGGCGGTTCACTGACCGGGGCATCGTGCGAACGGAAATGCATCGCCGGCCGCAGCCCCAAGCGCAGCTTGCCTTTCCCCGAGAGCAGCAGATACGTCACGTGCACGGTGTTCTGCCGGTACGGAAGAATCAGGCGTTTTTCGAGAACGAACCCATCCACTTCATAGCGCCACACCGGCAGTCCGGCTTCCAGCCGGAACTCCGTCAGGTCAAGGGTTGCCTCCGGGGAGATGTCCGCAAGCTCCTTCGCCCCCGTATACACCACGCGGCGGTCCGGCAGACGCAGGCGTTCGGAAAGTCCGTTCAGCATCATCGTGCGGCCCAGCGGATTGGGCAAAGCGGCAATCAACAGTCCGTGATACCGACGTGTGATGGCGCCCGTCACGGTTCCCGACGCATATCCGCCAAGGCCGTTGGTAACCAGCCATTCTTTCCGCAAGTGGGGATCCGATTCCGGATCGCAGAATGCGCAGTTGTCCAGAACCCGAATCAGATCATCCATGACGTTCTTGCTCCGTAGGGGTTGGGCGCAATGCAGCCGCGGCATGCCCCGGGATGCGCCAGTTGTCTTCGGAATCGAAACCGGGCGTACCGGTACCACCGTACCGGGGATCCTCGCTCGACCACAATATCTGCCATCTCATCCCCTCCGGCGGTGCAAGCAGCGGCTCCGGCGCCGGATCCAGATGCAGATCCGTTCCGAAATTGACCAGGAGCAGGCGATCACTACCCCCTTGGCCGAAAAAACGCAGCAACAGGCACGCATCGGCAAGCACGGCCCCATCCACACCGCCCGAAGTTTGGGCGCTGAAAACGGGATCTTCGCGGCGCAGCCGCAGCAGGTCCCGATGCATATCATATACGCCGCGGTTGCGATCGCGCTCGCTAAAATCCAGCTTGCACCGCTCGAAGGTAGCGGGATTTGCCGGGTCGGCCAGATACGGCGCCATCTCACTCGTGGCCAGGCTGCGGAATTCCGCCAGGGACTTGGCCCGCCCATCCCGCACCAGTCTGGCCAGCTCCGGCTGGTGGTGGTCCGCAAAATAGAAGAACGGGCTGGATGCCGCGAACTCCTGCCCCTGAAAGAGCATGGGAGTCCCCGGCGCAAGCAGCATAAGCGCGGTCATCGCCCTGAGCCGGCCGGGGCTGGTCAGGAACTGCACCCGCTCACCGCGACCGGCATTGGCGATCTGGTCGTGATTCTGAATATAATTTACGAATTTGATCGGCGGCAGCCCGAGGCCGGGCGTGCCCCGGCGCTGCTTCTGCCACTTGTACCGCTGCCCCTGGTAGAGATAGCCGTACTTCACCATTGAGATGAACTCCTGGGGCTTGCCCAGGTAGTCGGTGAAGTAGGCTTCGTTTCGTCCGGTCATCGCAACCATGGCGCTGTGGTGGAAATCATCATTCCACAGAGCGTCCAAGCCGTAGCCGCCGCTCTCGACCGGACGCACCAGCTTCGCGACTTGCGGCTCGTTCTCCGCCAGGATGATGGTCTTTCGCCCGCGCGCGGCTTCCCGCACGCGTTTGCCGATGGCTGTCAGGATGTGTTCAGCAGAGGCGTCAAACATATCCTGAGTGGCGTCCAGCCGAAGCCCGTCGACATGGTACTCCTCAATCCAGTACGCGGCGTTGGTGAGAAAAAATTCGCGGACCGGATTTGCCTTTTCGCCATCGAAATTGATGGCCTCCCCCCAATTGTTCTCGTACCTGTCGGTGAAATAGTCGGTGGAAAATTCCTTCAGATAATTTCCGTCCGGTCCGACATGGTTATAAACCACATCCAGAATCACCCCCAGGCCGACGCGATGCGCCGCGTCCACGAAACTGCGGAAATCGTCCGGCTCGCCGTACAGCCGAACCGGAGCAAACTGCCCAACTCCGTCGTAACCCCATCCGAAGCGGCCCGGAAAATCAGCCACGGGCATCACTTCCAGGATGGTGATTCCACAGTCGGCCAGTTCCGCAAGTTCTTGCCGGGCGGCCTGCCATGTCCCTTCCTGCGTGAAGGTCCCGATGTGCATCTCGTAAATGACCTGGCCTTCGATGCCGACGCCCTGCCAGCCGTTGTCGTTCCACCTGAATCGTGAAGGATCCACAACCTGGGAAGCTCCATGGGGTCCGTCCGGCTGAAACCGCGACGCCGGGTCGGGAAAAGAGCCGGCGTCATCGAGCCGGAAGCGATAGCAAGTGCCCTCGGCGGCCTCCCTCACAAGGCCCGCAAAGTAACCATCCGCTCGCGGCTGAAGTTGAAAGGCCGCCGGGGCACCGGGACCCGCCTCCAGCACCACTTCCACTTTCTTCGAGCGAGGCGCCCAGACGCAAAAATGCGTGCCCCCGGCCGTCTGCAATTCGGCGCCGATCGCGAATCGTCGTTGAAGGTTCATGACTATTTCCTTGCGTTGCGCTCGATGACACCGAAATTATCTGGGATGGTTCACCCTGACGGAAATTACAGGTTGACACTTTCCGGCACCCGGCATTCATTCCGGTGCCAAGGTGTAGGGACGGTTCGCGAACCGCCCCTACGGCAGGCCGTGCATCCGCATGGAGTTGCTCAACGCACCTGTCGACCGTCAACTGCCAACCTGTTCTGAACCATCCCAATTATCTTAAACCCCAGCCCCCCTTTCCTGTTTTCTGAAGCCGACACAAGACGGATCTGGCGATCTGTGACCGTTGGTCGCTGTCCTCCTTTAGTCCGGCTACCGTTCCTGAAGGCTCAGCAGTTCCTCCGCCTGGCGCCGCGGATCGACATTCTCCGGCATATGGGTGGTGTCGCCGCGAATCATCTTGAGGGCATGGCGCTCCTGCTCTATTTCCTGACATGTTCTGATTCCCATCCGCCGGAGGATCGGCAAGGGCGGGCACCATCCCTGCAGGGCATGCTGGACGAGGAAACCCGACACTCCCAGGGACAGATAAAGCCACTTGCGGTTGACGTATTTACCGAGGACCACGCCGGTCAAGATCAGCAGCGAGGCGTTGAGCTCCAGCACGCGTTCGACATCCCATTCCCGGTCGAGTTCCCTCAAGCGGGTATCGATCGTCTCTGGCGAGGAGATCGCCCGGGCAATATTCTCCACGGTGCGCAACCGGATCCTTTCCTGCACGTGGGAAGCGGTACGTTTGGCAACCCGGACGGCCGAAGGAGGAATTATCTGTTCGAATCTGATCTCTGTTTCTTCGGAGGGGGAAGTTACACGATTATCGGTTACCTGTGTCTGATTCATGATCGATCTCCTTTTAATTGATTTATGTCTCCAAACAGGGACGGACGGGACGTTGGGATGGTTTACGCATTCCGCTCCATGGCCAATGCGACTATCTTCTCGATCAGGTCCGGGTAATTCAGCCCGTGCTTCTGGGCGGCCACTGCAAACTCACTGTTCTTGTCCAGGTGCGGGTTCGGATTGACCTCGATAACGTAGAACTCCCACGCATCAAGTTCCGTCGTTGCCTTTTCCACGCCCGTGGATTTTTCGGCGACACCTTTTCCGCCGATTTTCTTTCCGGCCTTGCCCTTGGATTTTTCATCCGGACGCATCGGCGTCACCCTGCGCAGACGCATATCGACCCGGCCGTAATCCCGAAGTCTCAGCGCCTTGAAGGCCTGAACCGCTGTTTCCTGAATCCGTTTGCAGACCGTATCCGGGATATCGGTCGGAAAAACCTCTGGTGCGTCTTTATAAGGAGAGTCCTCGTCCCACTTGGCTTCACTGGAGGCAATCCTTGGCATGCCGTCTGCTACCCCGGAAAAATCCCACTCCAAAATGGGTAGAGCTTCCGGTTTGTCGTTGCCGAGAACTCCTATGTAGATCTCCCGCCCCTCGATGAACTCCTCGATCAGGGCCGGGGCGTTGAGCTCGGTCTGGAGGTAGGAGATTCGTTCCATCAGCTCCTTGACGGTATGGACAACCGAGCCGCTGTCGATTCCGATGGAAGCATCCTCATTGAGTGGTTTCACAAAAAGAGGGAATCGCAAATCGTCCGACCACTCCACCTTGCCGCTGTCCATGCTCGAAAACCTGGGGTATCGAATCCCGTGGAAATGGTAGATTTTTTTGCTGAGTTCCTTGTCCTGGGCAAGTGCCAGACCTATGGATCCCGCGCCTGTAAATTTTTTGTCCAGCACTTCCAGCAGTGCGGCCACCGTCTGCTCGAATTGGCTGACCCCGCCTATTGATTCGCACAGATTAAAGATCAGGTCCCCATCGTCCTGGCCTATCTGGGTGGCGAAAGCCCGGATCTTGCTTTCGGCGGCAAGCCTCTTTACGTCGTGCCCGCGCCGGATGAGTACCTGCTCCACCTGTTCGCAAACCAGAGATGCCTTTTTTTTGCTTTCGGCTTCCTGTCTGAGCTCATCTTCGACGGCATCATAAATTATTGTAATTTTTAATTTTTTCACACTGCCCCCATGGTTTCACTTTATGATAAAGTCGCCTTTGAACAGCTTGTTCATGCACAGCGTCGTTGCATAAGCGCTCATTTCCATCAGGACTTCAAGACGCTTCTCGGGGTTCAGATAGAGCTCAAGCATTTCACACCGATTGATGAAGTGCTGAATGAGCGATCTGACAGCGGCATCGTTGAGCCCGGTCCAGTAGGTGATATTTCGGACAAGGCTCTTCCTGTGCTTGCTCAGAAACTGGTGTGCCGGGAGCCAGTCATCTTCCTTCCCCGGGGGGACCTTCCTTTCGAAGATGTCTTTTAAGTCTCCGTCAAAATACGCAGGCACCTCGCTTTCTTCGGCCCGGAATTTCTCATAGTGTTCGGTGATAGAGCCGCGCAGGTCGCAAGCCACGTCGTAGTTTTCGGCCGTAACCAAGGGGTCCATGGGCCCGTACTGGGCCACGATCCTGTCCACGTAGACGAGTTTTTTGTAACAGCCCCAATCTTTATAGGTCTCCTGCCAATTGGAATCCGGGGTGATCCAGACGGCAAAGGTTTCGGCAAAATCTTCATCAGGATGCTTCTGGGCATACCAGCCCGGAATGTGTCGAACGAAGTTCAGCGAAAAGGGATCCGGCCTGTAATCTTCGCTATACGGACGGGAGTAGGGACCGAACACGTCTTGCCATTCCTCGGTCTCGTAAAGTTTGTATGCGTAGTTGAAGGCGTGCCCCGCTTCGTGCCGCAGGTAGCGCAGGATCTCTTCGTCGGACTCGGCTTCTATGTCTTCCATGATTTCGTCTTCAATGCGGGAAAGCTTTTCATCGGCAAGATAAAAAGGGATCCCTATGATTGGCAGCCCCTCGGGGCAGCCCCATTCATCGGAAAGGTATACCTTCGGTTTGAGCCGTATTTTCGCGCTCTCCAACTCTTCGTAGAGGTCCTCCACAATTTTTTCCAAGCGCGTTCCTTCAAGCTTCAACCCCAAGTCGCACAGCTTGCTCTGAAGCAGCCTTTCACGCTCGGTATGCCAATCATCCGCCGGATTTTCCGTAACCATCATTCGACCTCGAACAGTTTGTTGATCAGGCGATCCTGCGACAGCATCGAATAGCACGGAAGGCATACCGGCCAATTGTCCGTCCCTGTCCGTCAGCCGAGTGTCTTTGGTTCAACACCAATGGCTCCATAACTGGAAAGATACGCTTTTGAGCATCCCGGTCTGTAGGGTAATCTCATATTTTATGTGAGGAGAAATCACAGGCGACGGGAATAGTTCCCGGCATCGGCGAGTGGATGAACGGACACTGCACGGAAGTTTGGAAGAGAGCGACGGCGATCCTGCCTGACCCTCGCGAAATTCCGGCCCGGATTTAGACCGGCGTCACGAAAAGCGACAGAGGGATCAATGGCCAAACCGCAAGGAGGGTGCGGGCCGCCTGCAGATCAATCAGAAAGGCCACATCAGGGGCACGAGCACTGCAACGACTGCCAGGGTGATCACCACCAGCCCGGTCCCGAACTTGAGATAATCCCTGGTCGCATATGACCCGGGACCCTGGACCATCAGGGGCGCCGGATGGCCTTCAGGCAGCAGGTAGGTGGCCGCGGCCCCCACAATAACGGCGACGGCAAACGCTTTCGGCTCGACCCCGAGCAGGCCGGCTGTATCCAATGCGACCGGGATCATGATCACCGCCACGGCTGCCCCGTGCAGGGACTGCGTCAGGAGCAGGGCGATCAACGTGATCCCGATCATGGTGACATGCGGGCCGAGTGTACCCAACGTATCGGCTATCAGGCTGGAAACCAGTCCGGCAGCGCCGCTTTTCTCCATGGCCAAGCCCAACGGGAACATCCCGCCGACCAGGACAATCGTCCGCCACTCCACATGTTCATAGACCAGCCGGAGAGGCAGAATGCCGATAAGGACCATTAACGCCGCGCCCCCCAGCGCCGCCACGGCAATCGGAAGCAGATTGAAACCAGCCAAGGCAATCACCCCGGCCATAATCAAGGCGGCCCACTTGCCCAGATGGCGCAGCTTCCGGGGAGCTTCCTGCGGGTGTGGCTCATGCAGCCACAAGAAACCCGGCCTGGGATCGTAGCTGCGCGTCTGATCGCCCGGACCATAGAGCAGCAGCGCGTCACCTTCTTGCAGGGGAGTGGTTCCCACATCGGTTCGAATGGGGCTGTCCGCGCGCCAGATCGCTACGCCCGTGAGGCAGGTTTTCCTGCGCAAATCCAAATCAGTCAGGGTCTTGCCGACCACCGGTGAACGCGGTGGGACAACCACTTCGATCAGCTCTCCACTGGATGACGGAAATTGTTCAGGTTCGCTGGGATGTCCCAATACTTTGAGTCCCGGATGTTCCTGGACCAGTTTTTCGACCCTTGTCCTGCGTCCGCCCACCAGCAGCATATCGTCCTTCTCCAGGACAAAATCCACTCGTTTAACAAGGTGGGGTTCGTCATGGCGCACAACAGACAAGACCGTAAGCCCGTGCTCATTACCGATTGCGATTTCTTGCAACGTCTTCCCCACCCAGGAAGAATCGTTCAGGAGCAAGACCTCCCAGAGACGATCTTCCAAATGGTATGTCCGCATTAAATCAGTATGATCTCCCCGGCTTTCCACGGCGCCCTTTTCGCCCGGCAACAGGCGCTGCCCAATGACCAGGGTGTAGACAGCGAAAGAAATGATCAGGGCAATGCCTACCGGCGCAATTTCGAAGAAACCAAGCGCTGACTGTCCCGAGGATCGAAGCAGATCGTTGACCACAAGGTTATGCGAGGCCCCGATAATGGTCAGGCTTCCACCTGCCAGGGCAGCCATGGCGATGGGCAGGAGCAGCTTTGAACGGTGGATATCGTTCTTACGGGCCAGTCGGAGGACCACCGGGATGAATAACGAAACCGTGGCAATATCGCTCACAAAACCCGACAGGACGCCGGGGACCAGGGTGCTCATCCAAGTCAACCGTTTGCGGCTCCCTCCGGCGATGTCGTTCAGACGCTCCGCGATCCACCGGACCACCCCGCTGCGTACCAACCCGGCGCTCAAGATCAACAAGCCGGCGATGGAGATGACGGCTTCGCTGCTGAAGCCGAGCAAAACCTCCTCCACCTCCAATACGCCGGTAGCCGCCAGCGAAACGAGTACCAATACCGCGACGATATCCGCACGGATCCAACCGGTTATAAACAACAGCATGGCGGTTCCCAGTATTGCGAAAACCACCCCGATTTCCATGGTCATGGTACCTCTCTCTCCCCAGACCTTCCATGGACAAATATCAGAGCTTGGTGCAAAAAGTTATATTACACCAAGCTTGTTGAAAGTTGATGGTTGAAAGCTTATTCAAAACGATGTGTTATGAATTACGGTTTTGTCCCGGCAAGATGGTTAAGGAATGGACACCGCATGGAAGTTTGGAAGGGAGCGACGGCGATTCTACCTGACGCCTCGCGAAATACAGCCCGGATTCAGACTGGTGTCGCCTTTTGCTCCCAGGTCAATCCTGAACCAGTGCGTGGCGGTACTGGATATAGGCGTCGCGGAAAGCGACATAGGGATCAATGGCTGATTCCTTCATGTCCTCGTACTGTCCGATCCTGAATGATAAAGAATTGATGCGTTCATGGGCCTTCAGGGCCCATCCCAGTTCATGAGGTTCAAGGTAGGAGAGTGGTGAAAGGAAGAAATCGCCTGTCATGCCCACCGAATCGCGCAATGTCGATGGACCGAGCAACGGCCAGACAATATACGGACCGTTGCCGATCCCCCAGACGCCGAACGTTTGTCCGGCATCCTCGTGAGTGACGTTCAGGACCGGGAAGGCATCCGATATTTTGACCAGGCCGAGGAAGCCGAAGGTCGTGTTCAAAACGAAACTTCCGGTTTCCTTGGCGACCTTGTCGCCCTTGCCCTGCAACAGACTGTTCACGGCGCGCACGGGATAAGCCAGGTTGGTGAAGAAGTTTCCGATGCCGATCCTGAAGAGTTCGGGAACAACCATGGCGTACGCCTGGGCGACCGGTTTGAGCAGATAGAGGTAGAGCTTGTCGTTGACGGTGAACATGGCCCTGTTCCATCCTTCCAAGGGATCGACGACGCGCAAAGGCTTGTGCTCCTCGGCCAGGGTTTCCCATTCCTCTTCCCACCAATCGTCATCGTCAAAATCGTCATGCCGATCCGGGCCGCCCTCTCCTTTTGCGGCAACGGTTCCCCCGTCCGCGATCATTGCGGAACCGGGACTGTTCTTTCCGGCGCATCCGGTCGTGACAACCAGGCACGTCAGCAAAAGAACCAACGCCGCGGATGATATTTTTTTCGGCATATCTTCCCGTCCTCTTCTCAATTCGCGGCCTCAACGCCGTCTCGCAGGCTCGCGACCTTGCTCCGCAGTGATTCGAGCAATCCGTCCACACCGCTTCGATGCAGAATTTCTTCGAACTGGGTCCGAAAATTCTGGGCCAGGCTTATCCCCTCCCCATGGATGTCGTAGACCAGCCATTTTCCATTTTCCTCATAGAGCCGATACAAGACCAGGACAGGACCCTGCCTGGCCATGACCTGGGTTTCCACTTCGGCCTTGGGGATGCGCGCCCCTGCTTCCGTGAGCAACGTTTCCTTGACGTAAATGACGTCTTCGTCGGAATAGGCGGAAATGTAATTTCGGTAGGTGCGCTCGATCAACTCCGAATACAGCGCGACGAATTGTTCTTTCTGCGAATCATTCAACTGTCTCCAGCCTCGACCGAGGGTGACGCGGGAAAGAACCTCGTAGTCAAAGGCTGCATCAACAACCTGCTTGATGCGCTCGAATTTTCCATCGATGATGTTCTGCTCCGGACTATCCGGTTCACCCAGAATGCCGAGAACCTGATCGACCGCGGTCTGAACGGTCGCCATCGGTGAAGCGGCCAGGGCCGTGGACGCAAAAAGCAGCAGGCAGACCATCAAAATAATTTGTTTCAACATATCGTCCTCGCGGTTTGACGTTTTCGATGCGGCATAGCCATCCTCGCCGTTTTTCCTCCCCTTCCGCCCTTATTTCTCAACGTCGCCAAAGGCGAACCGTCCGATCAGTTTTTCGATGTCCAGGGCCGGCACGGTATCCACGATGGTTTCTCCCGGACCGAGTTCGAAATCCGACCCCCCGGGAGCGATGTCGACGTATTTGTCTCCGATCAAACCGCGGGTTTTGATCGCCGCGACGGCATCATCCGAAACCGGGACCTCCTTTTCGATCCGCAAGGTCACAATGGCCACCAGATCCGTGGGATGCAGGCGGATGCTCTCGACCTTGCCGATCCCGACTCCGGCCATTTCCACGACACTGCCCCGGTTCAGCCCGGCGGCCGAAGTGAATCTCGCGTTGAGCAAATAGGTGTTGCCGCGCAGCAGTTCCAAATCTCCCAGCCTGATCGTCAGATACCCGACGCACAGCAGTCCAATGAGCATGAACACGCCCACGCCCGTTTCCATGGCGTACTTCTTCATATCGTTTCCTTTTTTTCGCGTACCGGACAAACCGTTTGCTGCTCATTGTCACGAGCCACCAGGACCAATGCCTGCAAGTCGGGGTATGCATCCACCTCCGCAACCCCCAAACTGATGCAGAAATTTCTGTAGCCGGGATGTTCCGCTCCGGATGTGCGTTTCCCCATGGTGCTGATCCGTTCGAGCATTGCCGCGCGGAAAGCGTCGATCTGATCGGAATCGGCTACCGGGAAATACGCCGCGACCTCATTTTTCCCGATCCGCACGGCTCGCCCTTGGCCGTTCAATTGGGCGATCAGTCCGTCGGAGAGGTTTTGGATGGCTCGTTGCGCCGCGATTTGGCCCACATGCTCATCCACTTCATCCAGGCCATCCAACAAAAAGAGGATGAAACCATACCGCTCGCCGAGTTGGATGCGAGGGCCAAGGCGTCTCAAACCGGCCATGAACTCCTTGCGGTTGTCCAGCCCGGTCAGGTCGTCCTTGAGCATCTCCACGCTGTTCAGAAAGGCCTGGATGTCCGGGTCGTCGGACTGCTCCAGGACAACCGGCGTGTCTTCAAAAATGATCCCGCTGGAATCGATGATGGCCACCTTGTCCGCGATGTAGAACACATCAGGGATGTCATGGCTGACGACAACGGCCGTGAACCCCAGCTGCCGCTGATAATGAGCGATCATGTTCAGCACGGCGTTTTTTCTGATCGGGTCGAGCCCGGTGGTGGGCTCGTCAAAGAGAACGATCTCCGGATCGGTGATCAAGGCCCTGGCCAGGGCCACGCGTTTTTGCATCCCTCCCGAGATCTGCGAGGGATATTTGCTCAGGACATCGGAGATCTCCAACTGTGTCGTCCGCTGAATGACCTTCTCCCGAATCATCGCGGACGCCAGACTCGTCTTTTCGGTCAGGGGCAGGGCGATGTTCTCGTACACGGTCATGGAGTCGAACTGGGCGTTGCTCTGGAACATGTAGCTGAAACAACTCTTCAACTCGGACATGCTCTTCCGGCTCATGCTGGAAAGAGGTTTGCCCTTGAAGAAAATATCCCCGGAATCCGGCTTGAGCAGTCCGATGACGTGCTTCAGCAAGACGGACTTGCCGACCCCGCTCTTCCCGATGATCACCGTCACCTGTCCGCCAAGGATATCCAGACTGACGTCCTTCAGGACGACCTTGTCGTTGAAGCTCTTGCAGACCTTTTCGAAGCGGATGACGGGTTCGGGCATAATCGTCCCAACTGTTTATTCAACGGACAGCTAACTGTGAAAAAACCTTATCTTGCTGTTCGGTATCTACTCAGCACATTTTATGTCCGCTCTTGTTCCGGCAATCGGGGTCGGGGTCGGGATCGGAATCGAAACAGGAAAAAATAAGAACGCATCCCAGCGTTTTCGATCCCGATTCCGATTCCGATTCCGACCCCGACAACAGCATTGCTTTGTGCTGAGTAGTTACGCTGTTCGTTCAAAAACCCCAAGTGCAAGGAGAAAAAACCCAATGTCGAAGCGTATTTATTCATACATGAGAGTTTGAGCTTTTTGCAACGACACAGCAATTGGGAGTTTTTCAACGGACAGCTAAAGCAGAAACGAGGTCAGAACATAGTCCACCACCAGCACGGCCACGCAGGACATGACCACCGCGGTGGTCGTGGACATGCTCACCCCTTTGGCCCCGAAGCCCCCGGCGCGCATATGGGTGAAATACCCCTGGAAACAACAGATGACCGTAACGATAAATCCGAAAACCACCGCCTTGACGAAGCCCCCGGTAATGTCCTGCATGACCACGCTGGCCTCGATCTGGGTGAAGTAGGTTCCGGCGCTCAGGTGGAGCAGCACCACGCTGGTTATGTAGCCTCCAAAGATGCCCACCACGTCGAACAAGGCCGTCAAAAGGGGAAAGCTGATCAGGGAAGCCACGATTCGGGGACTCACCAGAAACTTGATGGGATTGATGTTCATGGTGTCCAGCGCGTCGATCTGTTCGGAGATGCGCATGATGCCAATTTCCGCGGCCATGGATGAGCCGGCCCGGGCAATGATCATGATGGCCGTGAGCACCGGCCCCAGCTCCCGAATCAGTGACAGGGCCACGGCCGGTCCCAGCAAGCCCGTTGAACCGAATTTTGCCAGGGTATAGTACCCTTGAAGACCCAGAACCATCCCCGTGAACACGGATACCAGGAGAATCACGGACACGGATCGGAAGCCGATGAAGTACAATTGGCTCAGTATCTTTCTGAACTGGAAGGGAAAGGTGAACACGTGCAGAACGGCCAAACCGGCGAAGATGGCCATTGCCCCCAGCTCATTGACCAGGGCGAACACCATCCGTCCCAAGGCGGCAAAAGGATTTGCACGGATCTCCGCATAATCTGCCATGGCTCGACTCCATTAAAATGAAGGGATGGGCCCGCCCCTTAAAGAGGAAACATCAAGGACACGTCACCCCCTTGAAGGAGGCCGTCCATCACTGATGAGACGGGGCTATGTCGGCGCCGATGAAACAGCGACCTGACGTTTCAGCACTCCACCATGGATCATTCCGTCATCTTGGCGGACTCCAGGAGGCCTTCCAGCATCATGTGCATCATTTCCATCTTGGAGTGCATCATCTGACGACATTTCATCATGCCCTGGCACAATTTCCGGCCACACAGTGGTTGGGGGCAAGACATCAGCCTGCTGGTTACGTTCATATTTTTTGGTAACCACGTGAGAGCTGTTGGCCCTTGCTCGGTTATCCACCTTCGGCGTAACGGTAACTCCGAAAATACATTCACATGGCTGGCGGAATGGAGGCGTCATCGTGTACCCGTGTTGTGACGAGTTCCTCGAGCAGTGCGTTAGCCTCGTGCGGCAGGTAGACGTGAATGACTGCCGAATTTTCTGTTGGCCGCTACATCAAGGAAGTCGGGATACTGTGAGAGTTATTGTCCTGCCGCCACACATACGACGACAGCTTGTAGTTCAGTGAAAAGTAAAAATAGCATTTTGTTTGATCGTGTCTATAGGGGAATCACTTGCTTTAACGGGAGGAATTCCCGGAAGACTGGAATAATTCCCAGGCCGAGGTTGAGTTTTCCTCTGCTCATCGTCGGCCAGGGATTTATTCCCGTTGCACGTGTTTTTCCCTTGCGACAAGAGGCGATTTCCCTACAGACTCGGTTCAAAAAATAGGTTTTCATGACGGAGGTTGGGATAACAGACTCGGCTCTTGAAACATCTTGAACAACGTATGCATATGCTCAAGAGGAGTGTTCTCGTGCAAAGAATCGGATGTGACCGTAGGAAACTGATCTCGCGGGCTGTATTGCCGTCGCGTGCTTCTCTTTATCTTTGTTAGGCTGATTTTTAGCAGGATTATCCGTAACTACTCAGCACAGAGTAATTCTGTTGCCAGGGTCGGTATCGGAATCGGGATCGAAAATGTGGGGATGCGTTCAAAATTTTTCCAGATTCGATTCCGATACCGATACCGACCCCGATTGCCGGAGCAAGAGCGGACGCAAAATGTACTGAGTAGTTACAATTATTCAAACTTCTCTTCTGGGAAGCTGCCTGCCTTAACAGGAATAAGACAGAGACAAAATCGGAGAAAAGGAGGACGCTTATGCATGTAGGAACATGGGGGTTGGCGCTTATCGTCATCGTGATCGTATCATGGCTTCTTTACCGCTACCTAGCGCCCCAGAGCTGGAAGGAATGGTCGAGTGCCGGCGTGATCCAGGCATTTATAATCGCTTTTTATGCCGAGATGTATGGGTTTCCTTTGACCATCTACTTTCTGGCCCGTTTTTTTGGTCTGGACCTGAAACTGGCTGAGGGAGGCAATCTCTGGGCGCAGCTTTTCGGCACGCCTGTAGCGCATATTGTTGCGATGTTAATCGGCTACGCCATCGTATTCAGCGGTGCAATCCTGGTTGCGGATGGTTGGAGGCGTGTTCACCAAGCCAGAAAAGAGGATCGTTTGGTCACCGATGGGGTCTATGCAAAAGTACGTCACCCTCAATACACTGGCCTCTTTCTGATCGTCTTCGGCGAAGGCATTGTGCATTGGCCAACGATCGTTTCAGTTATTGCATTCCCGGTGATCGTATTCGCCTACACCCTCCTGGCGCGAAAGGAGGAGGGCTGGATGGTGGAAAAGTTCGGAGAAGAGTATCGCGATTACCAGAGGAGCGTACCCATGTTCATTCCCAGTTTGAAAAGCAATGATCCGCAGGAGGTATAAATGAACGCCCAAACCATGACCATCATCAGCGGCCTTGTTTTTTTTGTCGTCTTTGCTTTGGCTGCTTGGAGCTTAAGGCGACGGCGCAAGCCGAAAGGTGTTGCCATCGCACGAAATGCAGATCAATACGATGAAGAGGGCGCTTCGCACAGGAAAGGTCATAAGGGTTAAACCTACTACTTGTGTTCGAAGCAATGTGCAGTAAGAAAATCCAGAGCGAAAAAGAATGAAAAGATGCTGGCTCATTTGGCGTTTTTCAGGAATCTCACGTTGATGGCAACAATCACCGTGCTAAGGGACATGAGCGCCGCCCCCATGGCCGGAGACAACAGAATGCCGTATGTATATACGGACACCTGCCGCAAGGGGTATGGCAAATAATCTTCAGCCAAGCATAAGTGGGCATATAATCTGCCTCTTATCTGATCTTTCCGTCCAGCGAAATCTTTGACCGTCTGAGCAGTATGGAGTTGCCGATTACCGTCAGCGAGCTTGCGGTCATGGCCACGACTCCGATCATGGGATGCAGGAGACCTGCTGCTGCAATGGGTATGGCTACCACGTTGTAAAAGAACGCCCAGAACAGGTTCTGTACGATTTTGCTGAAGGTTGCCCTGGACAGCCGGATAGCCTCGACCACCTTGGGCAGTTCTCCTGAGACCAGGGTGACGTCCGCTGCTTCAATGGCCACGTCGGCCCCAGCTCCAATGGCGATGCCCACGTTGGCCTGCTTGAGGGCCGGGGCGTCGTTGATGCCGTCTCCCACCATGGCCACGTATTGGCCGAAACGCTCCTGCAGTTTGCGGATCTCGTCCACCTTGCCCTCTGGCAGCACACCTGACAGCACTTCGTCGATACCCACTTCCTCGGCCACGGCCCTGGCGGTCCGTTCATTATCGCCAGTGACCATGATCACCCGAAGACCCAGATCGTGCATGGCCTTGACGGCTTTTTGGGAATCCGACTTCACTGTGTCCGCCACCGCGACAATGCCCACAGCCTTGCCTTCCATGGCCACCAGAACTGCGGTTCGGCCTTTTTCTTCCAGCCTGTCAAGATCTTCATCCAAAGCTTTAAGCCCGGAAACCCCGTGTTCGTCGAGTAACCTGCGATTGCCTATGAGTATCTGTTTTCCGTCAACTTTGCCTTCAACTCCACGGGCGGTCACTGAACTAAAATCTTCTACATCTCCAAAATCAACATTCCTGTTTCCGGCCCCTTCCACAACCGCCCGGGCAAGGGGATGCTCAGATGCATTCTCAACCGCTGCAGCCAGAGCCAGAACGTTATCATCATCATATCCATCGGCAGCCACCACATCGGTGAGTTCCGGCTCGCCTTTGGTTATGGTTCCTGTTTTGTCCAGGACCACAATCTTGATATCCTTAAGGGTCTGAATTGCCTGGCCGGATCTGATCAGCACACCACTCTCGGCTCCCATCCCGGAACCGACCATCAAGGCGGTGGGAGTTGCAAGGCCCAGAGCGCATGGACAGGCAATGACCAATACGGCAATGGTTGCAAGAATTGCCAGAATAGCCGGCGTGGCCGTCGGATCTACCCAGGGCAGAAAGCCCGCCCCCCATTCCAGAATGGGCCGAAGGGATTCCGCAAACAAAAGCCAAGTAAAAAGACTGGCCAGAGCTATGACTATTACCACAGGCACAAACTTGGCAGTGATGCGGTCGGCGAATTCCTGGATGGGCACTCTGGATCCCTGGGCTTCCTCAACCAATCGTATGACCTGAGACAAAAAGGTGTCCGCTCCCACCCGGGTGGCCTTGACCTTAAGCCGGCCTTCTTTATTGATGGTGGCTCCAAGCACTTGATCGTTCGGTTTCTTTTCTACGGGAATGGATTCCCCGGTAGCTATGGACTCGTCCACGTGGCTTTTGCCTTCCACTATTTCACCATCCGTGGGAATTTTTTCTCCTGGGCGGACGACCATGATGTCGCCGATTTCCAGCTCTTTGACCGGCACTTCTATTTCCCCCCCGTCTCGTTCCACTCGAGCTGTCTTGGCCCCAAGAGTGAGCAGCTTCCGGATGGCTTGGGAAGCACGGCCCTTGGCCCGGTTCTCCAGATAGCGCCCCAGTAGATGGAACGTCATGATTGTCGCGGCCATCTCGGTGAAAGAGGTCATGGGATAGACAAATCCTACAAGCCCGATGATGTAAGGAGGAAGACTGCCCATGGAAATGAGCACATCCATGTTGGCGGTCAGGTTGGTAAGGGATCTCCAGGCGGATACATGGGTGGCCCAGCCTCCGAACAGGAACACCACGGGAAATGCCAGGATGGATATGATGGCCAGATATCCCGGGATTGGCGACACGAACATGTGCACCATCATCAGGATCATAATGAATGTTGCGGGCACGGCGGCAATGACAAACCGTTTCCAGGCTCGGGAAAGGTAGAATTCATCCGCCTCCCGGGGTTCGTCACCCTCCCGGTCAGTGCTGACGGAAGCCACCTCGTAGCCTGCCCGTTCGATGACCTTTTTCAGTTTTTCAGCTGAAGGACCGTCCTTACCGGATTTTACTGTAACCTGGTGATTGGAAATATTGGTTTTGATTTCGCCTATTCCGCTCAGGCGGTTCAGACTGTCACGAATGATCCCCGCGCAGTGGTCGGATCCCATACCGGGCACCACCAGCTTTACCAAACCGGATACATCTTCATTGGAAACAGATGCCACTTCGTAGCCCGCCTTTTCCACGGCCGAACGAATGGCGTCCGAACCGGTCCGATCCGGATCATAGTTCACCCGCACCTTGTGATTGGAGATGTTGGTTGAGATATCCTCAATCCCGTCCAGACGGTTCAGGCTTTCACGGATGATCCCCGCGCAGTGGTCGGATCCCATGCCGGGCACCCCTAAGGTCAGTTTCATTTATGTACTCCTTTGCTTGAACTGAATTCAGACACGCTTTCTCAGACAGGGATGGAAGAACTTGAAAACTCTGAAAACCGAAGGAAACGAGCATGAATAGGATTTCATCCTGGATATTGACAGGCTAGCAGTCCGTTGAAAAACTCCCAAGTGCTGCGTCGCTGCAAAAAGTTCAAACTCTCACGTATGAATAAATACGCTTCGACCTTGAACTTTTTTTGCTCCTTGCACTTGGGGTTTTTGAACGGACTGCCGGATAAGGACTTTTTCAACACTCAGCTAGATTTTTTAGTTTTATTTTTTTTACTATGTTAAATGGAAATTCGCAATATTTTTGATTATTAGCTAACAGAAAATTCTATTTGATTTAATAATCCAATTACATAGATTGTCATGAACAGATATTTGATAACAAATATCTACCTGTTTATTTCCAGAATTCGGACGGCTATGTTTATTTAGACGTAACTACTCAGTACATTTTGTGTCCGATCTTGCTCCGGCAATCGGTGTCGGGGTCGGCGCTTCGCTATCGGAGTCGGAATCGAAACAGGAAGAATTTAGAACTCATCCCAGCGCTTTAGATCCCGATTCCGATTCCGACAACAGAATTACTCTGTGCTGAGTAGTTACATTTAGACAAGAATACTTGCGAATCCAGACCACTCAAGGTCTAGCATCTGCACGCTCAATAGCGTATAAACAACTACATAAAATTATCAGTGATTCGAAAAGAAAACTGGACAACGCCACTGCAAGGGCCCTGCGCGCCTCCCAGCCACAAGGTTCCGCAGGAGGGGTCCGGCAGATCTTGAATTCCGGATTTAATCAGAATCAAGCTCTAAAGCGGTGGAAATCAGGATGCGCAGATTACTTGTTTCTCCGGAACTTAACGTGGCCCTGTTCACTTTCTTGCTACACTATCCCTGGGAGTTTCTTCAGGTTCCCTTGTATGAACAAATGCCTGATCTGCTTCACTGGGATGGCGTAATAATCTGTACCCGGGCGACCCTTGGGGACGTAATCATTTCCCTGGCGGCATACTGGACGGTGGCAGCGATCCGTCATGACCGGAGGTGGATTAAGCGCCAAGGGACCGCAACCATAATTGCCTTCATGGCAATGGGGATAATGGTTACCGTTGCCATGGAGTGGCACGCTACAGCCGTTGCGAATCGCTGGCAGTATGGAGATGTGATGCCCACTGTTCCGCTGCTGGGGACCGGCCTTTCCCCGCTGCTGCAATGGATAATTCTTCCCCCGCTGACAATCTGGTTCGCCAGACGCCAGATCCTCGGACAGGAACGGCTTTCAAACTGTCGATCGGTTGATAAAACAATCTGATCCTTTTTACGGATTCCGGAACAAGACCATAAGGAGATCAATAAAATGAAAACCGATCCCGTATGCGGCATGAATGTGGATGAAGCAGGAGCAATACACAAATCAATCTTTCGAGGGGAAAGCTATGTTTTTTGTTCACTGCCAGGAGGCTTTTGAACAGCATCCTCTGCTGTACATTGAACAAGAACCGGGGTGCTTCTCTACGTCAGATGATCAATGACCGTGGTGGTCCGTCGGAGCGCCGCCCCATTGCTCCAGCCATTCGCGCATCTGGTCGATCTCTCGATTTTGGGCGGCGACGATTTCTTCGGCCAGAGTCCGCACTTCGGGGTGCACGGCCAGATTTTTGTCCAGAACATCCCGGGCCATATGCACGGCGCCGAGGTGATGTTCAATCATGTCCTCCAGGAAGACGGTGTCCGCTTCCTCCGCGGACAGGCCTTCGATGTCCCGCATCATGGGCTGATAGGCCGCCTGTGTGGACGCGTCGGGATACCACTGCTCGATCCACTGGCGCATCTTCGCGATTTCCCCGGTCTGATCGTCCGTCACCTCCTTGGCAAAGTCGCGCAGTTCCTGGCGTTCGGTCACGGCCAGGATCTGCTTGGCGCTGTCCACGGCCTCCTGATGGTGAGGGATCATTTCCACGAGAAATTCCAACTCGCTGCCCACTTGATGTTCATGTTCATGCTCCGCCGCATCCGCCGGGCCGTTCGAAGCGGCCATGAACAGCATGCTCAACACCGTAATGGGCATCCAGAACTTCATGAGACTCAGTGCTTTCATCCTCGTTTCTCCTTGTCGTGGTTGAATCTCCATGATGCCAAAACGTGCGGCCTATGCCGAATCGTTCAGGGGCATGACATCCAGGAGACGATCTCCGGATGGTATGTCCGCATTAGTCCGCTGACTATGCTTTAAAGAATGCGAGAAGATCTGCGTTGATCTGGTCCTTGTTGGTGGAGCACATGCCGTGTGGCGCTCCAGGATAGATCTTCAGCGTTGCGCCCTTGATGATCTTGGCCGAGAGCAGGGCAGATGCATCGATCGGTACGATCTGGTCCTCGTCGCCATGCATGATCAGTGTCGGTACGTCGAACTTGTTCAGATCATCCGTGAAGTCCGTCTCTGAAAATGCCTTGATGCAATCGACCACAGCTTTGAAACCGGCCTGCATCCCCTGGAGCCAGAATGCGTCCCGCAGACCTTGCGAGACCTTGGCACCCTCCTTGTCGGCGCCATAGAACGGCGTGGTGAGATCCTTGAAGAACTGCGAGCGGTCGGCGAGTACGCCGGCACGGATCTTGTCGAACGCCTCCATCGGCAGACCGCCGGGGTTTGCGGCCGTCTTCAGCATCAGCGGGGTCACTGCGCCGATCAGCACAGCCTTGGCGACACGTTTCGTGCCATGGCCGGCCGATGTAGCGGGCAACTTCGCCGCCGCCCGTGGAGTGGCCGACATGAATACTATTTGTCAGGTCGAGCGCGGCAACGAGTGTTGCCAAGTCGTCGGCATACGTATCCATGTCGTTGCCATCCCAGGACTGGCCTGATCGGCCATGACCGCGGCGGTCATGGGCAATGCAGCGATAGCCGTTGGAAGCCAGGAACAGCATCTGGTCTTCCCAGGCATCCGCGTTCAGCGGCCAGCCATGACTGAAGACGATGGCCTGCCCTGTCCCCCAGTCCTTGTAATAGATCTGCGTACCGTCTTTCGTCAGAATCGTGCCCATTATTTTGCCTCTTTTTCCTGCTCAGGGGTTGTCGATTTGGTCGATTGCCTGGTTTCAGCGCGATCAAAGCTGCGATTTGATTGGCAGGAGAATCTTTTCGGCGATTTTTTGGCGCAGCGGACGGCGCTCCCAACGCGCAAGGGAAAACGGCTCAGCCTCCAGCAGATCGGCCTCGAACACCGCCGTCATCCGGGTAGCGAAGTCGCTGTTGTAGATATTCAGACTCGCTTCGTCGTTGAGCCGGATCGAACGAATGTCGAAATTGGTTGAACCCACCGAAACAAACTCGGCATCAATGACCAGCAGCTTGGTGTGCAGCATGGTCGGTTGATAGACGTAGATTTCGGCGCCTGCTTGCAGCAGCTCGCCCCAATCGGCCTTGGAAGCGATCTTGACCGTCAGCGCATCCATATGCGGCCCAGGCAGCAGGATGCGAACGCGAACGCCGCGACCGCGGGCAGCAACCAAGGCCTTGATCAACAGCCGGTCGGGCACAAAGTAGGACGCCGCCAAGTCGATAGTCGCCTCGGCCGCCGCGATGGCAAGCAGATACATCAGGTGCATGCTCTCGCTCCCGCTGGCCGGGGAGGCAATAAACACGTGTGCGTCCATCTCGCCCTTCTCCTGCAGGGCAGGAAAGTAGCTCGGGCCATTCAGCACCTGACCAGTGGTCTTGATCCAGTTGTCGTTGAAGGCCGCTTGCAACTGCGCCACTGCGGGGCCTTCAATCAGGAAGTGACTCTCCCGCCAGTGGTTGGGATCGCCACCGTCCCCAGTCCACTGATCCGCGATGCCGACCCCTCCGGTGAACCCGATACGCCCATCGACCACCAGCAGCTTGCGATGGGTGCGGTTGTTCATCCGGCCCAGGTTGTACCAGTTCAGCGGCCGATATCGATGCAACTGCACCCCAGCAGCCTGCATGGAATCCAGCAGCGACTGCTCCATCTTGGTGCTGCCAACCCAGTCGAGAATGACGCTCACCGGCACGCCGGCGCTGGCCCGCTCGGAAAGCGCCTGCGAGAAGGCATCACCAATTTCTCCTGACCAGTAAATGAAGGTCTCGAACGTGATCGAGATCTGGGCCGAACGAATGGCCAGCAGCATCGCCGGAAAAATCTCGTTGCCGTTTTGCAGCGCGGTGACCTGATTGCCGCCCACAATCGCCGGGCCCAGCAGGACGGACATCTCGCGCCGAAACTGCGGATCGGAGACAGCGTATCGATGCTCGACTTTGCGCTCCAGCACCTTCTCGGGTGTCTTGAAGTTCTGCAACACGACCAGCACCAGGCTGGTGGCCAGCACAGTGACTCCGACAACCCAAAGCATTTTATTTCGGTTCCCAGTCATTGCATTGCCTTCCCGGACAAACGACGGAGTTCGCGACAAACACTATTTGTCGTCACCGGGTGGTGAATTGCTGTACCACCACAAGAAAAAGGATGAGAACGCCTGCAAAGCAGACGACAAACACGCCGCGCGGCACGCTCAGCAGGTCGGGGAGCCGCAGTTTGCCGAAGTCGCCCCAGGTCTCAACCGTTCGTTTTGTCCACCCAGAAAGTTCGGCAAACATCCATGAGCCCGCAATAAGTCCGGCCATCCCGAAAAGCGCGTCCCAGCTTCCCTGTCCCAGCGCGGCAGCGGCAGTTCCTGGACAATATCCCACCAGCGCAAATCCCGCGCCGAAAAGGAGCCCTCCGATGATGTTCGCGCCGATGCGTGTCGGCTTGACGTGCAGGTTCACTTTGTCGAAGTGGTGCAACGTGGACACGCCGATCATGCCGACGATAATTGCGGTGAGCATTATCTTCACGACGGTCCAGTCCTGAAGAAGCAGTTGGCCGATGAGTACGTTGTATTTGCCAACGCCTCCTTTCTGCAGGAGGAAGCCAAACACCAGACCAAATATCGCGCCGGCAATCAGCTTGGAAGTCGCGGTTTCGACTGATTTCCGGTTTGTCGTGGCCGACTTCAGCGTGTCAAACATGGGTTCCTCACAGATTGTAGAGCGGCAGGGCCACGGCGACACCACCAATGAAAAAGCAAATCACGGCAATCCACGATGCCACGTTGAGCTGAAGGGTTCCGCTGATGCCGTGGCCGCTGGTGCAACCTCCGGCCAGCCGGGCCCCAAATGCCATCAGCATGCCGCCGGGAAAGGCGATGGCCGCACGCAGCGCAATGCTGTCGCCGAAGCGTGCCTCCCAGATGGGCGGCAGCCATTCATTGGCGAACTCGCCGCCCGTCAGGGCGGCAATCGCGCCACCCACGATGGTTGCGACCACAAAGACGAATCCCCAACCCACTTTCGGCGGCTTGTCCTTGAAATAGGTGAGCGAGGCCGTGCGGCGGGGCGCGATGCGTTTGCCGAGAAAGCCCGCGAGCTGCGCGTAGAATGAGGAGGCCCCGATGGGCTTGTCGGAAAAGTAAAATGTCAGCCAGGAAAGCACTCCAATGCCCGCGCCGACAATATAGGGGGACCAGGCCGGTCCCGGATAATCAAGCGCATCCACGCCTGCCCCCGCATCGGTCGCGGCACATGTGAACAGGAGAACAAGACTGCCGATCAATAACGCGGCAGGCCTGGAAATCATTGGGACGGAAGAAGGCATGTTCGTGCGCAAGGTTGCTCCATTGTTGTCAGGGTCGAAATCGAATCGAAATCGCAATTGAAATCGCTATGGCAATAGTTTTATGATTTATTTGTTTTTCGACTCGATTGCGATTTCGATTCCGATTTCGACCCTGGGTATTGCATTGGCTATTTATCTTAAATTGAACGAAAATTCGTATTACTTTTTCTCGCTCTCTCTTTCGACCGGAAATCCCGCATTCTTCCATGCCTGCCAGCTTCCGGGAATGTTGCAGACGTTGCCGAACCCGTGCTGCTGCAAGATGCTCGTGGCGATGCTCGCACGGTAGCCGCTGTCGCAATAGACGGCCGTCGGCTTGTCCTTGTCCAACGCGCCGAGGTGTTCGCGCAATTCACCCAGAAATACATGGCGGGCATTTGGGATATGGCCGTCTTTCCATTCCGCGGGCGCCCTGACGTCGAGAATCTGGAGTTCTTTCCCCGCGGCTTGGACTTCATGCACGGTCTTTTGCCCGACCGATTCCAGCGGCAGGCCGGCGTTGTTCCATGCCTTCATGCCGCCGACGAGGTAGCCGGCGAACTTGGTATAGCCCGTCCGGACAAAATATCGCACGATTGCTTCGAGCGTATCGTCGGACTCCAAAACGAGAAGGATGGGCTGGCCGGGATCCAGCAACCAGCCGGCCCAGATGGAGAGTATGGGCAAACCACCGATGCTGAGCGCTCCCTTGATGTGCCCTCCACCAAAGGCCAGCATCATGCGGGTGTCGATGAGAACGTTGTTGTGGTCCTGGGCGGCTTCCTGAAAAAATTTGGGAGGAAGCCCGCGCACTGGGGGCAGATTGCCGAGCACCATGGGCCCCTTGGTGTTCAGTGTCTTCATCAACGGGTAATAGGTTGGGATGGGCGACGCGCCGGCGAGCGCGTGCTTGATGAAGCTTTCGGCATTGTCGAATTGGAGGAACGCATTGAAGCGCCGTTCATAGCCAATCGTGCTGCGGAGCCGGTCGCCGATGTCCTCGCCGCATGGCGACCCTTGAGCGTGCGTCGGGTAGATAATGACGCCATCATCGAGCTTCAGGTAAAAATCATGCAGCGTATGGAACAATTGTTCGGCCAGCTCTTTTTCCCGACTCCTGCCGAGGAGATCGGGACGCCCGGCGGAACTGACAAAGAGCGAGTCCCCGGTGAGCACCCCCCAGGGGGCTTCCGGATGATCCTTTTCCGAGAGAAGATACGCCATGTGCTCCGGCGAGTGGCCGGGGGTGTGCCGAGCGGTAATCAGGGCGGAACCAAGCTCGAAGACATCTCCATCCGCGACTCCCTCATGTTCGAAGCCGTAGCGCGCGCCTCCTTCGTGACTGAGGTATATTTTCGCTGACTCGGCACGCGTACAAAGCTCACGCGCACCACTGACGAAATCGACATGGATGTGCGTTTCAAAAATATGTGTGATCGAGACTTGTTTCTCGCGGGCCAGTTGCAGGTAGCAGTCAACATCCGGACGAGGATCGAACACCGCGGCTGTTCCCTCGGCATCATCACCGAGCAGATATGAAACCTGGGCAATGCCGTCGGTTTGAATGCTTTCAAAGATGAGTGCCATAAGGGGGTCCTGTTTTTCATGTTGATCCACTGAGTCAGGGTCACACTTTCCGCAGTTGCTGGCGGACGGGCGTGAACCGCTTCCCGCCCGTCCGATGCAGCAACCTGGTTCTTCGCGTCCCCAGCATCAGCCGATGTTTTGCAGGGCAAATTCCCAGTTGAGCAGTTTGTCCAGCACGGCTTTGACATAATCGGCGCGGCGGTTCTGATAATCCAGGTAGTAGGCGTGTTCCCACACGTCGATGGTCAACAGCGGCTTCATCCCGTTGGTCAGGGGCACATCCGCGTTGCCGGTCTTGACCACCTTGAGCGTGGTGCCGTCCAACACGAGCCACACCCAGCCGCTGCCGAACTGGGCCGTTGCAGCGTCTGCCAACTCCTTCTTGCATGCATCCAGGGTCCCGAATGCAGCCTCGATCTTTTGCTTCAACTCCGCGGGAGGCTCACCGCCGCCCTTCGGCTTCAGACTGCTCCAGTAAAACGTGTGGTTCCAAGTTTGCGCTGCATTGTTAAAGATTGCCGTCGTCGTCTTGTTTGGCTTGCCGGATGTCGCGACGATGATTTCTTCAAGCGACATGTCCGCGAATTGCGTTCCTGATACAAGTTCGTTCAGTTTGTCGACATATCCCTTGTGATGTTTTCCGTAGTGAAAACTGATGGTGTTTGCGGAGATTACCGGATCCAGAGCATTATCCTGATACGGCAAGGACTGCAGGACATGCGACGACGCTGTTTCATTCTTCACATTGGTCATAATTTGGCCCCATTATATATGCTTTCATTTCGCGTTAATGTTATCATTGCCAAAATCCTCTGCATTTGGAAAAGTCGATCGGATCAGGTGCATCCACGCAATACGAAAAAAACCAACAAGATTGGGATTGGAATTCCCAAGGCCCATAGCAGAATCCATCCTATCTTGCCTCGTTCATTTTTTTGCAAATTATATTTACTCACAGGACTCCTCCTTCTCTTTCAGTACCCATAACTTTTGAGTATGTTTCCCCAAACAAAACATAACTACTCGGCACATTTTAATGACAAAATATGGAGTGTTCCGGCTTGTCTCGATTATTCGGCATCGCCTGTCTGACTGAGCCAGGATTCGTCCATGGAACCATTGCCGGGTGCCTGAAGTGCCCACTGTTGTTGATTTGGGCAATGCTTCGACGTTACGAAGCCGACGATGGAGTTGTGAGGCCGAAAGATCGAGACAAGCCGGAACACAGTTGAGTAGTTACCAATTTTACCGGAAAAACCTTAAAGCCATGTCTGAAAGGGCATGAACCACGGGTTCAGCGTACTGGCTGCCGCCACGTGAATGTCGCGTACTGGCGCCCAACAGAAATCCCAATCCGACCCCTATCCCCAATGCAATAAGCACTGTCTTCCCTGGATTATCGCTGCCATAGCTCTTGGCCTGCTCATACGTTTCGCTGACCTTCTGACTCGTTTTATCGTAAACATCACCTGCTACCTTCTCCGCGGTCCCCAGAGCCTCGGCGCCGCGGTCCATGAGAGTCTGATCGGCAGCGCTATAGCTGCCTGGATTTCCAAATTCCTGCTTTTTTGGGGTCTCGTACGTCTTCTTTTCGGTATCCATATCACCCTCCTAACTGTTAAAGTGTTAACTGTTCGTTTTGATTACGTCACGATCCGCTCGTGGACTTGCGGTTGAGTCCCGTCCTTTGTGAGCATCAGGACCTGCATCGCTTGCCTCTTCCGTCATGGTTGCATCATTCAGCCATCCGGCTGCGGCCCTCGCGACAATACCTATCAGCGTCAATTTGATAAGACCGGGCCTGGCGGCTTCCGGCCTCAGGCCACCAAACGACTCACACGCTTCCTCGACAAGGGGACCCATGATTTGCTCCAGGGGCGAAGCTCGTTTCGTGAAGACGCTCGAGGCCAGATAGCCGATGCCGGCGGCTACTCCCAAAGACAGGTATGGGGCGTCATTTACATATTCGCGCCAATCCATTTTCTCTTTGATCCGTTCGCCGATCTGTTCGACGGTCTGGGAGATGTTCTCCTTTTCTCTCGCAATATTCCGGCGTATTTCTTCGGAACTCCGTTCGCCATTCAGTATTCCTGTGCTGCCGTGATATTCTTTTTCATCCATACCTTGCCCTCCTTTGCGGTTCGGCGCCACCTTTCTATGTTTTCAGGATCGCTTTCTTCAATTGCTTGTAGCCGATCAAGGCAATGATGCCTCCCAAGAGCGCGAGGGCTGCTCCGGTAACAAGCACTGCCATCACCGGGGCCATATACGAAGTGAGTACGATGATCAGCGCGGCACAAAAAGACAAAAGTGCGGCAAAAATGATGAATGCTCCAGCGACGACGGTGAAGACTCCACCGCATACGGCCGACACCTGTTCACGTACTCCCTGGACCACCAGTTCGATTTCGTCGTGAACCACCGCGGCCAAATTGCCGGCAAGCTGTTCCAAAAGCTCCGTGAACGATTCACGATGCGTGGCAGGGTCCTTGTTTTCCTCTCTTGTGCTCATAGAGTACCCCCATCTTTCTTACCTGCGCCGCAAAACAGCTCCAATAATCAAACCAACGGCTCCAGCTACCAGAAGACTCCGTCCAGGGTGCTGCTTGATACATTCTCTGACTCTGGCTTCTGCATGTTCATAGTCGAATTCCCGAACGTATCCGGCTGACTTTTCCAAAAACTTTGATGCCTGCTTTCCATACTGTGCAGTGCCGGATTGTGCGTCCTGCCCCGTGCTCTTTTCATCCAACATTTCAGCAATGGTTTCCAACTGATCAGCAATACTATTTTTGACGTTTTCAAAGCCGTGCGACCTGCCTGAATTATGTGACATTCCCCTGGTTTCTCCGGCATTGCCAGCTTTACTCTGATCATACTCAAATACACTCATGGTTCACCTCGTATTAAATGTTGCTCTTTTACGGATGACATGGTTCGATCGTCCGTTTTCAGAGGCAAAACTGATGTTGCTCAAAACGCTAGTGAGAGCACGACAACCGCCACAGCCAAACAATTGATTATCTTGCGATGCATTCTCCTTTTTTTGGTTATCCTATCAACACCACTGAATTTGGCTCTGAGACCGGAGGATACCTTTTTGGGCATCCCTGTCTGTAGGGGAATCGCATATTTTGTATGAGGAGAAATCACGGAAGCCGGGAATAATTCCCGAGCGGAGGTTGCGTTGGAAGTGGAAAGAGGAGCGTGTGAAACGCTTAGCAGTCCGTTGAAAAACTCCCAATTGCTGCGTCGCTGCAAAAAGTTCAAACTCTCACGTATGAATAAATACGCTTCGACCTTGAACTTTTTTTGCTCCTTGCACTTGGGGTTTTTGAACGGACTGCCGGATAAGGACTTTTTCAACACTCAGTTAATACTGGGGATATCTAGGTAGGTTTTACCGCCAGACCTTCCGGTCCGATGAACTGGATCTGTCTGCGTGGGTAGACGTTGATCAGGCGGCCGGCGTATTTTTCTTTCTTCAGTTCGTCCATGACCCGCACGGTCAGCTCGCTCTTCCATTTGCGGCGTTCACGGGCATTGACCAGATAGCGGATGGTCAGGTCCGTCCAGGATTCATTCATGGAAACGAAGACCTGCGGTTCTTCGGCCACGCCGACCTCCAGGCCGGCTCTTTCCAGGATCTCGGCATAGCGGTGGGCGGGCCTGGACATGTGGGGTCCCAGCAGTTCCCGGGCAACATCGGTCAGGACGCGCATTCCAAGGCCGAGGTCCGATTCGTTGGCCAGGGGCACGGTCAGCTCGTCCCAGACGTAGGGAAAATCACGGGTCAAGTTGACCACGGTCCCGGCCAGCACCTCGTTGTTGGGAAAGGTAATCAGTCGGCCGGTGGGCTGTTCGGCCTGGACGAATCCTCCTCGGCCCGGAGACCCGATCTCCCAGACCGTGGTCGCAAGATAATCGATCTGATAGACGTCGCCGAACACCTCCCCGACCGCCACTCGGTCCCCAACGCGGTAATAGCCCTTGAACGAGTTGAGCAGCCAGCCGCTGAAGCTTTCGATGGGCGTCTGCAGCGCCCAGGACAGAGCCAGACCGATCAGGCCGAGGGAACCGACCAGGGCCCGGATGTCTCCGGCCAGAACGCTCAGGGATATCCCGGCAGCGAAGATCCAGATGACGATGCCGAAGAGCGCGACAACGGCATTGGCCTTTTCCCAGCGCTTGAGGGTCCTGCGCAGAAGGGGGCGGACAAGTTGGACCAGAACCCAGGCCACGGCGATAACACCCAGGACCACCAAAAACTTGGGGAGGTTGCCGTACATCCCATACCAGAGGGTTTCCAGGGTCCGAGCCGCCTCTTCGGCCGCGGCCTGGCCAATGGGTTCGGAGGGCTCCGGTCCCTGGTCCCCCCGCTCCGGCAAATCTTGATTTGGTTCGACAGAGATCGTGGAGACGGCTTCCGATGCCGGAAATTGCTCTCCGACATCAACGGCGAGACCGGCTTCCCACGGGGCAACCAGCAGAAGGAGAAGGCTGGTGATGGCCACCGCAAGCAGCGTAGCCTGCCGGAAAAGCCGCAACCTGCCTCTGGCGCCTGCCAGCGGGTCGCCCGGTCGGCGACGACGCATTCCGCCCCGCCTCCGACGGCGCGGCCGACGGCTTCGGATCACGTTTTCCCGGCTCGAAGTTGCTGGTCTCAGCTGCATACTTGTTGCCCGATTATCAATCGCAACAGTCCGATTGGCTCAAGGCTCGGCCTGGGATGTGAAATGCAGGCATTCCCAGCTAATGCCTTTGTCGCTTTGGGCCAGTGGCTCGATGAGTGTGACGAAGACATTCTCCCGGACCCCGATTTCCTCGGCTTCACTGACGTCCGAAACAAGGATGTCTATGGATTTTGAATACCTGGAGTTCATCAGATCGCTGACCATCCTGATACCGAACCCTTCAACATATACTCTCTTGCCCAGCCACCCTCGCAGATCTCGGGATACGGCCACGGTCCATCCGGTTATAGGCCGCTGCATGATCGCCGTATTCTCGATATCGTCGTTGCACTCTTCCTTTCTGGCCGTATAAGCGGATAACCGCAAATAGTGGGTGTTCGCCTTATGATAGGCTTCCAGAATCGCCTTCAAGACCAAAATCTCCTCTCGGGCTTGCTGCAATTCCAGCTTCTGTTCATCAATGTAAATCATCTCTAAAAGAGGATTGACGGCCTCCTCGACAGAATCTCCGGCAATCGCCGATAATGCATTAAAATTCAAAACAATAGAAAGGATTATCACCGGAAAGGCGTGGCGCATCATGACGAACTCCTCCTGCTGATCAAATGTGTCCGGCAGCGCAGCGTTTGAGCGTGGCTATTTCCGAGCCCTGTCTCGTTTTCGGAGTCCAACTCTTGGGTCCATGCATGAGACAATTTGAGGCCAACCAGTTTGGTTCCGTGTCTCCATCCCCACGAAGGACTCTTTTCGATCTCCAAGTTCGGCTGGTTACCTTTGAAAGCCAAATTCCGGATTTTCTGGATTGAAAGGCCTCACATCATGGCATTGGGTCAGTATTCTTGATGCTCTTTCCAGCTTTGCAAGAAGAAAAATATTCGGTCGGCATTAGTTCGTTCAAAAATCCCTAGGGCAAGGAGCAAAAAAGCTATCCGGACACGTCCTGTGTCCGGCCTCTACGGGCTGTGGCTACGCCACATTATCGATTTTCCGTCCTGGCAATCGAATCGAGGTCGAAGCGTATTTATTCATACGTAAGAGTTTGAATTTTTTTTACGGCGACGCAGCAATTGAGAATTTTTCAACTGTTAGCGATCGGCAAGCCCTGACTTTGCAACCATCATACCGCTGATCGCGCCGGCCGACGCTAAAGCAAGTTTTTCCTTGACTCCATGGATATCTTTTCCCCTTCCTGTTCCTTCCCTGCCGTGGACTCCACATAACAGGCCGTCCAGGTTTTGGAGACCACTTCAGGAAATATTCCCGTCGCCTGTGATTTCTCCCCACACAAAACATGCGATTCCCCTACAGACAAAGATGCCCAAAAAGGTATCCTCCGTTTTCAGTCCAGTGGTGTGGATAAGATAACCAACACAAGGAGAATTCAAATTCAAAAATCGGAGGTTAAGCATGATATTCACCTATTTGTAGAATCGGCTTGAAAATCAGTGTCACCTAGATAAACTAATAAATTTGTAAAGGAGAATGACTATGAAAACTTTATTGACAAGCATTATTATCGGATTACTGAGCTTGAGCCCCGCATTCGCGGAACAGCAGAAAAACGTTTTTATCGATTCTCGGCAAAAAATGGATAAGGAATATTCCCATGCCTCCGAAGTAATGGGCAAGGACGTCTATGTCACTCGGGAAAGCGATGTGCCAAAATCCGTCACTGAAGAACCTCAGGGATGGGAGAACATCGGCAGCATTGATGATTTCATCGTTACTCGAGATGGCGATGTCCAGGCTGTATTGATTAATGTCGGTGGCTTTCTGGGAATGGGAGGCCGCACAGTGGCCGTAGATATGAAGGCCTTGGAAATCGTGGAAAGAGAAGGTCAGGATGATTACTATTTTGTCCTTCCTGAAACCACGAAAGAACAACTTGAGAATGCTCCTGAATACCAGGCTGAAGGGAGAATGGGCCAAAGAGGCAGGGACAATCAAAGAGAGATGCGACAAGAAGGTCGCATGGACACGAATCAACAGAAAGATCGTCAAATCGCCACTGACCCAATGCGTTCTCAGCGAGCCACAGAAGTGGAACCTCAAGAAGGATATCAGCGGGTATCATCTGGCCTGATCACCGCGGACGACCTGCAAGGCGCGAGTGTCTATGGCTCCAACAATGAAAGTGTGGCCGATGTAAAGGAAGTATTGATGACACCTGACGGTAAAGTTGAACTGCTTATCGTGGACGTAGGTGGTTTTCTCGGCATGGGCGCCCGCAGCATAGCTATCGATGTGAATGAAGCCGACATTCACAAGGATGCGAACAATGATGTTCGCGTCTACATTCCCATGAGTGAGAAAGAACTGCGTCAAATGCCGGTGTACAAAAGATAAAATTAACAGGTTGATCTCTTCGACAACCATGAACTGTCCAGGCACGGAGAAATCTGTCGCCTGGACAGTTTATGATTCAACTCTTCCGGTGCGGAAGGAGGCGGGAGAAAAAAGTGATCTGCACCCGACAGCTGACAGTTAGAACAATAGAATTGATAAACCAAATCCGAATCACTGGTTTTGGACTCTTTTTGCATGGAATCATATCACCTGAATTTTAAAGGAGAAAAAAAATGAAGAGCACTCAAATAATCGGCATTGCACTTCTGGTACTCGGCGCCATACTGCTTTTTTTCGGCTTTCAATCATCCCAAGCGGTTGACGATCAGATTATGGAAACCCTCACCGGACGTTTAACGGAATCCACCATGTTCTTGTTAATCGCCGGTGGAGTTTCAATGGCCGTTGGTTTGGGTCTGCTGGTTCTCAAAAGGTGACCGAGGTAAGAGCAAGGGAACTGTGTTCGGGCTGGCCTGCGCGCAGGGCCATTTTGTTCTCTGCAAATCTCTATTTCAGAGCGGTAGATGGCAGTATGTTCAAAGGGAACCTCCAGGGTGGGCCAGCAACATCGAAATCGAAATCGTGATCCAAATCGGAAAGTTACCAGAAATCGATTTCGATCACGATTTCGATTTCGATACCGATTCAGAGCGCCCTTAGTGCGAGAACAAATCTGCCCTGGGCCTGCGCGGGAATGACCTGTTATTCAATGCCGTCCCCAAATCAGTCATCCCCGCGAAGCCGTCCTCGTGCAGACGGGAAGCGGGCGCGTTGCCGCTATCCAGTCCACTCTTGTTACCGAATATTATCAAGAGGTTCGCTGACTCTCGCGAACCGCCTCCAATAGTTCCCGGTGGTCCATCGAACTTCTTCCGGGTATTTCAAGCTTTTTGGCCCTGCCGTACAGATCGGGCTTGCTGAGCTTTTCGAGAGGGTCTCTGTCTTGTGCTTCCGAGGTCGATTCTTGTGCTGATTCCATTTCCACGCTGCGTTTCAGAAACTGCATCAGGTCGATGATCTTACCAGGCTCTTGGCCATGCTCTTCCGATTCCGTTTCCCGTTCCCTATCCCTTTCCGGCGACACAACCACATCCCGACCTGCCAGGCGCTTGCGCTCGGCCAAGGCAACAAGCTTTGCGGTGGAGATGTCCTTCAACTCATCCAGATCCAATTCATCGGCGGACGCGCTCCGGATTTCTTCCGCCATGCGCTCAACCAGTTCCTTGGGAATCTCCTTGGCAATGATGCCGCCGATGGCCTCCGGCGACCGGATCTCATCGGCAAAACGCAGGGTTTCTGCTATCAGAAGGCCGTTCTCCGCCAGGATAGCCACCAAGTACTCCCGTGAACGCATCACAAAAGTGGCAATGCCCACCTTGTCGGATTTTTCCATGATTTCGGTCAGCAAGCGGTATGCTTTTCGTGAATCGCCCAAGGGTGCCAGAAAATAGGGGCGATCCAAATACTTGGGATCGATCTGTTCCGCGGGCACAAAACGACGCAGATCTATTTCCCGGCTTTTTTGCGGTTGAAGCGATTCGAGTTCGTCATCCGTGACGGTGATGAATTTCCCTTCTTCGACTTCATACCCGCGGATGATCTCTTCCTGTTCAATCAGCCGATTACTCACGGGGCAATAATACTTCCGGGCCAGTGGGGTTCCATCGGGTCCGAGCATGCGCAAACGGACCTGCTGCGAACGCCGGGCTGGCAAGAGCGCAACCGGGATGCTGACCAGGCCAAAGGAAACGGTTCCAAACCAGATCGACCGGCGCCGGATTTCATTGTCGTGCTGCTCAGCCACTGTGTTGTTTCCTTATCTGATTCAGACTCTGTTCCAGGGTGTCGGCCAGCGAAGCTATCTTCGAGCGGCGCTGCTTCGGCTTTTCAAATCGGTAGACATTCCCCAGGGCTTTGGTATTCACAAGCTCCATGACCCGGTGCCGATATTCGTCGCGGTATTCGGTCGGCTCGAAATCTCCGGCCAGGGCATTGACCAACTGCTCGGCCATCCGCAACTCCAGAGGCTCAAACCGGCGGCCTTCGGGTCTGGGAATCGCCCGGGCATCGATCACTTCGTCGGCAAAACGCAGCGTGATCAGCTTGAGCAGGCCGTCTTCTTCATGAAGCGAACCGACATACCGTTTCTTGCGCATCGTCCACCGGGCGATGCCTTGGCGTTGCTCTTTCGCCAAGACCTCGGCCAGAGCCTGGTACTGCTCGCCTTTGCCATCCGGTCCGAGAAAATAGGGACGATCATACCATTGATAGTTGACCCGCCCGTGTTCGATGAACCGGGTGATTTCAATATCCCTGGACGGTACGGGAACAAGCGCTTCCAGTTCTTCCGGCGAGATCATCACGATATCACCGGTTTCCACCTCCAGTCCTCGGCGGATTTGTTCCTTGGGGATCGTCTTCCCAGTGCGCGGATCAACCATGCGCTGTTCCACCGGCGTGAGATCCGACGCGTGCAGCAATCGGAAATGGACCTTGCGATCCTCCACTGCGGAAAACAGCTTGACCGGCACGGAAACCCCGCCAAAGCGAATCACTCCTTTCCAGATCGAACGCAGGGCCATGGTCAGTCCCCCTCCTGCTCTTCTCCACACCCATCGTGACAATCCGGGCAGAGCCTTGTTCCCACGGTCTGAATCGTGACACAGAAGGGGCAGACAGGCTGATTGCACGTAACGCACAGGATCTGCGTCTCGTAGCTGTACGGCTGGAGACAGTGCGGACAGGTTTCGGTTTCCGGCCAGTGCTGGACAGCGGAGGCGGTCCGTCGCCCGGTCGGCGTTCTTTGATCATCCTTCATTTTTTGTTCCTTTCAGTATGTGAATTCTGGTCCCGGCTGCGCGGGAATGATATTTGGGATAAAAATTGCATTTGAATGCTTGTTTCCATGAAAAAGAGACGCAAGGCATTCCAATCGACAACATTACTCCATCTAAACACATGACGCTCAAGGAATATCAACGCAAGAGAAATTTCCAAAAATCCCATGAACCGGAGGGAAAAGAGGATGTTTCTCATGAAAGCCGACTTTTTGTCATCCAAAAGCATGCGGCCAGTCGGCTGCATTACGACCTGCGGCTCGAACTCGATGGAGTGCTGAAAAGCTGGGCCCTGCCCAAAGGTCCGAGCCTTGATCCCGGCCAAAAGAGACTGGCGGTGCATGTGGAGGATCATCCTCTCGAGTATGGGACCTTCGAAGGAACAATCCCCAAGGAAGAGTATGGAGGCGGAACCGTCATGCTCTGGGACAAAGGGACATGGATTCCGGATGGAGATCCGATGGAAGATTACCGCAAAGGACGGATGCATTTTGAAATCCAGGGCGAAAAACTTCGCGGAAAATGGATTTTATTCAAGATGGCTGGAGACAAATCGAGCAATAAGCAAAATTGGCTTTTCGTAAAATCCAAGGATGCGCACGCCGACAAGGATATTGCGGATCGTTTGCTCGATGAGCAGGATCGAAGCGTATCCACCGGAAGATCCATGGAGCAGATCGCGTTACATCGCGACACGGGTGCGGACCAACCAGAAGATTCGCTCCCTCCTCCCCCTTTCCGCCTGAAAAGCGCCCAAAAAGCCTCAATGCCGGAGGTCATCCACCCACAACTGCCGACTCTGGTCGAAACTCCCCCGCTGGACAACCAGTGGCTCCACGAGATCAAGTACGACGGGTATCGGATCATCGCCTTCCTGAAAAACGGCTCGGCTCGGCTGATGAGCCGCAACGGCAAGGATTGGACCTCCAGGCTGCAACCTGTTGCCTATGCCTTAGCAGGATTTCCAGCGCAAACCGCGGTCATCGACGGAGAAGTCGTGATGCAACGCCCGGATGGCACAACAAGTTTTCAGGCCTTGCAGAATTCTTTTCAGGGCCCAACTTCCGGAACACTGCTCTATTACGTCTTCGATCTTCTCTACCGCGATGGATATGACCTCACCCGCTCTCCGCTTTTGGAACGCAAAAACCACTTGGCGCAGTGTCTCGGCAAAATGGATCCCCGGTCGGAGGTCATCCGGTTCAGCGACCATATCCAAGGTTCGGGCGGCCTTGTTTACGAGCATGCCTGCCGAATTGCCCTGGAAGGGATCATCTCCAAAGACGGTCTGAGCACCTACCACCAGAAACGCACCCGCGGATGGGTCAAGATCAAATGTCAACACCGCGATGAATTCGTTATCGGCGGCTACACCGAGCCTTCCGGCTCCCGAACCGGTTTTGGCGCCCTGCTCCTGGGGATCTATGACGACAAGCTCCTGGGGAGCTATGACGACAAGGAAGAACTCCGCTATTGCGGCAAGGTGGGCACGGGATTCAGCCGGAAGCAACTTGCGTCATTGAAAAAAAACATGGTCGGCCTGGAACGCAAAACGCCGCCTTTCATCAATCCTCCGAAAGGAGCGGATGCTCGCGGAGTTCACTGGATCAATCCCGAACTGGTCGCGGAAGTCGCCTTCACCGGCTGGACACAGGACGACATTTTACGCCACCCGGCCTTTAAGGGGCTTCGCGAGGACAAGCCCGCAAAGGATGTCCGCCGAAAAACCATGATTTCGACCAAGACCCCGGTAAAGATCCCGGCCCATATCCCGGCCAAGTTATCAATGGACACGGCTGAAGCTGAGCAACCCAAACCGACATCCCGCAAGGAAACACCTGAGGTCAATGAGGCGGGAAAAGCCGGTCCTGCTATCAAACATGTTCGCCTGACAAACGAACAGCGCATCTATTATCCAGAACTGGGAACAACTAAGGCTGATCTGGTCCGCTATTATCAACTGGTATCCGATTACATGCTGCCTCATGTGGTGCACCGCCCCCTCTCCCTGCTGCGCTGTCCCAGGGGCAGGGGGCAGGATTGCTTTTATCAGAAACATTTTACTGAATCGCTGCCTGTCTTTGTCCGGGAAATTGAGATTGAGGATAAAAATGGTGCTGAAAAATACATCGTGGTGGATGACATTGAAGGGCTGATCAGCCTGGTCCAGCTGGGAGTGCTCGAATTCCATCCCTGGAATGCTCGGGAAGATCGGATCGATCGCCCGGATCTGATCGTCATGGATCTCGATCCGGCTCCAGGGGTCGCTCTCGCTGATGTGGTCAAGGGCACACGCTTGCTTCATGAATTCTTGACCACCCTTGGCCTTCGGAGCTTTCTGAAGACATCCGGCGGGAAAGGGTTTCATGTGGTCGTTCCCCTGCAACGGCGCTCCGGTTGGGACGTGGTCAAAGGCTTCGCCCGTGCCGTGGCCGTGCAGATGACCCGCATCCATCCGGATCGCTTTGTGGCTACGGTCAGCAAAAAAAAGCGGGCAGGGAAAATTTATATCGACTACTTACGAAACGGGAGGGGTGCGACCAGTGTTGCTCCATATTCAACTCGGGCCAACCACGGGGCCCCGATTTCCATGCCTATGACCTGGGAAGAATTATCTCCGCGAACTGCTCCGGACAAATACCGGATCAACAACATCGAAGAGCGACTCCGGGCATTCAAAGAGTATCCCTGGAAGGATTTTTTCAATACAACTCAATCCATTACCAAGTCGATCCAGAAGCAGATCGACTCTCCCTGATCGTCTATTGCCGGATCGGTTGAATGCAATTCTGACCTTACCGTTTCATGGATGGTTGTATGTTCGCTCCCCCCGCCTGGTCGAGAAGCTGGATCACCATAACGATGACGGCGACGACAAGAAGAACATGCACCAATCCGCCTGCCGTGTATCCGAATATCAATCCCAACAACCACATGCCCAAAAATAGTCCGAAGATAGTCCAAAGCATGTGTAGCTCCAATGGGTTAAGGGTTCTGGGTGGCTCCGAAATCGGAGTAGTAGGCATTTTGGGCATCCCTGTCTGTAGGGGAATCACACGTTAAGCATGAGGAAAAATCACGGGGAGACGGGAAAATTCCTGAACGGAGGTTGCGAGGGAGTGGAAGACGGAATGTTTGGAGAGCGCTTCTTCCCTGAGTACAGCACGGCCAGACCGTTGCTCAGCCGCTCAAAAGAGGTGTTCGCGAATCCGTTGGCCGTCATGAGATTCTGGACCTGCTCCGGAGCGGGAAAGACCCGGATGGATTCGGACAGATAGTGAAACGGCGCGGCCGTGCCGGTGATCAGCGCCCCGGCCCAGGGCAGAATACGGAAGGAATAGAATTGATAAAGACGTCGCACCCAGGGGGTCGAGGGAATGGAGAACTCCATGGCCATACACGTTCCGCCGGGTGCGAGAACGCGGTGCATCTCCCGCAGCCCCTGCTCCAGAACAACAAAATTGCGGATGCCGTAGCCCACGATGACCGCGTCGAAACTGTCCCGGGCAAATCCCATCCGCTCCGCATCCCCCTGAATCCATACGATGCGGTCCGACACGCCGGCGCGGGCGGCCTTGCGCCGGCCAGCGCCCATCATGGCCCTGCTGATATCGCAGACCACCACCATTCCCGCCGATCCAACGGCTTTGGCCGCCGCAACGGCGAAATCGCCGGTGCCCCCGCACAGGTCCAGGACCCTGTCGCCGATGTGCAGCCTTAGCCTGCGCATGGCCCGTCGCCTCCACAAAAAGTGCAGCCCGAAGCTGAGCAGCGCGTCCGCCAGGTCGTAGCGCCGGGCAATGGCCTCGAAATGGCCGAGCACCAGGCGGCGCTTTTCACTTGGATGCACTTTCTTGAACCCGTAAGAGACCTCTTCGGGCATCAGGCGCTCCTTTCACGTCATTTCAGGATGATCGCGGTTTCACCCCGCGCTCGATCCAACATCCGATCCCCGGGACACCGGATCCGGATTTCTGCCCCAGTCCACTTCCAGGGCATACCGCATGCAGGTCGCGAAGATGTCGGAGGTGAATTCCGGACAGGAAATGTCATGCCTGGTCAGAATCGCCGCGGCTCGAGAATGTTCAAATATCCGAGCATCGTGCATATAAGAGCCGTAGGCGTGAATGTGGTTCTCGAACAGCAGTTCCAGACCGTTTCGCGGTCTGGTGTCGAAGTCGTCCGGGCATGCAACCTCGATTCCCGTCAGGCCGAAGAACCGCCGGGAGAAATCCACAAGCTCCGCCATGGTGGTGGTCCGGGGATTCACGATGTGGAACACCCCTCCTTCCTGGCGGGCCGCCGCGCGAATGGCCATGAAGGCCCGGACGAAATGGTCCACCGGGATCAGGTTCACCCCGCGTTCGTCCGAACCGGCGATGCGCAGGGGCAGGCGCAGCTCGCCGCTCTTCTCCAGGCAAACCCCCATGGCCCGGGCCTTGGCCCCGTCCGCTGACAATATGTCTTTGGCGTACACTTTCTGAAAAAAATGCAGGGTGCGCACCGGATAATACAGGGCGTTGAACAGAAAGGTCCTGCCGGTGACCGCGTCTCCGTAGACAATGGAGGGACGATGCACCGTCAGCACGATTCCGTTGCGGGCGCATCGCTTTGCGGCTGTCCGCTCCGCCCGATACTTGGTTTCCTCATAGACATTGTGGAACGATTCGACCGGCCCGAAGGCTTCCGGGCATGAGCCAGTACGCTTTCCGGCCACATAGGCCGTGCTGATCAATTGCACTGTGCGGCAGCGGCTCCCCTGGAGCAGGTCCAGCAGATGTTCCAGCCCTTGAACATTGGCACGTACCACCTGTTCGCGCTTGTCGGCGGAAAAGGACGTGTCCGAAGCGCAATGGATGGTTTCGTCCACTTCTGAGCGCACATATTGCGCACTCCGCGCATCCAGTCCGAGACCGGGCCGCTCCAGTCGCCCCTCCAGGACCTCCAGCCGGTCGCGCTGGTCATGGGGAAGGCCGAACCAGTCCAGCCGCCGCACCATCCGCTGCGCGGCGCTCAGTTCGCCTCGACCGCGGGCCAGGGCCAGCACGTTGTGCCCGTCGGCCAGCAGGCGCGCGATAATATGGCTGCCGAGAAGGCCCGTGCCCCCGGTGACCAGGATGGTTTGTCGGCGAAGTTGGGAGGACATGCCGTTTCAGGTGTATAAAAACGCTTCCTTGCGCGCGCAGCCCTGGGAAAAAATGTACTTCAACCATTTCACTCCCTTGATCGATGCGCTCAGGTCGTCCAGGTACGGTTCGAACTCGACCATGGCCTTGCGGATTTTTTCGGCCTCCGTCGGGTCCTGGTGATCAATGTAGTAGTCGTATTCCAGGATGCCCCGCTTGCCCATGTCCAGAGGCGTCAGAAAACCGTAATCATTGTCGATGCCGTGGTTGTCGGCGATGCGTTTGAGTTCCGCGCAGATATCCTCGACCAGGTCCACGCGGTTCAGCGGCACGTAGACCAGAAAGGCGAACATATGCTTGTGCCGGGACATCCGGGAGCTGAGGATCCGGAACATGTTCAGCCAGACCATGTCCGTCATTTCCGGCCGGGCATACAGTTTCGTGTAAAAGTCCCGCAAATCCGCGTCCACGGCCAGGGCCGCGGTTTCCGGAGAGGGACGCAGCACCGCGTCCAGCACGGGTCGCAGTTCCGGACGCGACAATACCTCGTACGGCGGACGATCTCCGCCCATCCCCGCGACCAGCTCCAGCCAGTCGTCGTCAGCCAACCGGGGCAGACCGAGCATCAACATCCGGAACAGCTCCCCGTCGATCACGGCTTCACGCATGGATCGCACGGCCTCGCACGCGAACCGGTCCCCCACCACGAACACGGCGTAGCGCAGGCCGAGGGCCTCTGAAAGACCGTGCCGGACCCGGTCCGCGAGATCGGCCGACGGCGACATGAACGTGGAAAGGTAATGGCCGCCGAGCACGCCGACAGCCAGCCCGATCCGCCGCCGGCTCAGATCCCGGGCGAAAGTCGCGGCCTCTCCGAAATCGGCGAAGGGCACAAGCAGCCCTTCCTCGTCGTCCGTGGTCGGATGCAGGCGCACGACAGCCTGGGTGCAGATGCCCGGCGACGGAGTCAATCGGTGTTCATAACAAAAGGCATTGGGGGCGGACGGCTCGTTGAGCCGAAAAACATCCCCGCCGGCATTCACGAACTCCATGTCCACAAAGGTGTCCGCGTTGACTCCGTAGGCATTGGACCAGGTCGAGAACAGCCCGGTGCAGACAATGTTCCCGCAGACCGTGGCCGCCGGCTCAGCGGTGTTCACCCGGAAACCGTGCCGCACCGCCTCCTGTTGCAGTTCAAACGAGGTCACCCCCGGTTCCACTGAGGCGGTCCAGTTCTCGACGTCGATGGCAATGCCCTTCATCCGCTGCATGTCCATGACCAGGCCGTCACTGAACACGAACCCGAACACGCTCCCGCCGTTGCCCCGCACGGCGTACGGGATGTCGCGCCGGTTCGCGAAGCGGACCAGGGCCGCGACCTCGTCCCGGGTTCCGGGCAGGGTCACGAAGCGCGGCATGCGCATCCCGGCCAGGGGAAAGGGATCGTTGGCGTAGGTCACCAGGATGGCCGGATCATTGGTGGCCCACTGGCGGCCGACAATCTCGCGCAGGCCGTCCAGGTCCGGATCGGATGCGACGTGAAGAGGCTCAAAGCCCTGGGCCAGCCAGTCCCGGACGTGTTCCTTGAGGGCCTTCATCACCTGCACCGGCCGCATTCCGGTCACGAAATGGCACTGCCGGTCGCAGATGCCGCACAAGTTGCAGGAATCGGCAATCTCCACGAGCCCCTGGGTAATCGGAACGAGCCCCTTGGCCAGGGCGTCGTAAATGTCCATCCGCCCCTGGGGAAAGTGACTGACATAATAGTGTGTTGTCCCTGAGGCGCACAATCCGGTCCCCAGATAGTCGATCTTGCACATGGCGTAGTGGCGGCACTGCGCCGCCACCTTCCTGATCTCCTCCGGAAAAGCGAGAGATTTCCGTCGTGGTGACGCGGAGGGGGGCCTTTGAATATTTCCTGAGGTCAATAGAGACGATTTCATGCTCTCCTCCGTGGAAGCAGGGTTGAACTTCCGTTGGGCAAGGGTCCGGTCATGAGGCGCTCACGCACCCTCCCGGACCGTTCTGATGATCGCGTCCCTGGAGATGGACTCCCAATCCAGGAGTTCCCGAAGCTTGCCGCTTCGGGGCATCCGGCGCACGGCGAGGATACGCAGGGTGACGGAGAGACCGACCAGGACTTCCGCAACCGCCTCTCCCAGGCCGCCTTGGGCATAGTGGTCTTCAACAGTGACGACAAACCCGGTTTCGCGAGCAGCCGTGCGGATGCTCTTCCGATCCAGGGGCTTGATCGAGTAGCAGTCGATGACCCGGACCAAAACCCCTTGTTCTTCAAGAAGGTCGGCTGCGGCAAGGGCTTCGTGCAGGGTGATCCCGGCAGCGATGATCACGGCCTTGTCTTCGGGATGCTGGATCAGGACCTTGGAGCCGCCGATCGGAAACCGTTCGTCGGGTCCATACAGGACCGGCGTGGCCTGGCGGGTGGTCCGGATATAGGAGATCCCTTCATGGGCGGCCGCCTGCTCCACCAACCGCTCCGTGGACATGGCATCCGAGGGGTAGAGCACCACGCTGTCCAGCACGGTCCGGAACATGGCCAGATCCTCCAACCCCATCTGAGAGGTCCCGTCCTCTCCGATGGAGACCCCGGCATGGGAGCCGCAGAAGACGATCCGCCCTCCCGAATAGCGACTCATGCGAATCTGGTCGAAGGCCCGGGTCAGGAAGGCGGCAAAGGTTGAGACGAACGGGACCTTGCCTCGCAAGGAAAGGCCCAGGGCCGCCCCGACCATGTTCTGTTCGGCAACGAACATTTCAAAGAAGCGTTCGGGGTGCTCCCCGGCAAAGAAATCGGCATAGGTGGAGTTGCTGACTTCGGCATCGAGGACGACCATTCCCGGGACCTGGGTGGAGAGCCGTGCGAGGGCGTTTCCATACGCCTTTCTGGTGGCGACGGATTCATTTCTTTCGTACCCGGGGGGAGAAGCCTGAACAGGCCGGCCCTGTTCCGGGAGCAGGTCTTCAGGTTCCTGTATCTCCCCTCTGATGGAGTAATCCACCGCCCCAAGACCGGCCAGGGCGTGTCCCGCCTCTTCCTGGGGAACCGGCTTTCCATGCCACCCTTCCCGGTTTTCGAGCAGGGCGACCCCCCTGCCCTTCAATGTCCGGGCGATGATCATGGCCGGCTTGTCACGAACCACCAGCGCCTCCCTGTACGCCTCTCCAATGGATTCCAGGTCATGGCCGTCTTCGATGGTGATCGTCTGCCATCCAAAAACACCGATCCGTTGCGCATAGGCATCGAGGTCGTGGCCGTACATGGTCTGACCCCGCTGTCCCAGCCGGTTCACGTCCAGAATGCCGATCAGGTTGTCCAGCCGGTAGTGGGCGGCAAGCTGGATGGCTTCCCATTGCGACCCTTCGGTCATCTCGCTGTCGCCAAGCAGAACGAAGGTCCTGTAGGGCAACTTGTCGACGAATTTGGCGTTCAGGGCCATGCCCAGGCCGATGGAGAGCCCCTGGCCCAGACTTCCGGTGGACGCCTCGGTATAGGGGAAGGCCGGGGTGGGATGACCTTCGAGCGCACTGCCCATGGTCCGCAGACTGAGAATCTCCTCCTCGCTCACCTTTCCGGCCGCGGCCCAGAGGGCATACAGCAGAGGGGCGGCATGTCCTTTGGAGAAGATCAGCCGGTCGTTGTTCGGGTGTTCAGGAGCGTTCGGGGAGAACCGGAACGTCCCGCCGAAGAGAAGGGAAACCATGAGCTCGGTGGCCGAGAGGGAGGAACTCGGGTGGCCGGAGCCGGCCCGGGTGGTGGAGGTCAGGATCATGGAACGGATATTGCGACTCAGTTGTTCGAGGAGTTCGTACGCCATGGGGTCTCCTTCTGTATCAAGATCTTATGGGTATGGATCCGTACTTGATACCTTATTTGACATCCCTGTCTGTAGGGGAATCACATATTTTGTGTGAGAAGAAATCACAGGAGATGGGAATAATTCCCGGAGTTGCCAGGAGAGCATTCGGGATTATCATGAGGAAAAGTCACGGGAGACGGGAGTAATTCCCTTGTTTGGCATGGTTCTTGATGAATAGATATTGTTTCGAGGACTTGTGTTGCGAGAATCAAGTAAAGTGCCTGTATCGTGTTTTAGTACGGAAGAATGCGTATCCGTTGGCAAGTCAAAATTTTGCCATGTAAATTAAAATATAGTTCCGACGCGTAGCGAAGTTCGGCTTAGAATCTGGATTTTTTCTCCGTGGATCAAACAATAGGTAAACGTATGCAACGCCGCAGTGTACCAGATCAAAATATGAAATGCACTGATTCAGGATATTCAGGAATGAGACAAATACAGATGGCAAATCTATTTTTCCGACAATGGATTCAACGAAGTATGCTGGTTATTCTACTTCTTGCGCTCGGCTGTGGATTCGCACCTGTTTCCGCGAATGCCGATATTCCCAAACTGCCGCGATTTCCATCGATCAGTCCTGATGGTTCAGAGATTGTTTTCAGTGCCGGAGGAGATCTCTGGATCGTTCCGGTACATGGCGGCATGGCGAACCGGCTGACCGGGCATCGTTTCGACGACCTGCATTCCAGTTGGAGCCCCGACGGTCAATCCCTTGTCTTCACGTCGATGCGAGACGGCTATATGAACCTTTGGCGCATTCAGCGCGACGGCACGGGGACTGTTCAGCTGACCTACAGTGATCGCTTCCTGCGGGCACCGCATTGGTCGATTGATGAAGAAGGCAGGGAGATCGTCACCTTCTCGGGTCTTCTTGAGGCCGATGTCTACCGTGATCAGCGTCCTTACCGGATATCACCGCAAGGCGGGGAACATGAGCTCCTCCATCACGCCTTCGGTTCCGAACCGCGCTTTTCTCCGGATGGTCGACGCGTCGTCTTTACCCGCGGTGGTTATTATCACGACTGGAATCATCGACGGTATCGCGGACCGGATGCAATGAACGTCTGGGTTCTGCACCAATCGGAAGAGCGTTTCGAGGCCGTCACGGAATGGGAAGGCGACGACGGGAATGCCAAGTGGGTGGACAACGATACGCTGCTCTTCATGTCTGAACGCCAGCTCGACACCGTCAATCTCTACCGTGTCAACCTGGATGACGACAATCGTGCTCTTCAGCGGATCACGCATTTTCAAGGACGCGGTGTTCAAGATTTTGACGTCTCAAGGGATGGAAGCATGGCCGTTCTTCAGGTCTGGGATCGGCTGTACACCCTGAACCTTGCTGATCCCCAGGCTGAGCCGGAACCGATACATATCCAAACGGGCGATGATGGCCGGGATGACCATATTTTGCGCTGGATCGACCGGGACGTTACCGAGGCCGCACTCAGTCCGGATGGGCAAGTCATGGCCTATGTTGCCTATGGACGAGTCTACATCCGCAATGTGGACGAATACAGTCCCACCCGGGCGGTCATTCCGGATACCCATGCCCGTCACCAGGATATTGCATGGTCTCCGGATGGGCTGCATCTGTATTTTGCAAGCGATGCCGACGGTACGCTCTCGATCTACAAGGCCCAGGTGGAACTGACCCGGGATGAAATCCGTCTCGCCCACCAGCAACTCCCGACGCGTGGCGAGCTTCTGGCGAAAAGCACCGCTACGCACGTCTCGCGCGGGACCGAAAGTATTTCCGAAAGCACGCATCAGTATTCCGAACATTCCGTGAATTCGGATACGGATGATCCTTTTGGGCCGCTGCCCCCCAACAATCCACTTGACCCACCTCATCCACCTGACCCGCAAGATCCGTCCGAACCAAAACCGACCGGAGAGCCGGCTGATGTCCCTTCCTCTTCCCAGGAAGAGAGCCATGCCACGGAGAAGTCGAAGCACGTGACCGGCCAAGAAGACCCTGCTCGTTGGCACGATGCCGTTCAGTTCCGGGTCTTGCCCGTTGTCGTGGAACAGAGCAACGACCGTGGTGTTTCACCTTCCCCTGATGGTCAGTCCGTCGCATTTCGCCGTGGACGTGGAGATCTGGTTGTGATGGATCTTCTCACAAACGACCTTCGAACGCTTGTGAAGGGCTGGGACAGCGATCTGCATTGGCGCTGGTCGCCGGACGGGCGGTATATCGCTTATGACCAGAACGATCTGAACTTCAGCACAAATATATTCATTATTCCCGCGGATGGTTCCCACCAACCCGTGAACATTACCCGTCATCCACGCAACGATTTCAACCCCCGCTGGTCGGCGGACGGCAGAATATTGACCTTCATCTCCAATCGATCCGGTGACGGTTTCGACCTCTACAGGGTCACTCTCGATCCCGAGATGAATCATTGGACCCGGCGAGAGTTAAACAATTACTATGATCGAGCACGTGTCGCTGCCGGCATGCATCGCCCACTGCCTGTTCGCAAGCCTGGAACGGTACTCTCGCTGAGACAACCCGGATGGCAGACCGCCAAGGGGCTTGAACTGGAAAATGCCTGGCAGCGCGTGGAGCGCGTCACGGCATCTCCCGATCATCAGACAGCCAACGAGATGACCCCTGGCGGCGACCGGTACGTCTTCAATTCCGGCAAGGAAGGACTGATCGCCGTGAATTGGGACGGGAGCGACCGCCGGCGTCTGGGGCCACGGGGAAACGTCCAACACCTCGATGGTGTCGGTAACCGAGTGATCTATATTGCGGATGGGCGTGTCGGCATTGCGCCGCTGGACGGGAAAGCGCACACGCAGGTTGATATCTCTGATCGTATCCGGATCGATCTTCGAAAAGAGTCTTTGCAGAAGTTTCGGGAAGTGGCGCGAGTGATCGAGGAAGGTTTTTACCGGCCGGACATGAAGGGCTTGAACTGGAAGAGGCTTGTCGCTGATTACGAGGAACTCATTGTCCGGACTCGGACCGCAAGTGAATTCAGCGATATCGCCAATCGACTCCTGGGTGAACTGTCCGCTTCGCACATGGGACTCTCCAATCCGGGACCAGGTTCCGCATTACGCGACCCCTCAGGCCGTTTGGGTATCGAATATACGCGGGTGACTCTGGAGGATGAGAGGAAAGGGTATCTCATCACGAAGATCATTCCCGGAGGACCCTCGGACCGTGGACCTGTCCGCCTGTACCAGGGCGATATAATAACCAAAATTGATATGCAAAGCTTTGACGAACAGGACTCCTTGCTGGAGCGGTTGCGAGGAAAAGTCGAACAGGAAGTCGTTGTCGGCTTCGAGCGATCCATCAGCGGCAAACGTGTCGCCTCCCAGGCGATCCTGACTCCGATCTCTTTCAACGACTTCGCCGGACTGCGGTACAATGCGTTTCAGGAAGAGAGCCGGCGCAAGGCTTCGGAGCTTTCAGGCGGACGCATCGGCTACATTCATATCGAGGCGATGAATCAGGCATCGTTGGAAAAATTCCAGGCCCATCTGTACGCGGCTGCCGACTCGAAAGACGGCCTGATTATCGATGTTCGCAACAATGGCGGAGGACATACCAGCGACCGCATCCTTACTTCGATCATGACCGCGGAACATGCCTATACGGTCCCCGCTGGAGCCGATCCCCATTTGAACGGCCGCTATCCCCAGGATCGCCTGGACGCGCCACGCTATACCCTGCCGATCAACATGCTGGCCAATGAGAAAAGTTTTTCAAACTCGGAAATCCTGGCCCACGCATTCAAAACGCTGGGACGGGGCACATTGGTGGGAAAACAGACCTACGGAGGGGTCATTTCCACCGGGAGCCACTCTTTGATCGATGGGGCAACGGTCCGCCTGCCCTTTCGCGGGTGGTATCTCCCGGACGGCACCGATATGGAGCAAAACGGCGCAATCCCCGACCTGTTTGTTGATCACACTCCGGCTGACGAGATCGCCGGGCGGGATCGCCAACTTGAAGCAGCGGTCATAGATTTGCTTCAACTGACATCACGGCGCCCTTCCCGGAATGCATCATAAATTCGTAACTACTCAGTACATTTAGAGCCCGCTCTTGCTCCGGCAATCGGTACCGGGGTCGGAATCGGAATCGGGATCGGGATCGAAAACGCTGGGATGCGTTCTCAACTCTTCCTGTTTCGATACCGATACCGATACCGACCCTCCGATTGCCGGAACAAGAGCGGTCGCAAAACGTGCTGAGCAAATACTCCTATCCTCTCCTGCTTTTGTTCCATCCTGAGTGAAGCCTCATTCCGGCACTGGATTCCCGCCTTCGCGGGATTTTTTTTTTTTTACCACGCCGTCCCCCGAATCGGTCGTACCCGCTAGCTGAGTGTTGAAAAAGTCCTTATCCGGCAGTCCGTTCAAAAACCCCAAGTGCAAGGAGCAAAAAAAGTTCAAGGTCGAAGCGTATTTATTCATACGTGAGAGTTTGAACTTTTTGCAGCGACGCAGCAATTGGGAGTTTTTCAACGGACTGCGAAGGCGGGTATCCAGTCGCCCGAGGTTTGCGGCCTCCTGATGCCTGATGCCTAATGCCTGATGCAGGACGCCGCTGAGCAGGTGAGGCGGTTTTTATCCGAAATCATACGCCACCACGTAAGGTCTTGCCATCAATGGAAATGGCAATGGTGCGCCCATCTTCTCCTCCGTGATCAGGAACCCGGATCGAACGATCCCTTTACCGCCTCCTCGCAATCTTCCCGGGAGTTATTCCCGTCGCCTGTGAGATTTCTCCTCACACAAAACATGCGATTCCCCTACAGACAGGAATGCTCAAAAGATTATCCTCTAGTTACGTAGCGAGTGGTGTAGGTAAGGCAACCAAAACAAGGCAATATCCAAAATCGGAGGCTAAGCAAGACGTAAAAAACAATCGGCTTGGAGATCAGTGTCACTTCGATCAACTAAAATAACTTCATAAAGGAGAATGTTTATGAAAACTTTATTGGCAAGCATTATTATCGGATTACTGAGTTCGGGTCTCGCATTTGCCCAGGTTGAAAAGGATACTCAAACTACTCAGACTCAACAAAGAACTGGTGTATATCAGAGCGATACTGATACGCTAAATGATCAAGGTCGAAGTCAGCAATGGCGTCAGGATCAAGATCAATCGATGACGGACGACGAGGGTCGGGAGATTTGGGAGAGAGGCCAGGGGAGAGGCGAGATGCTGGAGCATGAAGAACAGGATAGCGATAGCCAGCCTCTGTGGCAGAGAGATCAGGATCGAGATGGCCGGCAGCAGATGCAGAGAGACCAGGGTACCGAGGGTCAACAGCAGATGCAGAGAGGCCAGGGTCGCGACGGCCAGCAGCAGATGCAGAGAGGTCAGGGTACCCAGGGTACCGACAGTCAGCAGCAGTTGCAGAGAGGCCAGGGTACCCAAGGTACCGACGGTCCGCAGCAGTGGCAGAGAGGCCAAGGTACCGACGGTCAACTGCGCGATGGCCGGCAGCAGTGACAGACTAGTGGACAGACTAGTGGATTGATGGCGGCAACAATGGCGAGATGACAATCAGCAACAAGGTCGTACAAAACCCAGCAGTTTCGGCACGGAAGAGTAGGCGACTATGTATGTATTGGCATAAAATCTTAAAGGAGAAGCATCATGAAGACACTCATCGTTAGCATTATTATCGGATTACTGAGTTTGAGTCCCGCATTCGCGCAAAGCACCATGGACACGAAACAAAAAGAAACTGATCAGAAACGCTCCGAACAAACGGGTGAGTATCAGACCGTGCCGAAATCTGATCAAGATCAACTAAAGAAAACCGATCAGGATCGTCGCTCTGGGCAGGAAGGCATGTCGCGTGACATGGACAAGAAACAGCGTGATATGGACAAGAAACAGAATGAAACTGATCAGACTCGGCGCCCTGGACAGGCTGGTGAACAAAGCGAGGTCTTGCCGAAATATGATCAAGATCGCCAAGTCACCACTGATCCCGCGCGTCCTCATCGGGCCACAGACGTAGAACCTCAAGAGGGATATCAGCGGGTATCGTCTGATCTTATCACCGCGGACGACCTGCAGAGCGCGAGTGTCTACGGCGCCAACAATGAAAATATCGCTGATGTCAACGAAGTCTTGATGACACCTGAAGGTAAAGTTGAACGAATTGTGGTGAACGTAGGCGGTTTTCTCGGCATGGGCGCACGCAGCATAGCTATCGATGTGAATGAAGCCGACATTCACAAGGATGCTGACAATGACGTTCGCGTCTACATTCCCATGAGTGAGGAAGAACTGCGTAAGATGCCTGAGTACAAAAAATAAAACGAACAGGTTGCTCCCTTGAGGCAATCTTTCTGAACTGTCCAGGCACGGAGAAATCTGTCGCCTGGGCAGTTTTTTGATTCAATTCTTCCGGCGCGAAAGCCATTCCCCATGAGAACGAGGACAACTTGCGGGCGTATGAGGCATAGTCGTGAAAGCGCAGTTCTTGAAAATATTCGTTCAGATCCATTCCAGCTTGTGGTTCATTCCGGTTGTCATGTCCTGCGTGGCAGTGGCCCTGGCTTTCATAACCACCGCTTCAAACGATCCCATTACGGATTTTTTGGAAAATTCATTGGACTGGACCTTTTCCGGCGGAGCCGAGGGCGCCAGTGCGGTCCTGAAAACCATTGCCGGTTCAATGATCACCATAGCCGGCGTCGTGTTCTCCATAACGCTGGTCGCTCTGTCGCTTGTTTCATCCCAGCTCGGCCCCCGGCTACTCCGGAATTTCATGCGGGATACGGTAACCCAGGTGGTGCTCGGCACCTTTGTCGCCACGTTTCTCTATTGCCTGGTCGTGCTGCGCACGGTGCGCCGTTCGGATTCTCCTGGAGACATAGTATTCGTGCCGCATTTGTCAGTGTCCCTGGGCGTCTTGTTCGCTGTGCTGAGCGTGGGAGTCTTGATCTACTTCATCCATCACGTTTCCGTTTCCATACAGGCCAACAAGGTTGTGGCCCGGGTCGGCGACGAGCTGCTCAAGACCATCGATGATCTTTATCCCCCAAAAACCGCGAGAGACACCCTGAAAACGGAAGATCTGCCCAGTGCGGATTTCATTGAGATGTTCTCCAGGGAGTCTCGTCCTGTTCCCGCAACCAACGACGGGTATCTTCAGTTCATCGACAAGGATGTCCTGATGGAATGGGCCGTAAGGGAGGATGCGGTCATCCGGCTGGAGCAGCAGACAGGACGATATGTTATCGCTGGACGACCACTGGTCCGGATCTGGCCGAGAGACAAAATCACCGACCAACTCCCCAAACAAATCAACCGGGCGATCGCCCTGGACGACGAAAGAACCCCGAGTCAGGACATCGAGTTCGCGGTCCTTGAACTTGTCGAGATTGCGTTGCGGGCGCTTTCCCCCAGTTTGAACGACTCGTTCACGGCAATCGCCTGCATTAATCAGCTGGGATCCGCCCTGTGCCGACTGGCTCAACGCGACATTCCGTCCCCGTATCTCCTTGACGATCAAAAGCAACTGCGGGTCATCGCGCCCACCAGGGGATTTTCAGAGATCGCGGACGCGGCATTCAACCAGATCCGGCAAAATGTCCGCTCCAATGTCCAGGTAACCATCCGCCTGCTGGAAACTCTGGCCACTGTGGCGTACTTCGTTCACCGTCCGGAAGATCGGGCAACGCTTTTGCGACAGGCTGAAATGCTTGTCCGGGGTGCGCGCGAAGGCTTGCCGGAAGAACTGGACCGCTGGGTCGTTGAAGAGCGTTATCAGGCTGTGGTTCGACTTTGCGAACCGCGGCAACAGGACGGAGAATGGGTGTGATCATCAAGAAACAGTATTACTGGGGGTATCTGGTTGTCGGGTTGAGCCTGGTGCTTACCTATGCGATCTATTTCGGTTCCATGTGGTTCTACGACGACTGGTACGATCACCGCCTGAAGTATCTTGCCAAAATCGGAAGCATGGGCACGACCATGCTGATGTGCTGGGCCCTGGTGCTGGCCGCGCGACTGCCTATCGTGGAGCGGTTGTTCGGAGGGCTGGACAAGGTCTACAAGGCGCACCGCAAAATTGGCGAACTCGCCTTGTACCTCATTGTCCTGCACCCGATATTTTTGGCCCTGAATCCGGAGTTCGACTTTGTTCGCTTTTTCTGGATAGCCCAACTGCCCGGCGAGGCGGAACATTATTATTTTGCCCGGATGAGCGGCCTGATCGCCCTGGCGGCCCTGGTCGCGCTGACGTCGTTGTCGCTCTGGATCTCACTGCCCTACCACCACTGGAAACAGACGCACAATTTCTTCGGCTTGGTGCTGGTGCTGGTGATATTCCACGCAGTCGTGGCTCAGGGCCAGATCATGTCGTATCCGCTGCTTGGGGCCTGGTTCGCCGTGTGGGCCGCGGTCGGGGTGTGCTGCTATTTCTATATCCGGGTGCTCTACCGCTGGTTCGGGCCGCTCCATAACTATCTCGTGGATCATGTCCGAATCCTGGGCGACATCACCGAAGTCCACATGCGCCCCCGGGATCCGAACCGGAAGATGGCCTTCCACCCCGGCCAGTTCCTGTACGTCTCTTTCGATTCACCGGATCTGCGATCCGAGCCGCATCCTTTCAGCATTTCGTCAGCGCCCCAGGCCGGGAACATCCGGATATCCGTCAAGAAAATGGGCGACTGGACAAAAGAGCTTCCCATCCTGAAGCCGGGTCAGCGGGCCTCCATCTGGGGGCCCTACGGCAAGTTCGGCGAGCACATGACGGAGCATGCGGACAAGGAAACCGTGCTGGTGGCCGGCGGGATCGGGATCACGCCGTTTTTGAGCATGGTTGAGAATGCGGATTTCCAGGCGGGCAAATACAACAAGGCGCATCTCTTCTACAGCGTGCAGGTACCGGAAGAAGCCTATTATCACGACGAAATTACGGACCTCGGCGTGAAAGAGGAATACCTGCACTACATCCCCCACTCTTCCGATTCCGAAGGGTATCTCACGCCGGAAGTCATCGCGGACCGGGTGGGCGACCTGAAAACCAAGGTCTACCTGATCTGCGGGCCGAAGGTGCTGATGGATTCCCTGCGGGATCAGCTCATGAAAGCCGGCGTGCCTTTTGAACAGATCTTCACGGAAGACTTCAGCATCATCTGACCATCGTGTGAAACCACAACTGCCTCAAACGGAGGAACGACATGAACCAGGAACATCAAAAAACGTCAAAGATTCTGGACGGCCAGACCGTCGTGGTCACCGGCGGGAGTTCGGGCATCGGCGCGGGCATTGCGCGGGCTCTGGGCGAGGCCGGGGCGAACGTGGTGGTCAATTACTCCGGCAGCCGCGAGGGGGCCGAGGTGGTGGTCGCGGAGATCAGGGATCAGGGCTCCCAGGCCGTTGCGGTTCAGGCCGACGTGAGCAGCGAGTCGGATGTGGAGGCCCTGTTCCGCCGGACCGTGGAAACCTTCGGCACCGTGGACATCCTGATCAGCAACGCCGGAGTGCAGCAGGACGCGGCCTTTACGGAGATGACCCTGGATGAGTGGAACTCGGTCATCAATATCAACCTGACCGGAGCCTTCCTCTGCGCCCGGGCCGCGACCAAGGAGTTTCTGCGCCGGGGCATGGTGCCGGAGCGATCTTCAGCCCTGGGCAAGATCATTTTCATCAGTTCGGTGCATGAGATCATCCCCTGGGCCGGCCGGGTGAACTACGCATCCTCCAAGGGCGGCTTGATGCTGTTCATGAAAAGCATCGCCCAGGAGCTGGGCGCCGAGGGAATTCGCGTGAACAGCATCGCCCCCGGCGCGATCAAAACGCCCATCAATCGCGATTCCTGGGATGACCCGGAAGCCAAGGCCGAACTGTTGAAGCTGATCCCGCGCAATCGGATCGGAGACCCGTCGGATATCGGCAAGGCGGCCTTGTGGCTGGCTTCGGACGAGTCGGACTACGTCCATGGCACGAGCCTGATCGTGGACGGAGGCATGATATTGTATCCCGGCTTCATCTCCGCCGGTTGAGCGGATAAAACTCGGCTCTTGATGTAATCGGCCCCTTCTGAAATGACAAAAGGAGTAGATGAATATGCGATTAGCTGATTTTATTCGAGCAGAAATAGAGCCAATTCTTCAGGCCTGGGAAGTATTTGCAAAAACCATCTTTCATGCCCGGCATATGGGCCAACACGGGCTGCGCGACCACGCCAAGGGCATGCTTCTGGAGATTGCCGACGATCTCGATACACACCAGAGTAAAACAGCAGACCGCCAAATCGAAAGGCTTAGAGGCGGTCTCTGGGGCGTACGATGGGCAGGAGTCTTCGGCAGACAAGCACGGTAGCGACCGACAGACCAGCGGCTTCAGCCTCATGGACACAATGTCCGAGTTTCGTGCCCTGCGTGCAAGCGTGGTGTCACAATGGATTAAAGCTAATCCAACGGTTACCGGGCAACAGCTTGAAGACCTTACCAGATTTCATGAAGCCATAGACCAGGCCCTCGTCGAATCGATGGAGCACTATACGGTCTTAAAAGAGATGGATACCCGGTTGTTCGGCACCATTCTGGTCGCATCGCCTGATCCGATTTGCGTGCTGGATCTCGAAGGCAGATTTAGTTATGCAAATAGGGCCACTGCCGATCTCTTCGCTCTGAATCCCAAGGCGATCATCGGACATTCCACCTCTGACCTCGGGTTTTCTTTCGCCTCAGACCTCCAGAGCAATCTTGAAAAGGTGATTGCTAACCAGTCCATCTACCGAGGCAATTTCAGCCACACTTTTGGTACTGGTAAGGGTGAAAGGTTCGCGTATCTGCTTGCGCCCGTGCTGGACGAGCATCAACACACCGAGGCGATTGTCTGCATTTTCCGGGATATTACCGAACAAGCGCTCGCCGAAGAAAAAATATGGCACAGCGCCAATCATGACCCTCTGACCGGGCTTCCGAATCGACGTCTTTTCCTGGATCGTCTCGAACAGGGGGTCACTCATGCAAAGCGCAGTAGCCTACCTCTTGCCGTACTGTTCCTGGATCTTGATGGCTTCAAGAAAGTCAACGATTCGCTCGGCCATGAAGTGGGTGACCATTTACTGTCTGACGTTGCAAAACGCATTACTGATTGTATTCGGGAGGAAGATACGGTTGCTCGTATGGGCGGCGATGAATTTACCGTGATTCTCACCGGCGCAAAGGAGCGCAATGGTGTTGAGCGTGTGGCCAAGGATATTATCGATGCACTCGAGAAGCCCTTCCTAATAGCACAACAGCCTGTCCAGATTTCCGTCAGTATTGGGATCTCGTTCTACCCCCACGACGCATCCTCTCCGCACGCTCTGCTGGAAGCCGCGGATCAGGCTATGTATAACGCCAAAAAATCCGGTTCAAACCGGATGTGGTTTTACGACACATCGGCTACTCGGCCAATAGCAATTCCACGTCTTAACGTCGAAGAACCGAAAGCTCTCAGGAAAACAGCAGATTGTAAAAAAACAGAATCGAGAAGAAGGCGTAGAACACTATCGCGAATCCAGTTGCCGTGGTGAAAAAGATGCCGGGACCGAGGTGGCGTGGAAGGCGGCTCAGGTTCAGATACAATGTCAGGGCGACCATGATCGGCAGGTGGGCAGCGGTGATGATGCCGGCAACGGACAGGATGACCACGGGGTTGCGCAGCAGCAGGAAGACGATGATCGGAATCCCGGTCAGGACAACCAGGATGTAACTGTTCATCAGCTGCCTGCGCAGCCCGGCTCGGGATCTTCCTTTCTCAAGACGTTTCATGGTCCGCGGCAGCAACATCAATGTCGCGTCCGCGTACATCCTCCCCCAGCCGTCCTGATTGGAGAGGATGGACCCCCACAAGGCCACGAAAATGCCGGCCACGAGCAGATACTGACCTGGTCCGCCCCAGACCTCGCCCAGCAACCTGGCCAGATCCTCAGCCACCCGGATGCCTTCGGGAATGACCCCCAGTGGCCGGAGCAGCTCCGCGCCCAGGGTGAGGAAGGAAAAATTGACAATGGTGGCGCCGAGCACGCCGATGGCCGCCGTGGTGGACATGATCACCAGCCAGCGGCGCAGCCGCGTATCGGCATCGCTGCGTTTGGTCGACGTTTCCGGAGGCAACGTGTCGTCTCCCTCAATAATCTCCCCGCCGTATCCCCGGGCCGCGACCCAGTAGGAGAACCACATCATGCCCGCGGCACCCGCCAGGAGAAAGCCGAACCAGGGCAGAATGAAATAAAGGTCAAAGTCCGGAACCATTGTGGGAATCAGTCCCCTGCCGTACGCCTCCCAGCCCGGAAAGACAGCGATTGCGGTCAAAAATACGGAAACGATCATTATCACCGCCATGACCGTGGTAACCAGCTCCAGCTTCTTGTATTGGCCGCTGATCACCAGCACGGCGGAAACAAGGATGATCCCCACCGACGCAACGGCTTGGTTCAGGGGCAGGACGATCACCAGCGCGCTCCCAACAAGGGCCGCGATGCCCGAGACCACAACGATGCCGCTGACAATGCCGGGCACGAAGATGAGCCATACGGCCCACCCCCTGGGGCCTTTCAGGCCCTCGTAGCCTTCGAGGATCGTGCGCCCGGAAACCACGGTGTAACGGCCGATCTCCCGGATGATCACCCAGGTCAGAAACGTCACGATGAGCGCCGCCCAGAGCAGGTCGTAGCCGTACCGGGAGCCGACCCTGGGCGTGAACAGGATCGATCCGGAACCCACCGAAGAGACCATCCAGACAAATCCGGGCCCAAACCATTTCAACCGTTCCCACTTGGTGGGCACGGGAGAAACAAATGCCCTGCGCTGCTCCTGACTCCGGTAGTCCGCACCCTGATTCATGTCGCAAATGCCATCATGGGCGACATGGCGGGTTTGGATTCACTGGTATCCGTCCGCTCAAACTGGACCACGATGGGCACGTTGGACTCGATCACGGCGCCGTAATCCGTATCCAGCGGAGGCGCCTCCGGGTTGATCAGGTTGTTCACGCGCACCCGCCGGATCCGACGCGGCGGGATATCCAGCTTGTACGGCCCCACCGGTTCGCGGTCAGCATAGAACAGGGTCACCTTGACCTGCGCCTCCCGGTACCCGACATTGAGGAAACACAACTCGTCCCGGCTGGTGTTTTCAGGCTCCCGCCCGGTACTGCGCAACGGAATACGCCCAGCCGAAATCATCCAGACCTTCCGTCCCATTTTCATCATTTCCACGCCCCCCATAAAGCTTCTCTTTCGGTATCGGTATCGGCATCGGGGTCGAATTAGGATTGTTGGCGAACACAGTATCGATCCCGATCCCGATACCGATACCGACGCCGACCCCCATGATTTCTGACTTCTGACCTCTGAATTCTATCACTATCCCCCTACCCTTCCTCAAAAATCGTCCGTAGATACGCATTCATGAACACCCCTTCCGGGTCCATGGACCGACGGATTCCCTGGAAATGATCCCAGCGGGGGTACAGCTGCTTCAGGTTCGTGGCGGTCTGGTAGTGCTTCTTGCCCCAGTGCGGCCGACCGCCGTATTTGGTCAGGTACGGCTCGATGTCCCTGAAAAATGCGTCATGGGGCAGGGACGCGTTGTGGTGCATGGAAATGGTGGCCGAGGCCCTGCCGTACGCTCCGCTCAACATGGCTTCGTCCGCGGCCACGGTTCGGTACAGGACCCGCCAACCGACATCCTTCCTATGAACGTCCTTGATCCTCTGGCGGATCTCTTCAAAGCAGGGCGGACCGTTTTCAATGGGCAGCCAGTATTCGATTTCATCGAACTTGTTACCCCGCGACCGGGGGATGACGTCGCCGCTCCAGCCCGTCCGTTCCTTCTGGCACCAGGCATAGGGGATGTCCTTCGGCCCTGTACCGGGAATGTTCAGGGTCCTGAGTTTGGCCTCATCGCTGCGGGGGTACCAGTAGAAATCAAAATTGCGGTTCGAGGCGATGAGCTTGTCCAGGTTGACCATGCAGTCCTCGATATGGGTGCACCATTCCTTGCGGTGCAGGTGAAAGGCGGGCACCAACTTGAGCCGAAGTTCGGTGAAGATACCCAGAGTCCCCAGGGCGACCCGGGCGGCCAAGGTGAAGTCGGGATCGTCCTTAATGCTGAAATCGACGATCTCACCCTTGCCGTTGACAAGCCTGCCCCCAACAAGATGGTTGGACATGGTCCGGAGATTTCGTCCCGTGCCGTGCGTTCCCGTGCCGATGGCACCGGCCAGGGCCTGAAGATCCACGTCGCCGAGGTTCTCAAGGGCCAGGCCATGCTCAAGAAATATCTCGTTGGCCTCCGTGAGCATCGTTCCGCCACGGATGGCGATTGTCGCCCCATCCCTGGCCACGAAGCCATTGAAGTTTTTCATGGACACCAGGATGTCCGGCGTCTGCACCAGAGGCGTCGAGGAATGGCCCGCACCACTGACACGAACCGTTTGCTTCTCGTCTCCGGCCCGGCGGATGATCCGGGCAAGCTCCTCTTCGTTCTCGGGAACAACCACGGCAGCAGGTGTAAACCGCACGCTTCCGGACCAGTTCGACCATTCGCTCATCGTCCGCTCTCCTACTGATTAAAGATGAATGCTGAATGATGAACCGCCCGCTTCGCTCAAGGCGCGGAGGACGCTAAGGAAACATTTGGAAAGCAGGGAAAAATTATTCTTTGCGTCCTCCGCGCCTTGAGCGAAGCGGGCGGTTCATTTTTTTTCGCGCAGAGCCTTTCTTGCCAGATCATCCAGGTCTTCATCCGTAACCATTGGCAGATACCGCTTTCGATACAGTTCGTCATGAAAGATACTCAATATGGCAATCAGAGGCGCAGCAATCAGGACACCCAATACGCCAAAAGCCGCAACGGATAAAAGCATCGCAAAAATTACAGCTAATGGATGCAATTTCATTCCACGCGCCATGATAAACGGCTCAAGAAAATTACTTTGCAGACCTTGAATCACGACATACGCAAGAAGAACCCATAATGGAGTCATTCCACCAGCTCCGAAAGCGAGCAACAGTGCTGGTATGGCACTCAAAAACGGGCCAAGAAATGGTATGGCACCCATAAGCGCCGCGAAAATTCCGAGAACAAGAGCGTCCAAAAATCCAAAAATTATCCACATAAAGATAAAAACAAGCAGGCCGATCGAAGCCATGTCCAAGAGCATCGTTCCTGCCCACTTCGGTGCAAATTCGGTGATTCGCTGAAGAAGGATTTGGGCTTGATCATGGTTGCGCTTGGGTACAAGTAAAAAAATCGCCCTAAAAATCGGACGTGGATTCATGATTGTAAACAAAACGCCGAAAAAGACGGTCACCAATACGATGAAGATTTGACCGGCATTGAATGCCACCGCGGTAAAGTTACCCAGCAAATCCTGAAACATTCCGGTGATATTGGAACGAAGAGTTTCGCCTTGATCAGAGGATTTTGATACTTCATCGGATTCCTCCTCGCCAGCAGGTTCGACAGTTTCCGGGTCATCCCGTGCAATTTCAGTGGAAACTTCCTCCTGCAACTTCTCTTCGGAAAGTATGGCTTGCTGCTCAAGTCGAATCAGAGGCTTCTGAATACGCTCCCAGTATTCAGGTATCTCCCTCGTGAGATTTTCGACGGATTCCTTCATCGGCCCGAACATTGTCCAGCCCGCCAAAACGATGCTTCCGAGAAAGCCAAGCGTGAACAGTCCGGCCGCGAGTCTTCTGTTGCGTGTCACAACCTGTATCCGCAAAATCACTGGATTGATTGCCAGCGCAATGAGCATGGTGAGCACAAAGGACAACAGAATCGGAGACAGCAACCAATAAGCTTTGATAAAAGCATAAATCGCCGCTGCCAGGACTATATAGAAAGAAAGCGAGCGAGGCTTCACTTCAATTGCAGGGTTGCTTTCCATGCATTATTCTCTTCTTCTCCGAAAGATCTCCTTGGAACGGAAACTCCAATCATCCAAGGTTCTGCGCCGCGAAATCCCAGTTGACCAGATTGTCCAGCACTGCCTTGACGTAGTCGGCGCGACGGTTCTGATAATCCAGGTAATAGGCGTGCTCCCACACATCAATGGTCAACAACGGCTTCATTCCGTTGGTCAACGGCAGATCCGCGTTACCGGTCTTGACCACCTTGAGCGTGTCCCCGTCCAGCACGAGCCAAGCCCAGCCACTGCCGAACTGGGCAGTTGCCGCGGCGGCAAGCTCCTGCTTGCAGGCCTCGACACTGCCGTAGGATGCCTCCATTCTCTGTTTGAGTGCCGCGGGTGGTTCGCCTCCGCCCTTTGGCTTCATGCTGTTCCAGTAGAATGTATGGTTCCATATCTGCGCCGCGTTGTTGAAGATCTCCATCTTTTCCGGCCGTCCCGCACTACCGGAAATAATCTCCTCCAATGACGATCCAGCATATTCTGTTTCGGCGATAAGGTTGTTCAGTTTGTCCACATACCCTTTGTGATGTTTCCCATAATGAAAACCGATCGTTTCTGCTGTTATGACCGGCTCCAATGCGTTCTCGGCATAAGGAAGAGGTGGTAATGCAATGGGTGATGCTGCCTGAACAGACCTGGGAAGACCGAGACCACCCATCATGAGCCAGCCCGCGGTGCCCATGGATGCGATAAGAAAAACGCGACGATCAAGCATAGTCTTGATTGCATTTTCTCTGTTCATACCAGCGTCCTTTTGCGATACGTTTTCAATCTTTTCATTTGTCATTGTTTGAACCCTCATATTCAAATTTAGTTTCGTGCCGTGCTTTCAGTGCCACACATCACCATTTGAGACGATTAACAACCGGATAATTATAATTCTTCCACACCTTCAAGGTCGCTGTTCGCCGGTCCGCTTATGACCCGCCCGTAACGGTCGTAGCTTGAACCGTGACATGGGCAATCCCAGGTCTTCTCCAAGGGATTCCAGCTTACCATGCACCCAAGGTGTGGACACACGGCTGAGCGCTCATGCAGGGTTCCTTGTTCGTCACGGTATACCGCAAGCTTCCGCAGCCCTCGTCGAATGATCGCCCCTTCGCCCTGGGCAATCTCTTCGGTTGAACCCACGTCCCCCCCTGTCAAATAATCCTCGGCGTACTGCACGGCGACATCGATATTCTCCTTGGCATATTCCAGAAAGGCACGGAGAGACTTGCGAGAAGGATCATAGAGCGGTACCCAGGAGCTTTCGCGCCCGACAATTAAGTCCGTGATGAGAATTCCCGCAATGGTGCCATGCGTCATGCCCATTCCTGAATCTCCGGTAGCGATAAAAACGTTTCGCGGGTCGCCTGGATTGCGTCCGATGAAGGCAATGCCGTCAACGGGCTCCATAACCTGACCAGACCAGGCAAACACTATCCTTTCAATCATCGGGAATCGCTCACGTGCCCACGCTTCAAGATTCGCGTGCCGCTGCTCGCCGTCTTCCGCGTGTCCTGCTTTGTGATCCTCACCTCCGACGATCAGAACATCGTACGGGTCACCATCTCCAGAGGAAATACTGTGAATCCTGACGTAGTGGTATGGATCGGCTGTATCCCAGTACAAAGCTCTTGTAACCGAACCGCGTGAAATCCGTGCGCCGATCACATAGGTCTGATAAGGGGCCTGTTTGGTGTGGATGGTGACGATGTTGTTTACCGGAGTGTTCGTGGCGATCACAATCGCAGTAGCGGTCACTACGTATCCATTGCTTGTTTCGACCCGCGCCTGCGCGCCTCCCTCCATAGTGCTTGCGTGTGATCCGGTGAAGATGCGCCCGCCGTCGCGTTCAATGGCGCGACTGAGCCCGGCCAGATACTTCACGGGGTGGAACTGCGCCTGTCGGGGAAAGCGCAAACACAATCCGGTGTCGAAAGAATCAATTGGCGCACGCTCAACCTGCTCAACATCCCTGAGTCCCGCGCGATGCGCGGCCTTCACTTCACGTTCGAGCACGTCTTTTGAGTCCCCGGGTGGAACGAACAGGTAGCCGTCAAGGCGTTCGAAATCACAATCAATTCCCTCTTCCGCAATGATGGCCTCGATGCGGTCAATCGCCGCCGTGTGACTTTGGGCGGCGATCCGAGCCCCCTTTTCGCCATGCAGACGCTCGATCTCAAAATAGCCGTCGTCAATAGCATTGGATAGGTGAGCCGATGTACGCTCCGTCATTCCTCCACCAATTCGCCCGTCATCCAACACAACCACCGATCTGCCCTCGCGCGCGAGGAGATATGCGATGGTCATGCCGGCTATCCCCGCGCCGACAATGCACACATCAGCATGCGTATTCTCGGTGAGAGGGGAATGTTCCGGCACTTCCGCCGTTGCCACCCAAGTCGATATCGTTTGTCGGGAATGACTGTCCATTTTTCCTTACCATTACTTGTTTTTAACTGAGTCCGGCGAAAGCCCATAGGACCTTCGCCGGAGCTTTATCTGAGTGTTGAAAAAGTCCTTATCCGGCAGTCCGTTCAAAAACCCCAAGTGCAAGGAGCAAAAAAAGTTCAAGGTCGAAGCGTATTTATT